>NZ_JAZDVZ010000004.1:0-692351 GCF_036350355.1 Roseibium sp. FZY0029
CAAGGCCAACGCCGCCTACGCTTCCCTTCCTTCAATAATCAAATTGTCAAAGAACCATTCGCCAGTCAGCAAATGCGGCTTAAAAGCCTTCAACCAAAGACGCCGAACCACTCTCCTGTTGCCAGGTCGATGCGGCAAAGTTGTTTGGTAGAACCAACAGCGAGGAGCGCCGTGTTGGCGGCGCCGCCGTCGATGGAGGGCGTTATACGCAGGGCCTGAAGATGAGTCAACACTCTTTGTCAAAAAAGATTCACACAGGCTGAAACGCCCGGAATTGCTAGGGTAAATCATCACCTTACCCCCCGGGCCTTGACGCACCCCCACGATTTTTTTTGAATTCTTTTGTGCGTTTTCCCACAGGAGCCAGGAGAAAGACCCAGGGCTGCTGCACGAGCCCCTTATAAAGATGGTGTCAGGCCTCTTTGCGACCACAGAACTGACAAATTCTGCTCGTAACCCACCATCGCGAAGCGGTTCCCCCCGGTGGGCATCCGTGCAGAAACAATTGACGATTTAAATCAAACACTGCATGTAGCAGGATCTGTTATGTTTAGCAGCGCTGAAACATACTGGCCGCGCCGCAGGGCTGCGGACTTCGGATTCATGCGATAGCTTAAAAGGACCGGACAGGTATTAATGCATTTTGGGCCCTTCCATAGCGCGCAGACCCTCAGGATAGAGTTGGGTGAAGAACCGCCTCTGCGCGGTTACGAAGGCCGTAGTGGCATGTCCGACCGGCGTCAGGTGTCTTTGCGCTGGTTTGCCGGCACCGTCCTGACTGGCGTCACGTCGCTTGTTCTTATGGGCGGCGCCCTCATGGCGGCGCTCGACGGTCAGTATAGTGTCGAAGCTGCGCCTTCTTCCGATGCATTTTTGAACGGTTTTTCCCTGTCCAGCGGCGGCACCAAGGGCGATCGCGTCCTGCGCACCGCGGCGGAGTACTCCAGCAAGCATGTCATCGACGTCAATGTGGTCACGCGCGAAGGCGACCGCGACCATATTCGCGTCCAGCCGCATGTCTTCGTCAGCGCGACGCTTGCGACCCGCAAGGATCCGGAGCTGGCCGAACGCATTCCACCGTTCAATCCGCTGAACATGTTCGCCGACAATAACGATGACGACGGCGGCACCAATGTTGCGGAAGCCGGCACACCGCTTCCGGCAGATTCCATTTACGGCGCAAAGCTGGAAAGCGAAGTCAGCATTTCGCTTGCCCCCTTCCCGTCGTCCAGCGCCGATATCGACATGGATCGGACCCCGTCCGAGACCGAGGTCGAGCTTGCCGTTCGCGAAACCGCGCGCACGCTCTCGATTGACGCTGTCGAAATGGCGGCAAAATCCCTCGTCGATCCGGGCCGCTTCGATTTCAATCTCGCGCTTCAGCCGGACCTGGAACGCTACGCTGTGCGTATCACTCCGGAAAACGTGTCCTTCGTTTCCAAGCAGGACGAAGACATCCGCTTTGCCGGCATGGACGAGAGCATCGTGCCCGTGACCAAGGACCAGGATCTGGTCGACGTCATGATGGACTATGATGCGACCGAGGAAGAAGCCCTTGCCATTTCGGCTGCCTTCTCGAACCTGTTCGGCATAACCGATCTGACAGAAGGTCAAAGGCTGCGGATCGCCTACGCCCCGTCACCGGATGATCTGGAGCGGATGCGTCCTGAACGCGTGAGCCTTTACGAGAACACCGAACACCAGGCCACGGTCGCCCGCTCGGACAGCGGTGTCTATATCGAAGCCAAGGAACCGAGCACCTTCCTTGCTGATGCCTTCGAAGAAGCCGACCGCGTTTCCTACGGCGGCCCGACGCCCGCCATCTATGACAGCCTTTATCAAACCGCGCTCGAACAGGACATGCCGGAAGAGATCATCAATGATCTGGTGCGCATGTTCTCCTTCGATGTCGATTTCAACGCGCGCGTCCAGCCGGGGGATGCTCTTGAGCTGTTCTTCACCGATGGTGATGACAACACGCCGCCGAAAATTCTGTATGCCGCGCTCAACACCGGCAATACCACCCGGGAGTTCTACCGGTTCCGCACGCCTGACGACGGCGTGACCGATTTCTACGACGAGACCGGCCAGAGCGCGAAGAAGTTTCTTATTCGCAAGCCGCTCAACGGCGGCAAGTTCCGCTCCGGGTTCGGCATGCGCCGTCACCCGATTCACGGCTACACCAAGATGCACCGCGGTGTGGATTGGTCCGCCTCTCGTGGAACGCCGATCATGGCGGCCGGCAACGGCACGATCGTGAAGGCAGGCTGGAGTTCCGGCTATGGACGTCGTATCGAGCTGCAGCACACCAACGGCTATACCACCACCTATAACCACATGAGCGGCTTCGGCAGCGGCATCCGTGAAGGGGTCAAGGTCTCCCAGGGCCAGATCATCGGCTACGTCGGCTCCACCGGCCTGTCGACAGGCCCGCACCTGCACTACGAGGTGCTGGTGAACGGCCGCTACATGGATCCGATGCGGATCAAGCTGCCCAAGGGCCGGACCCTGGATGGTGAAATGCGCACCGCGTTCGAAGCTGAACGATACCGTGTCGACAGCCTGCTGGACCGGGTCCGCAAGCCATCCCGCATCGCAGCCGTCAACTGACACTCTGGATAGCCGTTCGGCCGGGTGCTTTGGCGCCACGGCCGAACATTGCTACGCCTGATCTCCTGAAGAGTTCCCATAGAGGCATTGAGGAAACCCGGCGCAACTGTCCGTGGGGCCGCCACTCAGGTCATCATTTGCGCTCGGCAGCAGAACAAGACCCAATCGGCGAGCCTGCGGCCAGCTGACGGATCAACCCCGGTCGCAGCGAACTACGGCGACAGCCATCAGCCTTCCACGTGTTCCGCGTCGGAAGTCGCCGCCCGAGGTGCCCGCCCATGGCGCAGGGCCATATAGATGGCGGGGATCACCAGAACCGTCAGGATTGTCGACGACGCCAGGCCGAACAGCAACGATATCGCCAGTCCCTGGAAGATCGGATCGCTCAGGATCACCGCAGCGCCGATCATGGCGGCAAGCGCCGTCAGCAGGATCGGCTTGAAGCGGATTGCACCAGCTTCAAGCAAAACGTCCAGGAGCGGCTTTTCCGGCGTGCGCGAATGCTGGATGAAATCGACCAGCAGAATGGAATTGCGCACGATGATGCCGGCCAGCGCGATGAAGCCGATCATGGATGTTGCCGTGAACGGCGCTGCAAACAGCCAGTGCCCCAGCATGATGCCGATCAGCGTGAGCGGAATAGGCGTCAGAATGACGAGTGGCAGCTTGAAGGAACCGAACTGGGCCACCACGAGGAAGTAGATGCCCAGAATCGCCACCATGAAGGCGCCTCCCATATCGCGGAAGGTGACCCAGGTGACCTCCCATTCGCCATCCCAGAGCAGGGTTCGCCGGGTTTCATCCTCGGGCTGTCCGTGAAGGGCGATAACCGGTGCGCCGTCCGGGCCCCAGTCCATATCGCGGAGCCGCTGGCCAACCGCCATCATTCCATAGACGGGGGCTTCGAACGCACCGGCCAGTTCACCGGTCACCATTTCAACCGCGCGCCCGTTGTGGCGGAACACGGGAAAGGACGTCTTTTCCCGGCGAACCGTCACCACATCACCAAGTTCGATCACGCCCCGGCCTCCGGGCAGGGCGTTGGCCGGCACCGGTGTTGAAAGAACGGCCTCTCCCATCACCATGTTGCCCTTGGCAAGATGGATCCGGATTGGAACAGGATAGCGCGCGCGTCCCCGGTGCGAATAGCCAACGTCGGTGCCGCCATATAGCCGCCGGATCGTATCAAACACATCACCCTGTTCGACCCGGTGATATTCCAGCCTGTCCTGATCGATGGCGATGCGCACCCGGTCAGCCTGGGCACCGAAGCTATCGTCGACATCGACGATGAACGGAACATCCTCGAAGGCCTGGCGAACCTTGCGCGCCACATCCCGTCTGCTATCGGCATCCGGACCGTAGATTTCCGCAAGCAACGTCGCCAGAACCGGCGGTCCGGGCGGTGGCTCAACCACTTTCAGGACGGTACCGTCAGGAAGATCGAGGCCTTCAAGAATTGAACGAATATCCAGCGCGATCTCGTGGCTGGTCCGGTCCCGCTCGCCCTTTTCGCTGAGATTGATCTGAACGTCACCCTGCTCGGGCAAGGCCCGCAGATAGTAATGGCGCACCAGCCCGTTGAAATTGAAAGGCGATGCGGTTCCGGCATAGGTCTGGAACGACAGGATTTCCGGAACGTCTTCCAGGCGGGCAACGATATCCTGCAGAACCCTGTCGGTGTCTTCGACCGAAGCTCCTTCGGGCAGATCGGCAAGCACCTGCAGCTCTGCCTTGTTGTCGAACGGAAGCAGCTTCACGGTGACGTCGGTGGTGTAGAACAGCGCCAGCGAACCTAAGGTGCAGACCCCAACGAGCAGCAGGAAGACCCAGGACCGCAAGCGCGATCCGATCAGCGGTCTGGCTGCCAGAACGTAAAGTCGGCCGAGAGCCCCGCCATGCGCTGCTGGAACGTGGGAATGCCCGCCGCCGCGCCCTGCGAATTTCATCATCAGCCAGGGCGTCAGCATCACCGCGACAAAGAAGGAAAACAGCATCGCTGCCGACGCGTTGGCCGGGATCGGCGCCATATAGGGCCCCATCAGGCCTGAGACGAACAGCATCGGCAGAAGCGCGACGATCACCGTCAACGTTGCGATGATGGTCGGATTGCCGACTTCCGCCACAGCCTCCACCGCCGCTTGCGTGCGGCTGCGGCCGTCGGCCATGCCCCAGTGCCGGGCGATGTTCTCGATCACCACAATGGCGTCGTCCACCAGGATGCCGATGGAAAAGATCAGGGCGAACAGGCTGACCCGGTTGATGGTGTAGCCCATCAGATAGGCTGCAAAAAGCGTAAGCAGGATGGTGGTCGGTATCACCACCAGCGTCACCAGCGCTTCGCGCCAGCCGATAGCTAGCGCGATCAGGATAACGATGGAAACCGTTGCAAGACCAAGGTGGAACAGCAGTTCGTTGGCCTTTTCGTTGGCTGTCTCGCCGTAGTTCCGGGTGATTTCCATGTCCACATCTTCTGGAAACAGATCTCCGCGGATCGCTTCCAGCCGTGAGACGATTTCATCGGAAATCACCACTGCATTTGTACCCGGGCGTTTGGCGATGGCCAGCGACACAGCCGGGGCCAGGGTCAGCTTTCCCTCCAATTTCCGGATGTTGGCAACCCGGTGCTCCGCCGCGTGAGTGGCGAGATCTATGCGGGCGACATCGCGCACATAAACCGGCCGGGCATCGCGGGCAGTCAGGAACAGGTTGCCGATCTCTTCGGCCGATTGCAGCGTCTCGCCAGCCACCAGCACCCGCTGCTCGCCGGCTTCGCGCACATAGCCCGTCCGGAAGGACTTGTTCGCGCCTTCGATCTTGGCGGCCAGTTGCTGAAGCGTGATGCCATAGAGAGACAGCTTTTCGGGATCCGGCTCCACCTGGATGGCTTCCGGCTGCTCGCCGACGATGAAGGTCAGGCCGATGTCCGGCAGCTTGGCGATTTCTGTCTGAAGTTCCCGCGCAATCCGGGTCAAACCGTTCGCGGTCCATCGCTCCGCCGCTTCCGGAGCGGGTGTCAGAGTGACGACGACAATGGCGACATCATCAATACCCCGGCCGACAATCAGCGGCTCGGGGATACCGACGGGAATCCGGTCCATGTTGGCGCGGATCTTTTCGTGCACGCGCAAGATGGCGGCATCCGCATCGGTCCCGACGAGAAACCGGGCTGTCACCAGCACACGGTCGTCCTGGGTCTGGGAATAGATATGCTCGACACCGTCAATCGCCTTGACGATGGTCTCGAGCGGTTCCGTCACCAGTTTGACAGCATCTTCCGCATTCAGCCCGTTGGCCTCCACGTGAATGTCGACCATAGGCACGGAGATTTGCGGCTCTTCTTCGCGCGGCAGAGCAACGAGAGCAATCAGACCCAACGCAAGGGAGGCCATCAGAAACAGCGGGGTGAGTGGAGAGCCGATGAAAGAACGGGTCAGCCAGCCTGCAAGTCCGAGCTTCATGGAACCACCACCCGGTCACCTGCGCGCAGCCCGGTCAGGATCTCGACCAGAAGTGTCTCACCGTGAAGAACTTGGGCTCCCGGAACCACGGCGACATCCTGCGAACCGCCGTCTCCGGCAACCTGCACATAATCGACACCGTGCCGAATTGAGAGAGCCGCCTCTGGTACGGCTATGACCTCCCGCTCGCCAACAGGAACATGAACCAGCGTGCGTTCGTTGACGAAATAATCTCCCAACCCTTCGACCTCGACATCTGCCGTCACACGGCCTTCTGCTATTTCAGGATAGACCTTGACGATGGTTCCAAAGGTTTGCTGGTTCCCGGCAGCCTTCTGCGTTGGCTCCAGGCCGCGCCCGCCCAGCAGAACTTTCGCACCTGAGGTGATTTGGGCGGCATGGCGCTCGGGGATGGACAGGCGCAGGAAGTAACGGCCACTCGCTATTGTGGCAACTTGCTCTCCCGGCAGAATGACCGACCCTTCCGTAACCGGCACCGTCAGAACGCGTCCGGCATTCGGCGCCAGGATGTTCCCTTCGCTTGCCCGCTGGCGAACGACGGCCATCTCGGCTTCTGCCGCCACGGTCTGGTTGGTGACCACATCGAACTGCGTGCGCACCTGATCAAGCCGGCTTTGCGCCGCGCTGCCGCGTGCAACCAGTTGCTCGACGCGTTCAAGCTCGGTGCGGGCGTTTTGAAGCTGGGAACGCAGAACCTCGATCCGAGCCTCGGCGGCCTCCAGTTCAAGCGCGATCTTTTCGTCGACGACCACAGCGACGACCTGATCTGCCATCACCATGTCGCCTTCACGCACAGAAATGGTCTTGATGGTTCCGCCAATCCGGGCGCGGGCAGGCACGACCGTCCGGCTTTTGACCTGGGCAAACACCGCCTTGGTTTCCGACACGGAGACCAGCTCGGCCAGAAATTCGCCGGCACGAGCCACCGACGCGGCACCGGATGCTGCCGCCAGCGTCAGCAGCAAGAAAAGCGAGATACCGCGTCTCATTCCGTCCTCCACCTTACGAGAAGGCCACTCCCGCCTTCACTCCAAGCTTCTTGAAGATGATCGCCGCCGGACAAAAGCCAGTGACGGATGCCTGCATCAGGTTCAGGCCGACAAAGGCGTTGAGAAGGTACCAGTAGGGCGAAACGTAAAATCCCAGCGCCACGGACAAGAGTACCATGGCACCCGCGAACATCATTACCGCACGGTCGACTGTCATTTGAGCCTCCTAAACCGAATTGGCCACCCTCGCGATTACACCGAGGCGCAGTATTAGTTTCATATTTATGAATGTATGAATATCACACCTTTTCGCCGGCCAGTTTGACAAAACGCAAATGAGGCCGGCAGTCGAAGCACAAAAAGAAAAACCCGCGGAAGTTTCCTTCCGCGGGTCTTTTGTTCAATCGGTGTAATCGGCGCTGATTAGGCGGCGACGCTTTCCGATCCAACCACCTGGAACATCAGGCGATCGGAACCGGCGGAGACTTCGACTGTCTGGCCGTCGAGGATTTCGCCGGCAAGCAGTTTCTCGGCAAGCGGATCCTGAACGTCCTTCTGGATCACCCGCTTCAGCGGCCGGGCCCCGTAGGCAGGGTCGTAGCCCTTCTGGGCCAGCCAGCCAAGAGCACCATCGTCCAGCTTCAGCGTGATCTTGCGATCGCTGAGGAGAGCCCGCAGGCGCTCCAGCTGGATCTTGACGATATCGGCCATCTGGGACCGCTGCAGGCGGTGGAACAGCACGATCTCATCGAGACGGTTCAGGAACTCGGGCCGGAAATGGCCCCTGACCGCACTCATGACCTCGTCGCGAACCGCGTCCGTATCCTGACCTTCCGCCTGATTGACCAGATATTCGGCCCCCAGGTTCGAGGTCATGATGATCAGGGTGTTGCGGAAGTCGACAGTCCGGCCCTGACCATCGGTCAGGCGGCCATCGTCCAGAACCTGCAACAGCACGTTGAACACATCGCTATGCGCTTTTTCGATCTCGTCGAAAAGCACAACCTGATACGGCCGCCGCCGGACGGCTTCCGTCAACGCCCCGCCTTCCTCATATCCGACATAGCCCGGAGGTGCACCGATCAGCCGGGAAACGGAGTGCTTCTCCATGTATTCCGACATGTCGATCCGCACCATTGCGCTGTCGTCGTCGAAGAGGAACGACGCAAGTGCCTTGGTCAGCTCGGTCTTGCCGACACCCGTCGGTCCGAGGAACATGAACGAGCCAATCGGCCTGTTCGGATCCTGCAGACCGGCACGCGCCCGGCGCACCGCAGTGGAAACCGCATGAATGGCTTCTGCCTGGCCGATGACCCGGTTCGCCAGCATGTCTTCCATCTGAAGCAGCTTTTCGCGCTCGCCTTCCAGCATCTTGTCGACCGGAATACCGGTCCACTTCGAAACGACCTGGGCAATGTGAGCCGGCGTAACGGCTTCATCGACCATGGCATCGGCGTCCTCGGAAGCTTCCGCTTCCGCGAGTTTGCGCTCCAGCTCCGGAACCACGCCATAGGCAAGCTCACCGGCCTTGGCCAGATCGCCGCGCCGCTGCGCGATTTCCAGGTCGATGCGAGCCTGTTCCAGCTGTTCCTTGATCTTCTGTTCAAGGTGCAGCTTTTCCTTCTCGCCCTGCCAGCGGTTGCTGAGTGCCTGCGACTTCTCTTCCAGATCCGTCAGCTCTTTCTCGAGCCTGGACAGACGGTCCTTGGACGCGTCGTCGCTTTCGGCCTTCAGGGCCTCGCGCTCGATCTTTAGCTGGATGATCCGTCGATCCAGTTCGTCCAGTTCTTCCGGCTTGCTGTCGACCTGCATCCGCAGTCGGCTGGCGGCTTCGTCCACAAGGTCGATGGCCTTGTCCGGCAAGAACCGGTCGGTGATGTACCGGTTCGAGAGAGACGCTGCCGAGACAATGGCACTGTCGGTGATACGGACCCCGTGATGGAGCTCGTATTTCTCCTTGATGCCCCGCAGGATCGACACCGTATCCTCGACCGTCGGCTCGCTCACGAACACCGGCTGGAACCGGCGGGCAAGAGCGGCATCCTTTTCGACGTGCTTGCGGTACTCGTCGAGCGTGGTTGCGCCGACACAGTGCAGCTCGCCGCGGGCCAGGGCAGGCTTCAGCAGGTTGGAGGCATCCATGGCCCCGTCCGCCTTGCCGGCTCCCACCAGCGTGTGCATTTCGTCGATGAACAGGATTACCTTGCCCGCGGCCGCCTGGACCTCGGACAGAACACCCTTGAGGCGCTCCTCGAACTCACCCCGGTATTTCGCACCGGCAATCAACGAGCCCATATCAAGCGCCAGAAGCTGCTTGTCCTTCAGCGATTCCGGCACGTCGCCGTTGACGATTCGCAAAGCGAGACCTTCGGCAATCGCGGTTTTACCGACGCCGGGTTCACCGATCAGAACCGGATTGTTCTTGGTACGGCGTGACAGCACCTGAATGGTCCGGCGGATTTCCTCGTCACGGCCGATCACCGGGTCGAGCTTGCCTTCCCGGGCGACCTGGGTCAGATCCCGTGCAAATTTCTTCAGGGCGTCATACTGATTTTCTGCAGTCGCGGTATCAGCCGTCCGGCCCTGACGAAGCTGGTTGATGGCCTCGTTCAGTGCATTGGGGGTGATGCCGTGCCGCTTCATCAGCTTGCCGGTTTCACTGTCGGTGTCCATGGCAAGCGCAAGCAGAAGCCGTTCGACAGTGACGAAACTGTCTCCCGCCTTGTCGGCAATCTTCTCAGCCTGCTCGAACAGCCGGGCGGTTGCCTGGCCCATGTAGAGCTGTCCGGACCCGCCGGAGACTTTCGGCATCTTGTCCAGAAGGCCTTCAAGATCGCCCTTCAGCGCCTTGGCGTTGCCGCCGGCACGGTCGATCAGGCCGCTGGCCATGCCCTCCTGGTCATCCAGAAGCACTTTCAGGATGTGTTCAGGTGCGAATTGCTGATGGCCCCGCCCCAAGGCAAAGGTCTGAGCGGACTGGACAAAACCGCGCGCACGCTCAGTGTATTTTTCAAAGTTCATAAGATACCTCCTACCCGTCCGCACCACCCGAAGCGTGGGGAACGATCTGGAATACGGACCCCTGATACGGGCATCCGCGCAGCCTGTTTCCCGGCTGCTCCTCTTATATAGTGTTGCATATTCACCACAAAAGCCCCTGCGGCATCTTATTCTGCACTGTAGGTACAGATCGCAACAAGCCAAACAAAAACGGCGCCCATCGTGGACGCCGTTTTATCTGTTTCAGCTTATTCGAGGCTGACGCTTTACCGGATCATTCTCCGGCAGGTGCCTCGACAGGAGCTTCTTCAGCCGCCTTGGCGCGGCGCGGGCGTGCAACCCGACGGCGTGGCTTCGGCTGTTCCTCTTCGTCGGAACCACCGGCGGCTTCTGCACTTTCCGTGGCTTCGCCAGCGGCCTGACCGGCCTCCGGCTGATCACCGGAAGCCCGGCGCGGCGTGCGGGCACGAGGTGTCCGGGCCCGGCGGCGCGGCTTCTCATCCGCTTCGTCGTCACCGGCTTCGGCCTTCTCCACCTTCTTGGAGGCGCCGTTGACCTTGCCTTCCTGATCGATGACGGGCATGTCGTCGATGAAGGGCTGCGGGCTGTCGGCATCCATCAGGTCGCCGTCCGAAGAGGACACGTCCTGCGAAGGCCGTTCTGCGCCATTGGAATGGCCAGAGCCGTTGGATGCCGCGGCTTCGAAACCGTCTTCGGCTTCGTTGCGGGTAGAGGCATGGGCCATCGGCTGCTGTTGCGGCTGCGCAGCAGCCACAATGCGCAGATAATGCTCCGCATGCTGGTTATAGTTCTCGGACATAACCCGGTCGCCAGATGCCTGGGCATCGCGTGCAAGCTGCTGGTACTTCTCTGCAATATGCATCGCAGTACCGCGGATTTTCACATCAGGACCGTTGGATTCGTAAGTCCGGGTTAACGGATTAGGGCCCTTGCGGCCCCGTCCGCGCATACGCTTATTGCTTTGATTTCCTGGTCTCATCCTGCCGTTTTCTCTTGCGGAACGGCGGTCAGCTTCACGCTGACCCAACATCGGAATTGCCTAAAACCGACACGAAATACCTGCCGAAACCAACAATGCTGGTTAGCGGCTGTCATTGAAAACATACGCAGCGCGCTAATGGCCGCTGGCCTACGCGATTGTCTTTTTCTTCGACAGTCCGAAACACCGGATAGTCCGATATACAACGGTTTCCAAAACGCTGAAGTGGCGCCGGTTCCCTGCTGCCGGATGCGCATGCCCCGCTAAACGCTGATAACATCTCCGGTCTCGGCAAAAGGAACGTACCCGTTTCCGTTACGATTTCCAAGTGCTTTTTCCACTTTTGATCAAATCCGCAAAATTAAGACATGCGGGCCACTACGACGCGGTCGTTGCCGGAAAGATCCCTAATGATTTCAATCTCTACAAAGCTATGATGACGCAGCTGTTTTTTCAGATCAGCCCCTTGATCGAAGCCGATTTCAAGCGCGATCCATCCCCCTGGACGAAGCAGTTTTTCCGCATCCGTGAGAATACGGACATAAGCCGTCAGACCGTCTTCGCCGCCATCAAGCGCGAGCTTCGGGTCGTGCTGAATCACTTCGCGTGACAGCTCCGCAAGCACGGACGTGCGGATATAGGGCGGGTTGCTGACCACCCAGTCGAAACCGCCCTGGGGCCTGAGAGCGGACGTATAATCGGCGCGCACTGTCAGAAGCCGGTCCCCAACGCCATGAAGAGACGCGTTGCCCGCAGCGCATTCCAGCGCCTGTTCCGAAAGATCCACCGCGATCATCCGGCTTCGGGGAAGTTCGGCCAGCAGGGTGACGGCGATGGCGCCCGTGCCCGTGCCGATATCGCACATGACCGGCGCCTCATCGGCAGCGCATCTTTCCAGCACGGCATCAATCAGGGTTTCGGTGTCTGGCCGGGGTTCCAGCGTGGCCGGGTTCAACAGAAACCGGCGGCCGTAGAATTCCCGCTCCCCGAGTATCCGGCCGACAGGCATGCCTTCCAGGCGTTTCTGCGCATAGGCTTCGGCAAGCCCGGCCGCTTCGGGCGTGGTGTCTTCGTGTTCGCGAAAGACAAGATCTGACAGGGGCAGGCCCAGTGCCGCGCTGACCAGCAGCCTCGCATCCAGGTCCGGCGTCGGCAATCCGGCCAACCGGAACCGGTCACGCACGGACCGGTAAAGCTGGCTGATGGTCACCCTCAGGCCTCTTCGGTTGCCAGAAGGCTGGCCTGGTGATCCAGGATCAACGGTTCGATGACCTCACCGAGCGCTTCGCCGGACAGGATCTGTTCCAGCTTGTAGAGCGTCAGGCCGATACGGTGGTCGGTCACGCGGCCCTGCGGGTAGTTGTAGGTGCGGATACGCTCCGACCTGTCGCCGGAACCGACCTGCAACCGGCGTGCTTCGGTCCGTTCGCTCGCCGCCCGCTCACGCTCCTCGTCGTAGATGCGAGCGCGCAGGAGCTGCATGGCCCGCGCCTTGTTCTTGTGCTGTGAGCGCTCGTCCTGGACCGCAACGACGATACCTGTCGGCAGGTGCGTGATGCGCACCGCGGAATCGGTCGTGTTGACGTGCTGCCCACCCGCGCCGGACGCCCGATAGGTGTCGATCCTCAGGTCGCTTTCCTGAACGTCGATATCGACATCCTCCGCCTGCGGCAGCACGGCGACAGTGGCGGCGGACGTATGGATACGGCCACCGGATTCGGTTGCGGGCACACGCTGCACCCGGTGCACTCCGGACTCGAATTTCAATTTCGCAAAGACGTTCTCGCCCGAAACGGATGCGATCACTTCCTTGTAGCCGCCCACTTCGCCTTCGCTGGCGGACAGGATTTCAACCTTCCAGCCCTGCAACTCGGCATAACGCTGATACATGCGGAAGAGATCGCCGGCAAAGAGCGCTGCCTCGTCGCCCCCGGTGCCGGCCCGCACTTCCAGAATGGCATCGTTGGAATCCGCCTCATCCTTCGGCAGCAGCCCGATGCGTACATCCTGGGCCAGCTCCTCGACGCGCTCTTCAAGTTCGTCGCGCTCCATTTCGGCAAGCTCGCGCATTTCCGCATCGGAAGACGGATCCTGCAGCAGTGCTTTCGCACCGGCCAGATCCTGTTCCGCCTTGATCAAGGCACGGATCTTGCCGACCAGCGGCTCCAGTCCGGCGTATTCCCGCGACAGCTTGACGTAAGCGCCCGGATCCGGATTGGCGGACATCATATGTTCGAGTTCCGCGAACCGGTCCAGCAGGGTATCGAGTTTGTGACGCGCCAGCATAAGCGCTGATTCTCCAGAAATAATCGCTTTTACGGTGAGTTACGCCCGTTAGCGCTAAAGGGCAACATCGGTTTCAGCAGCGAACCGCTTCAACACGTCCCGAATGTTGCTGTCATCGTGACCCGGCTCCAGCCGTGGCAGCAGCCTGGCCGACAGGCGGCCGGCGTCGAGGGTCCGCAGCATGGCCTTTACCGGCCCCAGAGATGCGGGCGACATGGACAGGTCCCGGAAGCCGAGACCGATCAGCGCCATGCCTTCCAGCGGCCGGCCGGCCAGTTCCCCGCACAAGGTCACGGGGACATGAGCCTTATTTGCGGCATCGACGATGGATTTCAAGGCCCGCAGGAAGCCGACCCCCAATGTGTCGAACCGGTCGGCGACACGCGTATTTCCCCGGTCGACCGCACAGAAAAACTGGAACAGGTCGTTGGAACCGACCGAGACGAAGTCGACCTGGGCCATCAGTTCCTCTAGCTGGAACAGCAGCGAGGGCACTTCCACCATCACGCCCAGACGGATGTTTTCCGGCGTGGCATGACCATGGCGGCGCAGGTGCTTGACCTCCTTGTCCACCAGGGACTTTGCCTGCAGGAACTCGTCGACCACCGCCACCATCGGAAACATCAGCTTCAGGTCCCGCCCGGCAGCCGCATGCAGAAGCGCCCGGATCTGGGTTCTGAGCAGGCCCGGCCGGTCAAGACCAAGGCGCAGCGCGCGCCAACCCATGGCCGGGTTTTCCTCCTGGATCGAACGCAGATACGGCAGCACCTTGTCGCCGCCGATATCCAGCGAGCGGAAGGTGACCGGACGCCCAGCGGCCGCATCCAGCACCTGGCTGTATTGCGACTGCTGTTCTCGCATGCGCGGGAACGAGGACGCCACCATGAACTGCAGTTCGGTTCGGAACAGACCAACCCCGGCCGCGCCGGCTTCATCGAGATGCGGCAGGTCGACCAGAAGGCCGGCGTTCATCTGCAGCGAGATATCGATGCCATCGCGCGTGACGGAAGGTTTGTTGCGCAAGCGCCGGTACTGGGCCTGCCGCCGCGCCCGAAAGCGGACCTTTTCCGCATAGGCGTTTTCCAGATCGACGGCAGGGCGAAGATGCACTTCGCCGGTATCGCCGTCGACAATGATTGCGTCGCCGCCATCGGCCAGGCTGACGATATCCTCAACGAGGCCGACCGTCGGAATGCCGAGCGCGCGGGCAACGATGGTCACGTGGCTGGTCGGCCCGCCTTCTTCCAGAACCAGGCCGCGTATGCGGTCCCGGCCGTAGTCCAGCAGTTCCGCCGCCCCCATGTTGCGGCCGACGACAATCGCATCCTGGGGCAATTCATCGAGCCCCGGGCCGTGCTCGCGGCCCATGAGTTCGCGGATCAGCCTGTGGGCAAGGTCGTCGAGGTCGTGCAGGCGCTCGCGCAGATAGGGATCGGTCTGGCGAAGCATGCGGGCGCGCGTGTCGCTCTGCACCTTCTCGACAGCCGCTTCGGCGGTCAGGCCGTTGCGGATCGCTTCTTCGATCTTCCGGATCCAGCCGCGGTCGTAAGCGAACATGCGGTAGGCTTCCAGCACCTCTCGATGTTCGCCGATCGCCGCGATTTCGCCGCTCGCCAGCAGATCGTCGATGGAAAGCCGCAACCGGTTGATGGCTGCATCCAGTCGGCTTTTTTCCCGATCCGTGTCTTCCGCGATCAGGTTGGTGACGACGACACGCGGTTCGTGCAGAACCACATGGCCAAGACCGACGCCTTCGGCAAGGCCGACCCCGGTTGAGGTGATCGGCCGGGAAAGGTCCAGGCCGGTTGCCTTCTGGGAAATGGCTTCCAGCTCACCGGCGGCCACCATTTCGGCGATCACCATGGCGGTCGTCTGCAGCGCTTCGACTTCGTCTTCCAGGTAGGTCCGGTGAGACTTGTTCTGCACGACAAGAACGCCGAGCGTGCGGCCCGCCCTCAGGATCGGCACACCGAGGAAGGAGTTATAGGCCTCTTCCCCTGTTTCCGGCAGATAGGCAAAGCCCGGGTGAGCGCTGGCATTGGGCAGATTGAGCGGCCGGGCTTCGGCCGCGATCAGGCCGACAAGACCCTGGCCGACGCGCAGCGAGGCATTGTGCACCGCTTCGCTCTTCAGACCCTCGGTCGCATAAAGCTCAAGAACGCCGTCGGCGCGCAGGATATAAACGGAACAGACTTCGGCGACCACGTTCGAGGCGATCAACACCACGATCTTGTCGAGTCGCTCCTGCGCCGTGATCGGCTCCGCCATGACTTCGCGAAGTCTGCGGAGCAGAAGGCGCGGTCCGGCTAGGTTGCTGCGCATTGCGCCCCCGTTGATCCCGCTTTTAACAGGCCCCTTGCTGTAAGGGGCCTGCCTTTCGGATGAACTATCCGTCCAACCCGTATAGCGAATGCAGAGTCCGCACCGCAAGTTCCGCATATGCTGAATCAATTAGCACGGAAATCTTGATCTCGGATGTGGTGATGGCGCGGATGTTGATGCCCTTGGAGGCAAGACCCCGGAAACACTGGGCCGCGATGCCAGCATGCGAGCGCATGCCGATGCCGATGACGGAGACTTTCACCACGTCCCGCGCACCTTCAAGGTTCTGGAAACCGATGACGCCGCGGTTGTCTTCCAGCACCTTGTTGGCCCGTTCGAAGTCGCCTTCGGGAACGGTAAAGGTGATGTCGGTGGTTTTGCCGTCGGGCGAAATGTTCTGGACGATCATGTCGACGTTGATGTTGGCATCCGCCAGCGGGCCGAACACGGATTCGGCGACACCCGGCTTGTCGGCAACGTCACGGAGAGAGATCTGGGCTTCGTCCTTGGCATAGGCAATGCCGGTGACAACCTGCTGTTCCACGAGTTCTTCCTCGTCGCAAATAAGAGTTCCAATCGGAAGGCCGTTCTCGCCGACCTGGGGCGCGTCCGGATCGTCAAAGCTGGAGCGCACGAAAGTTCTGACGCCATGGACCATGGCCATTTCCACCGAGCGCACCTGAAGCACCTTGGCGCCGAGCGAAGCCATTTCGAGCATTTCCTCGAAAGACACCCGGTCAAGCCGCTGCGCCTTGGGCACGATGCGCGGGTCGGTGGTGTAGACGCCATCGACATCAGTATAGATATCACAGCGGTCGGCCTTGATGGCAGCGGCAATGGCGACGGCACTGGTGTCGGACCCGCCGCGGCCCAAGGTCGCGATCCGGTTGTCCGGCGCCACGCCCTGGAAACCGGCAAGCACGGCCACCTGGCCCTGCTCGAGCCTTTCGCTCAGGAAGCTGCCGTCGATGTCGCGGATACGGGCCGCGCCATGGTTCTCGTCGGTCTTGATCGGCACCTGCCACCCCTGCCACGACCGGGCGTTGACGCCCATGTCCTGCAGCACGATGGCCAGAAGGCCGGACGTCACCTGTTCGCCGGAAGCGACAACGGCATCATATTCGCGGGCATCGTGGAGCGGCGATGCCTCACGGCAAAACTCCACCAGCTTGTTGGTCTGCCCGGCCATGGCCGAAACTACCACCGCGACCTGATGGCCGGCGTCCACTTCCCGTTTGACATGGCGGGCGACGTTCCGGATGCGATCAAGATCGGCAACCGAAGTCCCGCCAAATTTTAAAACCAGTCGGGCCATACCACTCGTATTCTTTATAGTCGTGTCTGAAAGCGCCTGATGCGCCTCTGGGATCGGCGCACATGCATACAGGCTGCGTTCCTTTGCTGCAACTGGGTCTCTTGACAAATAGTCCCAGACCTTGGAACGACTTCGAACCATAGAATGATCAGGCGAAGCGCGACACCGCTTCACGCTCTTGAAAGGACCGTCCGATGACTGGCAGGGCTCAGGAAACCAAAAGCACGATCGACAGCGAGGAAGTCGCGCGCTTTTCCGCCATGGCAGAAGAGTGGTGGGACCCGACGGGCAAATTCAAACCCTTGCACAAGTTCAGCCCGGTACGGCTGGAATACATCAAGGATCATGTCAGCCGGCATTTCGGCCGCGATCCGAAGGCGTCCGATGCCTTCAAGGGGCTGCGCTTCGTCGACATCGGCTGCGGCGGCGGCCTCCTCAGCGAACCCATGGCAAGGCTGGGCGCCGACGTCGTCGGGGCGGATCCTTCTGAAACCAACATCAAGATCGCCCGCCTTCACATGAAGACCTCCGGCCTTGAGATCGACTACCGGGCCGAGACGGCGGAAGCTCTTGCAGCGGCAGGCGAGACCTTCGACGTCGTCTTCAGCATGGAAGTGATCGAGCATGTGGCCGACGTGCCGCTGTTTCTGGAAGCCACCGCGCAAATGGTCCGCCCGGGCGGTCTGATGTTCGTTGCAACCATCAACCGCACACTCAAAGCCTATGCGCTTGCCATCGTCGGCGCCGAGTATGTTCTGCGCTGGCTGCCGAAGGGCACGCATTCCTATGAAAAGCTGGTCCGCCCCTCTGAAATCGAAGGCCCACTCCAGGCCGCCGGGCTGGCCATGATCGACCGCTGCGGCGTCACCTACAACCCGCTGACCGATACCTGGGCCAGATCACGGGATATGGACGTCAACTACATGATGCTGGCGGAACGGGCGAAAGAGGACTGATGAGCGACCCGATCCTGTTCATTCCGGGGCTTCTGTGCACAGAAGCCCTTTATGCTCCACAGATCGTCGCCTTCGCCGACCGGCCGATCATGGTGGCGAACCACCGCGAACACGACAGCATCACCGCCATTGCCGCGAGCATCCTGGAGAACGCGCCCGAGCGTTTTTCCCTGATCACTCTGTCGATGGGGGGTTACATCGCCATGGAAATCATGCGCGAAGCGCCTGAACGCGTCGGCAAGCTCGCTCTTCTGGACACCAACGCCCGGGCGGACACGCCAGAACAGTCCGAACGCCGGCAATTCCTGATCGACCTGACCCGCAAGAAGGGCTTTTCCAAGGTTCCGCATCTTCTTTACCCCGGCTTCGTTCATGAAAAACGTGAGGACGACGAGGAGCTGAAGGCAATCGTCGTCGAAATGGCACAGGACACCGGCCCGGAAGCGTTCATCCGCCAACAGACCGCCCTGATCAATCGCATCGACGCCCGGCCCCGGCTGGGTGACATCACCTGCCCGACACTGGTTCTGGTCGGTGAAGGCGACCGTCTGACACCGCTTGAGATCTCTCAGGAGATCCACAGCCACATTCGCCAAAGCGAATTGGCCGTGATCGAAGGCTGTGGCCACCTGTCCACGCTGGAAGCTCCCGAGAAGGTGACGGCGGTGCTGCGCGACTTTCTCAATCGCTCCTGAAGAATTGCCGCGCCGGGATGAGCCTGACGCCCCCTCCTCCTCAGCAGAAGAATCGTCAGCCGATTTGATCCGTGTCAAAGCTTGGCCTTGAGGCAAGGGTACAGTAACGTCACCTTTGGAGCGGGGCCCTGCACGAGTTGCGAAACCGTTTGCAGGTCAGGGTACGGCAAGCCGGCGGAAACCGTCGTGGCCAGCCGTAGCATGTCACACGAACAACCGGAGGATCTTTCATGCCGACGAAAAGCAATACGGGTGCCTTCGATCTCAGCGCCATGATGGCCGAATGGCCGAAATTACCCGAATGGCCGGCTCCAACCGAGTGGCCAATGCCCAGCTTTTCAAATTGGGCGTTTGCCGAACGGGAAGACCGGATCGAAGCCAAGGCAATCGCAAGTTTCCAGAAAATGGGACAGACCATGTGGTCCCATGCCGAAAAGGCATTTGACGATCACATGAATTTCGTCAGTCACCGGCTGCACGAAGATTTCGAATGCGCCAAATCCCTGAGCCAGTGTGCCGCACCGGAAGAAACGATGGCCACGCTGCAGGAATTCTATTCCAGGATGGCAAGCGAATACCAAACCCATTTCGAAAAGCAGGCCGCGCTCTTCCGCGACAGCTTTTCCGAAAACGCAGCCGCTGTTGAGGAACTCAACGAGACCGCGATGGAAAGTGTCAACGAAATGAGCCGCGCGGCGGAAGAAAGCCTCAACGAGGTAAAGGCCGTAGCCTCAAAGCCGAAAACGGCCCCCAGGACAGCGACCAAAGTGAAGTCCTGAAGCGGACTGCGCGCTCTCCCGCAGCATGAAGCCCGCCCCGGTATCAGTCCGGCGGGCGGGCTTCCATCGCTGTCGGCTGGCAGAACGATCCCGGCCTCACCGAACGCCTTTGCACCGCTTTTACGGGCAGGCAACGGCACCGGAAAAGAGACCTTTGTTCGTCAGCCTTCGCGCGCCTGAGAAAACAGCGTCGACAACACATCCTTGTCGTAAGGTTTGCTGATCCTCAAGGCGCCGGCGAGTTCCTCCGGCGCATCGACGTCTTCGCCATAGCCGGAAGCGAAGACGAACGGCACGCCCATCTCCAAGAGACGGCTGGCAACTTCATAGCTCGTGTCCGACCCAAGATTGATATCCAGAAGCGCAAACTCGAACGGAGACGTTCGGTCTTCGATTTCGGAAAGGGCGGCGTCGATGCTTGCCACAACGCAAACCTCATCGGCGCCGAGAGACTGGAAGATATCCTCCGCGTCCATGGCGATGATCAGATTGTCCTCAACAATGAGGATCGATTGCGGAACGTTGATCGGCTCCTTGCCCTTCGAGCTTTTCTTGGCGGACGGGACCACGCCCGATCGACCCGGGACCACATGGTTCGCCGGAATCTTGAAAAACGCTGTCACGCCTTCAACGGGATAGTCGATTTCAGCCTCGCCCTTCAGTTCGAAGGGAACCGTCCGCTCAATGATGGTAGAGCCGAACCCCCGGCGCTCCGGCGTTTTCACCGGCGGCCCGCCTATATCTTTCCACGATATCAGCAAGGCTCCGTCCCCATCGATTTCCAGCTCGATTTCCACGCTGCCGCGCTGATCCGATATTGCTCCGTATTTCGCGGAATTGGTGATCATCTCGTGCATGACGAGCGCCATTGCGGAAAAGGCGGGTGGCGTCAGCAGGACTTGCGGGCCGCTCACGATCACCCGGTCCTTCTTGTCGAGCAGATAGCTTTCCGATTCCGTTTCGATCAGCTCCCGGAAGGACGCCGGCGACCAGTTGTGCCTCGTGATCTGGTCATGCGCACGCGCCAGCGACTGAACCCGGCTGTCGAGTTTCTTGACGAAATCCGCGGTCGAATCGGTGCCCGAGTTCGTCTGTGAAATCAGACCCCGCACGAGACCGAGAATATTGCGAACCCGGTGATTGAGTTCCGCGATAAGCAGTTCCTGCTTTTCGTTGGCGGCCTTGCGCTGGCGCCCGGCCTCATCGGTCATCCGAAGCACGACCTCAAGCAGCATGATCCGCAGCTGCGATGCCACCCTCAGATCGGACGAGTTCCAGTCTTCGCTCTGCCCATGAACCGTCTGCTGCCAGGTCTCGAAGCTTTTGCGCGGCGTCAGGCGCGCACCGTTCGGGCCGAGCGTCACAGGCTTTTCCGGATTGCCCGCCCAATTGACCTTCCGGACGAGTTCCTCACGGAAAAACAGGATGTAGTCGCGCGGCGAACGAGAAATCGGGATTGCCAGCACACCGGCTGAAGACGCACCGCCGCCATCCCAGCCTTCGATGATCGAAGCGATGCTGTTGGTCGCAAACACCTCGTTTCCCGGTAAAGCATTCAGGACGTCGCACAGCGTGCGCACAGCTTCGTCTTCGGGCGTCAGCCCGGAATGCAGCAGGATGTCTTCCTGAATGACGCAAAACCCGTCCGCCTGCAGGATTTCGCTGAAAGATTCTGCCGAGGACCTCAGCAGTTCCGGCGAAGAAACCTCGGTAGACAGGGCTCGGGAGACTTCCGTGGTCAGTTCGGCGACGCGAACGTCCTTTGACTTTTCTTCCGCCGCAAAACGGGTCTGCAAGACCAGGGACAACATCTGGCCGAAGAGGAGCGCGCAGTTCCGGTAGCGCATGCTCGGCACGAGCGCTTCATTGTGATGGCAGGCGATCAGTCCCCACAGCTCACCGTTGACGATCACCGAGATCGACATCGACGCGCCCACACCCATGTTGCGCAGATATTCCAGATGGATCGGGGACACCGAGCGCAACCGGCTGCCGGAGAGATCGATCGGCACACCAGCTTCCGATTTCCGGTGCTCGACCACCGCAACCCCGTCGTCCGCAACGTCCGCAATCAGCCGGATCGGATTTTCCAGGTAAAGGGCACGTGCCTGCCGCGGTATATCCGTTGCCGGGTAGCGAAGGTTGAGAAACGGCGCCATCCCGTATTTCTTCGCCTCAGCAACGACTTCGCCGCTGCCATCCGTCGCGAACTTGTAAAGCATCACGCGGTCGAAGCCGGTCACCATCTTGATGAAGCGCACCGCCTGCGAATAGATGGCCTCGACCTGGGGAAGATCGGCCATTCTGTCGATGGCGTTGCGGACATTGGCAGTATCGTTGGTCTCGCCTTCGCGCACGCCGGCAGGTTCGAACTCCATGACGATGTTGGTTTCGAGGGAATGAATCGAAACGTCGAAAGACCGATCGGTTCCCTCCAGTTTCAGCTCGTAGACAACCTCCACGCCGCGGCGCGGATGAACGAACTGCAGGCGATTGCGGATCGCATGAATACTTTCGGCTGGAATGAAGTCGAGCGCTCGTTTGCCGAGCATCTCCTCAGCCGTAACGGACAAATACTGAGAAACATTTCTGGAAACGTGTGAAATAATCCAGTCCGGCGTCGTCGCGATCAGAAAACCGAAGGACTGGACCTTTCCAAGCAGATGAATCGGCTCACGGTCGCAGTTTGTGAGATCAACTTGTTCCAAACACTCGCATCCTGTTGTTGTCCTGTTCGAGCAGCGCCTTCAGGTAGCTGTCGAACACCTGTCGCGCAGAAAAGACGGCCCGCTCAACCGCGGAACCCGAACACTCCTGCTCTGTTAACCATCCCAGAAAGGTCTTCCAGTGGCTGCGACCCGCGCCGTGACGCAGAAACGCCGTCGGCAAGGACGCGTCCGACTTGCCAAGCAAAGCGCACAGGTAGGCGGCACCCAGCCGGGAGCCCTCAAGCACGTAACAAATACCCGCCACGGAGGACTCGTCATTTAAAAAAGACACATCTCGCGTCGCTGGGATGGGCAGGTTCAGGGTCTTCAGATCGCGCCTCAGCGCATCTGTTCGCAATCGCGCACGGGAGTCGGGCAAGCTCGCGAACTCGCTCGAACGCAGCAACCACCCCTCGACAGCCGGCAGAATCTCTGCGTGCATCGACAGAAATCTAGAGTAGCCCGAAGGACTTTCGATCGGTTGCTCTGAAACCGCATCATCGAGACGGCGGTGGAGAGGCCCTGTGGCCTCCCGTAAAGCTTGGAGGAGTTGCATGAAACTTGACCGGAGAGCAGAAAACTACGCTCTGAGGCGACTACAGGCATCTTCAACAATGCTCTGAAGCAGGGTCACGTTGGAGGGTTTCAGAACCACACGTGATCCGTCATAACGCCCCTTCAGATCCACACGATCGGTATTTGCCGTGTGAAAGATAAGCGGCACGTTCTTCTCATGAAGCGCATCGGCAAGCGGGTAGACCACGCCGTCTGCAAGGTCGACATCCAGAACGGCCAGCTGCGGCTCTTCGCTGAGGGCACAAGTCCTTGCTTCGGCGACGGTCGCAAACGGACCGACAACCTCAAGCCCCATTCCCGAAAGGGCATCTTCCAGCATCCAGGCGATAAGAGGCTCGTCCTCGGCCACTATAACCTTTATATTCTCGGAATTATTCAGCAAGGACAACGACATACTGGGGCCTCGGCACAGATTGGTTCTGATTTTCTAGTTTGCTCTTCGGAATGTCAACGCCTGAAGTCTATCTGAGTTCCCTTATAAGCAAAAGATTTTCATAAAAAGCAACACTTTAACGAACGTTAACATTACCTAATGGATTAATAAAAGGCAGATCATATCTAGCTGATCAGCAGTTATTGCTACGTTAATCTGAAGTAATCAGACCATTGCATATCGAATTCTTCCGATATCACATGCGTCACAAAAATGGTCGGCTGACCGGCGTAACGTTGCTCCATCCGGCAACTTTGCAAAGACCTTCGATGTCCAGCACTTCACAGCGGCTATCCATCCAGCGGATCAGCCCGCCTTGGGCCAGCTTCCGCAGAGTCTTGTTCGTGTGAACCAGCGACAGGCCGAGCGTGTCGGCCACGTGGGTCTGCGTGAGCGGAAGCGCCGTGTCTGCCTTGGTGAGGTTCTGAAGCCTGTCGAGACGCTGCTGCAGATAGGCCAGAAGATAGGCGGCACGTTCCGAGGCAGAGCGCCGCCCGATGCTCAGAAGATGTTCGTCAAGGATGCGCTCCTCCCGCGCCGACATCCAGGTGATGTCGAACGCCAGCGAGCCGAACCGCTCCCAGATTTCCCCGAGCCGCTTCCTGTCGAAGACACAGACCGTCAACGGTGTCAGCGCTTCAACGGTGTGCTGCATCTCACCAAGCAGCGACCCCTGCAGACCCAGCAGGTCTCCCGGCAAGGCGTAGTTCAGGATCTGGCGCCGTCCGTCTTCCAAAACCTTGGACCGGAAAGCCCATCCGGACAGGATCGTGTAGAGATGTGTTGATCTGGCGCCCTCCATCAACAGGGTCGCACCCTGGTTGACGGTCAGTTCGCCCGTCTTGAAACTGCTGATGAATGACAATTCTTCAGCGGTAAATTCGCGGAAGTGGCTGTTCGATCGCAAAGGACAGTTGCTGCAGGCTATCTTTCCGCTCTTCGCAGCAATTTGCATTTCCATATGAGTGCCCCCGATCGGTCTCCTGAACGGTGAAACCGGCTCAGGGACAGAAATGTCTTCTGTTGCCGGCCTGCGCCCTGTTCGGCACGTCCGGAGGTTAAACGAGCCGGTGTCTACCGGCTCAGTTCTTGTCTTCCGGAAGACTTGGCAACGGCACGACCGCGATACCTTCTTCCATCAATTCCTGAGCGTCCGCCGGTGTCGTTTGTCCGTAGATACTGCGCTTTTCCGCTTCACCATAATGGATCTTGCGCGCTTCGTCCGCAAATCCGGAACCGACGTTTTCAGACGTCTCCAGAATGTGACTCCGGATCAGGCGCAACGCCTCCACGACTTCCTTCTGGCGCAAGTCGTTGGGAATGAGCGCGGCGGATTGGGCACCAACATCAGGCACGGGCGGTTGACCCGGCGCAGATACGGAAGTCGACAGCACCTCTGTCGCAGGCAGAGGTTCAGGTGGCCGGTTGTCCTTCTTTCTGGACGTCGCAACCGCCGGTGCCATCAATGCCTTGCGAACCTCGGCGCTGCCGCAGGCCGGACAGGTTACGAGCCTGCGAGCGCACTGGCCCTCGAAATCTTCTGAATTGCGGAACCAGCCTTCGAAGCTATGCGCTGCCTCACAGACGAGCGTATATTTGATCACGCGGGCATCTCCCCGGCGGCTTCTCTCAGCGTGCAGGAAAACCCGCGTTCGTTCGCAATCGCCGGAATGCGTTGGCGGGCCTTGGCAGCAGCTTCCGTATCGATGTCCGCGAGCACGTAGCCCGGCTCGTCGTGATCGAGTTCCGCGATCACCTTTCCCCACGGATCGACGATCAGGCTGTGGCCATAAGTCTCCCTGCCATCTTCATGAGTACCGCCCTGGGCAGCGGAAACCACGAACGCGCCGTTTTCGATTGCCCGGGCACGTTGAAGCACGTGCCAGTGCGCTTCGCCCGTCTGCCGGGTGAAAGCAGCCGGCCCGGTCAGAACCTGAGCCCCCTCACGAGCCTGGGTGCGGAAAATCGTCGGGAAACGAATATCGTAGCACACGGCCATGCCGACCTTGGCAAACGGCAAATCGGCGATAACCGTCTGTGTTCCCGGCTCATAGGTCGCCGATTCGCGCCAGCTTTCGCCATTGGGCAGATCGACATCGAACATGTGGATCTTGTCGTAGGTCGCGAGAATTTTGCCATCCGGCTCGATCAGAAAGGCACGGTTGGCGATCTTGCCGTTGCCGGCAAGCACGGCCAGCGATCCGAGATGCAGATAGATCCCCAGGTCGGCGGCAAGCGCGCGTGCTCTTTTCAGGAACGGGTCATCTTCAGCATCGGAGATCCGCTCCTGCAATTCCTGCCGACTGCGCACCAGAACGTTCGACATTTCGGGTGTTTGCACAAATTGCGCGCCGTCCTTTGCCGCGGCCCGGATCAGGCTTTCCGCAGCATCCGCGTTGTCCGAAATTGTCTTGCCGCTGCGCAGCTGAATGCATGCTGCCGTGAATGAAGTCATCCCACCCCTGTCTCCGTCCTGGTAGGTAAGCTTATGCGGTCAGTAAATCAGGACGCAAGCAGGGCGTCCAGTTTGCCCGCACGTTCCAGATCGTGAAGATCGTCGCAACCGCCCACGTGGGTCTTACCGACGAAGACCTGCGGAAACGTGGAATGTCCGTTGGCTTTCTGCACCATTTCCTTGCGCAGGCCCGGATCGAACGTGGCATCGTGTTCCGTGTAGGCAACGCCTTTTTTGTCCAGCAGCCGCTTGGCCGCCGTACAGAAGCCGCAGAGTTGGCGCGTATAGATCACCACTTCAGCCATCAGATCTTTTCCTTATTTTTGGCAGCCGCACGCTTTTCCGCACCGCCGCACACCAAATCCGGGCGTTATATGCGGGTGCGCAGAAAAAACTCAAGAGGACGCGTATCGGGATCAGGTCCTGGTGCCTGCCCGCAAGGCAGGGTCGACTTGCGCAAATGTGAGCACGTCGACGGAAGCTGCACCTGAAGAAAGCAGACATTTGCAGCAGGCGGACACCGTGGAGCCAGTCGTCAGCACATCGTCGATCAACACAACGTGACGCCCCTGAACCAGATCGACCCGAGCGCTGTCGACCTTGAAGGCGGACCGGACATTCCTGTGCCGATCCTTGGCCGACAGACCAACCTGCCGGCGGGTGCGTTTCTGGCGTATGAGCACCTGCGGTTCGAATTGGCCACCACATTCGCGGGCAACTTCCCTTGCCAGATCAGCCGCCTGGTTGAACCGGCGGGACAGCAACCGCAACCAGTGAAGCGGCACCGGCACCAGCAGGCTGTCCTTGCTGAGAAGGTCGCTGCCCGAGCGAACCATCCAGCGCGCCATCGGACGGGCCAGCTCGCGCCGACCGGAAAATTTCAGCGCGTGCACCATCTGCCGGGCCGGACCCTCATAAAAGGCAACCGCACGCAACCTGTTGAACACCGGCGGCGCAGCTATAGCCTGCGGGCTCCAGGCGCCCTCGCCGACATCATAGGCGAACGGAATGCCCAGCCGCTCACACCAGGGCCGCTCCAGGAACGGCACCTGCGACCAGCATTCCGCGCACAGCCCGGCCTGTTCGGACACCCGGGCATCGCAGCTGAAGCAGCGTTGCGGCAGCACGAAATCGAGCGCAAACCGTGCCGCGACTTCCGGAAAACCGGCTATGTTCATCGCAAGACTTCGCAAAACCGCTCCCGAAAAACGCCTGCAGAAAAATGCACCTTCACTCCAGCGGCCACCTTGGCACCGAAACCCCGATCGATACCAGCCCAAACAGACAACACCTGCCCTGATCGTGCCGGAAGACTGCTGCACAAGCAGCTGATGCGGCCTAGCACCTTTGACCTTGGCGGGCGGATACCATATGTGACCGCGATAATCAGACGACAGCCGGGATTGCCGTGACCGCACAACCAGATCTCTTCGACCGCCCCTTTTTCCGCGCCTGCCGCCTACGGGCGCTGAAGGCTGCCAAACCGGGTGCGGATTTTCTGCTGAAAGCCGTCAGCGAAGATCTGCAGGACCGCCTGATGATGGTCAACCGGCGGTTCCCGGTTGCCGTCGATCTCGGCGGCCACCGGGCGCACGTGGCGGAGGCAATCCGGCAGTCCGGCAAGGCTGATCTTGTGCTGCGGGCGGATCTCTTTGCCGCCGACCCCGGCCTTCCCGCGCCAGACCTTCTCTTCGATGACGCCCTGATCCCCTTCGGCGACCAGACGGTGGACCTGATCGTTTCCGCGCTCAACCTGCAATTCGTGAACGATCTGCCCGGCACGCTCGTGCAGATCCGCCGCGCTCTCAAGCCGGACGGCCTGTTTCTGGCCACCCTGCCGGGCGCTGGCACCTTGAGCGAACTGCGCGACAGCCTCACGCGGGCGGAACTGGAAATCAAAGGCGGTGCCGCTGCGCGCGTTCTGCCTTTTGCCGACACGCGTGACCTGGGAAGCCTGCTTCAGAGAGCGGGCTTTGCCCTGCCGGTCACCGATCTGGACAACCTGACTGTGCGCTACGACAGTATGTTCGCGCTCCTGGAGGATCTCAGGTCCATGGGCGCACCGTCCGTCCTGAAAGACCGCAGCAGGCTGCCGCTTTCCCGTCAGGTTCTCTTGCGGGCGGCCCAGCTCTATGCCGAAAACCATGCCGATGCGGACGGTCGGATCCGGGCGACATTCTCGCTGGTGACATTGTCGGGATGGGCGCCCCATGAAAGCCAGCAAAAGCCGCTGCGGCCTGGCTCCGCCAAGACACGCCTGGCCGACGCCCTCGGCGTCAGGGAACGCAAAATCGAAGATTAGAGTGCCCGCCCATAAAGCGCGGCTCAGGTGGAGCCGAGCACACCTTGCAGGGTGGTTGTAATCTTACCGAAGATATCGTCGCGCATGGTGGTGCCGATAGCGGTCATCGTGATCAGGATTATGATGCTGATGAGAGCGACGATCAGACCATATTCGATCATGGTAGCGCCGCGCTCGTCGCGCACGAACTCGTGCCGCCGGGAAAAGGCCGATGAAATGCGGTCTGCAATGGTTTGAAATCGAAACGGCATGCGATCCCCGAAGAACTGAGCAAACGGCCTTAAACAGCGTCCTGCAGATGCGGTATCAGAGGTTCGTCGGCGGCAGGCATCGGATAGTCCCTCAGCCTGGCGGCGCGCACCCATTTCAACGCCTGGTTTTCCTTGCCGTGTGGCGTTCCATTCCACCTGCGGCAAATGAACAATGGCATGAGTAGGTGAAAATCCTGGTAAGAGTGGCTGGCGAAGGTCAAGGGCGCCAGACACGCTTCGTTAACCTCTATGCCGAGCTCTTCGTTCAGTTCCCGGATCAGCGTTTCCTCCGGACGCTCGCCTTCCTCAACCTTTCCGCCGGGGAATTCCCACAATCCGGCCATGGATTTTCCTTCGGGCCGCTGCGCCAGAAGGATGCGGCCGTCCACATCCACAAGGGCGCAGGCGGCAACGAGCACGATCTTGGTCATTGGCAGGTGTCCAATCCTGAAACGCTGGTTTAAGGCGCGGTTAAGCACGTTGGCGGGCAGCACTGTCAGAACTGCGAAGGATGGTCAGCTCCGGTAGTCGCCATTGATGGCGACATATTCCTTGGTGAGGTCGCAGGTCCACACCGAAGCCTGGCCGCTTGCCAGCCCCAGGTCCACGCGGATGACAATGTCTTCCTGTTCCATAACTGCAGAGGCGGCCGCTTCGCTGTAGTCGGGATCGCGCTCGCCTTCGACCGCCACCCGCACATCGCCGAACCAGATGGCCAGCTTGTCGCGATCAGCCGGCTCGCCAGCCTTGCCGACAGCCATGACGACGCGACCCCAGTTGGCGTCTTCGCCGGCGATTGCCGTCTTGACCAGCGGTGAATTGGCAATCGACAGCGCAATCCGCTTGGCGGACGCGTCGCTTTCAGCACCTTCCACCCGCACTTCAACGAATTTGCGTGCGCCTTCGCCGTCGCGGACGATCTGATGGGAAAGGTCCAGCATGACATCACCGAGGGCAGCCCGCAGGACATCGACACGCGGGTCTTCAAGAGAGGCAACGCTCTCCACGCCCTTTTTCGCGGCCCCACCTGTCGCAAACAGAAGAACCGTATCGGAGGTGGACGTGTCACTGTCGACGGTGACCGCATTGAAGCTGCCATCAACCTCGCCGCTGACCAGCGCCTGCAGAACGTCCGGTGCGATCGGCGCGTCGGTATAAATGAAGGACAGCATGGTCGCCATGTCCGGAGCAATCATGCCGGCACCCTTGGCGATGCCGTTGATGGTCACGGTGACGCCATCCAGTTCGACGCTTGCCGTGGAGACCTTGGGGTAGGTATCCGTGGTCATGATGGCCTTCGCGGCGTCCAGCCAGCTTGCGCTGCCCTGATTGGCCTTCAGCTCGTCGATGACGCCGGAAAACCTGTCCGCTGGCAGCGGCTCGCCGATCACGCCGGTCGATGCCAGGAAGATCTCGCCTTCGCTGCAGCCAAGCGCCTTGGAAACGATTTCCGCGGACAGCTCGACCGCCGCCTTGCCCTTCTTGCCGGTGAATGCGTTTGCGTTGCCGGAATTGACCAAGAGCGCCCGGGCCTTGCCGCCGCCGACGCGTGCCTTGCACCAGTCAACCGGCGCGGACGAGCATTTGGAGCGGGTGAAGACCCCGGCCACCGCCGTTCCTTCCGAGACCGTCGCCAGCAGAACGTCGGTCCGGCCCTTGTACTTGATCCCGGCGGAAGCGGTCGCAAACTGGACGCCTTCGATCTCCGGCATCTCGGGATAGGACTTGGGCGCAAGGGGAGATACGGTGGTCGACATCGTGGCGGTCCCGGTCAGATGATACAAAGCTCAGGAACAACCGGCGCCCGGTCGAGATCGTTTGACCGCCCGCAAATTGATCCGTTCAAATGGCTGCGAGCAACTTGTCCGCGCTCGCCTGAACACACGATGCTCTTGCCGTAAGCATGTGGCAAACGCAAGCCTTTTCAAGCCATTTCGGGCGTGGTGCACAAGCGCTGCAAAAAAGCCCGGCAGCCAGGCTGCCGGGCTCATCATTCATTTCAGGCAAAGCGTGCCTTATTCGGTTTTTGCCGTACCGTCTTCGGTTGCAGCGCCTTCCTCTTCAGCAGCAGCGCCGGCTTCTTCGGCTTTGGCAAGGCTCTCGTCGACAATCTCGACGGCAACCTGATCCTTCAGCTCGGCCATGCGGGCGTCATAACGCTCGCGCATCAACTGCTGACGCAGACCGTTGGCCACTTCCTCAAACGCCGGCTTTTCCTGACGGCGCTTGTCTTCAAGCTTGATGACATGCCAGCCGAACTGGGTTTCCACCGGCTCCTTGGTATAGGTGCCCGGCTCCAGTGCGAAGGCAGCAGCTTCGAACGGCGGAACCATCTGACCCTTGACGAAGTACCCGAGGCTGCCGCCGTTCGGACCGGACGGCCCGGTAGATTTTTCGCGGGCCAGTTCGGCAAAATCCGCACCACCGTCCAGTTCGGCGATGATGGCTTCGGCTTCAGCCTTCTCCTTCACCAGGATGTGACGGGCGTTGATTTCTTCCGCACCTTCAAAATCGGCGAATTCCTTGTCGTAGGCTGCCTGCACTTCTTCGTCGGTCACTTCGCCGTCGATTTTCTGGGCGAGGTAAGCGTTACGAAGGGCGCGCAGCTTCAGGAAGTCGAGCTGACGCTGGAAGTCCGGATCCTTGTCCAGGCCTTCCTCACGAGCGGCATGCGCCATCAGTTCCATGTCGACCATGACGTCCAGAAGAAGCTTGCGCCATTGTGCCGGCGGAAACCGCTGCAATTCCTTGCCCAGGTCCTGCGCAGCAAAGGCGAGATCGGCTTCGGTGATTTCCGTGTCGCCAACTTTCGCGACCACATCGTCCGGCTCTGCGGCGGACAGGACGGTGGATCCGAGCGACAGCGCCAGGAGAGAAACGGCAAGCGCCTGAGCCGGCCTGCGCATCGAAATTCGGAACATGAGTAGTCCTTTACCTATCGGAACAGTAATCTTTCTTACCCCTGTATTGCAGGGGCGTGGGTACATTGCGCATTCCTGCGGCGTTGACAAGCATTCAGCCCCCTCTTATCTGTCGGGCGTCCTGGCCGTAGCGCCGGGAAGGCATCTTTTCGGCCGCGTTTGCCGGCCAGCGCTCTGCGCCAGGCGGCAACGTGGACAGCAATTGAGACGATTTCATGGGCAGGCGCCTCTTTGCCAGTTGGCGCCGCCTTGTAGGGAAGGACCGCCACATGGCTGGCCTTGGCGCTTTAGCACGTAAGATTTTCGGTTCGGCGAACGACCGGAAGGTGAAGACATTTCGGGCAAAGGTCGAACAGATCAATGCCCTGGAGTCTGAAATCCAGGCTCTCTCGGACGACGCTCTCAGAGCCAGGACCGACGAGTTCCGAAACCAGCTGAAAAACGGCGCAAGCGTCGATGACCTTCTGGTTCCCGCTTTTGCCACCGTGCGCGAAGCGGCCCGCAGGGCGCTCGGCCAGCGTCACTATGACGTGCAGTTGATCGGCGGCATGGTGCTCAATTCCGGCCAGATCGCCGAAATGCGCACCGGTGAGGGCAAGACCCTTGTCGCCACCGCACCGGTTTATCTGAACGCCTTGACCGGAAACGGCGTCCACGTCGTCACCGTCAACGACTACCTGGCACAGCGCGACAGCGACTGGATGGGTCAGGTCTACAGATTTCTGGGCCTCAGCGTCGGCTGTATCACCCACGGCCTGAGCGACGAGGAACGCCGGGCAGCCTATGCCGCCGACGTCACCTACGGCACCAACAACGAATTCGGCTTCGATTATCTCCGCGACAACATGAAGCATGACCGCCAGTCCATGGTTCAGCGCGGACATGCCTATGCCATCGTCGACGAAGTGGATTCGATCCTGATCGATGAAGCGCGTACGCCTCTGATCATTTCCGGGCCGCTGGAAGATCGCTCCGAGTTCTACAATTCCGTCGATGCCTTCATTCCGCATCTGACCGAAGAAGACTACGAACTCGATGAAAAGCAGCGGTCGACCTCCTTCACCGAAGCCGGTAACGAAAAGCTGGAAAAGCTGCTCGGCGAAGCCGGCCTGCTGAAAGGCGAGTCTCTTTACGACGTCGAGAACGTCGCCGTCGTGCACCACCTGCAGCAGGCGCTGAAGGCGCACAAGCTGTTCCAGCGCGACAAGGACTACATCGTCCGCAACGGCGAAGTGGTCATCATCGACGAGTTCACCGGCCGCATGATGCCGGGCCGCCGTTTCTCGGAAGGCCTGCACCAGGCGCTGGAAGCCCGCGAGAAAGTGCGCATCCAGCCGGAAAACCAGACGCTGGCGTCCATCACGTTCCAGAACTACTTCCGCATGTACGGCAAGCTGGCCGGCATGACCGGCACCGCGTCGACGGAAGCCGACGAATTCGCCGACATCTACAAGCTGGAAGTTGTCGAGATCCCGACCAACGTCGCCGTCAAGCGTATCGATGACGATGACGAGGTCTACAGGACCGTTCAGGAAAAATTCCAGGCCATCGTCAAGCTGATCGATGACTGCAAGCAGCGTGCGCAGCCGATCCTGGTCGGCACCACGTCCATCGAGAAATCCGAGTATCTCGCCGAGATGCTCAAGAAGCACGGCTACAAGCAGATCGATCTCAGCGATCCGGCAGCCTTTGCCGCCGCTCAGAAGAGCGAAGGCGGCACGACCAAGGTCTTCGCGGTTCTGAATGCGCGCTACCACGAGCAGGAAGCCTTTATCGTTGCACAGGCCGGTCTGCCGGGCGCCGTGACCATCGCCACCAACATGGCAGGCCGCGGTACCGACATTCAGCTCGGCGGCAACGCCGACATGCAGATCGCCATGGAACTGGGCGACATGCCGGAAGGCGAGGAACGCACAGCGCGCGAAAAGCAGATCCGCGCCGAAGTCGAAGACATGAAGCAGAAGGCGCTGGCCGCCGGCGGTCTTTACGTCATCGGCACGGAACGTCACGAAAGCCGCCGCATCGACAACCAGTTGCGCGGCCGTTCCGGCCGTCAGGGCGACCCGGGCCATTCCAAGTTCTTCCTGTCCCTGCAGGACGACCTGATGCGCATCTTCGGCTCCGAGCGCATGGATTCCATGCTGCAGAAGCTCGGCCTGGAAGAAGGCGAAGCCATCATCCACCCGTGGATCAACAAGGCGCTTGAAAAGGCACAGCAGAAGGTCGAGGCGCGTAACTTCGACATTCGTAAGAATCTGCTGAAGTTCGATGACGTGATGAACGACCAGCGCAAGGTGGTCTTCGATCAACGTATCGAACTGATGGACAGCGAGGCGATCCAGGACGCGGTTGCCGAAATGCGCCACGATGTGATCGACGATCTCGTTTCCGGCCACATCCCCGAACGGGCCTATCCCGAACAGTGGGATACGGAAGGTCTGCAGGAAGAGGCGCGCAAATATCTCAACCTGGATCTGCCGATCAAGGATTGGGCGGCCGAGGAAGGTATTGCCGACGAAGAGGTCAAGGACCGTCTGCGTAAGGCGGCAGATGCCGCAATGGCCCAGAAAGTTGCCAAATACAGCCCGGACATCATGCGCCAGGTTGAAAAGGCCGTCCTGCTGCAGACGCTCGACAATCTGTGGCGCGAGCATCTTGCCAATCTCGATCACCTGCGGTCGGTCGTCGGTTTCCGCGGCTACGCCCAGCGCGACCCGCTGCAGGAATACAAGACCGAGGCCTTCACGCTGTTTGAGTCCATGCTCACCCAGCTTCGCCAGATAACCACCGCTCAGTTGATGCGGGTTGAACTGGTGACGGAGCAGCCACCGCAGATGCCGGCCGAGCCCGAAATGCACCCGCATCACATCGACCCCACCACCGGGGAAGACGAGATGGCCCTGGCCGACGCTCAGATGCCGGTGCCCCCGACACAGCGCGATCCGAACGACCCGTCGACCTGGGGCAAGGTTGGCCGCAACGAGGCCTGCCCTTGCGGCTCCGGCAAGAAGTTCAAGCATTGCCACGGCGTGCTTGCCTGACGGCAATCGATCCAATTGACCATGACGAAGGCCAGCCTGTTCAAAGGGCTGGCCTTTTTCGTGAAATTCCGGCAGGTTGCCGCCGACTTCAACCGGCTAACGAATGTTCATGCACACCACAGCAGCCAACACTGTCTACGTCACCCGTCGGGAAAGCGCCCGCCCGCAGGCACCGCTGCTGAGTGTCATCGTACCGGTCTACAACGAAGAAGAGGTCATTCTCCACTTCCTGCAGGCAACCCGGCCGGTGCTCGAGCGGACCGGTCTTCGCTACGAATATGTCTTCATCGACGACGGCAGCCGCGACAGGACGGCCGATATCCTTTCCGAACAGCTTGCGAACGGCTTGCCTGGACGGCTTCTGGGCCTCTCCCGCAATTTCGGCAAGGAAGCAGCCCTTTCGGCCGGGCTGGAGGCGGCAAAGGGAGACATCGGCATCATCATCGACGCCGACCTGCAGGATCCGCCGGAGCTCATCCTGCAGATGCTGGACGGATGGCGCGCGGGCTATGACGTCGTCTACGGGCTCAGGGTCGACCGCTCTTCCGACACGCTCATGAAGCGGTCCACGGCGGGCATGTTCTATCGCCTGTTCAACCGGCTGGCCAATATCGACATGCCGGCCAATGCCGGCGACTTCCGCCTGATCGACCGATGCGTCATCGATGCCCTGCTCCGCCTTCCCGAACGCAACCGGTTCATGAAGGGGCTGTTTGCCTGGGTCGGCTTTCCAGCCATGGCGCTTCCCTATGAACGTCCGGCACGCCTCGCCGGGACGGGCAAGTTCAATTACTGGAAGCTCTGGAACTTTGCGCTGGACGGCCTGACAGGCTTCACCACGCTGCCGCTGCGGGTCTGGTTCTATGGCGGTGCGTTGATCTCTGTTGGTGCCTTCGCCTATGCGCTCTACCTGACCTTGCGTGTTCTCATCGAAGGCATCGACCTTCCGGGTTATGCCTCGCTCATGGTCGCGATCCTGTTCTTTTCAGGCGTGCAACTGCTGTCGATCGGCATGATCGGGGAATATGTCGCAAGGCTCTTCAACGAAGCGAAACAGCGTCCGGTGTTCATCGTTCAGGATGTGATCGAAGGCAGCCCCGCGCCCCAACCCGTCAAACAACCCGCCAGTCAACCAAACGACGCCGCCAATGGTGCCTGAGGCCCGTCACGGCAAGCTGAAGACGGAGACCGCCGCTGCCGGCAAGTTTGCGGTCATCGGCGTGCTGGCGACCCTTACCCATGCCGCCGTGGCCGGCAGCCTGCTGCAATCGGGATTGCTATCGGCCTATCCAGCCAACATCTGCGGTTTTCTGGTCGCCTTCTGCGTCTCCTTCACCGGTCACTATTTCTGGAGCTTTTCGCATTTGCGCCGCAAGGGAACCGCGATCAGAAGCATGCTCCGCTTCCTGGTGATCGCCGTTTCCGGCTTTCTGCTGAACACCACCGTTCTGGCTCTGTGGCTGACGCTGACCCCCTGGCCCGATCTCATCGGTCTCCTGTTTTCCATCGCGATCGTGCCTGCCCTTTCCTTTGCCGGAGCACGGCTCTGGGCCTTCTCGCACCATCCAGCCGGAACCTGACCTTTGATGCGCCTGATCGATACCACGCCTGCACGGGCCGCCGTCTATTACGCTGCAGGTCTCTGCCTGCTCTATGCCCTGGTGCCGGCCCTGACCTTTCCCAATCCGCCACTTGATGTGGTGGAAGGCTTTGCCTGGGGCCGGGAACTTCAGCTCGGCTACACCAAGCATCCGCCGATGCAGGCCTGGCTTCTGGAGCTGACCTATTGCCTCACCGGGGGCACGAGCGGTGGCTATTGGCTGAGTGCGGTATCGGTCGCCCTCGGCTATCTGTTCATCTGGCGGCTCGCTCGCCGCCTCGGTCTTTCCGGCCAGCAGGCGTTCTGGTCTCTCGTTCTGACCAGCGTCACCTTCTACTTCACGCTGCCCCTGCCCGAATTCAACCCGAACATCCTGCAGATCCCGATCTGGGCCGGCATGATGCTGCTGTTTCACCGGGCATTGGACAAAGGCCGGATGCTCGACTGGGTCCTGCTTGGTGCTCTGGCCGCCTTCGGTCTCTACACGAAATATTTCGTGCTTCTCCTGATCGGTGCGATCGGACTTTACGCCCTGGTCTTCGCCGATGCCCGTCGGCATATCCTGCGCCCTGGTCCCTGGGTGGCGATTGTCGTCTGTCTCGTCCTCATGCTGCCGCACGCCGCATGGCTTCTGGAAACGGATTTTCTGACGCTGCGCTATGCCGCCAGCCGCAGCAACCCGTCGACCGGCTTCACCGACCACCTGTTCAATCCGCTGAACTTCCTGGCCGCGCAAATCGGCAACCACGCCGGGCTGTTCCTGGTCATTCTGGCCGGACTTGGCTGGCGTGGCTTGAAAAAGGTGCGACAGTGCAGGCATGAAACGGTCAAGCCCCTGCCCGTTCCCTCGGACCGCTTTCTGCTCTGGTTTGCCTTCCTGCCGCTTGCCGTCGTGCTGCTGGCCTCGGCCGTTACCGGCAACGAATTCGAGCACATGTGGGGCACGCCCATGTTCGTTCTGTCCGGCATCGTCGCGGTGCGGTTTGTGGCACTGCCGGTCGTCTGGCCCTTTCCAGCCCGTGCCCTCGCAGCAGCCATCGCGATCCAGGCGATTTTCCTCGGCGTCCTCTTCGGACAAGCAGTGCTGGAGCCCTACTGGAAACACAAGCAGACCCGGATCCACTATCCCGGCAAGGCCATCGCACAGGACATGACGCATGTCTGGAAAGATCGCATGGGCACTGATCTTGCCTATGTGGCCGGCGACATGTGGTCGGCGGCAAATGTCACCACGCAAGCGCCTGTCCGCCCCTCGATGTTCTATCTTCATGACCTGACCCTCAGCCCGTGGATCGACCCGAAGGACGTTCAGGACAAGGGCTTGATGATTGTCTGGCGCGGCGACCGGGAAACGCCGCTTGAGGAAATCCGGCGCTACTATCCGGACGCCGTTCGTGAGGGATCGCAGACATTCGCATACCAGACCTCCGGCAGCATACCCGATGTGACGGTCAACTGGCTCATCGTTCCGCCCGGCAAGGTGAATTTCGAACCGGCGCATTAATCGCGCAACGCCGTCACAAGCCGTCTGGAAACCGGACGAAAACACCACTAACTTGGCGCCATGATCAGTATGGCGGAAATTGACGGCGTCGAAGACTGGTTGATCGACCAGTCTCTTGGTTCGCCCGATCTGGGGTCCATGTTCGGCCAGATGTGCGAGCGCCTGCGCGCCTGCGAGGTGCCGGTGGACCGCGCGATGATCGGCTGGTCGACCCTGCACCCATTGATCGAGGCAGAGACTGCGATCTGGGAAAACGGCTCCGAAATCTACCGCGAACAGATTGCCCACAACGCCGAGGAATCCGACGAGTGGCTGCAAAGCCCTGTCCGCGCTGTGCTGGTCAATCAGGAGCCGGTCCTGCGGCGCCGGCTCGCGAATGCAAATTCTGCGCTCGAGTTCCCGCTACTCGTTCGTCTGAAGGAAAGCGGGTACACCGACTACATCGTGATCACCACGGAATTCGACCTGCCGACCATCAAGGACCCTATCTCCGCTTCCGGCATCGTGATCAGCTGGGCAACGCGGGAAACGGAGGGCTTTTCGGACGAGGCCCTGACCGCGATCCGCTACATTCAAAAACGCTTTGCCCTGGCTGCCCGCGCCACCATCCAGGGTCAGATCAACCAGACAATCGCCGAAACCTATCTCGGCAAGATCGCCGGCAACAAGGTGCTGAGCGGTCAGATCCGTCATGGCGACGGGCAGACCGTCGATGCGGTGATCTATTTCAGCGACATGCGCAACTCGACCGCCATTGCCGAACTACTGGGCCCGGATGCCTACCTGTCGTTCCTGAACACCTATTTCGACGCAACAGCTGGCGCGATCCTGGCAAAGGGCGGCGAAGTGCTCGACTTTATCGGCGATGCCGTTCTAGGCGTTTTTCCCATCGGACCGCAAAGTCTGGACAAGGCCGTCGCGCAGGCGCTATCGGCTGCCGATGAAAGCCGGATCCGTCTGAAGAAGATCAACGCAGATCCAGGGCTGCCGCATGTTCTGAAGGCGGGCATAGCCCTGTCCGTCGGGTCTGTCATGTTCGGCAACATCGGTGTCCCACACCGGCTCACCTTCTCGGTGATCGGCCAGACGGTGCACGCTGCCGCCCGGATCGAAAGCCTCACCAAGACCGTCGGAGCCGACGTGTTGATGACCGAAGACGTCGCCCGCTTCGCCAGCGAAAGATCGAAACCGGCCGGCTCGTTCGACCTCAACGGCTTCACCGATCCCCAACCCCTGTTTACCCTGGACCCGCTTTCCTGAGACGCCCTCTCCTGCGGATATTTTCCCATTCCCTCGACAAGCAAAGACCGACATGACCGATTTACGTCCCGACGCCCCTTCCCATCTGCCCTTCAGAGACCAGGCCGCCACCGGCCCAGACGACGGGGCGCCGGTCGTGCTGCTTCATGGTTTCGGCGGCGACAGGCAGACCTGGCTCAACATCCAGACCGCGCTGGCCTCCAGGAAACGCTCCATTGCGTTCGATCTGCCGGGGCACGGCGAGGCCCTCGACTGGCCGCGGGTCGGCAACGCGGGCGTTTCCGCAAAAGCGGTCGGCCAGTCTCTGGAGGCGCTTGGGCTGACGAAGGTTCACCTCGTCGGTCATTCCATGGGCGGTGCGGTCGCCGCGCTGATTGCCCTGCGCAATCCGGATCTGGTCGCCAGCCTTACCCTGCTCGCGCCGGGCGGGTTCGGGTCTGAGATCAACCATCGCCTGCTGCGCCGCTATGCGGCCGCGACGGATGCTGAAACAATGGAAACCCTGCTGGAACAATTCTTCGGCTGGGAGTTCAAATTGCCGAAGTTCCTTGCCAGAACGGCAGCCGAAAGCCGTGCACGCCCTGGAGCGGCGGCAACACTGGAGGCAATCGCGGACGAGATCATCGACGGCAGCGTGCAAAAGACCCTGCCGCGCGACGAGCTGGCAGCCCTGCCCATGCCGATCAAGGTTCTCTGGGGCACACAGGACCGCGTCCTGCCAACGCGCCAGGCCCACAAGCTGCCGGGCGTCGTTGCCACGCACATCTTCGAGCGAACCGGCCACATGTTGCATCTGGAACTGCCCAAGGAAGTGACCCGGCTCATCCTCCAGAACGCAGGGTGCTGAGCCGGGCCATCGTCCAGCTTCCAGAAATTTTCGCCATGATATGGCCCCCGGCCGCGGTTTGGGATAGGTAGCAGGCCGAAGCCCGGTCAGCCTGTCGCCGGGGCCAGTTTGAACCGAGCCGGAGCGCGCATGTCAGCCGAATTGTCCTCAGCCAACGATGTCATCGTCACGGCGGTGTCGGGCTATGAGCCGAAACACATGGCTGCATGGTACAACTCCCTGAAGGCAACCGGATATCGCGGCCGCACGGTCGCCGTGGCCTATGACGTCAGTGAAGCCCTCGTGGACTACATGAAGCACATGGGCTCGCTCGTCATCACCTTCAATCATGATCCCGCCAGGAAGCGCTATTCCTATTCGCAGCTTCAGGAAGAAATCGCCGACCATTCCGATGGCGGCAAGCTCTACACCGACCGACGTTGGACCTGGAACAAGCGCATCCTGCGTTTCAAGGACAAGATCTACGACCGGCGCTTCTTCCATGCCAGCCACCTGGTGAAGCAGCGTCTCGACGCACTTGGCGAGCCAGTCCGCTTCGTCGCCTTTTCAGATGCCCGGGACGTTGTGTTCCAGTCAGATCCGTTCGCCTGGATGGAAGACAATCTTGCTCCGGGCAAGGATCTGCTGATCGGCGAGGAAAGCATCACCCATGAAGACCCCTGGAACCGCCGGAACGTTCTGAAAACCTATGGCCGTCACGCCTATGATCGCGTGGCCAGGGTTCCCGTATGCTGCGCCGGCTATTTCGCGGGCCGCTATGAGGCCATGATGGATTTCATGCTGGCGGTCTATTATTTTGACCAGACGAAACGCAGTGGCGACCAGGCTGCCTTCAACCAGCTCCTGACCTTTTGCGGCTGGAAGGAAAAGGCCGAAAAGGTGAACTGGCAGGTTCCCTGGCTGCTGCACGCGGTCAGTGCGAATGTCGGCCCGGACGCGCCGGGGTTCTGCATGCCGAGGGAAACCGCACCGGTGTTCGAGGACGGGCTGGTCAAAACCTTCGACAAGCAGCCCTATGCGATTGTCCATCAGTACGACCGCAACAAGGACATGACCGCCTATTTCCTGGAGAAATTTGGCAAGGTCGAATAAACGCGGGCGCCGCCGCCGGGCATTCGAAGCGCTTTGCCCGAATGCCCGCCGGCTTCATCCCTTCAAGAGAACCTTCGGCTCAGGCTTCCGGCAGCAGATCGTCGCGCCAGGGTTCGCCGATCACCCGGCGGGCCATCATGTGCGAGCGCGGCGAATTGATGCTGTCGACGGCAATCAGCCCGCCGTCCTGCAGATAGGCGACATAGAACTTGTTGTCCTCGGTCGAGCCGACAACGCGGACATCGTCATAGCCTTCCGACAGACCGGCGATCTGCAGCTTGATGTCATACTGATCGGACCAGAACCACGGCAGCGGATCGTAGTCGACCTCCTGCCCCAGAAGAGCCTGTGCAACCGCCTTGGCCTGATCAATCGCATTGTGAACGCTTTCCATGCGAACGGAGCGCTGGTAGCGATTGGAATAAAAGCGCGTGCAGTCGCCTGCGGCGTAGATGTCCGGGTCGCTCGTCTGGCCGCAGCCGTCCACCAGGATCCCGTTATCGACCTCCAAGCCCGCCTCGGCGGCAAGGTGGTCGTTGGGCTCGGCACCGACGGCAACCAGCACCAGCCCGGCCGGAACCGTCTCACCCGTCGACAGCCTGACGCCGGTGACGCTGTCACCGCCCTCGATTGCCTCGATGCCCGTGTTGAGACGCAGATCGATACCCCGAGCCTTGTGCAGGCTGCAGAAGTAATCGGAGACGGGCTGACTGACCACGCGCTTCATCGGACGGTCCTGAGCCTCGATGACCGTGACCGACTTGCCGAGCGTCTTGGCGACGGCGGCAACTTCCAGGCCGATATAGCCTGCACCGATGATGGCTACCTGGCCGGTCGTCTCAAGAACCTCCCGGATCGTGTTGACATCGGCAATCGAACGCAGAGTGACCACGCCCTTCTTGTCAGCGCCACCCAGCTTCAGCAGCCGGGCATTTGTGCCCGTTGTCAGAACCAGTTTGCCATAGGGCAGCGTGTCGCCGTTGGCCAGGGTCAGCCGCTTGGCACCCCGGTCAATGGCAACGACTCTCGTGTTGGGAATATGGTCGATGTTGTTGGTCGTGAAGAAAGCCGGCGGGCGCAACCACAGACCTTCAGCGCCGATCTCGCCCGCCAGATATTTCTTGGAAAGGGGCGGGCGCTGGTACGGAGGATGCGGTTCGTCGCCGATCAGCCGCAGCGGGCCTTCAAATCCCCCTTGCCGCAGGGATTGGGCGACCTGGGCTCCGGCTTGTCCTGCTCCGATGATGACGATGTCTTCCTGCATTCCGCTTCGCCCTCTTTGCGCTTGGCCGGTCTGGCGGAGTGCATGCCGGCCGATTGTTTGTGTGCATGGCTAGCACGAAGAAACGCGGGCCGCCAGAATGGCGAAACGCCGCGTCGGCTCCGACACGGCGTTTTTTCGGTTTTCTGCGTTTGAGGCGATGCCGTTCGAGGTCAGGCGCTGCGCACGCCCTGCAGGAATTCGGCAACTTCCTGCCGGATCAAGGCCCCCTGCTCTCCCAGCGATTCTGCAAGATGCTCCACCTCGGAACCGTTGGAGCGCGCAAGTTCGGCCGCCGAACCGACGGCTTCCATGCTCGACACGCCTTGTTCGGAACGGGCCGAGGCGCTGGAAACATTCTGCGAGATCGCCTGAACGGCTTCATCCTGCTGCTGGACGGCAGACGCAACGGCCGAGGCCAGGCCTTCCATGTCGGAAATGATCCGGTTGACGTCCTCGATCGCGTGGACCGCCTGATCGGAAGATCCCTGAATGGCCTCGATCTGCGTCGCGATATCCTCGGTGGCTTTCGAGGTCTGCTCGGCAAGCTGTTTCACTTCTGCCGCAACGACCGCAAAGCCCTTGCCGGCCTCACCCGCACGCGCAGCCTCGATGGTCGCGTTCAGTGCCAGCAGGTTGGTCTGGTTCGCGATGTCGCGGATCAGCCCCATGACCTCGCCGATCCGGTCGGCGGCGCTGGAAAGTTCCTGCATGGTGGCAACGGTGGAAGATGCGCTGCGCACCGCCTGCTGCGCCACTTCGGTGGATTTGTTCGCCTGGCCGGCAATCTCGGCGATTGACGCGGCGAGCTCTTCTGCGGAATGGGCCGCGGAGGTGACGTTATCCGCCGCCGTGCGCACGGCTTCCGCCGCTTCACCGGACTGGGTGGCAACATCGTCGGCCGACTGTTCCATCGATTGGGAAGTCTGGCGCAGCTCGTCGTTGGCCCGGTCGAGGCTGTTGAGCGCGGTAGACACCGTGCCTTCAAACCGGCTGATCAACGCATCCAGACGGGCAACGCGCTCCTCGCGCCTGCGGTTATCCTGATCCTGGGCCGCTGTAAGTTCTGCCCGCTCCACGGCATTGTCGCGGAAGACCTGAACAGTCCGGCTCATGGAGGCCAGCTCGGTGCTGCCACTATCGTCCGGAAGGTCAAGGTCAGTCTGGCCGCTGGCAAGCGCTTCCATGGCCGACTGCAGCCGCGCCAGCGGACGCGCCACCGATTGACCGATCACAAGAGCGATGGCCGGAAGCAGCACAAGCAGGACCAGGATAGTCCCGCCGATTGCGTAGGTTGCGATAGCCCGGGCTGTCTCAAGCTGCTTGGCGGCTTCTGCCTGAATCCTCTTTGCGGCAGCGCTCAGGGCCTCAACATGCGGCGGAACAAGTTCAAACAGGTTTTCCAGAAGCTTCGAATGTTCGCTCCGCTCCTTCTTGGTGGCGGTGTAGTCGTCAAAAGCCGTCTTGTATTTGGCCATGTTTTCGGCCAGTTCCGCCTTGACGGCGTTGGACATGTACACTTTCTGCAAGAACTCTTCGAAGGCGGTGTACTCGCTTTGAAACGCCTCCTGCGCGGCCTCTGTGTTCGCGAGCGTGAACTCCCTTTCGGCCAGTTGTACGGCCAGAATAGCGCGGGCCAGCTTCTCGAAATCCGGCCCACCGCCGAACTTCATCTCTTCCGACAGGCGATGCTTGAACGCCCCGGCGTAATCGTTGAGCGCCGCCAGATAGCCCTGCGTCGTGTCATATCCGATCTTCTGCTGTGCCGCGTCGAGCATTTCGAAAGCCCCCCGGGTGCCTTCCAGCGTATCCCTGACATCGGCAATCTCTGCGGCATAGGCGGCAGCTGCGGGATTGGTCGAGATCGTTTCCAGAACCGCGCCGGCTTCGTCGAGCTTGACGTTGAAGCTCTGCAATGTCTCGACGGACGGTTTGCTGAGGTAACGCTCTTCAATCGCACGCAGCGCCGCGGCGCTCTCCGCCAGCGTGCCGACCTGCTCGGCCAGTTCCGAACTGCTGCTCATGCGGGCAAAGGCGGAATTCAACTCCCCCTGGCTCCAGAAGAAGACGCCACCGATGGTCAACAGCCCGACGATGGTGAAAAGGCTCAGGGCCAGGATTCTGGCTTTGACCGACAGGTTCGAGAAAATGCGAAAAGGTGATTGAGATCTGACGGCCACCAGCGTATGTCCCCTGGATCAACGGACGAACCATCGCCATCGATGTCCACATCCACTTGTTGATCGATCTGAAAGTGTCCAAGCATCTTGTCTGCACTTCTTGCATCGCAAGGCGGAAGGACACTTATGTTTGCGCCGTAGCTTTGATTATAAATGCCAATTTACGGTTAATATGCCCGTATACCCCGCCACTTTCTAAGTTAACCTATCGTCATCTTCGACTTTGTCACTGAGGCTGAAATTGAATCTCCTCGCTAGAACCGCGCCGGTCATTTTTGTTCTTCTATGGTCTACGGGCTTTGTCGGTTCGAAACTTGGCGCGCCGTACATCGACCCCATGGTGTTTCTGACGGTGCGCTTCGTTGCGGTTCTGCCGGTGCTGATTGTGCTGGCACTCGTCTTGTCGAAGTCCTGGCCGAAGGATTTCAGGGCGATCCTTCATTGCATCGTCACCGGCATGCTGGTTCACGGGATCTATCTCGGCGGCGTGTTCTGGGCGATCAAGCAGGGCATGCCGGCAGGAGCGTCTTCTATCATTGTCGGACTTCAACCCGTGTTGACCGCAGTGATCGCGGTCGCATTACTCGGCGAGAGCATTTCCCGCAGGCACTGGCTTGCAATGGCGATCGGCGCCATCGGCCTGGCATTCGTCCTCGGTCCGAAACTCGATCTGGCCGGATCGGGCATCACACCCGTGACGATTTTTGTCGTGCTCATTGCCGTCGCGGCCATCAGCCTGGGAACCGTCTACCAGAAACGGTTCGTGCAGCAGACCGACCTTATGGCGGCGACCGTCTGGCAATACGTCGGCGCGCTCTTCGTCACGATTCCCCTCAGCCTGACCGAAAGCTGGCAGATCACCTGGTCGGGCGAGCTCATCTTCGCAATGGCCTGGCTTGTGCTGGTCCTGTCGGTCGGCGCGATCCTTCTGCTGATGCTGCTGATCCGCGAAGGGGCCGTATCCCAGGTCGCCAGCCTGTTCTATCTGGTGCCCGTGGCAACAGCGGTGGAAAGCTATTTCCTCTTCGGTGAATCGCTGACACCGGTTCAGATCGGCGGGATGGTTCTGGTCATCAGCGCGGTTCTGACCATCCGCAAGAAGCCTGCAAAGCGCTAGGGCTTGCCTGCCTGAGCTGCCTCCGGGGCTCCTCCGGTCAGGCCTCGTCCGGCTCGAGCGCCAGCGCGAGCTGCTCCTTGCGGCGGCGCCAGTAGCGTCGCTGGCGGGAAATCGCGGCATTCAGTTCTCCCCCCAGAATGAACACCAGTGAGCAGATATAAAGAAAGATCAGCGCGGTCATGATCCCCGCCAGACCGCCATAGGTGGACACATAATTGGCGAAGCTGGCAAGATAGGCCCCGAAGGCGCTGCCTGCGATGATCCACATGAACAGCGTGGCGAACACCCCAGGCCACAGGTCGCGGAAGGTGCGATGGCCCGCCGGCAGCAGCCAGTGGGTGATGAACAGGCCGATGATCAGCAGCGATCCGGCCAGCGTATACCGGGCGACGTTGATCGAAACCAGGAAGGTCTCGATCTGAGGCACGACAATCTTCAGGCTCTCGATGGCAAGCGGCGCAAGAACCACCAGAAACGTGTAGGCGAGCAAGATGCCAGCGCCGAGCAGCACAAGCCCGATCGATTGCAGCCGCAACAGCACGATGGAGCGGTTTTCATGCTGCCGGTAGGCCCGGTTGAGCGCGGTGCGCAGCGCTTCCACCCCATTGGAGGAAAACCACAGGGCCGCCACAGCGCCAAAGGTCACGAGATCGCCGCGGCGAATGGTCAGGACATTCTGGATTTCCCGCACCACCGGAGAGGCGACACTGCTCGGCCAGGCGTCGAACATCAGTTCCGACACCGTGTCGGCGGCACCGGTCATACCCAGAAAGGCCGCCAGAGCGGCGATGAAAATCAGCAGCGGGAAGATGGCCAGCAACCCCGAAAGCGCCACATGACTGGCCATTGCAAAGCCGTCATCCCGGGCGAAGTGACCGATGGCGTCTTTCAGGACGGCGTAGATCACGAGAACTGTCTGTCTGGCGCTCATGGTTGAAGATGTGGCCTGTGTCGGCGCAATTCGTCAAGCCTGGGTGGTGAAAACCGCATCCGCCAAAAGGTCTATAAATTCACGCTCGACAAATGACGGTGTGCAACGCAACATAGCTTCAACAAGAAGCGCTGCTGCGCAACAAATGAAAACGGAGATCGCCATGCCAACCGCAGCCCTGCCGGCCGCAGAAACACCCGCGAGCCTGAGCGAGCGCACGGAAGCCGCTGTCGCTACGCTTGACCATCTGCTTAATCTTGCAGCGCAGCGGGTGCGCGACCGCGTCAGCGAGGACGGACGCATCTCCTCCCGGCGGATGGAAGAGGAACAACGGGCAACGCACGGGCTGGCGTGGTTCGCAACCTATGTGGAATCCCTGCGCCAACTGGATGCCTATTCGAAACGGCTAAGCTCCGAGGGCCGCTACGGCGTCCTTGAGGACCAAATTGTCCAGCTCGGATTTGCGGAATACCTGGCGCAGATCTTCGGCGGCATTCCGATGAACCAGGGTGAAATCGTTCGCCTGCCGGATCTGGGTGTTTCGGCGGAAGAGGCACTGGAATTCCAGACAGCGGAAATCCTGTCCCTGATCGAAAGCGGCAACCGGCCGGAGATCCGCGCCGAGATCACGCGTCTGATCCGTGACCAGGCCGGTCATTCCACCTTCGGTGACCCGGGCCTCGACGAGACCATGGAGCAGATCCGCAACGAAATGCGGCGCTTTGCGGAAGACAACGTCGTGCCGAATGCCCACGAGTGGCACCTGAAGAACGACTACATCCCGCTTGAGATCATCGAGCAGATGTCCGAACTCGGCGTCTTCGGCCTCACCATTCCGGAAGAATACGGTGGCCTCGGACTTGGCAAGGAGGCGATGTGCGTCGTCTCCGAAGAACTTTCCCGCGCCTACATCGGTGTCGGATCGCTGGGCACACGGTCGGAAATCGCGGCGGAACTCATCCTGTGCGGAGGCACCGAAGAGCAGAAGCAGCATTGGCTGCCCAAGATCGCCTCCGGCGAGATCCTGCCGACGGCTGTTTTCACCGAACCCAACACCGGTTCGGACCTTGCCTCTTTGAAAACCCGCGCCGTGAAGGACGGGGACGTCTGGAAGGTGTCCGGCAACAAGACCTGGATCACCCATCCGGTCCGCGCCGATATCATGACCTTGCTGGCCCGCACCAACCCGGAGGAGCCCGGCTACAAGGGCTTGTCGATGTTCATCGCCGAAAAGCCGCGCGGCACCGACGACGAGCCCTTTCCGGCCGAAGGCATGAGCGGCGGTGAGATCGAGGTTCTCGGCTACCGGGGCATGAAGGAATACGAAATCGCCTTCGACGGCTTCGAGGTGAAGGGCGAAAATCTTCTCGGCCAGGTCGAGGGCGAAGGTTTCAAGCAGTTGATGCAGACCTTCGAAGGCGCCCGCATCCAGACAGCCGCCCGGGCTTTGGGCGTCGCCCAGTGCGCGCTGGATCTTGGGCTGAAATATGCGGAAGAACGCGTTCAGTTCGGCAAGGAACTGGTCAACTTCCCGCGTGTTTCCGACAAGCTGGCCATGATGACCGCCGAACTGATGATTGCACGCCAGCTCACCTATTTCTCGTCCTGGCAGAAAGATTCCGGCAAGCGCTGCGATCTGGAAGCCGGCATGGCAAAGCTGCTCGGTGCCCGTGTCGCCTGGGCGGCGGCAGACAATGCGCTGCAGATCCACGGCGGCAACGGGTTTGCGCTGGAATATGCAATCTCCCGCGTCCTGTGCGATGCCCGCATCCTGAACATTTTTGAAGGTGCGGCGGAAATTCAGGCGCAGGTGATAGCTCGCCGCCTGCTCGAGACACGCGGCAACGCCTGATCTTTAACGCAGCGCACGTTCACCTGCCGGATCAACTGACTGATCTTTGTCCTGCGCGCGGCGAACCCTTTGAAACCCCTTGTCCGGGGCGGCGTCCCGGACTTGAGGGCTGAGTCGTTTTTGCAGGCGGCCGATCACGGCAAGCACGACCACCACCATGAGGGTTGCCAGGCCTGCCAGTCCGATCTGACCGACGCCACAGGCCGTCCCGATCGCGCCTGCAAGCCACATGGATGCACCCGTGGTGACATTCTGCACCGAACCGTTGCGGGAAAAGATCAGCCCTGCGGAGAGAAAAGCCACACCTGCCGTCACGGCTTCGACCAGACGGAGCGGATCGACATTGACGTTGCTGGCTCCGGAGAAAGGAAGATCGGCAAGAGCCTGACTGATCAGGAGAAACAGGCAAGAGGCAAATGCAATCAGCATGTGGGTCCTGAGGCCCGCGTCCTTGCCGCGCTTCTCCCGCTCGAACCCGATAATACCGCCCAGAACAATGGCCGCCGTCATCCGCAGAACCAGAACCTCCAGTGGCACGGGGCCAAAGCTGAGGTCCATCTCTGCGGCAAGCCGGTCTAGCATGGTCGTTCCTTGTTGCGGGTCGGTCAGCATAACTGAGCAACGCCGCAACAACTTTTTCGTTCCGGACGGTTACCGGTCCTGGGTGCCGCCTATTCCACGGTCACCGTGATCTTTTCGGACATCACCGGCGGGTTGTGCGGAATGTGCGACCAGTCGCCAAGAACCAGCTGCAGGGTGTGCTTGCCGGCCGGCAGTTCGATGGTGGTTTCCGTCTGGCCGCCGCCGAAATGCTTGTGGTTGTCATCGGCCGGAATGGCTTCATTCAGTTCCTCACCCTCGATGGTTTCATCGATGATCAGGTGATGGTGCCCGGTGTTTTCCTTTTCCGTGCCTGCCGGGGCAACGCCCATGCCGGCAAGGCCGAACTGGATGGTCACCGGATTTTTCACGGTATCGCCATCCTTCAGATTGACGAAATAGAGCTTCACGCCGTCCGGAGCCGGTGTTTCGCCAGCCTGTGCAGCAACACTGGCAAGGGCAAGCACGGCAGCTCCGAGCCCGATTGCAAATTTCTTCATGGTTTTAGTCCTTTCAAGAACGGATTGCTTTGGTTGTTGCGCACGACCTTTTTGACATAGGACATAACCGTTCTCACAGTAAGACCCGGTCCAAATTTCCCGCTCAGGTAGTCTTGCGAAGCACCCAATTTGTCACAGGTATTTACAGGAACGCATCGGGCTGTGCGGCGTTTTAAAATAACGGACCCAAAACTGCAGGAGTGCGACATGAAGGATTCAATCCGACTGAAACATGACGGCTGGGTGGTCGTTGCTGACGGCACCAAGGCGCTGTTCCTGGTCAATGCTGGCACGAAGCAACATCCCAACCTCACTGTCTTCCGGAAGGAAACACAGGACAACCCTCCCAATCGCGAGCAGACGTCCGACCGCCCCGGCCGACTGAGCGACGGCCCCCAGGGCCATCGCAGCGCCGTACAGGAAGCCGACTGGCACGCGCTTGCGGAAGACGATTTTGCCGCCGACCTCGCCGACATGCTCTACAAACGTGCGCACAAGGGCAAATTCGACGAGATCGTGCTGGTCGCCGCACCGTCGGTTCTCGGCCAGGTTCGCAAGCACCTTCACAAGGAAGTCAGCGACCGCATCATTGCGGAAATCGATAAGGACCTGACCAATCATCCTGTCGACCGCATCGAAAAACTCGTTTTTGGCGAGTAACCTCGTATATCCGGCTGAAGGGACCCTCCCCCCCGAAAAACATACGCCGGGCGCCAGGGTCCCCGTTATCGCCACATTGCAGTTGACATGAGTACCCCTGACCGACAAGCGCCTTGCATGTCTTCACTTTCGGCAGGTGAGCCTGCCGGTCACAGCCACCCGAACTGGAAAGATGATGACCGCTGATCCGGACACGGACCGGCCCCTGACATCGATTATCGACCGGGTCGCAGAAATCACGAAAGAAGGACCTGTCTCGCTTGATCGCGTCGTCAGCGCGTTCGAGCAAGCCGGATTTGCAGCCATGATGCTCGTGCCCGCGGCGGCCGTCGTGACCCCGCTCAGCGGCATCCCCCTGTTCTCAAGCCTGTGCGGATTGACCATTTTTCTGATCGCAGCGCAGTGGCTGCTGAAACGCGATCAGGTCTGGCTACCGGCCTGGTTGGGCCGGCAGAGCCTTGAGGGCGACAAGGTGCGGCGGGCGATGGCCAAGCTGCGGCCTGCCGCCCGGTGGTTGGACGACCATTCCAGAAAACGGGCCCGGTTTCTTTTCCGCCAACCGCTGCGGGCCCTGTTACCGCTCGCCTGCCTGATGTTCGGCGCCCTGATGCCGCTTCTGGAGCTGGTGCCGTTTTCATCATCCCTTCTTGGCGCGGCGGTCTGCCTGATCGCAGTCTCGCTTCTGACCCGGGATGGACTGTATGCACTGGTTGCGCTGCTGCCCGTCGCGGCCGTCGCCTGGGCATTGACCGCCTTGCTGTGAGGGACGCGGTCCGCCGGCGGATCAGACAATCGCCTGAAAAGCGATTGCACCGCCATAGACGCCTAGCAGACTGACACTTTCAAAGCCGATCCCTCCCGGTCCGGACTTCTGGCGCACAAGCAAGCCCAGAAGAAGGATTGCCGTCATCACCAGCCCGATCGTCAGCCAGAAGTAATCCTGTGAGGAGACGGCGTGATACAGCGAGCCGTCGCGATATGCGATGTCCGAGAGGGTGAGAAACAGCGTATCGAACGTGTTGCCGCCAACGATACCGCCGATGGCGAGCTGCAGGGCACCACGATGCACAGCGGCCAGCGTCGTTACCAGCTCGGGCAACGACGTGACCACAGCCGTCATCAGGGCACCGACAAGCGACGCATTGAGATCGAAACGATCCGTCAGCTCGCCTGCGACTTCGGCCAGCACCCAGCCCATGGAAGCAAGCACAAGCATCAGGCCAGCAAAGGCCGCGATCAGCCTCACGTTGCCGCGCATATCCTGCTGCGCCTCATCCGGGCTGTCCTCATGCGTCTCGGACGTATGCACGGCCTGCCACATGGGCTGTTCGTGCACACGCCGTTGAGCTATCACGCCGCCGAAATAGACAATGACCAAAGCATAGGAAGCCGGGTGAATGCCGAGCAGCGTGACCTCCGGCGTGGTGTAGGCAACCATGGGTATCGACAGCAACAGCACCAGCAGAGCGCATTGAAACAAGCTGGAAACATCCGCAGCGACATGCTCGAGGTTGGCGCGCCGGTAAACGATATCGGCAATAGCCAGAAAGGCTGTCTGGGCCGCAATGCCGCCGACACCGTTTGAAAAAGCCAGAGACGCACGACCGTCCAGCGCAGCCGTAACGGAGACGACGGTGCCGGAAAGAGAAGTTGCCGCCCCCAGCAGAACCCCGCCGACGAGCGCTTCGCCCAGTCCGGTTCGGTCGGCGATGCGGTCAGCCTGACCGGTGAGACGGATGCCGCATACCAGAATGACGCCTCCCGCTGCCGCGAAGATTGCAAGCAAGAGCCAGAGCGGCAGGCTGTCAAAACTCATATGGACGGTGTCTCCTTGGGGCTCTTTTTGATATCGGGGCGGGTCTCCTCAGGCAAACGGTTGCACAGGCGTGAAGTTCCCTTTGGGAACAAATTGGCACCTGGAGCGTTTACAATCGAATGCAGCCAGTAATCGAGGCTGCCCAGTGGCAATCGCGAGGTAGTTACGATGATCTATCACGGCTTTAATGACGATGCAGACAGGCACCTTGCCATCTTGCGCGACCGGATCAGGGACAGGGAAGCTTCGAGCTGGAAACAACTGGCACTTGGCTTCGGGTTCACCGGCGTCATCTTCTCGCTGCTCGCTCTGATTTTCCTTCTGTCTTACTGACCGGATGGAGCGGAGCACTACCGGCTGACCCATCAGAACGTTTGATGCGTTTCGATCTTGCTGTTTTCACGGAGCGGCTGTGCAGCATCGACCTGCAGAACCCGAACTGGTCAACAGCAAAGGAAACGCCCGCGACATGCCAAACGTGGCGCGAGGAACTTTCAAACTTCAGATGCACCGCAGAGGTGGGCCAGAAATGCACCGAGCCAGAGCCGCGTTCGGCGGTTGCCAGCCACTTCAACCAAGTGAGGAAGATATGACTTATAACCAACGTGCCGGAGTACAGGACGACAAGGTCGTTTTGAAGGAAAAGGAAGCCAAGCAGGGTCTTGAGCTGCGCGAGATGCGCTATGTCCTGGCAATCGGGACGGCCGGCGCCGTGATCGCTCTGGCGATTGTCGGATATATTCTCCTGTAAGCGATCACTTGCCGAACCTCGTGTCTCAGGAAGTGGGACGATCAAAAAAGGACAATCGCAAGCCGCCCGTCTCGGGTGGTGGCAATCCGACACGCCGATGCCCCGATTGCCTCTTACAGCAGGAGTACCGAACATGACCGACAGCACCAGGGACGAGATTGCCCGAATTCTGAAGGACGACTCGCGCAGCAAGGATGAGCGGGTCAAAGAGCTTCTGAAAATGCGGGATGATGCACGCGCCCTTCAACGGGCTGCAACGGAAAGCCCGATGGGCGGCGACACCCCTGACACCTCCGGCCTGCGGGATATCGACCGTGCACTGGAGCGCCTTGGCTATAGCGACGTGGCCGAGGCGGAAGAAAACAGCGCCGCAACCCTCTAGGAACTGCAGCTTTGAGCATGCCTGCATTTCAGAAGCAGGCGTGCACGAAGTTGAAGAGCGCGCGCACCGAACCTATCTCTAGGGCAAAGGACAACAGGCACAGGCGGCAACATGAACACCACCTTTGAAGACCTTGGCTTTGACCCCGAGATCCTCGGTCCGGAAGAAGAGCAGAAGAAGACGATCCGGCAAAAGCTGATGTCAACAGCCCGCAAGGCTGCACGGCAGGTGCCCTTCATGGAAGATGTGGTGGCCGGCTACTTCTGCGCGCTTGATCCTGCGACACCGAGCAAGGTGCGCGCGACGCTGCTGGCGGCCCTCGCCTATTTCGTGCTGCCATTGGACGCTGTGCCCGATTTTCTGATCGGCATCGGCTTTGGTGATGATGCCACCGTGCTTCTTGCTGCCTATGCGATGATTCGCAGTCACATCCGTCCGGATCACTATCAGGCGGCACAGGAAGCTTTGAAAGACGGAGAAATCTGACGTTTGTCCATGGGCGCTTGCTCTAGCCTCCCTGTGCGCGCTCAGGCTCCGTTTTTACCGTCCCGCTGCCCCACCGCTTTCTCGCCAAGCCAGCAACCGGATGTCCTTCCGGCAATCAGCCAGTAAATTGCACCGGCAATAAACCCGGCAGCAAGCGCTACGGCGCTGCCGGGCCGGAAGGCTGTGTCCGCTGCCTCGGTGCCCAATGTCCAGACGGCGAAAGCGATCACCCCGGCGGCACCGACGTGGAACAGGAAACTGCGCAGCCGTGCCGCCTCCGCCAGAACGATTGCGGCGGCAGCCGGAGCAAGCGCCGTTGCACCGACAACACTTGCGCCGACAAGACCGCTGCCGACCATGGTTGCAAAAGCGACCGGATCGGTTTCAGGATGCCCGGCCCGGAAAAAGCCCCAGGCAAGGAACAGGCCGCATGCCAGAACCGCGAAGATGAAACCGAACGCGATTCTGAGAAGCTGCAACATGAATTTCCCGCCGTCCAAACCGGTATCCTTCCTTGATATGGGCAAGCTGACTGCTTACTTGACCATCTGCCGGTGGGATTGCAACCTTTCCAAACCGGCAGGCACTTGGCTGGCCCGTACCGGCTGGCCGGAGCTTCAGGTCCTGAAAATGTCACCAGGCAGGTCGAAAACGGTGTTTTCGCTTGACTTTTTGCCGGTTTCGCAGGACCTTGAGGGATGGTGTTAGGCCATAACCATATCAGCACCTTGGTACCAGCGTTCCGAGGTTTTTTGTGTATGGACCATAGCCAAGTCCTAACGCCACGTTGAAACGAAAGAGGAGTTTGCGACCATTCGCCGTCCGTTCCGCGCCCCGCCTCCTACGAAGGAAGGCCCGCGCACAAACCATGAAATTCGCGTTCGCGAAGTCCAGTTGATTGATCATGAAGGCGCCAACCGTGGCGTCGTCCCGACAGAAGAGGCCATGGGCATCGCCATGGATGCCGGGTTGGATCTTGTTGAAATCCAGCCGAATGCAAATCCGCCTGTCTGCAAGATCCTGGACTATGGCCGGTACAAGTACCAGGCTCAGAAGAAAGCAGCAGAAGCCCGCAAGAAACAGAAGACCGTCGAGATCAAAGAGATCAAGATGCGTCCGAACATCGACACGCACGACTACGAAGTGAAGATGAAGAGCATGTTGCGGTTCTTTGGCGAAGGCGACAAGGTGAAGGTCACACTCCGTTTCCGGGGCCGCGAAATGGCCCACCAGGATCTGGGCATGAACCTGCTCAACAAGGTCCGTGAGGAAACCAACGAAATCGCCAAGGTCGAATCCGCGCCGAAGCTGGAAGGCCGCCAGATGGTGATGGTTCTGGCTCCAATCAAGTAAGCTTCATCGCGTTTTTAATGTCCGAAAACCCCGCTCCGGCGGGGTTTTCTCGTTTTGGGGCAGCAGAACAACAGATCCTGTGTTCAAACGTCTTGTTTTATCACGTCGCCCGCGCCGACTGTCGTCGCTTCGCTTCTGCCGAAGCACAGGTCCCAAAAGCTGAACCGATGGCACGCCGGCAAACCGGAATGACCCGGCTTCACAAGACCGCCTTACTGACCTTTCCGGCAAAGGCGGCGTTATCCGATCAGATGGTTCACATCAACAACCGGCATCCGGGCGTTATGCGCCGCCTCAAGCCCCTGCTGGCTGTCCTCGAACACAAGGCACTGCGCGGCCGTGACGGCAAGCCGGGATGCAGCTTCCAGGAAGAGATCAGGCGCAGGCTTGGCGTGGGCCACGTCATCGATGGTGACCACCGTGTCGAACAGTGGCAGAAGCCCGGTCTCCTTCAAGGACGCCAGCACCACTTCCCTCGGCCCGCCGGAGGCGACCGCCATCGGCAATTTGCCGTGAAACCTGCGTGCGATGGAGCTTATTATCTCGATCTCGCTGACTTCCCCGATCCGCTCCAGAACCGCCGACCGCATCTCCCGGACCGTCAGACCGCGATCCACCGTTACGCCGTGTTCGCTCTCGAAGTCGTCCAGCAGAACGTGTTCCGACATGCCCGCGCGGGCGTGATACCAGTCCGGCTCCATATGGTGACCGGCGGCCTTGAACGCATCCTGCCAGGCACCGGCGTAAAGGGCCGGCGTTTGCACCAGCGTTCCGTCGCAATCGAAGATCAGGGCCTGAGCCCGTTGAAGAAGCGTCTCCAGCTCGTTCATATCAGTTGGCTTTCGGTGGGGTTTGCATGCAAGCGGTTCTTGCCAAGCATGGCGGACGAGTTGAAGCCACGCTCGCCTTGACCAAGCGCCATGACGGAACCTCTTCGGAATATCCTGTCATCCACCGAACCCCAGTGTCGACTGCCGTTTCATCAGCTCGACCGGATAATGTTTCGTGTCCGGCGGCCTGACGCCGTCGACGATCCAGGAAAGCATCGCTTCGGCGGCGTTGCGGCCGAACAACGCCGTGTCGCACCGGACCGAGCTCAGCCGGGGATAGGCCAGCGAACATTCCTCGATATCGTCGAAGCCGATGATCTTGAATTCCTGGCCGACCTTGATGCCAAGCTCGGCGAAGCCGCTGAGCATGCCGAGCGCAACCAGATCACTGAAGCAGATTGCCGCTTCCAGGTCTTCATGCTCTTGCAGGATCTTCAGTGCGATCTCGCGGCCGAACTGTCTCGAGGGCCGCCCGTGAAAGATGGTCGGCGCAAGTCCGTTGGCCTGCATGACGTATCGATAGCCGGACATGCGTTCCAGCGTGATCGGCCTGTCGGCGAGACCTCCGGCGAACGCAATCCTGTGACATCCCGTATCGATGAGGTGCTGCGCGGCCGCTTCGCCGCCAAAGGCATAGTCGTGGGAGGCGAAGGGGAACAGGTCCGTGCGCTTGTCCAGTTGGCGCAGCACCTGCATCGTCGGAATACCGGCCCGCTCGATCCGGTCGAACGGGCTTTCGTCGCCGCCATAGGTCGGCGAGATGACGAAGGCCGACACACCATGCTCGATCATGCTGTCGATCACCTGCGCCTGGATTTCCGGATCCTCGTCCGTGTTGGCGATGACGGTGGAGTAGCCCTTACTGGCGAAAGTCATCTGCGCACTGGCGGCAAATTCGGTGAAGAAGGGGTTGCGCAGATCGTTGATGATCAGGCCGATGAGACCGGATGCGGCCCCCCGAAGGCCAGCCGCCGAGCGGTTATAGACGTACCCAAGCTCATTGATGGCCTTGGTCACCTCGTCCCGTGTCGACTGTTTCACCAGCGACGAATTCTGGAGCACCAGCGAAACAGTGGATTTCGAAACCCCCGCTTGTCTCGCAACATCCAGAATTGTCGGCCGCTTCTTCATGAAAGGTCTATCCGATCCCGTGCAGTTTCAGGAGCAGCCCCATGCGCTCCTCGGCGATCTCCGGCTTTGACAACAATCGAGCCTGATCTGCAAGTCGGAAGACTTCGGCATAATGCGCAATTTCTCGCGAAGACTGGAACCCGGCCGGCATGATGAAGTGGCTCTGGGCATCGTTCAGCCAGGCAAGGAAGGCGATTCCGGCCTTGTAGAAGCGGGTCGGCGCCTTGAAGATTTCCCGGCTCAGCGGGACGGTTGGCGCGAAAAGGGCGTGATAGGTTTCAAGATCGCCTTCCGCCAGGGCTTCCAGTGCCTGACTTGCAACGGGTGCAATCGCCGCAAAGGCTCCGAGCAGGGCATGGGAATAGTGCTTGCCGTCGCCGGCGATCAGCTCCGCATAGTTGAAGTCGTCGCCGGTATAAAGCCGCACACCCTCCGGCAGGCGTGCGCGGAAGGCCTCCTCGTGCGCCTGATCGAGCAGTGAGATCTTGATGCCGTCGACCTTGGCCGCATGGCTTTCGATGATGGCGAGCACCGCGTCGGACGCCGCCGCGACGTCGGTCGAGCCCCAATAGCCGGTGAGCGCGGGATCGAACATGTCGCCCAGCCAGTGCAGGATAATCGGCTCCCGCGCCTGCGTGATCAACCGCCCATAGACGTCGGCATAATCATCCGGCCCGGCCCCGATGGCAGGAAGCGCCCGCGATGCCATCAGGATCGCCTGCCCGCCCGCCGCCTCAATGGCCTCAAGCTGAACGGAATAGGCCGCGACGATATCATCGTTGGTCCTCAGCTTATCGAGCGGCACCTGGTCGGTTCCCGCGCCGCAGGCAACGCGCGGCTTCAGCGGATGCGCCTTTGCCTCCTTCATAGTGCGTTCGATCAGTTCCTTTGCCGTTGCCCAGTCAACGCCCATGCCGCGCTGCGCCGTGTCCATAGCCTCGGCCAGCCCCAGCCCCTGGTCCCACAGCCAGTGCCGGAATTTCAGCGTGTTTCCCCAATCGACCGCCGGAGAGCCGTCCCAGGGGTCACGTTCGCGCAGAGGATCCGACACCACATGCGCCGCGGCAAAAGCGGTTCGGGTCAGTGGCACGCGCGGTGCGCGCGGGGTCAGGGCTTCGCCGGTGAGGCTGTAAGGTTCCAGCCGGTTTTCGTAAGTGGGCAAGGTCAGCATGATACGCTCCGGAAACTTGATGGCCGGTCAGGCCGAAACGGGAATATCGAGGACGAGAATGCCGTCGATCCCGCCGATGGCATTGGCGACCAGCCTGGCGCCAAGCGCCTTGTGGTCCGGATGAGTCTGGTAGGCTTCCAGCGCCTCCCAACTTTCGAAATCGACGGTGAAACCGTGCATGTAGCCGCGTTCGATCTGTTCCGGGCTTTCGCTGCGGCCTGAAACGATCTCGCCGATGCCGGACACCTGATCTCGGATGCTTCTGAGCTCCTGAAACAGGCTTTCGATCAGCTCTTCGGCAACATCCGGCTGAAACTTGATGAGAACGATATGACGGATCATGACAGCGCCCCGTGATCTTGGCGGATCATGTCGGAGGCTTTCTCGCCGATCATGATGGCCGCGGCATTGGTGTTGGATGAGATGACTGTCGGCATGATCGAGGCATCGACCACGCGCAGCCCCTCGACACCGTTGAACCTCAGGCGCGGATTGACCACCGCCTTGTCGTCGGAGCCCATGCGGCAGGTGCCGGCCGGGTGGTGGGAGGTCTTGGAGTGTTCGCAGATGAAGCGGAAGTAGTCTTCGTCGGTCTTCACTCCTGGCCCCGGAAGATGTTCGGCCTTGATGAAAGGCTTCAGCGGTGCCTGAGCCAGAATTTCCTGGGTCAGCTTCAGACCCCGGATCGACATTTCCCGGTCCTGGCTGTCCTGCAGGTAATTCGGGTCGATCAACGGCGCATCGGCCGGATTGGCGCTCTTCAGGCGCACGCTGCCGCGCGAGCGCGGACGCAGGTAACAGGAGTTGAGCGTCACGCCGCCGTCCGGCATGGCGGCGACACCGGATTCGATCCCCGTCCCCAGACCCAGATGGAACTGCAGGTCCGGCGAACGCGCATCCGGGTTCGCGTACCAGAACCCGCCTGTCTCGAAGAGGCTGGAGGACACCGGCCCGCGCCGGGTGAGCAGATACTGCAGGCCCGCCAGCACCGACAGATGCGGCTTGGCATAGCGGTCGTAGGTGTGCGGGCCGCTGACCTCGCAAATACAATAGAGGTCCAGATGGTCCTGCAGGTTGGACCCGACCTCCGGCTGGTCATAGGCGATATCGATGCCGAGCTTTCTGAGTTCCTCTGCCGGGCCGATGCCGGAAAGCTGCAGCAACCGGGGTGAACCGATGGAGCCGGACGACAGAATGACTTCCGAGCCCGCCGTCAGCCGGGTGCCGTCAATCAGCTCGACACCGGTTGCCTTGCCCTTTTCCACCACGATGCGGCGCACCTGGGCACCTGTCTTGATGTGGAGATTGGGCCTGCCCCTGTTGGGCGCAAGATAGGCCATGGCGGCGGAAGACCGGCGGGCATTGCGCTGGGTCAGCTGGTAATAGGCAACACCGTCCTGCTTCTCGCCGGTCACATCCTCGTTTTTGGGAATACCAAGGGCGGCAGCGGCTTCGAAATAGGCTTCGCAGATCGGCAGCGGGGCACAGGGTTTGGAAACGCCCAGCGGGCCACCCTTGCCGTGGTAGCGGTTGTCGTAGGTGTCGTTGTCCTCGGCCTTGCGGTAATAGGGCAGAACATCTTCATAGCCCCAGCCCTCGCAGCCCATCTGACGCCACTCGTCGTAATCAAGTGCGTTGCCGCGGGTGTAGATCTGCGCGTTGATGGCAGAGCCTCCGCCGATCACCTTCGCCTGGGTATAGCGGAACACCCGGCCCTGCATGTGCTTTTGCGGCACCGTGTGCCAGCCCCAGGAGCCGATGCCCTTGGTCATTTTCGCAAAGCCGGCAGGCAGGTGGTAGAACGGATGCCAGTCGCGTCCGCCCGCCTCCAGCAGCAGCACGGAAACGTCCGGGTTCTCGGTCAAACGCGCGGCAACAACGGAGCCGGCGCTGCCACCACCGATGATGATGAAGTCGTAGCCTGTATTCATCTGAAGTCTCTCAGAACAACTCGCTCTAAAGCCGGGGGATCGACAGACCGCCGTCCACCGCGAAGGTCGAACCGGTTGCAAAGGCCATCCGGCCTTCGGCAATCGGCACGATGATTGAGCCGATATCGGCGGGCTGCCCCCACCGGGCAGCAGGCACCAGACCGCCTTCGATCCGGGCCGTGTATGTGTCTTTCACACCGGCGGTCATGCCGGTTTCGATGATGCCTGGCCGGAGTTCGAAAACCCCGATGCCATGCGGTGCAAGCCGGACGGCGAAAAGCTCCGCCATCATGGCGGCGCCTGCTTTCGACAGGCAGTATTCCGCCCGTTCGATCGACACCATCTCCGCGCTTACGGAAGTGATGAAGCTCATCGAGTGATAGCTGTCGGACGGCCGCTTCACCATGCGTCTCGCCACTTCCTGCGCCAGGAAGAACGCACCGCGCAGATTGACGCCCATGACGAAATCGAAGCTGTCCGGAGCAAGATCCAGCATGTCGCCCCGGATCCTGGCCGGAACCCCCGCGTTGGAAACAAAAGCCGTCACCGGCCCAAGATCCGCTTCCACCTGGTCCAGCAGGGCCTTGCAATGGTCGATGTCCAGAAGGTCGTGACGGAAATAGCGGCCCTTGCCGCCAAGGCTGTTCAGGGCTTCGGTCACCTCCGGTGCATCCGCTTCTTCCTGCGCGGCGATGGCAACCGTGTAGCCCGCGTCTGCGAGCGCCCGGGAAATACCGAGACCGATGCCACGCTGGCCGCCGGTGACAAGTGCGATCCTCATCATGCCGCCAGATCCTTCTTGATGGTTTCGGCGGCGCGCAACGCCAGCGCTGCAACAGTGAGGGCCGGATTGACGGCGGCCGAGGTCGGCAGCGCCCCCGCGTCCGTCACGAAAAGGTTCGGATGGTCCCAGGACCGGCAGTCCGGATTGAGCACCGAGGTCTCGGGATCATCACCCATGCGCACGGTGCCGCACTGATGCGACGGCACCCTGCCGTCGAACAGCCGTGACAGCACCACCGGGAAACCGGCCTCGCGAAGGGTCTTGCGCGTCTTTTCGACCAGCTTTCTGTGCGCGGTCATGTTGGACCGCCGCCAGATGAGCTGGATCTTGCCGTCTTTCAGGACGACCCGGCTTTCCGGATCGGGCAGATCTTCGGAAATCAGATAGAGATCGAGCGCGTGGCCCGAGATCCAGCGGGCGGCGAATTTCGGCAGTCGTGGCACCTGGATTTTCAGGATATCCGGGGTCACCCGGCCCAGAAGCTGGACGTTGCCCAGAGGCATGCCGTCGTCACCGTCATCGAGGTACCAGTCATTCAGTCCAAAAGTCTTCTGATAGACGGAAGTATTTCGGAACCGCGGATCAATGGCGATCATCGCCGTCGCATTGTGGTTCATGAAACAGCGGCCGACATTATCCGACAGATTGGCAACGCCGGACCGAAGCAGAAGTGCCGCGGATTGGACCGCACCCGCGCACAGGGCAACGACACCCGGTGTCAGGCAGAGATCTTCGCCATCCTTGCGGTAGTGAACTTCCTCGATCTTGCCGAGCATTTTGCCTGTCTTGAGTGCGGTGACTTCCGCGCCGGTGACAAGGGTCACGTTGTCATGGGCAAGAGCCGCCTCCAGCGCGCAGGTTTCCGCATCCATCTTGCCGCACCTGAGGTCCGGATATCCGTCCCAGCCGGTGTGCCCGGCATCGAGCCACCGGTCGATATCGACCCCAAGCGGCAGGCTGAACGGCCGGACGCCGGCCTGTTCCAGACGCCGCCGGGCGACGCGGATCGCGTCTTCGTCCGGGACCGGCGGAAACGGATAAGGCCTGCCGTGCGGCGGCTCCGTCGGATCGGAGGCGGTATCGCCTCGGACCTGGAAAAGCTGCTCCGCGGCATCATACCAGGGCGACAACTCGTCATAGGGAAACGGCCAGGCCGGAGAAACGCCGTCATAATGGGCCAGCGCGCCGAAATCCTCTTCCCGGTAACGGATCAGCACCGCACCGTAGAGCTTCGAGTTGCCGCCGACGTTGTAATAGTTGCCCGGCTCGAACGGGTTGCCCTGCCCGTCGAGCCAGGTTTCCGGCGCCCGGAAGGCGCTGTTGGTATAGATGCGCCAGGGGTCCCGGGCTGGAGCATCGTCCGGTATCCGGTGGCCCCGTTCCAGAATCGTGATCCTGGCCCCGGTCGGAGCAAGGCCCGCGGCGAGGGACGCTCCGCCCATGCCGCTGCCGATGATCACGATGTCGGGCGCCGTGGTCATGGGTCAGGCAATCCGGTTTTCGGTTTTCGGGTCAAAGGCGACCGCCTTTTCCATATTGAAGGCAAACGGGAACACGTCCCCCGCCTTCACGGCAACGTCTGCCCGGAATCGACCGGTCACATCCTTGCCGCCGATCTGGCTGACGACGAATGTGTCGGAGCCCGCGGGCTCGGTAACTTCCACAGGCGCATCGACGATATGAACCGCCTTGGAATTGCGGTCGGCGCCGTCCTTGTCGGTGATCGCTTCCGGCCGGATGCCGAGGATGATGTCCCGGCCGATGCTGGAGGACAACGTGTCGGAGGCGAAGGGAATGGCCGCCGTCTTGCCGTCTGCCAGCGTGACTTCCGCCGCCGGCTTGCCGTCCGCCGAGACGACCTTGGCAGGGAACAGGTTCATGGAAGGCGATCCCATGAAACCCGCCACGAACATGTTGGCCGGATTGTCGTAGATCTCTTTCGGCGTGCCCAGCTGCTGGACATAGCCGCCGAACATGACCGCGATCCGGGTCGACAGCGTCAGCGCCTCGATCTGGTCGTGGGTCACGTAGACGATGGTCGTGCCGAGCTTCTGGTGCAGCTTCTTGATTTCCGTACGCATGTCGACGCGCAGCTTGGCATCCAGGTTCGACAGCGGTTCGTCGAACAGGAACACATCCGGCTCGCGCACCAGCGCCCGGCCCATGGCGACACGCTGGCGCTGGCCGCCGGAAAGCTGGCCCGGTTTGCGGTCGAGCAGATGGCTGATCTGCAGCAGATCTGCCACCTGGCCGATTCGCTTTTCGCGTTCCGGCTTGGCGATGCCGTGCATTTCCATGCCGAAGGAGATGTTTCCGGCAACGGTCATGTTCGGGTAAAGCGCGTAGGACTGGAACACCATCGCGATGTTGCGGTCCGCCGGCTTGACGCCGTTCATGCTTTTGCCCTTGATCGCGATCTCGCCGGAGGTGATGTCCTCCAGGCCGGCGATCATGTTGAGCAAGGTGGACTTGCCGCAGCCGGACGGGCCGACGAGCACGAGGAACTCGCCCTCTTCGATCGATATGTCGGTTTCATGCAGGACCCGCAAGGATCCATAGGACTTGGTCGCCTGCTTGATGTCGAGAAAGCCCATTGTCTTATCCTTTTACCGAGCCAGCCATCAGACCACGCACGAAGTAGCGGCCCGCGACGATGTAGACGAGAAGGGTTGGCAGCGCGGCCATGATCGCGCCGGCGAAATGCACGTTGTATTCCTTCACCCCGGTGGAGGATTGCACCAGGTTGTTGAGAGCAACGGTCATTGGCTGGCTGTCGAAGTCGGAGAAGGACGCGCCGAACAGGAAGTCGTTCCAGATGTTGGTGAACTGCCAGATGATGCAGACCACGGCAATCGGCCCGGATGATGGCAGCAGGATGCGCCAGAAGATCCGGAAGAAGCCGGCCCCGTCGATCTGCGCCGCCCGCACAAGCTCGGTCGGGAAGGCCGCGTAGTAGTTGCGGAAATAGAGCGTCGAAAAGCCGATCCCGTAGACGAAGTGCACGAAGATCAGCCCCGGCACGGTGCCGGCGAGCCCCATCAGCCCCAGCATCCGGGCCATCGGGATCAGCACCATCTGGAACGGAATGAAGCAACCGAACAGCAGGAGGCCGAACAGGACGGTTGCACCGCGAAACGTCCATTTCGTCAGAACATAGCCATTGAGCGCACCGACCAGCGTCGACAGGGCGACCGCCGGAACGACCATGATAATGGAATTGAGGAAATAAGGCCGCAGACCCGTCGCCTCGACGCCGACCTGTGCAGTTGACCAGGCGCTTTGCCACGGAGCGATGGTCCATTCCTTCGGCAGGGCCATCATCCCGCCGGACGTGATTTCGGCGAGCGGCTTCAGCGAGTTGACCACCATCACGTAGAGCGGCAGCAGGTAGTAGATGCAGAACAGCGCGAGCAGCAGGTAGAGGATCACCCGGGCCGGACGCGGGGAGGAAGACCTTGACATCGTCGACATCACTTTTTCTCCCTGAGTTCCGACCAGAGGTAGGGCACGATGATCGCGGCAATCGTCATCAGCATGATCACGGCGGAGGACGCACCGATGCCCATCTGGTTTCGGGTGAAGGTGTAGGAATACATGAAGGTTGCCGGCACTTCCGTCGCCGTGCCCGGCCCGCCGCCGGTCAGGGCGATCACCAGGTCATAGGACTTGATCGCCATATGGGCGAGCACCACGAAGGCCGACATGAAGGCAGGCCGCAGCTGCGGGATCACGATCCGGCGATAAAGCGCGAAGGTGGACGCACCGTCGATCTGGGCCGCCTTCATCATCTCGCTGTCGATCCCGCGCAGGCCTGCCAGGAACATCGCCATGACGAAGCCCGAGGTCTGCCAGACCGCCGCGATCACGATGGTATAAATCGCGAAGTCTCGGTCCTTGATCCAGTTGAAGGTGAAGGTTTCCCAGCCCCAACCGCGCACGACGGCCTCGATGCCAATGCCCGGATCGAGAAACCATTTCCAGGCGATACCGGTCACGATGAAGCTGAGCGCCATCGGATAAAGGTAGATCGTGCGGATGAAACCTTCTGCGCGGATCTTCTGGTCGAGAAGGATCGCCAGCAGCAGGCCGAGGACGCAGCAGATGGTGATGTAGAGAACGCCGAACACCACCAGGTTCGAAACGGCCGTATCCCAGGCACGGATCTTGAAGAGGTTTTGATAGTTCTGCCAACCGACCCAACCGAAGGAGGGCAGAATGCGGCTGTCCGTGAAAGACAGATAAAGCGTGAAGGCAATGAAGCCATAAACGAAGACCGCCACGATGGCGATCGTCGGGCTCAGCACAAGTTTGGGCAAAGCATCACGCAGTCTGTCAACAACGGAACCGCGCGGGTTCGCCGTTTCAGAGAGAGACATCTTGAATTCCCCGACCTAGAGCATGGGTGCCGGCGTTCGGACGAACGCGCCCGGCAGCTCTGAGATTTTGGATCCGGCCGGCTCTGGGGCGGTTGCTCGCAACCGCGCGTCGGTCCGCCGAACCGGTGGGAGAGCGGTGAGGGATCACCGCTCTCCATGAGGCCGTTACTTGTTGATCTGTACGGCGGTAACGAGTTCTGCAACAGCGGTCTCGCTGTCGTATTCCCCGTTGAAGTGCGCCGTGATCACATCGTACATGGCATTCTTGATGGCTGCCGGGTTGGCGTGGCCATGTGCCATGGAGCCATAGAGGTTGCCGCTGTCGGCAGCCTTTTTCAGATCCGCCATGCCCTTCTTGCCGCAGGCATCAAAGGCATCGTTCGGCACGTCGGTCCGGGCCGGAACAGACCCTTTCACAACGTTGAACGCGGACTGGAAGCTTGGCGACAGGATAGCGGTTGCAAGTGCAGCCTGCTCCTTGCCGACTTCCGGCCCCTGCGCGAACATCGCGAACTGGTCGGCGTTGAAGGTTACCTGGTCCTGGGTGCCCGGGAAGCGGAAGCAGAGGAAGTCTTCATCCGGCTTCTTGCCGGCGTTCAGGAATTCGCCCTTCGCCCAGTCGCCCATCATCTGGAAGGCCGCATCGCCGTTGATGACCATGGCGGTCGCAAGGTTCCAGTCACGGCCGGAGAAGTTGTCGTCCACATAGGAGCGGATCACCGCCATGCGGTCGAAAGCTTCCTTCATAGTGTCGGAGCCGAGTGCTTCCTCGTCCAGGTCGATGAAGGCCTTCTGATAGAACTCGGGTCCACCGGTCGCCATGACGACCGCGTCGAAGATGGTCGCGTCCTGCCAGGCCTGACCGCCATGAGCGATCGCGGTCTTGCCGGATGCCTTCACCTTTTCCAGAGCGGCAACGAATTCGTCCCAGTTCTGCGGCGGCTCGATGCCGAGTTCATCAAGGATGGCCTTGTTTGCCCAGACCCAGTTGGTGGAGTGGACGTTCACCGGTGCGGCGACCCACTTGCCGTCATACTTGGAGAATTTCTGCAGGGCTGCCGGAACCACATCGTCCCAGCCTTCCATGCCGGCGATGATGTTCAGGTCGGCAAGCGCACCTTCCTTGGCCCAGTCGGTGATATCGAAGCCGAGCATCTGCACCGCGGTGGGCGGGTTGCCGGAGGTGACGCGGGCGCGCAGAACGGTCATGGCCTGGGTACCGCCGCCACCTGCGACCGGCATGTCCTGCCAACCGATGCCCTGGCTTTCCAGGTCCTGCTTCAGGACGTTCAGAGCAGCAGCTTCACCACCGGACGTCCACCAATGCAGAACTTCAACATCGGCGGCGGACGCCAGGCTTGTGCTCATTGCAAGGGCGGCGAGGCCCAGCTTCAGCGATTTCAAAGACATCATATTCCTCCCATAGGTGCCCAAAGGCGTTTCGAGTGCCGGAGACCGGCATTCGGGTGTCACGCAACGTTTATTGTAACGTTGCAAACTGGCGTGCTGTCAACGATTTTCACAACATCCGAAAATCGACGGGTTTTGTTTGTTTTACATACTATTAAGGCATGTGTTTCGGTGCTGCAGTGCAGCGTATTTTTGTGTTGTAACGTTTTAAAAGCCTTGATTAGACTTGATCGGCTTTTTACGCTAGAACGCTGCGGCAAAAGTGAACGGGCATGACGCGAAAAACCTTTGACCCCACTGGCGGACGCGCCGCGGAAAAACTGCCTCGTCCCACCTTGCGCACGGTTGCGCAGGAGGCCGGCTTTGCCGTGACCACGGTTTCGCGCGCCCTCGCCGGAGACCCCAGGATCGCGGAGGCAACGCGCGAACGTGTTTCCGAAGTGGCGGGGCGGCTCGGCTATGTGCCCAACCGGGCGGCGCAGCGCCTGCGCACCGGCCGCACCAAGGTCATCAGTCTTCTTTTGAACACCCGGCACGAATTCCTCAGCTTCACATCCGAATTTCTCGGCGGAATGTCCGAAGGTCTTGCCGGAACGGGTTATGCGATCACCATCACCGCGGATGGCCTTGCCGACGACCGGCTTGAGGTGATCCGCAACATCCGCAGGCATTCGCTGGCCGATGCCATCGTCTTCACCCGGACCGAATGTTTCGATGACAGGGTCCGCTATCTGCTGGAGCACGACTTTCCCTTCGCCACCCACGGCCGGACGGACTTCACCACGCCCCACCCTTATGTCGATTTCGACAACGAAGTCTTCGCCCGCATGGCCGTGGAACGGCTGGTCGCAAAGGGGCGCAGACACATCTGCATGGTCATGCCGAACGAACGCTACACATTCGGCCAGCATCTGCGCTTTGGCGCCCGTCAGGCAGCCATGGCCCATGGTGTTCAGCTCACGGTTCCGGATGGCGTCGACCTCGACAGCGAGCCCGATGAGATCGCCGCAACCCTGCGCTCCCTCCACGCCGGACCCAACGCGCCTGATGGCTACGTCTGTGTCGGCGAAGTGATGGCGCTCGTCACCCTGGCCTATCTCAACGACATCGGGCTGACACCGGGTGTGGAGGTCGACGTTGTCGCCAAACGCGCCTCGCCCATTTCCAATCACTTCCGCCCGAGAATCGAGACCATCGATGAGGACCTGCGCGCCACCGGCAGAGCCATGGCCAAGGTTCTTCTCGCCAGGATCAGCGGCGCCCCCATGGAGGATATGCAGATCCTCCTGAAGCCCGAAGGTGCCTTCTCGATTTCGGACTAGTTCGCTCATCACGCCACCCAGGGAGCCCGCGTCTTGCCGATGCGCATGGTCACGGTCTTGGCTTCCAGAAATTCGTCCAGTCCGTATTTGCCAAGCTCCCGACCCTGGCCGCTTTCCTTCATGCCGCCGAAGGGCAATTCGGCAAAGCCGTCCATCCAGGTGTTGGTCCAGACCGTGCCGGCATGCGCCCGGCGTGCGAATTCCAGGCAGGTGTGCACATTCTCGCTCCACACACCGGCCGACAGGCCGTAGTCGGCGTCGTTGACGAGCTCGATCGCCTCGTCCAGCGTCTTGAAGGTCAGCACCGACAGCACCGGCCCAAACACTTCGTCACGGGCAATCGGCATGTCGCTTTTCACATCCGCGACAACCGTCGGCTGGTAGAACTGCCCGGCAAGACCCGGCACTGACAGAGCCTCACCGCCCAGACGAACGGTCGCCCCGGCCTCTGCGGCATCACGCACATATTTGTCGATCTTGCTCTGGTGGTCGGGCGTGATGATCGCCCCGACCTTGGTCGATGGGTCCAGAGGGTCGCCGAAGGGCACCTTGCGCGACAGCTCAACCGTCGCCTTCACGAACGCCTCGGCAATGTCTTCATGCACGATGATCCGCGAGCCGGAGTTGCAGCATTCGCCGGCATTGAAATAGACGCCGAAGACGACCGCATCGACGGCGCTTTCAAGGTCGGCATCGGGGAAGATGACCTGGGGGTTCTTGCCGCCAAGTTCCAGCGACACCTTCTTCAAGGTTCCGGCCGCCGCCTTGACGATGGCCTTGCCGACACCGGTCGAGCCGGTGAAAGTGACCATGTCGACCCGCTTGTCGGCGGTCATCGCCGTTCCAACCGGATCGCCGTAGCCAAGGACGATGTTGACGACCCCCGCCGGGATACCGGCTTCAATGCAGAGTTCCCCCAGGATGACGGTCGTGGCAGGTGTCATTTCGGAAGGCTTGATAACGGCGGTGCATCCGGCGGCGAGCGCAAAGGGCAGTTTCTGCGACACGATCAGGAACGGGAAGTTCCAGGGCGTGATGATAGACACCACCCCGACCGGCTCCTTGAGCACCAGACCGAGCATGTCGCTGCCGAGCGAATTGTAGCTTTCACCGTGCATCGTGCGCGCCAGCGAAGCGGCGAAGCGCCAGATATCCGATGCCCCTTCGATTTCCGCCATCGCCTGGCTGATCGGCTTGCCGGATTCCAGCGTTTCCCAGTAAGCGATCCGTTCCCGTTCGCGGTCGATCAGGTCGGCGATTTTCAGGAGAAGCGTTGCCCGCTCCTTGCCACTGGTGCGCGACCAGCGCCCCTTGTCGAAGGCAAGCCGCGCGGCGGACACCGCTGCATCAACGTCGCGAGCACCACCCTTCGCGGCCCGCGTGACAACACTGCCATGGGACGGGGACACGCGGTCGAAGGTGGCACCGTCGGCGCTCTGGCGCCAGTCGCCATCGATCAGGTGACGGGCAACGAAGGGCTCGGCCGGCAGTTTTGCTTCGCTGATGGAAACGACGTTCAGGTCACTCATGACTTTACTTCCAGGAAATTCGGTTTGCGCTTTTCGCGAAAGGCGGTAACGCCCTCGTTGCGATCTTCAGTCGGGCTGATCATGCCGGAGCCAAGCGCCTCGATCATGGCGCTGCGATCTTCGCCGACGGCTGCGTGGATCATGTATTTGGCCACTTCCACGGCCCGGGACGATTTGCCGGCAAGCTTCTCGGCCATTTCGAACGCGGCTGATGCCGGATCGTCGGAAATCTCCGCGGCAAAGCCCGCAGCAAAGGCGCGTTCTGCGGAAATCCGCCGGCCGAACAGAGCCATTTCCTTTACCATCGGCTCCCCCAGCAGGCGGATCAGCCGCTGCGTGCCGGACCAGCCCGGCACGATGCCGACAGACGCTTCCGGCAGCGCCAGTGTTGCCCTTGGCGCCATCACGCGGATATCCGCGGTCGCTGCGAACTCCAGGCCACCGCCGAAGGCGTGCGCACCAAGCGCGGCCACCGTCGGCTTGGAAAGCCGTGCCAGCCGGTCGAAAACCCGGTGGCCTTCGCGCACCCAGTGGCGGGCAAAGTCGTAAGGCGAAAGCTCGGACCATTCGAGAATGTCAGCCCCAGCACAAAAGGCCTTGCTCTCTGCCGCCGTAATCACCACGGCAAGAATGGACGCATCGCGTTCCAGCTCGTCGCAATAGGGCTCGACCTTCTTCAGCATGTCGAGCGTGAACGCATTCAGCTTGGCCGGATTGTCCAGCTTCAGCTCGGCAATTGCCCCATGACGGATGAGATGCAGCGCGCTCACAGGCTCAGCTCCATCGCACTTCTGGAAAGAAGAGCTTTCGGCATCTCGACCAGATCGTTGGCAAGGCGCACCCGGCCCTTGGAAGCATCTACGATGTCACGCGCCGGATCGATGCCTGGCATGATCTCCGTTGCGACAAGGCCCGCATCGGTCAGATGGATGACGCAGCGCTCGGTCACATAGATGACGTCCTGGCCGAGTTCCTTCGCCCTGCGGCCGGAGAAAGTCACATGTTCGACCTCGTCCACCATCTTGGTGAACTTGCCCGGCGTCCGGACCTTCAGAGCGTCTTCCGTCAGCTCCAGATCGGCACCCGCTTCAAACAAGCCCGAGAACACGATCTTGCGCGCATTCGCGGTGATATCGACAAAGCCGCCGCACCCGGCTGTCAGATAGGGTTTCTTGCCGAGCTTGGAGACATTGACGTTGCCGTCCAGATCGATCTCCAGGAAAGACAGGAAGGAAACATCGAAACCACCGCCCTGGAAATAAGTGAATTGCTGAGGCGACGGCATATAGGCATCGGCGTTGGAGGCACAGCCGAACGCAAAGCCCGTCAGCGGCATGCCACCGGTCGCGCCCTGCTCGATGGCCCAGGTAACGGCCTGTTCCTGACCGGCTTCCAGCAGCACCCGCGGCACCATGGCCGAAATGCCGAAGCCGAGGTTTGCCGTCTGGCCGGACTTGAGTTCCATTGCCGCGCGTCGCGCGACAACCTTCTCGATGCCGTGCTCGGCCAGCGAGAAACTGGACCAGGGACGCATGATCTCGCCGGAGATGGCCGGGTCGTATCCGGTTTCCGTGGTCTGGCGCTGGTCCGGATCGACAACGATGAGATCGACCAGGTGACCGGGCACACGAACATCGTGCGGACGCAGCGAGCCGGAAGCCGTCACGCGCTTGACCTGCGCGATCACCAGACCGCCGTGGTTGCGCACCGCAATTGCCTGCTCGAGGCCACCAAGGTAGGCACCCTCATGTTCATAGGTGAGATTGCCGCGCTCATCAGCGGTGGTCGCCCGGATGATCGCGACATCCGGCACGATGTTGGGAAAATGCAACCAGGTTTCGCCGCCAAGTTCCAGCCGGGAAACGATAGGCCGCTCGGCCGCGACATCGTTCATGGCGCAGCCCTGACGGATCGGATCGACGAAGGTGTCGAGACCGACCTTGGTCATCACACCCGGGCGGCGGGCCGCCACATCCCGGTGCATGTCGAACAGGATGCCGGAAGGCACGTTGTAGGCAGCCACCCGGTTCTCCACCAGCATCTGCCAGATCGCCGGCATCGGCAGGTTGGACGGGCCGGAAGGATAAGAGCCTGCGATGATGGTCGACAGAAGACCGTCCTTGGCAAGGTGGTCGATCCCCTTGATGCCGTACATGTCGCCCGCAGCAATCGGGTGGAGCGTCGTGAGGTTTCTCGGATGCCCTTCGCTGTCGAACCTTGTGCCGATGGCCTCAAGGATCTTGTCCGGGCACCCGAGACCGGAGGAAGAGGAAACGGTGATGACCGCGCCGTCCTGAATGCGGGCGGCGGCATCCGCCATGGAAACGATCTTGGAGGCCATTGCTCAAAAGCCTCCATAGTTGACGGCAACGGCCTTGCCGGACTGAGCAGCTTCGCGCACGGCGAGCGCAACGGCGAGCGACTTGACCCCATCGACGCCATCGGCGGAGGGACGGCCCTTGCCGTTGATCGCACCGGCAAAGAGGCCGAGCGCGCGGTGGTAGAGGTTATGCTTGTCGTAGGAGATTTCGTGTTCGCCATCCGCATCGACCAGCCGAATCTCGCCGACAGGTTCCTGGGTCATGACATTGCGGGCAAAAATCGAGCCGTCGGTGCCGTGAAACTCGATACCTGTTCCGGCGTATTTGTGCGTGAAACTTTCGTGCGACTGTACCATGGTGCCTGACGGCATCGACCAGACCGACATCACGCTGTCCTCGACCCCGTCTCCCAGGCCTGATGCCGCGGCCTTGGCAACGACCTCCTGCGGGTCTTCGCCCAGGTGGAAGCGGATCGTGTCTGCGTCGTGCACGGTGATGTCTGGAATGACGCCACCGCCAGCAGCCGCGTCGTTGATACGCCAGCCACGCAGCGCATCCGGCAGATTGACCGCATGGAAGACACGCGCACTCAGCACCTTGCCGATGCGGCCGGACGCGATCAGTTCCCGGATGGCCAAATGGGACCCGGCATTGCGCAGATGGTGGTTGGTGGCAAAGACCACACCCTTGCCGGCGGCGGTGCGCACCATGTCACCGGCCTCGTCCAGGGTCATGGCCAGCGGCTTTTCGCACAGCACATGCTTGCCGGCAGCTATCGCGGCCAGAGCCTGTGCATGATGTTTGTCGTTGGTGGTGGAAATATAGACCGCGTCGACACTGTCATCGGCCAGGAGCGCATCCAGATCCGTGAAGCTCTCGGCAATGCCGTGTTCACGGGCATATGCCTCACCACGCACCGCATCCGAACTCAGGACGGACTGGATGTCGGCATCCTGCGAACGGATGGCATCGATCATGTAACTCGACGCAATACGGCTCGCACCGATTAGGGCCCAACGCATCCAATTCCTCCCGAAAATTTTGATTTTTTGGAACGTTCCAATTTCTTGATCGGAACAATTACTGGAACGTTCCAAATGAGTCAAGAGTGGAATTTTACGGGGAGGTAAAATTGGAGAGAAAGACGAGATCGATGATCAGTTTAGACAAAAAGCAGCAACACGTTCGCATTGCTCAAAGTCTCTGAATACCTCCCGCCTTATCAACGGTTGAAACAGCCAGCCAACCGCTCGCTCAACACAGCATAAGAATTCCCCCACCTTACAAACCCTTAATGTCACCCCGCGCGAGCATCGTGAGACCCGTGGCCCATTCATTTCCAGAGCGGTTGCGAATTGCAGCAACCAGCCAAAAAAATAACATCCGCTTCAGCAAGCGGATCAGCGAGTAGGCCCCGGATCTGCGCTTCGCTTGTCCGGGGTAACCCGAGTGGTGAGATCTTTCAGAATACGTTGAGCCTGAAAACGTTCCGCGGGTGGATAGTCAGCGCCTCAGGAAACCGCTTCTATGCGCGGGGTGACTTCCCCGGCTTCTTCCTCGTCCTGGGGAAACCGTAGTTCGACTGTCGTGCCCTTGCCCGGCTCGGAAAAGATATTTGCCGTGCCGCCGCTTTGGCGAACGAAACCATAGACCACGGCAAGCCCGAGCCCGGCGCCGCCCTCGCTTGTCTTGGTGGTGAAATAGGGTTCGAAAGCCTTGTCGACCTCTTCCCGGCTCATGCCGGTGCCTGTGTCGGTGACGGATACCACGACCGCATCGCCAGTCGAAAAGATTGAAACCCGCACCTCACCGCCATCCGGCATTGCCGCTGCCGAATTCAGGCAGAGGTTCAGTACGGACTGCTCGAACAGTTCCGGGTCGAGCACCAGCGGTGGCAAGCTGTCGTCCAGCTCCAGTTTAAGGTTGCATTTTTCGCCGATGGCGATTTCCAGAATGTCGGCCATGCCGCGCAACAATGAAGACATGCCGATGCGGCTGAGATTGGCCGGTTGCTGGCGCCCGATGGTCAACATGCTGCTGGCAAGCGAGCGCCCCCGGTCGGCCGCCTTGCGGATGCGCGCGATGTTGCGGGCCTGACGGTCGTTGAAACCGCCCTCCCGCTCCAGCAGCCCGAGGCTACCGGTAATGATGCCAATGGTGTTGCCAACCTCATGGCTGAGCTGGTGCGTCAGCCGCATGATGCCGTCGAGCCTCTGGGCCTTGGCCGCCTCTGCCTCCTGCCGGTCCAGAAGCGTTACATCCCGGGCGAGCAGAACGACACCGTCGTCGCTTTGCCGCGACAGAGAGATTTCCGTAACGGTCCCGTTTTCAGAACGATGGCGCACGGAAAAAGGCGAACTCAGGGGCCTCCCGTCCGGGGCGCCCGGAAGCAGCTCTGTCCGGACTTCTGGAACAGGCTCCAGAAACTGGACAAGCGGCAGCTTGCGCGCCGCACCCTTGTGGCCCAGCAGCTCGATGACCCTCCGGTTCATGGTCACCGGCTGGCCGGTGGCATCGAAAATGGCAATACCCTCGTTCATGCTGCGAAAGGTGGACCGGATCGTCCTGGCTGCCGCCTCCGCTGTGCGCCTCAGACGGGTGACCCGGTCGACGCTTTCCTTGAAGGCGAGAAAGGCCTGCTGCAGATCCAGGAGTTCCGTTTCATTGCCCTGATAGACCGGCGGTCCGACATCCTTCTGCCCCTTGGCAAGAGCGTTCATGCCGCTGGCCAGGGAGACGATGCCTTTCGACACCCGGATAACCGAGCGGATCGATATCACCGCCATGGTCAGCACCAGCAGCGAAGCCACGGCAACGATCACCAGAAGCTGCTGCAAGGTGGCCGAGGTCGACTGGAAATCCCTGTTGAGCGTTTCCGTCACGATGCCCGACTGGGTTTCGGTGGCAAGGGAGAGTTCGCGCGCAACCGTGTGCAGTCTGGCAATCGCAGCGCGCACGGCAAACATCTCCAGCAGATAGCTTGTCTGCGCCTCGAAAACCCGTTCATAGGGCCTCAGATCCGAAGGCGGAAGCGGCGCCAAAGCCGTGCCAGCCACATAGCGCCGCTTGAGTTCGCCAAGCTGAAACAGGCTGCCTGCACTCGAGACCGAGTGCACGATGGCGTTGAGCCTCTGGCGCAGCTCCTTCTGGCTGGCCGTATCGGCAACCGCGATCATGCCCAGCGCCGAGGAAACCTGTTCCTTGTAGTGCTGTGCGGTTTCGGCCTTGGCAGACAGCACCAGCGTCTGCGCCCTGATCTGACCGAGCAGCTCGAAGATCCGCGTGTTGGCCGCCCGGTAGGTTTCCTTGCCGGGCGGGTAGTCCGGAAGCGCATTCAACAACTGGTCGACCTGCTCGACCAGAAGCCGGCTCTTGCCAGAGACGGTGTAGGGCGAGGTCGCATTCATCAGGAAGGGGGCGCTGGAGACGAGGTCGGAGACCTGCCGGGAAACGAGAGCGGCATCGGCCAGGCTGGTGAAGGCCTGCAGCCCATAGGCGGCGGTTTCATCGCGCGCCTTCAGAAGACCGTAGATCGCGATGGCCGACAGGGTGAAGGCAACGGCACAGATCAGGGCGATAGCCGCAGGCAGCCTGAAGGCGATGGAGGAGAGAACCGGCCGGCTGATCATCTAAGGCGCATGGGCCGGATCCCGATGCAGGATGTAGCCCTTCCCCCGGCGGGTCTTGATGTGTTGCGGCAGGTCCGGATTGCGCTCGATCTTGCGGCGAAGGCGCAGGACCAGAACATCGACGTTGCGGTCGATCAGCCGGTCTGTCTCCGCCCCCAGCTGTTCCAGGATCTTCGTCCGGCTTACAGGTTCGTTCGGTGTCGCGGCCAGGATCTCCAGCAGAGAAAACTCCGATGACGTCAGCGTCCGTGTGGGGTGAGACGAGCAAATAGCCTTGCGATTGACAAGATCGATCACCCAGTCGCCTAGAAGCAGCGCAGTCGGTTCGTGCTGAACGCTGACGGGTTCCTTGTCGGCGCTCCGCAGGGACGGGTGCAACCGCCGGAGCACCGCCTTGATCCGCGCTGTCAGTTCAATCGGCTCGAACGGCTTGACCACATAATCGTCGGCGGCCGTTTCAAGGCCCAGCACACGCTCTGCCGCGCTGCCGGCCGCCGTCACCATGACGATACCGATATCCGTCTGCGACCGCAGTTTCTGCGCGAACACCCGGCCGGACATGCCAGGCAGGTTATGATCTACCAGAACCAGGTGGAAAGCATGCTCCGGCAGGATCCTGGCAGCCTCTTCCGCCGAGCGCGCGGCAACCGGCAACCAGCCCTCGGCTTCCAGAAGATCCGATATCAGTTCCGCCATATCCGGATCGTCCTCCACGATCAGGATCTTGATGCCTTCGTTCAGCAAACCCGTGTCCTCCCGGAAGGCATCATATGCATAGAGCCGTGTTATGCAAAGCCTTGGTTTTTCAAGTGCTTGTCACAATTGTAAAGCTTGTAATATTTGTAACTCTTTTCTTTTGCCAGCGAAACAACGGTAACCATTCTCCTGTTGCGAACACTGCCCCGTCTGCCATGGTAATAGCTGTTCGGGGCCTGGGTTCCGGACTGGGAGGAAACATGAAATTCATCACGTCACTCGGAGCGAGTGCGGCCGTATGGCTGTCGCTGTCGCTCAACGCCGCCTTGGCGCAGGACCTGAATGTCCTGTGCGCGGTGCAGGTCGAGTGGTGCCAGATGATGGAAGCCGTCTTCGAGGAAAAGACCGGCCTGGATGTTTCCATGGAACGCAGAAGCACCGGCGAGATCCTCGACAGGATCCGGGCCGAACGCGACGCCCCGAAGATCGATGTCTGGTGGGGCGGCACCGGCGACACGCATCTGCAGGCCGCAGGCGAAGACCTGCTTGAGCCCTACCGGCCGGAAAACTTCGACGACACACTGCCCTGGGCGCAAAATTTCTTTCTGATGTCAGGCGGCAAGGCCGCCGGCATTTACGCGGGCGCGCTCGGGTTTGGCTATAATTCCGAATTCCTGGCTGAGCACGGCGTTGAAGCGCCCTCCTGCTGGAAAGACCTGACGGCCCCGCAGTACAAGGGCCTTGTTCAGATGCCCAACCCGAATTCCTCGGGAACCGCCTATACGATGCTGGCAACGCTCGTCCAGCTTCTGGGCGAAGACGAGGCTTTCGAGTATCTGACCGCTCTCGCACAAAACATCGACCGTTTCACGGTCTCCGGTGCAGCACCGGTTCAGGCGGCCGCACGCGGTGAGACGGGCATCGGCATCTCCTTCATCCACGACGCGGTGACGCAGAAACTCGAGGGTGCCCCCATGGTCATCGTCGCCCCTTGCGAGGGCACCGGCTACGAGATCGGCGCCGTCAGCATCGTCAAGGGTGCCCGACATCCGGAAGCCGCACGCCTGTTCGTCGATTTTTCGCTAAGCCCGGAAGGGCAGGAAACCTGTGCCGCCTCCGGACAGAACCAGATACCCGCGAATGCCAAGGTATCTCTGCCGCCGGCAGCCCCGGACATCTCACTCATTCGCATGGTCGATTACGACTTCGCCACATTCGGCTCGCCTGACCAGAGACGAAGACTGCTCGACCGTTTCGACAAGGAGGTGCTGCAGACGGCAACCCCTGTAGCCACCCAGTAAAGAACGCGATCTTCCCTTTCCGAGCGAAGGGAAAATCCGGAGTTCGTCATTTGATATTCGACCGGCAACGGACCGTGGAGGCGGCTCCGAACGGGCAAGTCATGCCTCAAGCCGGTCAGCACATCAGCCCCCGGGCTGAAACAAACGCCTGCCCCTCCGGGCAGCTAACAGGCTGAAAGCCAAAAGTGGAGGAAACCATGTCTTTGAAAACACTCTCCGTCGCACTGCTTGCAACGGCAGCAACCTATACGGTTGCCCCGGCCCTGGCAGCGGGCGATCTCAATGTCATCTGCTCGGCAGATGTCGTGATCTGTGAGCAGCTTCAGGGCGACTTCGAAGCCAAGCACGACATCAAGGTCAACATGGTGCGTCTGTCATCGGGCGAAAGCTATGCAAAGATCCGCGCCGAATCCCGCAATCCGAAAACCGATATCTGGTGGGGCGGCACCGGCGACCCGCATCTTCAGGCAGCCTCTGAAAACCTTACCCAGGAATACAAGTCGGACAAGCTTGCCGAGCTTCATGAGTGGGCGCAGAAACAGGCGGAAAGCTCCGGCTTCAAGACCGTTGGCGTTTATGCCGGCGCCCTCGGCTGGGGCTACAACACCGAGATCTTCAAGGACAAGGGCCTTGCCGAACCGACCTGCTGGGCAGACCTGCTGAAGCCGGAACTCAAGGGCGAAATTCAGGTTGCCAATCCGAATTCTTCCGGCACTGCCTACACAGCACTTGCCTCCCTGGTTCAGATCATGGGCGAAGACGAGGCTTTCGACTACCTGAAGGAGCTCAACAGCAACGTTTCCCAGTACACCAAGTCCGGTTCCGCACCGGTGAAAGCCGCAGCACGTGGCGAAACCGGCCTCGGCATCGTCTTCATGCATGATGCCATTGCCCAGGCCGCGTCCGGCTTCCCGGTCAAGGCCATCGCACCTTGCGAAGGCACCGGTTACGAAATCGGCTCCATGTCCATCGTCAAGGGCGCCCGCAACCTGGACAACGCCAAGGTCTGGTACGACTGGGCCCTCTCTCCGGAAGTCCAGTCTCGCATGAAAGACGCGAAGTCCTTCCAGCTTCCGTCCAACAAGGCTGCCGAAGTTCCGCCGGAAGCACCGAAGTTCGAGGACATCAAGCTGATCGACTATGACTTCGCCACCTACGGCAACCCGGACACCCGCAAGAGCCTCCTGGAGCGTTGGGACCGTGAGATTGGCGCTATCGCCAACTGACCCCAACACCCGAAGAAGCCCGCACTGGCCCTGAAAGCCTGTGCGGGCTTCACCCGGTGGACCGACGGCGCAGCAGAGCGGGGCGTTCCGCACCATGACGTCTGCCGCCACCGGCATCTGACAGATCATGTGCGGCGCCACGGCGCGTCCGCAGTCTCGGCCAGCTTTGCCGGCGCATCGACAAGGATGTGTCGAGGCTCGTCCGTAATTTGAAAACCAAAAATACAGGGGTGGCCATGCTGAGTGGCAACAAACGGCTGAACGCTCTACTCGGGCTGGGGATCGGCGCCTTTCTGATCGTGCCCTGGTACAGGGTGGACCGGGGTTTCTTTTCCTTTGAATGGCCATCGGACTTTCTGGTCTCCTCCGATCTCGCGCCCGGCCTTCTGCAGATCTTTGCCGAAGGTCGTGTCTGGCTTGCGCTCGCGCTGGCGCTGTTTCTGATCGGCGGCAGTGCCCGCTTCATGACAGACGCCAACAAGCGCGGCCGGTTGCTTGTCGTCACCGGCACCATCGGCGTTATCTTCATGGCGCTTCAGGGGCTTGCCATCAGCTTCACCGGCTGGGCCTGGACCTTTCCCGAAACCGCCTTCGGCGCTCTGTCCCTCGGCCAGCCTGCTATGGGAGCGGGCGCCATCCTCACCTCACTGATCTTCGTCCTCTTCATCGCCTTCGGGCTAGCAGAACGCGGCTTCATGAAGGGCGACGCCTTTGTCGTCGGGTCTATCTCCATCCTGATCTTCCTGGTGACGGTTTTCATCTTCTATCCCATTGGCTCGATGTTCGCCGGCTCGGTGCAAGATTTTGACGGCTCCTTCAAGCCGGACGGGTTCATCCGAAACATGCAGGACCCGGCCATCTGGAGCCTTGACTGTGTCGTCGGCGGTAACCGCTGCGGTGTCGCCTGGCGCACGCTGTTTCTGGCCGTCATGTCCGGGCTCGGTTCCACCATTCTCGGCCTTGCCTTTGCGCTGGTCGCCACACGCACCCGTTTCCCATTCAAGAAGGGCCTGCGGCTCCTCACGGTCCTGCCGATCATCACCCCGCCCTTCGTGATTGGCCTGGCACTCACGCTGCTCTTCGGCCGCTCCGGCGTCGTCACCCAGGGTCTCGACACACTGTTCGGCATTGAGCCGAGCCGCTGGCTTTACGGATTGACCGGCATCTGGATCGCGCAGGTTCTGTCCTTCACACCCATCTCCTTCCTGGTGTTGATTGGCGTTGTCGAGGGCGTCAGCCCATCGATGGAAGAAGCCTCGCAGACATTGCGGGCCGACCGCTGGCGCACCTTCTGGCGGGTTTCGCTGCCCCTGATGAAACCGGGCCTTGCCAACGCCTTCCTGATCGGGTTCATCGAAAGCATGGCCGACTTCGGCAATCCGCTGGTGCTTGGCGGCAGCCACGGCGTGCTCTCGACCGAAATCTTCTTTGCCGTCGTCGGCTCACAGGTCGACCCCTCCCGTGCCGCCGTGCTCGCGATCATCCTGCTCAGCTTCACACTGACCGCCTTCCTTGCACAGCGCCTGTGGCTGTCGGGCAAGAACTTCGCCACCGTCACCGGCAAGGGCGACAGCGGCGCCCACGCTGGGCTGCCGAAGAGCCTCTCTCTCACCGTCTACGGCATCGTGCTGCCCTGGATGGGATTCACCATCGTCGTCTACGGCATGATCCTGTTCGGCGGCTTCGTGAAGACCTGGGGCCTCGACAACTCCCTGACGCTGGAACACTACGCCAGGGCCTTCTCTGTCACCTTCCAGGACGGGGCTCTTGTGTGGACCGGCGTTGCCTGGAACTCCTTCTGGACGACCATGGAAATCGCCCTCATCTCCGCACCGCTGACAGCGGCGGTCGGCCTGCTGACGGCCTATATCATCGTGCGGCAGAAATTCGCCGGCAAGAATGCCTTCGAATTCGCCCTCATGATGAGCTTCGCCATTCCCGGCACCGTTATCGGCATCAGCTACATCATGGCCTTCAACCTGCCGCCCATCGAGATGACCGGCTCGGCCCTGATCCTGGTTGCCTGTTTCGTCTTCCGGAACATGCCCGTTGGCGTGCGCGGCGGCATCGCGGCCATGAGCCAGCTCGACAAGAGCCTGGACGAAGCGTCGCTGACGCTGCGGGCAAACAGCGCCCGTACGCTGCGCAAGGTGATCCTGCCGCTGCTGCGGCCGGCTATCACCGCCGCGCTCGTCTACTCCTTCGTCCGGGCCATCACCTCCATCAGTGCGGTCATCTTCCTTGTCAGCGCGGAATACAACATGGCTACCTCCTACATCGTCGGCCTCGTCGAAAACGGCGAATACGGCATCGCGATTGCCTATTCCTCCATGCTGATCTTCGTGATGATCACGGTTATTGCGGGCTTCCAGCTCCTGGTTGGCGAACGCCGCCTGCGCCGGGAAAACCGCGTCTCCGGCATGGCCCAATCCAGTAAAATCCGTATCGCGCAGGAGAAAACTGCATGACTGACCTCAAACCGGGCTCCGTCGTTTTTGAAAACGTCCGCAAGGACTTCGGCACCTTCACCGCCATTCCGGACCTGTCGATCACCATCGAGCCCGGCACGCTGGTGACCCTGCTCGGCCCATCCGGCTGCGGCAAGACCACCACCTTGCGCATGCTGGCGGGCCTGGAACACCCGAGCGCAGGCAGGATCCTGATCGGCGGACGGGACGTCACCATGGTTCCCGCGCATGAACGCGATGTCTCCATGGTGTTCCAGTCCTACGCCTTGTTCCCGCACATGAATGCGCTCGACAATGTGGCCTACGGCCTGGAATCCTCCGGATACAAGAAGCGGGAGGCCCGCGAACGGGCCGAGGAAGGTCTTACCCAGGTCGGCCTTTCCGGCATGGGCCACCGCCTGCCCGCGGAACTGTCCGGCGGCCAGCAGCAGCGTGTCGCGGTTGCCCGTGCGCTGGTGCTGAACCCGCAGGTACTGCTGCTGGATGAACCCTTGTCCAACCTCGATGCCCGCCTGCGCCGGCGCGTGCGGACGGAAATCCGCGAGCTTCAGCAACGCCTCGGCTTCACCGCCGTCTATGTCACCCACGATCAGGACGAAGCCCTTGCGGTGTCCGATCGGATCGTGGTCATGAAAGACGGCAAGATTGCCCAGGAAGGCGCCCCGCGCGAACTCTACGAAGAGCCTGTCTCCGAATTCATTGCCGATTTCATGGGCGAAGCGAATGTCGTTTCCTGCGAGATCGTCGGCCGGGACGGTGACGACGCCCTGATCGATGTCGGCGGCCTGCAGCATCGCCTACGCGCACGGCAAGCCACCAGCGGCAAGGCCAAACTGGCCGTGCGGCCCGGCTCCGTGATGCTCAACCCGCAAGGAACGGCAGGTCTCGGCGGTGAAATCCTGACGGCTGCCTATCTCGGCGATCACGTCGAATACGAGATCGAGACCCCGGTCGGAAATTTCTTCGTCATCGATCACTCGGTCGAACGATCCTTCGCGCCCCGCACCGCCGTCTCGCTCGGCTTCCGCAACCGGGGCCTTGCCCTGATCGAAGCCTGACGTGACAGTGGTTACTGAAGACATGAGCCCGTCGACCGACGCGCTGACGGCAAGGTTCACCGCAGCGCGGGACATTGCAGAAGAAGCCGGCTCCCTGGCGCTGGATTATTTCCGCCGGCGCAAGGATCTGACCATCGAGATCAAGGGGGGCCTGCAGGACGTTGTCTCGATTGCCGACAAAAACGTGGAAACGCTCATTAGAGACAGGCTGCGCACCTCCTTTCCGGAAGACGGGATTCTGGGGGAGGAACACGGCGTCGAGCAAGGCAGCAGCGGGTTTACCTGGGTGGTCGATCCCATAGACGGCACCTCGGCCTTCGTCCACGGCCTGCCGAGCTGGTGCGTCTCCATCGCGCTGCTGCACGGCACGGATCTGGTCATGGGTGTCATCCGTGTGCCCTGCGGCGATGAGAGCTTCGCGGCCGTCAGGGGCGGTGGCGCGACACTGAACGGCGAACCTCTGCGGCTCGATTCGTCCAAAACACTGCAAAACAGCCTGACCGGCATCGGTGCCAACAACGCCGTGCCGCCGGAAATGATCGGCGCGCTCATCTCGGGTCTGATGGCGCGCGGCGGCAATTACATCCGCACTGGTTCGGGAGCTCAGATGCTGGCTCTGGTGGCCGCCGGCAGGTTGGCAGGGTTCTATGAGCCTTCCATGCATGCCTGGGATTGCCTTGCCGGCTACTGCCTGGTTGCCGAAGCCGGTGGCAGCTACCGTCCCTTCCCTGTTGAAGGCGATGCTATTCTGGAAGGCGGCCCGGTCCTTGCAGCCGGTCCCGGCGCCTTCGAGGAACTTTCGGCACTGGCAAGCGAAAGCGAGCAATTGCTGACCTCTTGAGCGCGGGGTTGCCCGATTGCGCGCTCATCGGTCGGCAAGCTTGAGATCCTCCCGTCGGTACTGGTCCCGGAACGCCCCCGGTGTTAGGCCGGAAAGGCGTGAGAACAGGCGACCAAAGGACGGCGGATCATTGTAGCCGACGGCAAAACAGATATCCGCAACCGGCCGATCCGTTTCAATCAGGAGATCCCTGGCACGTTCAATGCGAAGCTCCTGGAGATAGTGTTTCGGCGCAAGGCCCGTTGCCGACTTGAAGCGCCTTTGAAAGGTCCGTCCCGGCAGCCCGCTTTCGCGCGCCATATCGGCAACGCTCACATCCTCGCCGGACCGGGTCTCCAGAAAATGCTGCACCTTCAGGATGGACGCATCGCCATGCCGAAGATCGGGCAGGAAGCGTCTGAACCGGCGCTGGTCGCGGCGGCGGAAGTCGACAATGAAATGCCGCGCCGTGGCAATAGCCACCGGGTATCCCAGAAAGCGCTCGATCAGCGCCAGCGCAAGATCGACCCAGGCCATCAAGCCACCGGCCGTGATCAGGTCGGAATATTCGATCAGCAACCTGTCCGTATCGAGCCTCAGGTCCGGATAGGCTGCCAAAAGACGCTGTTCGAGCCCCCAATGGGTCGTCACCTTGCGCCCTGCCCCCAACCCCGCGGCCGCAACGAATGTCAGCCCGGTGCAGGCCGAGCACACGACGGACCCTTTGCCGTGCAGATGCTGCAAGAAGCCGGGCAGCGCCGGAACGTCTTCCAGACGAACCCCTCCGGCCGAAGGCGGCAGGATCACCGCATCGTAGCCTTCCACCACCACGGAGAAATCTTCCAGAACATCCAGCCTCACCTCAGCACCGCTAATACCCGCGGCATGACCAAGCACGTCCTTCAGCCCGTAGACGGCGGATTTCAGGGATCCCGAATAAGCAAGGATAGCGATGACGAGCGACTGCCCCATTTGGCCGATTTAGCACATTCTTTGTCATTTGCGCCAATCGTTCCGGAAGACATCGGAAGCTAGGTTTCCGTTCGGCAAACAGACATGGAGACCCCGATGCCCGGCACTCTCGAAAAATCCGGCACCCGCCTTGCGCTTGGCGACCTGACCCTGACGGCCCTGTCGGACGGTTATCTTGACATTCCCGCCGCCTATTTTTCCAACGTGACGCCGACAGAACAGCAGGCTGTCAGCCCGAGCACACGTTTTGGAGCCAACACCTGGCTGATCGAGACGGGCACGCGCAAGATCCTGGTTGATGCCGGATCGGGTGATTGTCTGAAGGAGCGTTTTCCGGCAAGCGGAGCGCTCACCTGGCAGGCTCCGGAAAAGGCCACAGAGCGCGCAGCGGTGACCGACATTGTCATCACTCACATGCATGCCGACCATATCGGCGGCCTGTCCGTAAACGGCAACAGCCTCTTTCCGAATGCGGTCATCCATCTTCAGGCGACAGAGTGGGACTTCTGGACCGACGAAGCCCTGCTGACCACTGCGCCGGAAGACAAACGACCGATGGTTGGCCTCATTCAGGCACTCGCGAAACCGATCGGCAATCAGCTGCGCCTTCATCGCGGCGATACCGATCTCGGCAACGGCATTACCCTGATTTCAGCGCCGGGTCACACACCGGGTCATCAGGCCGTGCATCTGTCCGCTGACTCCAGGGAAATGATCCTGCTGGCCGATGTCGTTGTGTCCGATGCACTGCAATTTGCCAACCCGGAGGTTCGCTATGCGCTCGACAGCGACCCCGTCCTGGCTGTTGAAACACGAAAGACTTTGTTCGACCGGCTGTCAGCAGACAGGATTCCCTTTGCGGCAACCCACCTGTCGACGGAGCGTTTCGGATATCTGGATACACGCGGCAACGGGTTCGCTTTTGTGGAGGTTTGAACGCTGGGGACCTTTGCCGACGTTGTCCAACGCCCCTGCTGCTACGTCGGCCTGCTCAAAAACAAGTCCCGGCTCAAGGCCGGGACTGCACTGTTTGGAAAGCGAAACTTGCGAAGGGCTCAGTCGATGCTGACCCAGCCGTCTTTTTCTGCCGATGCGAAGATCGCGTCGAGGATCTTCATGTTCTGAACCGCGTCTTCCGCGCGATAGGGTAGCGGCACTTCGCCGGTAATCGCCCGGCCGAACACATCCACCAGTTCGCCATATTGATCGCAGGGCGCGATGATATCCGACTGCATCGAGGCATCGCCGAGCAGGGAACCGTCATCAAGCCGGATCTGCACTGCTTCGCCCTGCGGCGCGTTGAACGGGATGACGATTTCCAGACGCTTCTTCGTGCCGACCAGTTGAATGCGCTGGTAAGGCGTGAGCTGGGTCGAGACGGTGAAGTTGAGATGCCGGTTGTTGCCGAAGTCGAGCAAGGCACTGGTCATCCGGTCCGTGCCGAACTCCGGATCCCGATCGATCAGCGACACCACCCGCAGCGGTTCCGCATCGAAGAAGTAGCGCCCGGCCAGCATGGTGTAGCAGCCGATGTCGAGCAGCGCGCCGCCGCCGATGTCGGCCTTGTTGCGGATGTTGCCCGGATCATCGTTGTAATAGCTGAAGAAGGTGTGGATCGCTTTCAGTTCGCCCAGGTCGCCGGAGCGCACGATCTCGCGCGATTTGATCCATTGCGGATGGGCCCGCACCATGAAGTTTTCGGCCACCAGCTTGTCTTTTGGCAGTTTCAGAAGCTGCGCCGCTTCCTCGGCATTGAGAGACACCGGCTTCTCGCACAGCACATGTTTGCCGGCATTCACCGCCTGGATCGTCACCGGCACATGCATGTGGTTGGGCAGCGGATTGTAGATCGCATCGATTTCCGGGTCGCCAAGCAGATCCTCATAGGATCCGTAGGCTTTTTCGATACCCAGCTCCTTGGCAGCTTCCTGCGCCCGGCCAAGATCGCGCGAGGCGATTGCATAAGCGATACCCGTCTTCGAGCGCTGGATGCCGGGGATGACCTTTTCAAGGCCGATTTTCGCGGTCGAAACGATCCCCCACTTGATAGACTTTTCCGTCATGCCGGCATCCTTCCCATATTTTTGAGGTACGCACCCCAGATGACATAAAACGATTTAACTCCGCAAGGGCGGAAAGGCAGGATAGAGGCCTGTTCGCGTTGTCAGCGCAGCATTCAGGAAGCAGACCAGGTACCCAATTCTGCGTCACCCCGGACAAGCGTAGCGCAGATCCGGGGCCTACTCGCAGAACCACCTGCTGAAACATGCGTAAGTCCGGTCGACACCTGCTCCAGCCTCAACGCTCTGAAAGCGAGTGGGCCCCGGGGTCTCGCGCTGCTCGCCCGGGGTGACACCTGTGGTATCTGGAGAGATCTATACGAAGCCAGCAATCGCGCTCATGAAGGGCGCAGCTTCCCGCCTCAAAACTTCTCCGGCACGTAGAGATGTTCCGGCAGTACCTTGCGCTCGTAGTCGGAGTTATAGACGCGTTCCGGCAACTCGATCGGGTCGTGCGGCACCTCTTCGTAAGGGATCATCGACAGAAGGTGGCTGATGCAGTTGAGGCGGGCCTGTTTCTTGTCGTTGCCTTCCACGATGAACCACGGGGCTTCGGGAATATTGGTCCGCTCGAAGGTCTCTTCCTTGGCCTTGGTATAGTCTTCCCAGCGTACCCGGGATTCCAGATCCATCGGCGACAGTTTCCATTGCTTCAGCGGGTCGTGGATGCGCATCAGGAAGCGGAGCTGCTGCTCCTCGTCGGTGATCGAGAACCAGTATTTGATCAGCCGCACGCCGGACCGCACGATCATGCGCTCGAATTCCGAAACGTCGTTGAAGAACTGCTCGACCTGGTTTTCATCGGCAAACCCCATCACCCGCTCGACGCCGGACCGGTTGTACCAGGAGCGGTCGAACAGCACGATTTCACCGGCGGCCGGCAGATGCGGCACATAGCGCTGGAAATACCACTGGGTCTTTTCGCGGTCGGTTGGTGCCGGCAGCGCAACCACGCGCGCGACACGCGGATTGAGCCGCTGGGTGATCCGCTTGATCACCCCGCCCTTGCCGGCCGCGTCACGGCCTTCGAAGATGATCACGATCTTCTCACCGGTGTGCTGCACCCAATCCTGTAGCTTCACGAGCTCGGCCTGCAGGCGCAGAAGCTCGTGAAAATAGGTGTTCCTGTCGATGGAAGACTTGTGCTTCTTTTCCGAGATGAAGGCGAGATCCCTGGCGATGAGAAAATCGTCGATCTCCATCTCCAGCTCTTCGTCCAGGCTGTCGGCCCATTCCGCTTCAACCCAGGTTTTTGCGCTTTCGTCGGTCATCAATCGGTTCCTTTGAAATACATCCCGGAGGCACGGCCAAGGTCGGCGGTGCGGTCAACCGGAAGCAGAATGCCCAAGGACTGTGAACAGGTTATCCATGAAAGTTTTTTGACAGTCCCACCTGTTCCCCTGGCATTCTTTCTAGCAGCAACGCTTTCGTACTCAAATTGCCCTTGAAAATGAACAAACGTTCATTTACTTTTCAAGACAGGGAGGATTGAAATGGCAAGCGCTGCTGCAAAACCGCAAAGCCGCTCCAGAACGGGCGCCAAGGGCCAGGAAACTGCCGCGCGTGTGCGCAAGGCCGCCCTGAAACGCTTTGCTGCCAACGGCTATGCCGCTGTCTCGATGCGCGAAATCGCCGCCGATGTCGGTGTTCAGCCAGGCGCGCTCTACAATCACTTCCCGACCAAGCAGGATATCCTGAAAGACCTGATGCTTGCCCACATGAGCGAGCTTCTGGCCGCGTGGGACGCAGCGGATTTTCCGGCGGAGATGGATCCGCTGGAGCGCTTTGTGCGGTTTCACATCCGCTATCACCTGGAACGGACAGACGAAGTTTTCATTTCCTACATGGAGCTTCGCAATCTCGAACCGGACAATTTCGACGCCGTCGAGACAGAGCGCCGCCGCTACGAAGGCATCCTGACTGACATTCTCGAAAAAGGCTCTCGACAGGGCCGCTACAGCCTGCGCGAGCCGAGGGTCACGACCCGGGCGATCATCGCCATGCTGACCGCCATTCCAAGCTGGTACCGCGAAGGCGGGCGCCTTTCCAGACAGGATATCGAAGAAATTTACCTCGACCTGGCGCGCAAGGCCGTCGCGCCGGAAGAATGAGACTTGCCAGCCCTCACGCGTGAAACCGGACGCATGGGGAGCCAACACGAGAACGCGATCAACCGCCCAGAGGGTTGTTCCAAGGGAGACCGGGTGACATGAGCATCCTGAAATCGAGCCTATCGCCGAGAAGCGAACAGTTTGCAGCCAACCGCGCCGCGCACGAAGCGGCCATGGACACCGTCAAGGCCGCTGCCCGGACAGCCCTGGACGGCGGTGGCGAAACCGCGCGCCAGCGCCACGTGTCCCGTGGCAAGATCCTGCCGCGCGAGCGCGTCTCCCGCCTGCTCGATCCCGGCTCGCCCTTCCTGGAAGTCGGCATGCTCGCCGCCCACGACATGTATGACGGCGCCGCACCTGCTGCCGGCATGATCGCCGGCATCGGCCGGGTTGAAGGCCGCGAGGTCATGATCCTTGCCAATGACGCCACCGTCAAAGGTGGCACCTATTATCCGATGTCGGTGAAAAAGCACCTGCGCGCCCAGGAAATTGCCTCGGAAAACAATCTGCCCAGCATCTATCTGGTCGACAGCGGCGGCGCCAACCTGCCCAATCAGGACGAGGTGTTCCCGGACCGCGACCATTTCGGCCGCATCTTCTTCAACCAGGCCAACATGTCGGCCAGGGGCATCGCCCAGATCGCGGTCGTCATGGGTTCGTGTACTGCAGGCGGCGCCTATGTGCCGGCCATGTCGGACGAAACCATCATCGTCAAGAACCAGGGCACCATCTTCCTGGCCGGCCCACCTCTGGTGAAGGCCGCCACCGGCGAGGAAGTCACGGCGGAGGATCTCGGCGGCGGTGATGTCCACACGCGCCTGTCCGGTGTTGCCGATCATCTGGCCCGCGACGACGCGCACGCACTGGCGCTTGCCCGCCGCGCCATCGCCAGCCTCAACCGCACCAAGACACCGTCCGTCGCCCTGCAGACCCCGGAAGACCCGCTCTACGATCCGGAAGAAATCCTCGGTGTCGTTCCGGCCGATCTGAAGACGCCCTACGACATCCGCGAAGTCATCGCCCGCACCGTCGACGGTTCGCGCTTCGACGAGTTCAAAGCCCGCTACGGCACCACTCTGGTCTGCGGTTTCGCCCATATCCATGGCATGCCTGTTGGCATCATTGCCAACAACGGCGTGCTGTTTTCCGAAAGCGCGGTGAAGGGGGCTCATTTCGTCGAGCTCTGCTCCCAGCGCAAGGTGCCGCTGGTGTTCCTGCAGAACATCACCGGCTTCATGGTCGGCCGCAAATACGAAAGCGGCGGCATTGCCAAGGACGGCGCAAAGCTGGTCACCGCCGTTGCCACCACCTCCGTCCCGAAGATCACCATGCTGGTCGGCGGGTCCTTCGGTGCCGGCAACTACGGTATGTGCGGCCGGGCTTATTCGCCGCGCTTCCTGTGGACCTGGCCCAACTCCCGCATTTCGGTCATGGGCGGCGAACAGGCGGCCGGCGTTTTGGCCACCGTCCGCCGCGACGGTATCGAGCGCAAGGGCGGCAACTGGTCGGCGGATGAGGAAAAGGCCTTCAAGCAGCCGATCATCGACCAGTTCGAACAGCAGGGGCACCCGCTTTACGCGACCGCCCGGCTCTGGGACGATGGCATTGTCGACCCCCGCAAGACCCGCGATATTCTGGGCCTCTCCCTGTCGGCAGCACTGAACGCCCCGATCGAAGACACGCGCTTCGGTCTCTTCAGGATGTGATCCGATGTCCATCGACGCGCTGAAAGCAAAATACCCAGGTGCCGAAACCTTCAAGTTCGGCGACAATGCAGACCTGTGTGCCGAGCTTATTGCCCTTGTGCGCGCTGGCAAGAAAACCGCCACATGCGGCGCCTTGCAGAGCTATGAGGACGGCGGCGAGGTGCTGCCCGTCCATGGTCGCCGTGACATTGCCCTCAACTGGGACGACACGCCCGCGCTGGTGATCGAGACGCTGGAAGTCTCCGTCGTGCGCTTCTGCGATGTCGGAGAAGACTTCGCGCTGGCGGAAGGCGAGAACGAAGATCTCGCCGGCTGGCGCCGGGATCATCAGACCTTTTTTGAACGCAACGGCGGCTTTGATCCGGAAATGGACCTGGTCTGCGAGCGCTTCAGGGTTGTTGAAGATCTGCAGCCGGAGCTGAAACCGTGAGCAGGATCGAAACCCACGTCGGCGACATCACCCGGCTTGCCGTGGACGCCATCGTCAATGCGGCCAATTCATCGCTTCTTGGCGGCGGCGGTGTCGACGGGGCCATCCACCGCGCGGCAGGCCCGGAACTCCTGGCCGAATGCAGGACGCTCAACGGCTGCGAGACAGGCGACGCCAAGATCACCAGCGGGTACCGCTTGCCCGCCCGCCACGTTATTCACACGGTCGGCCCCGTCTGGAAAGGCGGCAGCGCAGGCGAAGCGGACCTTCTTGCATCCTGCTACGAAACCAGCCTTCGCCTCGCCGCGGACAACGGCTGCAACAGCGTTGCATTTCCAGCCATTTCCACCGGCATTTACGGCTATCCAGCCGCCAAGGCGGCAACTGTCGCGGTGACAACGGTCACGCGGCTTCTGGATGACCTGCCGGATATCGAAAGCGTCACGCTGGTCGCCTTCGACGAGGCCAGCCACACCCACTTACTGGAAGCGCTCGGGAGGAAGACTGATGCAAGGTGAAGTCCGCTCGATGGTGGAATGCGGTCCGGATATCGAAGCCGCGTTTCGTGACCAGCACCCCGATGTTCACCTGACGCAGCCGCTGACAGCCATCCTGGTCGCGCTTGACGAAGGCAGCATCGACAAGGGCGATACGCTGTCCGTTGGCGGTCTGAAGGTGGACGTTCTGGCGACCGGCCGCAGCTCTCTTCTGGCCGACGGCAGCCGAAACTCCATCACCGTGTTCAGCGCGCTGCCGATACAGCATATGCCGGATCTTGCTCCGGACCGAAATGCCGACACCCCCGGCGCACTAGTCACTCCCTGGGAGGAGAGCTAAGAAATGTTCAAGAAGATCCTCATTGCCAATCGCGGCGAGATTGCCTGCCGGGTCATGGCGACGGCCCGGAAGCTCGGCATCAAGACCGTTGCGGTCTATTCCGATGCCGACGCAAGAGCCAAGCATGTGGCCATGGCCGACGAAGCCTTCCGCATCGGCCCGGCACCGGTGTCGGAAAGCTATCTGAAGGCCGACAAGATCATCGAGGCCTGCAAGCTCAGCGGCGCCGAGGCGGTTCATCCGGGCTATGGCTTCCTGTCTGAAAACCCGGACTTCGTCGACGCTCTCGACAAGGCCGGCATTGCCTTCATCGGACCGAGCGCCTCGTCCATCCGGGCCATGGGCCTGAAGGATGCCGCCAAGGCGCTGATGGAAAAAGCCGGTGTGCCGGTGGTGCCCGGATATCATGGGGAGAACCAGGACGCGGACTTCCTGAAAGAGCAGGCTGACCGGATCGGATATCCGGTGCTCATCAAGGCGCGTGCCGGCGGCGGCGGCAAGGGCATGCGCCGCGTCGATGACCCGAAGGATTTTGCCGACGCCCTGAAGGGCGCGCAGCGCGAAGGCGAAGCCAGCTTTGGCGACAGCCGCGTGCTGATCGAAAAATACCTGACCAAGCCGCGCCATATCGAGATCCAGGTGTTCGGCGACAGCCACGGCAATGCCGTGCATCTGTTCGAGCGCGATTGCTCGCTTCAGCGCCGCCACCAGAAGGTGATCGAGGAAGCCCCCGCCCCCGGCATGCCGGAAGAAATGCGCCAGGCGATGGGGGACGCTGCCGTGACAGCCGCCAAGGCCATCGACTATTCCGGTGCCGGCACAATCGAATTCATCGCCGATGTTTCCGAAGGCCTGCGCTCCGACCGGTTCTATTTCATGGAAATGAACACCCGCCTTCAGGTGGAGCACCCGGTGACCGAACTGATCACAGGCGAGGATCTGGTGGAATGGCAGCTTCGTGTAGCTTCCGGTGAAACCTTGCCGAAACGCCAGGAAGACCTTGCCTTCAGCGGCTGGGCCTTTGAAGCCCGGCTCTATGCTGAAGACGCGCCGAAGGGCTTCCTGCCCGCCATCGGCACGCTGGAGCATCTGGCCTTGCCGGAAGACAGTGCCCGCGTCGACAGCGGCGTGCGCCCCGGCGATGAGATCACCCCTTATTATGACCCGATGATTGCCAAGGTGATCGTCCATGGGCCGACCCGCCAGGCAGCCCTTGGCAAGCTGCTGGCAAGCCTTGAGGCGACGGAAGTTGCCGGCTGCGTCACAAACGCAGGCTTTCTGGCGGCCCTGTGCCGCCATGAAGGCTTTGCCGCGGGCGATGTCGACACCGGCCTTATCGACCGGGATCTCTCCCAGCTCATCGAAGAGCCCTCCATTCCGGTGGATGCCATTGCCCTTGCCGCGCTCAAGGCACTCGGCCTGACCAAACCGGCAAGCGGCAACGACCCCTTCGACACGCTGGCCGGATGGCGCATCTGGAGCGCATCGCGCCAGTACGCGCTCCTGGAAATTGCCGGCGAGCGCCGGGACGTCGAGGTCCACGCCCTCGGCCATCAGCGCTTTGCCGTGCAACTGGAAGAAGGCTCGCGCGAATACGCGCTGGTGAAGGTCGACGGTGGCGCAATCACCTATGACTGTGACGGCCACCGGGCCAGGGCCGTGGTGGTGGAGGACCGCAAGGGTCTGACAGTCTTCCTGGGCGGTCACGCCTTCCCGGTTGCCCTGCCGGACACCCTTAGCGCCGACGAGGAAGCCGGCGGTGCGGACGACCAGCTCGTTGCGCCGATGCCGGGCCTTGTGAAGGTTCTGAACGCCAGGTCGGGTGAAGCCGTGACCAAGGGTCAGCCGCTGGTAATCCTGGAAGCCATGAAGATGGAACACACGCTGAAAGCCCCGCGCGACGGCGTCATCGGCGAGGTTCTGGTGGCCGAAGGCGAGCAGGTCACAGACGGCACCGTTCTTCTGGCGCTTGCGGAGGAAGCCGATGCTGCCGCATGACGCCTCGAGCTATGACGACCTTTCCGGCAGGTTCAAATGGGAGATCCCGGACCGGTTCAACATCGGCGTTGCCATATGCGACGACTGGGCGGCACGCGAGCCGAACCGGGAGGCGCTGGTCTATACGGACGAGGACGGCAACGCCACCAGCTACACCTATGATGACCTTCGGCGGCTTTCCAATCAGCTTGCCAACCTCCTGACCGCCCGCGGCGTCCAACCCGGAGACCGGATCGGCGTCCTGATGCCCCAAAGGCCCGAAACCGCCTTTGCCCATATCGCGGCCCTGAAACTCGGCGCGATCACCATTCCGCTTTTTACCCTCTTCGGGGAAGAAGCACTGGAATACCGGCTGAAGGATTCCGGTGCCAAAGCGGTGATCACGGATAGAAGTGGCGCGACCAAGCTTGCAACCATCCGTGACCGGCTGCCCGAGCTGACGACTGTTCTCTGCGCGGATGAGGATGTACCGGGAGCGGAGAGCCTCCACCATCACATGGCCGGACACGAAGGCTCATTCCATCCCTTCGACACGCGCCCGGACGACCCTGCCATCATCATCTACACCTCCGGCACGACCGGACAGCCCAAGGGTGCCCTGCACGGCCACCGGGTGCTGCTCGGCCATCTGCCGGGCGTCGAGATGAGCCACGACTTGCTGGGACAGCCGGACGACCGGATCTGGACCCCGGCGGACTGGGCCTGGATCGGCGGCCTGCTCGACGTGCTCATGCCCGCGCTCTACCTCGGCGTCCCGGTGGTAGCCTGCCGGTTCCGGAAATTCACCGCGGAAGCAGCCTTTCAGCTTCTGCAGGACCAAAAGATCCGCAACACCTTCCTGCCGCCAACAGCGTTGAAGATGATGCGGCAGGTGGAGGCGCCCGAAAAACGCTGGCACTTCAGCCTGCGGTCCGTTGCCTCCGGCGGCGAAACGCTCGGCGCGGAGCTGATCGACTGGGGCCGGCGCACATTCGGTCTGACGATCAATGAGTTCTACGGCCAGACCGAGTGCAACATGATCGTTTCCAGTTGCGCCAGACTGATGGAAGCGCGCCCCGGCATCATGGGCCGCCCTGTACCTGGCCACCACGTCAGCGTCGTCAGCGACAAGGGCGAGGAACTGCCTGCGGGCACACTCGGCAACATTGCCGTCAAACGTCCTGATCCTGTGATGTTCCTGAACTACTGGAACAATATGGACGCGACGGAAAAGAAGTTCGCAGGCGACTGGCTTTTGACGGGCGACACCGGCATCAAGGACGACACAGGCTGGATCCGTTTTGTTGGCCGGGATGACGACGTCATCACATCATCCGGTTACCGCATCGGTCCGGGCGAGATCGAGGATTGCCTGATCAGGCACCCGGCGGTCGCCATGGCCGGCGTCGTCGGCAAACCCGACAGCCAGCGCACGGAGATCGTCAAGGCGTATATCGTTCTGAAAAAGGGTTTTGAGCCGACCGACAAACTTGCCGGGGAAATCGCCGACTTCGTCAAGACGCGGCTTGCAGCCCATGAATATCCGCGCGAAGTCGCTTTTGTAGATGCCCTGCCCCTGACCACCACCGGCAAGGTGATCCGCCGCGAATTGCGCACCCGAGCCGAGCAGGAAGAGTGATCGTGTCAAACACCGTTTAACGAATGCCTCCGCGATTTGCTTGGTGCCGTCCCCCGACGAAGCGCAGCAAAGAACCGGCGTCACCATTAGGCCTCACGAGAAGCTAGAGAAGAAAACATGTCTGAATTCGTCACCCTGTTTGAAATGGGCCCGCGCGACGGTCTGCAGAACGAGAAGATCTTTGTGCCGACGGCGCAGAAGATCGACCTCGTGGACCGTCTCTCCGCCTGCGGCTTCCGCAAGATCGAGGTGACGAGTTTCGTCAGTCCGAAGTGGGTGCCGCAGATGGCCGACGCCCAGGAGGTGATGGAAGGCATCTACCGGCATCCTTCTGTGACCTATGCTGTGCTGACGCCCAACGTCAAAGGCTATACCGCTGCCAAGAAAGTGTCGGCGGATGAAGTCGCCATTTTCGGCTCCGCCTCGGAAGGCTTTTCCAGGAAGAACATCAATTGTTCGGTGGCCGAGAGCATCGAACGGTTCAAGCCGCTTCTGGAAAAGGCACATGAAGACGGCATCCCGGTGCGTGGTTACGTTTCCTGCGTCACCGACTGCCCCTATGATGGCCCGACACCACCGGAAAAAGTGGCTGAAGTTGCCGGCACGTTGTTCGATCTCGGCTGCTACGAGATCTCCCTTGGCGACACCATCGGCGCCGGAACGCCGGAAACCATCGAGAAGATGCTGGATGCCGTGCTGACCGCTATCCCGGCAGAAAAGGCCGCCGGCCATTTTCACGACACCAAGGGCCGGGCGATCGAGAACATCGAAGTCAGCCTCGAAAAGGGCCTGCGCACCTTCGACAGCGCGGTCGGCGGCCTGGGCGGCTGCCCCTATGCACCGGGCGCCAAGGGCAATGTCGCAACCGAAGCCGTGCTCGACCTGATGACCCGTAAGGGCTTCGAGACCGGCATCGACCGGGCCAAGCTTGCTGAAGTCGCCGATTTTGCCCGCACCCTCAGGAGCGTTGACGCATGAGCTTCGAGACAATCTCCCTTGGCGTTGACGACCGGGGCGTCGCAACGCTGACATTGAACCGCCCGGACAAGCACAATTCGCTTTCCGCCACGATGATCGCCGAACTGACGGAAGTTGCCGCACAATTGGCAGCGGACGACACCGTCCGTGTCGTTGTCCTGACCGGGGCCGGGGACAGCTTCTGCGCGGGCGGCGATCTTGGATGGATGCGCGAGCAGTTCGAGGCCGACCGCGAGACCCGCATGACTGAGGCCCGCAAGCTTGCCATGATGCTGCAAAGCCTCAATGAACTGCCGAAGCCGCTGATCGGCCGGGTGCAGGGCCAGGCCTTTGGCGGCGGCATCGGCATGATGAGCGTCTGCGACACCGTGGTTGCCGTCGACAGCGCCAAGTTCGGCCTGACGGAAGTGCGCCTCGGCCTCATCCCGGCAACCATCAGCCCCTATGTGCTGGCCCGCATGGGCGAAGGCAAGGCGCGCCGGGTGTTCATGTCGGCCCGCCTGTTCGGCGCGGACGAAGCACGGGATCTCAATCTCGTCGCCACGGTCGTCAGCGACGCAGACCTTGATGCGGCCATCGAAAAGGAAATCAAACCCTATCTCTCCGCCGCCCCCGCCGCCGTTGCCGCCTCCAAGGCGCTGGCCCGCAGCCTCGGCCCGGAAATCACCGAAGAAATCATCGACGACACCATCCGCCGCCTCGCCGAGACCTGGGAAACCCCGGAAGCCCGGGAAGGCATCTCCGCATTCTTCGAAAAGCGGAAGGCGAACTGGGTCAGTTCGTAGTTCGCAGCGGCTGAGGTCAGCACCGGGTCTTCAGACCATCACGCCTCCTTCCGTCGGCACCCCACAACGCCCTCATGCTGAGGAGGACCGTCAGGTCCGTCTCGAAGCATGGGCCAGGAGTACCGGCGTGCGCGGCCCATCCTTCGAGACGCGCGCAAGCGCGCTCCTCAGGATGAGGGTGAATTTGTGGTGAGCAGACGGCAAATAAGAAGTGAGGCGCAAACCCGGCCTCAATGCCCGGCGCTGCGCCTGGCGTGTTCGATCAGGGCCGCGATACGGGCGACTTCCTTCTGCTCCGACTGCGGCGGTTCCTGCGGCGGACCGCCGTACATGCGCTCACGCCGTTGGCGGATCTTCTTGCGCTGATACTCGCTGATCCCGTCGGGCAGCTCCATCCCGGCTCTGTCGATGTTGATCAGCACTCTCTGAAGGTCCGGCACCAGTTCGGACGAAATGGTGAAGGTTGCCCCGTCCGGACGCTTGAAGACCAGTGTCGTGGTGGTTTCAGCCCCATTGAGCAGGACAGCGGACCTCGGACCAAGCGAGCCGATCGTGGACTGGAACCAGGCCGCCCAACCGGAGGCCTGCCACAGACGGATGTCGATCTTTTTCAGATCCTCATACATCACCCGAACACGTCGTCCGAACTGGGTGAACTCGAACCCGTTGCTGAAGAAGCGGACCCACGACGTTTCCTGTCGCGCGGACACGGTGAACAGCAGTGGTGCAATCGAGGCAGGGGCAAGACAGAGAAGCGCGATCAGCGCCGCACCGCCACCCCAGTCGGCCATCCCGATGAAGGCGATGGAAAAGAAAACAGCGCCAATAGCAAACCCGATCGCATCCAGCACCAGAACGGGCGGATGACAAACCGGCTTGACCGAGCCGGACGGCACGTTTGGCCGCGGCAAGGCGGCATAGATTCCGGCGGCGGCGATGATGCAGAGCAGGCTGCTAAGCACCGACATGAAAAAATATCCGCCGACAATACCAAGCACACACAGACCGAGAGGCAATATCCGGCGCAGTAATTCAAGTTTTGCTATTTTGCCCACACCGCTCTCCATGCATTCAGCCAGTGGAACCGATACGAACTAGGGGAAGATTTCCGATTCTGCCATTGAATCAACTGAAGCGTTTTAAATCAAGAATACTGACAAACTATCCAGTCCTGACTTCCATAAACGGCGCAGAGAGGCACATGGAAACGGCCCGTTTGCGCATGACACCGGCTTTGCCGGCGGACGCTCAGGAGGCCTTGCGTTCACGTTCCATGAAGCTGAACATGTCGCGCACCTTGCCGAACTTTGGCGTGTCCAGTTCCAGGAACTTGTGCATGAGCGTATCGATATCCTGGGCGGTGAACGGCTTCTTCAGGAACCCGTTTATACCGACAAATGCCGCTGACCGCTCCAGGTAGGTCGTGTCGTTGGTCGACATCATGTAGATGCCGATCTTGCTGGACAGGTCGCGGATCGACCCGGCAAGCTCGATTCCATCAACGTCTGGCATGTGGAAATCCGTCAGCACGATCCGGAATTTGCCCGATGCCAGGGCGCGAAGCGCGGCCGGAGCGCTATCGGCTTCCGAAATCTCGAAGTCGAACCGGCTGGCCTCCAGAACCTTGCGCGTCAGTTTGCGCATTGTTCCGCTGTCGTCGACGATCAGGATCGGGTAGGTCATCGTCATCGTCATATAGGTGGAAACGATTTCCGAGACTTCGGCCTGATTGAACGGCTTCTTGAGGAAGTGATAAGCGCCGAATTTCTTCAGCGTGTTGGCATTGCGGTCGTCGAGGTCGCTCGAAATAGCAACGGTCAGACAGCCTGTCGACTTTGTCTCGCCCATCGCGGCGATCACCTCCGGGCCATTCAGCCCAGGCATGTTGATGTCGATAAACGCCATGTCGATCTGCTTTTTCTTCAGAACCTCGACGGCGGCGCGGCCATTGTCGACATTGTCTATCTCGATGTAGCGCTTGGACCGGTGAACGGCGATGCCGTTGTTGATGACTTCACGCGCGACGCCGCTGTCATCAGCGACAAGAATGCGGATCATTTTGTGCAGCAAGTGTCATCACCTCTTGTGCGGCGCTCGCATTGTCTTCTGAGGCCTATCGAAATTTTCAAACACAATAAGCAAACAAGTGTATATTTTCGGTTACTTAAAATTGTCAGGTAAATGACAACCGAAAATACCAGCAAGAAATACATGCAATCTTTCGAAACAAGCTCTGTATTTCTTTCTACATATGACCTGCAACAACTTCTCCAGCTGCGGCAGACATGGGAAAAGCCTGGCTTGAGCACCGCCCTTCCCCAACAAGAGATGACATGTCATGTCTACAGGCGAGGCCCTAGAAAAGGGAGAAGAGCCCCGGCGTGCCTAACAGCGTCTGCACGGCTTGAAGCTTGCGAAACATCTGCCTGAAAAGCCGGTTCAGGCGACAACGCACGGACAAAGGCTCTGCCCTGTCCTCAAAGACCTGACTGAAATGTTCTGAACCTTGGAAAAGTGGTGCCGCTGAAGGGACTCGAACCCCCGACCCCATCATTACGAATGACGTGCTCTACCATCTGAGCTACAGCGGCATTTTCCGGCAGGTGCCGGACATCGCGCGATTTGACGCGGACACTCAGGTCATGCCCGAGTGCGCCGCTAATTACCGGAGCTTGGCGTCAGATGCAAGAGGCTAAAACCGGTTCTTTCGGGAAGATCACATCTTCCCTTTTTACAAGATCCGGCAAACAGCCGCCAGAAGCGCCTTCTGATGCTGACAGCGGCCGCGCCTGAGCGTGTGGCCCCAAAACTGAAGATGAAATGGTTTGGGCCACACCCTAGTTGAAAAAGCGCGGACGCGGGGTCTTGGACGCTTCGATATCGTCGTCCTCATCCGGTCCCGGATCGTCCGGCATCCGCGACAAAGGAAACTCGATCGGCCGGTTGAGATCGTCTTTGGAACTTCCGGATTTCGTCTCGCCCGACTTCGCATCACCTGGTTTCGCTTCGCCCGGCTTTGCATCGCCAGTCTTCGCCTCATCGGCTTTGGCGGAAGAGGGCTTCACCTCTGCGTTTTTGGATGCGTCCTCACCCTTTGCATCTGCCTTGGATGACACCTCGGGACCATTCTGGCCTTGGGCTTTGCCTGCAGGTTCACTGGCTCCGGAAGACGGTTTGGCTGGTGTCATCGGAGCAGCTTCTTTCGGGGACGTCTTGGCAGGGGCAGCCTCTTCCTTGGGCGCGGCTTTTGCAGCCGTGGCGTCGGGCAGGTCCTTCAGGGCAGGACTGAACTTGACGTCGTCCGTCGTGCCTTCATAGCCCTGCTTGCCGACCGGCACCGTTGTTGCCTCAGGGGCCGCGCCTGCGGCCTTGTCCGCATCGGACCTGGGGTCCGACGGTTTCGGATCGGTGGCCTTGGTGACAGGCTCCACTTCCAGCACGACGGCGCTGTCATCCACATCCGCGACCGGCCGAACCGGTTCGGCAGACGCGGCGGACGGCAACGCGGGGGCGTCGAACAGGCTGTCTTCAAGCAGCGGCCCATCCTCGTCCGACAGGCTGCCGGGTGTTGCCCACTGAAACGCGTCGAGCTTGCCCGTGACCGGTGAAACCGGCTGCCACTCTGCGGAAATGATGCCGTCGGCCATCCAGACCTTGTCCAGCGGCGCGCTGACGGCACGGGCCAACCAGTCACGCGTGCGGCCGCGGTCGCCGTGTTCGGCTTCCTCCACTTCCGCCATCAGCAGGAATGCCTGACGGGTGGGTTCGGACTGCAGAACCTTTTTCAGCTGCTGGCGCGCTTCCTCGAATTCCCGCGCCTCCATGGCGGCGCGGGCGATGGCCAGCGCGCCTTCAGGGGTGTTGGCCCGCTGCGCGGACAGCGACTTCACCCGCTTCAGGCGATCGACAGCCGAATCGCCGGTGCGGACATGGGCATAGGTTTCCGCAAGGTCCGGGTGCGGGAACAGACGCCATGTGGCTTCCAGCACCTTGGACGCCTTGCGGATATCGCCCCGGCGCGTGGCCAGACGCGAGGTCAGCACAGCAGCCGGCACAAGATCAAGCGCCAGACCGTGCGCTTCCTTGGCCAGCGAATAGGCCCGCTCCGGCTCGCCGTCCTCAAGCTTCATGGCAAGGGCCGTCAGAATGACGGCGCGCTGACGCCGGTAGGTTTTCTTGTCGAGCATCTTGGCGGCGTAATTGCGCTCCAGCGTCTTGAGCGCTTCGTCCCAGTGATGGGCGACCGCCTGATAGCCGAGCACGGCCTTTCCGGCCCATTCCAGACCCGGCGAGGTCTTGGCCGCTTCTTCCGCGTAATGGCGTGCGGCAACCGGTTCCTTGTGGCGCTCGGCTTCGATGAAGAGGCCGTGCAGACCAAGGGCCTTGGTGGCGGGGTCTTCCAGCATTGCCTCGAACCGCTGACGCGCTTCGTCATCCTTGCCGGCAAGCTGTGCAGTCTGCGCCAGGAGCAGCTTTGCAGCAGGTTCATCGTCCAGCAGCTTGTCGGCGTCCAGTGCGTGTCGGCGCGCCAGTTTGGCGTTGCCCGTTCCCAGTGCGATCAGGCCCTGCGACAGGGCATTGTAGCCCTTGTCTTTCCGGCGGCGCCGGAAGAACCGGCTGGCAATCTGCGGAGACTTCAGAACAACGCGGATCGCCCAGACAATCACCAGGAAGACCGCCAGGAAAACAGCGGCGGCAAGGCCGACGATGACAGGCGACTGCTCCCAGATGTCCGTCCCGACCTGCTGACCGTTTTCATACACCGGCCAGGAAATCTGGATTGTGCCCGGCAGGTCCGCCATCCAGGCAAAGCCGAGGGCAACGGCAAACAACAGCGCGAAAAAGATCAGAACGCGGATCATTCAGTTCGCTCCCTGCGACGGCCGGCTTCTACCGGCACTTGGTTCCATTGACGGGCGGGCGCGTGGGCCGGCCTGCATTCAGCTATCCTTCGCAGCAAGCGCGTTGAGCACTTCCTGCGAGGCCTTGTCCGTCAGATCATTGACCTCGACACGGGCTTCGGCGCGGGTTGCCCAGTCGGCACCTGCGGCCTGCGCCTGTTCGGGCAGATCCTTGTAGGCGGCAAGGGCCGCTTTCAGATCACCCTTGTTGACGGCATTTTCCATGCGCTGCAGGGCAGCAGAAGGACCTTCGCCTTCCCCTGATCCGGACCGGCGAACGGTGAACAGCGACTGCGCGCTGGACACCAGGCTGTCGAGCACATCGCCGGAGCGATCCGGTTCGGAAAAGGTCTGGTAGATCGAGCGCGCGACCGGCGGAAACTGCGCAATCAGCACCGACACCGGCTCAACACCGGTCTTGGCATTGGCTTCCAGCGCCGACAGGTCGAGATCACCCGGCAGGCCAGCCTTCACAGCGGCCAGTTCGGTTTCATAGGGACGTCCGGAATCGACAGCCGACTTCAGCGCCGAAACCGAAAGCGCACGAGCGGCAACTTCCCGCGCCGTGGCATCACCCATCGTCGCCTCGACAGCAGCAAGACGCGAGGAAATCGTATCGAGTTCGGCGCGCAAGCCTTCCAGAGCCGCCGTGTTGGCCGCCCCGACCGACTTTATGTCGGCAGCCAGCGAAGACAGCGTCTCGGTGGCCCGCGCCTGGCTGTCGGCAAGGGTTTTCAATGAAACATCCGATGTCGAAACGGCGGTCTGCGCTGCTTTCGCGGTCGCTTCGGTGTTGGAAAGACGGGTTTCCACATCCGAAAGGCTCGACTTCAGATCCGAAAGCTGGCCTTCAAGCCCTGTCACGGAACCCGAAAGTTTGTCCGCTTCGGAAGAAGTCGAGCTCTCCAGCTCGGCAACACGGCTTTCCAGCGGCGCAAGATCGACCTGGCTGTCGCTCTTCACAGTCTCTTCCAACGCAGCCAGACGGCTTTCCAGTGGCTGCAGATCGGCCGGCACCCCTTCGCCGGTACCACCACCTGCGGAAGCCACGCTGCTGCGCAATCCTTCGACGTCCTGCTTCAGGGCATCGACGGTGGCGCTGAGATCGGACGATGACGTCTCCTGCACTCTGGCCTCAAGATCGGAGACCTTGCTTTCCAGCGCGGAAACATCGGTGGAGCTGCTCTGGCTGGAAACCGAAGACGTTACGTCGCCAAGTTTTTTCTCCAGATCGGCAATCTTGCTTTCCGCCGCGCTGAGCGCACTGGTCAGCTGCTGGTTCGGCTCCGGCGACAGTTTGACGAGCCCGGCCTGATACAGACCGAAGCCTCCACCGAGCACCAGAATGCCGCCGATAACGGCTGAGAGCAGAACGCCGAAAGCGCCGACACCGCCGCGGTCTTCAGCCGCAGGCGGATTGGAGAAGGTTGTCGTTCCACCCGGCCGGGAGCTGCTGCTTGTCGAAGACGTTCCAGGCTGGCTTGCGGAAGATGTTGAGGAGCTCGTCGAAGAGGCCGGTTTGCTGGTTGCTGCCGACGACCCGGTCGTGCCGGTGCCGGATGGCTTACCGGCAGCGGAAGACCCGGCAGCGGTGGAAGATGTCGAGGAATAACCGGTTCCGGTCGAAGACGATTTCGTTGAAGACGGGGAAGGCGACGATGCGCTGCCTGAAGTGCCGCTGGCACCCGATGAGGAGGCACTTCCTGTTGACGAAGAACTGCTGGACGCCGGGGAGCTGCCGGACGCTGTTGTGCTGCCGGCGCTGCCTGGCTTGGATGCACCCGCAGACGAGCTGCTGGCGGACGCCCCCGATGTTGGCCCAGTGGTCGACCCAGAAGTTGACCCAGAAGCTGACCCGGGGGTCGACTTTGTATCCGATGGTTTGGCCCCGACCTTTTCCGCGGTCAGATCAATCGTCACCGGCCGCTTGCCGCCGCCGGAGGAAGACGTGGTGCTGCTGCCCGGCTTGTCCTTGCCGCTGGCGCTGCCACTACCCGATGAGGATGTCCCGCCCGGGGATTTCTTGTCCGTCGTCATCTCATCTCCTCCTGAACCCTTCCGGTCCCAAGACCTTCACTATACACACCTCTTTGCGAAGCGGTACCGCCGCAGCAAAGACTTTTGCGCGCTGCAAAAGAACGACTCCCCCGGATCGGGTTAACACTGTGTTAACGCCAGATCCAGCAAGGAAGTTTCATTCGGCGCAGCTGCAACACGCACATGGCTTGCCTCAGACAGGGGCTCGGCCGACTGCCGAGAAAGCGCATAGACAGGCAAACCGGACAAAATATGGTCGAGCCCATGGCTGCGAACCAGGGCCACAAAAGCCTCGGCCGTGCGTCTGGAATAAATGAGCACACCGTCAAAAGCGCTGCTGTTCAGGCTATCCACAACGGCGGAAGGCAAACGCGTAACTGCGTCCATGCGGTAGACCACGACAGTGCGGCAAGAGACGTCGCCTGCGGCGAGAAGTCCCTCCAGATCCCCCGCCCGGTCCTCTGCCGCAGGATAAAGCACCTCGCCGGACGACAAGCCGCTTCGTTTATCGAGAATCAGTTGCGCGAGCGCATCGATGTTGCCGCTGGCCGAATGAACCTTGGGAAATCCTGCCTCCCGGCAGGCAAGCGCGGTTGCATCGCCAACCGTGAAAACCGGCAATTTCCTGAAGTCATCGATCTGGCTGTGCGCCGCCAGGATGGCAACGGCCCGCCGGCTGGAGAAAGCCAGTGCCGACACACCCTCCAACCCGATCCCCGCACTGCCCACCTCAACGGTCTTCAGGACGGGCGCCTCATCGGCGACATGCCCCAGAGCCCGCAGTTTTTCTGCGGTGCGCCGGCAATCCGGCTGGGGACGCGTCACCAGAAAGTGCATGATTGGCTCAGGCTCCGACCATGAAATCCGGCCCCATGCAGGATTTCAGGTCTTCGCCCACCGACCGGCCGATCTGCACGGCGTCGGACTTCAGGCCACTGGCCGTAGCTTCGTGGACTTCCGATCCATCCGGCTTCAGCACGATGCCCCGGAAGTGCAGCGTGTCGCCGTCGAGCGTCGCCAGACCACCAATGGGCGTGCGGCACGATCCGTCCAGAACCGCGAGAAAGGCGCGCTCGGCATCAAGGCGGATCTGGGTTGCCTCGTCGTGAATGGCCGCCAGCATCTCAAGGGTGGCCGTGTCGTCCGCCCGGCTTTCGATGCAGATCGCGCCTTGGCCGACCGCCGGCAAAAACTGGTCGATTTCCAGAAGGCTGGTGATTTCCGCTTCGAGACCAAGACGGCGCAGACCGGCCGCCGCCAGAAGCGTGGCATCCACTGCACCTTCCGCCAGCTTGCGCAGGCGGGTCTGCAGGTTGCCGCGATACATCACCACTTCGATGTCCGGGCGCAGCCGCTTGATCATCGCCTGACGGCGCAGCGAGCTGGAACCGACGACGGCGCCATGAGGCAGATCGGTCAGGGTCTTTGCCTTGGGCGACAGGAACGCATCGCGAACATCCTCGCGCGGCAGGAAAGCCGTCAGCGCCAGCCCGTCCGGCAGCACCGTCGGCATGTCCTTGGACGAATGAACGGCAAGATCGATGCGCCCATCCAGAAGCGCTTCCTCGATTTCCTTGGTGAACAGCCCCTTGCCGCCGACTTCCGACAGCGGCCTGTCCTGGATCCTGTCGCCGGATGTCTTGATGACCACGATCTCGAACGCGTCTTCGGCCAGACCATGAGCCGCCATCAGCCGGTCGCGGGTTTCGTGAGCCTGTGCCAGCGCCAGAGCACTGCCCCTTGTTCCGATACGCAAAGGATTTGATTGCAAGGTTTACCGTCCAGATGCTACGCCCGGCAGAAATGACGGGCACCGATTTATGTCTTTTCGAATGTCCTAACACAGGCCACCGCAATTAGACCAATGACCTCAGTCAAAATAGATGACAATGCGACCAATCTGACGGTCCTGGGGATTGAAACAAGCTGCGACGAAACGGCAGCGGCGGTGGTGCGCGGTCCAGCACACAAGGAAATCCTGTCCAACACGATCCGTTCGCAGATCGACGAGCACACGGAGTTCGGCGGCGTGGTGCCGGAGATCGCCGCCCGCGCCCATATCGAGATCCTCGACCGGATCGTTGCCGAAGCCATGGACGAGGCAGGCTGCGGCTGGGACGATATCGACGCCATTGCCGCAACTGCCGGCCCGGGCCTGATCGGCGGGGTCATCGTCGGCTTCATGACTGCCAAGGCCATCGCCATGGCCGCGGGAAAGCCGATTGTCGGCGTCAATCACCTGGAAGGTCACGCCCTGACCGCGCGCTTGACCGACGACCTCGAATTCCCGTTCCTTCTTTTGCTGGTGTCCGGTGGCCACAGCCAGTTTCTGCTGGTGCGCGGGGTCGGCGACTACGAACGCCTCGGCACGACCATCGACGATGCCATCGGCGAAGCTTTCGACAAGACGGCCAAGCTGCTGGGCCTGCCTTATCCCGGCGGCCCGCATGTGGAGAAGATGGCTGCACGGGGAGATGTCACCCGCTTCCGCCTGCCGCGCCCGCTGCTGGACCGGCCGGGCCTCGACATGTCCTTTGCCGGCCTGAAGACCGCTCTTCGAACCCAGGCGAAAAAGCTGGAACCGGTTGACGAACAGACGATTGCCGACCTCTGCGCCGCCTTCCAGCGGTCCGTTTCGGACGTTCTGGCGGCACGCACCCGCTCCGCACTCGACCTTTTCCGGACGCGCCATCCGGGCGTCAAACCGGCAATTGTCGTGGCCGGCGGCGTTGCGGCGAACCAGGAAATTCGCGCCAGCCTTCTTGCGGCCGCGGAAGAGGCGGATGCCCGCTTCGTCGCCCCGCCGCTGCGCCTTTGCACCGACAATGCCGCTATGATCGCCTGGGCCGGTATCGAGCGGCTTCGGCTCGGCCCCGTGGACGACATGAGCCTGTCGCCCCGGCCCCGCTGGCCGCTGGACGCCGCCAATGCCGGTGTGCTCGGCGCGGGCAAGAAGGGCGCCAAGGTTTAGGCGGCAGCCTAATAAAAACCTCGCTCGAATGTGCGCCGACCCTTTTGCGCGGCCAAAGACCCTGTTAGGAAACCTCAGCCTTTCCAACAAGGACAGTTTTCAGCGATGCGCGTCTACCACAAGGCCTATGTCTATCTGACCTGCGGCACGGACCTTCTGGTCTTCAACGAACCGGACACGCCCTGGCTCGGTCTTCAGGTGCCTGGCGGAACGATCGATCCGGGGGAAAGCTTCCTGCATGGCGCCATGCGGGAATTTGCCGAGGAAACCGGCCTCGATCTGGACGTCGCCTTCGATCATTTTTCCAGCCAGGACATCCCGTTCGAAACGATCCCGCCGGTCGGCCAGTTCCGGCCCGCGCCCAACCGCCCGCTGCTTGGCCGACACATCCGCCGCAATTATCATGTTCGCCTCGCAACCCGGCCCGGCACCGAATGGGAACATTACGAAATGCATCCCAGCAGCGGCGGCGAACCGATTCGCTACCGCTTTTTCTGGGTCGACCTCTTTGGCGAGCGTGCGAGCAACGAGGAAAACTTCTTCGCCGCTTTCGGCGCACCCCTGAGTGCTTTGCGCGAGCGAGTGACGCAGATCGCCAACGCGGCATAAATCTGTTTTTTCAAGGACTTGCCGGTTATGATCTACTACAAGGCCTACGTTTATCTGACCTGCGGCACGGAACTCCTGGTGTTTGAGGAGCCGGATTTCCCCGATGCCGAGATCCAGGTTCCCGGCGGCACGGTCGACCCCGGCGAGAGCTTTTTGCAGGCTGCCCGGAGAGAATTTGCCGAGGAGACCGGACTTTCGTTGGATATCGCGTTCGAATCGTTCGCCGACCAGGACCATTTCTTCAAAGATGTTCCCCGTTGTCTCGACGGCTTGCATCGCCGGCGGCATTTTCACGGCCGTATTCGTGAAAAGCCCGCGACAGAATGGGAACACTTCGAAACGTCACCGAACTCAGGCGGACCTCCGATAAGGTTCCGCCTGTTCTGGATTGACCTGTTCACCATGGATGCGCCGACCGAGGCCCGCTTTTTTGAAGGGTTTGGAGCGCAGCTTGAAACATTACGGACGCGCGTGGAAAGGCAGAGCAATGGGCGCCATTAGGTCTATCGGCGTCGTTGGCGGAGGTGCGTGGGGCACGGCCCTGGCCCTGACCGCGGCCCGGGCCGGCCGCGAGGTACGCCTTTGGGCGCGCGATCCCGGCACGGTTTCCGATATCCGGGTTCGCCGGCAGAACCCGCGCTATCTGCCGGGAATCACCTTTGACGAAGACCTGGAAGCGACCTCGTCGCTCGAAGAGGTCGCTGATGCCGATGCCATTTTGCTGGTGACACCGGCCCAGACCACCCGGGCCATGCTGGCAGCCTTGAAACAGACCGGCAAGGTGCGTGGCCCTGTTGTTCTGTGTGCCAAGGGCATCGAACAGTCCTCCGGCAAGCTTCTCTCCAAGGTCATGAGCGAGGAACTGCCCGGCATCGAACCCGGCGTCCTCTCAGGTCCGAGCTTTGCCGACGATGTCGCGAGAGGCTTGCCGACCGCCGTGACCGTTGCGGCCAATACTGCCAAGACGGCGCTCAGCCTGTGCGAAGCGCTGCAATCGCCCTGCTTCCGGCCCTATGCCTCCATCGACGTTCTTGGAACCCAGATCGGCGGCGCCCTCAAGAACGTGCTTGCAATCGCCTGCGGGGCCGTGGTCGGCCGCAAGCTCGGCGCCAGCGCCCAGGCGGCCCTGACCGCACGCGGCTTTGCCGAACTGTCGCGCCTCGGCACCGCAATGGGCGCGCAGGGCGAAACCCTCACTGGCCTTTCCGGTCTCGGCGATCTGGTGCTCACCTGCTCGTCCAGCCAGTCGCGTAATTTTTCCTTCGGGCTGCGGCTCGGCGAGGGCTTCATGGCCTCCGAGCTGATTTCGGCGGGCGGCAAATTGGCCGAAGGAGCCTATTCCGCCCGCGTCGCCGTCAAACTGGCGAGCAAATACGATGTCGAAGTGCCGATCTGCGAGACCGTCGCCAAGATGATCGATGAGGACCTGACCATCGACGACGCCCTCAACATCCTGATGGCCCGCCCGCTGAAATCGGAAACGGCGGGTCTTTGAACCAGTCTCAAAGAACGACGCTTGTTCCGGATGTCGCCTATCCCCGAAGATACGCAGAAGCGCTCTTCTGAGGGGATTGGTGCGATGACATCCACTTGAAACAATACCCCATTGAGTTTCCCCCGTCCCGGCCCTAGGTTCGACGCAGATTCGACCAACCCGGGGAAATCTTCATGCTCTATGCCCTGATCTGCACCGACAAGCCCGGTGCCCTGCAGACGCGTCTCGACAACCGCGCCGCGCATCTCGACTTTCTGAAAGGCCTTGGCGACAGCCTCAAGGCTGCCGGTCCGTTTCTTGATGACGACGGCAACATGACCGGCTCGCTGGTCGTGATCGAAGCGTCCAACCGCGACGAGATCCTGGCGATCTCCCAGGAAGATCCCTATGCCCTGGCCGGTCTTTTCGAAAGCGTCGAGATCCGTCCCTGGAACTGGGCGGTCAAGAACCCGGAGGCAAACTGAGTGCAGTACTGGCTGATCAAGTCCGAGCCCGACAAATGGTCCTGGGAACAGCAGAAAGCCCGGGGCGACAAGGGCGAACAATGGGACGGTATCCGGAACTACCAAGCACGCAACAACATGCGGGCCATGGAAATCGGCGACAAGGCGTTCTTCTACCATTCCAACATCGGCAAGGAAGTCGTGGGTATCGTTGAAGTCTGCAGCGACATCCATCCGGACACCACCATTGACGATCCGCGCTGGGAATGTGTGGACTTCAAGGCTGTCTGCGACATGCCGAAGCCGGTGACCCTGGCCGACGTGAAGGCTGAGCCGCGCCTTGCCAAGATGTCGCTGGTCACCTCCATGCGCCTGTCGGTCCAGCCGGTCACGGAAGAGGAATGGAAAATCGTCTGTGAAATGGGCGGCCTGAAAGAGCCTGCGTAACGTCCTCTTCTGAAAGACCTGCCCTGAATGGCCCTTATCAAGGATCCGGCAGCCTTCATCCGCAAGGAAACCAAGGTCAAACCTGTGCCGCATGCGGAGGAAATCCTGCTGCATGTGGCTGATGAGGCCATGGATCTTTGGCAAAAAACCGAAGACGAACTGGGTGAGCTCGGCCTGCCGCCACCGTTCTGGGCTTTCGCCTGGGCGGGCGGTCAGGGCCTTGCCCGCTATGTGCTCGACACGCCGGGGCTGGTCAAAGGCAAGCGCGTTGTTGATTTTGCCTGCGGGTCCGGCCTTGTCGGCATTGCCGCAATGAAAGCGGGGGCCGCGTCCTGCCATGCGGTCGACATCGATGCCTTCGCCCTGACAGCAACCCGGATGAACGCTGCGCTGAACGATATCGAAGTCACGACGGAGACTGCGGACATCACCGCCGGAGAGCCGCCTGAAGCGGACGTCGTCTTTTGCGGCGACGTTTTCTACGACAAGCCGATGGCCGACAAGGTTCTGGCCTTTCTCGACAGGCTGCTGACGAACGGCATCGAGGTTTATGTCGGCGATCCGGGCCGGTCCTATCTGCCGTCGGCGCGCTTGACGGAGCTGGCGGCCTACAGCGTTCCGGTGGTCGGCGCGCTGGAAGACAGTGAAATCAAACGCACGCGTGTGTTCCGTTTGGAGCAAAAATCATCCGCAAAATGATGCCTTGGCGGATCACCCTTGCAATCGTCAGCCGGGTGAATAACTTTTTCTGCAATCCCACTTCCTCTTTTTGCAGCTTGCGATAGGTTAGGGACCTAACCCTTCAAGCTTCAAACGCTTTCCCGTTCAGACGTGTTTCTAGGAGTCTTTCATGCCCATCGTTAATCGCCTCGCGGATCTGGCCGACGAGATCACTGCCTGGCGCCGCGACATCCACGAAAACCCCGAAATTCTTTACGAGACGGTCCGGACTGCCGAAAAGGTATCCGAGCTATTGCAGAGCTTCGGTGTCGACGAAATCGCAACGGGCGTCGGCAAGACAGGTGTGGTCGGGGTGATCAAGGGCCGCAACGGCGGTGCCGGCAAGACCATCGGCCTGCGTGCCGACATGGATGCACTGCCGATCGAGGAAGTCACCGGCAAGGAATATGCCTCCAAGATCCCGGGCAAGATGCACGCCTGCGGCCATGACGGCCACACCGCCATGCTGCTGGGCGCGGCCAAATATCTCGCCGAGACCCGCAACTTCGACGGCACCGTGGTCGTCATCTTCCAGCCGGCAGAAGAGGGCGGCGCGGGCGCGAAGGCGATGATCGACGATGGCCTTCTGACCCGCTGGCCGATCGAGGAAGTCTACGGCATGCACAACTTCCCGGGCATGCCGGTTGGCGAATTTGCCATCCGCAAGGGTCCGATCATGGCTGCGACCGACGAATTCCGCATCACGATCACCGGTCGGGGCGGCCATGCCGCCAAGCCGCACGAGACCATCGACCCGATCGTGATCGGTTCGCAACTCGTGACGGCGCTGCAGACCATCGCCAGCCGCAACGCCAACCCGCTCGATTCGGTGGTTGTGTCGGTCACCGTCTTCCAGGGCGGCAACGCGTTCAATGTTATTCCGCAGGAAGTTCTGTTGCGCGGTACGGTCCGCACGCTCAGCCCGCAAATGCGTGATCTTGCCCAGGCCCGGATGGAAACCATCGTCAGCTCCGTTGGCGATGCGTTCGGTGCCAAGGCGGTGCTGCAGTTCACCCGCGGCTATCCGGTCACGGTGAACCACGATGAGCAGACAGATTTTGTGGCGTCTGTTGCCGAAGGCATTTCCGGGGTTGGCAAGGTCCACCGCGAGATCGAGCCGATGATGGGCGGCGAGGATTTCTCCTATATGCTGGAAGAGCGTCCGGGGGCGTTCATCTTCGCCGGCAACGGCGACAGCGCCGGCCTGCATCATCCGGCCTACGACTTCAACGACGACCTGATTCCGGTCGGGTGTTCCTACTGGGTGAAACTCGTCGAAACGGCCCTGCCGACAGCAGCCTGATGCGTTTCGCTGCCTTCACCGTCATCCCGGCTCGCACGAAGCCTGCCCGGGATGACGCGCGATGGGTTTTGGCTTAAGAGTGACGCCGGTTCCGACCGGCGTTTTCATTTGGATTTTGGAATATGGCACTTTCCCCGTTCAAGCTCCCCTTTCTGGCAGCCTATGTCGTGGTCGGGGCCATCGTCGGTGTCCTGGTCATTCACCCGCTGAACCTGGTGGTGGTCTGGTGGGAACTGGCCCGTTTTTCGGAAACCGCGCCCAATCTCCTTGAATTTCTGATGGCTCGTCTCTGGCTTGTGCTGCTTCCCCGACATCTGGACGTGGCGATTGCCTATACCGTGCTCGGCGCCATTGTCGGCCTTGCCTTCGGCATTTTCACCCGCAACTACATGCGCACCACCGAGGCCTACAGGTCGCTGCGCGAGGAACAGACCGCGCTGATTCCCGATCTATTGAAACAGGGCGAAACCCGGCGCGTGGAGTTCAAGTCGTCGCTGCGCTGGGACCTGAATGAAAACCGGACCAACAGGTCGCTGGAAAAGGTCATCGCCAAGACGCTGGCAGGCTTCTTCAACGCAGATGGGGGCCACCTTCTGATCGGCGTCGATGACAAAGGCACGCCGCTCGGGCTCGACAAGGATCTGGCAACGCTGAAAAGCCCCGACCTCGATGCCTTCGAGCGCACGGTCAACGACATCGTTTCCAAAACCCTCGGCGGCGACCTCTGCCCCTACATCCATACTGTCTTTGCAAAGGTTGAGGGCAAGGACGTGGCCATGGTCATCGTCAGTCCGGCCCCCCGCGCCGTCTACATGGAAGAGAACAAGGCTTCGGTCTTCTACTTGCGCAGCGGCAATTCCACACGCGCGCTGGATGTCCGCGAAGCGGTCAATTACGCGAACAAGAGATGGCCATGACATGCCGGAGGCAGCCGGTTTCTTCTTTCCCGATCAGCTGCACCTTGCCGCTTCGCTGACGCTGATCGTCGCCAGTTTCTTCACCTCTGCCCTGGCTGCAGCCGTCGGCCTTGGTGGCGGGGTCGCCTTGATCGCGATCATGGCGACCCTCATGCCCGCCACTGCACTGGTGCCGGTCCACGGTGTTGTACAGCTCGGGTCGAATGCCGGGCGCGCCCTGGTCCAACTGAAACATGTCGACTGGCTGATTGCGCTTTGGTTTGCGATCGGGGCCGCATTCGGTGCTGCGATCGGCGGTTCAATTGCGGTGGAATTGCCACCCACCGTTCTCAAGGCGGGCATCGGCCTGTTCGTCTTGTGGGTCGTCTGGGGCAAGGCACCCCGCTTCGGCAAGGCCCCGAAAAGGGTTATGGCGGCTGCAGGCTTCGTCTCGACTTTCCTGTCCATGTTCTTCGGTGCGGCCGGCCCCATCGGCGCCGCCGTGCTGTCCACCCTGGGATTGACCCGCCACGAGTTCGTCGCCAACCAGGCGGTCACCGCGCTGATCATGCATGTCTTCAAGATCATCGCCTTCGGCGCCCTCGGCTTTGCCTTCGCGCCCTGGTTCGGACTGATCGTTCTAATGATCATCAGCGGCTTTCTCGGCACGCTTGCTGGCAGCCGCCTGCTCGGCCGCATGAATGAAAAGAGTTTCAAGACCGGCTTCAAGTGGGTCATGACCCTGCTCGCGCTGAATCTCCTGTGGCAGGCTGCGCGCGGATGGCTCGGCTGACGGCGGCCGGCGCCCTCTGGAAAATGGTCGCAACGCCCTCACAGCCGGAAGCGTTCCGCCGTTCTTGACCTTTGCCCATGGCTTGCTTGAGTTCTTCGCAACTGGCTTCATCTTGAAAGACAACGGCCGACGCGCTAACCCATCGCCATCAGTTTTCTCAAAATGCGGGATGGAACACCCATGGCTTCACAAAACCTTCTGCTTCTGCCGGGTGACGGCATTGGCCCGGAAATCATGCAGGAAGTGAAAAAGGTTATTCGCTGGTTCAACGAAAAGGGCGGCAGTTCTTTCGAAACCGACGAAGGCCTGGTTGGCGGCTCCGCCTATGATGCACATGGTCAGTCGATCTCCGAAGAAGACATGGCCAAGGCCATGGCTGCGGACGCGGTGATCTTCGGCGCCGTCGGCGGCCCGAAGTGGGACGACGTTCCTTACGAGGTTCGCCCGGAAGCCGGCCTGCTGCGCCTGCGCAAGGACATGCAGCTTTTCGCCAACCTGCGCCCGGCCATCTGTTATCCGGCACTCGCCGATGCGTCCTCGCTGAAGAAGGACGTGATCGAAGGCCTCGACATCCTGATCGTGCGCGAGCTGACCGGCGGTGTCTATTTTGGCGAGCCGAAGGAAATCATCGACCTCGGCAACGGCCAGAAGCGCGGCATCGACACGCAGGTCTATGACACCTACGAGATCGAGCGCATTTCCGGCGTTGCCTTCGAGCTGGCGCGCACGCGCGGCAACAAGGTCACGTCCATGGAAAAGCGGAACGTGATGAAGTCCGGTGTTCTGTGGAACGAGGTCGTGACCCAGACGCACAAGAACGGCTACGAGGACGTTCAGCTGGAGCACATGCTGGCCGATGCTGGCGGCATGCAGCTCGTTCGCTGGCCGAAGCAGTTCGACGTCATCGTGACGGACAACCTCTTCGGCGACATGCTGTCCGACGTTGCCGCCATGCTGACCGGCTCGCTCGGCATGCTTCCGTCTGCATCGCTTGGCGCTCCGGACGGTGTCACCGGCAAGCGCAAGGCACTCTATGAGCCCGTCCACGGCTCGGCTCCGGACATTGCCGGTACGGGCGCTGCCAACCCGATCGCCATGATCGCCAGCTTCGGCATGGCGCTGCGCTACTCCTTCGAAGAAGTCGCGGCCGCCGACAAGCTCGACAAGGCCATCGCCAACGCCCTCGACAAGGGCCTGCGCACCAAGGACATCGCAGCCCCCGGCCAGGCAACCGTTTCCACCGTGGAAATGGGCGACGCCATCATTGCCGAACTGGACGCCCTGAGCGCGTGATTGGCAATCGCCATTTGCAAGCAGAGCCGTCACCGGTTATCCCGGTGGCGGCTTTCCCATTTTCAAGACACCGCTGGTCCAATGATCGAAGACAAACTCGCCCCCTTTCTCGGCACCTGGATCCTCGACACGGAGGAAAGCGACTTCGAACAGGGCGAACCGCCCCGAAGCGCCACACTGAAGATCGACGAGAATTTCGGCGTTGCCGTGTTCACCATGAACCAGGTGGCTGCCGATGGTGAAGTGACCAATGACACCTTCGAGGCAATGCCGGACGGACCTGAAGTGCGCCTCGGCAAAAGCGGCCTGGTCGACGCCATGCGTCTTGTCTTCCAGGGCGACCGCAACCTGATTTCGGAAGCCCGTCGCGGCGGACTGACCATCATGAAGGCCGACCGGGAACTGTCCGAAGACGGCAGAACCCTGACCGTGACCCAGACCGTCCACCTGGTGGATGTTGCAAGTTACACGAATGTGTCCGTCTACCGGCGCGCGCAGTAGGACCCGGTCTTCAATGAAACAGATGATTGGAGCGATTGCCCTTGTCGTGCCCGACTATGACGAGGCCATCGCCTATTACACCGGCAAGCTCGGCTTCGATCTGATCGAAGATACACACCTTGGCCTCAACAAGCGCTGGGTGCTGGTCGCCCCGAAGGGCAGTTCCGAGACCCGTCTTCTGCTTGCAAAGGCAGATGGAGACAGCCAGCAAGCCGCCATCGGCAACCAGACCGGCGGACGCGTGTTCCTGTTCCTGCACACCGAGGACTTCGACCGCGACCATCAGGCGATGCTGACGGCTGGTGTCAGCTTTTTGGAGGCTCCCCGCCAGGAAGCCTATGGCAAGGTCGCCGTCTTCCAGGACCCGTTCGGCAACAAGTGGGATCTGATCCAGAGGGTCTGAGGTCTATATGTCCACCGCGGCGAAGATACCGGCCACCCATTCGACAAAGACGCGAACGCGCGGTGAAAGCTGGCGGTTCTGGGGGTAGAACGCAGCCAAGGGCAACGAGGTCGGCGGCAAATCCGGCAGGACCTGCACCAGCGCACCGCTTTCCAGATCTTCGGCAAGCCGGTAGCGAGGCGCCTGGAACAGCCCGAACCCAAGACACCCGAGTTGGTGTACCGTTTCGGCATCGTTGGCGACGATCCGGCTGGGCAGCATTATTTCGCGCACGCCAGCGGACGTCCGGAAGTCAAGCGGCATGACGGCGCTCGTCCGTGACGACAGGAAGCCGACCATCAGGTGCCCTTCCAGATCCTCAAGACTTGTCGGCGTGCCGTGCGTGGCGAGATAGTCCGGGCTGGCACATGTGATCTCCGCGATCTCCGTCAACTTGCGCATGATCATGCCGCTGTCGTCCGGCACGCCGGCACGGAGCACGCAGTCAACTCCCTCGCGGACCAGATCCACCAGGCGCTCTCCCTGACCGAGCTGCAGGTCGATCTTCGGATAACGCGCCATGAAGTCGGGCAGGTGCGGCAACAGGAAGGTGCGGGTCAGCCGCCCCGGCACATCGACCCGCAACTGTCCGGCAGGCTCATGCCCGCGCAGCGCGCCCTCGGCTTCCTCCACTTCCGCCAGGATTGACACACATCGCCGGTAATAGGCTTCGCCATCCGGAGTCGGCGTAACATGGCGTGTGGTTCGCTCCAGCAACCGGCAGGCGAGATCACGCTCAAGACGCTGGATCACATCCGTGGCGGTGGACCGTGGCAGGTTCAGATCTGCCGCGGCAGCAGTGAAGCTGCCCCGTTCGACCACCCGGACAAAGAGCTGCATTGCGTCGAACTTGCCGTACATTTGTTCTTATTATCCGGATTATCTTTTCAGTTAAAGCATCATTATCCGGAGTTTCCGCCTCGCTATCTTCAGGATCAACGAGAAGGAGACTTACATGACACCAGATCTCGACACCGCCATCGTCACAGGCGCCAGCAAAGGCATAGGCGCAGCCATAGCCCGCAGGCTCTCGCGCGACGGCTTTCAGGTGGTCATCAACTACGGCAAGGATGAAGCCGCGGCTCACACACTTGTCAAAAGCCTGGAAGACCATGGCGGCAAGGCAATGGCGATCCAGGGAGACGTTGCCGAGACAGCGACCCACGAGCGTCTCTTCAAAGCTGCAGAAAAGGCCTTCGGCCCGGTGGGTGTACTCGTCAACAATGCAGGCACCATGCGCAATGCCGCCATTGCCGAAGCAAGCGACGAAGATTTCGACAGACAATGCGCGGTCAATCTCGGTGGTGTTTTCCGCGCCATGCGGCTCGCGTCGAGCCGGCTCGCGGACGGCGGCCGCATCATCTCCATTTCCTCCAGTGTGGTCGGCCTCTATCAGCCTCACTACGGCCTCTACGCCGCGACCAAGGCCGCCGTTGAAGCCATGACCCGGGTTCTGGCGAAGGAGCTTGGCCCGCGTGGCATCCGGGTCAACGCGATCGCCCCCGGTCCGGTTGAGACTGACTTTTTCCTTGCCGGCAAGCCGGCGGAGCTTGTGGAAACAATCCGAAAATCAAACCCGCTTGGCCGTCTCGGCACCCCCGAGGACATCGCCGCAACCGTTGCGTTTCTGGCTGGTCCCGATGGGGACTGGATGAACGGACAGGTTCTGCGCGCCAACGGCGGCATCATCTAGACACTGACACCAAAACCCCAAGGAGAATCGTAATGCCCTTTGCAAATTACAAACTGCCCGAAGCCGCGTTGAGCACAGCGCAAAAGGAAGAGCTGATCCACAAGACCACCGACCTGCTGGTTTCCTTTTTCGGCGAGATCGTGCGGCCCAACACCATGGTTCTGGTGGAAGAGGTCAAGGACGGCGGCTATGGCCGCGCCGACGAAGTCTTCACCATACCGCCCGAGTATCGTGCCGGAGACTGATCTGAACCCGCGTCACTCGCCCGGCTGGAAACAGCCGGGCACTTTCCGTCATCTGGCCCGCAAACTCAGATGACCTGCAACGTGATGAGCGCAACCAGCACATAGCGAGTGGTCTTTGCTATGGCGACCAGCAGAGTGAAGCTCCAGAACGGTTCCTTCAGCACACCCGCCGCCAGTGTCAGTGGATCGCCGATGATCGGTGCCCAGCTCAACAGCAGGCTCCAGCGTCCGTACCGGTGATACCAGCCCGTCGCCTTGGCAAGCTTGTCCGGCTTGACCGGAAACCAGGACGCGGTCGACCACGCGGTTGCCGCCCGTCCCAGACCCCAGTTGACCATCGACCCGAGGGTATTGCCGAGGCTTGCGGCGGCAACCAGCAGAACGACCGGTTCGTTTCCCAGCGCGATCAAGCCGGAAAGGCCCAGTTCGGATTGGGCAGGCAGCAAGGTGGCGGCGAGAAACGACACGCCGAAAAGACCCAGCAGGCTGGCACTCACCGGGAGTTACCGGACTGGGCTTTCTGCATGGCGGCAACGGCCCTGTGCATGAAATCCAGGAACTGAGCTTTTTCCTGTTCCGAAAACCCTTCCAGTGCCTCTGCATTCTGTGCAATCGCCGCGCCGACGGCTTCCTTCTCCAGAACCCGTGCCTTGTCCGTCAGGAAAATCTCCTGAACCCGGCCGTCTTCCTCGCTCGCCCGGCGCGTGATCAGGCTATCGCGTTCCATTCTTGCCAGCGTGTTGGCCAGTGTCGCCTGCTCGATATCAAGCAGTTGCACCAGTTCCTTTTGCGTGCGCCCCTCCTTTGCCCACAGAGCGAGCAGCGCCGGAAACTGCCCTGGTGACAGGCCAAGGGGCCGGATACGGCGCTGGAGACCGGCAGCAAACAACCGGGCCATCTGGTTTGCCAGATATCCAGCGGAGGAATCTTTTTCGAATATCATCCCTTGCATATACGATAGATAGCTTACTATATAAATAAATATAGCTTGCTATATAAAAGGAGATGAAAATGACATCACTCTGGACCCGACGTGCCGTTCACCTGGCCGCGCTTTCTTTACTGACCGCCAACCTGGGAGTTTCCACCATGGCGAATGAAATCACCTCAAAAGCCCCCGTCACGCTGATCAATTCCTTCGAGGTTCCGCAAGACCGCCTTGCCGATGCTGTCCGCGGCTGGGAAAAAGCCCGCGATTTCCTGAAAGAACAACCCGGCTACATCACCACGCGTCTGCACCAGTCCCTGTCCCCACAGGCGAAGTTCCAGCTGGTCAACGTCGCGCTTTGGGAAAGTCCTGAAACCTATCAGGCCGCCATTCAGAAGCTTGGCAAAAGCGGTATCGTCGCGGAGTTCAAGGGGATCGATTTTCATGCCGCGCTCTACACCGTGATCCGGGAGGACGAATGATGTCTTCCCCCACTTCCAGTATCCGGTTGCTGCATTGGACAATTGCCGGTCTTACCATTGGCGCTCTGGTAACCGGCTTTACCCTGACCAACACCGACCCGTTCTCGCCATACCTTCTGAAGACGCATTTGGCGCTTGGCCTGTCGGCAGGTGTTCTTGCTCTTGTCCGGACGATCCTCTGGCTTACGAAGGGAGCCCCTGCTTCGGTCGTCGCCTTTCAGTCCGCTCTGCAGCAAGCTCTCGGCAAGAGCGTCCACGCCGCCTTGCGCCTCGTGCCGCTTCTGCTCCTGATCAGCGGTATCGGCATGATCGTCATATCCGGCAGCCTGGAGACGATTGCGAACGGCACGTTTCCGGGACTTGAAGCTTTCGTTGGATTGCCACCGGCAGGACTGCATCATGCTGCGGCGCTGCTTCTGGCGGCACTCATAGGGCTGCACAGCCTTGCCGCCCTCTGGCACTGGCAAAGAGGGTTTTACCCAGGCCGACAATGACAATGCAAAAAAGGAAAGGCCCGGCGGCCTAAGGCTGCCGGACCTTCGCTCAGGTCTTGGGAGGACCTTTGTTTGAAGCGCTCGTCGAGCGCCTTATTTCAGGCGGCTTGCCGGACCGAGATCGATGAGCTGGGTTTCACCCGGCGCATCGTCGACACCATCATTGTCGGTCACCAGGATAAGACGGCCGTCGGTGGTGATCGTCAGACCTTCCGGCTTGTCGAGAACCCAGCCCTTGCCTTCTGCCAGCGCCGGCAGAATGTCCATGGCATAATGTTTCTCGACGACCGGCATGTCGGAGCCGTAGGCAGCTGGCGTCACACCGTCCAGGGAGATCGTGGTGATCTGTTTGATGGCTGCGTCTTCACCGCCCTTGTTGTCGCGCTCCAGAATGGCGAACTTGCCGTTGCCCATGGAGACGATTTCAGACAGGCCGACCCAGCCACCGGCTGCGCTCTTCGGCTTGTCGAGCGGGTAATGCACGAAGCCCCAGGACTTGTCTGCCGGATCGTAGATGGCCAGCTTCACCATGCCCTTCGGATCGTCCTTCCATTCGCGTTGAACGGCGACAGCAACCAGCGTCTTGCCGTCCATTTCGAACTCGGCAACGCCTTCGAAGGAGAACCGCGCGGACTGAGCGTTGAGTTCTTCGGGAAGCGTGATTTCTTCCTGAACCTGACCGTCGGCCCCGACCTTCAGCAACAGGTGCTGCAGTTCCTTGTCCGGGTTGCCCTCGGAAGCCAGCCAGAAGCCGCCATCCTTGGCAACGGAAATGCCTTCCAGATCCAGTTTCGCCTGCTTGCCGCCCTGAACGGTGGCATAGCCAACAATCTTGGCCGGCATGGAGGAGATATCCAGCGTGTAGATGCGGGCATCGTCATAGAAGCTATCGCTGACCGCATAGAGCTTGTTGGCATCCGCCGGGTCCGCCGCCAGACCGGAAAGAGCGCCCCAACCGATCGGTGCTCCTTTTTCCGGATCAACGTCGGAAGCAACCATCGGGTAGGACGGAGCCTCTGCACCGAACTTGTAGAGGGAGACCTGGGCGCGAACGTTGTCTTCCGCACTGTCGACCTCATTGGCCACCACGAACAGGTCGCGGCTCGGGATTGCCAAAGAGCCTTCCGGACCGACGTGCGTCGGCAGGAACTGGACGAATTCCGGCTCGGCACCGGTGTCCTTGTAGACGGCGACGAAGTTGCCGCGCTCGGAGTTGACGAAAATCAGCTTTTCGCCGCCGAATTCACCAACGGTCACACCTTCCGGCTCGGTGCCTTTCTTGGCTGCGCGCTTGGCCGGATAATGACCGTAGGACATGGCCAGATGTTCCATCTGGTTGCCACTGTCGAACAGGACCTCGCCCTTGGTGTTCCAGATGGTGAAGCCGCGCGAACCGCCTTCATAGTCGCCTTCGTTGGCTGTCACGAAGCGCTCGTCGTCAAGCCAGGCAACCGCATCCGGTTCACGCTTGACGTTTTCGGTCGAGCCGGACGCATCGCTCATGCGCGCCTTGGTAACCGGAATGTTTTCAGCCGAAGCAGTGCCGGCGGAGAAATGGCTGACAACCTCGCCGGAGGCCAGATCGACCACGGCAAGGTGGTTGTTTTCCTGCAGGGTGACGACAACCTGGTTTTTGGAATTGATGGAAACGAATTCCGGCTCCGGATCTGTCGGCGCAATTTCGGCAAGACCGGTCAGGTCGACAATGCGAACCGCGTCACAGTTGGTCGGCGCACCGGTCTCGTCCAGATCGAAGATCGCCAGATGACCGGCCGGCATTTGCGGGATCACGCCGTCGTTCAGGTCTTCGTCGCGCTCGTTCTCAATGGCGATGGCGATGAACTTGCCGTTCGGGGAAATGGCGATGCTGTCCGGCTGCCCCTTGGCGTCGCATTTCGCGGTGATGCCGAGACCGTCGAGCGCAATCACGGCCAGATGACCGGAGGCATTGACGTAATCTTCGGAGGTGTTGACGCCGGCATAGGCGAAATTCTTGCCGACGGTGACCGAGGTCGGCTCACCGCCAAGGGCGGTGCGGCCCATCGGCTGCAGGTTCAGCGGGTTGGCCGCATTGACGAAGACGATGGCTTCGCCCGGGCTGTCGGTGAACACGAGAGTGCGGCCGTCCTTGGTGGCGGAAATGATTTCCGCGACGGTTTCCGTCGCCTGATCCACGCCTTCCGGCAGGGTCTTATAAACCGGGAAAGTATTGATACGCTCAAAATACGCGGCCTGCGCCGCCGAGACCGCGCCAAGGCCGAACAGAACTGAAAGGCTGACACCTTTTAAAAAGCGCCCACGAAGGTTCGCCATTGCACTCGCTCCCATAAATATCGGGTTGATGGTGCGCGCAAGCTAGTTGCCGAGATTACAATATCGGTGACAGTTGCATGAAGGTTTCATGACAACGCACCGCTTGGCTTGAATTTGCATTTCGAGCGCTTACGTCATATGAAGGACTGGTGGCGTTTACCGCCTTCTCCATCTTCCATTCTTTCCCATATTTGTGCCTCCGGCGCATTTTCATCGGATTTTCCAATGCAGATCGGTTTTATCCGCTCCGCCATTGTGCTGGGGCTTCTCGCGGCCGTTGGTCCATTTGCAATCGACCTTTATCTGCCTGCCATGCCGGAAATCGTGCAGGCATTGCGGACGGACGACGCGGCGGTTCATATGACCTTCACGGTCTATTTCATCGCGTTCGGCTTTGCGCAGCTTATCTACGGCCCGCTTGCCGACCGGTTCGGCAGAAAGCTGCCGGCCTTTCTGGGGCTTGTCGTCTTCATCATCGGCTCGATCATGTGCGCCACCGCGGTTGACATTTCAGCGCTGACTTTCGGCCGTTTCGTACAGGCCCTCGGCGCCGGTGCGCCCATGGTCATCGTGCGGGCCGTGGTTCGCGACCTGCACACCGGCCCGCAAGCCACCCGGCTGATGGCACTGGTCATGCTGGTCTTCAGCGTCTCGCCCATGCTGGCGCCGCTGACCGGCAGCCTGATCATCCAGTTCGGCAGTTGGCGTCTGATCTTCGTGGCCCTTGGGGTGATTGCCCTGCTGGCCATGCTGCAAATGGCTTTCCTGCTGCCCGAAACGCTGCCGGCCGAACGCCGGGGCAAGATCGACCCGACAGCGATGATCCGCAGTGCCATCTATCTGATGCGCGACGGCAGGTTCATGGGGCTGACGTTGATCGGCGGGTTCTCGCTGGCGAGTTTCTTCGTCTTCATCGCCGCCGCCCCTCTAGTCTACATGACCCAGTATCAGTTGACGCCTATGGCCTTCAGCCTTGTCTTTGCGCTGAACGCAATCGGCTTCTTCGCTTCGTCCCAGTTCGCCGCCGCACTTGGTGAGCGCTTCGGCATGGGCCGCGTGGCACTGAGGGCGGTCAGCGGCTTTGCTGCGGCCAACGTCCTTCTGGTCATTCTGGTCTGGAGCGGCATTGACGATCTGCCGGTTCTGATGGCCCTGTTCTTCATCGGAAACACCTGCCTCGGTCAGGTTATCGCCCCGGTGATGGTCATGGCGCTGGAAGAACATGGCGAACACGCCGGCATGGCCTCCTCCCTTGGCGGCACCTTCCAGATGGTCGCTGGCGGCGTGATGATCCTGGTTTGCAGCCCGTTCTTCGACCGGACCGCACTGCCTTTGGTCGGCGCGGTTGCCGCATGCGCGCTCATCGCCCTTGCCATTGCACTGCTGACCCTGCGCACTTCGCGCGAGGGCCAGGCCGTCGCCTGAGGCGATATTCCCGAAACAAGTACGCCGGAGCAGCCTTACACGGGCTCTTCGGCAGACTGACCGATCTGATCGAGTTTCTTCTGCAGGGACAAGCGGTCAAGCGAAGACATCGGCAGGTTCACGAACACCGAGATCCGGCTGCTGAGCATCCGGAAGGCTTCGTTGAATGCGACAGCCCGTTCGCTCTCGCTTCCGGCAACGGCTGCCGGATCCGGAAGGCCCCAATGGGCGGACATCGGCTGGCCAGGCCAGACAGGGCAGGTTTCCTTCGCCGCATTGTCGCAAACGGTAAAAACGAAATCCATGACCGGCGCATCCGGCACCGCGAACTCGGCCCAGTCCTTCGATCGCAGGCCGTCCGTCTTGAAATTGAGCTTGCTCAGCAGCGCCAGGGCCTCCGGGCGCACGGCCCCGGCCGGTTGTGAGCCGGCAGAAAAGGCCCTGAACCGGCCTTGTCCCTCCCGGTTCAAGATGGCTTCCGCCATGATCGACCGGGCGGAATTGCCCGTGCACAGGAAAAGCACATTAAAGACATCGCCGGACATCTGGTCCTCCCTACGATGAACAGGTTTCTCCGCAGGCAATCGTCTCGATAACCTGCGCACAAAGCTCCGGATGACCGCCACAGCAGTCGGCCATCAGGAATGTCAACAACTCGCGTATTCCGTCCAGGTCCGCGAAGTACCGGATCGACCGGCCTTCGCGTTCGTTGCGCACCAGCCCGGACTGAAGCAAGACGGCCAGGTTCGCCGACATCGTGTTCTGCCGAACGTCCAGAGCCTCGCCGATCTCGCCGGCGCTCATTCCTTCTTCACCAGCCCGGATCAGCAAGCGGAAGACTTCGAGTCTCGTTTTCTGGCTGAGCGCTCCGAAAGCGCTCAAGGCATCCTTCATATCCATAATTCATGATATTTCGATTCTTCAGCAACAGGCAAGTCTTTTTCGAAGTCGGGCGCAACATCTCGCAGACGGCCTCGTCTGGTTTGGAACCGTCATTTTCCGCAAGACGCTTGCAACCGACCGTCAGAGCTGCTGACCTGCCGGGGAAACCGTGCGGGGCAAACAATGAAAACACTGAAAAACCCTTTTCTCGGCAAAGGCCTTCCGGAACAAAGCGAGCTGGCGGAAGGATCCGTCTCGCAGGACATCGCCGGGGCGGAAAGCCTGTTTCGCAAATGCCCGCGCGCCGATGAAACTCCGCTTCGGGCCTTGCCGGACCTTGCAAGCCAACTTGCGATCGGCAGCTTGAGCCTGAAGGACGAACGGCAGCGCATGGGTCTTGGCAGTTTCAAGGCTCTTGGCGCAGCCTATGCCATTGCCAAACTGGCGGACCAGCGCGTGCAGGACGGACTGGCGCCTTCACACGCCTCAGCGCTAAACAGCATGACCTTCGTCTGCGCGAGCGCTGGAAACCACGGCATGTCCCTTGCTGCAGGCGCGCCGCTTTTTGGCGCTAGGGCCGCCGTCTTCGTCGCCGAAACCGTACCCGAAGCCTTTGAGGCCCGCCTGAAGGCTCGGGGTGCCGACGTTGTCCGAGCCGGGGCCACCTATGAAGACAGCATGGCGGAAGCCCAGAGACGGGCGGAAGCTGAAGGCTGGACCTTGCTGCCGGACAGCACCTGGCCGGGCATGACCGGCCCCGGACACGACGTGATGGAAGGCTATCTGGTGATGGCCGCGGAAATTGCCCGGCAGATCAAGACACCGCCCACACATGTCTTCCTGCAGGCAGGTGTCGGCGGCCTAGCCGCCGCCTGTGCCATCGGCGCTCGCCTGACCTGGGGCAAGGACGTAACCATCGTTGTGGTGGAACCTGAAAATGCGCCCGCTCTTCTTGCCAGCATCGAAGCCGGAAAACCCGTCACGGCTCCCGGTCCGGTGTCGAACATGGGCCGTCTCGACTGCAAGGAACCGTCTCATCTGGCGTTGAAATACCTGGCCCGGGAAGCCGATCTCTTCGTGACCGTTTCTGACGATGAGGCGGCGGAAACAGTCAAATGGCTGGGGGAAAACGACATTGCGACAACGCCGTCCGGTTCGGCCGGCATCACTGCCGTGCGCCACGCTGCCGGTCAGGCCTCAACTCTTGGCCTTGGTCCGGAGACGCGGGTGCTCTGTTATCTCTCCGAAGGACCGGAGGATGTCTGAACAGGATTTTCCGGAAGACGAATTTGCAGCCCGCACCCAAGCCGCCCAAACGGCCATGCGCGCGCAAGGCATCGACGCGCTGTTCTTCACGACGGAAGCCGAAATGCGCTATTTCACCGGCTTCCGAACCCTGTTCTGGCAGAGCCCGACCCGGCCCTGGTTTCTCGTGGTGCCGGGGAACGGCAAGCCGATTGCCGTCATTCCGCAGATCGGGGCGCATCTGATGGCCGCCACCTGGATTGATGACATCCGGACGTTTTCCGCCCCGCACCCGGTCGATGATGGCATCAACCTGCTAGCCGATACTCTCAAAGGCTTTACGAAAATCGCCATGCCGATGGGCCGGGAAAGCGCGCTGCGCATGCCGCTTCGCGATTTTCAGCGCCTGCAGCATCTCACCAGCGGCTCCGAATATGTCGATGGAACGAACCTGATCCAGAGCCTCAGGATGGTGAAATCGGAACGCGAGATTGCTCTGCTCCGCGAAATCTGCGGCATCGGTTCGGCTGCCTACGCCAGAGGACCGAAGCTTTTCCAGGCCGGCCAACCGCTCAACGACGTTTTCCGGTCCTTCCGGATCGAGCTCCTGAGGCAAGGCGCCGACGACGTGCCCTATCTGGTCGGCGGCGCCGGACAGGAGGGCTACGGCGATGTCATTTCACCGCCCTCCGCCCGGCCGCTTCAGGAAGGGGACGTCCTGATGCTCGATACCGGCGCGACCAGAAACGGCTACTTCTGCGATTTCGACCGCAACTTTGCCATCGGCCGGGCAAGCGACGCTGTGAGGTCTGCTCATGAAACACTTGTGCAGGCAGTTGAGGCCGCCGCCACCATCGCCCGCCCGGGGAAAACCTGTGCCGATCTCTTCCAGGCCATGGCCGGGGTTCTGGGCGAAAGCGAAGGGGATGTCGGCCGGCTCGGCCACGGGCTTGGCATGCAGCTCACCGAGGCACCGAGCCTGACCAGCTTCGATCAGACCTTGCTGCGTGAAAACATGGTGCTGACACTAGAGCCCAGCCTGACGCTTGGCCCCGGCAGAATGATGGTTCACGAGGAAAACATCGTCATCCGGGATGGAACACCTGAATTTCTGACCGTTCGGGCAGCGCCGGACATTCCTGTCATCGCCGCATGAAACACCGGGAATAGCGCCATGAAACTGCCCTTCGACTGCGACACGGGATCTGCCACAAAAGCCGCTTTCGGCCTGATCTTGCTGTCGGTTGACGAAACCATCGAGAGCGAATTCCGGCCCCTGTTTCATCAGGAGGGCGTCTCGCTGCTTCACGCCCGGATCGAGAGCGCTACTGAAGTCACCTCCGAAAAACTGATGCAGATGAAGGCCCGGCTGACGGATACTGCCGCCCTTTTGCCGGGCACACGCCCGCTCGATGTCATTGCCTATGCCTGCACCTCTGGAGCAACGGTGATCGGCTCGGACCAGGTTGCTGGCGCGATCCAGCTGCCTCATCCGGGCGCTCTCGTGACAGACCCGGCCCGCGCGGTGATTGCCGCACTCGGACACCTTGGTGTCTCGCGCATCGCCATCGTCTCCCCCTATGTGGCGGAAGTCTCCGACGCGCTCTGTTGTCTTCTGGAAAAGAACGGCGTGACCCCCGCCAGCGTCGGCTCTTTCGGGCAGGCAGAAGAGGCTGTGGTTGCAAGGATCAGCTTGCAGTCCGTTGAAGAGGCAATCTGTAAGGTCGGCGAGGATCCGGAGATAGAGGCCGTCTTTGCCTCCTGCACCAACCTGCGTACGCTGCCCGTCATAGAAACGTGCGAAAAGCGTCTCGGCAAACCCGTCATCAGCTCCAATCTGGCACTCGCCTGGCACATGATGCATCTGGCCGGCTTGTCCACGGCGGGACGCGGACCGGGACGGCTGTTCACCGCGTGATCTGCTTGGGGGCGGTTGAAACGGGCCGGATCGCCCTGTTACCAAAGCGCCTCATCTGACGGAAATGCGAAGGCAAGGGCCGCCTGCCGGGCCTGGCAAAGCATCAATTCGTTCACTTAGCTGGCAACACCGGCCTATTCCTTGTTGACTCGCGGGAATTTCCGGGCAAAAACACCGCCGTCTCAAGTTTTGACGATTGCGAGCCCCGATGACCCGGCTGAAAGCCGACATTCTGGATATGATGTCCCAGGCCCTTGCCAGCGCTACCTTCATGCGCGGCGAGCCGCGGACGGCTGCAGCAACCGCTCTCAAACGCACTACCAAGACCACCAAGACCACCGCTTGACGGTGCCGCTCATCCCGCCTCCCCGGGGATGGGAGGCGCCGGGAGCCGGCCACGCCCATCCAGAACCGGGCGGCTGGCGAAGCGGGGAGACGGACAAGGACTAGTCAAAGATGGGTTTCAAGATCGCAATTGCAGGCGCTACCGGCAATGTCGGACGCGAGATGCTGGACATCCTCGCAGAGCGCGGTTTTCCGGCAGACGAAGTCGTCGCCCTCGCTTCCCGCCGGTCTCAGGGCACCGAAGTCTCCTTCGGCGACAAGACGCTGAAGGTTCAGGCCATGGAGAACTATGACTTCTCCGATACCGACATCTGCCTGATGTCCGCCGGCGGCACAGTCTCCAAGGAATGGTCGCCGAAGATCGCCGCCAAGGGCTGCATCGTCATCGACAACTCTTCCGCATGGCGCTACGACGCCGACGTGCCGCTGATCGTGCCGGAAGTGAATGCCGATGCCGTCGCCGGTTTTGCCAAGAAGAACATCATTGCCAACCCGAACTGCTCCACCGCTCAGCTGGTGGTGGCGCTGAAGCCGCTGCATGATCACGCCAAGATCAAGCGCATCGTCGTGTCCACCTACCAGTCGGTTTCAGGCGGCGGCAAGGAAGCGATGGAAGAGCTGTTCAACCAGACTCGCGCGGTCTTCGTGAACGATCCGATCGAGCCGAGCAAGTTTACCAAGCGCATCGCTTTCAACGTGATCCCGCACATCGACAGCTTCATGGAAGACGGCTACACCAAGGAAGAGTGGAAGGTGCTGGCGGAAACCAAAAAGATGCTCGACCCGGCCATCAAGGTGACCTGCACCGCCGTGCGCGTGCCGGTGTTCATTGGCCACTCGGAAAGCGTCAACATCGAGTTCGAAAACGAGATCACCGCAGAAGAAGCGCGCAACATCCTGCGCGAAGCTCCGGGCTGCCTCGTCATCGACAAGCAGGAAGACGGCGGCTACATCACGCCTTACGAAAGCGCCGGCGAAGATGCGACCTACATTTCCCGCATCCGCGAGGACGCGACGGTCGAAAACGGGCTCAACATCTGGGTCGTTTCCGACAACCTGCGCAAGGGCGCGGCACTCAACGCCGTCCAGATCGCCGAGGTTCTCGTCAACCGCGGCCTGATCACCCCGAAAAAGGCAGCAGCCTGATCAAGAGTTCAAGCGGGCGCCAAACGGCGCCCGTTTTTTTGAGGGTATCCCGGGTCGTCGTCCCGGACGCAGCAAAGCGGAGAGCGGGGCCGGCGATCCAACGCCTCGGCTGAAACGGCGATCAATCGCCACCGTTTTCAGCCCCTGATCCCGGCTCGCGCTACGCTTGGCCGGGATGACGATAGACGGGATTCGGCTCGGCCGAAGCGTCGTAGGTCCCTGGCGCACATGTTTTGCAACATCCTCCCCTTGCTGCGTCTTCCCTCTTGCTCCTGCTCATCCTGAGGAAGCGCGAAGCGCTGTCTCGAAGGGTGAGCTGGAAAGCACGGATCTGCCCCGGCTCTGAACCCGCTTTTGCGCCTCGCAGGGTTTTGGTGTTGACAGGCCTCCAAAAGCGCAGCACCTCTGTCTTCCCTTTCCCCGGCGGTTTCAGGACTTCCAACGAGTTGCATTCCCATGTCATCTGCATTTGACGGATCGTTCGGCGATTTCCGTGCTCAGTCTCCCGACGCTCTTTTCACCGACTGGCTGGCGGCCCGCGCCGAGCCCTATTGGAGAGAGGCAACCGGCCATCCCTTCACCGTTGCCATTGGCGACGGCACCATGCCCGAAGCCGCCTATGCGCGATATCTGATCGAGGATTACACCTTCGTAAACGATCTCGCCTCCACCCTGGGCTATCTCGTCGCAAAAGCCCCCGGTATGCCGGCCAAATCCCGGCTTGCCGGTTTCCTGGCGCTGCTGACGTCAGAGGAAAACGACTACTTCCTGCGCTCCTTCAAAGCGCTGGGCGTGGAACCGCAGGTTTATGAAACCGCGGCGCAAGGGCCGGTGACCCGTGCCTTCTCTCGGCTCATGCTGGAATCGGCCGGACAAGGCAGTTACGCCGAAGGGCTTGCCTGCCTGCTCTGCGCCGAATGGTGTTACCTGACCTGGGGCGTGCGCGAAGCCAGGAAACCACGCCCGGATGCGTTTTATCTGGCCGAATGGATCGACCTTCATGCCGTCCCCGGCTTCGAGGCCTTCGTGAACTGGATCCGCGCGGAAATGGACCGGATAGGCCCCAGCCTCACGGAACCCGAACAGGCCAACATTGCGGATCTCTTCCGCCGGATGAGCAAACTGGAAGCCGCTTTCTTCGAAACCGCCTGGACCGGCAACTTGCCCGCCCTGGAGGAAGACGTTTAACGGACCTGAACCGATGTTACTCTTTGAAGCCGCAGCCCTCGGCGCGGCAGCCTTGTGGGCACTGACCGGACTTCTGTCCACCGGCCCCGCCCAGCACCTCGGCGCCATTACCTTCAACTGCACCCGCATGGTGCTGGTGGCGATAATGCTGAGCGCCTGGGTCTTCCTGACCACGGGCTGGGGCTCCATCAACGAAGCCCTGATGCTGCCTCTGGTTCTGTCCGGGTTCATCGGCATCTTTCTGGGTGATACAGCCCTTTTCCTGACGCTGAACCGCATGGGTCCGCGCCGCACCGCGATGCTGTTTTCGCTGAATGCGCCCATGTCGGCGATCCTCGGCTGGCTGCTCTTGAACGAAGACCTCAGCCCCACGCAGATGGTCGGCATCGGCCTCACCTTTCTGGGTGTTCTGCTCGCCATTCGTTTCGGCAAACGCAAGTCTCAGCTTCACAAATGGGAAAACATCAAGGGTCCGGTCTGGATCGGCGTGCTTCTCGGCCTTGCCGCGGCGCTGTCCCAGTCGGTCGGTTCCCTGATTGCCCGTCCGATCATGGAAACCGGTGCTAACCCGGTTGCCGCCTCCAGCATTCGTGTCGGCGTTGCCGCGCTTGGGCTGCTGCTTCTAACGCGCCTGCCGGTCCGCTGGGTCAAGCCGGCAGGAAACTTCACGTTACCGGTCGTCGGCTTGATTGCCATTTCCGGTCTGCTCGGCATGGGTCTCGGTATGACGCTGATCCTGTTTGCGCTTTCCGGCGGCGAAGTCGGCATCGTTGCGACCCTGTCGGCGACGACACCGGTTCTCATGCTGCCGATGATGTGGTGGCGAACGAAGGAAGCCCCTGCTGTCGGCGCCTGGGTGGGCGCTGCAGGCGTCGTTGCGGGCAGTGCGCTCCTCTTTGCCAGTTAGGCACGGAGAACAGGGCCTGACAGTCAGGATTTTATCGAGGATGGAGGAATATGGGAGCCGGTTTAGAACCAGTACGTTGCAGCGAACTGCAAGCGGGTTGTGCCGATCTCAACCGGCTCCCTAACGCCAGTATAAATGTATCATAAAAACACCCGAAACTAAGTTCGAGGACCGCCCGCCCCCCGAGAAGGCAACCGGCAAAAATACTTGGCTAACACACCAGCTTTACGTTTCAGCCTAAAAAGCTTCACCGCTCGAGGCAGCCAAGGTCATCTTATGCCCCTGCGTAATATCTACTATTCCCCAAATGGGGAATGTGTGCTCACTTTCTTGCAAAAAGTGCCTAGGGGCGCCTTTACAGCGGATAGGAAGCGGCTTGGAGAAATCCGCTATGCCAAGGCTTGGGGGACCATACTGCCATAGGCAAAGCCACTCCACGCGCCCTGAATTTTCCTGTACCCCTACCCAAGGGCGAACCCTCCCGCTCGCATCAACTCTGCGTCAGGAGCGCGGCCCTCAAGAGGTTTCTCGGCCTTGATCGGGTCAGCCCGAAAAAAACGCATAAAAAGAGCAAAAAAGCACAGCCTCAAGACCATCAAGATTACAGTAAATCCAGGAAAACGACTGTCCGGGTCATATGAACTCGCCTTCATTGTTAATTTACGAAAATCATTAAAAATAAAAGCCTTGTTGAGGCCGGGGGAAACTATGAAAGATTTCTTATCCAAGTTGAGTGTGACTTCGACGCTTGCGATTATTTCTGCAAGCGTTCTTGGAGTTTCGATGATCGTTGTGGGCTTTATCCTCTACCAGGTAGCCCTCGGCCAGGCGCAGGATCGCGCACAGGTCAAGCAGGACATCAACCTGCGTGTTGCTGCCACCCTTTTTGAGGACCGTATTGACGGGGCAAAGGTTACCTGGGACTCAAAAAGCAACGTCCAGCGGATCGAACTGACAGAGATGCCGACGTTCGAAAACCATGACATGATCGACGCCGTCGGGCGCATGACAGGTGAAACCGCGACCGTTTTTGCCTGGGACCCCGAGACCAAGGATTTCTGGCGCAAGACCACCAACATCATCAAGGGTGACGGCAAGCGGGCGGTCGGAACCCAGCTTGGCCAGAACGGCGCGGTTTATCCCGTCGTAACGCAAGGCAAGACCTTCCACGGCCAGGCCACCATTCTCGGCAAGGACTATTTCACGGTCTATCAGCCGATCTTCTCCACCACCGGCGATATTCTCGGCATTCTTTATGCCGGCGTTGAAAAGGCTGCGGTCGAAGCAAACGCATGGGAATTGACCAGCCGCTACGCAATGCTGGTGCTACCGGTCGTAGCCGTGTCGGTGATCCTCCTCATCCTTGCCATCCGCCGCCAGCTCCGTCCGATTACGAGACTTGCGGAAATCACCGATCAGATTGCGCAGGACAACCTTGCTGATGAGGTTCCGTTCAAGGAGCGCTCCGACCAGATCGGCACGCTGGCCCAGGCCGTCAGCACGCTGCGGGACCGGGCGGTCGAGCGGATCGAACTCACCGAAAACCAGCGCACGTCCGAGGCCGAGGCCATTGACCGGCAAAACCGGGTTCAGCAGCTGATTGAATCCTTCCGCACCAACGTCTCCAACGTCCTCAACTCGGTCAATGAAACCGTGCAGGGCCTGGAAGGCACCGCAGGTCACCTGTCCGACCTCTCCGGCCAGAGCGCCTCGAGTGCGACCGAAACCCTGAACTCTGCCGATGAGGCAACCTCAAGCGTTCAGACGGTGGCCAGCGCCGCGGAAGAACTCTCCGCTTCCATCAGCGAAATTTCCCGCCAGGTGGCACAGACGACGGAAGTTGTCGGCCGTGCAACCGAGGGCACGCGCATGACCAACGAGAAGGTGGAAGGTCTTGCCGCTTCCGCTTCCAAGATCGGCGAAGTGGTGACCCTCATCCAGGCGATTGCCGAACAGACCAACCTTCTGGCCCTCAACGCCACCATCGAGGCGGCACGCGCTGGCGAAGCCGGCAAGGGCTTCGCGGTCGTTGCGGCCGAAGTGAAGGAACTGGCGACCCAGACTTCCAAGGCAACCGAGGAGATCAGCGCGCAGATCACCGCCATTCAGGATGCGACCAAGGACTCGGTCGGTGCAATTGCGGAAATCACCAAGATCATGGAAGAGGTGAATTCCTACACCAGCACCATCGCCGCAGCCGTTAGCCAGCAAGGCTCGGCCACCGGCGAGATCTCTCAGAACGCTCAGAACGCTGCCGAAGGTACCACCTTCGTGTCCTCCTGCATGTCGGACCTCTCCAGCGCGGTCAATCAGACGTCGCAGGCTTCCCAGTCGGTTCTGGACGCCTCGGAACTTCTGTCCTCACGCACGGAAGAACTGAAACAGGAAGTGGAAACCTTCCTGAGCGGTGTCGCAGCCGCCTGAGACTTTCAGCAAGAGACATTTCCCCTTCAGAAGGCGCGGTTCCCCCACCGCGCCTTTTTTGTGTCCGGCAGCATGTCCACCAATCCAGGCACACAAGGGTGTGGAACCATAAATGAAAGCGAATTTGGGCCTTTCCAGGAACTGCAGCAGCGTGCAGCTTCCTCCGCCATCAACTCATTGTGCGCCGCACAAAGAAATAACCCGATCGCCTGAAGTTTCTCAGAAAACATGCCGCAAAGAGCGCATAAGAAAATTTTCCTGCACTTAAGTCACCACAATACCTGGGCATTTTTACATGCAACTTATACTAAGTCTTTTTTAGGTTTTTTTAGGGTTTTTCTACAATCCTTGACTCGACCCAAAATTGTTTCAGATGCCGACTAATCATGGTTCAAATTTTAATTGCGGCAGTAGATTTCGGAAATTTTCCATCGCGATTTGCGAAGATAGCGACTCTTTATCCAACGAAACGAATTATCTTTTCCGAAGCCAACTTTCGGAAGATCAAGCCGCGCACGCTTCTACTGGTCGATTTTCTTGATCTTGGACCTGCCCAGATCGATATTCTGCGGGCATTTTCCAGAAGCGGCCAAACCGTCCCGACACTCGGCATTGTCGAGACAAAAAGCCGGCACAATGTGCTGCAGGCGCGCGAACTGGGCTTCTATAATCTTATCGACCGAGAGGATAAATTCTCGAACCTGTTCGAAAAGATACGTGAAGTCGTCGGCGACTATTCGAAGCCGACACTTCCCGGCCGGTTTTCTGAAAAGATCGTCAAATCGGTCGAAACCACCAGCATGGGTTTGAACCTGATGTCGGCGGCAGCTCTCACCGGAGCCCCCTTGCCGATGCGGTTTCTGGCGACCAACGCTCAGGACATAACCTCCGCGATCATGACGGAAGGTCTCGACAACTGGCTGAGCGCGGTCCAGTGCCACCACAGTCACACCTTTTGCCACACGATGATGGTTGCCGGGCACACGGTGTCCTTTTCACAGTCGCTCGGGCATTCCGAAGCGGAGCAGACGTTGCTTGGTCTTGGTGCGCTCGCGCATGACCTCGGCAAGGTCAAGATTCCGCTTTCAATCCTGGACAAGCCAGGCAGGCTGACCCGGGAAGAACGTGAACTGGTCAACAAACACCCGCAATACAGCGAGGAAATTCTCGCATCTCGGCAGGAAGTCCCCAAACAGGTTGTCGAAATGGCCCTGTGGCATCATGAGTTTCTGGATGGAAGCGGCTATCCGAACGGCCTGAAGGGAAGTCAGATCCCGGAGGCGGTCAGACTTCTGACGATCAGCGACATCTATTCCGCCCTCACCGAAAAACGCGCCTACAAGGAAAGCCTGAGCCCGCGACAGGCCTTTGCGATCATGTTCGAGATGAATGGCAAGCTCGATATGGATCTTCTGCGCAAGTTCCGCGCCCTGGTGCTGAGTTCCGAATTCGGCCACGTTCGCCGCAGAGCCAGGGCCTGAGGTCGACAGGTGCCTACTCAAGATAGGCTGGCGGCACAGTAACTCCACAAAAAGTTGAGCGCGCGATCAACAAAAAGTGTTGTCTACTTTGGAGTTTTCCTCAGCTCCGCAGGTCCCCTCAACGCATTCTTCAAGTTCCCCAGTGACAATAGCTCCCAAACTTAGGCAATCATGGGAGTAAAAAGGTGCTGTTTTCAGGGTCCAACAAGTGGAAAGCCGCCTTTGATGCGTTCAGCCGCTCTCAGGCGATCATCGAGTTCACCCCTGAAGGTGTGATCCTGGACGCAAATCCCAATTTTCTGAAAACGATGGGATATACCCTCGACGAGATCAAGGGAAAGCATCACAGCATCTTTGTCGAAAAGTCCTACACGGCATCGACAGAGTACAAGACGTTCTGGAAAACGCTGGCGAATGGCGAGTTTCAGTCCGCCGAATACCTGCGCCATGCCAATGGCGGCCGGGAAGTCTGGATCCAGGCCTCCTACAATCCGATCCTCAACAGTGCCGGCAAAGTGGTCAAGATCGTGAAGATCGCCACGGACATAACCGAGCGCAAGCGCAAGAGTGCCGACTTTGAAGGCCAGGTCGAAGCGATGAACCGGTCGCAGGCCGTGATCCACTTCGATCTCGACGGCACGATCCTGGAAGCCAACGACAACTTCCTGTCCGCGATGGGGTATTCCCTCGACGAGATCAAGGGCCGCAAGCACAGCATGTTCGTCGAAAAGGACCACGGCGAAAGCGCGGAGTACCGGCAATTCTGGAAAAACCTGTCTGAGGGCAAATTCCAGTCAGGCGAATACAAGCGCATTGGTAAAAACGGCCGCGAAGTCTGGATCCAGGCCACCTACAATCCGATTTTCGATTCCACCGGCCGTCCCTTCAAGGTCGTGAAATTCGCGACGGACCGCACCGCGCAGGTTGTCGAGCGACGCCGCCGGGCTTCGGTTCAGGAGAGGATCGACCAGGATCTGTCGGAGATCGCTACCGCCATCTCCAGCACGACGGAACAGGCCAACACCTCCGCGTCTGCGTCGGAACAGACCTATTCAAGCGTGCAGGCGGTTGCGGCCGCAGCCGAAGAACTCGTTGCCTCCATCCGGGAAATCAGCCGTCAGGTTCAGACCGCGCTTGAAGTGTCTCAAAGCGCGGCAACCGAAGCCGAGCGGTCCAGCGACATCATGAGCGGCCTGTCGGAAGATGCCAAAACCATCGGCTCGGTGATCGAACTGATCAACGGCATTGCAGACCAGACCAATCTTCTAGCCCTCAACGCAACCATCGAGGCCGCAAGGGCTGGCGAGGCCGGCAAGGGCTTTGCGGTGGTTGCCTCCGAAGTGAAGAGCCTCGCCGCGCAGACCAGCAGGGCGACAGAGGAAATTTCCAACCAGATCGGATCCATGCAGGAGACCACCGGCCAGGCGGTTTCGGCAATCGAGTCCATCCTGGAGGTCATCAGAAACGTTGGCGAAATCGCCGCCAGCATCGCGTCCTCGGTCGAGGAGCAGTCGGCGGTGACGAACGACATTTCCTCCAACATACATTCGGCTGCACAGGATGTGGAACGCATCAACACCAACATGAAATCCATTTCCACGGCGACCACCCAGATCGACGTGGCCACCAAGAATGTGAAACAGGCCTCTCAATCCCTGATGTGAGCCACCGGCTCACGGTGGGTGACCGCCGGCAGACCTGAACAACAAAAAACCCGGTGCCTGGGCACCGGGTTTTGTTTTGTTTTATGAAACCGGGTCTCAGCGGGCCGGAAGCGGGATCCACTCTGCAACGGACACATCCGCATGCTGGAACTGCGGCATCTTCTCGCCCAGTTCTTCCATGTTCTTGACGTCCTGTTCGTTGAGGAACTCCTGGGTGATCAGGGTCGGCGGAACGACAACCTGCTTGCCCGGGTCTTCACCTGCCAGCATCAGCGCCAGCGTACGCACGCTGACTTCGCCGACCACCGCCGGGTTGGTTGCAACCGTTGCCGCCCACGCAGAATCCGGTTCGCGCATGGCGGAGATATCGGCCGTGGAAACATCCGCGGAATAGATATCGATATCCTGGTTCAGACCGGCCTCATCGACCGCGATCTTCACGCCCTTGGCAAATTCATCGTAAGGGGCGAAGACGACGCTAATGTTCGGGTTGGCCTGCAGCACGGAACGGGCCTGGTTGGCAACGGAGTTGGCAATCGGGTTGTCAAGCGTGCCGAACATGGCCGCTTCCTTGATGCCCGGATTGGCTTCCTTAACTTCCTTCCAGGCGACATCGCGGCGATCCAGCGGCGCGATACCCGGCACATAGACATAGCCAGCGGTAAAGCTGTCGCCATTGTCCTTGATCGCCTGTTCCAGCGCCAGCTTGCCGAGCAAGTAGTCGGACTGCTCGATCTGCGGGATGGCATCGTTTTCAACGTTGACGTCGAAAGCGACGACCTTGATGCCCGCATCGACAGCGCGCTGTGCGGCGGCCTTCATGGATTCGGTCAGGCCATGCTGGATGATGATGCCGTCGACCCCAAGCGCAATGGCCTGGTCGACCATGTCGGCCTGAAGGGCGGCATCCTGACGGCTGTCGAGAACGCGCAGGTCGACACCAAGGGCAGCGGCCTGTTTTTCGACGCCCGACAGGTAGGACTGGAAGAAGTCGCCGGTGGACAGATACCGCACCAGGGCGATCTTCACGTCTTCCGGCTTGTCGAAGGGTGCCGGCATATCGGCTGCGAAAGCCGTTCCGCCGGAAAGTCCGATCCCGGCGGCAACCGCCAACTTCATGAATTCACGTCTCAGCATTTGTTTTCCTCCCAATGGAAACGGCGCCATTCAGGGCGTCACGCTGTTCTCCGGCCCCCGCGTCGCGAGGACAGGTAGAATGTGAAGACAAGGGCGGCGACCAGTACCGCGCCCTTGACGAAATCCTGCATGTAGTAAGGGGCGTTCATCATGGTCAGCCCCTGAAGAAGAATACCCACGAACAGCGCACCAGCGGCCGTGCCGAAGGCGTTTGGCCGGGCGGCGCCAAGCACCGCGAAACCGATAAGAGCGGCAGCCACGCTGTCGAGCAGGAGATTGTTGCCCGAGGCAATGTCCCCACGGCCCAGACGCGCGGCCAGCAGAATGCCTCCGACCGATGCCAGCATGCCGGAAATCATGTAGGCCACGATCTTGTAGCGCTGCACGTTGGTGCCGACCAGTTCGGCGGCCCGTTCGTTGGAGCCGATGGCATACATCAGGCGGCCATGCCGGGTGTACCCCAGGAAAAGCCAGATCAGCAGCGCGATCAGCAGGAACACCACCACCGGCACCGGCAGCAGCCGGTCGAGGAAGAGATCGAACCGATGCCTACCAAGCCACAGGAACGCTGCGGAGAACGTACCTTCCGCGACAACGCCCTCACCCAGGCTCATTCCGGTCGCGATCGAATTGCCCTGTGTCGGAATACGCTGCAGCCCGATCAGCAGGAACATCATGCCGAGCGTTGCCAGGAGATCCGGCACGCGCATCTTCACGATCAGGAAGCCGTTGATCAGCCCGACGACTGCCCCCATCACCAGGCAGAGCGTAACGGCCACAAAGGCTGATTGCTCCAGCACCACCATGGAATAGGCCGACAGCATCAACGCAGATGTGGCGACCGACCCGATGGACAGGTCGAACCCGCCCACAACGAGCGTACAGGTGACCCCGAGCGCCAGAATACCGGTAATGGCCACCGATTGCAGAATGAAGACCGCCGAACGCGGGCTGGCAAAGCCGCTGGCATAAAGGCTGAAGAAAAGCGCCAGTCCGCCGAGGAGGACAAGGAAGCCGTAGCGGATGGCAAGTTCGAGCGGGTTCTTGTTCATTGTTCCGGTATTCATCCTGCCATTGCCTGCGTTGCCGCCTCGTGCTTTCCCCGCCCGCTTGCCGGGCCGGAGACATCCGCGACCAGACGGTTCAGGTCGACGTTCTTGTTGATGTATTCGCCGACAATCGCAGCCTCGTGCATGACGACGATGCGGTCGGCGATTTCCAGGGCTTCGTCGATTTCCGCCACGAAGACCAGCGTCGTGCGCCCTTTCGCGGTCTGCCGGATATAGTGACCTATGTCCCGCCGGGCGCCGATATCGACCCCCTGGAAAGGTTCATCCAGCAGAAGGACCCGGCTCGCCTGTAACAGCCAGCGGCCGATCATCACCTTCTGCTGATTGCCGCCCGACAGGGTGTTGATGCCGTCACCATTGCCCTGACAGACGATGCCGATCTTGCCGATCATGTCATCGGCGGCCCGGCGCTGCCCGCGTTCGCTTAAGAAAGAAAACCGGCTGAACGCGCCCAGGAATGGCAGCGTCATGTTGTTGGCAATGTCGAAGTCCGGCACCACGGCGTTCACGCTGCGGTCCTTGGGCGACATGAAGACACCCTTGGAAACGGCGTCTTCAGCGCTTTTCGGCGTGTAGTCCTTGCCGTCCAGCCGCAAGCTGCCGCCCGCCGGTTTCGCAAGGCCGAACAGCACTTCCGCCAGTTCGGTGGTACCGCTGCCGAGCAGACCGGTCAGGGCAACCACTTCGCCTTCGCGGGCGGTCAGATCGATCTGCGGCCCATTCTCGAAAAGACGAATACCGTCGACTTCCAGAATCGGATCGCCACCGGCGACCGGATCGATATCCACCTCGGTCATCTGGTGGCCAAGCATGGCGTTGACCGCGCCTACATAATCCAGGGGCTCTGTCTCGAACAGACCGGAGATCGCCCCGTCACGCATCGAAACAATCCGGTCGGCCACCCGGCGGATGTCCGACATGCGGTGGGAAATATAGAGAATGGCGACCCCTTCCGCGCGCAGCCGGTCGATCAGCGCAAACAGGCGGTCAGCTTCGGAAGCGGAGAGGGAAGAGGTCGGCTCATCCAGAATGAGCAGTTTCGGCGCTCGGGCCATGGCGCGGGCGATGGCGATCATCTGCCGGTCGGCGACCTCCAGATCCGCAACGCGGGTGCGCACGTCCATGGTCAGACCCATGCTTTCGGCAACCTTGCGGGCCTGCCGGCGCAGTTTCCTGTCGTTGACGAAAAAATCCGCGCCCGGCTCGGTCAGGAGATCGAGCGTCAGGTTGGTGGCGACGTCCAGATCCGGAATAACACCGTCATCGATGGACTGGTGCACGGTCACGACGCCCTTGGAGATGGCATCGGCCGCATCGATCGGCTTGAAGGGCGCGCCGGCCAGCTCGATCTCGCCGGCATCGGCAAAATGATAGCCGCACAGGACCTTCACCAGCGTCGATTTGCCGGCACCGTTGGCTCCCATCAACGCCGTGACTTCGCCGGCGCGCAGCTCCAGATCAATCCCCCGAAGCACATGGTTGCGCCCGAAGGACTTTTCCAAGCCGCTCAATTTACAGGTGACGTCTGGCACCTTTCCTCCCGATTTTTATGCGAGTTCCTCCCCCGCTTGTCATCGTTACAACACGCTAAATAGGCATTTGTCAACTGTGTTGACTTTTGAATAATCTTGACCATTATCGGGGCAAAATAGGGAGGAACAAGACCCAAGATGAACACGCCAGACCTCTATCGGCCCCTGACGCCGGAAACCCTCGGCGAGAGACTTTCCGGGATTTCCGCGGTCGCGGACAGGATCGGAGCAGACCCGTCTGACTGGACCGTTCGCGAAGTGGGCGACGGCAACCTGAACCTCGTCTTCATCGTCGACGGGCCGAAGGGCACCCTTATCGTCAAGCAGGCGCTGCCCTATGTTCGCCTGGTCGGCGACAGCTGGCCGCTGCCGCTGTACCGCGCGCTTTACGAGAACCATGCGCTAGTGCGCCAGGCTGCGCGCGATCCAGGCGCGGTGCCTGAGGTCTATCACTTCGATGAAGACCAGGCGCTGATCGTCATGGAATACCTCTCGCCCCACAAGATCCTGCGGCGCAAGCTGATCGACGGCGAAAAGGTCGCCGGGCTCGGCGCTTTCCTCGGCACATTCTGCGCCCGCACGGCGTTTCGCGGCTCGGAACTGTCCATGAAGAGCGCCGACAAGAAGGCTGATGTCAGCCTGTTCACCGGCAATGTCGAAATCCCCGCGATTACCGAGGCGCTGGTTTTCACCGACCCCTATTTTGCGGCAAAGATGAACCACCACACGGAAGGTCTCGACCCCGTTGTGGCAGACCTGCGCGCCAACACCGCCCTGAAGGCAAAGGTGCAGCGGTTCCTGATGAAATTTGCCTCCAACACCGAAACGATGGTGCATGGCGACCTGCACAGCGGCTCCATCATGTCCACGGACAGCGACAGCCGCGTGATCGATCCGGAATTCGTGCAATACGGCCCGCTCGGGTTCGATATCGGCATGCTGACAGCCAACTTCCTGATGGCCTACTTCAGCCAGCCGGCTCACCGCAGCGCGGAAAACCTCGACGATTTCCAGGAATGGATCCTGTCGGTCATCACCGAAACTTTCTCCGCGTTCGAAGCCGAGTTCACACACCTGTGGAACACCGAACGCACCGGCATGCTTTTTCCGGCTTGCCTGTTCGAGGATCAGGGGCAGGCGTCCGATTTCGCCTGTGCCGGTCTTCTTGAGGAAATCCGCACCGAGGCCATGGGGTATTGCGGCATCGAGATGCACCGCCGCACCCTGTCGCTTGCCCATAATGCCGATTTCGAGGAAATCGAGGACAAGCAGCTGAAGCGCCGTCTGGAAACACGCAACCTGCTCATGGGCGCCGACCTCATCCTGTCGCCTGAAAGTTACGGCTCGACCGATGCGCTTGTGAAGCTTGCGCGCCAATTCAACAAGAAGGACATCCCATGAAGGTCAACGGCACTCATTACCGCTCGCTCTGGTGGGATGACGACAAGGCCGCCCTGCAGATCATCGATCAACGCTGGCTGCCGCATGAATTCCGTATTCAGCAGGTCGATACGCTCCAGGACTTTGCAGATGCCATCGTCGAAATGCGCGTGCGCGGCGCTCCGCTGATCGGCGCGACCGCCGCCTACGGCATGGCACTTGCCGCCAAGATCGATCCGTCCAACGCCCATCTGGACACGGCATGGGAGTTTCTCGACAAGACCCGGCCGACTGCCATCAACCTGCGTTGGGCGCTCAACCGTTGCCGCGCGCATCTACTGCCCCTGCCGGAGGCTGACCGGGCGGAAGCCGCACTGAAGCTGGCGCATGAAATTTCCGACGAAGACGTCGGCATCAACCACAACATCGGCCAGAACGGCCTTGAGATCATCCGCAAGATCGCAGCGGGCAAAAAGGACGGCGAACCTGTTCGCATCCTGACCCACTGCAACGCCGGCTGGATCGCCACAGTCGACTGGGGCACGGCAACCAGCCCGATGTACCAGGCGCATGACGCCGGCATTCCGATCCATGTCTGGGTGGACGAGACCCGCCCGCGCAACCAGGGCGCCCTCACCTCCTGGGAACTGGGCAGCCACGGCATTCCGCACACTTACATCACCGACAATGCCGGCGGCCATCTGATGCAGCACGGCCTTGTCGACATGGTCATCGTCGGCACGGACCGCACCACCCGCCGCGGCGACGTCTGCAACAAGATCGGCACCTATCTGAAGGCGCTGGCCGCCAAGGCCAACAATGTGCCTTTCTACGTCGCCCTGCCGTCCCCCACCATCGACTGGACGGTGGATGACGGCGTTGCCGAAATTCCGATCGAGGAACGCCAGGAGCGCGAAGTCACGCACATTCAGGGGCTGACGGACGACGGCAAGATCGGCGTCGTGCAGGTGACACCGACCGGTACGCCAGGCGGCAACCCCGCCTTCGACGTTACGCCGAACCACCTGGTCACCGGGCTGATCACCGAACGCGGCGTCTGCGAGGCCAGCGCCGAAGGCCTTGCCGCTCTCTTCCCGGACCTCAGCGGGATTGCCAAAAGCGCATGAGCCCGGGCCCGACCAGCTCCCGGCCTTCCAGCACCAGGGCCGCGGCACCAGCCGCGGCCACAAGGGCGCGCAGCCAGGACGATGCCATCATCGAGGTCACCTGGTGCTACTACCAGGAAGGCATGAACCAGAACGAGATCGCCGAACGCCTCGGCATCTCGCGGGCAACAGTCGTCAACTATCTGTCGGAAGCGCGAAAGCGCGACTATGTCCGCATCACCTTGGATACGGACATCTTCCGCGAACATGATCTGGCCCGCCGCCTGGTCGACCGCTTCGGCCTGCAGGACGCCATTGTCGTCCCCTCGTCGCCGGCCGGGGCCGACCAGTCGCTCGACCGGGTGACCCGGGTGGTCGCCGACTGGCTGCCGGGCCTGCTGGAACCGGGCGACCGGCTCGGTGTTGCCTGGGGCGAAACGGTGTATCGGGTTGCGGAAGCCGCTCCCCGGGTAACCGTGCCGGACCTGACCGTGGTTCAGCTCGTCGGCTCGCGCCCGGCGGCACTCGGCTTTGCCGCGGAAACCTGTTCGGCAACGCTTGCACGCCGCTATGGCGCGCACTGCGTCAACCTGCATGTGCCGCTGCTCTTGTCCAACCGGGCCCTGGTGGAAGAACTGAAGCAGGAACCGGTTATCCGCATGCAGCTCGATGCGGTGGCCGACTGCAACAAGACCATCTTCGCTTGCGGCACCTGCACAGCGGACAGCCACGTGGTCCATACCGGCCTGCTCGACCCCTCCGACATCGACCCTTGCGCGGAACGCGGTGCCATCGGCGTGATCTGCGGCCGCCTGATCGACCATGACGGCAACGGCCTCAACCGGGAAATCGAAGACCGGATGATCGCGGTTACCCTGGACCAGATGCGCGGCAAGGACATGGGATTGCTGGTCGGCTCCGGGCCGGACCGCGCGAAACCCATGCTGGCGGCCCTGCGCGGCGGTTATGCAACCCACATCGCCACCTGCTCGGAAACGGCGACAGAAATGCTCAATCTGACGGAAGACAATGCTTAAGACGCCTTATCAGGACACACCCGACCTTCGCCAGGCCATCATCGAAGCCTGCAAGGAAATGAACAGCCGCGGCATCAACCAGGGCACATCGGGAAATATTTCCGCGCGCGCCGGCGACCGGATGATCATCACGCCCTCCGGCGTGCCCTATGACCGCATGACACCGGAGATGCTGGCCTCCATTCCGCTGGACAGCGACGGCGCTTTCGAGGGGCCGCTGCCGCCGTCAACCGAATGGCAGTTCCACCTCGCCCTGCTCAAGGAAAAGCCGGACATGCACGCGGTCGTGCATGCGCATCCGGTCCATTGCACTGCGCTGGCGATCAACCGGATGGAAATCCCCTCCTGCCACTACATGATCGCGCTTTTTGGCGGTGACACGGTTCCCCTGGCGGGTTACGCGCTCTTCGGCAGCGACGAACTTGCACGGGAAGTGACCGGCGCCATGAAAGACCGGCACGGCTGCCTGATGGCCAACCACGGCGCTGTTGTTGTCGGCGAAACTCTCGAAAAGGGGCTCTGGCGACTGGAGGAACTGGAAATCCTGGCCAAGGCCTACATCCTCAGCCGCACCATCGGTTCGCCGCACATTCTGTCCAGTGCAGAAATCGATGCGGTGCTGGGCGCAGTGAAGAACTACGGCATGAAGACGGAAGTCTGAACCGGCTCGCCGATCACACCAGATCGGGCATGAACGGCAGATCGGTGACACCGATGTCGTGCCCGGCCTGCGTCAGCAACGTCGACACCTGGCCGCGATGATGGGTCTGGTGGTTGAACATGTGGGTGACGAGCAACCAGCGCGGCCGGGACCGGGTGATACGATCCTGGCCGCTGGTCCATTCCTGGTCCTCGGCCAGCCAGTCGATGGTCAGCCATTCGGCAAAATCGGAAATCTGCAGGCACATGTCGAAATGAGCGGCTTTCAGCTCGTCGAAACTCTCGTAGAGGTCGACGCCCATGCCCTTGATTTCGTATTTGCGGCCCGTGAAGCGGCCCATCCAGGCTCTGTCGGCAAACAGGATGTGATTGAGCGTTGAATGCACGGACCGGAAAAAAGCACCCCGGTCCGCCTTGCGGTCTTCATCGCTCATCTGGTCCGCGGCAGCATAGACCTTTTCAGTCATCCAGCTGTTGTATTTGGCCATTCGGCGATAGAGCGTCGGATCGACAAGCATCGTTATTCTTTCCTCGCTGCGCTTATCCCGCCGCTTCGAGAACACTCGGGGCAGTGGTGCAGAACCTCTGGGTATCGGGATCCATCACCCGCAGCTCACCGGACCCGATGTCGAACCAGGAGCCATGTAGGTTGAGCACGCCTTCCTGAACCGCTTCCTCGATGAACGGGAAGGTCATCAGGTTTTTCAGGGACTGCCGGATACCGGCATATTCCATGGCAAGCTGCGGATCGTCCGCCTTGTCCACCGGCATGCAGGCCATTGCGATGGCCGCCGGTTCCAGAAGCTTGATCCAGCGCCCGATAAACTTGCCCGTCGCCATCGGCGCGTTGGCGTTTTCCCGGAAGGCTTTCACACCGCCGCACTGGCCATGCCCCATGATGACGATGTGCTTGACCTTGAGGCTGTTCACCGCGAATTCAATCGCCGCGCTGGTGCCGTGCTGCCCTTCGGTGTCCTCGTACGGAGGCACCAGGTTGGCAACGTTGCGCACCACGAACAGCTCCCCCGGCCCGACGTTGAAGATGCCTTCTGGAGTCACGCGGCTATCACAGCAGGAAATCACCATCACGTCCGGTGTCTGGCCATAGACCGCCAGCCGTTCATGGGTTTCCTTGTACCTGACGAACCCCTTGTTGAGGTAACGGCCGTAGCCTTCGAGAAGATGTGCGGGGAAAGTCAAACTCAAGTCTCCAGCTCTTGTCACCCGGGCCCGGCGGCCTGCGCCGGAAAGGGGCAGGCCGGCCAACCGGAACGGCGGCGCCTGGTGCAGCATCTGTCTCAACGCGCACCGGCGGGCAATCGATAGGGCATCGCCCCTGCCGGCATAGATACGGGTTAATATGTAACAAGCCAAGCAACTTCAACCGATCGGCGTTCCCGCCCTCAGGTCGCGACATTCACCTCATGCGGAGGGTCACCGTCTTCGTGATCCTCATAGGCATGACGGACAGTGTCTGGCGGCAGTCTGTCGACCGGTCCCTGCAGGGGGTGCACGGGCCCGTGGTCGATGCCCGGCTCCATGACCTGCAGCGCGGTGGCTTTGTAGGCGGCAACGCCATCCAGCACATGATTTACGATGTGATGATCATCAATAAGAACGGCCGGATTGTTCTCGGACAGTCCGGTTTCGTTTTCGTGGCGCTCTGCGGTGTCACGCTTTTTTCTGCGGTCGTAACCGGTGCCATCACCGTCACGATCCGCTGGATACTCTGTCGCATGCGCCACGACCTGGGCCGCTTGCGGCCTTTCGATCGTCGCCATTCCGGCCTCCTGGCCTTCAGAGAATTGCCGCCTTCTGGCGGAACCCTGCGATTGTTTCAACAAAGAGTTAACAAAACTTTACGCAAGGTTAACCTTCTCCACAACCAAAGGCAACGGCATCAGGACGGCAAGAGCCACGGCCGGGAGCCCGTCCCGGCCAGAGATAGAAGGGCCGATAAGACCCGCTTCCACTCCTGCACTGACACCCCTGAAGTGAACTCAGCTCAGGCGGCCTTTTCCGCCCGGTTGCCGACAATCCGCACGACATCGGCCATGATGTCGGTGAGCTGGAAGTCCTTGGGGGTATAGACGGCGGCAACGCCTTGCGCCTTGAGCTGCGCTGCGTCTTCGTCCGGGATAATACCGCCGACCACAACCGGGATATCGTCTGCCCCGGCAGCCCGCAGCCGGTCCATTACGTCACGCACCAGAGCCAGATGCGAGCCTGAGAGGATCGATAGCCCGATCACGTGAACGTCTTCTTCCACCGCCGCGTTGACGATCTGCGCCGGGGTCAGGCGGATGCCTTCATAGACCACTTCCATGCCGCAATCGCGCGCCCTGACGGCAATCTGTTCCGCTCCGTTGGAATGGCCGTCGAGACCCGGCTTGCCGACCAGAAACTTCAGCCTGCGGCCGAGTTTCTTTGAAACCGCCTCCACATCCGAGCGAATGTCGGCCAATGTGCCGGCATTGTCCCGCACGGCCTGACCAACGCCGGTCGGAGCGCGGTATTCGCCAAAGACTTCGCGCAGGGTCCGGCCCCACTCGCCTGTCGTCGCCCCGGCCCTGGCCGCGGCGATGGAGGGCTCCATGATGTTCCGGCCTTCCTGGGCTGCCGCTTTCAGCTCTGCCAGCGCAGCTTCGACAGCGGCTTGATCGCGCGCCTCGCGCCAGGCCTTGACCTTTTCGACAGCTTCTTCCTCGACATGCTCGGAAACGGTCAGGATGCCACCGTCTTCCCCGGCAGCCAGCGGCGAAGGCTCGCTGTCTGTCCAGCGGTTGACGCCGACCACCACCTGGCCGCCGCCCTCGATGGCGGCAAGACGTGCGGAGTTGGATTCCACAAGCTGGCGCTTCATGTAGCTGCTGTCGACGGCCGCGACCGCGCCCCCCATGGCGTCGATCCGGGCAAGCTCTTCACGGGCTTGCGCCTTCAGCTCCTCCACCTTCCGGGTTATTTCGGCCGATCCGTCGAAGATGTCCGCGTATTCCAGAAGGTCCGTCTCATAGGCAACGATCTGCTGCATGCGGAGCGACCACTGCTGGTCGAACGGCCGCGGCAGGCCCAGCGCCTCGTTCCAGGCGGGAAGCTGCACGGCGCGCGCACGCGCGTTTTTGGACAAGACCACCGCCAGCATCTCGATCAGGATACGGTAGACGTTGTTTTCCGGCTGCGGCTCGGTCAAGCCAAGGCTGTTGACCTGAACCCCGTAGCGGAAGCGGCGATAGCGCTCGTCTTCGACACCGTAACGCTCCAGGCAAATCTCGTCCCACAGTTCGGTGAAGGCGCGCATCTTGCACATCTCGGTGATGAAACGCATGCCTGCGTTCACGAAAAAGGAAATGCGGCCGACCGCCTTCGGAAAATCTTCCTCGGGAATGGCGCCGCTCGCCTTGATGGAATCCAGGATGGCAACCGCCGTCGCCAGCGCGAAGGACAGTTCCTGCACCGGTGTCGCGCCTGCTTCCTGCAAATGATAGGAGCAGACGTTCATCGGATTCCATTTGGGCATGTTGGAATAGGTCCAGGCGATCACATCGGTCGTCAGCCTGAGCGAAGGCGCCGGCGGGAACACATAGGTGCCGCGGGACAGATATTCCTTGATGATGTCGTTCTGGGTCGTGCCGGACAGAAGGCTGCGATCGGCGCCCTGCTCATCGGCAGCTGCAATATAGAGCGACAGCAGCCAGGGTGCAGTCGCATTGATCGTCATGGACGTGTTCATCCGCTCCAGCGGAATATCCTGAAACAGGGTACGCATGTCGCCGAGATGGGCCACCGGAACCCCGACCTTGCCCACTTCGCCGCGCGCAAGGGCATCGTCCGGGTCATATCCGGTCTGAGTCGGCAGGTCGAACGCGACGGACAGGCCGGTCTGACCCTTGGCAAGATTGCCACGGTACAGCTTGTTCGATTCGGCCGCTGTGGAGTGGCCCGCATAGGTCCGGAATATCCACGGACGATCCTTCTCCGGCCGGCTCTCACCCGATGCACTCATGCCACTCATCCTCCTAAGGCGTTCTGATGCCTGTTTTTTCTTGATTTGGCAGCACTGCGTCCGCCTGTTTCTCCCAAACAGTCAGCAGTGTGCCGGAGATTACGCGACTGCGAAACTCCAATGTGCAATGCAAAATAAGGTTGGCATCAAAACGCAAGTTAAGCAATAGTCGTATAGAACGGTGATCGTTTTTGAACAATAGTTGCGCAAAACCGGGTAATCGTCCGGTTATGCCTTGTGCAAATGCGAAATTCTGAGGCCCAAAAAGAAGCCCTGGGAGGGGGAGAATGACAGCGACCGCGGAAGCCAATGACAACGAAACGCGAGAGGGCGCGCCGGTGAAAGATCTTTATGAAATCGGAGAGATCCCGCCGCTCGGACACGTTCCCAAAAACATGTATGCCTGGACCATCCGCCGCGAACGCCACGGTCCGCCGGAAGACGCCATGAAACTGGAAGTCGTGCCGACCTGGGAACTCGACAGCCACGAGGTTCTGGTTCTGGTGATGGCCGCCGGTGTCAACTACAACGGCATCTGGGCAGGTCTCGGCCAGCCGATCAGCCCGTTCGACGGGCACGGCGCCGCCTACCACATCGCCGGCTCCGATGCATCCGGCATCGTCTGGGCCGTCGGTGACAAGGTCAAACGCTGGAAAGTTGGCGACGAAGTGGTGGTTCATTGTAACCAGGACGACGGCGACGACGAGGAATGCAACGGCGGTGACCCGATGTTCTCGACCTCCCAGAGAATCTGGGGTTACGAGACGCCTGACGGATCCTTCTCGCAGTTCACCCGCGTTCAGGCCCAGCAGCTCATGCCCCGGCCGAAGCATCTGACCTGGGAAGAAAGCGCCTGCTACACGCTGACGCTCGCAACCGCCTACCGCATGTTGTTCGGCCACCACCCGCACGAACTGAAACCTGGCCAGAACGTGCTGGTCTGGGGCGCTTCCGGCGGTCTCGGTTCCTATGCCATCCAGCTGATCACCGCAGCGGGCGCAAACGCCATCGGCGTCATCTCCGACGAGGACAAGCGCCAGTTCGTCATGGACCTCGGCGCCAAGGGCGTGATCAACCGCAAGGACTTCAAGTGCTGGGGCCAGTTGCCCAAGGTCGGCTCGCCCGAATATGCGGACTGGTTCGCCGAAGCGCGCAAATTCGGCAAGGCAATCTGGGACATTACCGGCAAGGGCAACAACGTCGACATCGTCTTCGAGCACCCGGGCGAGGCAACCTTCCCGGTCTCGACCCTGGTCTGCAAGAAGGGCGGCATGGTCGTCATTTGCGCCGGCACCTCCGGCTTCAACTGCACCTTCGACGTCCGGTACATGTGGATGCACCAGAAGCGCCTGCAGGGCTCGCACTTTGCCCATCTGAAGCAGGCCTCGGCCGCCAACAAGCTGATGATCGAACGGCGCATCGACCCCTATATGTCCGAGGTCTTTCCCTGGGATCAGATCCCGAAGGCCCATACCAAGATGTGGAAGAACCAGCACGCTCCGGGCAACATGTCCGTGCTGGTCTGCGCACCGACCACCGGTCTGCGCACCTATGAGGACGTTCTGGAAGCGTCCACCCGCTGATCCGGCACCGCCGCCTTCACGGGTCTCCCCTTCCTGGCGGCGGGCTCATCAAGCTCCCTGAAAGGCTGGGGGCATCTGCTCCCTGGCCTCGTACAGCCTGACCAGCCCGTGTCTCACGGGCTGGTCTTTTCGTTTTCGTCATCCGGGCAGTGAGAACCCGGACCGGGAGGGTGAGCCGGTTTCGAGGCCTCGTTGTGGCTCAAGATGAGACTTATGCTGCACGCACCGATTCAAGAAACTTGCTGATATTCTGGTTTATCTCATCAGCAGTCGTCGAAACCTCGAGTGAAGCGGATTTCACAAGTTCCGAGGATTGTTTCGTTTCTTCGGCCGACTGAGACACATCTTGAATGTTTGTGGCAACGATCGTCGTACCTTGAGCAGCCTCCTGAACATTCCGCGAAATTTCGTTTGTCGCGGAACTTTGCTGTTCAGCAGAGGAGGCGATTGCAGCAGAATAGTCACGCACCGAATTCATGGTCGCAGAAATCTTCTCGATTGCAGCGACCGCGTTGCTGGTAGAGCCTTGAATCGCGGATATCTGTTCAGCAATTTCACTTGTCGCCTTAGAAGTCTGGTCAGCTAACGCCTTGACTTCAGTTGCAACAACGGCAAATCCCTTACCGGCTTCGCCTGCACGTGCAGCCTCGATCGTCGCGTTAAGCGCAAGGAGGTTCGTTTGTGCTGCGATATCGGTGATGATATTTACAACGTCACCGATACGTTCAACGGTGTTTGCCAGCCCGACAATTTCATCACTAGCCGTGCTTACGTCTTGATCGGCTTGCAGGACCACTTCGCCCGTTGTCTTGATTTGCTGTTGTATTTCATTGATTGACTGAGACAATTCTTCAGCAGCAGCTGCGACTGCCTGAACATTCCGAGCGGCTTCTTCGGACGATCCGAAGGCCCTGCTTGATTTCTCCGTCGTCATTTCGGCGACGCTTCCAAGCCCATCGGCAGTCTCGCGCAAACTGGTCGCAGTATTTTGCGCTTGCTCCATCAAATTCGCGACGTTGCTTTCAAAGTCGGAGATGAGGTTGGAGATGACATTTTGACGTTGCTGTTCAACCGAATTGGCTTCCGCCTGCTGATGGCGCAGGTTCTCGGCTTCAATCGCGTTGTCTTTGAACACCCGCAAGGCAGATGCCATCTGACCGATTTCATCACGACTAACCTGGGGGACAACAGCTTCCAGATCACCTTGCGACAAGGCAAGGGTTGTATGATTCAGCGCCACCAGCCGCCGAACGACACGTCTTTCAACGTAGAAAAAGCCGATCAACGCGGAAAGGACCACGGACGCGATTGACAGTACGATCATCAACGTGAAAGCGAACGAGGTCAGTCGTGTCATATCGGACTTGGCCGTGGAGATATTCTCCTTGGATGTCCTGACAGTATCCAGAACGGACGCTTCAAGTTCCCTGGTGCTTTTCTGTAAATCCGCCCGGAGGGCAGCCATCTCGTCTTTCGTTTCGATACGATTGACATTGATGGAGTGAAAGCTCTCTTCAGTTCCTGTGTCTACTAAGGATTGGATCGCAGACAAGACTTCCAGGGCTTGTTTTTTCCGGTCGGGATCATCAATCTTGTCTGCATTCCGGCCCAGAGTGACAAGCAACGCTTTAACCTGTTCGTCAGCCTGCTCTATCTCTTCAAGCGTTTGTGCGCTCTTCACCAGACCAATACTGTGTTCTACGGCGAGGGCGTTCGCCTTGAAGCTTGTCATGGCGTCGGAGTAAAACAGCTGGATGTCCAGCAAATCGTCGAGAGTTGCAAAAACAGCGTCAATGTTATCGCTGTCTTCAACGATATCGTACAATGTGGACACTGAATTTGTAACACTGGCCTTCGAATTCGCGACGAGCGTTTCAGAAAGATCTATCAGATCTTTCGCGCGCGCTTTAATTTCATCTTCAACCAAATCACCACTGTTATTAAGCTCTATGCGTGCGTTGGTGAGTTCGGTGTAAGTTTTCAATTTGCCGGTCAGAGATTCTATTTCTGCCGCCAGGTTGGAATTTGCTTCTTGCTGACCGCCAAGCTCTCCCAACTTGTTCACGGCATCGTTCGCTTTCATCATCGCACTTTGAAGAGAAGCTTCAACGCTGGAAATTTCTTCAAGGTTTTGCGCCTGATCCAACATACCCGTCATGTTGGTGAGCAAGATGCCGTTCACGTAGAGGTCTTTTGCCGCCTCCGACGAAGGCATGTCGACATCGAGAACGGTTGCCTGTTCCTTGTTCATGGAACTCAATGCAAACATCCCTGTCGCCGATGAAACAAGCACCATTGCAGTGACGACGCCAAATGCTCCCAGCAGGCCGGTTTTTACGGTAAGACCCTTCATGTTCACCCCCAAAATGTATGGAAAAGGAGCGTGCGTCACGCTCCTTTGTTTTTGTGTCCGCTCAGTCGACTTTGAAAGTCGGCTTGAAGTCGGAGGGGGCGAGCGATTCATCCAGCGCGAAAGATTTCACATTATCTTTGTTGACGTTGAAAATCGCGGGACCAACGTGGTCAGCCTGTACGGAACCTTCAAGGAACCGAACGGCCTGATCGACCGAAATCATCCCCTGCAACGCCGCGCTGTCAGTCGGCGCGCTTGAGATCAAGCCGCGGCGAATTCCGCGATAAATGGCTGGGGTGAAGTAATCGGAGACCAGTTTCACCTGGTCCTGCAGACCCTTCTGCCGCAACACACTCATCGCAACTTCAATGGCGACCGCGTTTCCGGCGATATAGTTCACATCAGGATGTTCTTCGAGAACGTCTTCAACAAGCTTTTGTTGAATGTCCTTGCCGGTATCGCCGTACTTGACGGCAACCAGGTCAATGGAAGAGTCCTTGACGACTTCCCGGAAGCCCTCATCTGTGAACTTTACCCAGCCTGCGCTTTCCGGCCCGGGCAACCAAGCGACTTTTGGGGAATCCGATCCCGTGGGATAAGTTTCGGAAAAATACCGGCCGGCCGAGCGGCCCATATCGCGCCAATCGACCGCGGCCATCCCTGATATTCCGTCGGGCAAAATCGCGTTTACAGTCGCAAAAACAGGCTTCTTCTTGGAAGCTTCGACGACTGTTGGTGTCATCTGATCGTGCGATACGGTACCCAGCAGAATTGCGTCGTAGTTTCCATCAGCACAGTCCGCCACCTGCTGCTTCTGCTTTTCAAGATTGGGATATCCCCCTGCCTCGAAAAGATCGACAGCCACGCCAATTTTCTGCGCATGGGCAACAACACCGTAGTTTGTTGCGACCCAATAGGGGTCTTTCAGATGCGGAAAAATGACGCAAAGGTTCCACTTTTTGGAAGCCTTCTCGACCGCGGAATAACTGGCATCTTCTGGCGAATTCGAGAAATCATACGCGGGTGTCCACTTGTCGACCTCCCAGGTCTGCCCGAATGCGGCGGAGATTGAAAATGCGGCAATTCCCACCGCCAATGTAGTCCCTTTGAGCATGTCCTTTTACCCCTCAGTTGTTCTGAAATCGATTTCTACTTTAGGTATCTTTAGTATAGGCATAGTTATTTCTAACAATGCAGCGATTTCTACTATAATATTTCAGAAATTTCCTGAATATGGAGTTAATGACTTTTTCTAATAGAGTAATGTAAGTTCTAAGTAGGAAGTAATACATATGGATTCTTTTTTTACGCTCAGGCAGATTGAAGGCTGCGATTTCGGCTAACTCAAAGCCCGGCTGGGAAAACAGGTCCAGACGGCGAGTGATTTGGCTGCCTGAACCGAAAAATGTCGGATGTCGCAAACTCACCGAAACAACTTGGCGATGCCTTCCGGAGAGTTTTCCGTCCCGCCCTCATCGGCACCGCAGACCGGCTTGTGCACCGGTTTCAAAGGACACGCGCCGCAATTCTGCTCAAGTGTCGTCACATCACCTTCCCAAGCGGGGCGAATCATGTGCCTCACTAGTCCTCATTGATCCTGTGCGGGAGCTTCAACAGCGTGGCTGATAAACCGATGGTCCATCGATCCCTCAAACTCGCCCTCGCCGGTGCGCTGCTGCTCTCGGTCGCGGCCTGCATGGGAGATCGCATGCAGACGCCGCCCTTCTACGAGGACATGGCGCGTGTCGACGGTGTGGTGGATGCGGCAACGGCCGCGCAGATGATCTCGCAGTACCGGATCAACAACGGACTGTCGCCGGTGATTGCAGATCCGCAACTGAGCTCGATTGCCAAGTCACAGGCAGATGCCATGGCAGCAGCCGGAAACGTGCAGGCCTCGCTTGCCCCGAACCAGCAGCTGGCAACCCGCATGGCTTCCATTGGCGAGCCGAAAACGGCTGCTGCCGAAAACGTCAGCGCCGGCTACAGAACCTTCGCCGAGGCGTTTTCGGGCTGGCGGGAAAGCCCCAAGCACAATCAGGTTCTGCTGACAAAGGACGCCACCCGGCTCGGCATCGCGACAGCTTATGCGCCCAATGCCAAGCACAAGGTGTTCTGGTCGCTGGTTATGGCGGCGCCGAAACCGGCGCAGTAACGACTGACCTCAATAAACGCGGTGTTCGAAATACCGCTGCGGGTAGCCGGGGTAGGAATCCCAGTACGGCCGAATGATAACTGGCTGCGGCGGCGCGACCACGACGGGCGGCGCGTCATAAACCGGACCCGGTGCATAGACGGGGCCTGGCTCGACCGGCGGCGCATACGGGGGATCATAGGGCGGATCGCCCTTGTAGACCGGCCCACCCCGATAAGCAGGCCCTTCCACATAGATCGGGTAATCCCGATAGTAGCGCTGCACACCCAGGTTGATCCCCGCGCTGGGGATCGGCCGGCCGTAATAGATGCCATCGCCGCCATAGCTGAGATACTTGCCCGAAACCCATCCCTTGACGTTGGTAAAGGCGGCATCGCACCAGCCGAAGTCGGCCGTACACCCGAAAATGGTAACGCCGCCTCCGCGCGGCACGGTGGCCATCACGGGATAATTGGTTCCAGGCCCTGCACGCATGTTGAGATTGGCCGTCGTAAAGGCAATTGCCGGCCGTGACTGGGCGCTCGCCGGCAGCGCCATCATCACGATCGCGGCCAGCGCCAGCGAAAAGCGGATCAACATGTTCGAAACTCCAAAGTTCTGCGCCCCGACGCTGTCAAGAAGCGGCTAGCATCATGGCAAAAGTATAGCGCTGCAGGCATCTCGCATCCTTCTCACGCCAAATCGTGCCCGCTCCACCTTGTGTCCAGCTTGCGTCCGATTTGCGTTGGACCGGCGTTTCAGGCTTGATAGAGGCACAAACAGCCGGGGGGCTTTGAGAAATGAAAAGAATTCAACCTGTTGCGCCTGCCATGGTGCTAACGGCTCTATGGCTTGCCGCGACGACGCTCCCGGCTGCCGCCTTCGATGCCCATGCCGGTTATTATTATCCGGAAGCCCAGACCCAGGAGGTTTATGTGTCGGCGCTTGAGCTTGCTCCGGACACGGGCAAACGGTCGCGTGCAGCCTTCGTCAGCGGCCTCGCCTCCCAGAACGCCAAGCTGGGGTATCCGCCCGGATATCATTTGTTCGCAAAAGGCACCGACCTGGAAAAGCTGATCATCGTCGCAACAGGCGACGAGCGCTACGACACGCTGTTCAGGCTGCGGGCCCTGCTTGCCTCGCTCACCTCGATGGCCCGAACGACCGAATTGTTCGCACAGTCGAAGCAGCCGCAGGAGCTGAACTTCCTCGATCTGTGCAAGTTGATCGGATTCACCCTGGTCACGGTCAGCAACGGCAAGGACGTGACGCACCAGATCAAGGTGCGCTGACCCAAGCCCGCCCGGACAGCCGTCAGCGTTTCAGCTTGCCGTTGAGCCAGTCGCGATATTGCGATTTGGTGCCGAAAAACGCGTTACGGTCGACATCGCCCTTGACGCCTGGCACCCGGCCCTCGGCCGTATATTGCCAGAACACCCAGTCATCCCGCTGTTCATAGATGTTGTTTGGGAAACTGGCGACCGAGCGCAACCAGAACTGCTCGTTCTTGAGCGCACCGACCAGCCTGTCGCGGTGGAAGTCGACGGAGGAATAGATCACCGGGCGCTTGCCGTAGTGCTTTTCCATTTCGTCGAGGAAAATCTTCATGTCCCGCAGGATTTGCGGACGTTCCGGCCGTTCCCGGCAAGTCTTGGAGTGGGCGTTCCATTCCATGTCGAGCACGAGCGGCAGGGCTTGCGGATCAACGGGAACGATTTCCTTCACCCAGGAAATCTGTTCTTCGACCGGACGGCAGAAATAATAGAAGTGGTAGGCCCCGCGCGGCATGCCCGCCTGGCGCGCAGCCACCCAGTTGTCGACAAAGCGCGGGTCGACGTGATCGCCCCCTTCCGTCGCCTTGATCCAGGCAAAGGCGACACCGCCCTGCTTGGCCGCCGCCCAGTCGATATCGCCTTGCCAGCGCGACACGTCAATGCCGTGCACGGCGTAGTCTTCTGGTGTTGGATCCGGAAAGTCGTAAGCTGCACACGAGCTTAAAAAGATGAACCCGAAAATGGAACAAAACGATTTCGCGATTGCCAGCACAGCGTCCTCGGCAGGGTTAAGAAAGGCTTTAAGTCACCGCACAAAATGCCCGGGATTTCCTAACGGAGCGTAGACGAATTCACGATTTCTCCGCATAAACACGTATCTGTTATCGTGCTGGCAATCCGAATAGGGCGGGATTGCGGCGGATCAAAGACATCCGGCCCGCTTCGCCCAATCTATGAGCATGGAAATTGCGACCACTCTGATCGCCATTGGCGTCCTTTTGCTGCTCGGCATGCTGTCCGACGAAATCGGCCACAGGACGCAGATGCCCCGTGTCACCCTGCTGATACTGTGCGGACTGGCCGCAGGCCCGGCCTTTCTGGATCTCCTGCCCGAAAACCTGACGCAGCTTTACGAGACCCTGACCGTTCTGGCCCTGTCGATGGTTGCCTTCGTTCTTGGCGGCAAACTCTCCAGGGTTCATCTGCAGAACAGCGGCAAAGCCGTCACGGTCGTCTCGGCCTCCGCGGTTGTTTCCACGGCGGTCATTGTCTTTGCAGGCCTCGCCCTGCTCGGCTTTCCGCTGGAGCTGGCACTGATTCTGGCCGCATTGGCCACGGCGACAGACCCCGCCGCCACCAGTGACGTTATCCGCCAGTACCGCGCCAAGGGGCCTTTCACGACCATTTTGTCCGGCATCGTCGCTCTCGACGACATCTGGGGCATTCTGGTGTTCGCCTTCTGCCTCATGGGCGCGCAGGCCCTCCTGGGCGGTGACGGCTCAGGCGCGTTGCTGCACGCCGTATGGGAGATCGTCGGATCACTGCTGCTTGGGGCCGTCGTCGGGCTTCCTGCGGGCTATCTGTCGGGCCGTCTGCAGCCGGGCGACCCAACCCTTGCCGAGGCGCTTGGCATCGTGTTCCTGACTGCAGGTCTGGCGCTCTGGCTCGACCTGTCGTTCCTGCTCGCGGGCATCGCCTGCGGTGCCATGGTGGTCAACACCGGGCGTCACCATACCCGGCCGTTCTATGAAATCGAACACATCGAATGGCCCTTCATGATCTTCTTTTTCGTGCTCGCCGGAGCGGCGCTGCAGCCGGAACTTCTGTTGAAGCTGGGCCTTCTTGGGGCTGCCTACGTTCTGCTGCGGCTTGTCGGACGCCTTGCCGGGGGCTGGCTCGGCGGCAAGCTCACCAGCGGCGCTGGAACCGACCGAAGTTATCTCTTCGGCCTGTCCCTGCTACCCCAGGCAGGCGTCGCGCTCGGCATGGCGCTGGTCGCCGCTGAAGTGCTGCCCCGTTTCCGGGATGAAATCCTGACCGTCGCCATCGGATCGACAATCGTGTTCGAATTGCTCGGTCCCGCCGCGACCCAACTCGCGCTGAAACGGGCCGGCGAAACCGGCAAGGCCGGGACGGACGATCCGGAAACCTGAAATCGTTTGCACTCGGCGGCCAAATCCGTATGACTTGGCAAATCCCGCAACAAGCCTTGGCAAATTTCCCATGACAGACCGGATCAAACTCGTCACCTGGAACATCAATTCCGTGCGCCTGCGCATGCCGATTGTGGAACAGCTGATCGACGAAGTCGCACCGGACGTGATCTGCCTGCAGGAAACCAAGTGCCCGGACGCAAACTTCCCGGAAAACGCCTTCCGCAAGGCCGGGTACCAGCACATGGCCATCCACGGCCAGAAGGGCTACCACGGCGTCGCGACGCTCTCCAGGCTCCCCCTGAGCAACATCGAAAAGCGTGATTTCTGTCAGGTCGGCGACAGCCGGCATGTAGCGGTGGACGTGCCCTTCAACGGCTCCAGCATCCGTCTGCATAATTTCTATGTGCCGGCAGGCGGCGACGAGCCGGACCGCACGATCAACCCGAAATTCGGCCACAAACTCGACTTCATGAACGAGATGCTGGGATGGCTGAAAGGCGAGGAAACCTCAAAGCCCGCCATTCTGGTCGGTGACCTCAACGTCGCTCCTTACGAGCACGACGTCTGGTCTCACAAGAAGCTGCTGAAGGTCGTCTCGCACACCCCGGTCGAAACGGAACTGTTCGAGCAGGTGCGGGAGGCAGGTGGCTGGCTGGACGCGATGCGCCAGTTCACACCGCTGGACGAAAAGCTCTACACTTGGTGGAGCTACCGCGCCAAGGACTGGTCCGCCGCCGACAAGGGCCGCCGCCTCGACCATGTCTGGGTGTCCCAGCCCCTCGCCCCGCACGTCAAGGGCACCACGGTGCTGCGCGCCGCGCGCGGCTGGGAAAAGCCGTCGGACCACGCACCGGTGATCGCGGAATTTGCGATCTGAGGGCAGTCTGAGCACGTGGCCCATCCTTCGAGACAGCGCTTCGCGCTTCCTCAGGATGAGGTCATCTTTGTTGCATGTTCCCGGATTTGCCAAAACCAGAGCCTCATCCTGAGGAGGACCGCAAGGTCCGTCTCGAAGGATGGGCCACATGCCCGAAAACCCGCACCCGAACTGCCTAAACCCGGAAAGACCCCGCGCCATCGATCAGGCGCAACGCACGCCTCAAGGCGTCACAATCACCTTGCCCTGCACCCGGCGCGCGGCGATTTCCTCCAGCGCCTGAGCGGTTTCTTCCAGCTTGTAGACCCCGTGGATGTGCGGCTTCAGCTTGCCCTCGCCAACCCAGGTCAGAAGCTCCTTCATGTTGCGGCGATGTCCTGCCGGGTCTCTGTCGAGCGCGGCACCCCAGAAGACGCCGCGAATGTCGCAACCCTTCAGCATGACGATATTGAGCGGGATCTTCGGAATGTCCCCCGCGGCAAAACCGATCACCAGAAACCGTCCCTCCCAGGCGGTTGCCCGGATCGCCTGTTCCGACAGCTCCCCACCGACCGGATCGTAAACCACGTCAACGCCCTTGCCGCCGGTCAGCTCCTTCAGGGTTTCCTTGAGCGGCTGAACCGAATAATCGACTGTCATATGCGCACCGAGCGAGCGGGCGAAGGCGAGTTTTTCCTCCGATGAGGCGCAGGCGATCACCTTCGCTCCCATGATCGCGGCAATTTCCACCGCTGCCTGACCGACACCGCCCGATGCGCCCAGAACGGCAACCGTTTCGTCCGGTTTCAATCCGGCACGGTCGCGATAGGCATGTAGCGTGGTGCCGTAGGTCACTGTCAGACCCGCTGCGACTTCAAAGGAAATATCATCCGGCAGCGCGACAAGATCAGTAGCGGCAACCGCCACTTTTTCCCGCGCGGCGCCCCAGCGTATGTAGCCCATGACCCTGTCGCCGGCAGCAACCCCGGCAACGCCTTCTCCGACCGTCTCGACCACACCGGCAAATTCGGCGCTAGGCGAAAACGGCATTTCCGGCTTGTACTGGTACTTGCCCCTGATGATCAGCGTATCGAAGAAATTGAGCGCGCAGGCCTTCACCCGCACCACGACCTCACCCGGTCCGGCAACGGGATCGGCAATCTCTTCGACAACCAGACCGGAGGGCGGACCGAAGGTTTTGCAAAGACAGGCTTTCACGGCATCCTCATGCGTTTGAATGGCAAAGCGCCGGTCGCGCTGCATTGGCCAGGACGTTAGCAAGCCATGCAAGAAGCGGGAATTGGCTTTCCGGATAAGCTGAAAACTTTCAGCTCTGGCGAAAGTCGGCTATGAGGCAGCCAAATCGAAAACGGACGAACTGATGCGCGGATATTTTGCAATCGGGGCCGAGGGCCTCTCGAAACGGATGAACCTTGGCACCTTGATGCGCTCCGCGCATGCGTTCGGCGCCAATTTCTTCTTCACGGTGGATGCCGACCACAAACTGCGCAAGGCGCCGCCCTCCGACACTTCGAAAAGCCCCGGACACCTGCCGGTCTTCACCTGGGACAGCGTCGACACTATGGACCTGCCCAGGGGATGCCAGCTTGTCGGCATCGAGTTGACGGACGAATCGATCGAATTGCCGAGCTTCGGTCACCCGCTTCAGGCCGCCTATGTGCTGGGCCCCGAGCGCGGCTCGCTTTCACCGCAGATGCTGGAGCGCTGCGACCATGTGGTGAAGATCCCGACCAAATTCTGCATCAATGTTGCCATGGCCGGCGCAATCGTGATGTACGACCGTCACAGAGCCCTCGGCCGCTACGCGGATCGCTCCATCACGGCTGGAGGCCCGAAAATCGAACGCCCGAAGCATGTCAGCGGCGGTCCGGTGATGCGCACGGGCCGCAAGGTTCCGGGAACCTGAGTCGGCAGACCCGGATTATCGGATCTTCAAAATCTCGGAAAAGCGGCCGTCCCGGACTGGATCAGTCCACATCTACGGACGAGTCGGTCTCCAGAAGCTGTCGCAACCGGCCAAAGGCAAGCCTGATGCGCGATTTGACCGTCCCGAGTGGCAATCCGGTATTTTCGGCAATTTCGCTGTGAGACTGACCTGCGAAAAAAGCCAGGCGAACGACATTCCGCTGTTCTTCAGGCAACTGCGACAAAGCGGCACGCACCCGGTTTTCCCGCAGCCTTGCATCCATTTCCTCGGCGATGTCCGGCAGAGGCGTCGGCTGCAGGGAGGGGTCCTCCGGATCGAGCGCGGCGGACTTCTGACGGCGAATCCTGTCTATCCGCCGGTTACGGGCGACACGGAACAGCCAGGTGCTTGCATTTGATTTTTTCGGATCGAACAAATCCGCCTTGCGCCACAACGTCATCATGACGTCCTGGGCAACTTCCTCCGCCAGAGCCTCATCGGCTCCCTGCTTCATCAGATAGCCCTTCAGGCGCGGCGCAAAGTGATCGAACAGCTCGATAAAAGCCGCCCTGTCCCGGTCTTTCGCCACTTTGACAATGAGATCGGAAAAATACTGCACCTGCGTCAAAGACAAACAATCCCCCTGCCGATCCATCTTCTTTAGCAGGTTCGGCATAATTCGAAAGGGGGGTCAAGCAGGTCTGCCACACTGTTGCCGCCTTTAAACGCAAAGCGATAAGATTGGTGCACGCACCGAAAACAGAAAAACAATTGCCGAGCTTCAACCCTTTCGTAACCCGCTTTAAGTTATCATTAAAGCAAGGTTTATATGTCAGACGGCAGTTGAACTAAATTTGACGGAAACTCAAATCCAACGGTGTGGAGATGATGAAAGCAAAATCGCTGGTTCTGGCCATCGCAGGTCTTGCCGTTTCGAGTGCAGCGGCTTTCGCGCAAACCCCGACACTTCTGAAGCAGCACAAGGACTGGGCAGCCTATGCGTTGACCAGCGGCGGCGGCAAGGTGTGCTATGCGCTCACCAAACCGACCACGTTGCTTCCCGGAGATCGTAACCACGGGGATGTATTCTTTTTCGTGACCACCCGCCCGGCGGAAGGCGTTTCGTCCGAGCCGAGCTTGCTGGTCGGTTATCCTTTCAAGGACAAATCCTCGGTCAGCGTCGATATTGATGGCAAGGGCTTCACGCTCTTTACCAACAAAGACGGGGCCTGGGTCGAAAACGCTGCAACCGAAGCGCAACTGGTCGCTGCCATGAGGGCTGGCCGGGAAATGACGGTGTCCGGCGAATCCAGCCGCGGGACCCGGACCACCTACAAGTTCTCTCTGTCCGGCGTCACTGCCGCGATCGACGATTCCACCGCTGCCTGCCGCTAACGCGTTCAGGCGTTGGCTTCTCCGGCTTTCCCCTGCAATTGCAGGGCGAAAAGCCGAAGCCGGCAGGTGGTTTCCTTTCAAATTCGGTTTTACCCCGGACGGGCTCCTTGGCCTTTCCGGGCCGTTGCTGTTTGGCCAAAACACGTCTGCATAGCTCCCCTGCACGTCGAGAAACTTGATTTTCGGCCCTTTTTGTGGTGTTAGGTGCGCTTGAATTCAGACCTGCAAGACAGGCACCCGGCGACAGCGCCGTCTTGTAACAAGACGCTCAACGACCTTGCCGGACGAGATTACGGATCACGACATGGCAATTACGCTCGACATCGCTCGGGATAATCCGAACGCGCAAACCGTTTCAGCCGCAGCCGGCGCCCTTCTGCCCGGCGAGGACAAGCCGACGCTGATCGGCCTGTCGCGCGAAGAACTGGGCGAAGCGCTCGGCACCATTGGCGTGCCGCAGAAACAGTGGCGCATGCGCGCCTCCCAGCTGTGGCACTGGCTTTATGTGCGCGGCGTGTCCGATTTTGCGCAGATGACGAACATCGCCAAGGACCTGCGCCAGAAGCTGGACGAGGCTTTCACGATTGCCCGCCCGGAAATCGTGTCCGAGCAGATCTCCGTTGACGGCACCCGCAAATGGCTGTTCCGCTTTCCGGCACGTGGCGCCGGCCGCCCGGTCGAGGTCGAAACCGTCTATATTCCCGAAGAAGGCCGCGGCACGCTGTGCGTTTCTTCCCAGGTCGGCTGCACGCTGACCTGCACCTTCTGCCACACGGGCACCCAGAAGATGGTCCGCAACCTGACAGCTGAAGAAATTCTGTCGCAGATCCTGATTGCCCGTGACCGGCTGGGCGATTTCCCGCATGCGGACACCCCTCAGGGCGCCATCGTGCCGTCCGAAGGCCGGCTGGTCACCAACATCGTCATGATGGGCATGGGCGAGCCGCTCTACAATTTCGACAACGTCAAGAAGGCGCTGCTGATCGCATCCGATGGCGACGGGCTGTCGCTTTCCAAGCGCCGCATCACCCTGTCGACCTCGGGCGTCGTGCCGGAAATCTTCCGCACCGGTGAAGAGATCGGCTGCATGCTGGCCATCTCCCTCCACGCGGTCCGCGACGAGTTGCGCGACGTGCTGGTGCCGATCAACAAGAAATGGAACATCAAGGAACTGCTGGACGCCTGTCGGCAGTATCCGGGCCTGTCCAACGCCAAGCGCATCACGTTCGAATATGTGATGCTGAAGGACGTCAACGACAGCAACAAGGACGCGCTTGAGCTTGTGCGCCTGCTCAAGGGCATTCCGGCCAAGATCAACCTGATTCCCTTCAACCCGTGGCCGGGCACCGATTACGAATGCTCCGACTGGGAGCGGATCGAGGAATTTGCCGACATCGTCAACCGGGCCGGCTATGCCTCTCCGATCCGCACGCCGCGCGGCCGCGATATCTTCGCCGCCTGCGGCCAGCTGAAATCGGCGTCCGAGCGCATGCGCAAGAAGGACCGTGAGGCTCTGGCAGCCTCCTGAGACAACATTATTTGCTGAACGAAAAACGGCGGCTCCCTGGAGCCGCCGTTTTTGTCTGATCAGAAAACCTCACGGCAACCTGAAAAAAGGCCGCCCGCAGGCGGCCTTTCTCGTGAGCCGTCTCAAAGGCTCAGACCAGGCCTGCCTTTGCCAGCGGCAGGCTGGTTGCCCATTCGCCCTTGGCGGCGGCAATCGCGTTGGCGACGGCCGGACCGATCGGCGGAGTGCCGGGTTCGCCAATCCCGGTCGGCGCCTCGTTCGAAGGAACGATGTGCACCTCGACCTCCGGCATGTCGGACATGCGGATCGGCTCGTAGGTGTCGAAGTTGGTTTCTTCGACCACGCCGTCAACCAGCGTCACCTGGTTGCGAAGGATCGCGCCGAGACCGTAGCCGATGCCGCCCTCGACCTGCGCCCGGATATTGTCCGGGTTGATCGGCGTGCCGCAATCGACTGCTGCCGTTACCTTTTCCACCTTCACCGTGCCATCTTCCCGGAAGGAGATTTCCGCCACTTCCGCCACATAGGAGCCGAAGGACTTGTGCACGGCGACGCCGCGATGACGCCCTTCCGGCAGCGGAGTGTCCCACCCGGCCTTTTCGGCAGCCAGCTTCAACACACCCACCTTGCGCGGATCGTCCTTGATCATCTCGAGACGATAGGCAACCGGATCCTTCCCCGCCTCCTTGGCAAGACGGTCGATCATGGTTTCCATGACATAGGCCGTATGGGTGTGACCGACCGAGCGCCACCACAGAACCGGCACCTTCGTTTCCTGGAAGGACTGGTCCATGTTCATGAGCGGAAACGCATAAGTGGTGTCATGCGCGCCTTCTGTCATGTTGTGGTCGACACCATCCTTCATGAGCATGGCTTCGAAAGGCGTTCCCTTGACGATGGACTTGGCGGCGATGTTGTACTTGAACGCCGTCACGTTGCCTTGCTCGTCAAGCCCGACCCGCAGCCGATGGGCCGACATCGGACGGTAGTAACCGCCCGCCATGTCGTCCTCACGCGTCCAGACGATCTTCACCGGAGCCGGCGCCATGCCGGCAGCCTGCATCGCCTTGGCCAGCGTGGTGATTTCCACGACCGGATGCGCATCGGCCTGGGCCCGGCGCCCGAAGGATCCGCCGGCCCACAGCGTGTTGATCTTCACCTTCTCGAACGGAATGCCGAGCACGGTGGCCGCCACGTTGTGATCGATGGTCGGGATCTGGGAAGCGAACCAGAATTCCGCTGTTTCACCGTCGAACATCATGGCGATGTCCAGCGGCTCCATGGCGCCATGGGCCAGGAACGGGAAGTCGTATTCCGCTTCGATGACCCTGGACGAAGCTTCAAGCGCCGCGTCGACGTCTCCGTCCTCGCGAACCTTCACGCCCGGTTTGGTGGTCATGTCCTTGAGGTCTGCGATCATCGCATCGCTGGACCGGGTCTCGGCCTCGGCGTCGTCCCACTCGATCTCAAGCAGGGACCGGCCCTTGATCGCCGGCCAGGTCGACTTTGCAATCACCGCGACCCCGTTCGGGATCTGCAGCACATTGACGACACCCGGCACCTTCTTGGCTTCGGTGGCGTCGAACGACTTCACCTTGCCGCCAAAGCGCGGCGAGCGGGCAACGACGGCAACCAGCAGATCGTCGCGCTGGAAATCCATCGTATAGGTCTTCGGCGCTCCCATGGTCTTGTTCTTGACGTCAAGACGCGGGAAGGACTTGCCGATATAGACCCACTGGTCCGGTGTCTTCAGCACAGGGTCTGCCGGAACGTCCTCGTTTGCGGCAAGACCCGCCAGCTCACCAAGGGTCGCGGACTTGTCCGAACCATGGGAAACGACGCCGCCCGACACGGTGATTTCACCGGCCGGCACACCCCATTCCTTTGCCGCAGCGGCAACAATCATTGCCTTTGCCGCGGCACCGGCCTGACGGTACTGCATGAACGAGTTTGCCATGGCCGTGGAACCGCCAGTGCCCTGCACGCCGAACATCGAGTTGGCATAGACCTGCGGATTGGACGGCGCGAATTCGACAGTAACCTGCTCCCAGGAAGCGTCGAGTTCGTCGGCGACCAGACTGCACAGACCACTGGCCGTGCCCTGCCCCATGTCGAAGTGCTTGGACAGGACCACGACCGTATTGTCCGGACGGATGTGAACGAACGGCTGGATGAACTCGCCTTCGGCAGCAGAAGCGACCGAACGCGGCAGGTTCATGGCAAGCACGAGACCGCCGACGGCACCGGCAGACATCTTCAGGAAGCTGCGCCGGGTCGGCATTGCGGCTTTCAGCGGTTGTTGCAGGAGATGCAGCATGGCTCAGGCCTCCATCTTGTCTGAAGCAAGGTGGATGGCCTTGCGTATCCGGGCGTAGGTGGCACAACGGCACACGTTGCCGTCCATGGCGACGTCGATGTCCTCGTCGGTCGGCTTGGGCGTTTCGGCAAGCAGGGCCGTCGCGGCCATGATCTGGCCGGACTGGCAATAACCGCATTGCGGCACGTCCAGCTCGTTCCAGGCAGCCTGGACAGCGGCAGCCGCCTTGCCGTCGATACCTTCGATGGTGGTGATTTCGGCGCCTTCAAGGTCACCGATGAATGTCTGGCAGGAGCGGATCGGGACCCCGTCCCAGTGAACCGTGCAGGCACCGCAAGAGGCAATGCCACAACCGAACTTCGTCCCCGTCATTCCCAGCTCGTCTCGCAAAGCCCATAGCAGAGGGCTTTCGGGATCCGCGTCGAGCGTGCGCGTTTCCCCGTTGATTTTTAATGTCACTGACATGAGGAGGCGTCTCCTTTGGCTGGCCAATTCTGGCTAAAGGATGTAAACTACACCGTGCAGTTTAGTTCGTAACTGTACATCTGTAAACGCCAGAGTTTACATAGGGCACGAATTTTGGGATTAAAGAGGCGGGGGGCCTGTCAACCGACAGAACGCAACGGGGTAGATATGAGTAGGTAATGTCCGTATCGGATCAGAAAAAGAAGCAGATCGTCGAGGCTGCAATCGCGGAGTTTCAGGAAAAAGGCTATGCCGGAGCCAGCATGGACCGGATCTCCGAGCGAGCCCAGGTTTCCAAGCGCACTGTCTACAATCACTTTGAAAGCAAGGACGTGCTTTTCAAGGAGATCAACCAGTGCCTTGCCGACCAGATCAACTCGGCGCTTGAAGTTTCCTACGACCCGGCCACGCCCATTCGCGATGCCCTGGTGCGCCTTGGCTGGGCGGAAGGCGAGCTCATGGTCAACCCGTGCTTCATGAGCCTGGCCCGCATGGTCATGAGCGAAACGATCCGCGACCCGGCGCTTGCAGCCGATATGGACAGCCGCATGACCAAGCTCTCCGTCTTTACCGAGTTCATGGATCGCGCCACCCGTGAAGGCAAGCTCACCGCCGACGACCCGTCCCTGGCGGCCACCCAGTTTCTCGGCCTGATCAAGGCCCGCTCCTTCTATCCGAACATCCACAGCGGCCGGGTAACCACCCGTCCCGAGATGGAGCGGATCATCGAGGAAAGCGTCGACATGTTCCTTGCCCGATATGGCGCCAGGGCAACCGCGCAAACGGTGGCGGCGCAGTAAGGGCCCCCGCCGCAAATCTCCAATATGGCACTTCGAACCGCCGAGAGCGGAACGCGACGAAATGAGTGCATCGCGGGGCTTGCGCCGTCCAGAGAACCGGCTAAATTGCCGCAAATTTTCATCGGCGGGCAACCGCCAGGAACAGCGAACTGGATTTTTCCCAAAATGGCGCATGGTGACATCAAAAAAGTCGTGCTGGCCTATTCCGGCGGCCTCGACACCTCCATCATCCTGAAATGGCTGCAGACCGAACTGGGCTGCGAAGTGGTGACATTCACTGCCGATCTCGGCCAGGGCGAGGAACTGGAGCCGGCGCGCAAGAAAGCCGAAATGCTCGGCATCAAGGAAATCTACATCGACGACCTGCGCGAGGAATTCATCCGTGACTTCGTCTTCCCGATGTTCCGCGCCAATGCTGTCTATGAAGGCGTTTACCTGCTCGGCACCTCCATCGCCCGCCCGCTGATCTCCAAACGCCTGATCGAGATCGCCGAGGAAACCGGCGCCGACGCCATTGCGCACGGCGCGACCGGCAAGGGCAACGACCAGGTTCGCTTTGAACTCTCCGCCTATGCGTTGAACCCGGATATCAAGGTGATCGCCCCCTGGCGCGACTGGACCTTCAAGTCCCGGACCGACCTTCTGGAATTCGCCGAACAGCACCAGATCCCGGTTCCAAAAGACAAGCGCGGCGAAGCCCCGTTCTCCGTCGACGCCAACATGCTGCACTCCTCTTCGGAAGGCAAAGTGCTGGAAGACCCGGCCGAGGAAGCGCCGAACTACGTGTTCCAGCGCACGGTGGACCCGACCGAAGCACCGGACGAAGTCACCTACATCGAGATCGGTTTTGAGAAGGGCGACGCCGTTTCCCTCAACGGCGAGAAGATGTCTCCGGCAACGCTCTTCGCCAAACTCAACGACTATGGCCGCGACAACGGCATCGGCCGTCTCGACATGGTCGAGAACCGCTTCGTCGGCATGAAGAGCCGCGGTATCTACGAAACGCCAGGCGGCACCATCCTCCTGACGGCGCACCGTGCCATGGAATCCATCACGCTCGACCGCGGTGCATCGCACCTGAAGGACGAGCTGATGCCGCGCTATGCCGAGCTGATCTACAACGGCTTCTGGTTCTCGCCGGAGCGCGAAATGCTGCAGGCCCTGATCGACAAGAGCCAGGAGCATGTCACCGGCTCCGTGAAGCTGAAGCTTTACAAAGGCAACGTCATACTCGTCGGCCGGTCCTCGCCCTATTCGCTCTATTCCGAAGAGCTGGTCACCTTCGAGGACGACCAGGGTGCCTATGACCAGAAGGACGCTGCCGGCTTCATCAAGCTGAACGCCCTGCGCCTGCGCACCCTCGCCAAGCGCAACCGGATCGGCTGAGATCTCTGACATGAACAGACCGGCGGCAGCAAACCTCGAACAGGACCTCGCTGCCGCCGGTTTTTTGTTGCTCGGCGGCTTTGCCACGGACGGCTCAGTTGCCGTTCCGCCTCTTGCCGGCGGCAAGCAGGCCCGAAGCCTTCTGCTGATCGGAAGCACCGGACCATCAATCTGGCCGGCGCTGACAGCCAGCCCGGAATACAGGAGCGGCCAAGCGGACCCGCTTGACCGCTACACGCGGCGCGCACTCCTGGAGATTGCCGAGGCATCCAGCTACGAACCGGTGTTTCCCTTCGAAGGCCCGCCCTATTACCCCTTCCAGCAATGGGCGATGAAATGCGGTGGCTTCTCCCAAAGCCCCCTCGGCGTTCTGGCGCATCACGACTACGGGCCCTGGAGTGGTTTCCGCGCTGCGTTTCTGAGCGTTGAGGTCTATACCGGTCCGGAAGCGGCCGACGCGGATGGTCCCTGCCCGACCTGCACCGATGCACCTTGCCTCACGGTTTGCCCGGTCGGTGCCGTTACGGTGCACGAAGGCTACGAGGTGACTGACTGCCGCGACCATCTGGCGGCCAGCCGCGATCTCGATTGCTGGTCCGGCTGCCTGGCAAGACGGGCCTGCCCCTTCGGCCAGCAGCACCGTCAAAGCCAGGCGACAGCCGGGTTTCACATGGAGAGTTTTGTCGGACTTTCGAAGTAACTGCGGTTTCAAGCGCCATCGCGAACCGTAATAGGCGCACCCGGGGATTTCTCACCGAAAAATGTGACACTTGCATGTATAAGAACTGCAAGCCCAAGAGCTGGCATTAAGCTTGAAAATAAAAATGCTCCGCTTGCATCATAAGAATTCAGGACGTCGTGCAAAACAGGCGCCGACCACAGAAGTCCTGCAATTATCTGAAGCGAAACCGGCCACTCGGGCGCAGTTCTGAGCAACAGGAGCAGTGCGGCAGCATACATGAGCCAATCGTAAAAAAGGAACGACGGCGCTGCCACGCACATTGCCAGAAGCGACATCGCCGCAGCAAGCTGCCTATTCCAATGGCGTGCGGCGGCGTAAACAAACAGACCTGCCACGAAAAGGCTGATAATTTGAGCACCAAACCTCAGTCCGTCACCTGCACCCAATTTTCCGAGACTCTGTCCGACGGTAACGATCATGTTCTGAGGCATCTGAAACTGTACGGAATGCACTCCTCCGCTCAATGATGCCCAAAACGCCTGCCAGGCAACGACTCCATATAGTCCGACGGACGCTCCGATTAGAGCGAGAGTTCCGACGGAGGCTACAGCAAATGTGCGCCAATCCCTCGTAGAAAGTAGATATACTGGAACGAGAAGTCCGTATTGAGGCTTTATCGTAAGAATGCAGAGCGCGAGACCGCTCAAGATGGGTCTCGAACCACTGTAGAGTAACGCAAAAACCAGTAGAAACATCGCGATTGGAGAGATCTGCATCAGCTGCAAAGCATAAAATGCCCCCGCTGAAGTCAGAATGAAAACGTATGGCCAGAACGCTGCCCTGAGCCCAATCATGTAGATCGTCAGGAACAGACAAAGGGCATTTGCAGCGAAAACCAGACCGCGAGCAGTCGGATAACTTAGGCTGGCCAGAGGCTCAAAGAAAACTAGGGCTTGAGGCGGATTTAGAAACAGTAACGATTGATTTTCCTGGGAAAGACCTTTCGCAAACAGTCTATAATCATAGACCTCGGCTGCCTCTCCTTGGGCCGCCATCTCTCCTCCCCGATAAAAGGCTGCGAAATCCTCATGCGGGGCATGGGCCAAGTTAGCTGAGAAATCTAGCATACCTCCCTCGGCTCTAATCCATGTACCCGCTATGAGGAGAGAGGTCGAAATCAGGATCGCGACGAAAAAGGGCCCGCCAAAGGCGCGCGCCAATTCATCGGAATGCAATGCCCTTAAATAGAATTGCCTGAACTTTTTCATAAACGCACCGGTCGGTAATGTTCCCATCCTGATGCAGAACCTCAAAGGAACTGCAATTCCACCCAGCTCTACGGAGTAGACTACCGCCGGGCGAGAGAAATAGAGTCCTTGTCAGAAAACCCGATATTTGCCGTAACTGGCTTACGAAACATCACTTTGTAGCGCGGTAGACTGGCGACAACTGTACAGACGACAAGAGCCAGAACGACGCCGGCAATCTGGTCGACAAAATAATGACCACCGAAAACCGGTGTCGCAGCAATCATTGCAGCTGAATATAGTGAGACCGGCCAGAAAAGACGCGTCTTCAGGAAACCGATCGCGAGCAGCACACCACCCGCTGTGTGGAAAGATGGAAATGTCACCAGTCCCGGAACCGAGAGCAAATTAACATTAGGCGGACCACCTGAACGCAGAGCATTCAGATGCTCTACAAAGAAGACGCCCGGCACCTCGCTGAAACCCGGCAAAGCATCCAAGTGTCCAAAGTGCTGAACGACAGCCCCCTCTGCCGGAAACAGAAACCCGATTGAAATCGCGATCAAGGAGGTAATCAAGAAGACTTCGCAGAAGAACCTTACCCGCAGTAATAGTCCCATACCGGCCATCACGAGAAAACTCAGGAAACACACCGCATCGAAGGAAATGTATGCAAACTGAAGTACGTTTTTCAAAACAGTTTTGTCTTGAACGAAGTGAAAATAGGAAAGCCAACTCAGGCCAATTGCGTTGTCCCACCCGTCGAGCAAATTATCGGCCAGCGGAAGAACGATTCCCATGGTCAAGTGATTGTAGATCCGAAGTGTGAGCAAGCAGATGAGGATAAAAGCAATGCCTTTGAGGCCCACGTCGAACCGACACATCAACTCGTCAGAAAACTGCAGAACAGCCTGCCTCGCCCGCAGATAGCGCAAAACACCGATGGCAGCTAGCGCGGTAAAAAGCATTGGCGCTAATGACCACCAGACTATCTCAGCCTGGAGATAGAATATCAGCAAGACATCCAAAATTGCAGCAGAAAAAAGAAGACACAAGTTCAGTCGACCGGGAAAATCAGGCACGCCAAACCCCAAGTAAAAAGGATCCGGTGACTTTGCGCAGCAGGACTAAAAAAATTATTAAGTTACGGGATTTTCTAGCAGCGTTCTCTCCTGAAAACCCTTCACCCGTCCAGCCTCACCACCCCCTCCTGATCCGGACAGCTTTCCAGTGCCTCCATCGCGGTGCGGCCATCGCCGAGGGGGGCGTCGGGCCAGATTTCGGCGAGCGGGATCAGAACGAAGGCGCGGTCGCCCATGCGCGGGTGCGGGATTTCGAGGTTGTTTTCGGCAACCCTTTGCAGGCCATAGATCAGAACATCGATATCCAGCGTCCGCGGTCCCCAGCGCACATCGCGCACCCGACCCAGTTCGGCCTCGATGTCCAGGCACCGCTGCAACAAGGCCTGCGGGCTCAGGCTGGTATCGATTACGACGCAGCAATTGCGGAAATCATCCTGCGGCACAGGTCCCCAGGGCGGCGTCCTGTAGTCGGAGGAGCGGGACACCAGCATGATGCCGGGTGTCGCCTCCAGGCGGCGGATGGCTTCGTCCAGATTGGCCTTCGGATCTCCAAGGTTGGATCCAAGCCCGAGCGCACAGCGGGTCGGGGCATCGGCCATCGCACTTTCAGCATTCATTCGACAGGGTTCCGTTCCAGGCGGGTTGCCTCGATCATACGCGCGCAATCGGCATGTGGACTTACGTCATGCGTCCGCACGATGGCAGCGCCTTTCAGCATCGCCGTCATGTGAACGGCGACGGAGCCGAACAGCCGGTCTTCCGTCTCCGCTTCCAGAACAGCGCCGATCATGCGCTTGCGCGACGCACCGGCCAACAGCGGCAGGCCATGTTTCTGCAGTGTTTCGAAGCGGTTCAGCACAGTGAAATTCTGATTGATTGTCTTGCCGAAACCAAAGCCCGGATCAAGGATCTGCTTGTCCCGCGCGATCCCGGCCTTTTCCGCAAGGTCCATCGAGGTTTCGAAGAACCGGTCAATGTCCGACAGAATGTCCAGTCCGGCGTCGGCGGCAAGACGGTTATGCATCATAACTACATGGACGCCGGCCTCGGCAACGACGTCCGCCATGGCCGGGTCCTTCTGCAGGCCCCACACATCATTGACGATGAGTGCCCCTGCCGCACAGGCGCGGCGCGCGATCTCCGCCTTGTAGGTGTCGATGGAAACCGGCGTCCCCATGGCGATTACCTGATCCAGGATCGGATCGAGCCGCGACCATTCCAGATCCAGCGGCACCGGCTCCGAACCCGGCCGCGTGCTTTCGCCGCCGACATCCAGAATATCGGCCCCTTCCAGAATCATTTCCTGCGCGCGCTTCAAGGCGGCATCCGCATTGGCGTGGCGTCCACCATCGGAAAAGGAATCCGGGGTCACGTTCAGGATCCCCATCACATGGGGGCGTTGGTGTCCGGCGTCGAAACGCGGCGGCTCGTAGGCTGTCGGGGTCGGCATCATGGCGTCCTTTTGACGGTCAGGCACGTGTTTGGCCCGTCTGACACCGACGGTCAAGCGGCACCAATGCGACGTCCCCGTGCTTGACCCCGTCCCTATGCTGTGGACGATCAGGATTTGGAAGCAATTTGGAGGTTCAATCGTTCTGTGGCGGATTCCCTGCGCTCCATGCACGCTGTCATCAAAAATTCGGGAAACGGTCTTGGAACGGACATTCGTCTGTCACGGAGCTTCAGCACCTGATGTTTCGCCAAGGGACGCGCCACAGCGGTCCCCAGCCACGGAGCTTGAAAATGTCTTCAACTGTTTCTCGACGCAATTTCCTGAAATCATCGGTCGCCACCGGTCTCGTGATGGCTTCGCCGCTGGCCATGCCGGGGCTATCGCGCGCCGCCTCGCGCCCGCAGATCACCCACGGCCTGCAATCCGGCGACGTTGATGCCAATTCCGGCATGATCTGGGCCCGCTCGGACCGTCCGGCGCAAATGCTGGTGGAGATCGACACCACCGACAGTTTCGAAACGCCGCGCCGGCTCGCCCCGATCAACGCGCTTCCCGATTCGGATTTCGCCGTCAAACGGCTGCTTGAAAACCTTCCGTCCGATCAGGACATCTTCTACCGCGTCGCCTTTGCCGACCTGAACGACGTCAATGCGGTGTCCGAGCCGATGACCGGCCGCTTCCGCACGGCTCCCGCTTCCCGCCGCAACATCCGCTTCGCCTGGTCGGGCGACACTGCCGGCCAGGGCTGGGGGATCGATACCGACCGTGGCGGCATGAAAACCTATGCCACCATGGCAAAGCATCAGCCGGACTTCTTCATCCATTCCGGCGACACGATTTATGCAGATGGCCCGGTGAAGGAGACCGTCGAGCTAAAGGACGGCACCGTCTGGAAGAACATCGTCACGGAAGAAAAATCCAAGGTTGCCGAAACGCTCGAAGAATATCGCGGCCAGTGGAAATACAATCTTCTGGACGAGAACCTCAAGGCATTCAACGCGGAAGTCCCGACCTTCTTCCAGTGGGACGACCATGAGGTCGTCAACAACTGGTCTTCGTCCAAGGATCTCCTGTCCGACGACCGTTACAGCGAAAAGAACATCCACCTGTTGGCCGCCCGTGCCGGCCGGTCTTTCCACGAACTGACCCCGATCCGCTATACACCGGCTGAACCCGGCCGCGTCTACCGCAAGATCGCTTACGGTCCGCTGCTGGACGTCTTCTTCCTGGACCTGCGCTCCTATCGCGGCCCGAACGGCGCTTCGATGGAAGACAGCATGACGCCGGCGTCGCGCATCCTTGGTGCCGAGCAGCTTGCCTGGTTGAAGCGTGAACTTCTGAATTCCAACGCCACCTGGAAGGTCATTGCCTGCGACATGCCCATCGGCCTGATCGTCTGGGACAACTGGAAAGACCAGGCGGGTGCCGAAGCCGTCGCCAATGGCGATCATGGTGCTCCGAAAGGCCGCGAACTGGAATTTGCCGATCTGCTGCGCTTCATCAAGACAGCCGATATCGACAACATCGTCTGGTTGACGGCTGACGTGCATTACACGGCCGCGCACTACTACAATCCGGACAAGGCCCAGTTCCAGGACTTCAAGCCCTTCTGGGAATTTGTCTCCGGCCCGATCCATGCAGGCACCTTCGGCCCGAACGACCTCGACATGACCTTCGGTCCGGAACTGAAATACATCAAGGCTCCGACCGCCGAACAGGGTGCCAACCTGCCCCCGTCCATGGGATTGCAGTTCTTCGGCCTGGTCGACATCGACGGCCAGACCGAACAGCTCACCGTCCGCCTGATGGACCGTGACGACGTCGAACTGCACACCGTCACGCTGGATCCGGTCCGCAAGGCCTGATCAGAGTTTTTCAGACAAAGAACGGGCCGGGAAACCGGCCCGTTTTTTTTCCACTTTCCCGAAAGACCTCGACGGAGGCGACGTCACGACATGGTTCAGGTCCAGCAACGACGTGGAAGGGAGCGGAAGAAAGAACGACAGGGACGTCCCGAGCGCCTACTCCGCCGCCGCCGGCTGCCGGGTCTGGCTGCGCAGGATCAGGTAGACAATGATGCCGACGATGGGCATCCCCGGCAGAATGTAGGCCAGGCCGAGGATCGGTTCGCCAAGAGCGGCGATTGCCAGGCTGGCGACAATACCACCGCCAAACTGAAGGAAGCCGAGCATGGAAGACGCCGAGCCGGCAATGTGCGGAAAGGGAGCCATGGATTCGGTAAAGCTTGCCGGCAGAACCAGCGCCAGCGCGAATGTGAACAGCGCCACCGGACCCATCACGGTCAGGATTGTCGGCTCATGGGTCAGCGTGACGTAGCACATCAGTGACGAAGCCACGACCCACATGCCAAGCCCATAGGGCACCAGCTTGCGGGCTTCGATGAAGCGCAGCAGACGGCCGGTCAGAATGGTGCCTGAGATGAATGAACCCGACTGGATGATCATGGTCAGACCGAAGGCCGACGGTGTCAGGCCCACTTCATAGATCAGGATGAAGGGCAGAACGGTCGCGAGTGCATAAAGGTTGCCGAGCCCGAAACCGATGAGAAGACTTGGCGCCAGGAACCTCGGGTCCTTCAGCAAGGTGAGGTAATTGATCGTCAATTGACGCGGATTAAGGTGATGCTTGCCCGGCCTGGGATTGGTTTCGACCTGAAAGACGAGCACGGCGACCATGAGCAGGGCGCCGTAGATCACCATGCACCAGAACACTTCCTGCCAGCCGAACAGTTCCAGCACGATACCGCCGATGGTGGGCGAGATCGCCGGGCCGAGGGCGAGCATCATCGCAATCGTGTTCATGATCTTGGCGGACGCCTGACCGGTAAACTGGTCGCGAACGATTGCGCGCGAAACCGCGATACCCACCGCAGCGCCAACGCCCTGAAGCGCGCGGGCAAACACCATGAATTCAACGGTTGGAGAGAAGGTCGCCAGCACGCTGGAGACAAGATAGAGGATCAGGAATCCGATGGTGACCGGCTTGCGTCCGAAAGCGTCGGTCAGCGGCCCGCAGACGAGCTGCGTGACGGCAAAACCGGCGAAATAGGCCGTCAGCGTGAGTTTCACCGCCGAGTCGGTGGTGCCGAAGGCTTCGACGAGGGCCGGCATGGCCGGTGTGTAAAGCGCCATCGAAATGGGGCCGATGGCAACGAGCCCGGCCCCAAGCAGTGAAGTGCGTCGTGCGCTCATGATCGAGCTGTCGGCAGTCATTTCTGTTTCCCTTTGGAAACCTCCTGCAGCAGGCTGTCCTTCATCGTCTGCAGCAGCGCTTCCAGTATCTGCCGTTGCTCGGCGGGGATGTCCTCAAGCGCCTTTGAGCGCACCTCTTGCAGGGCAGTCCCGATTCTTTCGAGCAACGGATCGGCCAACGGTGTCAGCTCAATTATCTTGGCCCGGCGGTCATTCGGATCCTGGCGGCGTTTTATCAACCCGGCTTTTTCGAGTGTGTCGAGATAACCGACCAAGGTCATCGGCTCGACATACATCGCATCCGCTAAAACAGCCTGCCTTTGCCCCGGAAGGCGCCAGACATAAAACAACGTACGCGCCTCTCCGGCAGTCAGACCAGTATCGACCTTGGATAACTCCGCTTCGAAATTTCGCCGGAGCAACCGTGCCAGATCGACGACCAGCATGGTGACACCGACACTCGGAGTAGGAACTGCCATCAGCACCTCATTTTAGTAAGGTTACCTTACGAATACGGTGGTTCCGGAAGCGCTGTCAATGAGCAGAAGTGACATTGCATTGCACAATCCCCTCGCGCCACGTATAAAGGCGCCAAATTCGGCGCAGATGCCGATCCATAGCAAATCAACTTCCAGACAAGCTGCGGGTCCCCAAGGGCCCGTTCTGTCTTTTGGAGCCACTCATGAAACTTCGCAATATTGCCATCATAGCGCACGTTGACCATGGCAAAACAACCCTTATCGACGTTCTTCTGAAGCAGTCCGGCGCGTTCCGCGACAACCAGCGCACCGAAGAACGGATGATGGACTCCAACGACATCGAGCGTGAACGCGGCATTACCATTCTGGCCAAAGTCACCTCGCTGGTCTGGAAAGACACCCGCATCAATATCGTCGACACCCCGGGCCACGCCGACTTCGGTGGCGAGGTCGAGCGTATCCTGCACATGGTCGACGGTGTGATCCTTCTGGTGGATGCTGCCGAAGGCCCGATGCCGCAGACCAAGTTCGTGCTCGGCAAGGCCCTGAAGCTCGGCCTGAAGCCGATTGTCGCCATCAACAAGATCGACAAGCCGGAACAGCGCGCCGATGAAGTGCTGGACGAAGTATTCGACCTGTTCGCGGCACTCGACGCCAATGAAGACCAGCTCGACTTCCCGGTGCTTTACGGTTCCGCCAAACAGGAATGGATGGCGCTCGAGCCGAACGGCCCGCAGGACAGCATGGACCCGCTCTTCGACATGGTTCTGGACAAGGTGTCACCGCCGGAAGCCGAGCCGGGCGATTTCCGCATCCTGGCGACCACCATCGAATCCGACCCGTTCCTGGGCCGTATCCTGACCGGCCGCATCGTATCCGGCACGGCTCTGCCGAACATGCCGATCAAGGCGCTTGATCGTGACGGCAACCTGGTGGAAACCGGCCGCATCTCCAAGATCCTTGCATTCCGCGGCCTGGAACGTCAGCCGATCGAAAAGGGCGAAGCGGGCGACATCGTCGCCATTGCGGGTCTGACGAAGGCAACCGTTGCAGACACGCTCTGCGCCCCGTCGGTCAGCGAATCCCTCCAGGCCCAGCCGATCGATCCGCCGACGCTCTCCATGACATTCCGCGTCAACGACAGCCCGCTGGCCGGCACCGAAGGGTCCAAGGTTCAGTCCCGCGTTATCCGCGACCGCCTGAAGAAGGAAGCCGAGGGCAACGTTGCTCTGAAAGTGGAAGACACCGACGAGCCGGACGCATTCGTCGTCTCCGGCCGCGGCGAACTTCTGCTGGCGATCCTGATCGAGAACATGCGCCGCGAAGGCTTCGAGCTTGGCGTTGGCCGCCCGCGCGTCGTCTATCAGTATGACGATGCCGGCAACCGCCTGGAGCCGATCGAGGAAGTCATCATCGACGTTGATGAAGAACACTCCGGCGTCGTGGTTCAGAAGCTCCAGGAACGCAAGGCCGACCTTCTGGAAATGAAGCCGTCCGGCGGTGGCCGCACCCGTCTGGTGTTCCACGCTCCGACACGCGGCCTCATCGGCTATCAGTCCGAGCTTCTCTCGGACACCCGTGGCACCGCGATCTTCAACCGCCTGTTCCATGGCTACGAGCCTCACAAGGGTCCGATCCAGGGTCGTCACACCGGCGTTCTCCTGTCCAACGGCACGGGCGAAGCTGTTGCCTATGCCTTGTTCAACCTGGAAGACCGCGGCCCGATGATGATCGATCCGGGCACAAAGGTGTATCCGGGCATGATCATCGGCGAGCACACCCGTGGCAACGACCTGGAAGTCAACGTCCTGAAGGGCAAGCAGCTCACCAACATCCGCTCTGCCGGCAAGGACGACGCGGTCAAGCTGACCACGCCGAAGAAGCTGACCCTGGAAGCAGCCCTTTCCTACATTGCCGACGACGAACTGGTGGAAGTCACGCCGGAGTCCATCCGTCTGCGCAAGGCCATCCTCGACCCGCATGAGCGCAAGCGCGCCGAACGCGCGGCGAACAAGGAATCGGCATAAGCCTGATTTGAAGAACCAGAAAAAGCCCGGGCACTGTCCCGGGCTTTTTGCTGAGGGCCAGTATCCATTGCACCTCATCCTGAGGAGCCGCGTTAGCGGCGTCTCGAAGGATGGGCTGCTTGCTCCGAAGTCTGCCGCCCATCCTTCGCGACAGCGCTTCGCGCTCCCTCAGGATGAGGTTTGCCTTTGCGCGCCCTCTTTCATTCGTCCGGATCTTTCGCCGGCGAACCAGAAGACTTGAGACAGCCCGCAAGCCTTGCCGCAACCAATTGCCACGCCGAATGTCCGCTTTGGTTTAAAATGTCAGTCGCGTGACTGAATTTGAAACGCCATCCCACGCCCCGGAAACGAGAACTTCCTACAATTCGGCAAATGAATTGAAGCGCCTGGCCTCAGGGCCGCCGCGCACTAGGAAGGCTGAACCAATGAAACAGTTTGCTCTCGCACTGGCGATGACTGCAAGCCTCACCACATCCGCCGCCGCCGCAAGCTTCGGCCCGCTGGTGGAAGCATCCGAGCTGTCCGCATCTCTGGACACCGTGGAGCCGGTGCTTCTCGACGTACGCAATGCCGGATATGACAAAGGCCATGCCGACGGCGCCCTGTTTGCGCCTTACCGCATGTTCCGCGGACCGGCTGAAAATCCGGGCGGCCTCGTAGATGTTGAAAAGCTGGAAGCCGAACTGGAAGAACTCGGCCTCGAACAGGATACGCCGATCGTGATCCTGTCCGAAGGCAAGACCGACACCGACTTCGGCTCGGCTGCGCGTGTCTACTGGACCCTGAAATCCACCGGCTTCACCGACCTGTCGATCCTGAACGGCGGCCTGGAATCCTGGAAAGCAGCAGGCCTGCCGGTCAACTCCACCGCAGAATCCGCCTTTCCGAGCGAGCTGGACCTGACGTTTGACGACACCTGGCTTGCCACCACGGCAAACGTTGCCGCCGTGGCAGCGGGCGAGTCGGACGCGCTTCTGGTCGATGCCCGCCCGGCGGACTTCTTCAACGGCAAGAAGGCGCATGACGCGGCAGCCCGCCCAGGAACCCTGCCGACCGCCATCAACCACACCTACACGGCTTTCTTCAAGGAAGGTTCGCCGGCGATGTCGACCACCATCGATCCGGCCGCACTGAAGGCCTCGCTTGGTGTTGAAGACGGCAAGGATACGGTCTCCTTCTGCAACACCGGCCACTGGGCTGCTGCCCACTGGTTTGCCGTGTCTGAAGTGGCCGGAGTGGAAAACGCGAAGCTTTACGCGGGCTCCATGGTCGAATATTCCCAGTCCGGAAACAAGATGGCGAATACCCCGGGTCTCGTGCAGAACCTGCTCAACCAGATATTGAACTGACGTGACCACCACCGCTGATATTCACACCGCCGCTGCGGCGCCGATCTGGCGCCGCAGCGGTCTGGTTTTGGCCGCCCTTGCCGCCGTCCTGGCCACCGCCCTCCTCGTCGGTGGCCGCTTTGGCTTGCTGCTTGCCGTCGGTCTTGGCTTCGGCATCGTGCTGGAAGGCCTGCGCTTCGGCTTTGCCGGCCCCTGGCGTGCGATGATCCTGCGCCGCGACCCCGGTGGCCTGTGGGCGCAGCTTCTGTCGATTGCCCTCGTCTCGCTGGTAGCCTTCCCGCTGCTTGCCGCCAACCAGGGCGAATTGAGCGGTGCTCAGGGTCCAATCGGCTTTGCGATGATCGCCGGGGCCTTCGTCTTTGGTGCCGCCATGCAGGTGGTGCTCGGCTGCGGGTCCGGCACTCTGGTCAATGCCGGGTCCGGCAATGCCGTCTCTCTCGTGGCCCTGCCCTTCTTCGCCATCGGCAGCTTCGCCGGGGCCTATCACCTCATCTGGTGGACGGACCTTGGCGCCCTGCCGGTCCTGACCCTGTCCGGTTGGCAGGGCGCGGCGATCACGCTGCTGGGGCTTTCGGCAATTGCCGCAGTGCTTTGGAAACTGGCCGCGCCCGAACACCGCCGCCTGCCCCGCCGACTGATTGTTGCGGCCGTCCTGCTGGCCGCCCTTGCGATCCTGAACCTGATTGTCGCCGGTCAGCCGTGGGGCGTCGTTTACGGCCTTGGCCTGTGGGCGGCAAAAGCAGCTTCTGCTGCGGGTGCGGATCTGTCCGGCTCCGCTTTCTGGAGCGCGCCGGGTTCCGTCGAGCGCCTGACCCATAGCCTGCTGACGGACTACACCTCGCTGACCAATATCGGCATTATCCTGGGCGCGTTTCTCGTTGCCAGCTGGCGGTCGGGCGGTTTGTCCCAGAACATCTCTTCCCTCCCCGCGCAGGCCTGGATGACTGCAATAGTCGCGGGTTTTCTGCTGGGCTATTCCTCCCGCCTCGCCTTCGGCTGCAATGTCGGTGCGTTCTTCTCCGGTATCTCGACCGGCAGCCTTCACGGCTGGGTCTGGTTCGCGGCCGCCTTCGCCGGATCGATCTACGGTGTCAAACTGCGCCCTCTCCTGAAGCTGGAGGCAAGATCATGACCCGGTTGGTGACCGCCTCCATCGCCCTTGCGGGGCTCGCCGCCATGATCGCTCTAGACGCATCCGCGACACCGCCCAATCCCTACAAGGCCCCGAAGCTTCTGGCGCTGGGGTCCGGCACCGCGCCCAGCGGCGGCTTTTGCGGCGCGCTGCCGGATCCGGCAGGCAAATGACGGCTGTTTTCCCTGTCCTTCGTCGGGCCGGGAAGACAGCTTAAACCACCGCGAACTGTTACAAAGCGTCATCGGCAAAACGTCTGACTTGCTTGTGTGCACCGCAGCGGGCTTAATCCCTTCCGGCAAATCAGAACCGGGAGGCACAGGTGAGCAAGACCAATCGCGGCAATTTCTTCGAAGACTTCAAGGTGGGCCAGGTGATCCGCCACGCAACGCCGCGCACTATCACCAGCGGTGACCAGGCGCTCTACACAGCGCTTTACGGCTCCCGCTTTGCGGTTCAGTCGTCCGACGCTTTCGCCACTTCCCTCGGCTACGCTCATGCCCCGGTCGACGACCTGCTGACCTTTCACATCGTTTTCGGCAAGACCGTGCCGGACATCTCGCTGAATGCCGTCGCCAATCTCGGCTATGCGGGCGGTCGGTTTCTGGCACCGGTGTTCCCCGGAGACACGATCTCCACCGTGTCCGAGGTGATCGGCAAGAAGGAGAACTCCAACGGCAAGACCGGCGTCGTCTATGTGCGCTCGACCGGCTACACCGCCAACGGCACCGAGGTGCTGGACTATGTTCGCTGGGTGATGGTCAACAAGCGTGTTGCGGCAAATCCCGCACCGGAACCCGTCGTGCCGGAACTTCCCGCGGCCCTCGACCCGCAGTCTCTCGGCACCGCCGTGCCGCTGCTCGACACCGCCAATTGGGACAACGACCTGGCCGGTTCCGAATACCGTTTTGCCGATTACGAGGTTGGCGAGAAGATCGACCACGTCGACGGCATGACAGTGGAAGAAGCCGAGCATCAGCTTGCGACCCGGCTTTACCAGAACACCGCCAAGGTGCATTTCAACCAGCACACGGAAGCTCATAACCGCTTCGGCCACCGGCTGGTCTATGGCGGCCATGTGATCTCCATTGCCCGCGCCCTGTCGTTCAACGGGCTGGCCAACGCGTTCCACATCGCCGGCATCAACGGCGGCCGCCACGTCGGCCCGCTGGGGGCGGGCGACACGGTCTATGCCTGGTCGGAAGTGCTGGACAAGGCAGACATCGACGGACGTTCGGACGTTGGCGCGCTGCGCCTTCGCCTTGTCGCGACCAAGAACCGGACCTGCCATGATTTTCCGGGCCGGGACCACGAGGGCAACTATCTGCCGGAAGTGGTGCTCGATTTCGACTACTGGGCCTTGATGCCCAAATAAGCCGCCGGAGCGGGCTGATTGTTCTGGATGACGGATCTCCTCTTCCCGGCTACCATGCCGCAGAAGGAGGTCTGGCATGCTGACGACGCTTTCGGGCCGGGAAACGAAGCTGATATTCGCGATCATGCAGGACATGACCGCCATTCAGGACGCGCGGCAACTCAGGTTGCAGCTTGGCACACGTTTGCTTGACCTTCTGGAGGCCGATTATTTCGCGTCCTACGTCTGGACACGGACGGAGGGCGACACCGACGGTGTGTTCCTGAACATGGACGAAAGCAATCTCGCCGCCTATCAGCATCATTTCCAGCACTGCGACCCGATCACCCCCCGGTTCCGCATGTGCCGGCGCGCCACCCATCTGGACCAGATCATTTCCCGCGATGACTTCCTGCGCACCGAATTCTACAACGACTTTCTGGCGCGCGACGGCCTGCATCAGGGCATGAACTTCCACGCCTATGCGGCGAACGGCCATCTGGGCGACCTGCGCATCTGGCGCGGTGCCGGCAAGGAAACCTTTCAGCAGCGCGATCTGGAGATGCTGAACGCAATCGGCACGGCCTTCGGGCAGGCTCTGGCCAACATGCGAGACAACGAACAGAAACTGCGGGAAGCCGACCCCCGTTTGCGCCTGACAGCCTGGGCCGCGCGCCATCAGCTCACGAGCCGCGAACAGGACGTTCTGTGCCTGGTAAGCGAAGGCAAACGCGACCGCGAGATCGCGTCAGACCTCGACATCTCCGTGACCACTGTGCGTTCGCACCTGAAGGCCGTCTTTCAAAAATCCGGGCTTACCAGCAGGGCCGAACTGCTCGCCAGCATCAACGCACGGCTTTCCCTGCAGTAATCAGCCTTGCCTCCTCATTTTGGAGGATGCGCAGCGTAAGACGCGGGCGTTTGCTGTTTCCCTCATGCACAAGAAGGGGAACGAAATGAAAGTGCATCTCACAGCCGGACTGGCCGCACTCGCGGCCGCCCTGGCCTGGTCGGCCCAGGCTGCGGAAGACATCACCACCCTGAGCGCGGCGGGAATGGCGAGCGCAATAGCTGAACAAACGCTAAGCGCCACGGACCTCGTCAACGCTCTGATTGCCAAGACCGGGGATGACCCGGGAAACGTCTATATAACCTTCGACACCGAAGGCGCCCTGGCGGCGGCAGCCGCGGCGGATGAAAGCGTGAAGGCGGGTGAAGCCCTCGGCCCGCTGCACGGTGTACCGATTGTCGTCAAGGACAACATTGCCGCCGAAGGCCAGCCGACAACCGGTGGCACGCCGGCGCTGAAGGGCTGGGTGCCACAGGAGGACGCCCCTGTTCTGAAGAAGCTGCGGGAGGCCGGGGCCATCCTGCTCGGCAAGACCAATCTTCATGAACTTGCCTTCGGCATCACGTCGAACAATGCCGCCTTCGGTGCCGTGGCAAACGCTTATGATCCATCCCGCTTTGCCGGCGGGTCGAGCGGCGGCACGGGAGCAGCGGTTGGCGCGCGTCTGGCGCCGGCCGGGCTTGGAACCGATACAGGCGGATCGGTGCGCATTCCCTCGGCGCTCAACGGCGTCGCCGGTCTGCGTCCGACCACCGGCCGATATCCGACAGAAGGTATCGTGCCGATTTCCGCCACGCGTGACACCCCCGGCCCGATTGCAAGAACGGTTGCCGATCTGGCTCTGTTTGATGCGGTCATCACCGGCAGTACCACAAAGATTGAGCCGGTTGATCTCGGCACTGTCCGCCTGGGGGTTCCAGCCGGCCTGACGGACAATCTCTCGCCGGAAACGGATCGCCTTTTCAAGGAAGCACTGGACAAGTTGCAGGCTGCCGGTGTGACGCTTGTTCCCGTCGATATCAGCAGGGAACTTGAGCTTGCCGGAAAAGCTGGTTTCCCCATCGCCCTGTGGGAAGTGAAGCGGGATCTTGCCGCCTTTCTGGAGACGCACGGAACCGGACTGAAGTTGCAGGACATTGCCAGCGCCGCAGCCAGCCCCGATGTCAAATTCGTGTTCGACAATCTGGTTCTGGGCAACCAGGCGATCCCCGATGATGTCTACCGGGCGGCCATGGACGACATGCGACCCCTGATCCAGTCCGGATATGCGGAGGTCTTTACGGCCAACAAGCTGGACGCGCTGGTCTTCCCGACAACGCCTCTGCCGGCCCAACCCATCTCTGGATCCGACGAGACAGTGTCGCTAAACGGAGAAGACGTGCCCACCTTCCCCACCTTCATCCGCAACACCGATCCGGGATCGGTCGCCGGTATTCCAGGCCTGTCGCTGCCCGCTGGATTGACATCGGATGGCCTGCCTGTCGGTCTGGAACTCGATGGGCCGGCCTTTTCCGACCGGCACCTCCTTTCGCTCGGTCTTGCGGTTGAAAAGGTGCTGCCGGATATGCCGGCTCCGCCATCCAATTGAGCAGAAGGTCCAGACAGGAAAAGGAAATTTCCCGTCTGGACTTTTCCAGGTGCCCTGAAGCACACTCCCGCAAACTCAGGAGTGCAAATTATGAAAACCGTGTCCTTCACCCAGATGAAAGACGGAACCAAGGAAGAATATGACTTCCTGGCCGAAGCGGAGCGCCCCCATCATGCCATGACGCCCGACCGTGTTCTGGCTGAACTGAGACGTCAGGACGAGGACAGCCTGTCCGGCTACAAGATCACCCGCCTGCAACATGGCCTGCAGGCGGCCACGAGGGCGCGGCGGGAAGGTGCGGATATCGACTGGATCGTCGGTGCGCTTTTGCACGACGTCGGCGACGGACTGGCCCCGCAGAACCACGACCGGTTCTCAGCCGAGATCATCCGGCCCTTCGTGCGCGATGAGGTTGCCTGGGTGGTGGAACATCACGGCATCTTCCAGATGCTCTATTATGCTCGCCACTACGGCTGGGACGAGAACGCCCGCGACCAGTTCAAGGATCACATGCACTTCCAGGCCTGCGCCGACTTCTGCGAGCGCTGGGACCAGTCCTCTTTCGATCCCGACTACGAGATGGATACCCTGGAAAGCTTCGAACCGCTGGTGCGCGAGGTCTTCTCCCGCAAGGCTTACGATCCGGCCGTACTGCGGGAAGGCGTCTCCCTGGGCTTGCCACCGCTGACGTAACGAGGGACGTGAAAGGGGCGAAAAAAGCAGGCCGGCTAAGCCCCCGGCTAAGTCCATAGGGCCTTGCCCTTTGAAGAAAAGCCGGGAGCCTGTCTGGGAGGGCGCAACTTTTCTCAGGTTATGCAGCCCCCTTGAGGCGGACTTTTCAGTCCTCCTCAGGATACGGCAATCAACCGGGATACAGCATCTCGATGAAGCTGAACCCGCGTCTGGTTCCGGAACCGATCAGTTCGGTTTGGTTTCCGGAACCACCTCGGTTTCGATCGGACCGACATCAGCGCCATCTTCCGACGCCTTCGGCCCGAAGGGCACCCAGCGCTTGAAGAAGCTGCCGACGGAGCTGCCGCCGGACTGGTCCTGCGGGGCAAAGGCGGTCTCGACCGCCGATCCCGGCCGTGGCTGAGCGGCCGGAACAGCACCTTCGGAGGCGGCTGCTGTCGCCGTTGCCGTTTCAGCCGGCTGCGCCTCGGGAGCAGCGGCTTCCGCCGTGGCAACTTTCGGACTGGTATCGTCTTCACCGCCACCGAGAGCTTCTGCAAGCCGGTTGGAGCGCTGTTCCCAGCGTTTCTGGCGCTCTTCGCGGGCGTCAAAACGGGCGGCGAGCTGCTGGTATTTTTCGTTGTCACGGCGCTGCTTGGAAGCAACCGCCGACGCGATGCCCGGGCTCACCTGATACTCGGGGCATTTGGCACTGGCCCGGAAAGGCACGCCTTCCACCAGCGTGGTGGCATCGAACACGTATTTCTTCTCGCAGACGGAAATCTGCGGCGGGGTCTGCGTCACTTCGAAGTGGTCGTAACCGGTCTTCAGCATCTGCCAGAATTCCATGTGCTCGCTGTCGCGATGGCGCGCCATGTTTTCCGGTGTCATGCGGAACGGAAACGCCTGCACCTGGAACGAGCGCTGACCGCCCTTGAAGCTGTCGCGGGCAAGCGCGTAGATGTCCTGCACCTGCTTGTCCGTCATGGCGTAGCAGCCACGGGACGAACAGGCGCCATGCACCATCAGGTGCGAGCCGGTGCGTCCGTGGGCACGGTCATAGGAATTCGGATAGCCGAGATTGAAGGCCAGATGATAATTCGAGTTCGGGTTCATGAGGGCCGGCGTGATTTCGTAGAAACCTTCCGGGGCCTGACGGTCGCCTTCCTTGAACTTCGGGCCGAGCTCGCCGGACCATTTGCAGATCTCGAATTCGTCCAGAAGCTGATATTTGCCGGTACGTGTCTGTTTCCAGACCTCCAGCGCGCTTTCTTCCTTGAAGATGCGGATCATGATCGGCGACGTCGAACTCATGTTGAGGTCGTTCATCTTGCGCTTGATCGACGCACTGACGGGAAGCTGTGCCTTGTTCGGACCTGCGCTGAATTCGTCTCCCTGGCAAGCCGCCAGCACTCCGGCAAGCAACAGCGCCGCACCGATGCGCGCTGTACGGCGGCCGTTCAGGCCGCTTTTGCCAAGAAGAAGGCCGGCTGGCGTGTTCATAAGGCGCCGAAAGACCATGATACTGTCCCAAACTAAGCGGAAACCGACAAAGGCGAACGAATTGCCTTGCCGCACTTCCTGCGTCCTCGCCCCCGCGCAGAGGCTAGGGAATGATGGTTGACGATAAGTTACTGAAACCGGATTGTACCCGCGACCAAAATTATGGTGATAGGAACAAAAACTTGCCCAAGCGTCATCCTGCGCGTCTCAAGTTCGCCTGAATGACGGCAAATTCTGGCCACAGGATGGCAAAAGGGCCGCTTTTCGGGCGGCCCTGCATCGTTTTTCGCTCATCTGCGGCGTATTGAAGCCATTTGCGGTGAGCAGCGAAGCCGTTTCGCAAAACTCCGCAAGGGGCACCTCTTCACGAGACCGTGAACACTTAACTCAGTGTTCTGCCGATGGAGATGAACTTCTCGCGGCGCTGCTTGCGCACTTCTTCCGGAGACAGGCCCGCCAAATCCTTCAACGCGGTCTCGATCGCCTTGCCCGCGTTGTCGATGACGATTTCGCGCGCCCGGTGTGCACCACCGACCGGTTCCTTGATTATGTCGTCGATGACGCCGAGCTGCTTGAGATCCTGCGCGGTAATCTTCAGCGCGGTCGCGGCATCCTGCGCCTTGGCGCTGTCGCGCCACAGAATGGAGGCCGCCCCTTCCGGTGAAATCACCGAATAGATTGCATGCTCCATCATCAGAACCTTGTTGGCGGTTGCGATGGCGATCGCCCCCCCGGAACCGCCTTCGCCGATGACGACGGCAACGGACGGCGTGCCGAGACCCAGACCGACATCGGTCGAGCGGGCAATTGCTTCGGATTGACCGCGCTCTTCAGCCCCGCGGCCCGGATAGGCGCCGGAGGTGTCGACAAAGCTGATCAGCGGCAGGCCGAAACGTTCGGCCATTTCCATGATGCGAACGGCCTTGCGGTAGCCTTCGGGGCGGACCATGCCGAAATTGTGCTTGAGACGCGTTTCGGTGTCGTGGCCCTTTTCCTGCGCCAGGATGGCGACGGACTGGCCACGGAAACGGCCGATGCCTGCGATCAGCGCCGCATCTTCGGCAAATTTCCTGTCGCCGGCGAGCGGCGTGAAATCTTCGATCAGACCGGCGATATAGGCAACCGCGTGCGGACGGTCCGGATGGCGGGCAACCAGCGTTTTCTGCCAGGGCGTCAGCTTGGTGTAGAGCTCCTGCAGCGTTTGCGAGGATTTCGTTTTCAGCCGGTCGATTTCACTGTCGACATTGACGGCTTCGCCATCTTCCCCGGCCAGAGCCCGGAGCTCCTGGATCTTGCCTTCAATGTCTGCAACGGGCTTTTCGAATTCCAAATAGCTGTGCATTTACTCGGTTACCTGAATCATGCCGGCGCCACCACTCGTCGGCGGTCGGTCCGGAAATTCTGTTACAAGATCGAAGGATACCCGGCCGGAAGCGCCCAGTCACCCGATGTCGATCGTTTCAAAGACGTTCAAGCATCTTTGCCGCCTTTGAACAACGCAAGATGCTCCAGGCCGTTTACCCGCGCCTGAACGCATACGTGGGGGCTGTATCAAGAGACGCAAGGAGGCGCAAGCCTCGGCGTGCCGGTTGCCGGAAAACACAGATGCCTTACGCCCGTCAGGCCCTGTCCGGTTTCCTGCCGGAACAAGGCCCAAAGAGCGCTTCATCAAAGGCCAGGGATCAGTCGGCAGACGCCTGATCGCTGCCGGCACCATCGATCTTGAGTTTGTCGGCTTCCACGATAAGCCGGCCGTTCTTGGTGTCGATGGAAATCCGGTAGGGCACCAGTACGTTGTCGCGGCCCATGGGAGCGACCCAGACTTCCATGTTGGCCTTGGCCATGTATTTGACCGAATCCTTGGACGGACGGTGACCGGCGACAGGCACCCAGCGGGCCTTGCAGACAACCACCTGGCCGTCATAGCCGTGACCGGAGACTTCCTTGGTGCCGGAATAGCTCAGCTTGATATCGAACCGGGTCCAGCCGTCGAACACCGGCAGACGGCGGGAGCAGGCCTTCGGCCCAAGGCTGTCCTTGGCCCGGCCAACCGGCATCAGCGCCGCGCTCAGCGGATCGATCGCGTTTCGCGTGTGCCGGTCCGTCACCTTGATCCGTTCCGGATTCGGCTTGAACTGGGGGGCGACTTCCATGGACCGGATGCTGCCGGAACCCTGGCTCAGATTGACGTAGAAATCGAGATTGGAGGCATGCGAGGCCATGCGGTATTTCGACGGCACGACGCGCGAACCGACCATCCAGCCCGATGCTTCGGCCCCACCCTTGCCGGTGGTGAACAGCGTGCCGATGCCTGCGGGCTCGAGGCTGACCTTGGCTGAATAGGCATTGCCCTGCATGACGAGCGACAGCGTTCCGCGCCCAACCTTGAAGCCGGCAATCGAGATATTGTAGAGGCCGCCGACGCTGTTTTTCTTGGCTTCCGCCGGTGTCGTCAGCAGCGCCGCAGCAAGCATTGGCAGGGCGACCAGCCGCCCGAAAGACATCAAACCGAACACTTCAAAACCTCCGGACTGCCGCCTGGCAGCGAATTGCGCCCCCGCGCCACGAGAGTTCCGCGACGGAAAGATACCATAAATCCCACTCGCTGAACGACCCCAATCATTCTAAATTATGGTAACTCACTGGTTAACGACAGCGCGTCATGCAAATAAAAGCAGTGAATCTCCGCAAAGCGGCGGAGATGTCTTGACGTTGGCCTCCACTCCCATTATAGCGGGGCAACTTTTTCCGAGAAATGCCGGAGACGATGTCGCCGGGCCTCAGGTCCGCGCCGGTTCCGGTTGGACTTGCTGGGTTCAAAGTAACGGCCCAGCCACGAAAACAAAAGGTGATATCATGGCACGCCGTTGCGAACTCTCCGGCAAAGATGTGATGACGGGCAACAACGTCTCCCACGCAAACAACAAGTCCCGCCGCCGGTTCCTGCCGAACCTGTGCAACGTGTCTCTGATCAGTGACACGCTTGGCGAAACCTTCAAGCTGAAAGTCTGCGCCCACGCTCTGCGCTCCGTCGAGCACCGCGGTGGCCTGGACGCATACCTGATGAAGGCAAGCGACGCGGACCTGTCCGACGCTGCCCGCAAGATCAAGGTCGACATCAAGCGCAAGCAGGCTGAAGCCGCTGCCGCTTAAGGCCTGAAGCGCCTGCCGGGCCTACCGGCAGCAGGCAGCTCAAAAGTTGCATAAGCCTTTTCAGAACGCCCAATCGACATCGGTTGGGCGTCTGTCGTTGTAAGGTGAACACATGACCGACACCCGGACATTTTCCGCGAGCCACCACGTTGTCGCCATTCTGGCGATGGCGGCTGTCGTCGTCGCCTCCAACTTTCTGGTCCAGTTCCCGGTCAGACATTTCATCGGCGGCATCAACCTGGCCGACACGCTCACCTGGGGTGCGTTCACCTATCCGGTTGCCTTTCTCGTGACCGACCTCACCAACCGCCGCTTCGGCCCGGCTGCCGCCCGCCAGGTCGTGATGGCCGGCTTCCTGATTGCCGTAGTCGTGTCGGTCTGGCTGGCAACACCCCGTATCGCCATCGCCTCCGGCACGGCCTTTCTCATCGCGCAAATGCTGGACGTGACGATTTTCGACCGCATGCGCAAGCTCACATGGTGGAAAGCGCCGGTCGCCTCATCCTTCATTGGATCCGTCATCGACACGCTGCTGTTCTTCGGCATCGCCTTTTCTGCCAGCTTCGCCTTCATCGACAGCCTGTTCGGCATGGAAGACAGCTCGCTCGCCTTCCCCGTGCCATTCCTGGGCATCAGCGACGACACCCAGACGCTGTTGTGGGTCTCGCTGGCCATTGGCGATTTCCTGGTCAAGCTGCTCGTCGCTGTCGTCCTGCTCGCCCCTTACCGGCTCGTGCTTGGCCTCTTCCGGGCCCTGCCGGATGAACGGGCAGCATAAAGGCTCCCGACGGCACAAGCCTGCGACATGGATGACGGAAAGGCGCCTTGCAGCGCCTTTTTCTGTTTTTGAGGCTTCCGATTTCCCACTTTTGGAGACCGCGCCCCTAAAAAGGTGGAAGGATCTGGCCTGAACAAACAGAGGGCCGGACCCTAGTCCTCCAGCCGAAACCTCAGAAACAGGGTTCGCTGCAGGATCGAGCGGTTGTTGTCGGAGACGAGCGTCAGGATCGTCTCACCATTTTCATTGGTGTGGACGCTAAGCGCTTCCATATTGTCGATCTGGGAGTTGAAGTCAGCATCCAGCAGCTGCTCGCCTTCCAGAACGGCGCCGGGAACGATATCGGCCCCATTGAACCGGCGCAGCCGGAGGCCGATCAGATCGCGCAGGCTGAAGCGCCGCTCCACCAGAACCAGGTCACCACCGGGCAGAAACGCGGCGTCGGTCGCATCGAAGCGGTCGTGCCGTCGGATGGTGAAGCGTTCCGTGCCGTCCGGACTGATGATGAAGCCCGACAGATCGTGCAGGTCGCTTGGCGCTGATTCCGCGACAGCCACGAGCTTGCCCGCAAGCGGGCCGCCCTCCGGCCCCGCCGCCAGGGCTTCCAGTCCGGTGTTGCGCGGCAGATCGCGAATATCCTGCGGCAGCGCCAATTCGCCGATCATTTTCTCCTTGCCGGTCGAGATCGGCCAGGGAAAACGGTAGATGGCATTGCGGGTTTCAGCGGTCACGTAAAGTCCGGAGCCAGACAGCGTCAGCGCTTCGGTATCGTGCCCCCAGCGTGCATCGAGCGTTTTGCCGTCGGCCCCGAGCATAGGGGCGAAACGAAGATCAGCGATCCCCGTCGGCTTGCCTTCCGCCGTCTGCTCGATCCGGCCGCTGACCCAATGGCCATTGTCCGTCACTGCCAGGAACCCGTTTCCACCGTCCAGACTGATCAGTCCGGACAGACCGCCAACCTTGCGATCGGCTGCAATCAGCTCCAGACCGCCCAGATAGGTGAGCTTGCCGAAGGTCGTTTCAGACGTCCCGATGCGGAAGGTGTCGATGGACCGGGTGCGTGCCTTGACCGGCTGTCCGGCGGACAGCAGTTCCTCAGCCGAAGCGCGGACAGGCTCGACATACCAAAGAGCGGAGAGAAAGGCGGCCGCCAGTGCGATACTACCTGCCGGGCGACGTCCTCCCTCTGCTGCCATGTATTACGATTCCTGCCGACTAGCGTTGACCCGCGCGGCGACGGCGGCCACGCGTGTTGAAGGATGTATCCACCTCATCATCGAATAGATTGGCGAGCTGGTCCGTCATGGCGCCCGCGAGTTCTTCAGCATCGACGATGGTCACGGCGCGGCGATAGTAGCGCGTCACATCGTGGCCGATGCCGATGGCAATCAGTTCGACGGGCGAACGGGTCTCGATTTCCTCGATGACATAGCGCAGGTGCCGCTCCAGATAATTGCCCGGGTTGACGGACAGTGTGGTGTCATCGACCGGTGCGCCGTCGGAAATCATCATCAGGATGCGGCGCTGTTCGGGCCGCGCCATAAGCCGGTCATGAGCCCACAACAGCGCTTCGCCGTCGATGTTTTCCTTCAAAAGGCCTTCGCGCATCATCAGGCCGAGGTTGCGACGGGCACGACGCCAGGGAGCATCTGCAGACTTGTAGATGATATGGCGCAGGTCGTTGAGACGGCCCGGTGTCGGCGGCTTGCCGGCCCCGATCCAGCTCTCGCGAGACTGGCCGCCTTTCCAGGCCTTGGTGGTGAAGCCAAGGATTTCGACCTTCACCCCGCACCGCTCCAGCGTGCGCGCCAGAATGTCGGCGCAGGTGGCGGCAACGGTGATCGGGCGGCCGCGCATCGATCCGGAATTGTCCAGAAGCAGCGTCACGACCGTGTCGCGGAAATTGGTGTCGCGCTCCTGCTTGAACGCAAGCGGCGCCATTGGATCGGTCACGGCCCTGGTCAGCCGGGCCGTGTCCAGCAGGCCCTCTTCCAGATCGAAGTCCCAGGCCCGGTTCTGCTGCGCCATCAACTTGCGCTGCAGCCGGTTGGCCAGGCGCGCCACGGCCCCTTGCAGATGGGTCAACTGCTTGTCCAGGAAACCGCGCAGCCGGTCGAGCTCCGCCATGTCGCACAGTTCTTCGGCGGTGATGGTCTCGTCGAACTGGGTGGTGAACACCTTGTAATCGGTTTCCGGCCGGTTGGAGGTCGGCAAGTCGGGCCGATCGCTCTCGCCCGGCTCCTCGGTGTCCTCCGACATGTCCTGGTCGGCGAAGTCTTCCATGTCGGCTTCGGCAGCTTCCGTATCGCCGCTTTCCTGCTCTTCGCCGGAAAGTTCCATTTCCTGCGGAGAAGCTTCCTGTTCGCCGGTATCTTCTTCGCTGTCGTCGCCGGACTCGGCCTCGTCGTTGTTGCCCTGATCCTCGTTTTCGTCCGGGTCCATGTCCTGGTCCTGGTCGCCAAGCTCATCGCCCATGTCGAGCGATTTCAGGACATCACGCAGACGGGCCGCGAAGGAATTCTGGTTCTCGACCTCCGCTTCCAGCCGGTCGAGGTCGGCACCTGCCTTGTCCTCGATCCAGCCGCGCCACATGTCGACAAGCTTGGTCGCGCTTTCCGGCGGCTTTGCCCCGGTCAGGCGTTCACGCACCAGGAGGGAAAGGGCATCCTGCAGCGGGGCTTCCTCGCGGCTGGTGATGTCCGGCGCACCGGACTTGCGGAACCGGTCGTCGAGCATCACCGACAGGTTGTCGGCCACGCCCTGCATCCGGCGCGCGCCGACAGCTTCGCAGCGAGCCTGCTCGACCGCTTCAAAAATTGCCCGGGCGTCCGGGCCCTGCGGCATGTTCTTGGAATGCACGGCCTTGTCGTGGCAGGCAATGCGCAACGCAATACTGTCCGACAGACCGCGGGTGATGGCGATTTCCCGGGCGTTGATCTTGCGCGACGGCTCGGGCAGGCGCGCGGACATGCCGCTGAGACCCGGCCGGTCGCCGGAAAAGATGACTTCCAGCTCCGGCTCGCCGGAAATCGCCCGCATGGTACCGCTCACCGACTGCTTGAACGGCTCGGTGCTCGGCGCGGGCTTGTTGCCCGGAAGGGAATTATGACCCGGCCGTGGTGCCATCGGGACCTCAGCTCATGACTACGTTGACAGAGGATTCCGGCAGATCTTCGCCGAAGCAGCGCTGATAGAACTCGGCCACCAGGGACTGTTCCATGTCGTCGCACTTGTTGAGGAAGGTCAGACGGAAGGAAAAGCCGACATCGCCGAAGATCTGCGCGTTTTCCGCCCAGGTGATGACCGTACGCGGACTCATGACGGTAGACAGGTCGCCGTTGATGAAGGCATTCCGGGTCATGTCGGCCAGGCGCACCATCTTGGAAACGGTGTTGCGGCCTTCTTCCGACTGGAAGTGCTTTGCCTTCGACAGAACGATATCAACTTCATTGTCGTGCGGCAGATAGTTCAGCGTCGTGACGATCGACCAGCGGTCCATCTGCGCCTGGTTGATCTGCTGCGTGCCGTGATACAGGCCGGAGGTATCGCCGAGACCGACCGTGTTTGCGGTGGCGAACAGCCGGAATGCCGCATGCGGACGAATGACGCGGCTCTGGTCCAGAAGCGTCAGGCGGCCGGAAGATTCCAGGATACGCTGGATCACGAACATCACGTCCGGGCGGCCGGCGTCATATTCGTCGAAGACCAGCGCGACATTGTGCTGATAGGCCCAGGGCAGGATACCGTCACGGAACTCGGTGACCTGCTTGCCGTCCTTGATCACGATTGCGTCTTTGCCGACGAGATCGATACGGGAGATGTGGCTGTCCAGGTTGACGCGGATACACGGCCAGTTGAGACGCGAAGCCACCTGTTCGATGTGGGTCGATTTGCCGGTGCCGTGATAGCCGGTCACCATCACGCGCCGGTTGTGCGCAAAACCCGCCAGGATCGCCAATGTAGTGGCGCGGTCGAAAAGGTAATCTTCGTCACGCTCTGGCACATGTTCTGACGGCGCGGAAAACGCAGGTACCTTGAGGTCGGACTTGAAACCGAAAACCTCTTCTACGGAAATTTCAGTGTCCGGCATGGCCATGGCCGCAGTCGTCGTCTCAGTCATCAGTCCTCCGCAGTCCCGTCGGTTCGGGAAGGGTCGTTTGGAAAAAGCCGGCAGGATCCTGCAGGCTCTAAAGGAAACCGGCTTTTTTCAGAACGTTGTACGCCTGAATGATTTCCCGCAGGCGGTCTTCGGAAGACCTGTCACCGCCGTTGGCATCCGGATGGTTCAATTTAACAAGCTCCTTATAGCGCGCTTTGATTTCGGCGCCACGGGCTGTGTAAGGCAGATTGAGCACATCCAGGGAACGTTTTTCAAGCGTTAGTAGCTTTCTTTCGCGCGGACGGCGCACTTGCTCGCTCCGCCGTTGCGCGTTGGAGCGCATGCTGGAGCGGGCGTCGAAGCCGTCCGGCCCCTCGGCTGCCTGCCGGTTTACACCCATTTTCCAGGTCGGCCGGTGCCCCGTCAGACTATCCTTCTGATAGCTGCGGACGTCGTCATCGCCCATGCCCGTAAAATAGTTGTAAGACTTGTTGTACTCGCGCACATGGTCGACGCAGAAATTGAAATACTGCCCTTCCCGGTCGCGCCCTTTCGGGGCCCGGTGCGTGCCCGGCCGCTGGCAACCCGGATGATCGCACACCGGGTGACGGCCCTGCTCGGCCCGTTCCTTGTCCGGCTTCACGCGGATGCTGTCGAAGAGTTTTGAGTCCAGTTTCATGCGCCGAAATATTGAAGTGTGGGGGCGTGCGGGCAAGCCGCAGGCCGTTGCATTGTCCCGGTATCCAAAGTTAATTTCCTCAGACCGGATGTCGAAAGTCGAAGAGCCCGGCACTGTATCAGGCGGGGTCGGGCCACGAAAGACTTGAACTTCGAAAACAGCTACGCCAAATGAGTCCGATGAGCACGAAGCAAACGATTACCGACAAACTGTCTGCAGCTTTTTCACCCTCTTTTCTGAACGTCATTGACGAGTCGGACAAGCACAAGGGCCATGGCGGCTGGCGCGAAGGCGGCGAAACCCACTTCCGTGTGCAAATCGCCGCGGCCGCATTCGACGGCATGAACCGGGTTGCAAGGCACCGGGCGATCAATGATCTGCTTGCTGACGAGCTCGCCGGCGGCGTGCATGCCCTGGCACTGGAAATCCGCTCTGACAGCGAACCGGACCCGCGCGCTGCCCGGGTGGCGAGCGCCTGAGCGGCCGCATCCTCAAAAGTCCAGCTCTTTCAACACCAAAAGCGCTGAGCCGTACCGCCGTGCCTCCGACGGCCGCTTGATTCTTTTTGAGATCAACCGCCCGCTTTCGCAGCCGCACCGGCGACGGCCTGGGCGGCGCCACCCGGCATCTTGGCGCCAGGCGTCTGCCCAAGCGGCATGATGCGCAGCCGCGTGATACGGTTCTTCTCCCGGCGCAGCACCGTGAAGCGGAAGCCGTGGAAGGTGAAGATCTGGCGCTCGTCCGGGATCATCCGGGCTTCATGAATGACCAGACCGGCAATCGTCGTCGCCTCGTCGTCCGGCAGGCTCCAGTCGGCAGCGCGGTTGAGATCGCGAATCGGCACGGAGCCGTCGACAATCACCGAGCCGTCCGCCTGCGGCCGCAGGCCTTCCAGTTCCACGTCGTGTTCGTCGGCGATCTCCCCCACGATCTCTTCCAGAATGTCTTCCAGCGTGACCAGGCCCATCACCTCGCCATACTCATCGACAACCAGGGCAAAATGCGACTTGTGCCGCAGGAAGGCGTTGAGCTGATCCTGCAGCGAGGTCGTGTCGGGAACGAACCAGGCCGGGGCAGCGATATCCAGAACGTTGATCTTCGCAGCATCGCCACCGGCAGCCTGCAGCGCGCGCAGCAGATCCTTGGCATGGAGCACGCCGACAAAGTTGTCGCTTTCCCCGCGCCAGATCGGCAGGCGGGTGTAAGGCGATGCCAGAGCCGCGTTCACCAGCTTGTCCGGTGCTTCGTCCGCATTCAGCGCCACCATGTTGGTACGGTGAACCATAACGTCCGAGACTTCCAGTTCCGCCAGGTCGAGCAACCCGCCGAGGCGGTCACGCTCGCCCTTTTCCAGGCCGCCTTCGATATGCTGCAGGTCGACGGCGCCGCGCAGTTCCTCATGCGGCGACAGGATCGAGGTGTCGTCGCCGATATTGACGCCAACCAGCTTGAGAATGTTGCGGACGATCCACTCCACCCCGACAACGATCGGACCGAACACCGCCACCACGAAGCGCACGATTGGCGCCACCGCCAGCGCAAAACGCTCCGGATTCGAAATCGCCCAGGTCTTCGGCAGCACCTCGGCGAAAACCAGAACGAGGGCGGTCATCACCAGGGTTGCAAGCGCAACGCCCGCGTCGCCGAAAAGCGACAGGAACACACTGGTTGCCAGCGCAGACGCCAGGATATTGACCAGGTTGTTGCCCAGGAGCAGCGCGCCGATCAGCCGCTCGCGGTTGGCGATCAGCAGGCTGACCACCCGGGCGCGCCAGTCGCCGGTTTTTTCCATCTGGTGCATGCGCGCGCGCGATGCGGCGGTGAGCGCCGTTTCCGAGCCGGAAAAGAAGCCGGACAGGAACAGGAGAACGAAGACGGCGACAATCGCCAGCCAGAGAGCCGTTTCCGTCATGCCTCAAGTTTCTCCTTCAGAAAGTCAGACACCAATGTGGGATCGACGCCTTTTTCGACAAAGGCTTCGCCGATGCCGCGCGTCAGAATGAAGGTGAGCGCGCCCCGGCTGACCTTCTTGTCCTGGGCGATGATATCCATGAGCGTTCCCGCCGGCGGCAACTGGCCGGGAATGTCCTGCAAACGAACCGGCAGACCGACATCGCTCAGATGCTTGTGGACACGCTCGACGGTGTCCTCACCAATGAGGCCGAGGCGCTGAGAAAATTCATGCGCCAGCATCATCCCGATGGACACACCTTCGCCATGCACCAGACGCTCTGTCTCGTAGGCGACGGCTGATTCCAGCGCGTGGCCAAACGTGTGGCCCAGGTTGAGCAGTGCCCTGCGGCCTGATTCCAGCTCGTCCGCGGCCACCACATCCGCTTTTGCCTGACACGACCTTGCGACAGCCTCATCCCGCTCCGCGCCACCGGCAAAGACCGCCTGCCAGTTGGTTTCCAGCCAGCCGAAGAAGTCGGCATCGCCCAGAAGCCCGTATTTCGCAACTTCCGCATAACCGGCGCGGAAATCGCGCAGCGGCAGCGTGTCCAGAATCGCGGTGTCGGCCAGCACCAGCGCTGGCTGGTGGAAAGCGCCGATCAGGTTCTTGCCATGACGCGAGTTGATGCCGGTCTTGCCGCCGACGGAACTGTCGACCTGGGCAAGAAGCGTGGTCGGCACCTGAATGAAGGCCATGCCACGCCGCACGGCGGAGGCGACAAAGCCGGTCAGGTCGCCGACGACACCGCCGCCAAGGGCCACCACCGCGTCGCCGCGTTCCAGCCGGGCGGCCAGAACCTCGTCGCACAAGCGTTCGAATTCCCGGAAGCATTTGGTGCCTTCACCCGCCGGCACCGTGATGACCGTATGTTCGAGCCCGGCAGCCTTCAGGCTTTGCGAAAAGGCCTTCAGATGCAGGCCGGCAACGGTTTCATCAGCAACGACCGCAAGGCGTGCGCCAGGCATCACGGCCGCGATTTCCGCGCCCGCACCCTCAAGCAGTCCCCGGCCGATCTTGATGTCGTAACTGCGCGCGCCAAGATCGACCCGGACGATCTTCTCGTCCCGGCCTAACAATGCTTTTGCCACTACCGTGTCTACCATGCCGTCACGCTTTAAAATTCAAGACATTGATGTTTGCGCGGCGCTGGTGGCCTCGCGATTGAAGAGATGTTCCGCCAGGGTGGCGATGATCTGGTCGACCACCGCTTCATGCGGAACGTCCCTAGAAGTGACCGTCAATGCCGCCTTGGCATAAACTGGTTCGCGGTCAGCCATCAGCTTGCGCATGGTGCCCTCGGGATCGGGGTTCTGCAGCAGAGGCCGCGTGGATCTGCGCCGGACCCGCGCCATGACCGTGTCGAAATCGACTTTCAGCCAGATGGACAAGCCATGCTCGGCGATTTCGGAACGCGTCGCCTCGCTCATGAACGCGCCGCCGCCCGTTGCCAACACCTGCGGCCCTTCACGCAGAAGCCGGGCGATCACCCGTTCCTCACCGCTGCGGAAATAAGGTTCACCGTGCTCGGCGAAAATCTCCGCAACGCTCATGTTGGCCGCGCGCTCGATTTCGGTATCGGCATCGATAAATTCAAGCCCAAGCCGATGCGCCAATCGTTTGCCGACTGTCGACTTGCCACACCCCATGATCCCCACGAGAACGATGGACCGATGCCCCAGGGCAGCTACCAGGCGGGCCAGATCAACGGTTTTTACGTCTGTCTCCGCGGATCCTCCTTCGGAAGACCGCGCCTTGTCGTATTCTGTCATGGCGGCGTTTTAGCATATTCGTCAAAAAAGACACGGGGGAACTCCGCCCGACAGACTGCTGCTTTGCCTTGCATGCACCCCCGCCTTGTTGAAACAATCGCCTATCCGATTCGCTTGCCCGCAAGGGAACCGACGCCCTGACATGGAGACAGCCGACGTGCCGACCCTGACCCGCCTGTTGCTCGTGCTGCTGCTGCTCGGCGCGCTTGGCTACGGCGCGATCTATTCCCTGGCCAATCTTGTCGAACCACGCGAACGGGAAATCGAAATAAGGGTCAAGAAAGACGGTTTCGGCCGCTGACCCGTCGTTCAACAGACAGGTCATCCACGGCACGTTCTTGAGGTCCTTTCGGCAGGCAGACGCGATGGCAACCGGTTTCGATCTTGAGAACTTCCTGGAAATGCTGGCCGCCGAACGCGGTGCGGCGGAAAACACGCTGGCCGGATACCGCCGCGACCTTGAGGACTTCTCGGGCTTTCTCGGGCGCAAGACCCTCGGCTCCGCACAATCCGAGGACATTTCGGCCTATCTGGGCGATCTCAACCGGCGCGGATTTGCCGAAACCTCACAGGCAAGGCGCCTGTCCGCGCTGAAGCAGTTCTACAAGTTCCTCTATGCCGAAGGCATGCGGGAAGACGACCCGACCCGGACATTGTCCGCCCCGAAGAAACGCGCGAGCCTGCCCAAAGTGCTGTCGATGGAAGATGTCGACAGGCTGATCGAGACGGCGCGTGTTGAAACCGAAAAGCCCCAGAAAAGCGTGGCAGCACGCTTGCGCGCGCAGCGCATGTACACGCTGATAGAGGTGCTCTATGCCACCGGTCTGCGCGTTTCGGAACTGGTCGCGCTGCCGATCACCGCGGCTCTTAGGGACGCGCGCCTGATCGAGATAAAGGGCAAGGGTGGCAAGGAGCGGCTGGTGCCGCTCTCCCGCGCTGCCCAGGCTGCCATGAAGGATTATGTCGGCTTGCGCGCTGCCGAAGGCGCCTATGACAAAAGCCCCTGGCTGTTTCCCTCCCACGGCGACAGCGGACATCTGACCCGCCAGCATTTTGCGCGCGAACTGAAAGACCTCGCCGTTGCCGCCGGGCTCGATGCCGGCAAGATTTCCCCGCATGTGCTGCGTCATGCCTTCGCCTCCCATCTGCTGCAGAACGGTGCCGATCTCAGAGTGGTGCAGCAGTTGCTGGGCCACGCCGACATTTCAACGACCCAGATCTACACCCACGTTCTGGACGAGCGCCTGCGAGAGCTGGTCGAAAGCGCCCACCCGCTCGCAAAGAAATGACTGATCGGAGGCATTTCGTTCCCGCCTGCCTGCTTCTCGTGACAGATCCCGTCAAACTGCTGATTTTACAGGAGGTGCTGACGAGGACACCTTTTGGAAAATGCGATACCGGCAGTGCCGTTGGCGTGTCAGGTCATGGCGTGCAAACTTCGATTTCCGTCGATGATGTCGGCTCTATTGCACTGCAGCAATGACCGCCCTAAACTCCGCTGCTTAAAATTGATGCACCGGACGCTCTGACATGCTGCAGCCAACAGCCAACTACGACGCGCTGAAAGAAACGTTCCGCTGGCCTCGGCCCGCGAAGTACAACATGGCCGCAGCCGTCAGCGACCAATGGGCCGCTCAGGATCCCGGCCGTCTTGCCATTCGTCAGGTTCTTGAAGACGGCTCGCACCGGGACTGGAGCCATCTTGCCCTGAACCGGGCAGCCAACCGCTTCGCCAACGCTCTGGAAGGCCTTGGCCTGAACCGCGGCGACCGGGTCGCCCTATTGCTTCCGCAAATCCCCGAAACCGCCATCGCGCATCTGGCGGCCTATAAGTCCGGCGCAATCGCCGTGCCTTTGGCGGCCCTGTTCGGACTGGAGGCGCTGCGCTACAGGCTTTCCGATTCCGGCGCGCGTGTCCTGGTGACGGATAGCGCTGGTCTTGCGAAGCTTGCCGACATCCGGTCCGACCTTCTCGGCCTTGATCTGGTGATCTCGGTCGACGGTCCGCAAACCGGTGTGTTCGGCTTTCACGATCTTTTGGAGAAGGCCTCCGACACCTACCAGACCCTCGCAACCACCCCCGACGACCCGGCGCTGATGATCTACACGTCCGGCACGACCGGACAGCCCAAGGGCGTGCTGCATGGGCACCGGGTGCTGCTCGGCCACATGCCCGGCATCGAGCTTTCGCAGAATTTTCTCGGCCGCGACGGCGACCTGCTCTGGACCCCCGCCGACTGGGCCTGGGCGGGCGGCTTGCTGAACGCTCTGTTTCCAGCCCTGTCGCTCGGCGTGCCGGTGGTCTGCCACGCATCCCGCAAGTTCGACCCGGAATTCGCCTTCCATCTTCTGGAAAGACAGAAAATCCGCAATGCCTTCATTCCGCCGACGGCCCTGAAAATGCTGCGGGCTGTCGACAGTCCCGCGAAGCGCTTCAACCTGACCTGGCGCAGCGTCGGCTCCGCCGGGGAATCTCTTGGCAGGGAAACCTACGACTGGTTCGCTGCGGAATTCGGTTTCAAGGTCAATGAATTCTACGGTCAGACGGAGTGCAACGCAGTGCTCGGCTCCGCCGCAGCCCTCGGTGTCAGCCGATCAGGCGCCATCGGCAAGGCAACACCCGGCCATCAGGTTGCGATCATCGACGATGACGGCCGGGAACTGCCGGCCGAAACCCTAGGCCAGATCGCCATCCGCCGGCCGGACCCGGTCATGTTCCTGGAATACTGGAACAAGCCGGAGGCAACGCGGGAGAAGTTCATCGGCGACTGGATGATCACTGGTGATCAGGGTCTAATGGACGAGGACGGCTATGTCCATTTCGTTGGTCGCGACGACGACATCATCACCTCGGCAAGCTACCGCATCGGACCGGGAGAGATCGAGGATTGTCTATTGAAACATCCGGCCATCGCGCTTGCCGCTGCCGTCGGCAAACCGGATCCGCTGCGCACGGAAATCGTCAAGGCCTTCATCGTTCTCAAGCCGGGTGAGACAAAAAGCACCGCTCTGGAAAACGACATCCGCACCTTCGTCCGCGAGCGCCTCTCGGCCCATGAATATCCGCGGGAAATCGAATTCGTCTCCTCCCTGCCCATGACCACCACCGGCAAGATCATTCGCAGAAAATTGCGCGATCTGGAAAGCGTCGAAGGTTAGCCTGGTTCTGCCTCAGGAGCGCAGGCGCGCCCTGACTGCGCGGGCGGCCTTGCGCAAGGCTTGTACCAGCTTGAAGTCCGCCTTGCAAAGAGCGCGTTTGGCACCGTCGGCATAAAGCACCGTACCGATTTCCAACCGCCCCCGCCACAGCGGCTCGATCATCGAATGACCCGGGATGGCAAGGGAATCCGCCACCCTGAACCCCGGGATCGTCAGATTGGTCTTCAAGGTCTGCAGCGCAAGCTGGGCACCGGGCGAATATCGCGCGAACGCCTCGTCAAAGGCGATCTTCCAGGAAAACACCTTGCCTGACTGCAAGAACAGCACCAGGGCGGCGACCAGCGTCTCGCCCGACCAGAGCTGATCGATCCGCACCGCGTTTCGCCGGGCCAGGTTGGCAATGGCGGTGCGGGCAAAGTCTGCCGTCCGGGGCTGACTGACCAGAGCCGTTCTCTCCCGGCCCTTCCAGCCAGAGGCTTCCAGCGCCAGAAAGGCCTCAAACCCGGCAACCGCCTCCGGGCCGTCAAGGGTTCTAAACGTCGTCTTGCCATGGTCGCCCAGCCGGCGCATCAGCCGGCGCATTTCCTTGCGCCTTTTGCCGCTGTCGGCTTCCGCAAGCTGTGCCTTGCCCGTGGCGCCACCATTATGGCTGGCCCGGACGGATTTGTTCAGAACCGATCTTTTGCCGGACCCTGCTGCCCGCAACCGGATTGCCGATTGCGAATGCAGCGGCAAATACGGAATGGCGAGCGCGTTGCCGGGGGATCTGGCGGCGTCAAGGAAAGCGGCTATCGCTTCGGCACCCGCCTGCGGGTGGATCAGCGGTGTGCCGAGCGGTGCATAGTCTGTGGCCCAGGTCGTGTTGACCGCAACAGCCAATCCGAACCGGCGGCGGCCGACAGGAGCGGCCACAAGCCAACGCCCGCCTGGCGCCTCCCGAACCACGACGAGCCGCACCCGACCTTTGGCCATGTTGTCCAGAAACGGACAGAGGAAATCCGGGCCGAAGAACGGGTTCGGACTGAGCGCTGCCGCACAGAGCGCCTGCCAGTCCTCCAGCGGGGTCTCAGGGCTCAACGGATCAAGGAACAAAACCTCAAACGGCACGGGAGGGGATGAATCACTGGTCAACCGGACGGTCCCTGGAGAAAAGCAATGGCAAAACGAATGTCGTCATATTGAGCTTCCGTTTTGCCACAACCGCAAGGGCAGTGGCTTCAAAAAGGATCGCCAGACTTGTGGCAATGGCCGCGCCGGCAAGGCCGAGCAGCGGGATCAGAATGAGATTGAGGACGATGTTCAGGAAAAACGTCCCGGCATAAATGCCGGCGCAGGTGTTCTGGTGCCCCGTCATCGTCAAAAGTGCATCGGCCGGTCCGACGGAGGCGCGCGCAAGCACACCAATCATCAACAGGGCGATCAGCTCGTAGCCGCTTTCAAAGTCGCTGCCGAACAGGGCCAGCAGCAGGGGCGCAATCAAAAGCAGGCCCGCTCCCGCAGCCACAGACGGACAGAACGTCCACAGGGTCGCCTGCCGCATGTAACCGGCAAGCCCCGAAAGATCCTCGTTGTGAGTGAAGCTGGAAATGCGATGGGCCGAAGCCGCCCGCACGGCAAAATAAACGAAATGCACCAGGGCCAGCGTTTTGGACGCAGCGAAATAGACCGCGACCTCGTCCGGATGCTGAAAGAAGCTGACCATGATCACGTCGGCGCTTGTGATCAGTTGCAGGAAACCGTCGACCATCAGCATCGGCATGGACACCGCCAGCCACGACCTGAACTCGGTCTTCTGTGGGCCGCGTGGAACGCTTGGACGCAGCCGCCGGCTGAGATGGAGAAACTGGTAAAGCGCGACCAGGACGGTTGCCGCGACAGCCACCACCGCCGCTGTCAGCGCATCGGGCCGAAAGCCCGCCAGCACCGCGCAGACCAGCAGAAACAGGATAGCCAGCGGCCGCCAGATATAGGTTGGCAGCATTGCCAGCGAAGACCAGTCGTAGCTGCGGGCGATCCCGTCCTGCACCAGACCGAACGCGAAAAACGGCAGTGCCAGCAGAACGACGCTCAGCGGCTGGAAATAGGACGTATCGATATAAGAACGGAACAGGGTGACACAGCCGATGCCGATGACGGCAGCCGCGCCGCCGAGGAAAAACGCCATTTGACGGCTGGTGCGCAGGAACCCGCGCAGGCGCGCCATGTCACCGCTTTGCAGATACTGCGGGATAAACCTGCTGGCGGAGGTGGAAAATCCTCCACAGGCCATCACCCCCAGCACGATCACAAAGGTCCAGGCGACCGAATAAAGACCGTAGTCATGGGCTCCCAACAGACGGGCAAGCACGACCTGGGACAGATAGGCAAGGGCAGCGCCGGCGATCCGCACGGCAAAGGTCGAGACTGCCATCCGGCCCGCCGCATGCCTGTCGCTTCCGTCTCCCTTCAGGAAATCCAGGATCTGGTCGGCCCCCTTCCCCAACCCCAGCGGCGAGGCGGCGCTTTGCAAACGCTTGGTCCAGGAGTTGGCGGAAAAACGCACTTAGGGGTCCCTTATGAGTAATCTTGCGTATTTGTGACAGGAGGGGCTTAATATTCTATGGCGATCACTGAAACACACCCGGCAATGCTTCACAGATGTGTGATGACATGCCGGGAGGTCTCAACGCTTCTGAGTCACGGCCTCTCCCGGCAAGCCCGACCTTAACTTCTTCAACCCCTGAAACGTGCTTTCCTGCTTGACGTGACGCTGCAGAATCGTGTTAACAAGAACAAATGGAGAACATAAGTCGATTCGACCCTGTCGACCGCCCTTTGGCTGCCTCTTGCCGCGGGCCTTCCCGATCTCCTTGTTGCGAATGTTGAGGGCTGCCTCCCCTTCTATTCGCAAATTGGTCCGGTCCCTGCTCCCGCCGCCAATCGCAGGGACCGGACGATTTTTTGAATTCAACACTCGAGACAGGCTCCCGCCTATTCCGGCACGGCTTCCACATAATACCAGCGTCCGCCTTTCTTGCGAAAGCGGCTCAATTCCCGGTGGGTGTGAAGCTGGCCGGCGGACAGGTACTTCGCCTCGAAAAGCACGGTGCCGTCCCGATCGGCCGGGCCGCCCTTGTCTGTCGCCAGGACGCTGAGGCCCGTCCAGTGGCTTTCCGCCGCCCAGCGCGCAGTGCCCTGGGCATCGAAGCCCGGCTGATACTTCGGCCAGAGCGTTTCTTTCAGATAAGGGATCAACTGGCGAACATAGGCGCTATAGCGCGAGCGCATGAGCGCCTCCGCGGTATCGGCAACAGCCTTGCCGGAAAGATAGGGCTCGCAGCAAAGCTCGAACCCCTTGCCGCTGCCACAAGGGCACGCCTCGCCGCTCATTTGTCTCTCCCCCTCTGGACAGATCATTCTCGAACCAGCGCTCTCTACCACTTGATCCGCTGTACCGCTATGGTTTCACTCACGCTTCTCCAAGCTGCGGGCCGCCTGAATGAAACTTGCCACCTTCAACATGGAATCCTTCGGCGAAGACCGGCATGACCCGGATGCCCTGACCCCGAGGCTGGACGCGCTTCGGCCGAAAATCCTGGAACTTGAGGCTGATGTGCTGTGCCTGCAGGAGGTGAACGCCCAGAAGATAAAAGGCATGGCTGCACGGCAATTTCAGGCCCTGGATCTTCTCCTGGAAGGAACGCCCTACGAGGGCTTTCACCGGGCAACCAGCGAGCGCCCATCCGGAAAGGGCCCCGGTGACCGTCACAATCTGGTGGTTCTCTCTCGGTTTCCGATAACCAGTTTCCTCAGCCTCTATCAAACCCACGCGCACCCGCCCCAGTGGCAACCCAAAACCGCTAAACCCGCCTACCACGGCCCGCAGACGATCCTGTTCGATCGGCCGGTCCTGCAGGTGGAAATCGATATCGGCACCGACCGGCCCCTGCATGTCTTCTGCGTTCACCTCAGGGCGCCGATTGCCGCCATGATCCGCGGCGGCAAGGGAGAGGACCGGACATGGTCCTCCGTCTCGGCATGGGCGGAAGGCTATCAGTTATCGGTTTTGAAGCAGACCGCCCAGGCGCTTGAATTGCGCCTTGCCGTGGAAAGCCTGTTCGATGCGAACGAGAACAGTCACGTCGTGCTGGCTGGCGACTTCAACGCGACCGGTGAGACCGGCACTCTCAGGCTGCTGCGCGCCGACCCGGACGACACCGGCTCGCCGAAACTTGCCGGACGCCGACTTTATCAACTCGACGCCTCGCTGCCCGCGGAAAGGCGCCAGACCGTCATTCACAAGGGCAAGGGTCAGGCGCTGGACCACATTCTAGCCAGCGCTTCCATGGCTCACCGCACGATTGACCTGAAGGTGTTCAACGTCGGCCTGCCGGATGAAGTCTTCGACGCAGAGGAAGACACCTACGCCGGTTCTTTCCACGCCGCCATGCTGGCCGAATTCGAGTTTTAGCCGTCTAACTGGAAATTCTCAGTCCGGAAAACCCTCTGCCAAAACGAAGACCCTGCCAATCCCGCTCCCTCATCCTGAGGAAGCGCAAACGCGCTGTCTCGAAGGATGGGCAGCGCACTCCTGAAACGGCGCCCCGTCTGTCAAATCGCCCCGCCTCAAGGCGCCAGGGACTCGATGTAGCTTGAGAGATTCGCGATCTCGGTGTTGCCGAGGGTCATGTTCGGCATTTGCGGATGGGGATTGGCGAGAAAGGTTGTGAGTTTTTCTTCAGACCAGCCCGGATCCTTCGCCAAGTCGTAAAAGCTGGGCAGAGACGCGCTGGAAGCCCGGTCCTGTTCGTCCGACACAAGGTGGCAGGCAGCGCACCATTGCAGGGCCAGTGCCTTGCCGGTGGCGGCATCACCTGCCACGGCAGCCCCTGCACCAGACAGGACAACGGCACACATAAGCGTGGCCCCACCCAGGAACAGTCGAATTCTCGCAGGAAGAGACGGTGTCGAAACCGCAATTGTGTTGCTCATGGATCCTCCTTCAACCAGTCGCGGTCCAGGGTGTGCACCCTTGCCCTCTTGCAGCTTGCCGCTTTCAGACTGCAGCCTATCTGATCATCTGGCCTTGCGCTGAATCAAGAACGACTTAAAGTTGCCGGGAAGACCGCCACGCCTGCTGCGCGATCTGCCTACCACTTGCAAGCTCCCGCCAATCCGGCGACCGGAGGAACCCATGAAACATTTTCTCAGATCCAGCTTTGCCGCCGTTTCCATGGCAGCAACGCTCGTTGCCGGCCTCACGGCACCCCTTGCGGCGCAGGAAACGCCCATCTACTCGCTGAAAGACCGTTTTCAGCCGGAAACGGCGCAGAACGGCATGGTTGCCAGCCAGGAGGCCGTCGCAAGCCGCGTCGGTGTCGACATCTTGAAAAAAGGTGGCAACGCAGTCGATGCCGCAATTGCCACCGGCTTCGCGCTTGCTGTCACGCTGCCCCGGGCGGGCAATCTGGGTGGCGGCGGCTTCATGATGATCCACCTGGCGGAAGGTGGTGAAACCAAGGCGCTCGACTATCGGGAAAAGGCACCGGACGCTGCCTTCAAGGACATGTTTCTGGGAGAAGACGGCGAGCCCGACAATGAGAAGTCCCGCTTCTCCGGACTTGCTGTCGGCGTGCCGGGCACCGTTGCCGGTTTTGCCGAAGCCTTCGAAAAACACGGCAGCGGCAAGCTGACCTGGGCCGAGCTCGTTACGCCTGCGATCGATCTTGCCGAAAACGGCATCGAAGTGACGCCGGACCTTGCCGCCTCGCTGACCGCATCCGCAAAGCGGCTGCTGAAGGACCCGGCAACGGCTGCAATCTTTTACAAGACCGGCGGCTTGCCGTTCGTACCGGGAGAGACCCTCAAGCAGGCTGACCTCGCCGCCACCCTGAAGGTCATCGCCGACACAGGCGCGGCCGGATTCTACACCGGTGAGATTGCCGAAAAGATTGCGCAGAAGGTACAGGCGGCCGGCGGCGGCATGACCAAAGACGATCTGGCCGGTTACAAACCCGTCTGGCGCGAACCGGTTACCGGCAGCTATCGCGGCTATGAAATCGCATCGATGCCACCGCCCTCATCCGGCGGCGTCCACATCGTGCAGATCCTCAACATGCTGCAGGATTATCCGCTGGCCGAATATGGCCCGAATTCCGCCGACAGCATCCATGTGATGGCCGAAACCATGCGACGCGCCTATGCCGACCGCTCCAAATATCTGGGCGATCCGGATTTTGTCGAGGTTCCGGTGAAGGGCCTGACCGATCCGGCCTATGCGGCGGAACTGGTCAAGACCATCAAGATGGACGCGGCTACACCCTCGGTTGACGTGAAACCCGGCGACCCCTTCCCCTATGAAAGCAACCAGACCACGCATTTTTCCGTTGTCGACAAGGACGGCAACGCCGTCTCCAACACCTACACTCTGAACTTCTCCTACGGCGTCGGCCTCACCGCCGACGGCACCGGCGTGCTGCTCAACAACGAGCTGGACGACTTTTCCGCAAAGCCGGGCGTACCCAATGCCTATGGCCTCGTCGGCGGCACGGCCAACGCGGTCGAGGGCGGCAAGCGGCCTCTGTCTTCCATGAGCCCGACGCTTGTGTTCAAGGATGGCAAGCTGTTCCTCGCGACGGGTTCGCCCGGGGGCAGCCGCATCATCACCACCACGCTGCAGATCATTCTCAACGTTGTCGACCACGGCATGAACATCGCCGAGGCAACGGCCGCCCCGCGCATCCACAATCAATGGCTGCCGGATGAGATCCGCATCGAGGAAGGTCTTTCGCCGGACACCATCCGGCTTCTGGAAGAGCGCGGACACAAGGTGGAAGTCAAGAACGCCATGGGGTCGACTCAGTCGATCATGCTCGTTGACGGGGTTCTGGCCGGGGCCTCCGACCCGCGCCGCCCTGGCGCTCTCGCCGCCGGCTACTGACGCAAAGCGTCTCCAGTTTTGTGCCCCGGGCCCTCTTCGAGTGTCCGGGGTTTTTTCATGCCTGAGCCGAGTTGTCCGGCCCCGCAGGCAAAACGGTGTCGCCTTCAGACCCCTTGGCATCTCGCCAGGATATACAAACTGCCGGTTGGCAATCGCCAAGAAGCGGCAACTGTGATCGAATATTACAGCCCCTCCGATTGACAGCATAAAACCCCGGTGATAGCGCTATCCAAAGCGCTTTGGAGGAACTTTCGAAGGAAAGCGCTTCAGTTCTGAACTTGCCAACAATTCTGCCAACATCTGAACAACGGGAGAGGCTGACATGCCGATCAGAGCCGTGGTCTGGGGCGAAAACGTCCATGAACAGCACAACAAGATCGTCGCCGGTGTCTATCCGGACGGCATGCACCAGTGCATTGCCGACACGCTGAATACCGATCCCGAAATCAACGCCACCACGGCAACTCTTCAGGAGCCCGAACACGGCCTGACGAAGGAACGTCTTGCCGAAACGGACGTGCTGCTGTGGTGGGGGCACGCCGCCCATGGCGACGTTTCCGACGAGGTGGTCGAGCGGGTCTGCGACGCTGTCTGGTCCGGCATGGGCATGGTGTTTCTGCATTCGGCCCATTTTGCAAAGCCGTTCAAGCGCCTGATGGGCAGCCCGTGCAACCTCACCTGGCGCGAGGCCGGAGAGCGCGAGCGCCTGTGGGTTACCAGCCGCAACCACCCGATCACCAAAGGTCTGCCGGACAGCTTCGAGCTGGAAATGGAAGAAATGTACGGCGAGCCCTTTGGCGTGCCGGAACCGCTGGAAACGGTCTTCATCAGCTGGTTCCAGGGCGGCGAGGTGTTCCGTTCGGGCCTGACCTACAAGCGCGGCGCAGGCAATGTCTTCTATTTCCGCCCGGGCCACGAGACCTATCCCACTTATCACGATACCCATGTGCAGACGGTGCTGAAGAACGGCGTCAAATGGGCCTTCAACCCGATGGCCCGGATCGCCGATCCGAACGCTGCCCCCAATGTGCCGGTGGAAGCGGCACCTGAAAAGATCGAGGAGCGCGGCCCCAAGCTTCACGCCAACGGCGAAGAAGGCTTCCGCTGATCCACATGCCTTTCCGGACCGGCAGCTTTTGGCCGGTCCGGCCTGTCCCCAAACGCTGAGGAAGACCCCCGTGACCTCTGCTGCATCCCCTCTCCGGATCCTGATTGTCGGAACCGGCAACATGGCGCGTACCCACGCGGATGCCTTTTCGAAAATCGACGGCGTTGAAATCGTCGGCGGCGTCGACAGCCGCCCGGACGTTCTCACCCAGTTCTGTGACACTTTCGCCATTCCGAACCACTTCGCGACGCTGGACGAGGCAATCGCCTGGGGCAGCTTTGACGCCGCAGCCAACGTGACGCCGGACGCTGCGCACCATCCAACTACGATGGCCCTGATGAAGGCGGGCAAGCACGTTCTGTGTGAAAAGCCGCTGGCGACCAACGCTGCCGACGCCCGCGAAATGGCGGATCTGGCCCGCTCTCAGAACCTGATCGGCATGGTCAACCTGAGCTATCGCAATGTCGCCGTGCTGCAGAAGGCGGCAGAACTGGTGGCAGAAGGCGCCATCGGCAGATTGCGCCACTTCGAGGCTTCCTACCTGCAAAGCTGGCTGACCCAGCCGGCCTGGGGCGACTGGAAAACCGAAAGCCAGTGGCTTTGGCGCCTGTCGAGTGCACATGGCTCCAAAGGCGTTCTCGGCGATGTGGGCATCCATATCCTCGACTTCGTCATCTTCGCCGCCGGCAGCCCGGTGAGCGAACTTTCCTGCCGGCTGAAGACTTTCGACAAGGCCGACGGCGGCAAGATCGGCGAATACACGCTGGACGCCAACGACAGCGCCACCTTGCAGGCGGAACTGGAAAACGGCGCGCTCGGCACAATCAGCGCCACAAGGTTAGCCTCCGGCCATCTGAACGACCTGCGTCTGCGCCTTTATGGCGACAAGGGCGGCCTGGAAGTGCGTTTCGAAAAGGGCATCGAAGGCCTGCGCATCTGCAAGGGCGAAGATCTCCCCTCCGCCAAATGGACCGACATCGAGGTTGGCCCGGTGCCGACTGTCTACCAGCGCTTTGCCGCCGCGATCCTGACCGGAGCCCCGGCAGACCCGGACTTCGAACACGGGGCCCGGCTCCAGGTCGCCCTTGACCTCGCCGAACGCTCACACGCGGAAAACGGCTGTTTTCTGAAAGTCTGAGACTGACGTCATGAGAAAGGTGAGCGGAGCAGTTTTGCACCGCTCACTTGACAGCCCTTCCGCCGTCATCCCGGACGCAGCGAAGCGAAGATCCGGGATCGGAGAGCCCTTGATCTGGCAGTCTCGAGGAACAGGAAAGCCTCTCGCCTCCCGGCTCGCGCGACGCTTGGCCGGGAGGACGATAAAGAGGCTAGAGAAGGGTGACAGGCTGGTCGGAGGTATAGACCTATTCAAGGCATCTCGGCCTGCAGGGAGCCTAACCTGTTTGCCGGCTCAGCCTCTCTGCAACGCCTTAAGATAGCGCCTGCGGTTGGCCTCCGGCGTAACCGCATCAGCAGGCGCAACCGGTACAAGGGCCGCAAATCCGTTGACGCCGATCAGCATCAGCCAGGTCACAATGACAAAGGTTGAGGTCAGCACCGGCATGCCGATGGGCTCCAGAAAGATCGCGACGGACGCCCAGAGCCAGGTCGACACGACAACGCCAAACAGTGTGTAGAGCGCGGAGGCTGGCGTCAGCACCAGGAAGAAGCCCCCGAGCGCGATTGCCGTCAGGGCGGCGTTATAGCCGAAGAGACCATCGCTGATCGCCCCTTCCGGCGCGCCGTAAACAACGGCGACAAAGGCCGCTACATTGGCTCCGACCAGCGCCATGATCGCGCTGATGCGCGAATTCACGGCGATACCGAGCACAATCAGATATCCGCTGATCCAGTTGTCCTGAAAGAAGATCTGGCCGATGGCATTACCGATGCCCTTGTACCAGGTTGCCAGAGTGTACTGGACCGTGCCGTCATACTGGGTGGGCGACACGGGCTTGGCGAGCGGACCGGCATCAATGCTGTGGAACTTCAGAACCGCAAACAGGAACAGCCAGCCGACCAGTACGAACGGCATCGTCAGCGGCGCGACCCTGTGGGGGCCGAGCAGGTTTGCAAGGCTGGTGAAAACCATCGCCGTCATGGCGGAGCCGAAAGCGATATAGACCGTCAGATAGACGGACGGCACAGCACCGTAGTGAAAATCCACACTCGTAAACGCTATCAGCGCCAGCGCGACAAGCGCTCCGTTGAAACCGAACAGGCCATCGCGGATCAGCCCCTTGTCCGCCTGCAGCAGCACCGCCGTTGCGGTGGAAACCACCACGCCGAAGACGGCAATGGCGCCATAGATCGGCGAATTGAAGAAAAGCGCGCCCAGGATGATCAGTCCCGAGACCGGATTGTTCTGAAACACCACCTGCCCGATGCCGCGCAGGCACCAGTCCGCAAACCCGAACACCGGATGATCCTTCAACGCGGTCATGCCTTTCCCCCAACTGCAATCGGCATAACGGCACGGTAGAGCAAATCGCGTTTAATCGGAATCGCTTTTCGCCGGCTAAGAATCAGGGGTTTCGATGGAAAAACGATGCAGGATATTCTTGGATAAACGCGACACGCTCCAGCACGGCCCGGCAAAAGGCGCGGAACAATTGGATGCGATGAGACCCTTTTTCGGAAAGCCGAGCCCCAACCGCCAAACACCCGGTAAGAGCATGTTTCTTTCGCGCCGGTTGCCACTGGAACTGCAGCGGAACCGAAAGGCTCCGCTGCAGCCAAGTTGGATACTTGAGGCAAAGCAAAAGGCGGAGGCCACCGGTTCAAGGCGCCTCCGCATAATGCCCGCTGACATTACCCCCCGAGCCCCTGCAACTTCGTTCAGTCCGCAAGGCGGGTTTGTATCAATGTTTAGACGAACCTCGAAATACTGCCGCAAAACACGGATTTTTGCCTGGAACATCAAGCCAAAGAACTCTGAGCTGCCTCGACATCTAACGCGGCCATGGTTCACATGCGATCCCGTCATTGTCAGCATCGTGTTTCGGCCAATAACCAGGTTCGCCACGAATTGCCGGTGCCAAGCCAACTGAACGTGCTGCATCGCAATTCGGAGCAGACGCAAGGTGCAGCAAGGTAACGCTTCGGGACCAGGGACTGAAGAATGGCAGCGCCCAATATGTGAGCGAAAGAAACGCCAGAACAAATGCCAGCGTCAGCAAAGGCGCCCAGGCGCTGAAAGCCTGCGAAGAACGATCCCGAAAGCTTTTGGACGACACTTCGCGGAACCGACTTTTAAGCCGCAAAGCTTTTTCGTCTGCCGTGCTGCGGTCTGTCACTCGCATGTTGCACAAGATCTTGCTCATGTCACATCGAATTTGTTTTCGCCAAGACCAACATACTAGGGGGAGTATGATTTAGTTCCGATTGCGCATTTTGTTCGATTTTTAGCGAACCTGGGTCTTAGGTCTGATGATCTGACGGCCGCACGGAAATGTCATTGAAGATCAAGAAACAAAAAAACCAGCATTCTTTCGAATGCTGGTTCTTCGGACCGTTCGGTCGAATTGGAGCGGGCGATGGGATTCGAACCCACGACCCCAACCTTGGCAAGGTTGTGCTCTACCCCTGAGCTACGCCCGCATAGCGTCCCTGGTCCGTGGCGGTGACCGCCTCGGCGTCGGTGGCGCAGTATATGAACTATGCTGAGACGGATTGCAACACCGAAATTGAAGAAATTTTTCTAGCCGACGAATTGTGGATTTCCTGTGAAATCAGCCTCGGAAAATCGCAGATTTCTGCCGCTTTTTCTGCAACCTTCCTCTTGTGGCCAATAGCCAAATCGCGTTAGACAGCGCAAAAGCTCTCAAAATTCTCAGGAAAACTCATGCCGGCGACACGCGACGACCTTCTGGCCTTTTTCGAGGAACTCGGGATCCCTGTCACAACCGTGGATCACGAGCCCGTCTTTACCGTTGCCGACTCCGGCGATCTGCATGAGCGCATCCCCGGCGCCCACACCAAGAACCTGTTCGTGAAGGACAAGAAGGGGCGGCTGTTCCTGATCGTCGCCCTGCATGATGCGGAAATTGACCTGAAGAGAGTGCACCAGATCATCGGCGCACAGGGGCGCGTGTCTTTCGGCAATGCGGATCTTCTGATGGAAGTGCTTGGTGTGGAGCCCGGGTCGGTGACACCGTTCTCGCTGATCAACGATCGCGAGGCTCAAAGGGTGACCCCCGTCTTCGATGCGGCGATGATGCAGCATGAGGTGCTGAATTATCATCCGCTGAAGAACAACGCGACGACGACTATCTCCTCGGCCGATCTTCTGAAGTTCGCGTCGGCCTGCGGCCACACGGCGCAGGTACTTGCGGTCAGCGATGAGGCCAAGGCGGCAGGGCTTTAGTCGCCCGCTCTCATCGGCAGGGAAAGGCGTTTGTAATTCGCGCCCAGTGGCTCCATGTTATGGGCCAACTCAACCATTTAACGGCATTCACTTTGAGCCGGAATGCCCCAGGCACCGGCGGTAGATTTCGAGGCGGCACATGAGCAACGGCAATTACAGCATCGGCGGCCAGGTCGGCGGCGGCTTTGGCGCCAGTATGGGCGGCGGTTACGGCGGCCAGTCTGGCGGCAGCATGGGTGGTGGCAGCATGGGTGGCGGCGGCAACGGCGGCGATGCCCCGGCAGGCGATCTCATCTTCGACGTGACCACGCAGACCTTCATGGCCGATGTCATGGAAGCCTCGCGCCAGCAGCCGGTTTTGGTGGATTTCTGGGCTCCCTGGTGCGGCCCGTGCAAGCAGTTGACACCGATCATCGAAGCTGCAGTGAAGGCCGCAGGCGGCCGCGTGAAGCTGGCCAAGATGAACATTGACGATCATCCGGAAATCGCCGGCCAGATGGGCATCCAGTCGATCCCGGCTGTGGTCGCCTTCAAGGACGGCCAGCCGGTGGATGGTTTCATGGGCGCGCAGCCGGAAAGCCAGATCCAGGCATTTATCGAGCGCGTTGCCGGTCCGGCCCCGGTCAGCCAGACCGACACCTTTCTGGAGCAGGCCGCAGAGTTGTTGCTGGCCAAGGATTACGCGCAGGCAGCCCAGCTTTTCGGCGCCGTGATGCAGATGGAACCGGACAATGTGACCGCGATTGCCGGTCTCGCGCAGTGCTATCTGGGAGCCGACGATCTGGATCGCGCCAAGCAGGCGCTGGAACTGGTTCCGGAAGAAAAACATACCGACGAAGCCTATGTAGCTGCCAAGACGGCGGTGGAACTGGCCGAACAGGCGGCATCTCTGGGTGACCTTGCAGAGCTTCAGGACCGTATTGCCAAGGATCCGCTCGATCTGCAGGCCCGGTTCGACCTTGCCCTCGGCCTCAATGCCAAGGGCAACAAGGAAGGCGCCGTAGACCAGTTGATCGAGATCGTCCGCCGCGACCGGGAATGGAACGAGGACGCCGCGCGCAAGCAGCTTCTGCAGTTCTTCGAAGCCTGGGGCTTCAAGGATCCGGCCAGCGCCTATGGACGCCGCAAGCTTTCCGCCGTTCTGTTTTCTTGACGACTGCCGCAACTGACACACATTTAGGAAACAGCACGAAGCTGGCAGTCATGCTGCGATAAAGACGAAAAAAGAAGGCACCGGAATGCAGGCGGGAAATGCGATTTATGAAACCATTGCGGATCTGCCGCCGATCCTGCCCGTGTTTCCACTGTCCGGAGCCCTGCTGCTGCCCCGGACACAGTTGCCGCTGAACATCTTCGAACCGCGCTATATCGACATGGTGGATGCCGCATTGGCCGGTAACCGCCTGATCGGAATGGTGCAGCCGTCTCCCGACCGCCAGTCGGACGATCCGGACAAGCCGGCCCTCGCCAGCATCGGCTGCGTCGGCCGCCTGACCAGTTTTCAGGAGACCGGCGATGGCCGCTACCTGATCACGCTGCAGGGCGTCACGAGGTTCGCCCTTGGTCGGGAGGTTGAGGACTTCAGCAAATTCCGCCAGATCGAGTGCGATTTTTCCGCCTTTGCCCACGACCTCAAATGCGGCCAGGGCGAGGAAGACGTCGACCGGACAAGTCTGCTCAGAACCTTGCGCGACTATCTTGACGCCAACAATCTGGAAGCCGACTGGCAAAGCGTGTCGGAAGCCGAGACGGAAGTGCTGGTGAACGCGCTGTGCATGATGTGCCCTTACGGACCGCAGGAAAAACAGGCTTTGCTGGAAGCCCGCGATCTGAAAACCCGTGCGGAAACCCTGATTGCCATCACCGAGATGGATCTGGCCCGCACGCAAAACGATGGCGGCACCACTTTGCAGTGATTGGATTGATCATGGCGCCCCAACCCGAAAGACACCCCGACATGACTGAACCCACCGAACGCCCGGTAGACCGCAAGCTGCTGGAACTGCTGGTCTGCCCCGTGACCAAGACCACTCTCGAATATGACGCGAATGCCAGGGAACTGATCTCGCGCACCGCCAGGCTTGCCTACCCGATCCGCAACGGCATCCCGATCATGCTGCCGGACGAAGCGCGCAAGCTGGAAGACTGAAACGCCTCAACAGCAAAAAGCCCGGGCGGCCGACCCGGGCTTTCAAATACTGCGCCGCCTTTCCACCATCCGGACGCGGGCGCATCCGGCATGCCCTTTTGGTAAAAAGCAGAACACGCGACGGGACGCCCGGACGAACCGCCCGGGCACGCTGCGAGAGACTCGTCAGTAGCCCCGGAACATCGGCAGGATGTTCAAGATGATCAACTGGCGGACGAAGATGATCAGCAGCAGCAGAATCACCGGGGAAATGTCGACACCACCGAGATCCGGCAGAAACCGCCGGATCGGCCTGAGGGCCGGCTCCGTGAGGTTGTAGAGAACCCGGCCGATGGTATTGATGATCTGATTGCTCGAATTGACGATATTGAAGGCATAAAGCCAGGAGAAGATCGCGCTGGCGATGATCACGTAGGTGTACAGTTCCAGGGCGAGCAGTATCACGTTGAAGAGTGCGGTCATGGTCCGGTCCGTTGCCGTTCGAAATCTGGTCTTGCCCTCATGTAGCTTTCTGACAGCCCCGCCGCAAGACGGCAGCGCCCCTGACGTTTGATTGTGCTTAAGCTTTGACCCCGCGATGGGGCGATGCGGAAATGCAACAGTCCGGCAAAACCCATTCTCCTTAGGGTTTGTATAAGCACTTCTCGTGCTATCTTCCTGGCAATGGAATTCCTTTACTGGTGGGTTGAATGTTCAAGTTGATGACGCGCGCTACGCTGGCGCTGGCTCTTAGCGCTGTGTCCGGGGCCGCTCTGGCGCAAAGCGGTGACTTGTCCGAAGAGGACGCAAACCGTCAGTTCGTGGTTGATCTTGGCGCTGGCGCCATTGTCAAGCCGCGGTACGAAGCTGCGGATTCCTACCTGGTCTACCCGTTCCCGATCATTTCGGTCGGCCGTTTCTACTTCCCGGGTCTTGGCCAGGTGGTCGACGGCCGCCGCAAGTCCGGTGTGTTCTTCTACCCGTCTTTCAACTTCATCGGCGAGCGCAAGGCCAGCGACAGCACCGACCTGACCGGCACCAACACCATCGACTGGGCACTTGAACTCGGCCTCGGCGGCGGTTTCCGCACCGAGCACTTCCGGGCTTTCGCAGAGTTGCGTCAGGGCATCAATGGGCACACGGGCCAGGTTGGTCAGCTTGGACTCGACGGCATCGTCTATCCTGCGGAGAAGTGGGAAATCAGTGCTGGTCCGCGCGCAAGCTTTGCCTCGGACGAATACATGGACACCTATTTCGGCGTGACTTCGTCGGAAGCTGCCAACAGCGGCGGGCGCCTGACAAAGTTCAACCCGAGTGCCGGCTTCAAGAGCGTCGGTCTGGCCGCACGTGCCAGCTACGACTTCAGCGACGACATTCGCCTGCACCTGCAAGGCGGTTATGACCGGCTTGTCGGCGATGCAGCGGACAGCCCGATTGCCAAGAACGGCAGCGAAAACCAGTTCAGCATCGGTGCTGGTGTTACCTACCGCTTCGCTTTCGACCTGTTCTAGAAGCATAACGCGAACTGTGGAGCTGGCGGCTCTTCGCCAAAGACAGGCGTCGACAAGGCGGTGACGCCCGTCACCTGAAGGCGATCGACCGCTCCAGGCGTCACAAGCGTTCTCTGCCATGCTCTGCCATGTCTCAAGCTGCTGCTGGCCCTGACGGGGCAGCAGCAGTTTTCATTTGACCGGAAGATCTACCCGCGACCGGAAGAATTTGGGTGCGAAGGAATTGCCGCAGCTTCGCGACCGGAGCAGCCGCGCCACGCACTGAAGCTCTATTGAACGATGACGCTGGCCGGGGCAAGGGCGGGCACGCTTTGAACAGACCTTGATCTGTTCATCTGCACCTACGGGATTACCAGGCGCAGGGAACCAGTTCGATACCGCGCGGCAACTTGGTGTTTTCGTCACCACAGGCCCCCAAAATGCGCTTGGGGTCGAGATTATAGGCACCGGACAGATCGGCACCGGCAAGACGGGTACGCCGCAGCAGAGCCCCGTCGAAATCGACACCTGTCAGATTGGCGCCTGTCAGATCTGAACTGACCAGACGCACGCCGGTAAAATCCGCTCCCGAAAAATCCGCATTGTGGGCCTTGACCCTGTCGAGCTTGGCCTGGCGCATGCGGGTGTTCTGGAAGTTCGCGCCATTCAGGTCAACGCGCTCCAGATTTGCGTCGTCCATCTTGGCGCCCTTGAAGGAGGCCTTGTTCGCCATCGACCGGGTGAACAGGACATTGCGCATGTCCGCGCCATCAAAGATGGCTTCATTCGCCTCGACCGTGTTCAGGTCCCCGTCCCGAAGGTCGGCATCCTGAAAATTCGTCTTGTTCAGATTGGCTTTTTCCAGATCGACGGAGCGCATGTTCGACCCGGAGAAGTCGCTGCCGGCAAAATTGGCCCGTTCGGCTTCCGTCCGCCGGAAATCGGAATTCTTGAAATTCGCGTTCGGCAGCACCGCTTCCTTCAGGTCGACCTCCCGCAGATTGGCACCGCCAAAATCTCCGTTTTCAAGAACCAGACCGCGGAGTTCCGCCAGCCCGAGATCGCAACGCGGGCAACCGCCCTTTTCCTTGATCTCGGCCATGCGTGCTTCGTCGCTGCCGGCCTGCGCGCCACTGACCACCAGCAGAGCCATTGCGCCAACGCAGCCTGCAAGAACCCGGGTCACCCTGTTTTTCATCGCGAATCCCTTTGCCAATCTTGTCTAAACATAGGTCGCACTTGTGGCGGTTGAAGGACTGTATCCGATCAGAAGATTGAAAAAGTGAGAAAAATCGGCAGATCCAGGTCACATCACGGCGATCCTTTGCCGCATGCGGGACTTCCTGACCTCAGGAGAAGAGAGGAAGGGAGGGAAGAAGCAGGCGGGGTCGCAGATGCCCGCTCCTTCCGTCCATCTAAGCGCTGACGACGCACTACCTGACAATCAGCGTGCCAATCAAAACGCAAAACCCTTGCCAGTTTGATTTCAGCGCATTGCAAACCATATCTGGCCCTGGCAGGAGCTGACGGCACAAGATGCTGACTATGTTTAGACTTTGTTCACGCCTGCTGCATTGCATTTTGCAACGCCACATGCAAACACGGCTAACAGATGGTTAAGAAACCTGGGGGCCTGGCCGTCAGGATATCTCGCCCTTGACGTCAATCGTCGAGCGCTTGCCGATATCGTCGTAATGCCGCTCGAGCCACCCTTGCGCGGTCTTGCGCCCAAGCTCCTTCAAGTCGGTCAGAAACGCCCATTCGGCATTCAGTTTTGACGAGGCTTGCAGTGGCTTCAGTTCGCCGGCGGAAATCCGGTGCATTTTCACCTGCATGTACTCCTCGCTCGACAACTTGCCTTCCTCGATGAGACGCGTCACGAAATCGATCGCCCTCAGCTCGCGCAGCAGCGTGGAATTGAAGGTGATCTCGTTGAGCCGGTTGACGATCTCCCGCGCGGTCTTGGGCACCTTGCGCCGTTCGATGGGGTTGATCTGAATGAGCATCACATCCGGCGTGTCCGTGTCGTAAAACAGCGGATAGAGCGGCGGATTGCCCATGTAGCCGCCATCCCAATAAGGCTCGCCATCGATTTCCACCGCCTGAAACACCTGTGGCAGACAGGCGGACGCCATCACCGCGTCCAGCGTGACTTCCTTTTCGCTGAACACGCGGATCTTGCCTGTGAAGACGTTTGTCGCCGAAACAAAGATCTTCATGTGTTCGCATGCGTTCACCCGGTCGAAATCGACCGTCTTTTCCACGACATCGCGTAGCGGATTGGCGTTGAGCGGATTGAATTCATAAGGCGACGCGAACCGCGTCAACACATCGAAGAACAGATAGCTGGGCGAATGATCCAGGCTCCACTCCCCCAGGAAGACGTCCAGCGGCGACCGCTGGATCGGGCTGTATTTGGCCTGCTTGCTGACTTCGTACCAGAAGGCTTCCAGATGTTCGCGAGCCCCCTCTGCGCCGCCCTGCTGCATGCCGCTGGCCAGAACAACCGCATTCATCGCACCGGCGGACGTGCCGCTGATGGCGTCGATTTGCAGGCGCTTGTCTTCCAGGAAACAGTCCAGAACGCCCCAGGTAAAGGCACCGTGCGCACCGCCACCTTGAAGGGCAAGATTTATCTTCTTCGGCCCGGCCATGGCGGTTCCTTTGTTTGAAGGCTTCGGTGGAGGTCGCGGGCGGGCAACTGCCCGCGCCGCGAGAAGCGCGGATCAGTGCGCAGTCCAGCCGCCATCGATGGGCAGGATAGCTCCGGTGATCGACGCGGCCGCGTCGGAGCACAGGAACACCGCATAGGCTGCCACCTGCTCGATGGTTACGAACTGTTTGGTCGGCTGCGCGGCCAGCATGACATCGTTCTTGACCTGCTCTTCGGTCATGTTGCGCGCCTTCATGGTGTCGGGGATCTGGGCTTCCACCAGCGGTGTCCAGACATAGCCCGGGCAGATGGCATTGACCGTAATGCCCTGCTGCGCAACTTCCAACGCCACTGTTTTGGTGAGGCCGGCAATGCCGTGCTTGGCCGCCACATAGGCGGACTTGTACGGAGAAGCGACAAGTGCGTGGGCGGAAGCGGTGTTGACGATCCGGCCCCAACCTTTGGACTTCATGCCGGGCAGCGCGGCCCGGATCGTGTGGAAGGCGGACGTCAGGTTGATGGCGATGATCGCGTCCCACTTTTCAACCGGGAACTCATCGACCGGTGACACGAACTGGATACCCGCGTTGTTGACCAGGATATCGACCCCGCCGAATTCCTTTTCCGCATCGGCGATCATGCCGGCGATCTCGTCGCCCTTCAACATGTTGGCCGGCGAATAGGTGCACCGCACGCCAAAGTCGGCCTCGATGGCGGCGCGGGTCTTCTCAATCTCGTCCTGATCACCCAGCCCGTTGATAACGACGTTGGCGCCTTTTTCCGCAAAAGCGCGTGCATAGCCGAGACCGATGCCCGAGGTGGATCCGGTAATGACGGCAGTTTTATTGGCAAGCATTTGGGGTCTCCCTTGATCGGCGGACAACCAGCCGGAACGGCCCGGTCTTCCGCAAACGGATCTTTGAAAAGCGTAGAGGCCTCATTCATTCCACGCGATAGAAGGAGGCATCCGTACTGAAATTTCGGGACCACATTCGACCAGTTATCGCCGCACCGCAACATCGGAATAATGAATTTTCATCCATGCGGGGTCCTCAGCGTCTGTCCATGCGCTGTGCACCGTCGAGGGCCTTGCGCGCCCGCTCCCGCGCCGCGTCCTTTTGCGCTTCAGCCCTGGAAAGGTCTTCCTGTCTGAGACCAAGCTGCGTGGCAAAGCGTTCGCGGATCAGGCCGTAGAAAGTCGCGTGCAGACTGGCGAATGCCCACACCAGGATCAGCATGGTGCCCATCGGAAAGACCGCCGACCGGATCTGCTGCCACAGCACGCTGGCAGGCATCAATCCATCGCTGACGCCAAGCACGACCGCCCAGATGCCGACCAGGAACCCTGCAAGCAGGCTCATCACCAGCGCCGCAAAAGCCATGGCCCAGCCAAGCCCGGACGTTGCCCGCCAACTTTCCTTGAGCGTTAGCGGATCATCCACCGCCGATGCCGGCAGCACCACGGAAAACCGTTGCACCACCATCAACGCAATGAACGGTGCTAGAAAAAGGAGCAGCAAGCCGAGGCCCGCCGTTACCGCGGCCAATAGCAGCGAAACGATCACAAGCGGCAGCAGCGACAGAGCCCCGATCAGCGCAAGTATGATCATGTTGAAAATGACCCGGATGTTGCGCGCCCCGAAGGTGACCGGAAAATCCCGCGCGTCGATCAGAATGCGCCGCACATAGGCAATGGCAATGGAAAAGCCGACAAGCAGATTGGCAATGGCTGCCAGCGCCCTGAGCGCGCCCTCATCTGCGGCGGCGACCGGCTCGGTCATGTAGGAAACGGTCTTGAAGCCGCTTTCCGGCATCAGTGACCCGCCAATGGCGAAATTCAGGGCGACCAGAAGCAGGATATAGGCCCAGCCGGTTTTCAGAAGCGTCCCGAAATTGTGCTGCGCCAACGACAGCGAACGTTCCAGAACGGTGAAAAACATGGTCAGCTCCGGTTGCTTGCAACGGCCGCAGGATACGCGATTCAGGCCGGCGCACCAGCCCTGCCGACCACTCCATGGGCGCCGCTCCGAGCCCTGTTAGCTCATCATCCAGACACGCGCGACATTTCTGCGGCGTCGGGCGTTTTCAGCGTTGAGATTTTATAGGCAGCGGATACGACAGCCACCGTAAAGAGCACAAGACTAGCCAACAGCGACGACTTGGCAATCAGAAAAGCGACCAAGACCGGAAATCCATACTCGGATTTATCAATGAATTGAAACACTTCCACATAATACAATCCTGGAAAGAGTCCAAAAACGAGCCAGTAAGGCATTGCCAATACGCAGATTGCGAGCGTCATCGGCCAGCCAAATCCTGCCCCCTGACGCCAAAAAGAACCCGATTGCTGCTCGGCACTCCAAACGAATGCGGGCATGACGAATGCGAGCCGCAGCAAGATTGGCGATACTAAAAACAAGACCAAACCCAAAAAAATCACAGGAAAAACAAATCCCATGAACTGGATGCTCCCCAAATCATAGAACGGAAGCAAAATTGAGTTGAAGTAGTCCGGATGACCGGTAGAAAAAGTCGCCCATTCCACGAAATTCAGAATGGTTAGGCCTGAAAAATTTCGTCAAAGAAGCAAGATTGCCACTGCTATTACTGAAACCGCACCGCAGGCCAAAAAACCTGCAACACTGTTTGAAACAGGCCTTTGAGCGACTTTCCGTAACCAGGCGTATTGAAGTACTGCAAGAACAATGCAGCAGCCAACAAAAAAGGAAGCATCGAAATAGTTATAGAATATCGATGAACCAACGCTTTGCGTTACAACGGAAAAATATTCATATTCATTTCTCTGAAAACCAAATAGCGAAAGCAAAAGAACAAAAACAAGAGAGAAGAGCTTATTCCTGACAATTAAAACAACTGCGCCTTGAAAAACATCTTTGACCATTTCGAGCCCCGGAATTGGATAAACCTAATCAACGACCTGACTCTGCGAAGTCCTGAAGCATAAGCGGCCGTCGGCAATTCAAGCCGCCTCAGCCGGCCGTTCCATCGCGATCCGGTAACCCGCCGTCAGGATCGAGATGCCTAGCACCGTGACGATGATCTGCACCAGCACGTTCAGCACCAGGATCTTCATCTGGATGAGGGCTGCCGGAAGGCCTCCGGACAAAAGACCAAGGACATATTGCAGCCCCTCGCCAACGACGACAAAAGGCAGGATCAGGATGAGCGCAGCCAGGAACATCGGCATGCCGAGGCCCTTTCCGAACTGAAGCATCTGACTGAAGCCGAGCGGTCGCTCGACGGCAACGGCCGGCAGGCTGAGGTTCAGGCGGAACAGAAACGGGGCGAGGACGAAAACCGCGACGATCCACAGCACCACCGTCAAGGCGGTGCTTTTGAACAGGCTCGACAGCACGCCGATCACCAACCCCGCAGGCAGCACGACAACCACTGCGGCCAGCGACAGCAGAAGCATTTGCCCGATGAAGCGGAACTCGACAGCGCCAACGCGAAAGTGCAGGGGCCCCGGCCGCTCGTTCAGCAGACCGAACCGGTGCCAAGCGACCGAAATGGATGCGGACGACAGCAGCGCAATCACCATGGTCGTCAGCAGCAGCAGGACCGTCGTTCCGGAGATATCCTCAGGCGCGGTCGCCGCGTCGATGTTCGCGCCATTCGCCAGAATGAAGAGGGACAGCACAAACTGCAGGAGAAACCAGCCACCACAAACCTTGAACACGGTTTCCAGATTGCCAAAGACAATGGAAACAGAGTCCGACAGCAACCGTTTCAACATGCAGCACCCTCCACAACAAGACGGCCGACGGTTAGGGCCGGCCCATGCAAGCTCATAGCGGGCTGAAAACCATGTGGCAACGTCCGCGAGCCTGAAGATCGACCTGCCTTTGCCGCGGCTCTGCCATTGCCCTTTTTTGCCGCACGCCCTAATCATGCGCTGGAAAGTCGGCCCCAGTTCCCTCATATGAGGGGCAAACGCTCAAAACCTGTTGGTTCCTGTGATGATCGATGATTTCGCGAAAGCCCTGCCCCGCCGCTCCTCCGTCGGTGTGAAGGTCGGCGATGTGATGGTCGGCGGCGATGCGCCCATCGTGGTGCAATCCATGACCAATACCGACACGGCGGATGCCGATGCCACCGTTGCACAGGTGGCGGCCCTTGCCCGCGCCGGATCTGAAATCGTCCGCATCACCGTGGACCGCGCGGAAGCCGCCGCCCAGGTGCCGCGGATCAAGGAACGGCTGGAGCGGATCGGCATCACGGTGCCGCTGGTCGGTGACTTCCACTACATCGGCCACAAGCTGCTGACCGACTATCCCGATTGCGCCGCAGCTCTCGACAAGTACCGCATCAACCCGGGCAACGTCGGCTTCAAGGCAAAGCGCGACACGCAATTCTCGCAGATCATCGATATCGCGCAGAAATACGACAAGGCGGTCCGGATCGGCGTCAACTGGGGTTCGCTCGACCAGGAGCTTCTGACGAAGCTGATGGACGAGAATGCCGAAAGTGCAAATCCGGTGTCGGCAGCGGCCGTCATGCGCGAAGCGATCATCCAGTCCGGGCTCCTGTCGGCCGAGCGCGCCGAGGGCCTTGGCATGGGCCGCGACAAGATCATCCTCTCGGCCAAGGTCAGCCAGGTACAGGACCTGATCGCCGTTTATGCCGATCTCGCCCGCCGTTGCGACTACGCCCTGCATTTGGGGCTGACCGAGGCCGGCATGGGCACCAAGGGTATCGTTTCCTCCGCTGCGTCCATGGGTATCCTTTTGCAGCAGGGCATCGGCGACACCATCCGCGTGTCGCTGACGCCGGAACCGGGCGGCGACCGCACCCGCGAGGTGCAGGTGGCGCAGGAGCTGTTGCAGGTGATGGGCTTCCGTGCCTTCGTGCCGGTGGTGGCCGCCTGCCCCGGCTGTGGCCGTACCACGTCCACGGTCTTCCAGGAACTGGCCCAGGACATCCAGGGCCATATCCGCGATTCCATGCCCAAGTGGCGCGAGCAGTATCCGGGTGTCGAAAGCCTCAACGTTGCGGTGATGGGCTGCATCGTCAATGGCCCGGGCGAATCCAAACATGCCGACATCGGCATTTCCCTTCCCGGCACCGGAGAGACCCCCTCCGCCCCCGTTTTCATCGACGGCGAGAAGGTCATGACCCTGCGCGGACCCGGCATTGCCGATGAGTTCAAGCAGATGGTTCTGGACTATATCGAAAAGCGCTTCGGCACCGGCAGCAAGTCGTCGTCCGACGCCGCCTGACCCCAGAAGGAACACGACCCCATGATGCAGCCGGGCGCTCCCGAGCCACAGAAAAAGCCGGTTCTGGTGATCACGTCGCAGGTGGTCCGTGGCGGTATCAGCGGACGCGGACTGACCTTCGCGCTGGAGCGTATCGGCCACGATGTCTGGTTTCTGCCGACCATCCTGCTGCCGTGGCATCCCGGACAGGGCAAGGGCAAACGCATTGTCGCCCCTGCCGCCGACTTCGCCGCGATTGTGGAAGATCTGGCGTCTTCTCCGAAACTGGCGGAAGTGGGTGCGGTCATTTCCGGTTATCTGGGCGATCCCGAACAGGCAGGCCCCATCGCCTCGCTCATCAAGGCGGTCAAGGCACACAATCCGGAAGCGCCTTACCTGTGCGACCCGGTGATGGGCGACGAACACGACGGCAATGGCAATCTTTATGTGCCCACGGCAACGGCCGAAGCAATCCGCGACCAGCTGGTACCGCTGGCCGATGTCGTGACACCCAACGCCTTCGAGCTCGGCTGGCTGACGGGCTGCGAAATCGAAAGTGAACCGCAAGCTCTTGCCGCCGCCCGCAGCCTTGGGAACGAGCGCGTGATGGTGACCTCGTCCCCAGCCCTGCGCCGCAACGCCATTGCCAATCTTCTGGCAGGCCCGCGCGGTGCCGTTGCCGCCGAACATGCCGCCATCGCCAATCCGCCGCACGGCACCGGAGACCTGATCGCAGGCCTGTTCCTGTCCAACCTTCTGGCCGGACAAAACGACGAGGAAGCCCTGAAACGCGCGTCGGCCTCCGTTTTCGAACTGGTCGCCCGCAGCGTGCGCAAGGGAGCGGACGAACTGCTGTTTGCCGAGGAGCAGAACTCCGTGGTGAAGGCAATGGCGCTCGTCACCTCGCGCCGGGTTCTGGAAGCAAAGGCCCGTGCCTGACGGGTCAGGCACATGGGTTGCCGGTGTTGACGGCTGCAAGGCCGGCTGGGTGGCGATCATCCGCAATCTTGATGCTCCTACCGATCCGAAACTGATTGTCGTCCCGGCTTTCGCGGATATCGTCGGCTACACCCCGCAGCTTTCCACCATAGCCGTCGACATGCCCATTGGCTTGCCGGACCGCATCGGCCCTGGCGGCCGCGGACCGGAAAAGGCCGCCCGCAAACATCTGGGCATGCGCCAATCCTCTGTCTTCACGGTGCCTTCCCGGGCCGCCGTTTACGAAGACGAGTACCTGAAGGCCTGCGCCACGGCGCTCGAGACGTCCGACCCGCCGAAAAAAGTCTCCAAGCAATGTTTCTTCCTGTTTCCGAAGATACGGGAAATCGACGCCCTGATGTCGCCCGAGCTGGAGACGCGTGTCCATGAGGTTCACCCGGAACTTGCCTTCTGGCGCCTCAACGGCGAGGCGGAAATGAGCCTGCCCAAGAAGGTCAAGAGCCGCGCCAACCCGGCTGGCCTCGACCAACGCCGTGACTTGCTGGTGTCAAAAGGGTTGCCGAAGGACTTCCTCGATCAAGCCCCGCCGCGCGGTTGTGGCGGCGACGACCTTCTGGATGCCGCCGCCAACAGCCTGATTGCCGAGCGGATCCTTCGGGGAGCCGCGGAACCGTTTCCGAAAGAGTATCGCCGCGACGAGCGCGGGCTGCGAATGGCAATCTGGGCGTGATGCGAAAGGTCTGAAGCCAACGCGGGAAGGGCGTTTTCCGTGTGATCAGCTTTCCAGAAAGCCCGCTCGCGAAACCGCAATAGTTTGACCGTTCAGATGTTTGAAGTTTTCTACAGCCCACCGCTGAACCGCTCCAGAAACCCGAGCACCCGCCCCTCGGCAGCCCTCAGGCCCGCTCTGGTCTGGTCCTGACGAGCGAACCATTTTGCGCTCGCGGGCAGTGCGTCCTCTGAAAGCGCGATAACGGCGGGATGAATGTAGCTCGACCGGCTGATCGCCGGTGTGTTGGAAAGAACTTCCGCAGATGCTTCTGCCATGGCCCGGATGGTGGGGCGGCCGCCTTCGCAAATCGCCTCGTGGGCCACATCGTAAGCCGCCACGCTGCCCGCCCAAGTCCGGAACGTCTTCGCCGTGACGTCGAGTTCTGTCACCTCGGCCAGATACGCATTCAGCCGACCGGAATCCACGGGTCGAAGCTGGTCATCCCCGTCCCGCCACGCAAAAAGCTGGCGGCCCGGCAAATCGGAAATTTCCTCAAGGACACGGCTGAGACGAGGGTGACGCAAGCGACGCCGCACCCGTTTGCCGCCCTTGCCGGTAAAATCAAGCTCTAGCCGATCACCTTTCAATCTTAAATGCCGTTTCAGAAGCGTCGTTGCACCATAGCTGCCGTTTTCCTCCGCATAGGCCCGGTTGCCGACACGAAGATGTGCGCGGTCGAGAAGCATGCACAGCGCGGCCAGCACCGTCCGCTCCTCCGTGGCGTCGCCTTCAAGGTCCTTCAGCACCCGTCGCCGAAGACGCGGCAGGGCGTTGCCGAAGGCGGCCAACTGCTCGAACTTGTTGTGGGTGCGAAAGGTCTGCCAGTCTGAGTGATATCGGTACTGCTTGCGCCCGCGGGCATCAAGGCCCGTTGCCTGAAGATGGCCGTTTGCTTGCGAGCAAATCCAGACGCTCTCATAGGCGGGTGGCAGTCCCAAGCTCTTGATCCGCTGGAGCTCCGCCGCTTCCCGCAAAAGACCGCCGTCCGGCAGGTGATACGAAAATCCGCGACCCCGACGTACACGGCGGATCCCCGGTTCGCTGTCGCTGACATAGACCAGCCCGATGGCGCCGACCTGCGCGGCGGGATCACCGGGATCGAAATGCGCGTTCATGGCCGTTTGCTCCCCTTGGCGCGCCAACTGCGTTCCCGTCTCACGCGCAGGAAACCGCATGGGCCACTGACCGTCCGTCCGGATGACAGTGACACCTCATCCTCAAGGTAACCCGCTTGCGAAGGGAAGGTTCCGGAGACCGGAGCGCCGCACAAACGGGCGCAGCTGCGCACCGAGAGGAGAATTCCCGGCGCCTCACCCTTCCCTTTTCGCAAAAACCTGTTAAAACGCGCGCCGTTCCCCACAAGGGAACCACCGGTCGCAGCCTACCCGGTGACGAGCGTCTCAACGGGCGTTCAACAGCGAAAACAAGGGACCACATCGTTGAAAACACTTGTCATCTGTTCCGGCGGAATGGATTCCGTCACCCTTGCGCACAAGGTTGCGCGAGAACATGAGCTGATCGGCCTCGTTTCTTTCGACTATGGCCAGCGCCACAAGAAGGAGCTGGACTACGCGAAGGCCTGTGCCGATGAGCTGAAAACCGAGCATATCCTGATCGACATTTCCAATATCGGCCGCCAGCTCACGGGCTCGGCGCTGACCGACAATCTGGACGTGCCGGACGGGCACTATGCCGAGGAAACCATGAAGATCACCGTTGTGCCGAACCGCAACGCGATCATGCTTTCCATTGCCTTTGGCATTGCCAGCGCGCGCGGTGCCGAGGCGGTCGCAACCGCCGTTCACGGCGGCGACCACTTCATCTATCCGGACTGCCGTCCGGCCTTCACCGAAAGCTTCGAGACCATGCAGCGCCACGCGCTGGAAGGCATGGGCGAGATCAGCCTCTATACGCCTTACGTCCACACCTCCAAGGCGGATATCGCCGCCGAGGGACTGAAGCTCGGCGTCGACTACCGAAAGACCTGGTCCTGCTACAAGGGCGGCGAGGTTCACTGCGGGCGCTGCGGTACCTGCGTGGAACGGCGCGAAGCCTTTCACCTGGCCGGCGGCATCGACCCGACGGTTTACGCCGACGAAGCGTTCTGGAAGGAGGCGTGCAATGTTTAGGATCACCAAGGAATTCCATTTCTCCGCCAGCCACCAGATCCTGGGCCTGGGAGAAGACCACCCCTGCGCCCGCCTGCATGGCCACAACTACGTGGTCGAGGTGGAACTGATGTCGGAAGAGCTGAACGGCATCGGCTTCGTGCGCGATTATCGCGAACTCTCCGAGTTCAAGCGCTTCATCGACGACACGCTCGACCACCGGCACCTGAACGATGTGCTTGGCAACGATTGCGTGACCGCCGAAACCATGGCGCGCTTCTTCTACAACTGGTGCCGCCAGCGCTGGCCGGAAACCTCGGCGGTGCGCGTCAAGGAAACACCGAAGACCTGCGCCGAATTCCGTCCCCTCGTCTATCCGGGGGCACGGGCGGCATGAGCATCGAACAGATCCGGGTCAGCGAGATATTCGGCCCCACCATTCAGGGGGAAGGCGCTCTGATTGGCCAACCCACCGTGTTCGTGCGCACCGGCGGCTGCGATTACCGATGCTCCTGGTGCGACACGCTGCATGCGGTCGACAGCGCCCATCGGGACGAATGGTGCCCGATGACGCCGCAAGCCATTCTGATGCAGGTGGAGATCCTGTCCGGCGGCAATCCGCTGACCATATCCCTTTCCGGCGGCAATCCCGCGATCCAGCCACTCGGCAGCCTGATAACGCTCGGCCGCAAGGAAGGCTATCGCTTCGCGCTGGAGACACAGGGCAGCCTGGCAAAAGACTGGTTTACCGATCTTGATGTCCTGACGCTGAGCCCAAAACCGCCCTCCTCCGGCATGACGACCGACTGGCAGCGCCTGGCCGAATGCGTCGAGGCGGCAGGACCGGAGACGCAGACAGTGCTGAAGGTCGTCGTCTTCGATGAGGCGGATTATGCCTTCGCACGGGACGTCTCAGACCGCTACCCGCAGCTCAGCTGCTTCCTGCAACCGGGCAACCATACGCCGCCGGCGGCAACCGACACCGATGCCACCATAGACATGTCCGGCATCATGGAACGTATGCGCTGGCTGGTGGACCGGGTCACCTCCGACAGATGGTACGCAGCCACCGTCCTGCCTCAGCTTCACACCATGATCTGGGGCAATTTGCGGGGGGTGTAGCAAGCTCTCCTGTTGCCCCCCTCATCCTGAGGAGCCGCGGCAGCGGCGTCTCGAAGGATGGGGGGCACGCACAGAACAAGCGGCCCATCCTTCGAGACGGACCTGAAAGTCCTCCTCAGGATGAGGGCGCAGGGACGCGAAAGCCCGAAGTCGGGTCTTTGCGAGCTCATTCAGGAACACGGAGCCCATCCACCGACAGCGCAGAAGCGCGTCCGTAGAACGGGTTCGAATTCAGGAGACAGTCATGTCCGACAAGAGCATCTACGAGAACCTGACCCAGCTTGGGTCGTCCACCGAACTTCCGGGCGATCCGGACAAGGCGGTTCTGGAAAAAGTGCCGAACCCGCAGGCAGGCACCGGCTATATGGTTCGGTTCGTCGCACCGGAATTCACCTCGCTCTGCCCGATCACCGGCGCACCGGATTTCGCCCACCTGGTGATCGACTACGTCCCGCGCGATTTTCTGGTGGAGAGCAAGTCGCTGAAACTGTTCCTCGGCTCCTTCCGCAACCACGGCGCCTTCCATGAGGACTGTACGGTCTCCATCGGCAAACGCCTGGTCGACCTGCTTGATCCCGAGTGGCTTCGCATCGGCGGCTACTGGTATCCACGCGGCGGCATCCCCATCGATGTCTTTTATCAGACCGGTCCGGCCCCGGACGGCGTCTGGATCCCCGACCAGGGCGTTGCCCCCTATCGCGGGCGCGGCTAAGGCAAGCTGGGCTAGTTCCGCCGATACGGCGATCCCGAGGTCCGGGCAGGAATTCTGCCCAATCGATCAACGCCAGACGTCGCCCCACCTGGAAGTGTCACCGCCGGCCGAGCATCGCGAGACTAGGGCCCCACTCATTTCCAGAGCCTCACAACTTGTCCAAGACCCAAAGCGACTGCCTCAACGCAATGGAGTTTTTCGAACGCGCCGCGATCGGGAATGGATCCCGGGTCAAGCCCGGGACGACATCTGCGGGCAGGGAGAGCCTCGCTTGCCAGAAACACCTGTTGCTCCGAACAAGAGACCGACCGACAGGTACACCCGCCGACCGCACCACGATCCATCCGCCTGGCTGCCTTACTCCGGCACCGGCAGGTTTAATCCCGTCGCTTTTTCGATCTCCTGGGTGGTCACCATCTCGAACGACGGCGCCTTGGTGTCGTAGATCGCCTTGACGATGAAATCGTCACTCCGGCGGACAAAGTAGGTATAGCGGTTTTCCGTGACCATGCCCTGGCTGACGGTGATATCCGCTGCGACCACCTCCACGGCCTCACCGTCCAGCTCCTCCTCGCCGCATGTCGCATTACGAATGGTGGCCGCGTTTGTCTCCTTGTCGGCGCGCGCCTGCTCCGCGTTCTGGCTCGTATCCATCTCGCGGATCTTTTCCCAGGTCGACCCCTGGTCGGCGGATTGATAGAGCACGTTGCCATACCCCAACACCCACGGGCCTTCCGGCGAGGTCGGCACCGTCAGGTAGTGATCCTGCGACAGATAGAAGAAGTCGTTGGTAGTCGGTGGTGCGCCCTTGAAGGCGGTGGTCACCTGGGTCTTGGTTGGCGTCGTCTGGTCGAGCTGCAGATAAAGCTCCGTGAAACGATCCTGACACGGATCTGCCAGAGCCCCCTGGATCGATCCGGCGAGAAGAAAAACAACTGCGGGCAAGCGGCACGTCATGAAAGCCCCCGTGAAATCACTTCGAGAAATCGGCCGCAATTCCCGGCCGTCTCCATGGAACACGTTTTCCCGCCGCCGGACAATGCCCCACGCTTTCAACGCCGCAAACAAAGCGGGGCCGCCCGATCGGCATCGATCGGACGGCCCCAGGTTTCATCTGCGTTCCTGATGAACTCAGCGAGCTCTTAGAAATGTACCGACTGTGCGTCGAGCGGCTTCTGGTTCGGCGGTGCGAACTTGGTCAGATCGATCCCTTCGACAGCTGCCTTGTATTCCTCAAGGCTCGGCGTGCGTCCGAGAATGGCCGACAGAACCACGACCGGCGTCGAGGCCAGCAGGGATTCGCCCTTCTTCTCGGAGGAATCTTCCACGACGCGGCCCTTGAAGAGACGCGTGGAAGTCGCCAGCACCGTGTCGCCCTTGGCGGCCTTTTCCTGGTTGCCCATGCAGAGGTTGCAGCCCGGACGCTCCAGATAGAGAATGTTCTCGTATTCGGTGCGGGCCGTGTTCTTCGGCGCGCTGTCGTCGAATTCGAAGCCGGAATATTTCTGCAGAATGCTCCAGTCACCCTCTTCCTTGAGCTCATCGATGATGTTGTAGGTCGGCGCGGCCACCACGAGCGGTGCCTTGAACTCGACCTTCTCGCCAGCCTTCTCCAGGTTCTTCAGCATCTGGGCGACGATCTTGACGTCACCCTTGTGCACCATGCAGGAGCCGACGAAGCCCAGATCGACCTTCTTCTCGCCGCGGTAATGGGAAACCGGGCGGATCGTGTCGTGGGTGTACCGCTTGGAGACATCCGCGTTATTGACGTCCGGGTCGGCGATCATCGGTTCATCGATAAGGTCCAGATCCACCACGACTTCCGCGAAATATTTCGCGTTGTCGTCCGGCTTCAGGGCCGGCTTCTCGCCGGAGCGGATTTCAGCAATGCGCTTGTCCGCCTTGTCGATCAGGCCCTGCAGAACCTTGCTGGCATTGTCCATGCCCTTGTCGATCATGATCTGGATACGGCTCTTGGCGATTTCCAGGGATTCGATCAGCGTATCGTCGTTGGAAATGCAGATGGAGGCCTTGGCCTTCATTTCCGCTGTCCAGTCGGTGAAGGTGAACGCCTGGTCGGCGAGCAGCGTGCCGATATGAACCTCGATGATCCGGCCCTGGAAGACGTTGTCGCCGCACTGCTTCAGCATCTGGGCCTGGGTGGCATGAACCACATCACGGAAGTCCATGTAGTCCTTCATGGAGCCCTTGAAGGTAACCTTCACCGATTCGGGGATCGGCATGGTTGCTTCACCCGTGGCCAGTGCCAGTGCGACCGTGCCCGAATCCGCGCCGAAGGCAACGCCCTTGGACATGCGGGTATGGCTGTCGCCGCCGATGATGATGGCCCAGTCGTCCACTGTGATATCGTTCAGCACCTTGTGGATCACATCCGTCATCGGATGATAGACACCCTTCGGGTCGCGCCCGGTAATCACTCCAAACCGGTGCATGAAGCTCATCAGCTTCGGAGTGTTGGCCTGTGCCTTCAGGTCCCAGACCGACGCCGTGTGGCAACCGGACTGGTAGGCGCCGTCGACGGTCGGTGAAATCACCGTTGCCGCCATGGCTTCCAGTTCCTGGGCAGTCATCAGGCCGGTGGTGTCCTGGGAACCGACGATGTTGACCTTCACACGAACATCGGAACCGGCATGCAGCACCTTGCCTTCCGCAACCCCGACGGCGTTGCGGTTGAAGATCTTTTCAACCGCCGTCAGGCCCTGGCCTTCGTGCGACACTTCCTTGTTGGGGGCAAACACCGGCGGCGTCTCGATGCCGAGGGTCTCGGCGGCAAAGCTCTGCAGCTTCTTGCCGAAAACGATGGCGTAGGAACCGCCGGCCTTCATGAACTCGACCTTCTGCGGGGTCAGCGCGGAAGAAACATCGGCCAGCTCTTCGTCGCCGGCGTCGTTGTAGAGCTTTTTGGTCTTGGTGTTGATGGTCAGCACCGTGCCGGTCTCGACGGAATATTTCTGCTCCAGAACCGGGCTGTCGTCATTGTTCAGGATCGGCTTGCCGTTTTCGTCCAGCTTCTTGACCCAGTTCTTCAGGTCAATACCGATGCCGCCGGTCACGCCGACGGTGGTCAGGAAGATCGGCGAAATGCCGTTGGTTCCGGCAACGACCGGAGCAATGTTGACGAACGGCACATAGGGGCTTGCCTGCTTGCCGGTCCAAAGTGCCACGTTGTTGACACCGGACATGCGTGAGGAGCCGACGCCCATGGTGCCCTTTTCGGCGATCAGCATGACGCGCTTGCCCGGGTGCTGCAGTTTCAGCGCCTCGATTTCCTTCTGCGCCGCTTCCGAAATCATGCACTTGCCGTGCAGCTCACGGTCGGAGCGCGAATGCGCCTGGTTGCCGGGAGAAAGAAGGTCGGTGGAAATATCGCCTTCGGCGGCAACATATGTAACGACCTTGATTTCCTCGTCCACGTCCGGAAGCTTGGTGAAGAATTCGGCCTGGGCGTAGCTTTCCAGAATGTCCCTGGCAACTTCGTTGCCGGCTTCATAGGCGGCCTTCAGCCGGTCCGTGTCGGCATCGTAGAGGAAGACCTGGGTCTTCAGCACTTCGGCCGCGTCCCGGGCGATCTGCGGATCGTCGCCAAGCGCCAGATCCAGAAGAACCTCGACGGAGGGCCCGCCCTTCATGTGTGACAGAAGCTCAAGCGCAAAAGCCGGGGTGATCTCGTCAACGACAGACGTGCCGAGAACGATCTCCTTCAGGAACTGCGCTTTCACACCGGCCGCGCTCGTGGTGCCCGGCAGCGTGTTGTAGATGAAAAACTTGAGCGACTCTTGTCGGTGCTTGTGACCGGTATCCTTGATCTGGGCGACGATCTCTTCGACAAGTGCACCGTCTTCGATAGGCTTGGGATGCAGACCCTGCTCTTTACGGGTCTCGATCTCTTTCAGGTAGTCTTCATACAAGCTCATGGTGGTCCCGGCGTCCTCGGTTTGGATCAGGCTTGAACTCCGGTTCGCAGTCGAACTGACGCTCCGGAACAAACTGGCTGAGCGGCGTTTTAATTCAGTATACAATGGTATGCAATATCTTCCCATCCAATAAATGATGCCTATATACTGGATGACGCATCTACCCGCACCCCGGGCCGCACCTTCGGTTTTTCGAAGGTATTTCCCGGATCCAATCTCCGGAAGACGCTGCTCAAGAGGCTGATACTTCACCCGAAGTATCGAGCCCGGCTTCGGCGACATGTCTGGCGGTTGGTGCCAAAGGTTGCTATAGGTGCGGCGCATCAATTTGCGGCGGCGACTGAGGGAGAGGCTCTCATCGTACCCGCGCGAAAGGATGACGGAACACGCGGCTTTTCAGCTTCGTTTCCGGAGCCTTGAGAGAGTATACCGGGCACCGGTACATACGGCCCGGGCCTTTTGGACAATGAAGGAGATCGCACGTCGTGACCCAGTCCCTCGACAGCTTCAAGTGTAAGAAAACACTGACCGCCGGCGGCAAGACCTACACCTATTTTTCCATCCCCGAAGCGGAAAAGAACGGCCTTGAAGGTGTTTCCAAACTGCCGTTCTCGCTGAAGGTGGTGCTTGAGAACCTGCTGCGCTTCGAAGATGGCCGCACGGTGACCAAGGCAGACATTCTTGCCTGCGCCGAATGGCTGAAGACCCGCAAGTCCGATCACGAGATCTCCTACCGCCCTGCCCGCGTGCTGATGCAGGATTTCACCGGCGTTCCGGCCGTGGTCGACCTTGCCGCCATGCGCGACGCTGCCGTGAAACTCGGCGGCGATCCGGAAAAGATCAACCCGCTGGTTCCCGTCGACCTCGTGATCGACCACTCGGTGATGATCGACTATTTCGGCACCAAGGACGCCTTCCGGCAGAACGTCGAGCTGGAATATGAGCGCAACCGCGAGCGCTACGAGTTCCTGCGCTGGGGCCAGTCCGCCTTCAACAATTTCCGTGCCGTGCCCCCGGGGACCGGCATCTGCCACCAGGTGAACCTGGAATACCTGGCCCAGACCGTCTGGACCAAGGACGAGGACGGCGAAACCATCGCCTATCCGGATACGCTGGTGGGCACGGACAGCCACACCACCATGGTCAACGGCCTCGCCGTTTTGGGCTGGGGTGTTGGCGGCATCGAGGCGGAAGCGGCCATGCTCGGCCAGCCGATCTCCATGCTGATCCCGGAAGTCATCGGCTTCAAGCTGACCGGCAAGCTGAACGAAGGCATCACCGCGACCGACCTCGTGCTGCGTGTCGTTGAAATGCTGCGCCAGAAGGGCGTCGTCGGCAAATTCGTCGAATTCTATGGCCCCGGCCTCGACAACCTGTCCCTAGAAGACGCGGCCACCATCGCCAACATGGCGCCGGAATACGGCGCGACCTGTGGCTTCTTCCCGGTCGACAAGGAAACCCTGAAGTATCTGGAAGCCACCGGCCGCGACAAGGACCGCGTCGCCCTGGTTGCCGAATATTCAAAGGCACAGGGCATGTTCCGCTCGGGCGGCGAGGAACCGGTCTTCACCGACACGCTGGAACTCGACATCTCCACCGTCGTTCCGGCGATCTCCGGCCCGAAACGCCCGCAGGACCGCATCAATCTTTCCGATGCCGCCACCGGTTTCACCAAGACCATGACCGAGGAGTTCAAGAAGGCGGACGAGCTTTCCAAGCGCGTCGCCGTTGAAGGCAAGGACTACGACATCGGCAACGGCGACGTCGTGATCGCCGCCATCACCTCCTGCACCAACACCTCCAACCCGTCCGTTCTGATCGGCGCCGGCCTTGTGGCCCGCAACGCGCTGAAGAAGGGCCTGAAGGTAAAGCCGTGGGTGAAAACCTCCCTGGCCCCCGGCTCTCAGGTCGTGACCGACTATCTCGAAAAAGCCGGCGTGCAGGACGATCTCGACGCACTGGGCTTCACGCTGGCCGGCTACGGCTGCACCACCTGTATCGGCAACTCCGGCCCGCTGGATCCGTCGATTTCCAAGGCGATCAACGACAACGACCTGATTGCCTGCTCGGTGCTGTCCGGCAACCGTAACTTCGAAGGCCGCGTCAACCCGGATGTGCGCGCCAACTATCTGGCCTCGCCTCCGCTGGTGGTCGCCTACGCCCTTGCCGGCAACCTGAACGTCAACATCACCGAGGATCCGCTCGGCGACGATCAGGACGGCAACCCGGTCTATCTGAAGGACATCTGGCCGACCACGGAAGAGATCACCGATCTGATCCGTGCCTCGATCAACGAGGAAATGTTCCGCACCCGCTATTCCGACGTCTTCAAGGGCGACGAGCACTGGCAGGGTATCAAGGTGGAAGGCGGCCTGACCTACACCTGGCCGGTGTCCTCTACCTACGTCCAGAACCCGCCCTACTTCGAAGGCATGACCATGGAGCCGAAGCCGCTTCAGGACATCGAGAACGCGGCGGTCATGGGCCTGTTCCTGGATTCGATCACCACCGACCACATTTCTCCGGCCGGCTCGATCAAGCTGGACAGCCCGGCAGGCAAATACCTGTCCGAGCACCAGGTCGCCCAGAAAGACTTCAACTCCTACGGCTCGCGCCGCGGCAACCACGAAGTCATGATGCGCGGCACCTTCGCCAACATTCGCATCAAGAACCAGATGGTTCCGGGTGTCGAAGGCGGCGTCACCATGAAGGACGGCAAGAAGGAATGGATCTACGACGCCTGCATGGAATACAAGGAAGCAGGTGTTCCGCTGGTCATCTTCGCCGGCAAGGAATACGGCACGGGCTCATCCCGTGACTGGGCCGCAAAAGGCACCAACCTCCTTGGCGTGCGGGCGGTCATCGCCCAGTCCTTCGAACGTATCCACCGCTCCAACCTGGTCGGCATGGGCGTTGTCCCGCTCACCTTCAAGGAAGGCGAGAGCTGGCAGTCGCACAACATCACCGGCAAGGAACGCGTGACCATCAAGGGTATCGCCGACATCCAGCCGCGCCAGATGATGGACGTGGAAGTCACCTACGAGGACGGCACCACCAAGACCATCGAGTGCCTGTGCCGTGTCGATACGCTGGATGAGCTGGAATACATCAAGGCCGGTGGCATCCTGCACTACGTGCTCAGGAACCTCGTGACGAGCTGACGCAGGCTTTTCAAATCAGGTGAGATGGAAGCGGGCCCTGAGGGGCCCGTTTTTTTCAGATAACAAACCCCTCGGCGAGCCATTCCGGACAAGTGCAGCGAAGCTGCGCGCTGATCCGGAACCCAGTGCATGCTTCGCGCCGCTGGCGCGTCTTTTTTAAGCGTCAGATGCTTGTTTGAGTTTGTGCTCGCTTTCGCTCACGCTGATTCACTGGATTCCGGATCGGGCCATGCAGCTACGCTGCAGACCGTCCGGAATGACCAGCCGAGAGTTAGTCGCCTTGCCGCGGACCCTGCAAGGCGCTTTTGTTATTTGCCACTGGTGGAAAAGTCCGTCAGGCTCAACCTCAGGCAGTTCTGGAGGTTTCCTCATGCCAGATACCAAACCACCGCATCTCTCCCATATCGCTCCGGTCTTTCCGGTCGCCGACCTGAAGGCCGCCGTCGCCTATTACCGGAACAGGCTCCTGTTCGAGAGCCGGTTCGAATGGGCGGATACGGAGGCCGAGCCCGTCCGCTATGCCATTTTGTGCCGGGACCATGTCGAATTGCATCTGTCGGCCGGGGCCGGACGGCATCCGGCGACGGCCTATTGCTTCGTGGCCGGGATCGACGGCTATTACACCTCGGTGACAGAAGCGGGCGCCGATATCGCCGAAGCGATCACCGACCGGCCCTGGGACATGCGCGAATTCGGCGCAAGGGACCCGGACGGGAACATGCTCTATTTCGGCGAGCATCTGGAGCGGATAGGGCAGTGAATGACCTGAGTAAAAACGGGGAGCGTGATCCTAACGGAACTCTGGCAGTAGCTGTCGGTTGCGAAGCTCAGACCGAGCGGCTAATAAACCCGGCATGCGCCGATTTTCGATCGTCTGTTTCTTATTGATCCTTTCAGGGACCTTGCTTCCCTCATATGCACAAGAAGCCGTTCAGGAACCGCTTGAAATCGGCGACTCGGGCAAGGAGTACCTGCGTGCGATCCGTCTGCGCGGGATCGATACGGACGTAACCTATTTCGACCCCTCCGCACCGGCGCCCAAGCTGGACACGGCGCAGGAGCCGCCGAAACCGGCAGCGGACAAACCTCAGGTGACGTTTGAAAATCGCTGGATCCCCGGCCTGATCGTCGGCGCTGTCCTTCTCGTGGTTGCCTATCTCTTCCTGCGCTTCGGCGGCCGGTTGACGGTGTCTCTCGGCCGTGACGCCGACAACCCCGGCAGCAGCCGCCCCAAAATACGCGGCCAGGCTCCCGTGTGGGCGGAAAAGCTGGCCCCGCTCGACGAGATCCTGCGCATGGAAGACCGGCAGAGGGCCCTTGTTCTGCTGACGCAAAAGGTGCTGGCCACCGCCATCGCGGCCAACGGCATCCTGATGCAGCGCAGCTGGACGGCACGCGACGCCTTGCGCCAGTTGCCCGAAAGCCATGCGCGCGATCTTCTGCGCAAGCTCGTGACCATGGCAGAACGGGTGCAGTTCGGCGGCAGGGATGTCAGCGAGGATGAGTTCAACGACCATGTCGCGAACTGCCGTTACCTGCTCGGTCCGGAGGCGGCATGAGCGAGAGCACGGCAAACACGCAAGCCAAGGGACCAAGCCTTGAAACCGCGGTCATCGCGCTGATCTGCGTCGCGGTGCTCATCGCCGGCTGGTACATACTGTCCCAGCGCCAGCAAGTGCTGCGCCGCTCTCCGGCCGGGCTCGACGGGCTTCAGGTGTGGCTGGTGAAGAACGGCGCCAGCGCCCAGAATTTTGCCGGTGGCTGGCTGATGGACCAGACAGCGGTCGGCCTCCTGGTGGTTCCGCTTTACGACACGCTGCCGGAAAGCGGCCGCAGCACCCCGGCCACCAAGGAAGAACTGCTGCAGCAGCAGGACGAATACGATATGGACACAATCGTCATTTCCGAAAAGGCCGAGCGCGTGCCGACCTTGCTTGTGCTGCCGAAATGGCGCAGCGGCATGCGCCTGACGGGTCTTGCCCACCCTGTGCTGAAGGTTGAGGCGGACCGCCTGCAGGCCATCGTGAACAAGATCACCGGTACACGCAGCACAAAGATCGGCGCCTCGACCCGGGCCTTCACCGATTTCCGGTACCGGTCACAGGCAGGCAAGCCTCTGCGGGCAGAAATCTACGCCGCCCAGACCTTTGCCAACGAAAGCTGCCGCCCGATCGTCGGCGACGCCGGTGCCATGCTGTTGGCCGACTGCCCGCTGGCAAACGCTGGCGGCGCCGAGCAGGAGCGCATCCTGGTGCTGTCCGATCCGGACCTGATCAACAACCACGGCCTGCGGTTGGGCGACAATGCCGGGATTGCCCTCGATGTCCTGACCGAGAAGGCCGGTACCCGGAATATCGTCATCGACTACAGCCGGTCCTCCTGGCTGCGCGATCCCGTAAGCGAGCCCAGGCGCGAGCGCACCTGGGAAGATCTGCTGCGCTTCTTCGGCCCGCCTTTCCGGTCCCTGTGGCTCGGCGGCGCGCTGCTGCTGGGATTGGCGTTGTGGCGCGGGTTCAGCCGCTATGGCCCCATTCGCGACGAGGAGGCAGGCCCCGGCGCAGGCAAGGATCTGGCGGTGCAGGCGCGCGGACGACTGATGCGGCTTTCCGGGCAGGATGGAGCCCTTGTCCGCGAATATGCGACCGCTCGTATTTCGGCAACGGCGTCGGCGCTGTTCGGACCGGCCCATGCCCGTCATTATGCCGGAGAAGACGCCTTTCTGACCTACACCGAACGCCGTCACCCGGCCCTGGCGCCGCGCCTTCGCGCGATCCTGGCCGACATACGAAAACTGCCTGCCCGGCTTCCCGCAGCGGAAGCCATCCAGCACATCGACCAATTGGAACAGGTATTGGAGCAAATAACCCATGACGCTTGAAGCGCTGCGCGAACGGACCGATGCCTTGCGGACCGAGATCGGCCGGACCGTTCTCGGACAGGATGACATCATCGACCTGTTGCTGATCGCCTTGTTTGCCCGCGGCCACGTGCTGCTGGAAGGCCCTCCCGGCACGGCCAAGACGCTGCTTGCCCGCAGCTTTTCGGCGGCGCTTGCACTCGATTTCGGCCGCATCCAGTTCACGCCGGACCTGATGCCCGGCGATGTGCTCGGCACCTCGATCTTCGATTTCCGCACCAACACTTTCGTGCTGACCAAGGGACCGGTGTTCTCGCAGGTGCTGCTGGCCGACGAAATCAACCGCGCCCCACCCAAGACCCAGGCCGCCCTGCTTCAGGCCATGAGCGAACGCATGGTCAGCATTGATGGTACGGACCATTCCCTCGGACGGGAGTTCATCGTCGTGGCGACGCAGAACCCCATCGAGCAGCAGGGCACCTATCCCCTGCCGGAAGCCCAGCTCGACCGATTCCTGTTCAAGCTGGTGATCGACTTTCCGCCGGAAGACATCGAAATGGCGATCCTCCGCCAGCACGCAGACAAGCCGCTGGAAGCCGGTATGGAAACCGCCACGCTGTCCAAGGTGCTTGATTCGGCCGCCCTTGAGGAAACAAGGGCGCTGGTCGACAGCATCATCCTGAAAGATGACATCCTGGCCTATATCCTGCGCCTGATCCGCGCGACCCGCCAGAGCTCCGAGATCGCCTTCGGCGCCTCGACCCGTGCGGCCGACGCGCTGGCAAGCGCGGCACGCGCAACGGCGGCGCTCAACGGACGCGATTACGCTATTCCCGATGACGTCAAACGCCTGTTCGTTCCGGCCCTCCGCCACAGGATCGTCCTTGGCCCGGCGGCCGAGATCGAAGGCCGCAGCCCGGCGCAGGTTCTGGAAAACATTCTCAACCAGATCGAGGCTCCCCGCTGATCCGGCCCTCCAAACGACTGCTCGCCTTTGGCGCGGTGGCCCTGGTCATCTCGGTGATCACGGTTGTCACCGGGGGCGCTGCGCGAGAAATCGGCGCGGTGCCCTGGGTCGTGCTCGTCGTGCTGCTCGGCGTCGATCTGGCGATGTCGCTCCGCCGACCGAAAAACCTGACCTTTGAAGCCCCGGCAGAGGTGTTCGTCGGCGAGACTGCCAGGCTGGAACTGGATCTTGCCCGGGCACCGCAAGGGCTATGGGGGAAAATCGACTGGCCGGACGGACTTGGCGGCGACACGGAATTCGCCTTTGCGCCGGCAACGGATGGCTCTGCCCGGGTGGAAGTTGCCTGCCGGGCGGTTCGGCGGGGCATTTGGCGTGTCGACCATCTCTGGCTGTTCTGGCGCTCCCGCCTCAAACTGCTGGAGTTCGTGCCGAAGCTGGCCGTCGGGGCAGAAATTCGCGTGGTTCCGAACATCCGGATGGTGCAATCCGGGCAGATCACCACCACCGTGCTGTCGACGCTTTATGGCGTGAAGGAAAACCGCGCGGTGGGCGAAGGGTCGGAATTCCAGCAACTTCGCGATTTCGTCCAGGGCATGGACATCAAGACCATCGACTGGAAACGCTCCGCAAGGCGGCGTTCTCTCGTTGCCAAGGAATTGCGCGCCGAGCGCAACCATCATGTCATCGTCGCGCTCGACAACGGTTACCTGATGCGGGAGGAGATCGGCGGCCTGCCGAAGATCGATCACGCCGTGACCGCCGCGCTCGCGACTGCCTGGGCGGCCGCCATCGGCGGCGATCTGGTCGGCTATTATTCCTACGACGTCAAACCGCGCACCTTCTCCGCACCCACCGCGGGCCGCACGGCGTTTGCGCGCCTGCGGAGCTGGACGGCGGAACTTTCCTATGTCGGCCGCGAAACCAACCACACTCTGGCCCTGACAGAACTCAATGCACGCACGCCCAAGCGCAGCCTGCTGATCATCTTCACAGATTTCGTTGACACCACATCTGCCGAACTGCTGGTGGAAAACATCGGCATCCTGGCCAAGAGGCACCTCCTGATTTTCGTTGCCATACGCGACCCGGACCTGGAACAGCTTGTGGAAACGGCTCCGGGTGACCTTGATGGCGCGGCCCGGCTTGTGGCCGCCAATCAGGCGCTCAACGAGCGCCGGCTGGTGTTCGAAAAACTGTCCCGAATGGGTGTCACCATTGTCGACGCCAAACCGAATGCCGTGACCGCACGGCTGATTTCCGCCTATCTCGAAATCAAGGCCCGGGAGCTGATCTGATGGACACACAGGATCTGATGCGCTCCGCCCGGTTCCGCAAGGAACGGGAAGCCGACTGGCAGAGACTGGAAACCCTGGTCCGCAAGGCGGAAGGCCGCGGCCTTCAGCACATGGAATTCGCGGAGACCCGGGATCTCGCCTCGCTTTACCGGCAGGCGACGACCTCACTGGCGATCGCCCGCGAAATCTCGCTCGACAAAGCCCTGCTCGGCTATCTGGAAGCGCTCACGGCCCGCGCATATCTGTGCGTCTATGCCCCGCAGGAACGGCTTGGCGGCTTGCTGGAACGCTTCCTGAGGGAAGGTGCGCCAAAGGCCATGCGCCGGTCCTGGTTCTATATCCTGCTCGGGTTTCTGTGCATGGGGCTTGGCGCCCTGACGGGCTATCTGCTCTATTTCGAGAACAACGACTGGTTCTACGTGATGATGCCGGCGGACCTGGCCGGGGGCAGAGGGCCGGACGCAACCACGGAATCCCTGCGCTCCGTGATCTACGGCGACAGTCAGGCAAGCGGGCTCGGGGCATTCGCTACCTATCTGTTTTCCCACAACACCCGCATTGCCATCTTCGTTTTCGGACTTGGCGTCTTTGCCTGCGCACCCGCCATCTTGCTGACGTTCTACAACGGCCTGTCTCTTGGCGCGTTTCTGGCCCTTCACGTCGACCGGGGGCTTGGCCTCGACCTTGCCGGCTGGCTGTCTATCCATGGCGTGACCGAAATCTCGGCCATCTGCATCGCCTGCGGCGGCGGCTTGCAACTGGGGACCGCGGTGCTTTTTCCCGGCAACAGATCGCGCAGTGTCGCCCTCAGGGAAGCCGGGCGCGATGCGGTTAAACTGGCCATTGTCGCGGCCATCATGCTTGTGGCTGCGGCACTTCTGGAAGGCTTCGGCCGGCAACTGGTGCAAGACCTTGAGGCACGGCTGATCATCGGCTGGGGCATCGGCGCGCTCTGGTTGTCCTGGTTCCTCCTGGGTGGGCGGAGCCGGCGATGAGACTGCGCTTCTGGAAACGGGCCAGATCGGACAGACCTTCCCCTTCAACGCTTGTGCCACCGGAGGGCGTGCCGCTGACGCTGCCCATTGCAGGCGTTGGTGTGCGCTTTGCGGCCCAGCTCACCGATATCGTGCTGACCGCGATCGCCGCGATCTGCGTGCTGATCCTGCTTGGCATATTGGACCTGACTTCGCCTCAGACGCTGGTGGCCATCGGCGCCCTGCTGTTCTTTCTGATCCGCGTTCCTTACTACGTCATGTCCGAGCTGGCCTGGAACGGCCAGACCATCGGCAAGCGCCTGATGAAGATCAAGGTGGTCTCCCACGACGGCGGACCGCTGACCGCACGCGCACTTGTCCTGCGCAATCTGATGAAGGAAGCGGAAATCTTTCTGCCTGGAACGCTGCTGCTGACGCTGGATTCGGCAACGCCGCTCGCCTCGCTCGCGGCTTTTGCCTGGGTCACCATGGCGCTGATGATCCCCCTGTTCAACCGCTACCGGCGCAGGCTGGGCGACATGATGGCCGGCACCCATGTGATCCACCTGCCCGTGCCGGTGCTTCTGAAGGATCTGGCCAGCGAGACGGTCCCGATCGGGACGACACGCAAGAAATTCGTCTTCCTGTCGCACCAGCTCGACCATTACGGCGCCTTCGAACTGCAGACGCTGGAATCTCTGCTTCGTGGCCAGAACACACCGGCCGGAGCCGAAGCGGCCCGCCAGCGCAACGCCACGCTGGAAGCCATCGTGGAAAAGATACGCAAGAAGATCGGTTATGCCGCACCGGTGCCTCCGGTGGACCGGCTGCCGTTCCTTCAGGCGTTCTACAACGCCCAGCGGGAACACCTTGAGCAACGCCAGCTCTTCGGCGACAAGCGGGAAAACAAGCACTACGCCCAGTCTGGCGAGGAACGTTAGCCGCGCCGCCTGACGCTGCGCATTTCCAGCCCCAGTGGACCAATCAGTTTGCAGAAACAAGACAATCAAGCGCTCAGAGCCTATTTCCGCGACCGTGTGAGCCAGACCGGGGGTACACAGGAGCAGTCTGTCCGACAGCTACTCGGCGTTGGCGCGCTGATTGGAAGCAGTTTTTCGATCATGCTCCGGCAGCTTCTGCCTGTGCTTGTAATCGGCTTCGTGATTAGCCTGCTCGGAGCCTTTTTGGCATGGTCGATGGTCGGCATCGAAGCAGCGCTCAATCTGGAATCCGATGACGCCAGCGATCTGGCAGGGCTGAGGGATCTTGTCACGGCCTGCGTCGACGTTCTGGTGTTTGCCATGACCGCGGCATGTCTTGCGCAACTGACCTATGACATCAAGCTGAACCGACCCGTCTCGATTGCCCGCTATCTTCTGCCGGCCTTGAGGGCCAGCCCGGCGATCTGTTTGCAAAACAGCCTGCTGCTCATCGTCTTCGTTCTGATTGCCCTGCCGCCGATCATCACCGCCGTCTATTTTGATACGATCGTCATCTCGCTCCTGACGCTCGGGGGTCTGCCTTTCCTTGCGCTGTGGGGATGTTCGGTCTTTCTGGTTCTTGCGCCCGCTGTTGTCATTGAGCGGATCGGATTCGGCGGGCTGAAGCGCTCCTGGTCGCTGACGAAAACCTACCGCTGGCAGATTGCAGGAGCCGTGCTGCCGGTTTGGCTTTGCTCGTTTGCCATTGCACTTGCCGGCGCCTTACCCGTGGAATTTCTCGCCAGGCAGGGACATACTGCCTGGGCTCTGCCCGTCTTTGCCGCAACAAACGCACTGGCAAGCGGCCCTTTGGCAATTCTTGCCTCACTGGTCTACGCACGCTTACGCGAAATCAAGGAAGGCATCAGTGTCGACCAGGTGGCCGACGTCTTCGACTGAGTGTCAGGAGGCTCAAGCTTCCACGTCCGGGCCCGCTTGAGGGCTGCGACAGATGGATTTATGGTGGATAACCGCAAAGCAGCACGTCTTCGTCGGAAGGTGGACATGATGTTTGCGCATTCAGAGATTCACGGTTTTCGGACAGTCCATAGCCTCCGGCAGATAATTTTCGCCCGCTTGGCGAGCTTCACTTGTTGGCATATGAGCTGAATTTGAATACCCGCTTTTGAAAAAACTATTGGAAGATTACGGAGCAATTGAATGACCGACACGACTATTAGCCAACCCACGGCCTCCCTGGGCGTTGGCTCCATTATCGGCGAGAGTTTTTCTATCCTCTTCAGGCATTTCATCCAGGTCGTCATCGTCGGCTTCGTGCCGAACCTGATCGGCTTTCTGATTTCCGGTGCTCTGATCGGCTTTGGCGCAGCGCTTGGCGTCCAGCCGCAGGAGTTTTCCGGACCAGGCAGCATCGTTGCCAACGTCCTGTCGGTCCTGATCAGCATGGTGGTCTACTCCATCACGACCGCCCTTCTGGTGCAGCTCGCCTATGACGCCAAGCTGTCGCGTCCGGTGCGCCTCGGCCGCTATTTCGGCCCGGCCCTGAGCTCTGTTGTTCCGCTGGCCGTCCTGACGATCGTCGTCTCGATCCTGGTCGGCATCGGCCTGGTCCTGCTGATCGTCCCGGGCCTGTGGGTCTATGCGGTATTTGCCGTCATGGCACCGGCCGTCGTGATCGAACGCGCCGGCTTCGGTGGCCTCGGCCGCAGCAAGTACCTGACCAAGGAATACCGCTGGCCGATCCTGGGCGCGCTGGTTCTGGCCATCATCTGCGCCAGCATCATCAACATCGTTGCCCTGTTTGTCGTCGGCCTCGTGGCCTCCGCCGGCAGCATCGGCATGGTTATCGGCGTCATCCTGTTTGCGGCCATTTCCACCGTCGGTGCGGGCTTCCTCAGTATCCTTGTCGCGCTGATCTATGCACGTTTGCGCGAAATCAAGGAAGGCGTCAGCGTCGACCAGATCGCGGCCGTCTTCGACTGACCGCGTTGCAACGCAGGGCCTGTCCGCCTTGCGTCTCCAAATTCGTCCGGCGAGCGGGTCCGGACAGCAAACACCCGGGGCCTGCCCCGGGTGTTTTGTCTTTGAGCAAGGACAAGGCGGGGAATTTTCCTTGCATCATAACGGGGCAGCCAACTAACAAGGTTCAACCCAACCAGCCGCCGGAGCGTTCCCCTGAAACTCATTGCCGAAAACCTGACCATTGATCGTGGCGGACGCCGGGTGTTTCAGGATCTCTCCTTTGAGCTTCCCTCCGGCACGGCGCTGGTCGTGACGGGTGCGAACGGCATCGGCAAGTCCTCCTTGCTGCGCACGCTGGCGGGTCTGGTTGCCCTTGCCGGTGGAACCTTGCGGCTGGATGACGGTGTCGAAGACCGGCCGCCAGCCGAACACGCCCACTATTTTGGCCATCAGAACGCGGTCAAGGCTGCCCTTTCAGTGTTTGAAAACCTGTCGTTCTGGCAGGGTTTTACCTCACCGGTCACGACACCCGCCTACCAGGCGACCGCGTTGTCGCCAGAGGCCGCGCTCGATCTGCTCGGCATCGGCCATACGATTGACCTGCCGGCGGGGTTTCTGTCGGCCGGCCAGACAAGGCGCCTGGCCCTTGCCCGGCTTCTGGTCACCCCGCGCCCGATCTGGCTGATGGACGAACCGACATCAGCCCTCGACAAGGCGTCCGAAGGCCAGCTTCTGGAGCTGATGAACGGACATCTGGTGGCCGGCGGCCTGATCGTGACTGCCACCCATACCGAACTGGCTCTTGCCAAAACCAGCATCCTGCATCTGCGCACCGCCGATCCCGTTTTCCCGGAAGAGGAGGATCTGCCCGCATGAGTTCCTGGGCTGCAGTTCTGTTTCGGCGGGATCTTCGACTGTCGGTGCGCGTCGGCGGTAGCGCGCTGGTCGGCGTCCTGTTCTTCCTGGCCGTTGTCACCGTCATACCCTTCGGCGTCGGACCGGACCTGAACCTGCTGTCGCGCATCGGTCCCGCCATTTTGTGGATCGGGGCGCTTCTGGCGACCCTGCTTGGCTTGGACCGGTTGTTTCAGGCCGACCGGGAAGACGGCACGCTGGACCTGATGCTGATGGCCGGGCGTCCGCTGGAACTTCTGGTGCTGATCAAATGCCTGGCCCATTGGGTCGCAACCGGTCTGCCGCTGGTGATTGCCGCACCCTTGCTCGGCATTTTTCTCAATCTCGACCCTGTCGCCACGGGAGCCGTCACGCTGACACTGCTGGTCGGCACGCCTGCCCTGACGCTGATCGGCGCTATTGGCGCGGCGCTCACCGTCTCCCTGCGCCGCGGCGGCCTGCTGCTGGCCGTGCTGGTCATACCGCTGGCCATTCCCGTGCTGATTTTCGGCGTCAGCGCCGCGGATGCCGCCATTCATGACCCCGTGCCGTTCCTCACGCCGTTCCTCATCCTGTGCGCGCTGTCCCTGATCGCGGCAGTGATCGGCCCGCTTGCCGCCGCCGCCGCGCTCAGGTTTGCTGGCGATTGACGCCGACTAGTTACGTCCACTCAGGGCCAGACGGCAAGCAAGACCCGCAAAGACGGTCGCCAGCAGATATTGGGGCAACTTCGGGAAACGCGTGAGACCGGCAAGACGGCTGCGGATGTGGCCGCCAAGCAGAACGACTGAACCGTTCACCAGAAATCCGATGCCATTGATAACGGACGCCAGCACCAGCATCTGAGCCGTCAGCGAGCCGCCATCGGCAGAAATGAACTGCGGAAACAGGGCCAGCACGAAGAGTGCCATCTTCGGGTTGAGAAGATTGGTTGCCAGGCCTTCCAGGAAAATGCGCCGGTGGCTGAGACGTCTCAGGCCACTCACCGGCTCAAGCCCCGTGCCTTGCGACCGCAGTGCCTTCCAGGCGAGGTAAAGCAGATAGGCGCATCCCGCCCAGCGGATCGCCTCATAGGCGGCCGGGACCGTCGTCAGAAGCTGCGACAGGCCCATGGCCGCCGCAAGCGCATGACAATAGGTGCCCAGCGCGATGCCGGCGTAGGTCAGGAAGCCTGCGGACTTTCCCTGGCTGATACTGCGCGAGGCAATGAGCAGCATGTCGGGTCCGGGCGTCGCAGTCAGAACCAGCGAGGCAGCGGCGAATATGAGAAGCGTTGAAAAATCCGGCAAGGTGAGGTCCTTGAAGGTGAAGCCGGTAGACCCAATTACTACCATTGGCAGCAAACACAAACTGTAATCTGACACGCGCGGACTTGGATTTGCGCTTAGGCTTGACACCGCGCAAAGCGCACTGCGGCATACTCGTCCATTGAAGCGCGCAACGCTCTCGATTAGAACGGTTCCATGGCAATTTGGGATTACGCAAATCCGACGCGGTTTTTGAGGCTGGTGCAGGTGGTTCTGCCCTGGCTCATCGGCCTGTGCGTTATCGCGTTCGCCGCCGGGCTCTACATGAGTTTCTTCGTCGCGCCGGAGGACTATCAGCAGGGCGATACGGTGCGGATCATGTATATCCATGTGCCGGCCGCCTGGCTCAGCATGATGTGCTACTCTGTCATGGCCTTGTCGTCTCTCGGGACCCTCGTGTGGAAGCATCCGCTGGCGGATGTTTCCGCCAAGAGCGCGGCTCCCATCGGCGCGGCCTTCACCTTCATGGCGCTGGTGACGGGATCGCTCTGGGGCAAGCCCATGTGGGGCACCTACTGGGTATGGGACGCCCGGCTGACCTCGGTCCTGGTCCTCTTCATCATGTATCTGGGCCTGATGACGCTCTGGCGCACGATGGAAGACCCGATCAAGGCCGGCAAGGCGGCAGCCATTCTGACGCTCGTTGGCGCGCTGAACCTGCCGATCATCAAGTTTTCGGTGGACTGGTGGAACACGCTGCACCAGCCCGCCAGCGTCATGCGCATGGACGGCCCGACCATTCACCCGGACATTCTCTGGCCGCTTCTGGTCATGGCGGTTGCCTTTACACTGCTGTTCTTCGTGCTGCACCTGATGGCGATGCGCAACGAAATCCTGCGCCGCCGCGTGCGTGCCCTGCGCCTGCGTGCCGCCAGCGCCGCGCAGCCGGGCACGGCGGCTGCCACGGCACAGCCTGCGGAGTAAGTCTCATGGATCTAGGCCCACACGCTGGTTTCATCTGGGCATCCTATGGCCTTTGTCTTCTGACGGTCCTCGGCCTGATCGCCTGGGTGCGCATCGACAAGGCCCAGCAGGAAAAAGCCCTCAAGGACCTGGCTGCCCGTGGCATCGCGCGCGCCCGGCCGGCGGGTGAAGGAAAAGCAAGCTCATGACGTCCCACGATACCGGTGCCGGACAAACCGAACCGCGAACCGCGAAACGCGGGTTCCCGGTTCTGGTACTGCTGCCGCTGGTGGTGTTCGCCGGCCTGGCCGCCCTGTTCCTGTTTCAGCTGACCCTTGGCGGCGACCCGCAGAAAATTCCCTCCGCCTTGATCAACAAACCGGCGCCGGAATTCGACCTGCCGCCAGTCGAAGGCCTGACCGAGGGCGACACTGCTGTTCCCGGATTTTCCCGACAGGATCTCAGCGGCAAGATTTCCGTCGTCAACGTGTTTGCCTCCTGGTGCGTTCCCTGCCGACAGGAACACCCGCTTCTGGAAGATCTGGCCAAGGTTGAGGGCATTCAGCTTCTCGGCATCAACTACAAGGACAAGCCGGAAAACGCGCGCCGGTTTCTGGGCAGCCTCGGCAATCCCTATCAGCGCGTCGGCGCCGATACCGCCGGCCGCACGGCCATCGAATGGGGGGTCTACGGTGTGCCCGAAACCTTCGTCATCGATGGGGACGGCATGATTCGGTACAAGTTCATCGGCCCTTTGAGCGGTGAAACCTACCAGAACGTCTTCCTGCCCGAACTGAAGAAGATCATGGCAGGTGACAAGTCCTGACCTTGCGGATTTCAGGAACACCGGCAGCGTGGTCTTGAGACCACCTATCCTGTTGAAAGCGGCCGATTTGTTTAGCCCACCACTTTCCCACTGGTGTCACCGGCCCACAGGCGGGCCCCCATTTACAATTTGCTCCGTGCCCGCTCTAAAGTCCGGATCACTTTGAAACGCCGAGAGCGGAGAGGCCTGACTTGAAAGTTCTTGTAATCGGCGGCTGCGGATTCATCGGCTCTCACGTGGTGGACAAGTGCCTGCAGCAGGGCCTGTCGGTTCGGGTCATGGACACCCGGCCGGAACTCTACCGGCCACCGCTTCCCGGCGTCGACTACGTGTTTCAGGATCTGTCCGATCATCACCGGTTAGCCGATGCTCTGTCCGGTGTGGACGCCGTTGTGCATCTGGCCAGCACCACCGTTCCCTCGACCTCGAACCTCGATCCGGCGGCGGATATCTCCGGCAACCTCATTCCGACCGTCCGCCTTCTGGAAGCCATGCGTGCGAGCGGCACAAGGAAACTGGTCTTCTTCTCCTCCGGCGGGACGGTCTACGGCATTCCGGGGCAGGATCCGGTGCCGGAGGACCATCCGCTGAATCCGATTTCCTCCTACGGCATCGTCAAGCTGGCGATCGAGCAATACCTGCGCATGGAACAGCAGCTCCAGGGGCTGGAGTTCGTCGCGCTGAGGCCGGCGAACATCTATGGACCGCGCCAGGCACAGGTCGGCCTGCTTGGTGTGATCGGAACCTACCTGCGGAAGGTGTCGGATGATGAACCCATCGAAATCTGGGGCGACGGCAGCATCGTGCGCGACTTCGTTCACGTCGAGGATGTTGCCGACCTGTGTCACCGCGCTCTGGTCTCCAGTGCCACCGGTAGCTTCAATGCCGGAAGTGGCGCAGGCACATCCATTTCACAGATCGTCGAGATCATTAGCCAGACCACAGGCCGCACGTTGCAGCCTGTCTACAAGGCGGGCCGCAACTTCGACGTGCCGCGGGTGGTGCTGGATATCGCCAAGGCACAGGCGACGTTCGACTGGCTGCCCACCGTACCGCTTCACCGCGGCATCCGGGAAACCTGGGACTGGGTGAGGAAGCAAAGCGCCTCTTGACGCTCCAACGGCACACGATCTCGCCGGACCGGCCATTTCGGAAGATTTACCCATAATAAATCAGCGCCAGCATAGATAAGCCAGGCTCCGGGGTCTTTATTGACCATCGGTAAAGGGGGAATATGCGCATGAATGTAACCGGCAGCGGGGCAAAAGTTCGACTGGAACAACTGACCGGACTGCGCTTTTTCGCAGCCTTGCTGGTCTTCGGAGTGCATTTCCGCTGGGATACGAGCGGCGATTTCGTCAAGACCATTGCCGAACAGGGCTACGTCGGCGTCTCGTTCTTCTTCATCCTGTCCGGCTTCGTGCTGACGCAGTCCTACAAGACGAGGATCCTTGCCGGCACGATTTCCTTCCGCAAATACTTCCTGCTCCGGATTGCCCGCCTGACGCCCCTGCATTTCCTCACGGGCCTGCCGTTTCTCTACTTCTCGATCATGCAGGTCGAGGCGATCTACTCCGAGGAATTCAGCATCATCAAGACGGTCCTGAACCTGACCTACCTGCAAAGCTGGATTCCCGTTTCGTCGATCTATTTTTCTCTGAACGCGCCCTCCTGGTCCCTGTCGGACGAGATGTTCTTCTATCTGTGCTTCTTCGCCCTGGTCGCCTTTTCACCGCGCAAACTTCTTGCTTTGACGCTGGGGCTCGGCCTTGTGGTATTCGTCTCAGCTGTTCTCGTTCAGCTTTTCCTGGGCGATGTGATCTTCTTTGGCAAGTATGCGTTCTCCCATTGGCTGTTCTATATCTTTCCGGGCTTTCGCATCCTGGAGTTTCTTGTCGGCATGGTGCTGCACGAGGTCTGGCGCCGCGGTGTCCGGCTGCCAGGCTTCGTTCAACCGGTAAGCTATCTTTTGCTGTTCGCGACCATGTGGCTGGCACCGGACGTGCCGGACCCGTTCCGCTATTCCCTGTTCTTTCTGCCGGTGATCACGCTGTTCTTTTTTGCCCATCTGACGGAAGGCGCCGCACTTACCCAGGTGTTTGCAACTCGCCCCCTCGTGCTTCTGGGCAACGCTTCTTTCGCCTTCTACCTGGTCCACCAGCCGTCGCTCCATCTGATGAACATCTTCCTGAGGCCAGCCATCCCGGCGGATGTGGTTTTCTTTCCGGTTTCGCTCTGCATCACCGCCGCGTTTTCGGTTTTCCTCTACAAGGTTTACGAAATGCCGGCGGAGCGCGCCTTGAAATCCTGGGTCAACGGCAAAAGACCGGCGCCAGCACCGACCAAGGCACTGCCCTGAACCGCAACTTCTGCATCCGGGAGCGGCAGGCCGCTTAACATAATTTCAATGCCGACAGCCGATCATTGCGGCCAACCGGCGCCTATCAGACCACCGACTGCCAGCCGCCCTCCCGGCCAGTTTGGCACCAACCACGAGTAGTCCGTTGCTTTCCGAACTTGCCTTTTCCGCACTGACAGACGTGATCCTGGCGTGCGAGCTCTTTTTCCTCGCCGGCCTCAGCTGTCGCCCCGGTGTTCAGCCGTTGTCTCCCGCCTGGATCTGGGCCCTGACACTGGCCCTGATCGGACTGGCCTCGATGCTGGGCGCGATTGATCATGGCTTCTTCGAAGCCATCGGCCACGAAGGGCACCGCCCGTTCGTGATCGCCACCCGGATCGTCATTGTCCTGGGCAGTCTCAGCATGATTGTCGCTGCCAGCTTTCAGTATCTGTCCCGGCCTCTGCGCCAGGGATTTGTGGCCGCAGGTGCTTTGGGCGCACTCTGGCCGGTGTTCATGATCCTGACCTCCGACGATTTTCTGTCGGTCATCCTCTATTACTCCGTCGGTCTCATTTTCCTCCTTGTCCTCAGCATCGTCCGGGTGCGCCAGAACAGGGGCACGCTGGCGATGATCGCCGGCATTTTGCTTACACTTGGCGTCTCCGCGATGATCCCGATGCAGAGCCCGGGCTTCTGGGGCCTTGGCCTTTATGGCAGCTACCATGTTCTGCTGATGCCGATCGTCGTGCTTTTGTATTTCGGCGGACGCTGGTTCAGGACCACGAGGTAGGGTATCCGCATGCACAGCGCTTCCAGTCACGTTGAAGAAAAGCCCCGGGAAACGGACGATCTTCAGGCGATCTTCCGGAAGATGACGGAGTTCATGCCGCAGCGGGTTGCCGACGCGGTACAGGCGGCCTCACGCGAGGTTCCTGTCGCCGCGCATGAGGATGTCATCGTCGAGGGAGAATGCAGCGACGCGCTCTACATCGTGCTGGAAGGTACATTCGGCATCTACCGCAAGGGGGGAGAGACGGGCGCGGACCACCGTGTTGCGGAAATAGGGCCCGGACAGCCCTTCGGCGAAATGGCCCTTCTGGACGGTGAACCACGCTCGGCTACGGTCCGCGCGGAAACGGGCGGCGTCGTGCTGGAAATCGAGCCGGACCGGATCCTTGAGCTCGCCGACGGCCAAGCCAGACTCGCCGAATTCAAGGGCGCGCTCGCCTCCTTCGTCACCCGGCGCATGCGCGCCTCCACGCAAGAGCACGTCGCGGCCCTGCAGCGGGAACTGGACCTTCGAAACGAACAGCAACAATTCGGCAAGTTCTTCGTCTACTCGCTGATCATGATGTCCATCGGCACGCTGGTGAACAACGTGCTGGCCCGGACAATCGTCCATGTGGATGTCTACACCGAGGTCTTCGCCTGGCAGTATCTCGCCATCCTGCTGGTTCCCAGCCTGTTCGTGATCCGCCATATGGGCATTTCGGTCACGTCGCTCGGGATAACCACTGTCGGTCTGAAGAAATCCCTGATCGAAGGCGCGTTCATTTCAGTCGGGCTCTGCATCTTTGCATGGGGTCTGGCGGCGGTGCTGAAATCCTTCGACGCGCTGCCTGGCAAACCATTGCCGTTCAATCTGCTGGGGACCCTGAGCTATTTTCTTCACAGCGCCCTGCAGGAAATCATCGCCAGAGGCTTTCTGCAGTCTTCCTTCCAGAGGTTTCTGGGCGACAAGGGCAAATGGCGCTCGGTTCTGCTCGCCTCGGTGCTGTTCGGAATGTTTCACCTGCATTTCGGCATTCCAGCCGTGCTGATGACCATTGGCACCGGATTTATTTTCGGCTGGATCTACATCAGACACCAGAACATCGCCGGCGTTATACTCATTCATTACATGATGGGTGTCGCAGCGTTCAATACAGGCTTGATCTGAGACACTAGCCTAAGCTAGTGCTGCTGCCTCGACCCTATCGCACCAGGTTGGAACGACATGATTGCGCGTGACTATTTCATACCTCGACCAGCCATCTATTTTCGCGATTTCGGTATTTACCTGGCGCTCTTTGTTGCCGGCTTCGTTTGGGGTGTGAACGCTTCCTGGCCAATGGTCATCCTGCCCTGGCTACTGGCAACTTTCGGCCTGCACCGCGCAGGTCTTTTCTGTCACGAGATCGTTCATATCAAGGACGAGAAGCTGCGCAGCTTCCGAACGTTCTACACCTGGACGGTGGCGCTCATTGTCATGGTGCCGCCGCTGCGGTTCCAGCTGCCGCATCTGGCCCATCATCGGCTCGGCGTTTTCGGCACGCCTGAAGACCCGCAATACCCGCTCGTACGCGGCAATCCATTTGCCATGACCATGGTTTTGCTGGTCATCCCCTTTTTGGTGCCTTTCACCAATCTTCTGATGACGATAACCGCCGCGTTCGGCGCCTTCCGGCTGGAAGCGGCGCTCGACCGCTGGGCGACAGAAAAGCTCGGCTTTTCGCTCAGCTCGTCGTTGACGCCCGAACAGCAGGCTGAAGTCAGCCGGCACGCCCGGGTGACGCTGGTGCTCTTTCTGGCCGCAATCGTCTTCTTTCCCGGTGCGCTGCCTTTCTATTATGCAGTGCTGGTTCTGGGATGGGCGCTTCTGACCGCGCGCATTCCGCTGGAACACGAGCTGGAACGCCTGGCAGAAACCTCCGGCCGGGAAGACCAGATGATCGACAGTTTCACGATAGAATCGCCCCTGGCTCTGATCGTGCAGCCCGTGGGCTTTCGCTATCACACGGCTCATCACATGTACCCTGGTGTGCCCTATCACAATCTGCCCGCGCTCCACGACGAGCTGAAGCGGACCATGCCGGAGTACAGGGACAGCATCATTTCGATTTGGACTGCGATCAGCGGGCCCAAACGCCGTCCTGCCAATTCTCTTCGTTGATTCAGAAAGCCCACCGATGAAAGACGTTATCCGCCAGCTCGCAGAAGCCATGTCTGCGGCTTCTCCTGACGCACAGTTCGAGGTTCGCTATTGGGACGGAACCGGCTTCTCCATCGGGTCCGAGCCGGAGTTCATCCTGATTTTCAAGAACGAACGGGCACTTTCCAGGGTGCTTTCGGACGCCTTCATGGGCTTTGGCGAGAGCTACATGCTGGGCGACATCGAGGTGGAAGGCGACATCAAGAAGCTCTTCTACCTCGGCTTTGCCATCGATTTCGCCGAGCGGCCCATGTCGTTGATGCTTCGGCTCAAGCTGGCGTTTCATTTCCTGCGCGCACGCAACACCATTGCCCGCTCGCGCGAAAACATTTCCTTCAGCTACGACATCGGCAACGAGTTTTACGAGATCCTGCTCGGGAAGGGCATGATCTATACCTGCGCCTATTTCACCTCGCCGGACAACACGCTGGACGAAGCCCAGAACAACAAGCTGGAACTGGTCTGCCGCAAGCTGTGCCTGAAACCGGGTGAACACATTGCCGATCTCGGCTGCGGCTGGGGCGGCTTTCTGATGTATGCCGCCGAAAACTACGGCATCACGGGTGTCGGCTTCACCATTTCGGCGGAACAGCGCGACTACGCGGTTCGAAAGATTGCCGAGCGCGGCCTCTCCGACAAGATCGAGATCCGCCTGAAGGACGCCCGCGAAGCCGACGGCCTTTACGACAAGGTTGCCTCGATCGGCATGGTCGAGCACATGGGCAATGCCCAGATCGCACCGGTGTTCGAACGGATCGCCCATATCCTCAAGCCGCAGGGCCTTGCCTTCGTACATACGATCGGCAACGAAATTCCCCGGCCGATCGACCCCTGGATCGACAAATACATCTTCCCCGGAACACAGGCATCACCACTGACGACAATGGTCGAGGCCGCCGGCAGGAATGATCTCTACATGATCGACCTTGAGAATATCCGGCTGCATTATCCGCCGACGGTGAAATACTGGCTCGCCAATTTCGACGCCAACATCGAGCGTATCCGCGAGATGTATGACGACACCTTCGTCAGAAGCTTCCGGCTGTATCTGGAAGTGGCAAGCTCCTCCTTCAGCTGGGGCGACAACCGGCTGTATCATCTGCTGATGACCAAGGGGCTGAACAACGACGTGCCGATGACCCGGGAGCATCTAGTGCTGCCAAAATCCGGCACCTCTCCGGCCGGTGCAGCCCCGGAAGGTGGTGCATGACGGATCCCGTCCATGTGGCAGTGATCTATACGGACGCAGGCGGTGGCCACAGGGCCAGCGCCTTCGCCCTCAAAGCATGCCTCGAAGGGTCCGGCAGATACAGGGTTAGCCTGATAAACCCCTATACCTCGCTGATCCCGCATCTCGACCTCTTCAGCCGCTTCGGCTCTCGCACCGGTGAGAACATCTACAACGAGGTCATCTTGCGACAGGGGCGCACGGGCCTCACCTGCTGGCTTTTCTATGCGGCCCTGCGCCTGAACTACGTGTTCTGCGAACCGCCTGCCATCAAGATCCTGGCGCGGCATTTCGAAGAGATCCGCCCGGATGTCGTGCTGTCGGTCATGCCGCTGGGAAACCGGGTGATGCTGGAAGCCCTGAAACGCTACCGCGCCACCATTGACGACGGTCTGATGCCCGAAGGCGCGGTGATGATCACCGACTGGGCGGAACTGGCAAGGGGCGTCTGGTTTCCCAACCGGGGCGACTATCACGCGATTTGCGGCACGCAGGATGCCGTGCGCAATGCTGAAAAACTGCCGAAGCTTGCCGGCAAGGTCCATGCGATGGGCGGCTTGCTGATCCGGCCGGAATTCACCGACCCGACCCAGCGCGCCAGCAAGCAGGCGCTGAACCTTGATCCTGCCAGACCCGTCGTGACCGTGCTTTACGGGGCCCAGGGCAGCATGCGCATGATCGAACTGGCCAAGGCAATGCGAGACGTCCCGCACACTGCCCAGGTGGTGTTTCTTTGTGGCCGGAACGAAGCACTTGCCGACGAACTGCGCACCATGGATCTGCCGTATCCGGTCCAGGTGCTCGGATTTACCGACAAGGTTGCGCAGTATCTTTCCGCCAGCGATCTTTTCATCGGCAAACCCGGGCCGGGCAGCACCAGCGAAGCCATGGCGCTCGGCCTGTCCATGCTGCTCGACAAGAGCCTGGCGCTGCCGCAGGAAGCCGCTGTCCTGCGCCATGTTGTAAAGACGGGAGCGGGACAGGCCTTTTCAACGACGGCTGATTTTTCACAGCATTTCAAGGCAGCCATATCCGCCGCAGAGACCGGCCAGGCACGGCAGCCGGTTGCCGCCAACACCTCGCCTGCCGACATCCTTGAGATCATGGACCGCATCGGCGCTTCCCGCACCCATGCCGCGAATGCTTCGCGGCTATCCGGCGACGTGCCGCGTACCCGGCACGTATCCCGAGCCTGATCGATGCCGACCGACGACCAGGGCCCCACAACGGGAGGCAGTCACCTGCAAGGGCAGGGCCTGAAAATCCGGGTCGTCTACAACCCTCGCACCGGCCACAAGCGCGAAACCCGCTTCCACGCCGTCCTGGCCCTGCTTGAGGCAGGTGGGCACTCCTGCGAAATCCTGACCACGAGAGAAGCAGGCGATGCCGCCGCTTTCGTTCGGGAAACGACATCAGGCGACGCCGATATCCTGGCTATTGCAGGTGGCGACGGCACAATCAACGATGCGGTCCAGTGTGCCGGCCCGCAAACACCTCCGCTCGGTCTCATTCCCCTTGGAACGGCGAATGTGCTGGCCCATGAACTGGGCATCGGTACGGACCCGCACAAGATTGCAAGCTGTCTCACGGAAGCGCACGTACTCAAGATGCAGCCCGGCCAGGTCAACGGTCATCGCTTCATGATGATGACCGGCATCGGTCTCGACGCCCAGGTGGTGTCGGGCCTCAGCCGTGCAACAAAGACCCTTTTCGGCAAAGCGGCCTATCTCTTGGAGGTCTTCCGCACCCTGCGGCACTGGTCCTGCCCGCCGCTGAGTGTTCAGATGGACGGCAAGGCCGTTCAGGCGGCGACACTCATCGTCAGCCGTGGAAAGCGCTATGGCGGGACCTTCGTGCTCGCGCCAAGCGGCGACCTCGCCAGTCCGGGGCTGCATGTTACGGTGTTTCCACCAGGCGGAGCCATGTCCGTCTTTGGGCGCTTTCTGCTGATCCCAACAGGTCTTCTGCTGCGGCTTGGCCTTGCCGTTCAGCACCCTGTCCGGACGGTCGAGATTCTTGGCCCCTCTGGCGACCCGATACAGGCAGACGGCGACATTGTTGCCCATGTTCCGGCGCAGATTTCGGTATGCGACGAACCGATACGCCTGTGCGTTCCAAAGCCCCAGCACTGAATTCTGAAGCGAGCGACCTCAGCCTTATAGTCCGGCGAGCCCGGCGAGACGGCGGCAGGCACTCATCCAGTCAAAATCCTCACGTGCGGCAACCGGTGGCTCCGGCACAGTCTTCAAGGCATAATCCAGCGCCTCAAGAGCACCATCCAGATCCGTATAGAAATGCGCGTTGGAATAAGCCTTGTAGGGAAGGTTGCCCGGGCAATCGGGCAGGATGACATGCCGGCCGGCAACGAGCGCATCGGCGGTGGCGGTGCACAGGATTTCGCTGCGGGACGGGTTCACCATGATGCGGTAACGACCGATATCGGACCAGAACCGGCGGTTTGGCCCAAAGAAACGCAAATCCGCGCCTTCCTTCTGCGCGAAGGCCCGAAACTCGGCTTCATCGCGGCCGCCGCCAATGACATCGATGGACCTGTCGGCACGAGCCGCGATGCGGGCAAGGTCGTCGAGACCCTTTTCCCAGAGGAACGCCCCCAGGAAATAGATCCCTTCCGTTTCTTCTGTAACCAACGGCACCTGCGCATAGCCGGGCATGACGCCGGTCACCCGTTCCACCGGCATGGTGACGCCCGGCAAGGTCAGCGCCGGTGACAGACTGAGAGGCAGATCGATGCGCAGCCGCAGGGCGCGGCCATGAAGATAGGACACCAGGCGGGCGAGACTGCCCGGAAAAGGCAGCCCGGACATACGGATGTAGGTTTCGTAATCGGTCATGCAGAGGCCGATGGTCTTGTCTGCGCGAATGCCCTTGCGCCCGGTCGTTACCGGATACCAGCACAGGTGCTCCGGTTCGCTGGCGACCAGACACCGGGCCGGCGGCGCGGCGCGGTAGACGTCCTCCATTGGCACGATCGACCCCATGCCTGCAACGTACCGCGCCCGGTATGGCCGGCAGTCCGGCAGCTTGTAGGGCCCGAAGGACTGAAGCTCGCTCTGTAGCCAGGCGAGCTGCTCTTCAAAATCGGCAAAGCGCGCCTCGCCCCACAGGCGTTGCTGCGAGTGTGCGTCGAGCCAGGGAAGAACATAGACGACGCGATAGCCAAGGGCCGTCAGGCCACAGGCATGCCAGAGCGAGATGAAGGAGGGACCGGTCATCCACGGAAGCGCGGCGCTTGTCAGCACGGCAAAGTCACAGACCTCATGACCTTTTTTTTGTTCGCCAGGCAGGGGATCTTGTCTCCGGTTTAAACAGGCAGGACGACGGGTCAGCACCCGGCCGAGACCTGGCAGACTATGCGATAAACACCGGCCAAGGCACCGGGCAACAGCTTGGTGCCGGTCGTCAACCACATGATTCTCTCTCCCGGACAATCCAGCACCGCCTGCACAGGCAGCCGGCAGGCCGATAGGCTGACAGCGCTCCTGCCGTTTTTGCCGAAAGTGCCCCACGCCAAATGGTGAAACCCTGTCACAAACGCGCGAATGAGCGCGTCGATTGGCAAAGTCACCCGCTCGTGACTTTCGGTTGAGAGCGCGATTGCATATTTTGGTAGCACTCGAAGAAGGACATGAACCAAATGGTGGGATCGTTCTCCCGGAAGGCCGGCAAGGCCCTCCGAACAATGTTTTTTGTAACCGGCGGAATAGTTGCCCTGTCCGCGCCGCTGAACAGCGCGCTGGCGCAGCCCGAAAAGGTCATCGAGCTGTTTACCAGTCAGGGCTGCTCCTCCTGCCCACCGGCCGACCGGCTGGCGGAAAAGCTGGTGGAAGAGGACAACAACGTCCTGACCATGGTGCTGCCCGTCGACTACTGGGATTACCTCGGCTGGAAGGACACGCTGGCAAGTCCCGTCAATTCACAGCGCCAGCGCGCCTACGCCACGCGGCGCGGCGACCGCTCGGTCTACACCCCGCAGATGGTCATCAACGGTGAAGAGCATGTCATCGGCAGCCGCGAGGGGGACGTCAGGGCCGCTTTGGAACGCACGGATGCCTTCACCGCCACGATCGATCTGAAGATCACCGACATGGTCGTTCAGGCGACGGTGAACGGTACCCTGCCAAAGGGATACAACATGGCGACGATCTATTTCCTGCGCATGCAGGATGAGGCTCTGGTCGACATCGGCCGCGGCGAAAACGCGGGCCGCAAGGTGCGTTACGTCAATGTGGTGCGCAACCTGCAGCCCATGGGCATGTGGTCCGGCGGCCAGGAAACGTTCCGCATGCCCAAGTCCAAGCTGATGCTGAAGGGCGATGCCCGTTGCGCGGTTGTTGTGCAGCTTGAAAATCCCGATGGCCCCGGCCGGATCATTGGCGCAGCAACAATGAACAGGATCGGCGGTCTCTGAACCGCCTCCTTTTGTGTGGCCAAATATCAATTCCCTCTGAAAATCAGGGCATTCATCCCACAAGCCGGGTTGTAACACCGGAGAAAACTGCTACCCCTTGCCCCGTTCGGCCGGCCTTAAACCGTGAACGCCTTGTTGGCGCACGGTTTGCAACACCCAGCGGCCGGTCACGTTCTCTGCTTTGCCTTCATCCGGCGGAGCGAATGGGTTCTGGGGGAACGCATGAAGTTGAAGCGCAGGCTTCGGATCGCCTTTTTGAGCATCGTTTTCGGCGTGATTGTTCTCGGCCTGAAGATCGGTGCCTACCTTTTGACGGGCTCCATCGCGCTCTACTCCGATGCGCTGGAAACCATCGTCAACATTGCGTCCGCCGTCGCAACGCTCGCGGCCGTCTGGTTCGCGGCCAAACCGGCCGACAGCAACCACCCCTATGGCCATGACAAGGTGGAGTATTTCGCGGCGGTTCTCGTCGGCGTCATGATCGTGCTTGCCGCCCTGTCGATTTTCCGTGCAGCTTGGCTCGGCTTTGTCAGTGGCGACAGCCCGGAATATTCCCCCGCCGGCATCGGCATGAACCTGCTTGCCGCCGTCATCAACGGTGCCTGGGCGCGCTATCTGATGCAATACGGCAAGCACGCGCGCTCACCGGCCCTGGTTGCCGACGGCAAGCACCTGATGACGGATGTCGCCAGCTCCGTCGGTGTTCTGGGCGGTGTTGTGCTGGTAATGCTCACCGGCTGGAAGGTCATGGACCCCGCGCTTGCGGTTCTCGTTGGCCTGACAGTGCTCTGGTCCGGCTGGGGTCTCGTCAAGGAATCCGTCGGCGGCCTCATGGACGAAGCCGCTTCGCACGACACATTGGACAAGATCCGTGTTCTGATTTCAGAACATGGCGAAGGCGCCCTGGAGGCGCACGACCTGCGCACCCGCATTGCCGGAAAATCCACCTTCATCGACTTTCACCTGGTGGTGCCGGGCGAAATGTCCGTCGACAAGGCGCATGAGATCTGCGACCGCATCGAGGCTGCCATCGTTGAAGATGTCCCTGGCGCCCGGATCACCATTCACGTCGAACCTGAACACAAGGCCAAACACTCCGGCATAGTGGTGCTTTAGGCAAGCCATCAAAAAAAGCAGGGGACTGTGCCGCACCGTCTGTGACGAGTTGCAATCTTCATCGACACCGGATGTCTGAACATACGTCATAGACAAGTGTCTTTTGCGGCCAAGGCAGACCGTCAGATTTGCGCTTGTAGTGCCTGCAGGCCGACCGAAATCCTTCTTGCCCTGGCTCGTGACTATCCATAATACTCTGCAACCGGCGATCGCCGCCGCCGTCTCGGCAACAGGTCTGCATGGGCAGTTGCTCGCTGCGGACCTTCGTCGGTGAACCGCCCTTGCGACGTTGACCCCAGTGCTCCGGCCCCGCAGCACGCCCGCCCCGGTTACTTCGGATCGATTTGAGGAACCAATCGCATATGCCCAACTGGCGGCGCTGGCATGCCCAGCTTCTTGATCATCTGATTCTGACAGGCGGCGCTCTCCTGATGACGCTGCCCGTCTATGCGATCTTTGCCGCCACCACCCATGAGGGTGGCCGCGTCCGACCGAGGCTCGATCTGGGCGGCAATGCGCTGGAAAACTACGGAAACTTTCTGCAGGCGGGCGCAGGCTTTTCAGGTGATGTCACGGCCTTGTCCATGATGTGGAACTCTTTCCTTCTGGGTGCAGGCTTTGCAACGCTGAAGGTCGTTCTGTCGCTCATGACGGCCTACGCGCTGATCTATTTCCGCGTCCGCTTTGCCAGCGCCATCTTCGCCGTGCTGCTGCTGACCCTGCTGCTGCCGCTGGAATCGCGGTTTCTGCCGACCTACGCCGTGACTGTGGACCTCGGCCTCGTCAACACGCGGGCAGGCCTCATCCTGCCTCTGGTGGCCTCCGGTCTGGGAACACTGTTCTTCCGCCAGTTTCTTATGACGGTGCCCGACGCACTGCTGGAATCGGCCCGGATCGACGGCGCCGGCCCGCTGAAGTTCTTCAAGGACATACTGGTGCCCCTGTCGCTGCCGACAGCAGCGGCCCTCTTCCTGGTGATGTTCGTCAACGGCTGGAACCAGTATCTGTGGCCGGTCATCGTGACGTCGGATGAAAGCACCTACACGCTGGTGCGCGGCATGCAGTTTTTCGGCAATTCGAGCCTGCGGGGATTGATGCTGGCCGTGCTTGCCTTGGTGCCACCAGCCCTGCTTGTCATATTGTTTCAACGACAAGTCGTTAAAGGCCTGTTCGACGGCTCGCACTGACGGCAGCCAGTCTTGAACACCGACATCCCCTGCCCCAGTTTTTCCGGTTAACCCGAAAGGCCCCTCATCCATGGCATTTGAAGCGATCCTGTTCGACTGTGACGGCGTTCTGGTGGATTCGGAAATCATCTATGTCGAAGTCGAACGCGAGCATCTAGCCCGGATAGGCCTCAAGTATGAGCTTCACGATTATATGGACAAGTTCCAGGGGCTTGGCAGCACGGATTTCTGGGCAGCGCTCGACCGGGACTACCAGACGCTTGGAAAGGGACCGCTGCCCGAAACCTTCGGTCCGGAGCTGGACGCCGCCACCCAGCAGAGGATCGACCGCGAGCTTGAGGAAATCAGGGGCATCAAGGCGTTGCTGGAAGCTCATGACGGCCCGCGCGCCGTTGCCTCCTCCTCCCGCATGCACCGTCTGACCCACAAGCTGCAGCACACCGGGCTGTTTCCCTATTTCGAGCCGCATATCTATTCCGGAGAGCAGGTTGCCAACGGCAAGCCGGCGCCGGACTTGTTCCTGTTCGCGGCTGAAAAACTGGGCATTGACCCGAAAGCCGCCCTCGTGGTGGAGGACAGCGTCAACGGCGTGAAGGCCGGCCTTGCCGCTGGCATGACCGTGTGGGGATTTGTCGGCGGTGGCCATTGTCATGATGGCCACGGCGAACAGTTGCTTGCCGCCGGAGCACACAAGGTGGTGGACAGCCACGACAACCTTGCCGGCTTGCTTCGCGGCGAAAGCACCGCTGCCTGAGCGAGGCTGGTTTTCGGCCCGAATTCCGAATTTTCCCGAAAGGACCGCGCGCCGTCACCCGGCGCGCGGTCCGGCATTTCAGCGCCCCAGATCGTGTTCCGGATTGGCGCTGATCTTGTGGATCGAAAGATCGGCGCCGCGGTGTTCGTCTTCCTGTGACAGCCTGAGGCCCAGGACGGCTTTCAGGACACCGTAGACTGCAAGCCCCGCTCCCAGAGCGTAGGCTGCCCCCAGAACGGTGCCGATCACCTGCGAAACCGGAGACACGCCGCCAAGGCCGCCAAGGGCTTCCAGCCCGAAGACCCCGGCAGCGAGACCACCCCAGGCACCGCAAATGCCGTGCAGCGGCCAGACGCCCAGAACGTCATCGACCTTCAGCTTGTTCTGGCAGATCTCGAAACCGGTGACGAAGACAGCCCCGGCGACACCGCCAACAATCAGGCTGCCGATCGGATGCATGACATCCGACCCCGCGCAGACGGCCACGAGACCGGCCAGAGCGCCGTTATGAACGAACCCCGGATCGTTGCGGCCAACGACCAGCGCCACCAGAATACCGCCGACCATGGCCATGAGCGAGTTGATCGCCACCAGGCCGGAGATGCTCTCAAGCGATGCAGCCGTCATCACGTTGAAGCCGAACCAGCCGACGCAAAGCATCCAGGACCCCATGGCAAGCCAGGGAAGAGAGGACGGCGGAATGCCGATGGGCTGGCCGTTGCGGTCGTAGCGGCCCCTGCGCGCGCCAAGCAGCAGCACAGCGCCAAGCGCGATCCAGCCGCCGACGGCATGCACCACCACAGAGCCGGCAAAGTCATGGAATGGTGCGCCAAACGTGGCTTCCAGCCATCCCTGGAAACCGAAGTTGCCGTTCCAGACCAGCCCTTCGAACAGAGGATAGATGATACCGACCAAAGCGACGGTCGCAAGACACTGCGGCCAGAACTTCATCCGCTCCGCAATACCGCCGGAGATGATCGCCGGGATCGCTGCGGCGAAGGTGGTCAGGAAGAAGAACTTCACCAGGCTCAGGCCCTGAAGTTCGAACCCCTCGCCGCCCCCGGACAGCGTCGCTGCATTGACGAAAAAGGTCGTTCCATACGCCATGGCATATCCGACGAAGAAATAGGCCACCGTCGACAGGGCAAAGTCGACAAGGATTTTCACCAATGCATTGACCTGGTTCTTCTGCCGGACGGTGCCGACCTCCAGAAAAGCGAAGCCCCCGTGCATGGCGAAAACGAGAATAGCTCCCACAAGGACGAAAAAGACGTCCGCCCCGACCCCGGATTGATTCATTTTGACCCCCAGATAGGCAATTTGCCGTTTGTTTTTGCGTTTCGGAGCGCACAGCATTCAAACTGCATGCCAAAAGGGCAAAAGATGAAAAAAGGCGCGGGAATCAGCCAATGTTTTAATCGCAGAGGGAAGACAGCCACCCATCGCGGGCTTTTAATCAGATTAATTTCTAGCCATTCGCATATTTTTTAGGCTGATCGACCTCAAACGAGCTTTTGAACAAAAAGAAGCCCGGGGTTGCCCCCGGGCTTTCCAAGTTTGCGGTCTGAGCCAATAGACCGCCTGGGAGATGTATTCGGATGGGCGCCTTACAGGCGACCGGAGCCGGTTCCGAATTCCGGATAGGCTTCCACACCGATTTCGACCTTGTCGAGACCCAGCGCTTCTTCTTCCTCGGACACCCGGATACCCATGGTGGCCTTCAGGACGAACCAGATCACGGAGCTCACGACCAGGGTGAAGACACCGATGGACACGATACCGATGAGCTGGGTGAGGTAGGAAGCGTCGGAGTTGGACAGCGGCACGATCAGCGTACCCCAGATACCTGCCAGCAGGTGAACCGGAATGGCGCCGACGACGTCGTCGATTTTCAGCTTGTCGAGCATCGGAACCGCGAAGACCACGATCACACCGCCGACGCCGCCGACGAAGACGGAAACCCACACGCTCGGTGCGAGCGGTTCTGCCGTGATGGCAACCAGACCGGCCAGGGCACCGTTCAGAGCCATGGTCACATCGACCTTCTTGTAGAGGATCTGGGTCAGGATGACCGCGACGACGACACCGGCAGCAGCAGCCATGTTGGTGTTGGCGAAGATGCGGGAGATGTCGGAGACGTCACCGATGGAGCCCATTGCGAGCTGGGACGCACCGTTGAAGCCGAACCAGCCCAGCCACAGGATGAAGGTGCCGAGGGTTGCGAGCGGCATAGAGGAACCCGGGAACGGGTGCACGGAGCCGTCAGCACCGTATTTGCCTTTACGGGCACCCAGGATGAGCGCACCGGCCAGGGCAGCCCAGCCACCGACGGAGTGAACGAGGGTCGAACCGGCAAAGTCGGAGAACTCGGCGCCGCCGATGGACTTCACGGCTTCGCCGTTGAGCCAGCCGCCGCCCCATTCCCAGGAACCGGTGATCGGGTAGATGATGCCCGTCAGGACAACGGTGAAAGCCAGGAAAGGCCACAGCTTGATGCGCTCGGCGAGCGTGCCGGACACGATCGACGCGGTGGTCGCACAGAAGACCATCTGGAAGAACCAGTCGGACGCCGTGGAGTAACCGGTGTCGAGTGCGTCACCGCCGACGGCGTCAAACGCATACGGGCCGAAGGAGCCCATGAAACCGCCGTCAACGCCGGTGTACATCAGGTTGTAACCGGTGATCCAGAACATCAGGCCCGCGATGGCGTAAAGCGTGATGTTCTTCAGGCACTGCATCGACACGTTCTTGGAGCGGACGAGACCGGCTTCGAGCATGGCAAAGCCAGCAGCCATCCACATGACCAGGAAGCCGCCGATGAGGAACAGCAGCGTATTGAAGATATAGGCAACTTCGGGAGAGACTGCGACCGGAGCAGCAGCGGCTGCAGCTTCGGTATCCTGCGCAAGCACCGGCAAAGCCGTAAGGCTCAGCAGAGCCAGCGACGTCGCGCCCTTAGCGACAAGTTTTTTCATGATACGTTTCCTTACCTAAATCACAGAGCTTCGGCGTCGGTTTCGCCGGTACGGATGCGCACGACCTGATCGATCGAATGGACGAAGATCTTTCCATCCCCGATCTGGCCGGTCTTGGCGGCGCCGGAAATCACTTCGACGACCTTGTCGACGGAGGCAGCATCCACAGCGACCTCAATCTTCAGCTTCGGCAGGAAGCTGACGGCATATTCGGTGCCGCGATAGATTTCGGTATGCCCCTTCTGGCGGCCATAGCCCTTCACTTCAGTCACCGTCAGCCCCTGGATGCCGATGCTGGTCAAGGCATCGCGCACTTCGTCGAGCTTGAACGGCTTGATGATGGCCATCACTATTTTCATTGCTCGTTCCATTCCCCTTCTTAGCGCCCCTTCCCGTCGAAGAAGCTCGGCCAACCACCCCGGAAACTGCGCCTGGTTCTGTCCCCCTCTGGAAGGATCTTCTCAGGTCTTCGGCGTCACCACGTGTAGTGGCCCGGGCCGGTGTCGCCCCCTACTAATCAAGGACCGTGCCAACTTTGCTTTTTCAGAAACTGTTTCGCGGAATCCTGCGGTTTTGCATCGCAAAAAACAGCAGGAAGGACTTTATGGCCAAAATGGGATGACAGCTTTTCAGGCAGCTTTTCTGCCCACGTTTTAAACAACAGCCGATTTAGTGTTTAAAAAATAGGCACAAACAAGCGGCAAAGGCCATGCGCATAAAAATGCGGCAGCCGCATTGCAATAGAAACCCGCGAACAATCGAGACCGCCGGGGCGCCTGGACCGCCATGCGTGAAACGCCGGCGGCCGCAAGGACCACGGCGACTGCGCCAGGACCTCAATGTTTCAACAAGGCATGCGGCTGAAGGAAATCAGACAGGCGCCTTTGGCGTCGCACGGCTTGAGATAGCCCGGCATTCCCGCCATACAGAGAAAGCGACCCAATGACTTCGGCCGCCCCCGCCACGGTTTAAGCCCCACAAATCTCCTCGACCGATCAGACAGATTGAGAAAGCCATGCGTCAAAGAATTATTGTTTGCCCTTTGATCGAAAATGAAGGCGCATACCTTTTGTGCAAGATGCCAAGCGACCGCGGCGTCTTTCCAGGCCAATGGGCCCTGTCGGGCGGCGGCCTGGAACAAGGTGAAAAGATCACAGAGGGTCTGCTTCGGGAAATCTCTGAAGAATTGGGGGCCGACCTGACCATCGAGACGGTGCAACCCTGGACCTTCCGGGACGATATCCGGACAAAGACATATCCGGACGGCACGACCGAACAGATCTATATGATCTACCTCATCTTCGACTGCACAGCCTCGAACCGGAACGTTTCCATCAACGACGAATTCGAGGATCACGCCTGGGTTCTTCCCGCAGACCTTGAAAACTACGACCTCAACGACGCCACCCGCGTCACGCTCAGGGCCAAGGGCCTGCTTGCCTCCTGAACGAAAAAACGCAACAGGCGCGGAAGCTCACCCGGCATGAGACCGCTCACAACCCCTTTTTGAGCCTGTTTACCGCCTGTTTTCCGCGCAAATGGAGCCCTGCCTCGACAGGGCCGGCAGCACATCACCTCAAGTATGAACACTTCCTTACTGCTTAAAGTCTTACAGTTGCCATGACAAGTAAAAAACTTGGCATTTTACGACATATAAGAAAAACTCAAGTCTAAAAACTACGTACCACTACTTATAGTTACCATAAGTTGCAATTAAAGACTACAGAGCCGACCAAAGGTTGGTTAAACGCTAGGATAGGTTGAGATTTTTTTGATCAAAAATTCGATTTCATCAGCAATCCGTAAAACATACAGCGCCAAATATAACCTAAAGTAACTTTTGTTTAAGGTCACCACGCTTACATTTTATGCAACGAGTTTAGTGGCGGGAAATCACAAGAATGCTGGGAATTTTAGACGGCGCAGCTCAAGCGACACTGGACGCAATCAGCCAGTCCCAAGCGATGATCGAGTTCAAACCCGATGGCACGATCCTGACGGCGAACGAGAACTTTCTTCGCCTCATGGGCTATACGCTTGAAGAAATCCGGAACAAGCATCACAAGATCTTTGTCGACGCAGAGTATTCAAACAGCTCTGACTATCGAGACTTCTGGGACAAGCTTGCACACGGTGAATTCTGGTCATCGGAATTCTTGCGGTTTTCCAAGAGCGGCGCTGAAGTGTGGATCCAAGGATCTTATAACCCGGTCAAGAACCGTTCTGGCCGCGTCGTAAAAGTGGTCAAGGTTGCCACCGATATTACGGAAGAAAAGCTCAGGAACGCGGATTACCTAGGACAGGTCAACGCGATCAGCCGATCCCAGGCGGTCATTCAATTCGACTTGACTGGCAAGATCCTGGACGCGAACGACAACTTTCTGTCCGTGATGGAATACTCGCTCGACGAAATAAAGGGCCAGCAACACAGCCTGTTCGTTGAGCCGGAATTCCGCAACAGCCCGGAATACAAGCGCTTCTGGCAAGACCTCGCCAACGGTGAATTCAAGGCGGACGAATTCAAGCGTATCGGCAAAGGGGGCAAGGAAGTCTACATCCGTGCAACCTATAACCCGATCATGGATGCAGCGGGCCGACCTTACAAGGTGGTGAAATTCGCCACCGACGTCACGGCACAGGTTCGCGAGCGTCACAGACGCATCAACACGCAGCGCGAAATCGATGCCGACCTTGAGGAAATCGCGCGGGCAATTGCCGAGACAACGGAACAAGCCACCAGCTCGGCTTCCGCATCCGAGCAGACGTCTTCCAGTGTTCAGACTGTTGCAGCAGCTTCAGAAGAGTTGGTGGCGTCTATTCAGGAAATCAGCCGCCAGGTTCAGGTTGCGCTTGATGTATCCCACAAGGCCGTTGGCGAAGCCGAACGCTCCAGCCAGATCATGTCCGGGCTCTCGGAAGATGCCAAGACGATCGGCTCGGTGATCGAACTGATCGATGGAATCGCAAACCAGACCAACCTTCTGGCGCTGAATGCGACCATTGAGGCCGCGCGTGCCGGGGAAGCCGGCAAGGGCTTTGCGGTCGTCGCATCCGAAGTCAAAAGCCTGGCCTCGCAAACAAGCAAGGCAACCGAAGAAATCTCGACCCAGGTGAACTCCGTGCAGCAAACCACGGATGATGCGGTGACCGCGATTTCGAACATCATGGAAGTGATCAACAGCATCGGTGAGATTGCCGCCAGCATTTCGTCGGCGGTCGAGCAGCAGGCGGCTGTTACGAACGACATTTCATCGAACATGCAGGCAGCAGCTCAAGGGGTTGAGTTGATCACCAACAACATGCAGGCCATCTCTTCGGCGACAGCACAGATCGACGCTTCCACCCAGAACGTCAGGCAGGCATCCCAGTCTCTGCTATAGGCAGCCACTTGGCGCCCAGCCACACCGAAGGCTGCGCAAGCAAAAAGGCAGGTTTGAAAGCTGCGCGGGCAGTTTTCGGTAAGGCTCTAAGCCTGCCGGCACCGCCCGCAAGCCTTTGTGCAGTCACGTTAAAAGCAGCGGCTGCCGGAACGGCGTTCCGGGGCATTGAACCGCTGTTTTGCCATCAGGCCGAAAACCCGCCGCTTTTCAGATAGGCGGTCTCTTCGGGTGTCGATTCCCGGCCGAGAACCTCGTTGCGATGGGGAAAGCGGCCGAAGCGCCGGATGACGTCGAGGTGGATCAGCGCGTAGTGGTAGGTTTCCTGAATTCCGAGAATCCGGCAGAGATCGACGGACCGTTCCTGATGCGCCATGTCTTCCGAATGCTCGAACGGCAGATAGAAGAAGCTGCGCGCTTCTTTCGGAAAAGCCCGGTCGAAGCCGCGCTCAAGCGCGATTTCGGCAATCTGAACCGCTTTCGGGTCCGCACGGAACGCCTTGGGGCTGCCCCGGAAGACGTTACGCGGGAACTGATCGAGCAGAATGAGCAGCGCAATCGCGCCATCGGCCGTCTCGGCCCAGGCATCTAGCCTGCCCTCTGCCGCATCCTCGATGGCGGGCAGGAACCGCTCCCGGCATCGTTTGTCGAACTTGTCGTCCTTTGCGAACCACTTCTCCGGGCCGGCCTGCCACCAGAAATCGAGAACATCGAATGAAGTGATTGGCTGGTCTGTCATGAGGGCAACTTCCGGGAAGTGAGACGGTGAAACGGGCGGAATCCGTTCCTGCCAGCTTCCCTTGCCCGCTGTCAACGCAGCACAAGTCAAACTCTGGCGGCTGACGACCCCTTCTTGTATGAAGAGCCTAATATAGGGAACACCCCGGCCGAGTTGAAACGGCCCCTGTCACGGAGACTTTCTTGACGACCGGAACGACACTCGACCTGAAGGGTCTGAAATGCCCGCTGCCTGTGCTCAAGACCCGCAAGGCCCTCACCCGCCTTGCCAGCGGCGAGCAGCTGACCGTGCTGACCACCGACCCGATGGCGGAAATCGACATTCCTCATTTCTGCAATGAGCAGGGTCATACCCTGCTGGAGGCCGAACGCGTTGAGGGCGGTCACCGGTTCGTGCTGATCAAGGGCAGCTAGGGTGTGGCCCCATAAATCACCAAACAATCAGTGCCCGGCTAGAAGCATCACTGCATCTTGCCGGCAATATTGTCGATCTCGACCGCAAGCTTCAGATCCAGCTTGCTGAGGCCACCGACGTCATGCGTCGACAGGGTAATGTCGACGCTGCGGTAGACATTGAACCACTCGGGATGATGGTTCATCTTTTCCGCCACCAGCGCGACCTGGGTCATGAACCCGAAGGCTTCACGAAAATCTTGAAACTTGAAGGATTTCGATATTGCTTCGCGGCCATCACACATTTGCCAATCCGGCAAGTCGCTCAGTCCGGCAGCGCGGTCTTCCGGCTTCAGTCGTTCAACCATATGATCCTCCTTGTTTTGCGCGAGGGCCGGCTTCAAAGCGAACCCTGCGCCTGCCGTGCGTCTAATCCAGTTCTGTGTCAGCCCGAAGGCGGACTGACATCTTCGGCCCCGCGTCTGTTCTAAGGATACCTCTCATGGCCCACACCGTCCTCTTCGTTTGCCTTGGCAACATCTGCCGGTCGCCGCTTGCCGAAGGTGTCTTCCGGACCATCGTAAGCGAAGCTGGCCTGGAAGACAGGTTCGAGATCGATTCTGCGGGAACAGGCGCCTGGCACGTCGGCAACCCGCCGGACCCGCGCTCCATCGAGATCGCGGCGCAGCACAGCATCGACATCTCCTCCCAACGGGCCCGGCAGGTAAGTGCCGGAGATTTCCGCCGTTTCGAAACCATCGTCGCGATGGACCGGGACAATCTCGCCGCCCTCAAGCGTCTGGGCGGGGCAGGCTCTAGCGGGCTGCGGCTTCTATTGAACGCGCCGCCGCAGGACGTTCCCGATCCCTATTACGGCGGGCCGGACGGCTTCGAGCAGGTGTTCCAGCTTGTGCGGACCGGCGGTGAACGGCTTCTGCAGGATCTTACAGCACGCGTTTAAGAAGCCCCGGATCTTGTTTTGAAAAGACCACGTGACCGAGGATTGCCGGGTCCGGGTTCATAAATCCGTCTCAGACACTGATGTAAGGGTGTCTGACCTGCACGGCTTCCTTGGCACGAAAATGAAAATTCTGTGGTGGTCCCTTGCGGCCGCGCTGATCCTGGCCGGACTGATAACGGTCTGGCTGCCGATCCCGACCGGCGTTCCGCTGCTTGCGCTTGGCATGATTATCATTGTCGGCACGAACCGGAGCGCCGCGCGTATGCTGCGCAGCCGCAGGCGCAAGACGCCTCCGCTCAACATGGCCATCACCTGGGTGGAAGACCGCTCGCCCCTGCGCTTTGCCCGCATTCTGAAACGCACCAGGCCGCGCAAGAAATGAAAAGCACTTAGCGCTCGGAAAAGACCTGGCCGACCTTGCGAAACGTCCGCCGCGCCCGAAATGCCAGCCTTTGCAACATGTGCTGCAGCCGCCGCCCCCACACAGTAAGCCATTCATCGAGCTGACGATCGCTCACCAGGGGCGGGGTCTTGCGGTACAGCAGATGGTAGACCGCAAGGATCAGCAGCAGCGTTACCCCCCAGGACAACAGCGTATCGGACAGGAAGTGACCGCCGAAGGCGACACGGTTGGCCGACAGGATCAGGCCAAGCGGGATCAGAAAGGCAAGGGTGCCCTTCCGCCAGGTCGCGGGCACAAGCAACGCAACCGCCGCCACCAGCCACATGGCAGCCGAACCTTCGCCGGAAACGAAGGAACAGTTGCTGTCGCAATAATTCGAGATTTTCCAGACCGGCTGGTAAGGCAGGTCCCCACCGAAGATCTCGACATTCCGCGGCCGCGGGCGGCCCCAGTTGTCCTTCAGGACCAGGTTGACCAGCACCCCTGGACCAAGGATCAGCGTGGACAGCAGAAACACAGGCTGGCGCAGGGGCATCAGCGGCGGGCGTCCCGGTACCAGCAACTTGATGAGCAGAACCGCCACGCAGGCAATGGCAATCACCCGCACGAGGAACGGCCCCAGATGGCGGACATCGCGCAAAAACGCGATGTTCTCGGCCTTGAAGCCCTCATCACCGAAATGAAAAAGCCCGCTCGCCCTCAGGTCGACGCCGGGAAAGGCCAGAAAAAACAGCGACACAAGACAGATGTAAAGCCCGGCGCACAGCATTGGATGCGTGACGCACCACTTGGCAGTTTTGCTCAAGCCGGTCTTGGGATTATGCTGTTGGTGACGGGTCTGCGACATGGCTGCTCTTTAGCGCATCCGATGGTCCTGTCCAATCCCTTCCTGATACCGGCCGGTTCAGATTTTGCGGAGTTGCGGAATGTGAAAAATACTCAGCCGCCTGCGGCCCCTACAGGCACGAATATTGTGTCATTGCAGCAGGACCGGAAACCGGTGGTGGAATTCTGGTACGAGTTTGCATCCACTTACAGTTATCTCTCGGCCATGCGGATCGAAACGCTGGCAAGTGACTATGGCGTCACCATAGCGTGGAAGCCGTTCCTGCTGGGACCCATTTTCAAGAAACAGGGCTGGCCGACCTCCCCTTTCAATTTATTCCCCGCCAAGGGTCGCTATATGTGGCGCGACATGGAACGGCTTTGCGAACGCTACGGCCTGCCGCTCACCATGCCTATGCCCTTTCCGCAGGATTCCCTGCTGGCGGCCCGCATTGCGCATGCAGGTCAGAACCAGCCCTGGATTGGCGCTTTTACGCGGGCGGTCTATATCGCCGAGTTCGGACAGGGGCTGGATATTGCCGAGGAAAGCCTGATGGCCGAGCTGCTTCTGGAAACCAGCGCTCCGGCAAAGAAGGTTCTGGAAGCCGCGCACAGCCGGGAAACCAAGATAAGTCTGCGCGCCGCCGTGGCTGAGGCGGAGAAACTGGGCATTTTCGGCGCTCCGAGCTTTGTCCTTCCGGACGGTGAGCTTTACTGGGGGGATGACCGGCTGGAACAAGCCCTTGAAGCAGCAAGAAATATGGTTGCCACGGACGTTTAGGGCCGCATCGCAACCGTTCCAGCCCCCCCACAAAACCGGGCTTGCGGGATCCTGGATTGAACAATATATATGAAACATATACGTTTCATATATTCACTCACTTCAGGAGACACTCATGGGCATCGTCAAGATCGATGAAGATCTGCACGAGCAAGTCCGCCGGGCCAGCACGGTCATGTGCCGCTCCATCAATGCGCAGGCCGAATTCTGGATGAAGATCGGCATGCTGGCAGAGGCCAACCCGACCCTCTCCTACAGCGACATCGTGAAGATGCAGCTCGAGGCAGCGCAGGTTCCGTCAGCAGATGCGGCGGTTGCCTGACATGGTCAAGAGCCCGGAAGAACTGGACCTCATGCGCAACTCGGGCAGGTTGCTTGCCTCCGTCTTCGAGATGCTCGATGGCGTCGACCTCTGCGGCCTGTCGACCCTTGCGGTCAACGACATGGTGGAGCGCTTCATCACCGAGGACCTTGCCGCCCGTCCGGCCAGCAAGGGGCAATACGGGTTTCAATATGTCCTGAACTGCTCGATCAACCAGGTGGTCTGCCACGGCATTCCGGATCAGAACGAGATCATCCGTGACGGCGACATCATCAATCTGGACATCACGCTGGAAAAGAACGGTTTCATTGCCGATTCCAGCAAGACCTACGTGGTCGGAAACGCCAGTGCGGCCGCAAGACGTCTTGTGCGCGTTGCCCAGAACGCTATGTGGAAGGGGATCGAACAGGTGAAGCCGGGAGCCTATCTGGGCGACATCGGCCACGCGATCGAAAAACACGCAAAGAAGAACGGCTATTCGGTGGTTCGCGATTATTGCGGGCACGGCATCGGCCGGGAAATGCACGAAGAACCCAGCGTGCTGAATTTCGGGCGGCGCGGCACCGGCATGAGGCTGCGCGAAGGCATGGTCTTCACCGTCGAGCCCATGATCAACCAGGGCACCAGCAGGGTGTTGACCGAAGAGGACGGTTGGAAGGTGGTGACAAAAGACGGCAAGCTGTCCGCGCAGTTCGAACACACGGTCGCGGTCACCGCCGATGGTGTCGAGGTCCTGACCCTGCGCCGCGGCGAAACAGCCCTGACGAGCTAGGGTCTCCTGGGGGAGCCCCTAACCCACTTTGTGCCTGCTAGCCTGTTTCATCGCCTCGAAAAGGGCAGCAGGGGACAGGGGTTTCGTCAGGGTTTCCCGGAACCCGGCCTCGCGCAGGCGCTTGTCGCCAACCGATTCCAGCGCCGCTGTCACGGCAATCAGCGGCAGGTCCGGACGAAGAGACCGAAGTGCCACAGCCGTTTCAACACCGCTCATCCCGGGCATGTGCAGGTCGAGCAGCGCCGCATCGAAGTCGGTTTTCTGAACAAGGCCTATGGCCTGTTCGCCGGATCTGGCGGCCTCTGACGAAATGCCGAAGGATTCCAGCAGCGCTGCCAGCAGACGGCAATTGGTTTCGTTGTCATCGACGATAAGCACGTGCGCCGACAGCGGCCCGGTGGGTGAAGCGTTTGCGGTTGCTGCCGATGCCCCGGACGCCAGGCCCTCGGCCCGCAACAGATCCTCATCGTCTGCATGAAGCGGAATTTCGACGTTGAAACGGCTGCCGCCGGTTTCCGAACGCTCCAGCGTCAGACGGCCGTTCATGTCGCGAACGAATTGGGCCGTGCCCCAAAGACCGAGACCTGTTCCAGGCGCGGTTTCCCGGCCATGTCGGCCCCGCACGAATGGACGGAACAGCCGCGCCCCTTCCTCCGGTTCGATGCCCGGCCCGCTGTCTGAAACGGAAATCAGGATGGAAGAGGGCTTGGCTTCGCCCGGGTCATCGTCTGGAGCAACGTCTGGCCCGAGCATATCATCTGGACCGCCGCCGCTTGCCTGAACCTGGACTGTTACGCCACCTTCGGCGGTGTATTTCACCGCATTGTCCAGCAATGTCATGATCACCCGGCGCAAGGTGCCGCCGCTGGGGGTCACCGCTTCGCCGGCCTCCCCGTCGATTTCAAGCGTCAACGTCAGGTTTTTCGCTTCCGCCGCCACCTTGAAGAGATCGGCGATTTCCGTGACCACGTCGGCGATCCGGGCAGGGGTCAATTCGCCGTGCGATCCCGGTTCGGCGGCCGTGACCAGTTCACCCGTCATCTGCGTCAAGGCGTCGATGGAGCGAATCAGGATCGACAACTGCTCCTTCTGCGTCCCGTTCAAAGGGCCTGTCCCGATAAGTTCCGCGGTCAGACGCATGGCGGCAAGCGGCGTTCTGAGATCGTGGGCCAGAAGCGCAAGCTTGACGCTATCCTCGTCATGATTTGCCATACGGCCAGAGATCCTTCGCCTGAACGGGGCTCAACCGGGCTTGCCAGACAAGCGGCAAAAAGCCAAGTTGGTCGAAATTCTGCTTACCTTGCCGTGTGGCCGCTGTCCATCCACACCGGCATCCACCATTGCCCTGTCCCAAAAACCGGAAACAGCCTTCGGGTTGCCGCTTAGATGCTTGCACAAACACTTACGATCGTCGCCCCGGTATTCCTTCTGATCGGAATCGGCTACTGCCTCGCCAAAACACGCATCCTTGCCCAGAGCGTCAGTGAAGCTCTGGGGCAGTTCGTCTATGTGGTGGCAATTCCGGTGCTGATCTTCCGAACGCTGATCAGCGCAGACCTGAGCGCGGGCGTACCGCTGGCGCTTTGGGCAACTTACTTCATTGGCGTCGGCTTTGCATGGGTTCTGGGGTCGCTGATCATTCGAAAGGTGTTCGGCCGCGATGCCAGGGCAAGCGCAATCGGCGGCATTTCCGCTGCCTTCGCCAACACGGTTCTGGTCGGCCTGCCGCTGGTGGCTTCGGTGTATGGCGACGAAGGCCTTGCTCCGCTGCTGCTGATCATCTCGATCCACCTTGCCACGATGACGGTGCTGATGGCAGTGACGATGGAACGGGCGGCGGCAATCGACAATGGCACGACCTCCCCCCCCACCTCCCAATTGCTGATGGGCGCGGGAAAAAGCCTGGTGAAAAACCCGCTTGTCGTCACCATCGTCGCCGCCTTTCTCTGGCGACTGACTGGACTGAACCTGCCTGAGATCGCCCTTGACGTGCTCAGCCGCGTCGCCGCAACGGCCCTGCCTCTGGCCCTGCTGTCCCTGGGTATGAGCCTCGTGCAATACGGCATGCGCGGCAATATTGTGCCAGGCCTGCTGCTCAGCGTCATCAAGATGCTGCTCATGCCGATCGTCGTTTTCGCGGTCGGGGCCTTCGTATTCCACCTGCCGCCCTTGTGGACGGCGGTTGCGACCCTGACGGCAAGCTGCCCGACGGGCGTCAACGCCTATATTTTCGCCAACCGCTATGGCACCGGCCATTCCATGTCTGCAAATGCGATCACCATGACCACGCTCTGCGCCATCGTCACGGCCAGCTTGTGGATTTGGTTCCTGGATCACTGGTTCGGCATGAGCCTGCGCTGAATCCACACCCTAAAGTCCGATCTGCTTGCGTAATTCGGTATGCGTCATGCCCGCCTCCCGCAGCGACCTGAGGCTGGTATCCTTGCTGGATTTCGACAGTTTGCGCCCGTCCGGCCCGAGGATCAGCCGATGATGCCGGTAGACCGGCGCCGGCAGACCAAGCAGCACCTGCAAGACCCTGTGCACGCTGGTGGCATGATAGAGATCCTGTCCGCGCAGCACGTCAGTGATGCCTTGTCTGGCATCATCCACGACAACGGACAGGTGATAGCTTGTCGGCGTATCCTTGCGAGCAAGCACAACATCGCCCCAGGCAGCCGCATCGACCGGAACGGCGACCGGCTCGGCAAAAATAGCATCGCCTTCCGCGCCCGTTTCCTGCCATGTCAGCGGACCGCCGATCTGTTCAAGAGCGCGTTTCATGTCGAGGCGCAGTGAAAACGGTGCGTCGCTGGCAGCCCGGCTTTTCAATTCCTCCGGCGGCAAAACCTTTGCATCGCCTGGATAAAGCGGCGCCCCATCGGGGTCGCGGGGCCAGCTTTCCCCATCGGCCTCGGCAGCAGAAACAAAGGCCTTGATTTCTGCACGCGTCAGATAGGCGGGGTAAACCAGCCCCATGTCCTGCAGCTGTTCCAGGGCTGCCCTGTACTGCGGAAAGTTTTCCGATTGGCGCAGCACGGGCTGATCAAGCGGCACGCCTAACCAGGCAAGATCCTCGAACATGTCCCGCTCAAGCTCCGGCGTGCAGCGGGTCTGGTCGATGTCTTCCACGCGCACGAGAAACCGGCCACTGAGCGCGACAGCCGCCCGCGCGTTGAGCAGAGCCGATAGCGCATGCCCCAGATGCAGGTGCCCATTGGGCGAAGGCGCGAAGCGGAACACGGGCTGGGTCATGAGATCTTTAAAGTCTGTTGACGCGGAACGGGCTGATGGGTGAAGTCCTACCTATCATTCCCGCGCGGCCGCGCAAGAGACAGTCTTGCCCGGCGACCTCAGACATTTCCGGCAAAGCCCAACCGACATGACGCCTATTGCGACCGTAAAGGACATCGAAGCCGGCCTTGAGGCACTGATCCGTCTTGACCCGCGCCTTCGGGAAATTGCCGGGACGGCGGGCCCGATCCCCTTGCGGCGACGTGCAGCGGATTTCGAGGGCCTTGCCCAGATCGTCACCGGTCAGCAGGTGTCGGTTGCCAGTGCGGCCGCCATCTTCGCGCGCCTTCAGGCGCTGATATCACCGCTGACGGCGGAAAACCTGACCCGTTTCACCGATGAAGATCTGGCTGGCGTCGGCCTGTCGCGGCCGAAAATCCGGACCTTGCGCGCTTTGACCGAGGCTTGCGAGGCAGGCCTCGACCTGGCCCACCTGGCGGAAGCCCCCGCCGAGGAAGCCCACCGCGCCCTATGTGAGATCAAGGGGATCGGGCGCTGGACCGCCGATATCTTTCTGCTGTTCTGCGCGGGACATCCGGACGTCTTCCCGAGCGGCGATCTTGCCTTGCAGGTGGCGGTTCAGGACTCCCTCGGCCTTGCCGAGCGTCCCGCCCCGAAGCATCTCGACATCATCGCGCAGGCCTGGGCGCCACACCGCGCCGTCGCCGCCCGCCTGTTCTGGGCCTGGTACAAGGTGAAGAAGCAGGGCCGGGAAACCCTGCCCGTTTAGAGACTGGACGCCTATGGTGCCCCCTATCTGGCAGACATCTCCCCAACCGCCCGAAGCAGAAGGTCGATGTCCTGTGGCCGGGACAGACGGTGGTCGCCATCCGGCACCAATGAAAAGGTGACATCGTCCAGCGGCAGGGCGTCAACAAGACGGCGTGCATGGCTTTCCGGCACATCCGGATCCTGTGCACCCTGCAGGATGGTGACGGGAGCTCCGAGATGAAGCGGCGCTCCGAAAAGCAGGTGATTGCGCCCATCCTCGATCAGCTTGCGCGTGATCACATAGGGCGCGTCGCTATAGGCCGACGGCTGTTCCCAGCGCCCGTCGGCAAGAATGGTGGCGCGAATCTCGTCGCTGAAGCGCTGCTTCCACATCAGTTCCTCGGTGAAATCGACCGCAGGAGCAATCAGCACCAGTCCCTTTATCCGGCCGCTGCCCTTGCGGGCCAGTGCCAGCAACAAGGCGAGCCAGCCTCCCATGGAGGAACCGACCAACACGGTTTCGCCAGGGCAATAGGCGTCGAAAACCGCAAGCGCCTCCTCCAGCCAGTCGGAAACGCAGGCATCTTCGAAATCGCCGCACGACAGGCCATGGCCGGAATAATCGAACCGCACCACGCCCTGCCCGTTTCGCGCCCCCTCTTCGGCCAGGGCCTCGGCTTTGGTGCCGGACATGTCCGACTTGAACCCGGACAGCCACAGTATACCGGGTCGCGAACCGTCCGCAGCGCCCGTGGCGTTGCGCACGGCAATCCGGCGTTTGGCGTCGCTTTTTCCGACCTGGATGAATTGCGGTTCGGAATCACCCATATTAAGGCTCTCGTTCTGATAGATGTTTTCTGTCAGTGCCATTTGGCACAGACGCTCCCGCCTTGACCAGTTCACCGGAGATCCGATTTGGTTCATCTGCCCCCTGCGACCACGATTTTGCAAGTGATCCCGGATCTCAACTCCGGCGGCGCCGAACGCACGACGCTTGATGTGGCCAAAGCGGTGGTGGCGGCCGGAGGAACGGCTCTTGTTGCAAGCCAGGGCGGCCAGATGGTGCCGGAACTGGAAGCGCTTGGCGCAGAACATATCGTCCTGCCCGTCAAATCGAAGAACCCGGCCGTCCTCTGGAAAAACGCGGCCAGGCTGGCGGAGATCGTGACCAAGCGCAATGTCAGCGTGCTTCATGCCCGCAGCCGGGCCCCGGCATGGTCGTGCCTTTGGGCCGCGCGGCGCACGAAAACGCCATTCGTGACCACCTACCACGGCACCTACAATCAATCGAACGCGCTGAAGGGCTGGTACAATTCGGTCATGGCCCGGGGCGATGCGGTGATCGCCAATTCACACTTCATCTGCAGGCTGATCGAAGAGCGGCACCCGTTTGCAAAAGGCAAGATCACCGTGGTCCAGCGCGGCTCCGATCTGAAGGGGCTTCTGCCGGAAAACGTCAGTGCTCTCCGGCTGCAGGCGCTAAAGGACCAGTGGGGCATTCCTGCCGGACGGCCGATCCTCATCAACATGGCCCGGCTGACCGCCTGGAAGGGGCAACGTATCGTGATCGAGGCGATGGCACTCTTGAAAGACAAGACCCTGACCGACCCGATCGCGATCCTTGCGGGTGATGCCCAGGGCCGCGACGGCTATGTGGCTGAATTGAAGAAGCTTGTCGCCGACAACGGCCTGCAGGACAAGGTCCGGATCGTCGGACATTGCGCGGACGTTCCCGCCGCCATGGCGCTGGCAGATATCGCCATCGTTGCCTCGGTCGAACCGGAGGCTTTCGGCCGCGCGGCCGTGGAAGCACAGGCAGCAAGGGTTCCGGTTATCGTCTCCGATCTCGGGGCGGTGCCCGAAACCGTGCTCGCGCCGCCCGACACATCTGAAAACGAACGCACCGGCTGGCGGGTGGCACCGGGCGACCCTCGGGCACTGGCGGACAGCATCATCCAGGTGTTGAGCCAGGACGACGAGGAGAAAAAGCAGGTTGCGGACCGGGCGCTGGCCCATGTCCGCAAGAATTTCTCTGTCGAAACCATGTGCGCCCGCACGCTCGACGTTTATGCCGGACTGCTGGGCACCTGATTTCAGCCAGCGCGTACGCGTGCCAGGAAGCCGTCGACCTCCGCCTGAAGCGCCCGGGCATTGCTCGCCAGCGTGCCGGACGCCGCCTGCAGCTCTTCTGCCGCTTGCCCGGACTGGGTGGCTGCTTCGCTGACGCTGCTGATATTGCGTGTCACGTCGCGTGTGCCGGTGGAAGCTTCGTGAACATTGCGCGCGATCTCGGTGGTCGCTGCGCCCTGCTCTTCGACGGCCGCCGCGATCCCGCCGGCAATCTCGTTGATCTCGAAGATCGTCTTGGTGATGCCGTCGATAGCCGAAACCGCATCGCGCGTAGCCGACTGGACACCGGAAATCTGCTGGGAGATTTCCTCGGTCGCCTTCGTCGTCTGGCTGGCCAGTTCCTTCACTTCCGACGCAACGACGGCAAATCCCTTGCCGGCCTCGCCCGCACGGGCCGCTTCGATTGTGGCATTGAGCGCCAGAAGATTGGTCTGCTCCGCGATATCGGAAATAAGCTTCACCACTTCACCGATCCGCGAGGCGGCTTCGGCAAGTCCCTGCACCTGTTCGTTGGTCTTCTTTGCTTCCGCCGTTGCCGTGGCAGCGACATTTGAAGACTGAGTGACCTGCCGGGAAATCTCGGAAACCGTCGACGACAGCTCTTCGGCCGCGGAGGCAACGGTCTGAACGTTGGCGGATGCCTGTTCGGCTGCCGCGGCAACGTTCGAAGATTGTTGCTGGGTCTGCTCGGCGGTCGCGCTCATGGAACTTGCGCTTGATTCCAGCTGGGACGAGGAGGAAGACACCGCCTGTACGATTTCGCCAACAGAACTTTCGAAACTGTCGGCAAGCTCCATCATCATCCGCTTCTGTTCGGCGGCGTTTCTTGCTTCCTGTTCCTTCTGCTCCGTTTCCAGTTCGCGAGTCCGGACCGCATTGGCGCGGAAGACCTCGACCGCACGCGCCATGCTGCCGATTTCACTCTTGCGGTCGGTGTACTGGACGTCAACATCGATGGATCCGCCAGCGAGCGTTCCCATGGTTCCGGTAAGCGTTTTCACCGGCCTGGTAATGCTGCGGCCGATCAGCCAGCCAAGTCCGATAGACAGCACCAGTGCGATGGCGGAAACGGTCAGGAATATTGTTTTGGAAAAGGCCTGGGCAGTGTCCAAAGCTTCCCCGGCAGCCAGCTTGCCCGCATAGGCAGCTTCAGACATCACTGCCCATTCCGGGGCAATCTGGGCGTAAATCGAATCGATCTCCGCCAGATCGGCAGTGATCTTCAAGGACATTTCCGCATAGGCCCGGAAAGAGGCCTGGTAAGTATCCAGCAGCTTGCCGATTTCAGCCTGTTCTGCCTCGGGCAACCCGCTTTTCGGCAGCAGGTCCGCGAACTCGGCCCGCCGCTCATCGATCCTGCCGACATATTTCTCGTCTCCACGCATCATGAAATCCTTTTCATGACGGCGCATCATCAGCATCTTGACGGTCAAGGCGTCCAGATTGGCGGCATCCAGCTTGCTTTCCACGTCATGGACGGCAGTGCGCAGAGAACCTTGCAGCCCGGCGCTTTCGTCAAGCCCCATTCGGGTAAGCTCATCTGTCAGAGCGTCGAACTTTGCCTTGTGCTGGTCCAGAACGCCACGAAGCTTGGCGATGTTATCCTTGATGGAACCCGATTGCGGCTTGGTATCGACATCGATCAGGTTGCTCTGGGCTTTCTCGAATTCGGCCTTGTATTCCTCAACGAAGGCAAGATCCTTGCTCAGAAGAAAGTCCTTCTGGCTGCGCTGCATATTCTGGGCATGAGCCTGAACCTGCGAAACCTTAAAGTCCATTTGCGAGTATTCAGCCAGATTGTCGATTTCACGCGATACGATTTGCTGGCTGTAGAGGGCCGTACCAAGCAATACGCCAATGGCGACAACAGCAATCGCGGACAGCGCTCCGACACGCGCCGCTATAGGCAGATCTGCAAAGAACTTCATAATGGTCTCTTTTTTCGGGGCAGCTCTTTTCGAGCCTTGCACAGTGCGCCCACAAAACGCTCAAGCCATTAATTTTCCTTTACGCAGATTAAATACTTAGCCAACCAACCTATAAACCACAGGCTTATACTTCAATCCACTCAATCATTCAGAGAATTCGGTCGACTTTTTGTTTAGGCAAAACAGCCTTTTTCACTGCACTTGAATACCGACCTGCCCAAAAACCGCACAGTCCGGCGGCGCCTTCCTGTCCCTTTTGACCATCAAAGCAGGAGCGCAGACGCCAGCGTGCGTCATTTTTTCGCGGTGGGTCGGTGCAGTCTTTCTCAGGGCTTCAGCCAAAGTGACCCGCAAACCGGCAAAGGCTTGGGTTCGTGCTGCCGGGACGCAAACCGGAGAGCCCTGCCGTAAACCACCAGATCGCGGGCGTCATGCGGCCAGCGGATAGGCCTCTTCCACGAGATAGGGGCCGCCACCGACGCTCGACTTTGCCGAAAACAGCACGAACCGTCCGGCGATGAAGGATTGCGCCTGGAAATTGCCGCGCTCGCTCAGCCACTTGGCCACATCCTCATTGGTCGAGGTCTTGCAGCGGGCCAGGGTGACATGGGGCACATATTTGCGCCGCTCGGCCGGCAGATGCAGGCGCTGGAGAATGCGCTCCTGCTCGGCCTGCAATTCGGCAAGCTGAGCCGTGGGCTCCACCCTTGCCCAGACCGCATGCGGCTTGCCGTTGCCGAACGAGCCAAGCCCGTTGAGCCGGATTTCCACCGGGTCCCTGCGGATGCGGTCGAGCGCCGCGACAACCTCATCGGCCGTGCGGTCGTCGATGTCGCCGATGAAGCGCAAGGTGATGTGGTAGTTTTCCGGATCGATCCAGCGGGCGCCCCGAAGGCCTCCCCGGAGCATCGAAAGCATGAGCGCCGTCTGGGACGGTATCTCAAGGCCTGTAAAAAGGCGCGGCATGGGTGTTCCCTCCGCTGTCGCTGATAAATCCCATGAGGAATCAACTTCATGAAAATCGCAAGACAAAAAGCTAAGATTTTGAGCCCATTCAAAAATTCAGCGTAGCGCTCAAATGAAAACCGGGCTGGTTGCTCACCAGCCCGGCTTCCGATTTGCAAATGATTCTCTGAAAAGAATGCGAAATCAGGCAGTTACGCCTTCTTATGGTGCCGGATTGCCGAACTGCTGGTGCAGCGCGTCGATTTTCTCCAGAACATCCTCGCTGAGCGTGATGTCGGCGGCTCCGATATCGGCGTCCAGTTGCTCCAGTGAGGTGGCGCCCAGGATGACCGACGTTATGAACGACCGCGACATGGCAAAGGAAAGCGCCATCTGTGACGGATCGAGACCGGCCTCCTTCGCAAGGTCCACATAGGCGTCAAATGCCTCGATAGAGCGCGGATCCTCGTAACGCTGCAGCCGGTTGAACAGCGTTTTGCGGGCGCCTGCAGGCAAAGCGCCATTGCGGTACTTGCCGGTCAGATATCCCTGTGCCAGCGCAGAATACGCAAGAAGCCCGACATTTTCGCGTTGGGCGACTTCCGCAAGGCCGGTTTCGAAGGTCCTGTTGACGAGCGAATAGGCATTCTGGATGGAGACAACCCGCGGCACGTCATACATTTCGGACGCAGCCACATAGCGCATCGTGCCCCAGGCGCTTTCATTCGACACGCCCACGTGCCGGATCTTCCCGGCCTTGACCAGGTCTCCCAGAACTTCCAGCGTCGACTGGATGCTGTTTTCGTCCGGCGCGGGTTCGACATCCGTCCAGCGCGTCGGGTTTGAGCCGAAGCCGCCGACGTTCCGGTCCGGCCAGTGGATCTGGTACAGATCGATGTAGTCGGTTTGGAGGTTCTTCAGGCTGCGATCGACCGCAAATTCAATTTGCTCACGAACCAGTTTCGCTTTTTCGCCGTTTTCACGAAACCAGTCCATGTCGGTCCGCCCGACCACCTTTGTCGCCATGACGATCTTGTCGCGCATGCCGGTCTTCTTGAACCAGGTACCGATGATGCGTTCGGTTCGGCCCTGGGTCTCCTTTTTCGGCGGGATCGGATAAAGCTCGGCCGCATCAAAAAAGTTGATGCCCTTTTCGACCGCGCGATCCATCTGGGCGTGACCTTCCGCCTCGGAGTTCTGTTCCCCGAAGGTCATGGTCCCCAGGCTAAGGGCACTGACCTTTATATCGGTGCGGCCAAGACGGCGCTGTTCCATAAGACTATCCTTCAAATTTTGAAAATGGGGCATCCCGGAAGCCGGAACGGCTTCCTCCCCGGGTCAAGGGTAAAGCCCCTAGGATTGGGCTTTGGCCAAAAGCTCTTCCACTTTCGGCAAGATGTTTTCGACGATGATTTCCACCCCTTTGGCGTTGGGATGCATACCGTCGGAAAGGTTGAGATCGGGATTGAGGGCAACGCCCTCCAGGAAGAACGGATAAAACAACGCATCGTGCGCCTTGGCAACATCCGAGTAGATCGGATCGAAGGCGTCGGCATATTCCGGGCCGAGATTGCGCGGCGCCATCATGCCCGCGACAAGCACCGCAATTCCCCGGTCTGTCAGGCGGCGGACGATCTCGTCGATATTCTTGCGCGTCAGCTCCGGCGAGATCCCGCGCAAGGCATCATTCGCCCCCAGTTCCAGGATCACGGCATTCGTGTCCGGCCCGACGGACCAGTCCAGCCGGGAGAGCCCGCCGCTGGAGGTATCGCCTGACACACCGGCATTGATGACTTCGACCGACCGTCCCTTCGCGTCGAGCGCTTTCTGGAGCTGGTCGGTAAACCCTTCACCCGCGGAGAGCTGATAGCCTGCGGACAGGCTGTCCCCCAGAACCACCAGCTTCAGATCGGCCGACTGGGCCGCTACGGGCAGGAAAGACAGGACGATAATCGTCAGGCAGGCAATAAACCGGTTCACTTGAACCCTCTTTTGGGACTGGAAGACGCTTTACAACAGGCCCATATGGTCGCAGAGCGTCCAATTGTCGAGGGCTTGTATCCGTCAGGAAGACGATCAAACGCCCATTGTAAAGGCCAGAGAATGACAAATTCGCCCGCGATCGCCCTGAAAGACGTTCACCTGACCCTCGGCGAAGGCGCCGGGCGGGTGCATATCCTGAAGGGGATCGACCTTCAGATCGAGAAGGGGGCCTCGGTCGGTCTCGTGGGCCCGTCAGGCTCCGGAAAATCGACCTTGCTGATGGTCATGGCGGGCCTGGAACGCGCTGACGAAGGGTCGGTCAACGTCGCCGGATCGGAACTCGGCCCCTTGTCGGAAGACCAGCTCGCCCGGTTCCGGGGTCGCAACGTCGGCATCATCTTCCAGTCGTTTCATCTCGTGCCCAACATGACGGCGCTGGAAAACGTGGCCGTTCCTCTGGAACTTGCAGGCGATACCGCCGCCTTCGACAAGGCGAAGGCGGAATTGGACGCCGTTGGCCTCGGCCACCGCATGCATCACTATCCGGCACAACTGTCCGGCGGCGAACAGCAGCGTGTCGCCGTAGCGCGGGCGCTGGTCGTCGAACCCGAGATCCTGATTGCGGACGAGCCGACGGGCAATCTTGATGAAAGCACGGGCGCACAAATCGTCGACCTGATGTTCACCGCCCAGAAGAACCGGGGCACCACGCTGGTTCTGGTCACCCACGACCCGAGCCTTGCCGCCCGCTGCGACCGCATGATCCGCGTCCGCTCCGGTGAAATCGAGGAAGAAACGTCCGATCGCCCCCGCCGCGAGGTGTCTGCATGAGCGCGTTTGTCCCGGGGGGCATCCCGGCAAACCATCAGACGCTGCGCCTGGCAGCCCGGTTCGCTTTCCGGGAACTGCGCGGAGGCCTCAAGGGATTTTACATCTTCATCGCCTGTATCGCGCTTGGCGTCGCGGCCATTGCGGGCGTCACCTCTGTCTCCCGGGCCCTGACCGAAGGCATTTCCCGAGAGGGGCAGACCATCCTGGGCGGAGATCTCGATTTTTCTCTGATCCACCGGGAAGCCGATGCCGACCAGCTTGCCTATCTGAACAGCCTGGGCGAGGTGTCCCGCGTTGCGACCATGCGGGCGATGGCCCGCCGCCCGGAGACCGGCGATCAGGCCCTCGTCGAACTGAAAGCCATCGACGACCCCTACCCGCTTTACGGCACGTTTGAGCTTGCCTCCGGAGAAGCGCTCGAAACGGCTCTGGCCCGCAAGGACGGAACCTGGGGCGCCGTTGCCGATCCCTCCCTTCTGGCACGGCTCGGCGCAAGCGTTGGCGATACGCTGTCGCTCGGGCGCGCCACCATCCGCATTGCCGGCACCATTGCCAATGAACCCGACAAACTGTCCGGCGGCATGGAGTTTGGTCCGCGCCTTCTGATATTCGACGCAGCCCTTCCCGAAACCGGATTGATCCAGCCCGGCAGCCTGGTGCGCTGGCACTACCGGGTGCGCATGGACCCGGCGCCCAACCTGGAAACGATGGAAGAGATCGTCGAAGAGGCCAAGGCCGCGCAGCCGGATGCCGGTTGGCGTATCCGTTCCCGCGCCAATGCATCCCCCGGACTGCAACGCAGCATCGACCGCTTCGCCCAGTTTCTGACGCTGGTCGGCCTCACCGCGCTGGTGGTCGGCGGCGTCGGTGTCGCCAATGCCATCCGCGCCTATCTGGAAACCAAGCGCGAGGTCATTGCCAGTCTCAAGTGCCTGGGGTCGACAGGCGGCTTCGTCTTCAAGATCTATCTGGTTCAGATGCTTGTGCTGGCCCTGCTCGGCATCGCCGTCGGCCTTGCGCTGGGGGCCTTGATCCCCTTTGCCGCGGCCGCCGCCCTCGCACCGGTTCTGCCCGTGAAGCTTGCAGCCAGCATCTATCCGGCGGAACTTGCCCTCGGGCTCGTCTACGGACTTCTGACCGCCCTCGCGTTCGCGATCTGGCCGCTTGGCCGGGCGCACGACGTGCCGCCGACAGCCCTTTTCCGGGACATCGTGACGGGTGGCGCCAAACTGCCGCGCAAGCGCTATCTGGTCGCCACGGGCGTGACCGTTCTTGCCCTTGCCGCCATTGCCATTCTGCTGGCCCATGATCAGCGTATGGCGGGCATCTACATCGCGGCCTCCGCCGCTGCCTTCATGCTGCTGGTGCTGGTTGCGCGCGGGATCATGGCCGTTGCCAGACGCTTGCCCAGCGTGCGTTCGACCGAGCTCAGGCTGGCGATAGCAAATATTCACCGCCCAGGTGCGCTGACCCCGTCCGTCGTCCTGTCCCTCGGGCTCGGCCTGTCGCTGCTGGTGGCACTTGCCCTCATCGACGGCAACCTGCGACGCGAGCTGACCGCGACCATCGCCGACAAGGCGCCGAGTTTCTTCTTCATCGACATCCAGAGCCACGAACGCGATGCCTTCGAGGCGCTGCTGAAGACCGAGGCACCTGCCGCCAACCTGCAAAGCGTCCCCATGCTGCGCGGGCGCATCGTTTCGCTGAACGGCATTGCGGCCGACAAGTTCGTGCCTGCGCAGGAAGGCTCCGGCTGGGTGCTGCGCGGCGACCGCGGCATTACCTATGACGCCAATCTGCCGAAGAACTCGAAACTGGAACAGGGAGCCTGGTGGCCGGAGGATTATTCCGGCATTCCTCTGGTGTCCTTCGATTCGGAGGCCGCCACCGATCTTGGCCTCAAGATCGGCGATCAGATCACGGTCAATGTTCTTGGACGGGAAATCACGGCGGAGATTGCCAACACCCGGACGGTGGAATGGCAATCCCTTGCGATCAATTTCGTGATGGTGTTCTCGCCCAACACCTTTGCAGGCGCCCCGCACGCCCACCTGATGACGCTCGGCTGGGACAACGACGTGCCGGAAGAAAAGGAATTGGGTCTCCTGAAGACCGTCTCGAATGCCTTCCCCACGGTGACGGCCATCCGGGTGAAGGACGCGATCTCGCAGGTCAACGACCTTGTGGCGCAGCTTGCCTGGGCGATCCGGGGGGCAAGCTCGATCACGCTGATCGCCAGCGTGCTGGTTCTGGCGGGAGCCCTTGCGGCCGGACATCGCAGCCGGATCTACGATGCGGTCATCCTGAAGACCATCGGCGCGACACGGGCACGTCTGATCTTCGCCTATGCACTCGAATACGCCATCCTGGGCCTTGCAACGGCGGTTTTCGCCCTGCTGGCGGGCGGCGTTGCCGCCTGGTACGTGATCACGCAGATCATGGACGGATCATTCGTGATGATGCCGGTGACGGCGGCAGGCGCTGCGCTGGTCGCGCTGGTGCTGACGGTTGGCTTCGGCCTTATCGGCACATGGCGCGTCCTGGGTGAAAAACCGGCGCCTGTGCTGCGAAACCTCTAGTCCCTGCCGTTTTTGACTGAGCTCGGAACCGGCAGGGGTACCCTTTCCCGCAGGCTATTTCCAACGCACCGGCAGCTTTGGCGAAACAAGACCGAACGAATTCTTGCCGGTCGCAGATCTATTTCAGCCCGGCCGTCTCCAGCTTTGACAATCTTCGCGCCCGAGAAAGCCCCGAAATACAATCAGGTCGCGAAAAACTTCAGCCCCGCACAACTTGCATACTGAATAGATCTTGGCTATCCGGTTCAGCTCTGGGCAGATTGTTAAAAAGGGGTCATTCCATGTTCAAGTTTTTCCCGAAATTGCGTTTGAAAACCATTGCCGGGGCTGCGGCCCTGTCCGCAGTTGCCGTTATGGCATTGGCTCCGGCGGCGTCGGCGGAAAGTCCGTTTCATACCGGCGTCTGGCAGCTCAACACACCAGAAGGCCCGCGTGGCCTTGTCGTCAGTGACTGGCTGGTGTTCGAAAACGGCTTGCCGAAGCGCTGGCTCTATCGCCGGGCCGGCACCAACGACGCCAAACAGTTCGATTTCTTCACCCGCTCCATGAACGATTCCGGCTACACACCGGTCGGCATCCGGGTGTACCGCACCGGCGACAACGCGATGAAATATACCCTTGCACCCAAGGGCAAGGACCCTATCGAGGTTTCCGCCGTTCGTCTGTCGATTCCGAACTTCGAGAATTCCTGCCTGTCCGTGGAAAAGAAGGGCAAACGCTTCTTCGGCAACTGGGTTGGCACCGAAGGCTCCAAACTCAAGAAACTGAACGTTTCGAAGAACCGGCTGACCATCGACGGCGAAGCCCGCAAGGTGTCCATCGAGGACGTTCGTGTCGGCCGCATGGGCATTACGGAAGACGGAAAGCCGATCGCATTCCTCACCGATGCAGGCGGCGACTATGCGGTTCTGCAATGGTTCAAACCGGGCGTGAGCGTTGAGCAGATGCGCGATCCGGAGAAGGAAATCCTGGACTTCGCGTCTGAAGAAATCGTCCGCAATCCGCGCGGCACCTGCGACAGGCAGATCGAGTCCCGCCTCAAAGCCATGAAATAATCTGGCTGAATCTCAGTCTGTTCTTAAGGATAGGCTCAATTAAACGTCCTCGAGCGCAAAGATTACAAACTTTTCATCGAATCCGACTTGTGCTCGAGGTAGGCTTTTCCCATATGTTGAGGGAGTTGTGTTGCATGCGCGATTGCATGCACACGTCTATCTAGAAGGGGATTCAAACGACCATGTCGACCTATGACCGTCAATCTCAAGGCGCGTATACCGTCGCCGGCGCACGCGCCGAGGCCGGCATCGATCAGGGCCTGCGCTCCTATATGCTGGGCGTCTATAACTACATGACCATCGGCCTTGCGCTGACCGGCTTTCTTGCGCTGGCAACCGTCATGCTCGCCACCACCACTGATCCGAACGCCGCCGTCGCCAGCCTCGGCAACGGCCGCATGCTCACCCAGCTTGGTGTTGCCATCTACGGCAGCCCGCTGAAGTGGGTTGTCATGCTTGCACCGCTCGGAATGGTGTTCTGGCTTTCCTTCCGCATTCAGTCCATGAGTGCCGGCGCAGCGCGGACCCTTTTCCTGGTCTATGCGGCCGTAATGGGTATCTCCCTGTCCTCGATCTTCCTGGTTTACACCCCGGGTTCGATCGCTCAGGTGTTCTTCATCACCGCCGGTACCTTCGGCGCGCTGAGCCTGTTCGGCTACACCACGAAGAAGGACCTGTCCGGCTGGGGTTCGTTCCTGTTCATCGGCCTGATCGGTATCGTGATCGCGTCGCTGGTCAACATCTTCATGGCATCTTCCGCTCTGCAGTTCGCGATCTCCGTGATCGGCGTTCTGGTGTTCGCCGGCCTGACCGCCTACGACACCCAGCAGATCAAGGAAATGTACTACGAAGGCGACAGCGGTGAAGTCGCAACTAAGAAGTCCGTGATGGGCGCTCTGCGTCTCTACCTCGACTTCATCAACCTGTTCGTCATGCTGCTGCAGCTTTTCGGCAACCGCGACTAAGCGCAGTCTCTTGAACAAACGGAAAAGCCCGGCTCAGCCGGGCTTTTTTGTGACTGGAGCAAACTGCGTTTTATCAGAATGGCTTTTGGCGACACTATGGCCAGCAGAGCGCGAGGACGCTGGTGAGGCTTTCAGGCCACTCCGGGCGGTGAAGCTTCAGGCGTCGACCACCCGAAGGTGCTTCTTCTTTTCCAGAACCTTGAGCACCTGTGCCAGGTCGTGGCCGCGCTTGAGGATCATGCCCCCGGTTGCCACGACCGAATAGGCGCCCTGGCGGCGGGCCAGCTTCGGGTCCTTTTCGATCCGGTAGAGCGGCATTTCGGAAGACCTGCGAAACACGGAGAAGATTGCCCGGTCCTTGAGAAGATCGATGGCATAGTCCCGCCACTCACCATCGGCAACCATGCGCCCGTAGAGCCTCAGGATGACGTCGAGTTCGCGCCTGTTGAAGGCAACAATGGGTTTGGGTGGGGGAACCGGGTGATGGTGTGGTGTCGGGCCTGCACCCGCACCACGCTGAAACGCGCTGTCGTCGGCCTCACTCATTCCGCCTCCATTCCGCTCGCGGTTCCGCCGAGACAGGCAGTCGCCAAGAGAATCGTCGAGGCAATACCTGTCACCTGAGTGTCATGATGCGTCTTCTTTGGCCAGTCTGGCAAGCCCGCAACGTCATAATGGCCAACTCAGGCCCGCCACCAGTGTAGTTTTGCCAATAAGTTTCCCGGGGAGAAGTGTAAAAACGAACGTTACGGCACTTTGCCAAGAAAGAATGCTTAAATTTCCTTGATTTTGCCGCATTCCAGCCCTTGGCCAGCCATTTTAACCACCCATATTAGGATCATACCCTGATGGGTATGGCCCGTAGAAGCCGCGGAATGCATTAGCCCCCCAGCCCCCCGGGGTTTTTACTGGCCAACCAGATTTAGTGAGTCAAACATCAGGGCAACTGAAGGGCCGGCATTATGCCGGCCCTTTTCATTTCTGGGCCGGCCTTCTCTTCTGCTTGCGGCTTACTTCAGAAAATCCCTCAGGAACGACAGCAGCCTTGCATCGGTTCCATAGGCGACATTCACCCGCATCGCCGGCGTCTGCCGCGTCTCCCGGTTCGGATAGAAAACGGACCCCGGCGCAATGAAGATGCTTTGCCGGCTGGCCGCGGCGCAAAGCTCCCGTTCGTCCACATCATCGGGAAACTCCACCCAGAGATAGAACCCCGGTATGGAGCACTCCCGCACGGACAGGCCGATGGCCTCCAGAGTTCCGAAGGATGCCTTGTAGGCTTCCTCCACCCGGCTTTTGAGACGGCGCAGGTGCCGCAGATAGTGCCCGGCCTGGATCAGATTGAAAACGAACCGTTCCACGTGATCGGAAGAATTGACCAGCGTCAGCATCTTGATGTCGGCAAGCCGGCGGATGATGTCAGGGTTTCCCGCCACATAACCGCATCTGAGACTGGCGGACAGGGTCTTGGAGAAGGTGCCGAGATAAAGCACGCGCTGGAGCTGGTCCAGGGCAGCGAGCCTCGGCAGCGTGGCCGGCAGAATGTCGGCAAGCGCGTCGTTTTCGACCAGGAGAAAGCCCCAGCGCTCGGCAAGCTGCATCAGCCCGAAAGACCGCGATGGCGACAGCGAGCCCCCGGTCGGATTGTGGCCATGAGACTGGGTCACGAACATCTTCGGCCGGTAAAGAGCCAGTTTCGCGGTCAGGTCCTCCAGATCCGGGCCGTCCCGGTCACGCCGGATACCGACAATCTGCACCTTGGCGAAGGTCAGTTTGGAAAAAAGCGGATAATAGCCCGGCTCGTCAACGAACACCGTATCGCCCGGTTCGGTCAGATGCCGGATGATGAGGTCCAGCCCGTGGTTGGCGCCATGGGTCAGCAAGAGCCCTTGCGGATCGGCGGGGATCGAGCGTTCAAGCAATTGCATCCGCAGCCGGTCGCGCAGCGGGCAGTAACCCCAAGAGCTGCCATAGCCGAACTCAATCGCTTCGGGAAAGGGCGTCTTGGCATTGGCGAAATGCCGGCGCAGCTCAGCCCCTTCCATCCACGACGGCGGGGGGCGCCCGTCTCCCGGGCGCACTTCATAGTGCTGTTCCAGCTGCTCCCGCAGCAGCGACATGCCATCGACCGCAGCCGTAACGTGAGGCGCAGGCGGGGTCTTGGTTGCAGGTCCGACCTGTGACATGTAGTACCCGGAGCCGGCCCTTGCTTCCAGAAGTCCCCGGGCGACCAGCCGGTCATAGGCCTCCGCCATCGTGTTTTTGGAAACGCCGTTTTCCCGCGCCGCCTGACGGATGGAGGGCAGTCGCTCGAAGGTCTTATACGCCCCGGCCTCGAGCAAAAGCGCCACCTTTTCGACGATCTGGTCAACGCGAGACAGTTTCCGACCGCTACCCGACACCGTAATTGTCCTTCAAATATTTCTGGGACAGTGCTGCCTATAAATCCAACAACTGTCCCTTGATTGTCCCAATCATTTTTATGACAGTTTGCCCCATCATGCCAGCAAATGGCAATTTCCTTGGGAGGGAAAAATGACCAAAGTAAGTAGACGCAGCCTTCTTGCAGGTGCAGCCGTTGGCGGCACAGCCCTCGCGGCACCGATTGCCGCCAAGGCGCAGGAAGCCGTCGAGTGGCGCATGCAGGCACTGTGGGACGCCGGCACCACTCCTTTCGAATTCGAGAAGAAATTCGTCGAGCGCGTCAGCGAACTGACCAACGGCAATTTCAAGATCACACTGTTTTCCGCCGGCCAGCTCGTGCCCGCCAACCAGGCATTCGATGCCGTACGCGCCGGTGCGTTCCAGCTCATGAAGACCTTTGACGGCTATGAAGCCGGCAAGATCCCGGCGTTTGCCTTCACCTCCACCATCCCGTTCGGCTTTCCCGAGTCCGACCAGTATGAAGCCTGGTTCTACGAAAAGGGTGGTCTGGATCTCGCTCGCGAAGCCTACGCAAGGGCCGGCCTCTTCTACATTGCTCCCACCGTCTATGGCGAAGAGCCGATCCATTCGACCGTGAAGATGGAGAGCATCGCCGACATGGCCGGCAAGAAGGGCCGCTTCGTCGGGCTCGCGTCCGCAGTCATGGCCGACCAGGGCGTTTCCGTGACGCCGCTGCCGACGGCGGAAGTCTATACCGCGCTGGAAAAGGGACTGATCGATTTTGCCGACCGCGGCGATCTGACCGCCAACTACGAGGCAGGCCTTGGCGAAGTTGCCAAGTTCATCATCCTGCCGGGCGTCCACCAGCCAACCACTGCCACCAGCTATGTCGCCAACCAGGCTGCATACGATGCCCTGCCGGACGATTACAAGGCAGCGCTTGCCGTTGCGGCTCGGGAAATCTCCGGCTCGCTGCGTCAGCACATCATGGTACAGAATGTCGATGTCCTGAAAAAATACGGCGAACAGGGCGTCGAGGTCATCCAGCTTGACCCGGCCGATGTTGCCGCCAACCGGACCAAGGCCGTCGAGTCCTGGAAAAAGGCTACGAAGGAAGATGACCTGGCCAATCGTGTTCTCACGAGCCAGATTGAGTTCATGACAGCCCTCGGGCTGATCTGACCCTTCCTCCCACCGGACGGTAGACGGCACCTCCCTGCCGCCTGCCGTCCGGTCTTTGTTCCGATCGGCCAATGCTCAGCTTCATGAAATCCGTCAGTTCCATCGTCACCGGCGTCAACCGGGTGTTCTTCCTCCTTGCGGCAATGCTCATCTTCGCTGTGGTGCCGATCCTGCTTTTCGAAGTGGTTGCAAGATACCTGTTCGATGCACCGACCGTTTGGGCCATGGAAGCCAGCACCCTGATCTTCGGCCCGCATTTCATGCTGGCCGGACCTTACCTTCTGCATCTGAAGGGCCACGTTGCCGTCGACATCTTCAGCGAAAAGCTGACGGGTTGGCCAAAGGCGGCGCTCGACGTGTTCTCCTATCTCGTCATTGCGGTCTTTGCTGGCGTATTCGCCTGGGTAAGCTGGCCGCTTGCAGTCAATGCGTATTCCCTTGGCGAGACCAGCTTTTCCGCCTGGAACCCGCCGGTCTGGTGGCTGAAATTCGTGGTGCCCCTCTCCTTCGCGCTCCTGTTTGCGCAGGCCCTTGTTGAAGCCTTCAACGCTGTGCGCCCGGCGCGGGAACAGACGGGAGCAAGCGCATGAGCTCCGAATTCGTCCTTGCCATCATGTTTGCCAGCCTGGTGGGTCTGCTGCTCACAGGCCTGCCGCTTGCCTTCACGCTCGGCGCACTTGCGCTCGTCTTCACGGTAACGCTCTGGGGCCCTGCCGCTCTCTCCGTTACCGTCCTCAATCTCTACGCCACCATGACGTCGGAATCGCTTCTGGCGATCCCGCTCTACGTCATGATGGCCAGCATCCTGCAGCGCTCCGGGGTCATCGAAAGCCTTTATCGGGCCATGGAGCTCTGGTCGCGCCGGCTGCCCGGCGGCCTTGCGGTTGGCACCATCGCCATCTGCACCATCATCGCCGCCATGACCGGCATCGTCGGGGCCGCAGTCGCTGCCATGGGCATGTTGGCCCTGCCCTCCATGCTGAAGCGCAAATACAGCCCGGAACTCGCCATCGGTACGATCTGCGCCGGCGGCACGCTCGGCATCCTGATCCCGCCTTCGGTGATCACCATCGTCTATGCCGTCACCGCGCAGGCTTCCATCGGCCAGATGTTCATCGCCGGCGTGGTGCCGGGCCTGCTGCTGGCCTCGCTCTATATCGGCTACATCGTCCTGCGGTCCGCGCTCGATCCGTCCATCGCCCCCCGTCCGGAAAACGATGCCCCGGCGACCTGGGAAGAGCGTATCGCTTCGCTGAAATCCCTCATCCTGCCGCTGCTGATCATCGTCGGTGTTCTCGGCACGATCTACATGGGCATCGCAACGCCCACGGAAGCGGCGGCCGTCGGCGTCTTCCTGGCGTTCCTGTCGTCGCTGATCGAGCGCCGTTTCGGCTGGGAGCTCGTCTCCGGTGTCGCACTCGACGTGGTCAAGGTGACGGCCATGATCCTCTGGATCACCATCGGTGCCCGGGCCTTCGTCGCGATCTTCACCGGCACCGGCGGCGCGGACTTCCTCCTGTCCTTCATTCAGGACCTCGACACCAACCGCTGGATCGTGCTTGCGGTCATGCTGGGCATTCTGTTCTTTCTCGGCATGTTCCTGGACGAAATGGGCATCATCCTGTTGTGCGTGCCCGTGTTCCTGCCGGTGATCGACTTCCTTGAGTTCGACCGGCTCTGGTTCGGCATCCTGTTCCTCGTTTCGGCGCAGATGGCCTACATCTCTCCGCCCTTCGGCTACACGCTCTTCTACATGAAGGGCGTCCTGCCCGCCGGCATCGGCATGGGCACGGTCTACCGTGCCATCGTTCCCTTCATCCTGCTGCAAGCCATCGGTATCTTCATCTGCGCCCTGTTTCCGGAGCTGGTGTTGTGGCTGCCGCAATCCATGATCAATTGACAGACAGGTTCCCCCGATGAGTGACGTCACTTCATCCCGTATTGAAGGTTTTCACAAGCTGGACCCGTCCGGCCGGCTTCTGGCCGTCCAGCGACAGGCGAAGCTGGACAACAAGTCCGTCTCGGATCTTGTCGAGGCGGCCTCCGGACATATCGAGCTGGCAGACCGCCTCGTTGAGAACGCCATTTCCAGCATCTCCATTCCGGTCGGCATCGCGACCAACATGACCGTGGACGGACGCGACGTGCTGGTTCCAATGGCAAGCGAGGAATCTTCCGTCATCGCCGCCGTGTGCAACTCGGCCAAGCGCTGCCGGTCGACCGGCGGCTTCAAGACCTCGACAAGCGGCCCGCTGATGGCGGCCCAGATCCAGCTTCTGGGGGCCAGCGATCCGGAAAACGTCCGCCTGAAGGTTCTGGAACGTATCGACGACATCCGCACCATCTGCGAGGAGATCGATCCGCTTCTGGTCAAGCTCGGCGGCGGGTTCCGCGATCTCGACATCAGGGTGATCGACACGGCCGAGGGGCCGATGACCATCGTGCACATCATCGTCGACACGCGCGATGCGATGGGCGCAAACGCTGTCAACAGCATGGCCGAAGCCCTTGCTCCGAAACTGGAGGAATGGACCGGCGCCCGCAGCCTGCTGCGCATTCTCACCAACCTCGCCGACCGCCGCGTGGCCCGTGTGCGGGCCGTTTGGCCGCTGGAGGAAATCGGCGGTGAAAAGGTGCGCGACGACATGCTGTCGGCCTACCACTTTGCCGATGCCGACCCCTATCGGGCCGCCACGCATAACAAGGGCATCATGAACGGCATCAGCGCGGTGGTTCTCGCCACCGGCAACGACACCAGGGCCGTGGAAGCCGGTGCCCATGCCTTCGCCGCCAGGGACGGCCGCTACCGTTCGATGTCCCGCTGGGAAAAGGACGGCGACGGCAACCTTGTCGGCATCCTGGAACTACCGATGGCCGTCGGGCTGATCGGCGGCGCCACAAAAATCCACCCCACCGCACAGGCCAACCTGAAAATCCTCGGCGTGACCACCGCGGACGAACTGGCGCGGATCATCGTTGCCGTCGGACTGGCACAGAATTTCGGCGCCTTGCGCGCGCTCGCCACCACCGGCATCCAGAAAGGCCACATGGCCCTGCACGCCCAGAACGTTGCGCTGATGGTTGGTGCAACAGGTGAGGAAATCGACCAGGTCGCCAGTGAATTGAAGGCACTCGGCAAGGTGCGGCAGGATCTGGCCGAGGAAATCCTCGCCCGGTTGCGGCAGGGCGACAAAACCTGAGACTTTTTCATAGGCTTTGGCCGGACGGATCGCACGACAAGGACCGTGTGTCCTGTCCGGCCACTCAACTGATGGATGCCGATTGCGCTGAAATCACAATTATTGGTGCCGCCACGGCAAGATTGCCTCTTTTCCGTCGGAATGCTTGCTGTATCTTTCTTGGAGCATGACAACCGACCTGATCGATCTGCGCGCGGCTCGAACCGCCGATTGTGAGGCACTCGCCGGCATCCACAGCGAAGCCTGGCTGGGTGCCTATCGGGGAGTCTTGCATGGTGTCGACCTGCAAAAGATGATCTCCCGCAGAGGCAGCACCTGGTGGCGCGGCGCCCTTGCAAGGGGTGTCGATATCAAGATCCTCAGCATTGCCGAAATTCCCGCCGGTTACGCGACCTATGGGCCTTGCCGGTTGAGCGGCACCCGCATGGACGGCGAGATTTACGAGCTGTACCTGAAACCGGAATATCAGGGCCTCGGTTTCGGCCGGGTCCTGTTCCAGAACGTGCGTGAAACGCTTGCGGCGAAAAACATGCCCGGACTTGCCGTACAGGTACTGAGCGCAAACGAACCGGCCCGCGCCTTCTACAAGGCCGTCGGCGGCAAACTTGCTGCAAAGTCCTGGTACAGGATCGGCGGCCGAAGACTGGACCTCAGCATCTACGCCTGGCCGCAGAAAAACACCTGACCCATATGGCGTGCTTGCCCAGGCTGTGATCCTAGTAAAGAATTCCGGGATGGCCGATGATCTGCGGCGGCTGCGTGCAGTCGAAAGACCCGGCCATTGTATCGGCGGCCTGGCGCGCCATCTCGTTGGCGTTCTTGTTGGCCTGAGCATCGATCCGGGCAATCTGGCAGGTGCCACCACCGGGCAGCAACTGGGTCACGATCAGCACGCTGCCGGTTTTTGTACTGTCGTCGAGGCTCGGAAACCAGCGCAGGATGGTTGCGAAGGGAACGCCTCCCTTGAGGCGCCATTCCAGCGTTTCGTTGACCGAGTTGAAACTGGGCAGTGTCTGACCTGCCGCGGGCTCGTTGGCGGCGTCGGGACCAAAGGAAACGAACATGCGCAGGTCGCCCTCGGCAACATAGACACTCGTGCCCTTGTAACCGGCGCACTGCCAGGCACCGCCGAAGGTGCCTTCTTCCTCATCCGGGGACGTGATCAACCGGCAGCTGTCCAGCAGGATTTTGGTATAGGTGCTTTCGATTGACGCCGCCTTTGCAGGCTGCAGCGGCGCAAGCAACCCACAGAGCGCCAAAAGGGAAAGCGTGAGCCGTTTCATGAATCTGTCTCCTCCCGAGCATGCGGCGAAAATAGAGGCATGTTAATCAATTAGGTGCAATGCAAAAATAAAGGGCTTGAACTTCTTCGGCTGGATTGCGATAGACGCAGCAACGAAAAACAGGAGTTTTCTAAATGCGTATCGACGCTGTGCCGATTGGCAAGAATCCACCGGAAGACATCAACGTCATTATCGAGGTCTCCGTTGGCGGCGAGCCGATCAAATACGAGATGGATAAAGAAGCCGGTGCGATGTACGTCGACCGCTTCCTGTACACACCGATGCGGTATCCGGGCAACTACGGCTTTGTCCCGCACACCCTGTGCGGCGATGGCGATCCGATCGACGTGATCGTGGTCAACCAGCGCCCGATCGTTCCGGGTGCCATCATGAGCTGCCGTCCGATCGGCGTTCTGCTGATGGAAGACGAATCCGGCCAGGACGAAAAGATCCTCGCGGTTCCCTCCCACAAGCTCAGCAAGCGCTACGACAACGTCAATGACGTGTCCGACATTCCGGAAATCACCATCGCTCAGGTCAAGCATTTCTTTGAACACTACAAGGATCTGGAACCGGGCAAATGGGTGAAGATCACCGGCGTGGAAGGTGTTGAATCCGCAAAGCGGCTGATCATGGAATCCATCGCCCGTGCCCAGAAGGAAGCTGCTGAGTAAGCGCTTTCCGGCAGGACGAAAACAACAAAGGCCTCCCGCGTCTCGAAATCGCGGGAGGCCTTTTTATTGTAAGCGGGCCCGGCTTCAGCGTTCCGCTGCTGCCTCGATCCGCTCCATGTCCTGGTCGGAGAGGCCGAAGTGATGGCCGATCTCGTGGATCAGTACATGGGCGACGACATCGCCCAGGGTCTCGTCCATCGCCGCCCAATAATCCAGGATCGGCCGGCGGTAGAGCCAGATGCGGTTGGGCATCTGTCCGGTCAGCACGCTCGCCGCGCCCTCGCTCAGGCCCTGCCCCTCGAACAGGCCCAGAAGATCGTGCGGGTCGTCGATGCGAAGTTCATCCAGCACTTCGTCGGGCGCATAATCGGCCAGACTGATCTGCAGATGACCGCAGCGCAGCAGAAGATCGTCCGGAAGTCCGGACAGGATCTCGCTCGCCATCGCCTCGAAGTCTTCCAGGTCAGGTGCTTTGGTTTCGGTCCAGCTACTTTGGCTGACCGGCCGGACGGATGCCATATCGCTTCCTTTTAGGGATCGGTTCATTCAGGTGTTGGGCAATACGTAAGTAACGACAAGATAAATCGCCAGTCCGATCGCGAACACAAGCCCGAGACCACGGCCGATCCGGCTGCCCCACACCTCGATACGGTCGTCTTCATCCTTGTCGGCGGCGCTCAGATGATCCTTCGCCCGGTCTGCCATGCGCACAAACGTCGAGCCCGCCACCGTCTCGCTTTCCGCATTCACCCGATCGAGTGTGCGCAACGCCTCCTTGCGGAGTTTCTCCTTCGGGTGGTCTTTCTCGTTTTCGTTATCGCTCATGCACCTACACTGGCCGTGTTGCCCCGGCGTTTCAACCCGAAAGCGGCCAAAAGCGCCAGAAGCGCAAGCCCGCCGGAAGCCACCGCATTCCAGCCGGCAAAGGACAGGCCGAACATCCGCCAGCTTGCCTCGGTGCAGCTCACGACGCGGGTGGACTTCAGCGCCTGCAGCATGTTGGCAGCGGATGTCGGCGTCGCAGCGCCGCCGCCGCAATCGCTCGGGCCATCCCAGAACTCCCATTCAGCACCGGACTGATAGACCCCGAGGCCGGACCCATAGGCAAAAACGACCGCAACGATCAGAAGCACGACCATGGCCGCACCGGTCCGCTTGGCCTGCATCAGGAAAAGCGCCAGCAGGGCCAGCGGCAGGCCCACGTAATAGGGAATGCGCTGCTCCAGGCACAGTTTGCAGGGCACATAGCCGCCGATCAGCTGAAAGCCCCAGGCTGTCGCGATCGCCGCAAAGCCGCCCAGCAGCAAAAGCCCCGTCAGATTGCGCGAAATCCGGTCGGCTGTCATCTCACCCTCTTTACTGTCAGATATACCTAAGCACCAGGAAACCGCCGACCAGCAGCACCACAAATATGGTGAACATGAGACCGAGCCGCTTTTCGATGAAATCGCGGATCGGCGGGCCGAACAGATACAGCAAACCGGAAACGACGAAGAAGCGGATCCCCCGCGAAACGATGCTGGCGGCAATGAACACCGGCAGGCTGAGCCCCAGCGCCCCGGAGGCAATGGTGATGACCTTGTAGGGAAACGGCGTCAGCCCGGCGATAAAGACAAACCACCAGCCATACTGATGATAGATGTCCTTGAACTCGTCGACGAACCCCATCTTGCCGTAGAAGGTCAGGATCGGCACGGCCACCTGCTCGAATAGGAACAGGCCGATGACATACCCCAGAATACCGCCTGCAACCGACGTCAGCGTACACAGCAGCGCGTACCACCAGGCTTTCTCGCGCCGGGCGATCACCATGGGGATCAAAAGTATGTCCGGCGGGATCGGAAACACCGAGCTTTCGACAAAAGAAACGGTACCAAGCGCGGCAGGCGCACGCGGTCCGGCGGCAAGGGACAGGGTCCAGTCGTAAAGGCGTCTGATCATGGCGTTTCCCTTAGCCGTTGCGCTGCAAAAAGTCACCTGAAGAAATGCGAGAACCTTCTGCATCGCAATGCCGTGCTGACGCACCCCGTCGGCATGTCAGCCCCTTCGCGAACAGGCGTTGGCACACAGCTTCGGCACGCAGGGCAGACTTTTCTCTCACTTCTGCTAGCATTAAAGCCTCAACGGGCTCCGCATGCCACTGGGAGGGGGAGATGACAGGAACAGCCTCAGGCATCGCCAAGCTGGCATTCGCCTTGATGATCAGCACTCCGGCTGTGGCCGCCGCCCAGCAGGTCGAGATGGAAGGATCGGTCAAGCTGACACCCTTCGAAGCCGAGGGCGTAACCCTGTCGACAATCTACACGGTGGATGCGGCCTTTGCCGCAAAACACGGCGTCGAGGTTCCCGTCCCCTTCAGCCTGGCTGCGCCCCGCCGCGAGGCACAGAAGATCGTCGCCCAGGCAAAACCCGCCGGCGGCGGCCCGATCAAGATCTACTTCACGACAGACGACGAAACCAAACGCATCTATTCCTCCCTGCAGATCGTCACCTACACCATGAAGACCGACGATCCGCAGAAGCGCCTTGAAGTGGGCGACTATGTTGCCATCGAGCTTTTGAAACAGCTCGGCACCACCGACGACACACGGCTGAACGTCCGCCGCCAGATCACACTGGGCGATCTGCCCGCCTCCGAAATCGTCGGCAACTTCATCAACAAGGAAGGCGACCAGCTGCTTGTACGGCTTGTCGCACTGGCAAAACCCGACAGCCAGAGAGGCATCGTCGGCATCGCCATCGGCCATCCGCGTCAGGGGCGCATCAAAAAGGTGGAAGACATCTACCAGACCAGCGCTTCCCTGGCCTTCGATACGGTGACATTAAAGTAGCTGGTTACCTGTGCGGGTGGGAGAGAGGCCTCGCTCCCCTCGGCGCATTCGGGTAAAAACTCAACGCAATAAGCTGATGCACCCTAACGACACACATTTCATTTCTTCAGCAACTAATTTTAAGGAAATACAAAATTTCACCGCTATTTCTGCCAAGATCAATTTCAGGCGACTGAGGCTTTCCCGTTACAGAGAAGAGTAAATATCTTTACACCTAAATAAGGTGAAAAATACTTTCGAACTAAGGCAACTTGAGGTCTTATGCTGTTCTACACTGTTATCTTGTAGCGCCAAAAAATAATCAAACCCTCGAACTTGGAAAAAAGGTATGCAGTCTTTTAAGAAATGAGCGCCGCATCTTCCAATATCTCTTACTGTACCGCGCGCGCGGCTGCTGTTGCGTAGCTAACTTCTCGCCCAATGCAGATCGCTTTTCTAGACGAGCCAGTCCGGTCGATCCGCGACTTAGACAAAAATATAGCGTATCTTCATTGTCCTCAAATACTTCATTTAAAAGCGTCAATATCATCCTGTTGCCGATTTCGGTGTGGATGTTGTCTTTTTGTCTTCCCAGCATGTACGGCAAACTATCGACGTCGTCGAAAAAAATTACCCCGCCAGGTTTCACGAATGGAAAATAGCCAAAAAGTTCCTTTTTGACATGCTCCACTTCATGCACGGAATCGATGTATAATACATCGATACCATTGCGTAAGTTCGGCGCTTTTGAGAGCACCCCTTCAATATCCGCAGAATCAGACTGTATGAAGGTCCACCGCGGTGAATTTGCGACACTCGAACAATCAACAATGTCGACTGAATAAAGGTGCCCACCATCGCCTTCATGTATTGCACCTAAAAACGCACGTGTGCTTATCCCCTCCCGAGTACCCAGCTCCAATACAGTTGGCCGTTCACGAGCAGCAATTTCATTATACATAGTCAGCAAGTGTGCTTCTCCATGTATTGCTCGGCCATACGTATTAACAGCATTCTCCAAGCTTCCGCGAACGTCACTGTACACTCAAACTCTCCAAATCTAACAGAGTGATTTATAGCTCACTATCTAAACTTCAATTGAACCGTCTTCAACAAAAATGCAATGATTTCAACGTTACTATAAGACGCGCTTCACACTTTAGATTTCCCTTCGCACAAGCAGAAGTGCCAGATGCGAGCGGATTCGATTTCATTGATTCTGTCTGAACTTCTACTTGATGGACTACAGATAAAAAAGGCCTTCCATATTCAAGCATTCGAATCCGGCGTAAGGTTGCGATCAGATAGTTCCGTTGCCCTTTGTTGTTCTTGGCAACCCGCGAATTTCAATAAGCTTTGAAATTACACTTCCGCCCGTGCATTTCCTCCGGACTGCTGTCGCTTTGCTATAGCCCTTCCCCCCGCTCGGCAAACGATGCCAGGATACGAAGCTACAGATGTGCCCGGGATCGTCATCATGGCCGCTTAAACGAAGGCGCTCTGACACAGTTTTGTGGGTACGTTCGTCGCTTGCTGCATTCGCAACAGATGCTTACCGGGCAGGTCCCGGTCCTTGATCCTCAGATGATACCAATGCTCATCAAGCTGCTGCGCTGCTCGGCTTGCTCGCGCGGCGGCTACAGGTGCAGATCGTGTACGCAGCGAAAAAGCTATCTACTGTGATGTGTAGTGATGAGACAAGTCCCATGGAACACGGCGGCGGAAGCAGAAGATTCCGTCTTTGCGGAAGGTGTTTTCCGGTGCGGTTTTGTGTGCCAGCATGTGCTACGGCCACCCTCTCTCAAGAGAAAGCTGAAGCATAACAATGACTTGGAAACTGTGGTGGTGCCCCCCGCCGGAATCGAACCGGCACTCCCGAAGGAACCGGATTTTGAATCCGGCGCGTCTACCAGTTCCGCCAGGGGGGCAATCCGGTATCGGATTGGCTGCCTATCATGGGCTTTTGTCCGATGCAAGCGGTTCGAGCGCGCTGCCGCCTGCCGCCGCCGATTGCCGGTCTCATCGCTGTCGGTGGAATTTGAACAACTTCCTTCACGCTCCCTTAACCCTGGACCACAAAACCCTGGCCTGAACGCTCTCAAAGCGTGGTTTCCGGCGCATATTTAAGCTGTTTGCAACGGCTGCTCGCGCAAGTGACCAGTAAGACACGTTTGGGAGATACGGATGACACTTGCTGGCAGCCTTCAAGAGACGAAACGCACCAAGACTTCGACGGTGGACGATGCCGCCCGGCACGGGCTGGCGTTCACGCAATCCTTCGTCGACAAGGCACAGTTGATGCCTGCGCCGATCCGGCCCGAATGGGTGCTTGAGGGCGCCCCCCAAGCCATGTGCGCCGTTCTGGCCAGACACAAGTTCGGCTGGGGCGATGCCTGCCACTGGTCGTGCACGGCAGGCAAGTTCCGCTGGCACTACGGCTGGGACGAATCGGTGATGTTTCTAGAAGGTGAAGTGCGGATCACCGATGACGCCGGCCATGTGTATGAAGGCAAGCCTGGTGTCACGCTGTTCTTTCCGGCGGGCACCTCCGCCGTCTGGGAAGTGCCAACCTACATCCGCAAGCTCGCCTTCAACCAGAAACCGGTGCCGTGGTATCTGCATTACCAGTCCCGCATCCTTGAGCGCCTGAAAGGTATCGGCAAAAAGCTCTTCGGGTAACACCACCCGTCTCGCGCTGAACCTCAGGCTCGAGGTGGCTGGGGGTCAATGCCCGTCGTCAGACCGAGTTTGTTAGCCTGCTAACAAAGGCGCAAATTGTGCGCATTTTCTGGACAAGCAGAAACCGCTTGGCTAGAAATTCAGCATGAGCAAATCAGGACGTGAAATCGAGTTGAAGCTCGAGCTTGAGACGACGGCGCAGGACGCTTTGAAACGCGCCGGATCCATCGATGGGTTTACCGCCAGCCGGGCGGTGAACAAGACGCTGCAGTCAATCTATTTCGACACGCCGGACCAGGCGCTGCGCAAGGCCAAGATATCGCTGCGTGTGCGGAAATCCGGCAATAGCTGGGTTCAGACAGTCAAGCTTGGCACCGGCGTCATGGGCGGGCTGTCCTCGCCGGTGGAAGCTGAACACCCGGTCAAGGGTCGAGCGCTCGATTTTTCCGTCATCGAAGACCCATGTGTTCACGAGCGCCTTCTGGAAATCATCGGCGATGCACCTCTGTCGGAGTGCTTTGAAACGGTGATGAAACGCACCGTACGCAACCTGACGCGCGACAGCGACGGCACCTTCATCGAACTCGCCTTCGACAGCGGCAATATTCTGGCCGGCAGCGGCAGCCAGCCGCTGACCGAGCTGGAAATGGAGCTGAAGTCCGGCCCGAGCCTTGCCCTTTTCGAGGCAGCCAAGGCCCTGTTGAAGGACATTCCCTTCCGCTTTTCCCCCTATAGCAAGGCGGAACGCGGCTATCGTTTTGCCGAAGGCACCGCGCCGGCGGAACGGGCTCCTTATTTTGCGGAAGACATCACCTTCGAGAGCGGCATCACCACCGAGCACGCCTTCCGCGATGTGCTGCGCTCCTGCCTGACGCAGATTTCCGAAAACCGGCTCGCCGTTTTGTCATCGGACGATCCGGAAGGCCCTCATCAGCTTCGGGTGGGCCTGCGCCGCCTGCGCAGCGCCTTCCGCCTGTTCCGGCCGATCCTGAACCCGGCGACCATGGCACCGCTCGACCAGATGGCGAAGATCATTGCCACCGAAGCCGGCTCCCTGCGCGACCTCGATGTTCTGGTCGATGAGATCGTGATGCCGCTGGTCGCGAAAGCCCCGGCAACCTTGTCCTTCGACGCCCTTCTGGAAAACCTCAACGCGTCCCGGGACCGAAGCACCCGCACGACGCTGACCGATCACCTGAAATCGGAAGAGGTCAACGGCTTCCTGCTGGATCTTGCCGCCTATACGGAAGGGCGCGGATGGCTGGATCCGGAAAACTTCGGCCAGACGCAGCTTCTTGCCCAGCCTGTCGAGACCCACGCCGGTGACGCCCTCGCCAAGCAGTGGAAGAAGGTGCTGAAATACGGCAAGCGCCTGGAAGAACTCACCGTCGCGGAACGCCACGAAATGCGCAAGGCCATGAAGAAGATGCGCTATGGCATCGAATTCTTCGGCTGCCTTTACCCGAAGGACACGGTGAAGCCCTTCCTGAAGCGGATGAAGAAGCTGCAGGATATTTTCGGCTATCTCAACGATGTCGCCATGGCCGAACAACTGCCGGTGAAATGCAAGGTCAGCGGCGCAAACGCTCTGGCAACCAACCAGGCCATTGGCTTTGTCATCGGCTGGCACGAGGCCCAGTGCCAGGCCATGTGGCAACACGCCAAGGGATATTGGGAAGCGACCCGGGAAACGCCGAAATTCTGGACCTGACGCCGGTCACCGGCCCGGCTCGATCGTCAGAATGTCCGGAAAGGAAACGGGCGCGAAAGCCCCTGTCAGCTTGAAGGTGGTCAGGTCTTCCTCACGCGAGACAAGCTGGTCCTGACGGGCCAGCTCGGCAATGGTCTCCTTCAGGGTTTCGATCTCGCGCAGGATGAACGCCCCCGTGTCTGGCAGCATGCGGCGGGAGAGCGTGAAGAACAGCGACTGGTTGCCGCCCGGATTGGCGATCACCTGCCCCAGAAAACGGGTGTTGATGTCCTTCAAGAGCGCGATCAGCGGTCCATCCGGACGGAACCTCAACGGTTCCTTGCGCGTGATCTTGATGTGGTTGCCGGGGTGTACCTCAGCCAGCCCCAGCGCCTCCAGCGCCCGGCCCATACGGAACATATCCTCCCCTGAAAGACCGAACCGGCGCTCGATTTCCTTTTGCGGGATCGGCTCGCGCAGCAGGATGAAGAGATAGAACAGCGACGGGTCCGCGGCGAGCCTCGTTTCCGTTGCCACCGGCAGCACACTTGCTTCTTCGGAAGTTCGCGCTGCCCGGTGCAACACATCCGCCAGCGGAACCTCCAGAATGTCGCAGATTTCCAGCAGCCGGCTCAGCTTGCAATCGTACCCGGCAAAGATCCGCTTGACCGTCGGCTCCGAAATATCCATCCGCCTTGCCAGATCCGCATAGGTCATGCCGCGCGCCTTCAGAACGCCCTGCAAAATCTTGAATGTATCTCCACGCATGATCTTGATCCCGAAATGACAGCCTTGGTATCGTTTTTTGATACCATGTCATGATCAATTGCAAGAAAAGTTCGCTGACTGCATGGAAAGTCCAGTTCAACTGTTTGAAAGGACATCCCATGCAGCCTCTGAAACACCTCGCCGCCGCGCTCCTGCTCAGCCTCTCCACGCTGCCTTCCGCGGCTGGTTCTCTCTGGTCGACGGACGGGTTCGATATGCCGGAATCAGTTGCTTACGACCCCACGACTGATCGGTTGATTGTCAGCGTCATGGAGGGCGCACCGAATGCGGTCGATGGCAACGGACATCTGGCGCTTCTGTCCACCGGTGGAAAGGTCATCGATGCCAGTTGGGCAACCGGCATGGACGCCCCCAAGGGGCTGGCGGTGATGGACGGCAAGGTTTTCGCGGCCGATCTCACCAGCCTGCGCGTTGTCGACGCCGGCACTGGCGACTTGTTGCAATCCCTTCCTGCCAAGGGCGCGGTTTTTCTGAACGATGTCACCACCAATGGCAGCGAGATCTACGTCTCCGACATGATGACGAACACGATCTGGCGATATGCGAACGGCACTTTCGAAAAATGGCTGGAAAGCCAGGTTCTCAACCATCCTAATGGCCTCTACTGGGATGACGACTGCCTGCTTGTCGGGGCCTGGGGAAAGGGCCTCAAGGACGACTTTACCACCGAAGCCCCCGGCAGCCTGCTCGCCATCGACCCGGCAACAAAATCCATCAGCGTCGTGGCGCAGGATGTCGGCAACATCGACGGCATCACCCGGCTGAACGGCAAACTCGTCCTCAATGACTGGATCACCGGCAAGGTCTTCGAGATCGGGACGGACGGAGCGACCTCCGAGATCCTGAGTGAACCAGCAGGCCTTGCCGATATCTCCGCACGCGATGAAGTGCTCTATCTGCCGCATATGCTGGAAGGAAAGATCGAAGCGGTAACGCTGGACTAGACGCCAGTCGCCTCGGCAACAGACGATCACAAAGCGCCATATCCCGCGAACGACGGCTGGGCAGCACATGCCCAGCCTGAAGCTTTTCCCTGCGAAACAACATGCGATCCTGTGCCGTGTGAGCACCAGAGAAACGCTCTCAAATGTCCCCTCACAAAAATGATGTACGCACCTCATTTCATGTTACCTTCACGCGTGGCCGGTTCGACGACCGGGAGCAGGACGCGAGAGCCTGCTGCTGGAGTCGGTCTCGGATCGGAGAGTGCCGGACAAGGGAAGAACGCCAAGGGGACTCATGATGGAAGCCTACAAGATCAACCCGGAGTTCATCATTTCGGATGAGGAAACGCTGCGGAACCAATATTCCGAACTGTCGCCACTGGCTGCGAAAAAGTGCCTGAGCGCGCTGGACAAGCACGCGCAGGACTTCATCAAGCGCTCCCCTTTTCTGTGCCTTGGCACCCAGAACGCGGACGGCAAGGCAGATGTCAGCCCGCGCGGCGATCCTGCCGGCTTCGTCAGGGTTCTCGACCCGCAAACGCTCGCCATCCCGGACCGTCCGGGCAACAACCGCCTGGACAGTCTGGCCAATATCGTCGCCAATCCGAATGTTGGTCTCTTGTTCCTCGTACCCGGATTTGACGAGACCCTGCGCGTCAACGGCACAGCCACCCTGGTGACCGATCCGGATCTTCTGGAAACCATGAGCGTGAGGGACCGGGCTCCCAAGCTTGCCATCGTCGTCTCTGTAAAGGAGGTCTTCCTGCATTGCGCCAAGGCCTTCCGGCGCTCCCATCTCTGGGATCCGGAGCATCGGCAGGACCGCAGCGAGATGCCGTCGCTTTCCAGGATCATTCTGGACCAGACGACCGGGGCTCCGGATGATGCGGAAATGCAGAAGCTGGATGCGGCTCTGGAAGAGACCTACCAGAAAACGCTTTACTGACCGGAACCTGGACCGCGATTGCGGTGACGGGAAACTGACGACAAACTCAAGTTGGCAGGGGCAGCATCAAGCGACCCTCTTCGCCTTCTCATGTCTCACGCGGCCGCTTCAGGCCCGTGCCGCCTCAATCGCCGATGCCATGACATCCAGCCCCTGCTCGATCTCCTCATCCGAAATCGTCAGTGGCGGGGCAATGCGGAAGACCGCGCCCATGGCGGGCAGCTTGACGATGTTCATGCTGAGCCCGCGCGCCATCGCCTCTGCGCCGATCCGGTCAGCCATGGCAAGATCCGGTTTGCGGCTGGCCCGGTCGGTCACGATCTCAAGCCCGAGCAGCAACCCTTGGCCGCGCACATCGCCAACACACTCAAAACGCTGCTTCAAACCTTCCAATCCGGCTTGCAGCCGCTGGCCCGCAGACACCGCACGGCCGATCAGGCCATCGCGTTTCACCACGTCCATCACCGTCAGGCCGACAGCGGCCGGCAGAGGATCGGACACATGGGTGGTCAGAAACACGAACCCTTTCCGGTGCGCTTCTTCCTCGATGGCGCTGCTTGTCAACACCGCGGAAAGCGGCAAACCGGCCCCCAGGGTCTTTGACAAGGTCAGGATGTCGGGTGTCACGCCATCCCGCTGGAAGGCAAACATGTGTCCCGTCCGACCGATACCGGTCTGGGCTTCATCCAGAATAAGCAGCATCCCGCGCTCGTCGCACTTCTGGCGCAGTGCCGCGAGATATCCCGCCGGCAATTCGATGATACCGCCTGAAGACAGGATCGGCTCGGCAATGAAGGCGGCGAGGTTGCCGGTGGACTGGCTGTCGACCAGCGCGAAGGCATCGTCCAGCTCGGTCTTCCAGTCCAGATTGCCGTTCGCATCCGTAAACCGCGGCCGATAGGCATTGGGGGCGGGAATCGCGAACGACCCTGGATTGACAGGCCCATACCCCCGCCGGTTGTGACTGTAGGTGGCGGAAGCCGCTGCCCCGGTCATGCCGTGCCAGCTCTTGGTAAAGGCCACGATTTCATGCTTGCCGGTCACGAGCTTGGCCAGACGGATGGCAGCCTCGTTGGATTCCGCACCGGTGGACAGGAGCAGCACCTTCTCAAGACCAGGCACCAGCGAGCCGAGGCGTTTCGACAGGTCGACGACCGGGCGGGACAGCATGCCGCTGAACAGGTGATCGAGTTGGCCGATCTGCTCGCGCACGGTGCGCACGACATCCGGGTGGGAATGCCCCAGGATGGAGCTCATCTGACCGGAGGTGAAATCGAGGATTGGCGCGCCCGAGCTGTCGTAGACGTAACTGCCCTCGGCGCGCTCGATGACACGTTGTTCGAACATGGGGCCATACCGCAGAACATGATCCGATACGTCGGACCAGAACCCTGTGTCCGTGCTGTTGCTGGCGCTTTCCAATGCCATGATGCGTCTCCCGATCCGGCCGGCTGAAATGACTTCGGAAAGTGTAGGAGAAGCCTTGCATTCAATAAAATTCATAATTTAAATTATGATATTCAACTGGATTGATATCTTATGCCTGTTCTGGAAATCGCTCTTCTGCGCAGTTTCATGGAGGTTTCCCGCAGCGGATCGATCAGCTCCGCAGCGCGGCAGGTCGGGCGGACACAATCGGCCGTCAGCATGCAGATGAACCGGCTGGAAGCGATTGTCGGTCAGCCGATCCTGCGACGCACACGCGGGGGTGTGGAACTGACGGCAGCGGGCGACAGGTTTCTAGCCCAGGCGGAACGCATTCTCGCCGTTCATGATGAAGCCATCGCCACCCTGCCAGGCGCAGGCCTGCATGGTCTTATCAGTTTCGGCTGTCCGGAAGACTATCTGACCGCCTTCTTTCCCGATCTTCTGAAAGGCTTCGGCGCGCGCCATGGTGATGTCGAGATCGAGGTGGTCTGTGCCCCGACGACGGAATTGCACCTGCTGCTGCAGCGCAGGCGGATCGATCTTGCCCTGATTTCCGTTCCCGGCGAAGACGCCTCCACTCGCATCCTGCGGCCGGAAAGCTTTGTCTGGGTGGCCAATCACCCCACCCCGGAGATCCTGCAAAAAGACATCGTACCTCTGGCCCTTTCAGCACCGGACACGTTGGATCATCGCGCGGCCCGCACCGCCATGGATCAGGCGGGCAAGGCCTATCGCATCGCCTTTGCCAGCAACGGTCTCGCAGGCCTGCTGGCCATTGCCCGCTCCGGCCAGGCCATAAGTGTGGTAACCCGCTCCGCGGTGCCGCCCGATCTGCACATCGTGGAAACCGGTCTGCCGCCACTTCCCGGCATCGGCGTCACGCTGGCCTATGCGTCGCCAAATCCTTCGGCTGCGGCGCAGGCATTCGGGGAATTCGTGGCAGACAAATTGCGCAACCCGTCGACAGCCTGACGTACCCCCCCGAGCGGCCACTGTCAGGCCCGCTCGACCAGCCTTTCGACCCGGACCGGTGGCATTCGCCAAGGTCGCCTGAAAACGTGTGAATTTTAGACATCCCCAAGGCTGACCTCATTTCCGTTTCAGACCTTATTGCCCTGCGGCCGCCGGTGCTCACGAAGCCTCGCTGTAGCGGCCTCCGCTCCGCCATTTACCCGCATTGACTGAGCCTCAACCCATGGAGCGGTCTGATGAAGAAACCCTTCATTTCTGACCGGTTGTCAGCCACCGCCGGGTTCCAGGCCGGTAGGCATCAAGCGCCGGGCGTCCAGATGTAGATAGTGTCCAGTGCGTCCTGCGAGACGAAACGGAACCCGCAGGAGAGATAAAAGGCGTTTGCCGGACTGCCGTTGAGGGCCATCAGCCGGATCGGCAGTCCCGCCGCATTTGCCTCGGCCTTCAGGCCTTCGATAATGTCGCGGCCGATCCCCCGCCCCTGAAACGCCGGGCTGACATAGAGATGATCCAGGTAGAAGTGGTCGGCTCGCCTGCGCACGACAAGGAAGCCGGCAATGCTGCCTTCCACCTGAATGATGCAGGTGTCGGCGGCAACAAAGCCGTCCAGAAAGCGCTCTCGCGCCCGCACGGGATCAAACCGGCCGACAGCTTCGAGGCTCGGTCGCATCGCCTCGACACGCAGGTTGGCAAGCCTCTCGGCATCCGCGTCAGATACGGGTTCAGTTCGGCAGGTTATGCGGGACATCCATTACCTCGACAAGGACACCGGGACAGACTCGCTGCGCCTGATCGCGTTTAGGAACCAGGCAATCTCACGGTGAGACGATCAACCAGCGCTTCACCAGCGGCTTCTATGTGACACCTCAGGATCTCGCAGGCTTCAGCACCATCGCGGCGGCGGCAGGCCTCCAGCAGATCCCGGTGTTCCTGATGGGACCGCCGGGTGTAGTCGAGCTGCGCTGCGGCAAGCCTCAAGTACCTGTCTCCGGTTTCGTTGAGAGCGGCAATCTGCGCCAGCAGCCGGGGCCGTGCGCAGGGCTCGTACAGCGCAAAATGAAACGCCTTGTTCAAGGCGCCGAAGTGTTCCAGATCAGATGCCTCCGCCTTGTCCTGAATGGCCACGGCACGGTCGATCTGGCTGTTGGTCAGTTCCGGAATGGCAAGGCGCAAGGCCAGCGTTTCCAGCGCCGCCCGCATTTCATAAACTTCCCTGAACTCTTCCGGATCAAGCGGCGCAACGATCGCGCCCCTGTTCTGCGGCATCTGCACCAGTCCCTCGGCTTCCAGCAGGCGCAGTGCGTCACGAACCGGCATCCGGCTGGTTTCGAACAGCACCGCCAGCCGCTCCTGACGCAGCGGCTCGCCCGGTTTCAGTTCGCCTGAGATGATTTTTTCCCGCAAGGCATCGGCCACCCGAATGGCCTGGTCTCCGGTTCTTTTTGCGGCTGTTCGCTCTGCCATTTGTCCATCCGGCTGGGTCCGTCCGCCTTCGTAGACAATCGGTGACTTGACTGCAATTACCCATTTTTGTATCCAATTTTTATATTTGGATACAAATAGGGATAATGCAGATGACCGTCTCACGATTGAAGGACATTCCGGGAATTGGGGTAGACCGGATGGGACAGGCAGCTGATGACGCCGGAACCTCCGACATGCTTCGCCTGGAAAACCTCGATACGGATCTGAGCCCGCCGCAGGAGGCGCTGGAGGCGACGCGAGCCGCTATCGGCCGGGACGACGCCAACAGCTATCTGCCGTTTCTGGGCACTGATGACATCCGCAAGGCAGCAACAACCCGAGTTTCCACCACCACCGGCCAGGCCTACGACTGGAAGACCCAGAGCGTGATTTCTGCGGGCGGGCTGTCCGGCATCCTCAATGCTCTGCTTGCAATTCTGGAGCCGGGCGACGAGGTCATCATCACCGATCCCGCCTATGCGGGACTGCTCAATCGCATCCGCCTGGCCGGCGGCATTCCGAAACTCGTTCCGCTGAAGGTGGTGGACGGCGGCTGGCGCCTTGACCTGGACGCACTTCTGCAGGCGGCTGGCCCGAGGACACGCGCTGTGCTGACCATGAGCCCATCCATGCCGACAGGCATCGTGCACACAGCCGAAGAATGGAATGCCATTGCGGAAGTCGTTATACGCACCGGCGCATACCTTTTGCACGACGCCGCCATGGAACGCATCCTCTACACCGGCAGTACGGTGATCCATCCCGCCAGCCTGGATGGTATGGCTGAGCGCACGATAACGGTGGGCTGCGTTTCCAAGGAATACCGGATGATCGGCTGGCGCGTCGGCTGGACGGTCGGCCCCGCTTCGATCATGGCGGATATCAGCCTCGTCAGCCTCACCAACGTGGTCTGTCAGGTTGGCATCGCTATGCCGGGTGCTGCCGCCGCCGTCACCGCGAAAGACGACGGCATCGCCGCTGCGACCGCAACCTGGAAAGCGCGCCGAGACATCATCCTGCAGGAGCTTTCGGATCTGCCCGTCGTGCGCCCGGATGGCGGCTGGTCGCTGCTGATCGACACCGCCAAGCTTGGCCTGCCGCCTTCAGAGGCCTCCCGGCTGCTGTTCGAAAAGGGGCGGATCGCAGCAACACCGATGACCGGCTGGGGCAGTGAGAACATCGCAGGACGCTACCTGCGCTTCGTCTTTGCCAACGAGCCGGAAGAAAGGCTCGGCGACATCCGCGAACGGTTGCGGCTCGCCTGGCAGGTCTGAGGCCTTTGTCCCCGTACCGTCGGACGAAAGGCTTTCGCACCGGGCATTCCGGCCTCTTGTGCCAAAGCATTCGGTGAGTGCGGCTCCTCCGGTCGCTTACCGCCTGGCCGACATGACCACCGGCGCTGTCAAAGGGTGAATTCTGTGTCTTTGTCAGCCCGTCCGGCTGTGGCAAGTCCACTCTGCTCAGGATGATCTCGGGTCTCGAACTCAGGCCAGATCCTCATCGAGGGCGCAGCTGATGAAGGCCGCGAAACCTATGGGATCCGCCCAGAGCATCTCGTGCTGTGGCGGGCCGAAGGAAAATGGCGGGTACGGGTCTGCCATACCGACCGGCTCGACGCCGATACAGTCGTCTATCTCGATCATCCTGAGTTGAAGCAGATCCTTGCCCGCGTACCGGGTGACTTCGAGGTGGCAATGGACGACATGATTTGCGCACCCCCCATGAGCGGCAAGGAGCATCGGCTCTGATAACAGCGGGGAAGCTGTCCCCTGCCATGATTCCCGTTGACCGATCGGCCAAGGCCAGCCTCTCCGCGAGCCCCCTGACGCTTTCTTTTGCTCGACAGGCAAGCTGACAGGAGTATAGGTCGGTCGGCACGTTCACCTGGCATCGCCTTTTGGTTATGATAAACAAAGGTAATTGTTCGAAGCGGTCCAGAGCTGCAAGGTGGCCGGGAGGCAGATAGATTTTAAACAGGGATTGGCACACCCGGCTGACCACACGACACATGCGGATGATCGTGAGCCTGGCCGAACTGGGGCTTGTCGCGCGTGTGGCCGAGGCGCTCAATGTCACGCAGCCGGCGATCTCGAAACAGATTGCCGAACTGGAACGCATCATCGGCGATTCCATCGTCATACGGGATCGCAACCGGCTCTACCTTACCCCGATCGGACGCAGGCTGGCCGAGCATGCACGGGCGATCCTGAGCCAGTTGGACCGGGCCGCCTTCGACATCGAAGCCATGGCGAGAGGCGTATCCGGCTCCGTCACCGTCGGCGCTGTGGGATCGGTTGCGCCGCTGCTGCTGCCTGAAGCCATCGCCTTGATGAAAAGCAGTGCGCCGAAGGCCAGTGTCGGCGTGGTCGAAGGCCACTTCGTTTCGCTTTTGCCGGAACTGACGGCCGGCAAGATCGACCTTCTGATCGCACGTATCTGGCAACCGCGGGAACTGCCGGGCATTCAGCAAGCCACGCTGTTCAAGGAACCTATCGTCGTCGTGGTCGGACGAGACCACCCGCTGGCCAGACAGAGCGAGATTACCTGGGAAACAGTTTCCCAATGGCCATGGATACTTCCCCAGCCGAATTCAGTTGCCCGGCAGGCTGTGGACGCACTCTTCGCCCGTAACGGACTGTTGCCTCCGGAAAACACGATTGCTTCCGCGTCCCTGACCCTGAACCTTGAGCTGATGCGCAAGCTGCCGGCGGTCGGCCTGTTTCCGGATAGCCTGGCGCGTATTCATTCCGCGCGCGGGGACATCGCCGTCCTGCCACTCGATACGGAAGATTTCCTGTCGGAGGCCTGCTGCTTCTGGGCACGCGACAAGCAGACCTCCGACAGCACGTTCGACCTGTTCATGCAGTGCCTGATGCAGAGTGCCAGCAGGATGTAGACCATTACCGAAGGTTATGGTTTGCGGCGAAGAATTCAATTTTTCCCGGCAGCCTCCCCCACTAACGTTGAACGCTAGTAGCACTGGGAGGAGTTCGATATGAGTTCAGTTGCAACGTCGCTGGCGGCGGTGGTGCTGCATGGCTGAGCGCGCGCTTGTCGAACGCTCGGCTGGAGATCTGCTCGAAGCCTTTGCCCGGGGGGAAACCACCCCGAGCGAGCTGCTTGAGGCGTGTCTTGAGCACATTGAACAGATCAACCCGGCCATTAATGCCCTCACTGCGCTGGACACTGAAGGCGCCAGAGCCGAGGCTGTCGAGGCAACGCGCCGCTGGCAGTCAGGCGCACCGAAGGGCCCGCTCGACGGCCTGCCGATCGGCGTGAAAGACCTGCAGGACACCAAAGGCCTTCTGACCACCCACGGAAGCCCCCGGGCACGTGGCAATATTCCTGACAAGGATTTGCCCATGGTGGCGCGCCTGCGCGAGGCCGGCGCCATCGTTCTGGCAAAAACCAACGTTCCGGAACTTGGGGCGGGCGGGAACAGCAAAAACCCTGTCTGGGGCGCAACCGGAAATCCGTTTGATCCGAACCTGATCGCAGGCGGGTCGTCCGGCGGCTCGGCCGCCGCGTTGGCGACCGATCTTGTGCCGCTCTGCACCGGATCGGACACCGGCGGCTCCCTCCGTCTGCCGGCGGCCCTGTGCGGCATCGTCGGCTATCGCCCCTCGGTTGACGTCATTGCCCACCCGACACGACCGCTCGGCTGGTCCGGCATATCGGTGCTTGGTCCGATGGCCCGCACCATGGACGACCTTCTGCTCATGCTGGATGTCTGCCAGTCCTACAATCCGGATGACCCTTTGTCCGCTCCGGCAGATCCTGACCGTTTCAGCAAGCTTCCCAAGATCGATCTTCGTGACCTTCGCGTGGGCGTGAGCGAGGATTTTGGCGGCGCGCCGGTGGCACCAGCCATCCGGGAGACCTTCCGGGCGCGCATTGACATTCTGAGATCTCAGGTCAAGGAGTGCCGGCCGGTCGATCTTGATCTCGGCGACATGGACCGGACCTTCGACATTCTGCGCGCGGAAAGCTTCGTCTCGGCCTTTGGCCAGGCAATCAAACAAGCGCCGGAGGATTTCGGGCCGCATATTGCCGCCAATGTTGAGCTTGGTCTCTCCATGAGCCTGTCGGACCGGGCCTGGGCCCATCTCGAGCAGACACGCATCCTGCGGAAATTCAACGCGCTCATGCGCGACTTTGACGTCATCTTGTTGCCGACGTCGCCTGTCTCGCCGTTTCCATGGACCCAATCCCATGCCATGGAAATCGATGGGCACACCCTGGATATCTATTATCGCTGGCTGGCGCTGACATATCGCGGATCCCTGGCAGGTGGCCCGGCGATTACCCTGCCGTCCGGGCTGGACCCCCACGGAATGCCGTTCGGCTTGCAGATGCTTGGTGCGATCCGGCAGGACGAGAGGCTTCTTGCCTCGGCCAAGGCCATTGAAACGTTTTTTGCGCGCTCGCCTGCAACCGCCCGGCCCCGACCTGATCTGACAAGGCTCCGTGCATCAACGGTTGACCTGCGCTCGATCGTGACCCATCCGCCTATCGTGGGCAATGCCACGCAGTCCGACCCGTTGTCCATGAAAACGGCCGTGTAAGAGACCTTCTCATGTGGTTCATCCCAATCCTCTTTGTTGTCTTGCTGATCAGCGGCACGGCCTTTGCCTATCTGATGGGAGCCGTGTCGGTTCTGACCTTCGTGGCCGTGGGAAAAACCCAGTTCCTGTCCATTCTGCCTCAGCGCATCTTTGCCCAGCTTGACGTCTTTGCCTTCATGGCAATGCCGATGTTCATCCTGACGGCCGAAATCATGGGGCGTGCAGGCGTCACGCGCCGCCTGATTGACTTTGCCATGTCTATTGTCGGCCGTTTCAGGGGCGGTCTGGGGCATGTGAACATTCTGACCAGCGTGTTCTTTGCGGGCATCTCGGGATCGGCGATTGCCGACAGCGCGGCCCTGTCGCGGACCTTCGTGCCGGAGATGAAGGCGCGCGGCTATGACCCTTATTATGCCGGGGCCATCACGGCGGCGTCGTCCATGATCGGGCCGATCATTCCGCCGTCGATCATCATGATCATCTACGGCGGACTAACCGGCACTTCGGTCGCGGCCCTGTTCATAGCCGGTATCGTTCCCGGCATTCTGCTGGCCGCAGCCTTGATGTTGCTGAATGCCGGCATCGCGATCGTCAGGAAACACCCGGGCGGCAAATTCGACGATCTGCCCCGGTTCTGGCCAAGCCTCTTTCATGCAGCCCCCGCCCTCTGCCTGCCTCTGGTGATCCTTGGTTCGCTTGTCTTCGGACTGGCCACACCCACAGAGGGCTCTGCCATCGCCGTGCTTGTCGCCTTGCTGGCAGGGCAGTATTACACTGGTCTCACGTGGCGGATGATTTTCGATGCGGTCGAGGCAACCGCCCGCATGACCGGCACCATCTTCATCATTCTCGCGGCGATTTCCGTTCTGGGATACCTGGCCGGGCAATTGGGCTGGTCGCAGGCTCTGGCAGATTGGGTCGAATCCTTCGGGTTGACCGGCACGCGCTATTTTTTCTTCCTGGTTGCGGTCTTCCTGATCGCGGGCATGTTCATGGACACCCCCGTCGCCCTGACCTTGCTTGTCCCCTTGTTCGTGCCGCAGGCCCTCGAACAGGGGATCAGCCCGATTCAGCTCGGTATCGTGCTGTGCTTCAACCTGTGCATCGGCCTGATCACGCCGCCGCTCGGCAAATGCCTGGTGGTCGTGTCTGCACTGACATCGCTCAATTACTGGCGCCTGGCCTTTGCCACGCTGCCTTTCGTCCTCGTTCAAGTGCTCTTGCTGCTGGCGCTGGTCTATTGGCCGTCGATCAGTCTTGCCCTGCCGCGCCTGTTCGAACTTTCAACAAACTAGATATCTGACTGGGAGGACTACACATGAAACTCAAGGCACTTGCTCTGGCCACATTGGTGGCAATGGCTGCACCTGCATCCGCAGAGGTCAAGATTGCGCTGGACACCAAGCCGGATCTGGAAACCTCCGGATCCTACAATTGGGCCCACGCTTTTGGTGAAGCCCTGAAAGAAGCCGGCATGGACGTGCGCGAACTGCCGCGCGGCTCGATCGGAAACGAGGCGGAGGTGTTCGACCAGGTCACGACCGGCCTGCTGGAAGTCTCCCTTGCAGACGTGCGCTCCGTCGCGCAGGTCGATCCGTTCATTTACGGCGTGCGTCTTCCCTACATCTTTGACGACATCGACCACATGGACCGCGCTCTGGCAGCGGGCAAAGTGTTCGAGCAGGTGAATGCCAAACTGGCTGACCAGGACGCGATCCTGCTGGCTCTGGCCCCGCTCGGGCCTGCGTCGGGCGTAATCACCACCACGACCGCGGTCCGTTCGCCTGCCGATATGACCAGCTTGCGGATGCGTGCGCTGGATGACGCGCAGATCGCCATGTACGAGGCGTGGGGCTCCAGCGGCACGATTGTGCCGTGGGGGGAAGTGCCCACGGGCCTTCAGACCGGCGTGATCAACGGCTACCTCAACTCGCCCTTCGTGCCCGTTCTGTTCGGTCAGACCGACTTCGTGAAGAACTTCTCGGACGCGCGGGTCATCTGGCCGCTGCGCGCCGTGATCGTCTCCAAATCCTGGTACGACGGCCTGTCCGACGCGGACCGTGAAGCGGTAGATGCAGCGGTCAAGACCGCGGATGCAGCAACCCGTGCATGGCTGAACGAAGCGTCCGAGAAAGGCCTAAAGATGCTTGAGGAAAAGGGCGTGACCGTCCAGCGCCTGTCGCCGGAAGAGCGTGCGGTCTTTCGTGAAGCCTCCAAGCCGGTCTACGATTCAGGCCTGATGCCGTCCGAGGATGTGAAGGCCTGGACCGAACTGTCCGAAAGCACGCGCTGATCGATGAAAGGCGGGCCGCACCAGCGGTCCGCCTGCCATGCAGCAGGAGATATCAAGATGCGCAAGTTCATCATTACCCTCAGCAACGGTGTCCATCGGACCGTGCGTGGGGTGGCAGTTCTTACCGTCTGCCTGATGTTCGTGACCGTGATGATCCAGATCATCGCCCGCTATGTCTTCTCCTCCCCTCCGGTCTGGACGGAAGATATTGCCCGCTACGCCATGGTCTGGACGGGGCTTCTCGGGGCAACGCTGTCGTTCAAGACGAAGTCCGACGCTGTTTTGATGGATAGCGTGTTTCCGCAGCGCCCGCATATTCTCGGCGTGTTGGGTGAGGCCATCCAAAGCGCGGCAATCCTGACATTCGTCCTGCCGGTGCTCTATTTCTGCTTCGTCGGTCTGCGGGGCGGCTTTGCAAAAAGCTACCTGGCCCGGCAATCCGGCCTCACCGCGGACACGCTCGGCATTCCCATGGTCTGGATCTCTGTCTCGGTTCCCATTGCCATGGTCATCATCCTGCTGCATCTGTCGGCAAGGTGGGCTGGCGGCACAGACACCAAATTGACCGATGAATAACCTCCAGGGGCCCGTTCGCAACGGCTTGGAAGGTGATAGCAGAACTGCAAGACTAGAACTTGAACCGTGCGCCGAGGACCGGGCCATAGGTATCAAGAGCGTCAAGGCCGGCAACATCATCGAACCGCCAGCCGATGTAGCGATACCCTGCAAAAAGATCGATGTTCTTGATTTCATAACCGATGGCGCCGAAGAGCTGCCAGGTAACGTCCGACTGGCCGGTGCCGACATCGCCGTAATAGGCTACGGACCAGCGGTCGGTAATCTTGGTTTCCCCGCGCAAGCCCACGATGGCGTCGATGACTTGCCCCTGGTCATTTGCGCTGGCGCTGAAGTTGCCAAGTGAGAAATCGAGATCGGTGCTCAACCACAGATACCGAAAACCACCGAAACCGGCGATGCCGGTGCTTGGCGTATCGACAATCTTGTAGCCCAGAGAATTGGTCGTGATGAAGCCCTGGATCGTGGCATTCAGTCTTGCATCGAAAGTTCTTCTGACGATTCTTGCCGTCGTGGTCTTGGAGCCTTCCAGATTCATGTAAATCAGGTCGGAATAGACACCGAAGCGCCCTTTCTCGGCAGCAACAGACGTCATCACTGCAAAGCTCAGGTTCTCGATCACCTTGTTGAACGGCATGCTGATGTCATCGCCGGCAGCGGTTTCCCCGCCAAGGCCCGCCATCCAGAAATAGGGCGTGATGCTGAAATTCCATCGGTCTTCCACGATGTTAGCAGGTGTCACCGGCGGCTCGACCGGGAGATCGGCAGCGAGCGCAGGAGCTTGGGACATGAGAAGCCCAGCCAAGGCGACAGCGTTGGAAAGATGGATCTTCAACATTCTACCTTCTCGCTCTGCAACCGAACCGCGAAATAACATTCGCTTCACCCATCTTCAAATTTAGCCTGAATCTAACTTAGGGGCACTTTTAGTTTTATATTGAAGAAAACAAATCCCGGCAGCGTGACTTAATAGACACTGTTTCGGAGTGACCGCGCGCTGGAATAGGTGGACTTGGCGGTTTTGTTGACCTCTGAAAACAAACCACCTTCGTCAAACGTGTCATCTTCAGCAATCCGACGTCTAGACGACCAAAAGAAAGCCACGAAAACAACACCTTGACCCTGACCTGAACCCCAAAAACAGAACTCAATTAAAAATTGCGAGCCACGACCGTATCAAACAAAAATACAAGATAATACGTAGCGATGCGTAGTTGCTGGCAGATTATTTTACTGTACCGTGAGCCTTGGAATTCTCTAAAAACATAAATTTTACGTAGAGTTATTAGCCCTCGAAGGCATTCCAATACACGCGAAGGCTGACTCGGCAGTGTCAGTGCGGGAGGCAATAATGAGTTCAGTTAAAGTCTTTATGACGAGCGTTGTCGGGTTTGCGCTTTTGGTTGGCGCCACGGCTCAGGCAGATGCACAACCGGCTTCCGGTGCCCCGAATGCCACAACCACTCTCAATGGATTGCAGTTGCCACCACCTCCGCAACCTTTCGGCGGCAACATCGACACGCTTGCCGGGGACTCTACGCAGTGGTGGCCTCCGCGTGTCGTGCCCCCTGCCGAAGCTCCCAACGTTCTGCTGATTATCACCGATGATTCCGGCTGGGGCATTCCAAGCACTTTCGGCGGCGTCATTCCTCATCCGACCATGGACGCGCTTGCGGCGGATGGATTGAGCTTCACCAGCATCCACTCGACCTCGCTCTGTTCGCCCACACGCGCCGCGCTCATCACCGGGCGCAACCATCACAATGTCGGCTTCGGCGTTATCTCGGAACAGTCGACGGGGTATCCCGGCTACAACAGCATCATCACCGAAGACAAAGCCACGGTGGGCAGGATCCTTCTCGACAATGGCTACAACACGTCATGGTTCGGCAAGGACCACAACACGCCCGCCTTCGAGGCCAGCCAGAGCGGTCCCTTCGATCAGTGGCCGACCGGCATGGGGTTTGAATATTTCTATGGCTTCGTGGGCGGAGATGCCAACCAGTGGCAGCCGAACCTTTTTCGGAACACGACCCAGATCTATCCCTTTGATGGCAAACCCGGCTGGAACCTGATGACAGCGATGGCGGACGATGCCATCGACTGGATCACCCGGATGCACCAGATCGATCCGTCGAAGCCGTTTTTCGTCAAGTTCGCGCCCGGCGCTACCCATGCGCCCCACCACCCGACCAAAGAGTGGGTCGACAAGATCAGCGCCATGCATCTCTTTGATGATGGCTGGAACAAGCTCCAGGAAACAATCTTCGAAAACCAGAAGAACATGGGGCTGTTTCCGAAAGATGCGAAAATCACGCCTTGGCCGACCGACTACATCAAGAACTGGGATCAGCTCACGGATGTCGAGAAGAAGCTCTTCATTCGCCAGGTCGATGTCTTTGCCGCCTATTCGGCCTATATGGACGATGAAATCGGCCGCGTCGTTCAGGCCCTGAAGGATATCGGCGAATACGAAAACACCCTGATCATCTATATCAACGGAGACAACGGCACGAGCGCCGAAGGGGGCATGCTCGGCACGCCAAATGAAGTTGCCTATTTCAATGGCATCAATGCGATTCCCGCCGAAGAGCAGATGAAGTGGTACGACGTCTGGGGAACGGAGGCGACCTACAACCACATGGCTGTCGGCTGGACCTGGGCGTTCGACACGCCTTACCCCTGGATGAAACAGATCGCCTCGCAGCTTGGCGGCATCCGGCAGAACATGACGGTCACCTGGCCTGCGAAGATCACCGACAAGGGTGGAAGGCGCGATCAGTTCCTGCATGTGATCGACGTGGTGCCGACCATTCTCGACGTTGCCGGTATCGTTCCTCCGCAAACCGTCGACGGCATCACCCAGGCTCCGATGGACGGCAAGAGCTTTGCCTATCTGTTCGACAAGGCGAATGCCAGCGCGGCTCCACCCCGTGACACCCAGTATTTCGAGATGTTCGGTCAGTGGGGCCTCTGGCAAGATGACTGGTTCCTTGCCACAAAGGTGAACCGCGCTCCCTGGGATGCCTTCGGCGCTGCCAATGAGGATCCCCTGAACAATCAGGTGTTCGAACTTTACAATCTCAAGACCGATCCGACGCAAACGACGGACATTGCCGCGGAGAACCCTGACAAGGTTCGGGACCTGAAGGAAACCTTCATCAGGGAAGCAACCAGATACCAGGTGTTTCCTCTTGATGCGTCGGTTGGCCCGCGCGTTGCGGCACCGCGTCCAAACATCACCGCGGGCCGTGACGAGTTCGTCTATACCCGCCCTATGACCGGATTGCCGCAGGGCGATTCACCGAGCATTCTCAACAGTTCCTACGCGATCACTGCGGAACTGACTGTTCCAGAAGGCGGTGCCGAAGGCATGATCCTGACATCGGGAGGCCGCTTTGCGGGGTACGGTTTCTATCTGTTGGACGGAAAACCCGTGTTCCTGTGGAACCTGGTTGATCTGGACAGGATCAAATGGGAAGGCAAGGAAGCACTCACCCCGGGAAAGCACACGCTTGAGTTCGACTTCAAGTACGACGGATTGGGGGCCGGAACGCTTGCCTTCAACAACATGAGCGGGGTTGGCCGTCCCGGCACAGGCACGCTCAAGGTCGATGGCGAGTTGGTCGACACCAGGAAAATGGAAAAGACCATCCCGATCATCCTGCAATGGGACGAAGCGTTCGACATCGGCTCGGACACCCTGACCGGGGTCAATGACGCCGACTACAAGCCGCCATTCCCTCTGACCGCCAAACTCGACAAGCTGACGATCAAGGTCGACCGGCCAAAGCTTTCCGAGGCAGACATTGCCAAGCTGAAGGCGGCCACACAAAAAGCCAGCGACTGACCTTTGCGCCAGTCATGTGCGCCGGCGCTCATCCCTGATGCGCTGCCGGGCATTTCCGGTCAGAGGAAGCAAAAGACGTGACTGGGTCAAAAAAGGGGAGAACCATTGTTTGCCGGTGACATGGCAGTTCCCTGCCGAGAATTGCCTGCGCACCGGCTGAGCAGATAAATTACCCTGGTTCTAAGGGGGGTGAAGGACCGGAAACTCGCGTCGCCCGGCAGATCGCCGGGACACGTTTCGCCGCCCCTGAATGAAGTCAATCTCGGTCGGGACGCACCGCTAGACTTTGCTCTTGTTCCGGCTCGTCGATAACGACCCGTATGTCTTCATTTTCCGCCAACTGGATGACGAAAGTCTCCCTTCGGCTAGTGCGCTGTTTCCGGCGAAAAAAGTCTCTGAGTGTGAGACCTTCCTTCACATAGTAAGCAACTGTATCCACTGCGGCCTGATCCTGAAGCTGGACGTTCTCGGCAGGCGTCGGACCAACTAAACTCTCCGGCACGATGAACGCTCCCGATCAGGACTTGTCCAGTTCGAGCGCAGCCAGGCAGGCTTGCGCCAGATCCCGGTCCGAGCTGTCCGAACCAGGAACCGTCGCCCATCCAGTTTCCATGAGCACATTCCTGCGCTGGTATGCAGAGGTTTCACGGATCTTCGCCAGCTTTGCCGCGCGTTCTGTATCCGCTTGGGACAGGCTCACGCAAACCGGCACCAGCGCTGCAATCACTTCGTCATGCGACTGCGCGTTCGCCATCTTTGCCGCGCCTCCACCCGTTACCCAGCCACCCCAGGAAAACCCCACAGTGCTCACGGCAACTGCGCCGATCACGACGCCATAGGTGACAGGTTTAAGCCATTCGGGAATATTCATTTGATGTCCTTCCATTGGAGCAGGCAACGCCTTGCTGTTTATTCGTCATCGTTGGCAGGCTGGTCTCGGTTGAGCACGGATTCCAGATCATTTCCGGAGATTTCACGCATCTCGGTCCTGCCGTGTCCCATGATGATCAGGTAGGTTGCCTTCTTTCTGTAGGCCAGGAAGCTCACCCCCTGCAGCTCTTCCTCCTCAACGAGAACCTCGTAGTCGCCTGCAGGCAATACGTCTGAATGACCCTTTAAAGTGAAAGGTTGGCAAAACGTCACAGTCGATCTGGTTGATCGCGTATTCATGTTGGATGCCGCCGATCTGTTTGATGGTTGCCTCATGCAATCGCAATGAAAGTCTTTTCGAGGGAAAGAACCCGCAGGCACGATCTTGCGATAACATTATCAGGCACTTTGATGACGCAGGCTGATCCAGGTTAGCCTGAAGGCTTTTATTCTTCTGTATCCGCTCGTTCTTCTAGACCGTGCGGTTTCCGCCCTTTTCCACTTGCCGGACGCACCTCACACAGACTACCTGCTTGCGATCCAGTTTCCGTCGGCCTGGCGGATCTCTTATTTGGGCCGAAGGCCAGGCCAGTGAGGTGATTTCATGCAGAGACGAGCAAAGATCCGGAATGTCGAAAGCACGATCCGGTAACGGCCCCAGCAGTTACTTCAGTACCGGCCCTGTGTGATCGAGGTAGGCCTCGTCGAACTCTGCAAGCTCGACAAGGCGATGCCGGTTGTCGAACGTCACGTGACCGTTTCGAAATGTCAGCAGACCGTTTTCCCGCAATTGCCGCAGGACGCGGTTGACGTGGACCGCGCTTAATCCCAGTGCGTCGGCGAGATGATATTGCGTCAACGGGCACTGGAAGCCTGCCTTGTTGCCCATGCCCACCAGGGCCAATCTGGCGCCGAGCTCGAGCAGAAAATGCGCCATGCGCGCATCTGCGTCGCGGCGGGCAACGTTCACAAGATGCTCAACCACCATTGCTTCGTCTCGTGACGCAGCCCACAGGATCGCGTTTGCCAGGCGAGGCGTCTGCGCGAAGGCTTCAAGCAGGTCGCTCGCCAGAACTTCGATCGCCTGGATATCGGTAACCGGCTCAAAGCTGTGATCGGACGTGCGCAAGAGCACGCTACGCAGGCCCAGAAAATCACCCGGGATCTGAAAATCAATGATCTGGCGCGTGCCGTCACGCTGGACCTTGTAGGAACAGACCCAACCTTCCGAGAGTATGTAGGCTGCCTGTTCCGATTGCCCCTGCTGCACAAGATCTCGCCCCGCCGCAAAAGACCGGCGCCGCTTGTGCAATCGTTCCAGAACCTCAAGTTCTACCGGAGACAACGTTACGTATCCCGCCAGCTTCCGAGTGAAGGGGCTGTTTTCAATCACGTTCAAGTGGGACCTACCGGGCCGGCTGCGATTTCAGACACGGGACTGTGCTGGCACTGCTTTCGATCAGTACAGCTTAATGCACTTCCTGCGACAATGGGAAATTCAAGAGGCACAAAGTCATCCTTGAAGTTCAATTCCGAAAAGGGAATACCGCAATGGCTGACCAGACAGATTACGCCGGAATGGCTGCGCTTTCGATCTGCGAGTCACTTCTGCTTGCCTTGAACGATCATAAGCTTCTTCCCGAGCATGAGATTGCAGGCGTTCTGCAGGACGCCGCAGCGGCTCACGAAAATGCCCTTGGGACAGAAGCCGAGAGGAAAACGCACCAGGCTGCCGCAAGCTTGATAAAGCGTATCATAGCCGGCGGAAACTCAGTTCGGAGATTGTAGCAGGAGCAGGCTGCTGGAAACGCGCCATGTTTGCCGTCAACGAAGGCACTTTCTTTGGAAGATTTCGTGATCTTCGATAAGGAACCTGCATTTTTAACAGCAGAATCGAATAATAAAAGTACATTCTAAAATAATTCAATATAACTTCCAAAAATCTAAAAAAATAATCTGCCAATCAAAAAATCATACCAAAATATTTTCAAAATAAAATTCGCAAAACCAAAATTTATTCCTATATAATACAGTATCTGCAGCAATTTTACAGGGCGCTGCCGACAGGAGCCTACACACTTCGCCCCAAAATCGAGGGCGGAATGGCGACCATCAGATCCACTTTCCAAAAATTCCTGGACCCCGAATCCTTCACCACCTATTTCGCGTTTCTGAGTTTCGCGATGATCATCTACGTGTCTGTTGAGGGCTATTTCTGATCAACGACGATTGCCGTCGGAGGCGTGCTGAGGGGGTGAAGGCAACGCGAAGGCAAAGTTCAGGTTGTTGAGGCCAGGGTCTTTAAAGGGAAAATGAGCCAGGTGCCCGGCATGACAACGGCCAGGGTCGATGAGTGTCACCCCGATTGTCTTACGCAAGCTTTGCCCTAAGCGGAACTCCCCGGGTCGTAGGGCTCGATACTGGTCTTCACCTCAACATCCATTCCCAAAAACTTCGCTCCGGAGCGCGGATCGTATGTTCCGCTGATGGGGATCGCCTGGCGGGGCGTCCGGGCCACGGCGACCCGAATGAGGTTGGGGCTTCCGATGATGCGATTTGTCGGATCGAATTCCACCCAGCCTTCGCCGGGCAGATAGACTTCCGCCCAGGCATGGGTCGCTCCACCGCCGGAGTGCATGTGTCCGTCATCGGTGACATCGTTCAGATACCCCGTCACAAAACGGGTTGCGAACCCGGAGCGGCGCGCGGCTTCCATGAACAGGAAAGCAAAATCCCGGCAACTGCCGGTTCCTTTTTTCAGAGTTGTCGCGGCGCTCTGCGTGCCGCTTCGCTCCCGCCGGATATAGGTCAGCTTGTCGTTGACCGTCTCGGACAACAGCCGCAAGAAAGCGAGAACCTCATCTGGGCCAGGACCGATCACCGCCGCCAGCCAGGCATCGATTGCCTCGCCTTCTTCCGGGTTTTCAAGCGATATGAATGGCGCAAGGTCGATAAGATCTTCCTCTGGATAAGCGAAGGGGTAAGCGCTTCTGCCCCGCTCCGGAGACGCGATGAAATCATCGTGGGAAAACCGCCTGATCAGCAGCTCACTGCGAAATTCGAGCACGTTCGAGGCGTCGGAAAACTCCGCGTTCGCAACCGAATTGCCGAACGTGTCGAAGTGCCAACTCAGCCGCGGTTCGGGCGAAATGGCAATTGCAGATGAGAGCAGCCGCAAATCGTGACCGTCTCTTGGGCGCAGCAAAAGCCGGTGAGCTCCAAACTTTACCGGCCGGCTGTAGCGATATCGTGTAGTGTGGAGGATGCGAATAGCGGTTGTCATCGGAACCTTGTCGCCCCCGCATGCCGTTGTTGGTTGTCCTTGGCTCGGAAAGCGCTGCAGCCTGGACCCTATTTAGCTCATGCACAAGGAAGATCGACATGCTCATCCGAATAGGATTTGAGATTACCGTCACATGCCCAGAGCCTGTCCCGATGCTTTTGGCCTTGAGTGTTCACAGCGATTTTGCCGGCAGAGTGATCGGCTCCGATCATGTCCGAAATATAAGCATCCCCAATATCCGGGAATACACGGACGGTTATGGCAATCGCATCACCCGGGTAACCGCTCCCCCAGGCGTGTCCACGTTCTGGTCCGACTGCATCGTGGAAGTGGACGGCCAGCCAGACGAAGTGCATCCCGCAGCATCGCAAATCCCTTTGCAGGATCTGCCCAACGAAACGTTGACCTACCTTTTCGCAAGCCGCTATTGCGACTCCGACCTGATGGGGGAATTCGCCTGGAAAACATTCGGGCAGACGAAAGAGGGATGGTCAAGAGTTCAGGCGATCTGCGACTTCGTTCACAGTCAGGTCACGTTCGGCTACAACTTCGGCCGGCCGGACAAAACTGCGGCAAACGTCCTGAAGGAAAAGACCGGCGTTTGCCGGGATTTTGCCCAACTGGCGATAAGCCTGTGCCGGGCGATGGGCATACCGGCCCGCTATACCAGCGGTTATCTGGGAGACATCGGTGTCGCCGACACGGGTTTCGACGATTTCTGCGCCTGGTTCGAAGTTTTTCTGGACGGCAGATGGTACACGTTCGATGCGCGCTACAACGTACCAAGGGCCGGACGTGTTCTGATGGTCAGGGGGCACGATGCGGCCGACGTCGCGATGATGACGTCTTTCGGCGCCTATGAGCTTACCGGCTTCCGTGTCTGGAGCCTTGAGTTGGCCGACACGGAAGACGATGAGGCCTTGCACCAGTCGCTTGAAACCAGACCGCACCCCCAACAACGCGGATTGGGAAGTCAGCAGGACGCAATCCTATTGCAGACAAGCATCTGACCCCTTCGGCAATTCAGATACCTGACTTGATGAAGCAAGAAGGATTGGGCGTTGCTGTGCGGTTTGGACTTTCGCTCGACGCGCGCGACTGACGTGTTCCGTGGATGCAGCAGCGTTAGGAAGCCTCCCAAGAACAACCAGATCTGGGCGATCGCCCGTGAACGCTCCTGTCGGTCTCATGCTCAGGTGACCGGGTTTGGCCTTCGGGAGCTTCGCGCCGCCGTCCTCAATCGGCTCACCACAACTCCCATACCCTCGACACCAAAAACCAAAGGTTCCGCGGGAAGCCGATCCCGGCCTTTTTCTTGAGACTATTCCCATTCAGTCAACGAAGAGCTTGTATGACTTTGCCGGAAACGAATGAGTTTCAAGCCCTTGCACGGTTCGCGGGGCAGCCGGACGCATGTGTCCGCACATCAATATGTTCTTGAGGGACTTTGGAATGAAATTCAGAGCTTTTGTCTCGGTGCTGGCCCTGCTGCCGGCAACAAGCGTGGCGGCCGCGCCGTTCAGCAGTGGTGACTGGGAAGCAGCCAGGATCGGCGGGACCTGTGTTGTCTACAACAATGCGCCCGCGCGCGACACCTCCGGATCGCTGCAGTTCAGCTTCGACGTCAAAGGCTACAACGCAGATTTCACTTACGAATATGCCCCCTACACCGAAAACGAGGAAGATCCCTGGGCCGAGACAGATCTGGTTGAAATCACCATTGACGGGGAAGATATCTGGCTGGGCGAGGAAATGTTCCCTGTCGGCATGCAGGCCCCAAACAAGCTCTCGATGACATCCGGCTTCGTGAAGGACATAGCCGCGGCAGTAGCCAACGCAGAGACGAATGTCGACATTTCCGTGGAACGCGAGAGCCTGGGTGAAACCTGGCTCTATGGCCGTTTCTCACCGGCCGGTTTCAGCGAGAGCCTGGCCAAGGCCGCCGAGATGTGTGACTTCGACCCGGAAAATCTGCCGGAATCCTGATAAAAGCCTTTTCGGCGACACGTGAAAACGTTTGATCCCTGCGGCTCCGGGAATTGGTTCCGGGGTTTGCCGGTCGAAGAATAGCGCTGGCTTGGCGCTTCAGGCGAAGGCGCTAGCTGCCCTCAGGTGTCACCGCTGACAACAAGCTGCATGCGGTCGGCGGCGACGCGGGCCCGGGTGCATTGCAGGGGCTTGCCGGCCATATCCAGATTGACGCTTTCCACCACCATCACCGGCTGGCCCAGCGCCAGCCCGAGCTGTTGGGCGTCCCGTGTTTCCACCAGTTCGGCGGTAATCCGTGTTTCCTTGCGGCGATAGTCGGAAATGCCAGCCCGGTTCAGGGCTGTGGTGATCGACCCTGTCTCGGCATAGTCGGCAACGAAGTTGGGCACGCGGGCCTGTTCGAACCAGCTTGTCGCAACGATCATCGGCACACCGTCGGCAACACGCAAGGTTTCCACGCGAATGAGCACCGTGCCGAGCGGCACGCCAAGCTGATGCGCCAGAAGAGCGTCGGCTTCCTCGATTGCGGACCCGATCAACCGACCGGACGGGGCCCGAAGCTGGCCTGAAACGATTTCCGAAAAGCGCGTGCGCGGCCCGATGGGGTAGCTGAGCGGGGCGGAGGCGACAAAGGTGCCGCGGCCCTGATCTGCCCGCAGAATGCCATCCGACGTTAACGCGGCAATGGCCCGGCGCACCGTGTGGCGGTTGACGCCAAAACGGCTCGCAAGCTCAGATTCCGGCGGCAGGCGGCTGCCTTTTTCAAAGGCGCCGCTCACGATTTCCGCTTTCAGCGTTTCCATGATCTGGCGCCACACCGCAATTCCGGCGCTGCGGTCGAGAGTGCTGTTTGTCGTCATGAGCCCGTCATCAAATTTCGGTACCAAAGAGTCAACCGGATTATTTGTCTAGACAAATAGACAAATCAGATCTAGGACAAGGGCGTTTTCGAACGCTTTCCGAAGAACCGCCCAACCCAAAAGGCGCGCTTCATGACAGACATACCCTCCACATCCTCCCCGGACACCGAAGCCGGCGCGGCAGTCGGCGCCCGCCAGAAGGTCATCGCAACACTGGCCGCTGCATCCGCCGAAGCTGTCGCGGAAAAATTCAACGCGCTTCCTTCGCAGAGCTACGAACTGGTGCGCCAGCCCGAGACTGGACTGGTGATGGTGCGTGGCCGCATGGGCGGAACCGGCAGCCCGTTCAATCTGGGCGAGGTCACTGTGACCCGCTGCGTCGTCCGGCTTGAAACCGGCGAAACCGGCAACGCCTACAGTCTTGGCCGCAACAAGCAGAAGGTGCTGCAATCGGCCGTGATCGACGCCTTGTGGCAAAGCCCGGCGATGCAGGGACGCATCGAGGCGGACATCATCGCACCGCTGGCCGAAGCCCAGCAAGGCGCGAAGGAAACCGTCCGCCAGGAAACCGAGGCCACCAAGGTCAACTTCTTCACCATGGTGCGGGGAGACAACTGATGAGCGCAAGCAACGCAACCGCCGCCGCCCCCCTGGCCGCGGGCTTTCAGGATCCTGTTCACGATGCGCAGGGCTGCTTCCGTGCCATCATGAACGCCATGGCCCGCCCGGGCACCCGGCAGACGATTTCCGCCGGCAATCTGAAGCCGCCCGCACCGCTGACACAGGTGGCCGCCGCCATTGCCCTGACCCTTTTCGACTACGACACACCGATCTGGCTCGACAAACCGCTGATGACGTCGGACGCGGTGAAGACCTTCCTGCGTTTCCACACCGGCTGCCCGATCGTCACCGAACCGGTGGAAGCGGCCTTCGCGCTGGTCAGCGCGCCGGTGAGCATGATCCCGCTGGCAAGTTTCAACCAGGGCTCCGCCGAATATCCGGACCGCTCGACCACGGTGATCCTGACCGGGCAGGACTTCAGCTCTCATCCGTCTGTCACCTTCAGCGGTCCGGGCGTCAAGGACACCGTGTCCTTCGGCTCCGGCCCGGTTCCGCCGGTCTTCTGGGATCAGGTGATCGCCAACAACCGCCAGTTTCCCCGGGGCATCGATCTGGTCTTTGCCGGCCAGGACGCACTGGCTGCCCTGCCCCGCTCCACCCGCATCCTGAAAGCGGAGGTCTGACACCATGTATGTAGCCGTAAAGGGTGGCGAAAAAGCAATTCGCAACGCCCACAAGCTCATGGCCAAGCGCCGCCGGGGTGACACATCCGTTCCCTCGCTGACACTGGAGCAGATTGCCCAGCAGCTCTCCCACGCCGTTGCCCGCGTCATGGGCGAAGGGTCGCTCTATGACGAAATGCTGGCCGCGCTTGCCATCAAGCAGGCACGCGGCGACCTGATCGAGGCCGCTTTCCTGATGCGGGCCTACCGCACGACCCTGCCGCGCTTCGGCTACAGCCAGCCGGTCGACACCGCGAAAATGCTGGTGGAACGGCGCGTCTCGGCCACCTACAAGGACCTGCCCGGCGGCCAGGTGCTGGGCCCGACCTTCGATTACAGCCACCGCCTTCTGGACTTCGCGCTGGCCGCCGAAGAGGACGGCCTTGAAAAGCCGGCCGAAACCGCCCGCGTCGAAGACGACAGCATGCCGCGCGTCACCGATCTGCTAGGCGACGAAGGCCTGATGGAGCCGGACCCGATCACTGACGAGGACGCCCCGGTCGGTGACCTGACCCGTGAACCCCTGTCCTTCCCGGCCGACCGGGACCTGCGCTTGCAGAACCTTGCCCGTGGCGACGAAGGCTTCCTGCTGGCGCTGGCCTACTCCACCCAGCGCGGCTATGGCCGCACACACCCCTTTGCCGGTGAAATCCGCTACGGCGAAGTGGAGGTGGAGTTCTTTGCAGAGGAACTCGGGTTTGCCGTGACGCTCGGCACCATCAAGGTGACCGAATGCCAGATGGTCAACCAGTTCAAGGGCTCCGCCAAAACCGCCCCGACCTTCACCCGCGGCTACGGCCTCGTCTTCGGACAGGTGGAAAGGAAGGCCATGTCCATGGCCATGGTCGACCGTTCCATGCGCTGGCAGGAACTGGGGGAAGAGCCATCCGCCCCGGCCCAGGACGTCGAATTCGTCCTGTCCCATTCAGACAACATCCAGGCGACCGGCTTCGTCGAACACCTGAAGCTGCCGCATTACGTCGATTTCCAGGCCGAACTGGACCTCGTGCGCCGCATGCGCGGCGAATGGTTCGAAAAACGCCGTCAGGAAGAAGAAAAGGGCGACGCTGCCCGGGAGGCCGCAGAATGAACGACACGGCTCAGATTTTCGAACAGGGCGAATACAACTTCGCCTATCTGGACGAGCAGACCAAGCGCATGATCCGCCGGGCAATCCTGAAGGGCATCGCCATTCCGGGCTACCAGGTGCCTTTCGCCTCGCGCGAGATGCCGATGCCCTATGGCTGGGGCACTGGCGGGGTGCAGGTGACGGCGGCAATTCTGGGCAAGAACGATTGCCTGAAGATGATCGACCAGGGCTCCGACGACACCACCAACGCCGTGTCGCTGCGCGGTTTCTTTGAAAAGACTGCAGGCGTGCGCACCACCTTCGAGACGTCGGAGGCAAGCGTCATCCAGACCCGCCACCGCATTCCGGAAAAGACCTTGCGCGAAGACCAGATCATCGTCTTCCAGGTGCCGATCCCAGAACCGCTGCGCTTCCTTGAACCGCGCGAAACCGAGACCCGGAAGATGCATGCGCTTGAGGATTACGGCCTCATGCACGTGAAGCTCTACGAGGACATTGCCAAGAACGGCCATATCGCCACCACCTACGCCTATCCGGTGAAGGTCAACGACCGCTATGTGATGGACCCTTCGCCAACACCGAAATTCGACAATCCGAAGATCGACCAGATGGCAGCCCTTCAGCTTTACGGCGCCGGCCGCGAGAAACGCATCTACGCCATTCCGCCCTACACCAAGGTCAAGAGCCTCGACTTCGAGGATTACCCGTTCGAGGTGCAGAAATTCGACAAACCCTGCGGCCTGTGCGGCGCGGAGAATGTCTATCTCGACGAAGTGATCCTGGATGACAAGGGCGGACGCATGTTCGTCTGCTCCGACAGCGACTATTGCGAGGAACGGCGCGCGGAGGGCCACCTCGGCCCGATGGCAGCCGATCCGGCGGCACATCAGTTCGGCGCCACCCAGGCAGAGGAGACCGCCCGATGAACGCCTTTCCGACCACGGATCCGCTGCTGCAGGTTCACAACGTCACCCGCTATTATGGCGACCGCGTCGGCTGCGCCGATGTCTCCTTCGATCTGTGGCCCGGCGAAGTGCTGGCCATCGTCGGCGAAAGCGGTTCCGGCAAGACCACGCTGCTCAACTGCCTGTCGACGCGGCTGGCTCCGACGGCGGGTGCCATCGAATACCGCATGCGCGACGGCACCATGCGCAATCTCTACCAGCTGACCGAGGCAGAACGCCGCCTGCTGATGCGCACCGACTGGGGCTTCGTGCACCAGAATGCCGCCGAAGGCCTGCGCATGAATGTTTCCGCCGGTGCCAACGTCGGCGAACGGCTGATGGCGGTGGGCGAACGTCACTACGGCAACATCCGCTCCACCGCTGACGACTGGCTGGGACGGGTGGAAATCGACAGTGACCGTATCGACGACGATCCGCGCTCCTTCTCCGGTGGCATGCGCCAGCGCCTGCAGATCGCCCGCAACCTCGTCACAAGGCCGCGGCTGGTCTTCATGGACGAGCCAACCGGCGGTCTGGATGTCTCCGTTCAGGCCCGCCTTCTGGACCTGCTGCGCCGTCTGGTGGCCGATCTCGGGCTTTCGGTAGTCATCGTCACCCACGACCTTGCCGTCGCCCGGCTGCTGTCGCACCGGATCATGGTGATGCGCCACGGCGATGTCATCGAAAGCGGCCTGACGGATCAGGTGCTCGACGATCCGCGCGAGCCCTATACCCAGCTGCTCGTTTCTTCCATTCTCCAGGTATGAGGACCGAAATGCCCGTACGCCTCTATCTCAACAATGTCGGCAAGTCCTTCACCATGCACCTGCAAGGCGGGACCGTCATTCCCGTAGTCGAGAAAGTCGAATTCTCGGTCAATGCCGGCGAATGCGTCGTCCTTGGCGGCCCCTCGGGAGCCGGCAAAAGCTCGATCCTCAAGATGATCTATGGCAACTACCGCTGTGACGAGGGCCAGATCCTGGTGACGGCCGGCGATGAGATCGTCAACATTGCCGGCGCCGAGCCGCGCAAGATTCTGCGCCTGCGCGAAGACACGATCGGCTACGTCAGCCAGTTCCTGCGCACCATTCCGCGCGTGTCGGCGGAAGATGTGGTTGCGGAACCGCTGATCGCCCAGGGCACCAGCGAGGAAGAAGGTGTCGACAAGGCCCGCTCCCTGCTGTCTCGGCTGAATGTGCCCGAGCGCCTGTGGACCCTGCCGCCGGCCACCTTCTCCGGCGGCGAACAGCAGCGCGTCAACATCGCCAGGGGGTTCATCGCCCATTATCCGATCCTGCTGCTGGACGAGCCGACCGCCTCGCTCGACGCCGCCAACCGAGCCGTGGTTGTCCGTCTGGTGGAAGAGAAGAAAGCCCAGGGCGTAGCAATGGTTGGCATCCTGCACGATCAGGATGTGCGGGAGCAGATTGCCGACCGCATCATCGACGTGACGGGATTCAGCGCGGAAGCGGCCGCCTGAGGCGCAAGATGAGGAAAGGCTTGCAGACGGGCGGAAACTGTCACAGAAAAGTCACCGCCCGTCTTTAGGTCACTCCTTCAGAAAGTTGAAGGACGTGGCCCTGCCACTTCCCGGCCGAACCACATTTCAAAAATTGCGATTCCCCTCATGCGCTATGCTCTCTATTTCGCCGCCAATGCCGACGACCGCCTGATGCAGCTCGGAAACACCTGGCTCGGGCGTGATCCCTTCACCAGCGCGGCCCTGACCCAACCGGAATTGCACGGCATGACACCTGCACGCTTTCACGAGCTGACGACCGATCCCCGACGCTATGGTTTTCACGGGACCTTGAAAGCCCCGTTTTCCCTCGCAGCCGATCAGACCGAGGCGGGGTTGGTGGAAGCCTGCACAGCCTTTGCAGCGGAAATCGCGCCTTACGAGATAGAAGCCCTCGGCGTGAACAGGCTTGGCCGTTTTCTGGCACTCACCCCTGAGGCAGAAGAGCCGGCCCTGCGTGCCTTTGCCAGCCTGTGCGTGCGCCGGTTTGAGCCGTTCCGCGCACCGCTTTCGGAAGCGGATCTGGAGCGCCGCCGCAAGAGCAGACTGTCGGAAAAACACGACACCTATCTCGTCAGATGGGGCTATCCCTATATCTTCGATGAATTCCGCTTTCATCTGACTCTGTCCAACAAGCTGGAAGACGACACCGACATGGAACGGCTGACGAATGCCGCCCGAGACCATTTCGCGGATGTCACCGGCAGGAAAAGGCTGTGCCGCCACGTCGCGCTTTACACCGAAGCCGAGCGCGGCGCGCCGTTTGAGGTCCGCACGGTATTTGAGCTGACCGGCAACACCGCCCCCGCTGACGCGCTCAGCCAGAGCGGGCATCTGTCCCAAGAGGAAACTGCATGAGCAAGCACCCCAAAGTCTTCAAGAATGCCCGTCTGGTTCTCGCAGGCGAAGTGTTCGACGGCTCCCTGACGGTCGACGATGCCGGTCTGATTTCCGGCGTCGGATCGCCGACCGACGTCGACGGCCATGACTGCGAAGGCGATTACCTGCTGCCCGGCCTGATCGAACTGCACACCGACCACCTGGAAACCCACTACGCGCCGCGTCCGAAAGTGCGCTGGAACCCGGTTTCCGCCGTCCAGGCCCACGATGCCCAAATTGCCTGCTCGGGCATCACCACGGTTTTCGATGCCCTGCGCGTTGGCATGGATGAAGACGCGGACCTCGGCTATGCGGACATGCGCGCACTTGCCGACGCCATTGAAACCGGCCAGCGGGAAAACCGCCTGCGCGCCGATCATTTCATCCACCTGCGCTGCGAAGTGTCCGCGCCAGACGTGCTCGACGCCTTCAAGGTGTTTGAGGATGATGACAGTATCCGCCTGATCTCGCTGATGGACCACACGCCCGGTCAGCGCCAATTCGTGTCGATGGATGCCTACAAGGTCTACTATCAGGGCAAGAAGGGATTCACCGACGCCCAGATGGACGAGTTCATCCGCAAGCGCCAGGCACGCGCCAGCAGCCTCGCCCCTGAAAACCGCAAGCATCTGTCGGACATCGCCCAAGCGCGCGGCATCGCCATCGCCAGCCACGATGACGCCACCACCGCCCATGTGAACGAGGCAATTTCGCTGCAGACGAAAATCGCCGAGTTTCCGACCACTCTGGAAGCCGCCAAGGCGTCACACGAAGCCGGCATGGCCGTTCTGATGGGCGCGCCGAACGTCGTTCGCGGCGGGTCTCATTCGGGCAACATCTCGGCGAAGGAACTTGCAGAGGCAGGCGTTCTGGATGTGCTGTCCTCCGACTATGTGCCGATTTCGCTGTTGCAGGCTGCCTTCCAACTGGCTGATGAGGTCGAAGCGATTTCTCTGCCGCAATCTGTTGCCATGGTCACGTCAACGCCTGCAAAGGCCATCGGCCTGGAAGACCGCGGCGTTCTGGACCCCGGCCTCAGGGCCGATCTCATTCAGGTGAAGATGGTGGGCGACATTCCGGTCGTGCGCGGCGTCTGGCGCGAGGGCAAAAGGGTTGCCTGAGGCTGGCTCCGTCATGGCTGAAAAGCTCGGCCCCGGCCGCATGGTGCTTGTGGTGGGCCCGAGTGGGGCTGGCAAGGACACGCTGATGGCCGCGCTCAAAGCCCGTCTCGCGGGCCGAACGGACGTCAGCTTCGCCCGGCGTGCCATCACCCGTGCGGCAGATGTCGAGGCCGAGGATCACGACACGCTTTCACGCACCGAATTCGACCGGTTGAGAGCTGACGGAAAAGTTGCCCTTTGCTGGGAAGCCCACGGGCTCGGCTACGTCATTCCGCAAAGCTACGACCAGGCAATCGCAGCCGGCGAAACCGTTATTGCCAATGGCTCACGCAAGGTTCTGAAGCAGGCAGAAGACAAGTACCGCAACGCCAGCGTTTTGCTGATCACCGCCCCGGTCGAAATTCTGGCCGAACGTCTTGCTGCGCGCGGCCGCGAAAGCAGGCAGGAAATAGAAGACCGGCTACGCCGCGCCGACCTGGAACCGGAAAACGTCGCCAACCTGATCCGCATTGAAAACACCGGTACGGTGGACGATGCGGTCGACAGGATGGTCGCCGCACTTGGCCTTTGACCCTACCCGTGTCTATTCCGCAAAGGCGCTCTGCACGGCCTGGCTGAAAACCAGGGCCCGGGCATCGAGTGTCTCCTGGTGGTCACCATCAAACGCGTGAACCATGGCGCGGAACTGTTTTGCTTCTTCGCCCAGCTCGGGCTCCCCGGCTGGCCGGCGGAGATGGATCAGGGCCTGTTCGTGCCTGACCACAAGGTCTGCCAGATGGAGGGCGGAGCCGATCATGTAGGCCCGGTACTGCAGGCGTTTGACATGATCGATCCTGTGAACGTCCGGCTCCTGCAAAAGCTGCCAGAAACCGATGACATTCGTGCAGGCGGTGCGCATCAGGCGACCGCATTTCTCTTCGTCTGACCGGGACATGCTTGCCTCGCAAGATTCGCCACGACCTCACAAGCGTAGCGCTACATCCGGAAACTGCAATGAACCAGAAGAGTCATGAGGCCCCGCCACACGCCCAGATTCATTGATTTTGAAATTAACCCTCAGAAACAGATACTTGCACGGTGGACGACGTAGGGGAAAACCGCACCTCCAGAGCGAAAAATGCAACCACAGGATAGAACTTTGGTTCACATCCCGGTCAAAACCCGCCGGCGGAGATCACCTGATTGATTTCCAGTCCTGCATTTACGGCATGATAGATCGGGAAGGGCGTACGTTGAGACAGGTCGATATCCCGCCTCAACCACTCCTTTTCCTCCAGTACACCCAGGGACTTCGACAGGGCCCGGTCCGTGACTGGCCCAAGACCGGACTTGATGGCCGAAAATCGGCTCGGCGTTCCCGTCACCGCCAGGATCGGGACGGTCCAGCTGCGTCTCAGTATGGCAAAGGCATCCTCGTTCGGAACGATCTCCTCGATTCGGCTCGCCATGGCGGCGGCAACCTTGCCGTTTTCCGTAAGCCGAAACTCCGGCCGCAAGGGATGGCCGTGGCCAGGGTTTCGCTCGATCAGCCCAAGCTGGATCAGAAGGTCAAGGCTTGCCGCAAACGAACTGCGGCTTGCCCCCGTTGCTGCAATCAATGGAGCTTGGCGCCCGGGAAGGCCTGCATGCAGCTGAGCGAGAATTTTCAGGGACCAGGCCTTGGACGTGAGGTTGACAAGAAGCTGCATATTCATGTTTTATAGCTACTATACTTTTGCTACATAAGGAAGTCTCATGCCTGTCGTTTCACTGGATAACACGATCACCCTCGCCCTCTCGGTTCGCGACAGGCAGGCAAGTGCCGACTGGTATGCGGAAAAGCTCGGGTTCGAGCTGCTTTACCATATGGATGACGCTGGCTGGAGCGAGTTGAAGACCTTGACCGAGGGCGTGACCCTGGGGCTGGGCGAACAGTCCGAACCCGCTCCGGGAAACACTGTTCCCGTGTTCGGTGTGGCCGATATCGCCGTTGCCCGCAGTGCACTGGAAAAAGCGGGGGTCAATTTCGACGGGCCGACAGAAACCATCGAAGGCATGGTCAGCACGGCAACCTTCTACGATCCGGACGGCAACGCTCTCATGTTGGCCCAGGACCTGTCCAAATAGCGGGTTTCAAGAGAGAGGATATCCCGGAAGGCGCGGTGACACTCTGTTGCCGTGCCAACGCCGGGCTTTTCGCGCTCATGTACTGGAACACAGGAACACCCCGCCCCGCCCTAACACGGCGATTAACCGACCACCGGAATGTGCGAGAGACCCGCAGAGAAAATCCGATTATGTGACCCAGAGGAATAGAAAGCACAAAATCTTTGCATTGGCAGAATAGTCGACTACTCTCTTATTCTTGATCTCATTCTGAAAATTGAGTTCTGCGGCATGCCTGCGACATTGTTTGAAAAGTACGGCGGCTTCGGCTCGGTGAGCCGCATCGTAATGACTTTTTACGATAAGGTTCTCGATTCCGAGGACATCGGCGACTTTTTCGACGACGTCGACATGACGCGTCTGATCGATCATCAGACAAAATTTATCTCCTACCTTTTGGGCGGGCCGATTTCCTATTCGGAAGAGCGGCTGAGACGAACCCATGCCACCCTTGACCTGAACAACGAGGATTTTGACGAAATCGCGCGGCTTCTGCGCGAGACGTTGGTGGAACACAAATTCGACCCGGGTGACATCAAGTCCGTGATGCGGGAAATCGAAGCCCGCCGCTCCGCCATCCTTTCGACCGGTGCTCCATGAGCATCACCGCCATCAACCAGCAGCTCCTGCGCGCGATCGGTGTTGGCATTGCCGTAGTCGGCAGCAAGGACCTGCAGGTTCTTTTCCAGAACGGCCCGTTTTCCGATTGGTTTGGAAAACCAGATGCCGCTGCGGCGCTCACCGATCTGCTGCCGGATATCGATATCGAAAAGCTCCGCGCGGAAATAGAAGACCAGGGCCGCTTTACCGGCGAAGTCTCCGTCAAGATGAAGCGCCGGACGCTGGTCATCGCCTTGACGGTCTCCCCGGCCGAGGAGCAGGATTTCCTCGTCGTCGAGTGTCAGAACATCACGCGGATCCGCGAACTGGAATCGATGATCGAGAGTTATTCTTCCATGGTCGAGCGGAATACGCGGGAACTGGAGCGGGAAAAGGAACGTGTTGAACGCCTGCTCCTCAACCTGATGCCGCGCTCGGTCTACGAGGAGTTCAAGACCTTCGGTGTCGTCACGCCTCAGCTTTACGAAAGCGTTTCCGTCGTGATGCTCGACTTCGTGGGCTTCACGAAATTCTCCTCGGAACATGATCCGACGGTCACGCTCGGGGAGTTGAACGACATCTTCACCGCTTTCGACCGTATTGCGGAGCAATTCGGTTGCGAGCGAATCAAGACCATCGGTGATGCCTATCTTGCCGTTGCGGGCATGCCCGAACCTTCGCCAGACCACATGCGTGCGGTTGCCAATTGCGCCGTCCGCTTCATTCGCTACCTGGAACGCAGAAACCAGAGCCATCAACACAAGTGGCTGGCGCGGGTCGGACTGGGCACGGGACCGGCAGTCGGTTCGGTCGTCGGGATCCAGAAATATGTCTATGACGTCTTCGGTTCGGCGGTGAACCTCGCCGCACGACTGCAGGAATTCGCCAATCCTATGTGCGTTGTGGCGCCTGATGCCATGAAGGAGTTCCTGGTGGACGAATTTCACCTGGAAGACCTCGGCAAGCGCGAGATCCGCAGTTTTGGTGAAATGCGGCTGATGCGGGTCAACCCCGGTGTCGAACTGGCGCATCGGGCAAGGCAGTTCTGAACGCACACGTCCGCTGCCGGACGAGCTCAGAGCAAATCGCGTTTTATCGGAGCCGCTTTTCGCTGCCTGAAATCAGAGATTTCAACGCAAAAGGCGATGCAGGATTTTCCGGTTAAATGCGGCACTGCTCCCGCATCCGAACAGACGGTTTGAAATCGACGACACAGAAGGCAATGCCGCGCCGAAGCGCAGCACCTTCACCCGGTTGCGCCGTCAGTTCTTCTTTTTCTTCTTGTTTCCGAACACGTTGCCCAACAGCCCGGACGGCAGGCCGAAGCCTTCTTCAACCGCTTTCAGAACTTCCTCGTCATCGACATCACCCTCGAGAACCTTCTGAACGTCGATCTGCGTCTTGCCGCCGGTCGCCTGATTGATGACCTTGTTGGCCTGGTCCACCAGCTCCTGAGACGGTTCCTTCTTGCCCTGCAGAATGGAGATCAGCTCGCCGCCGGTCTGCTGCAGTTGCTTGTAGGCCGCTTCCGGGTTCTCCAGTATGCCCTTGATGTCCGGATAGATACGCGGATCGTTCCACGGACCTTCGATCACGATGGGCACACCGAGGCCGGCCAGCTTCTTGTCTTCGCCCTTCCGCCGAGGCTGCGGAGCCTGACCTTCAAGTGTTGGCACGATCTTCGGCTCCACACGCCAGGAAAGGCGCTGCCCCGGCATGTCCGTCGTGCCCTTGCCGGTCATGCGCACCAGGGGGCCAACCAGAGACAGGTCGTCCGTCTTGGCGATGCCGTTCTGGATCTGGAAAGTCGACCCGAGCGAGCTGAAGTCGGTCTTGGCAGACGGGTTGGCCTGCCAGCCGAGCAGCGTTTCCACCGAAAGGCCACGAACCATTTTCGGCACGTTGATGCCTTTGATTGCACCGTCGGCGAACTTGTAGTCGGCCGTCCCGTTCAAGGCCTGAACCAGCGCCTGCTCGCTGCCACCCTTGGCCGTGACATTCAGGTTGATGTTGGCCTTGCCTTCGATCCAGCTGAAATCGGCAGCATCGCGCAGCAGCGGGTAGGCATTGAGTTCGACGAGCGCAAATTTTGCGGCAACCTCAGGCGTGGCAGCGGCTCCGTTAAGCGTAACAGTACCCGTGCCGGAGCCCCCGTAAAGCGCCAGCTTTTCCAGGTTCGCGGTCAGCACACCGTTCTTGATGGTGGTCGATAGCGCGCTCTGGTCGATCTTGATCTTGTCCCAGCGGATTTCCCTGGTGGTCAGTTTGAAGTCGGCATCGATTGCGTTGAGACCGGAGAAATCGATCGGTTCCGTGCTCCAGCCGCCCGAGCCGCCGCGTTTGCCGCCACCGCCGCCACCCGAAGCGTTTCCGGACGCCTTTGTGGAACCGCCGCCACCACCGCCGGAAGACGATGTGCCTCCGAGATAGGGATCGAGCACAAGCTCCCGCAGATCGAGCCGAGCCGTGACGTTTGGCTTGCCGCCCAGAACGATGCGCCCGTTGGCTTCGCCCGAGGTATCATCCAGGGTGAAACGGGTTTCCTCGAACGAGATCGTCTCGCCCGCAACACCGAAGATGCCCGACGCCTTGAAGCGCTTGAGACCGCCGCCGTTGCCCAGAGGCTTGCCCAGCCAGGCCATGAGGCCCCGCAGGTCTGCCGTGTCGACACTGACTGCACCGTCAAGCGCACCGTTGCGCGACGCTCTGCCATTGAAGCCGGCGCTGACGCGATTGCCCTTCACTGTCACCGAAACAGGCGCGGCTTCCCCGGCCAGCAGACGGGCAGTGTCGCCCTCGCCGGTCACGCTGAAAGCTTCCCCCCGCCAGGACAGCGCGCCGCTGAGCGAGACCGGTTGCTCCAACCCCTGAAGATCGATATCCAGGGCAAGGTTCGTCAGGCGGTCAGCTTCCGGATCGCCGCCGACAGCCGACGAGAGCCCCAGTCCGCCGACTTCGCCCTCGGCAATGCGCACGCCGCCGTTGATATCAAGCCCGGCAAGCAGCTCTTCACCTGTCTGCCCAGCGGTTTCGAACGCCAGATCCACGCTGAGCTTGCCGCTGGCCGGCAGATCCCGGCCCGCAAGCTTCAGGAGATCGGCAATCGAACCATCCTTCAGCACCAGCCGGCCGGAGACTTCAGGAACGCTCCCCGACAGATCCGCATCCGCCGCACCACCAAGAGAAAGCTGACCAAGCGTGATATCAAGATCAGCCAGCGACAACATAGCCTCGGTGCCTGCAACCTTGGCCGACACGGCAAATGCTCCCGGATCGGCAGCCAGATCCTGACCGGCCAGCGCCGCGAGAGCCTTCAGGGATGGCCCGGCGGCAGTGAGAGCCAGGTCAGCACGCACCGGATCCAGGCCGGACTGACCAGTGACGGAAAGGCTGTTTTCACCGCTGGAAATCTTCAGGTCCACCGGAACCTGCTCCCCACTCATGAGGGCAAGCGGGTTCGTCAGGGATCCTGTGACCGCGACCGGCATTTCGCGGAACGTGAAGCTGGATGTCAGATCGACCTCACCCGACAGGCTGGGCGCCTGCAGGCTGAGATCAAGGTTGGAGAGACGAACCGGCTCGGCAGCGTCCGGCGCCTTATAGGTCACCGTGCCACCGGTGATCTGCAGGCTGTCGACACCAATGCTCTTCAGGTAGCCGTCTGAACTTGCAGCCGTTTCTTCCGCGCCCACCTCAGAAGCAGGCGCTGGTGCGCTTTCCGCCACCGCAGCGGTTTCGGCGTCACCGGTTTCCGCCTCGATCAGGTCGCCAATGTCGCTAATGTCGCGGCGCGGCTCCCAGCTCGTGGTGCCGTTCGGGCCGATTTCCAGATAGATGTCCGGCTTGTCCAGGGCAATTCCGGTCACCTGGATGTTGCCGGACACCAGACCGCCCCACGCCAGACCGAACTCGACACGCTCGGCCTTGGCAAACTCGATCCCGTCTGCCCCGGCCTCACCGGCCAGGCCAATGTCTTCGGCAACCAGGGTAAAGCCCGGGAAAAGCGAAAGGGACACAGGCCCGTCGAGGCGCACGCGCCAGCCAAAGCGCTTGTCCACCTGTTCCACCACCTGACGCTTGATTTCGTCCTTGGGCAGGAACAGCGGCACCACCAGAACGATGGTTGCCAGCAAGAACAACAAGCTGCCCAGTCCGATCAAAAGCCGACGCATTTAGTGTCTCCCCGTCGCGAATCGGTCCCCAATGTAGACCAATCGGGCTGGAACGTCCCCAAGCAGAAGCAAAGGCTTTCGCAGGAAAGAAGACGGAACGCTCAATTACCGGCAAATCGGTCTACAGCGCCACACCCCGGTTCCGGACCGGCATACGGACGCGGCCAATGTGCCAGCCGATTTTGACAAAAGCAGGAAGTCTGCCGAATTTGCCGCCGATTGGCACCATTCAGTCAGAAAACGGCTTGAGCACGTGCAAGGTTCCGTCAGTCGTTGCCCTGTCTCAGGACAGGGCAAACATGTGATTGTCCCAGGAGATCCCCGGCGGGCGAGCCAGGATTTCCGCCGGCTGCGCGGGGTCGCTCACAAGAGACAGCGCTCCGTTGCCGTCGGATATCAGAAAGCTGCCCTGATCGATTGGCGCAACGCCGCATCCGTCCGCAATCGCCTCGGCCCCCAGGAACGCGCCGGTATCGGCATTCCAGAACAACGTCTGTCCACCTCTGGGCGCTGAGGTCGCAATCACGTCGCCGCTGGCGTTGGCGGTCACCGAGCCGATGTAGTTCTGCAGGCCTGACGCAATCCCGGTTGGAATTTCTGTCAGGATCGGCGCCTCATCTTTCGAGAACACGCCGATCAGTGGCGGCAGGTCCGTTTCCGGGCCTTCGAACTGACCGCCGACCCACGCGCGCCCTTGTCCATCCAGCGCCATGTGCCGGAGCGACAACTGGTGCAGGGAGGCGTCCAGTGCGTGGCTTGCAAGGAGATCGCCGGTTTCCCTGTCCACAAACACCACCGTTGGCGCCATCGTGTCGAGATTGAGCTTCTCGCGCCCCTTGTCCGGATGGGTCATGATGCCGCCGTTGGCGACGACCAGCGTCCGTCCGTCCGGCGCCAGAAGGATGTCATGCGGTCCGATGCCATGCGTTTCGATCTCGCCGATCCGCTGCACCTGACGGCCGCTCATGTCGTAGACACCGAGGACCCCGCGCGCTGTGGCGTAGTCGTTTTCCACCGCATACAGCAACTTGCCGTCGGCGGAAAAACAGCCGTGGCCATAATAATGACGACCCGCTTCCGCCGTCAGAACCTCCGGCGCCACATCCTGAAACGGTCGCACCACGACCGCGAATGTGCCGGGCCGGCGGGCAAAAGCCACAAACCGTGTTTTGTCCGGTGAAATCGCAACACCATGGCCGCGCCCCGGCAGCGTGATCCTGGCCAGAACCTGCCCGAGATCATCAACGACACCGACGCCATAATCGCCGTTTTCAAGCTTGTAGGCGCTCACGAACAGCGGCACGCCTTCAGATGCCTCGCGGCTCAACAGGCTTTCCGCCAGCGTCGAACCGGAGAAGGCCGGCAACGTGGCAAGGCCGCCCAGCGCCGCCAGAAATCCGCGCCGGGAAAGAGGTTTAGTCACCATCGAGCGCATTGAAGCCTCCTGCCAGGTTAAGCGCACCGGCAAGCTCAAGAGCAATCGTGTCACGAAGCGATTTCAAGGTGATCGCCAGAACGGCGACCTTGTCATAGGCATCGCCTTCCTCGAAGGACTGGCGCAGGGGCGGCTCGAGTGTCTCCAGAAGACCGATGGCATTGTCGAACTCGAAGTCGACCGCGTTATAGATCCAGGTGAAATCGTTCGGGGTCAGATCCATGAGATCAAGAGAGGCAAGCGCCTCCTGAACGCCGCGCATTTCGCCGACGAGGTAAACCACGCTGTTGCCGGAGCGCGAAAAGGGAAACCGCGTCGCCTTGGCCTTGTCCCTGCCTGTTCCAAGTGCCGGAAGAACGTCCTGGTCGCGGGCGATGATCAAGCCTGTCACCAGCGCATTGAACACACTTTCCAGCGCTTCCTTCGAGGTGTGAAACCGTTCGTTGCCACCTTCAGCGGTCAGGAGCACAGCGCTGTAACCGTCCGGATCCTGCCAGCCTCCCGCGATTTCGCCTGCCATCGCCGCAAGGTTTTCCGAAATCGCCAACGCGTATCCGCATGTGAAGGCCTTGTCGTCGCCCGCCTGTCCCAACCGGACCGCGCTGTCCTTGTCGAAAGCCAGCAGCTCCAGCGCCGTCAGCCCCTGGACCGCAACGCTCTTGTCCTTGAGAGTGTCCGCCGAAAGCGCATCCTTGTCTTCAGAGGCCAGAACCTTGCGGATCTGGCGCTGCGTGATGCCGCGCGGATCGGGCAGAAAAGCCAGCCGGCTGAGGCGGTCGTTGTCGATCAGCGGGCCGAACCGCAGAAAGTGCACATGCGCAAAGTCGCGCAGCGTTTCCGAATAGACCGCCTCGAATGTTTCGACCGACGCTGCGTCCGCCTTGGCGCAAACCCCGCGCACAACGTCCGGAAGCTTTGCCGCAGTCTCTGCGAACGCACTGGTTTGCGGCCTGATATAGGCCTCGATCAGGTTATCGAGCTTCGGCTCGTAATCCGTGGCAAACGCGGGCTGGATGGTGACAGCACCAACGGCAAGAACGGCGAAGAGCAAACGGCGCATCAAAGGGACTCCAGAAAACGTATCAGCGATTGCCTGTCAGACGGCGAAAGCGCAACAACCGCATCGCGCGCTTGTCTGGCTTCGCCATCGTGCCACAGCACCGCCTCCAGCAGGTTTCGCGCGCGGCCGTCATGCAGGAACCGCGTATGACTGTTGACGGTTTCGGTCAGGCCAATGCCCCACAGCGGCGGCGTGCGCCACTCCTGGCCACCGGCGTCACCCACCGGGCGGTTGTCGGCAAGGCCGTCTCCCATGTCATGTAACAGGAAATCCGAATATGGCCAGATCAACTGAAACCGGTGCGCGGGATTTTCCGCCTTCCGGCTGGTGACGAACTTCGGCCGGTGACAGGCCGGGCAGCCGGTCTCATAAAATACCTTCTTGCCCTTCAGCACCTCGGGATCTTCCACGTCCCTGCGCATCGGCACGGCCAGGTTCTCGGAATAGAAAGTGACGAGATCCATTACCGGATCCGGAGCTTCCGAAACGCCGAGGTTCGCCTGTTCCCCATGCGGCAAGGCCCGGCAGGCGGCCTGCGCATCTGTGCAGTCGCCGTAATTGTCCGGCATCTGCGGCGTGGAAATACCGATGTCTCCGGAAAACGCAGCAGCGGACTGGGCACGGATCGAAGGCTTGGACGCTTTCCAGCCGAAACGGCCGAGCGTCAGCACACCGGTTTCAGGGTCGCGAACCCGGCTGACCTTGCCGGAAATGCCGTCGCCATCCTCGTCGTCGGGATCTGCAAGGGCTTCGATGTCACCGGGATGAATGGCCTGCACCAGGCCAAGGCCGATCATGGGCGGCGCCGCGCGCGGCGAAATCATGGTGTCCGGATGCATCTCGCCATAGCCGAGATCCCGGACCTTGTAGAAGGGCTTCTGCAGCACCGCCGTTTCGCCGCCGGCAAGTGGAACCTCGATTTCTTCCACCTCGATGTCGAAGCGACCTTCGCCTGGCAGGCCCGGCACCGCAAAAGTCTGGAACTGACCGCCATAGGTCGGCTCCGGCACAAGCATGATGTCGCGATCGGCCAGCGCCTGGCGCTGCCCTTCGGTTTGCGGCGGAATGGACAGGCGAAGGAACAGGGAAACAGCGTCTTCGCCCGGCAGCGGCGGCCGGCCCCGGCCGTCCTTCAGATGACAGCCCTGACATGAGCGCGCGTTGTAGAGCGGCCCGAGGCCGTCGGATGCCTGCGTCGACGAAGGGGAAGAAGCCCAGAGTTTCTTGAACAGGCCGTTGCCCACCTTGAAGGTGGCCTGTTCCTCGAAGGTCAGATTGGCGTTGGAGTGGGAATAGGCATCCCGGTTGATCCGCTTTCGGGACGTCCCGGCTCCGCCCTGCATGAGCTCGAAGGCTTCGGCGGCTTCGAAATCGGCCGGTGGCTGCAGAACCTTAGCGGCCTTGAGCCGGTCTTTTGCCGATAAATCGTCGCGGTAAGATAGCGTATCGTCTGAAAGGGCTGTGCCTGCCGCGAGGCAGAAACACAAAAAGACGCCTGTCTTGGCGCCCAGTCTGGGGACCAGTCTCATATTCGCATCCTGACTGTGATCCGCGAGCCCCAATTCGCGGACAAGCTGTCAGGCGGCTGGAGCCGCCTGACGATTTGTTCGATTATTCGAAAACAGCGCCCGGGTTGTCCAGGCTGTCCGACCCTTCGAACGCGATATCATCGAGCTCGAGAACCTTCACCACACGCTCGATGGAGGCCGTCTGGTCGATCAGGGCGTCTACTGCTGCCTGGACGACGGCGTTGCCTTCCTCGTTGCCTTCGCCGATCATCTGGTCGTAGGCTTCACCGGCTTCGGCCCGCGCCTTCATAGCTTCGAAAGCCGCCAGCGTGGCGTCGAGTTTCGTCTTCATTTCCTCTGCCAGCGCCGGATCCTTTTCCGCCACCAGTTCGGCGAGGGACGCACCGGACACATCGTTGCCAACCGGGCTCTCGTAGGAGCCGAAATAGACGTTCCGGATACCGACCACGTCGTTGTAATGCGACATGTGGGTGTTGTCGGAGAAGCAGTCATGTTCTTCTTCCGGATCGTGCAGCATCAGGCCAAGCTTGATGCGCTCGCCAGCCAGCTCACCGTAGGAAAGAGAGCCCATGCCGGTCAGGATGGTGGCAAGCCCACCGGCCTCACCCTTGCTCGCCAGTTCTTCGCGTGCAGCCCCGTCCGGAGCCCAGGCAGCAGCCATTTCCTCAAGATCGGAAATCAGCAGATCGGTTGCGGCCTGCAGATACTGGATGCGGCGTTCGCAGTTGCCGCCGGTGCAGTTGGCCGGATCGAAGTCGGTTGCCGGCCGCTCGCCCGCACCTGCATCGGTACCGTTGAGGTCCTGCCCCCACAGCAGAAATTCGATGGCGTGATAGCCAGTGGCCACATTCGTTTCCACTTCACCGGCTTCCTGCAGCGTATCAGCAAGAAGAGCCGGCGTGATTTCGGTGGCATCGATGGTTTCACCACCCACCTTGAGCGACGGATTGGCAATCACGTTGGCGACGTAGAAGTCGTTTTCTTCCGATTCATCACCGTAGGACGCGTCGACATAGTCGATCAGGCCTTCATCAAGCGGCCAGGCATTCACCTTGCCTTCCCAGTCATCGACAATGGCATTGCCGAAACGGTATGCCTCGGTCTGCTGATAGGGATCACGCGCTTTCTTCCAGGCGGTGCGCGCCGCTTCCAGGTTGGCCTCGGTCGGCTCGGCCACCAGCTTGTCGATGGCGGTCTTGAGCGACTTGGCCGTTGCCAGGGAGTCCGCATATTTTGCCTGGGCGATGTCGCCGTAGGTCGACAGAATGTCGGAAGGAGCCGCGGCTAATGCCGGTGTGACGAAAAGGGCGGAAGCGGCCAGAAGGCCAAGCTTGAAGGTATTCATAGATCCATCCCGTAAACTGTGCCGCCCTCGGTGCGCATGGACCTGCCCTGGGCGAAACCTGAATGATTTTGCGACGTGGAACCACGCCCAACAAGGAGAGGGAAAACATTTCATGAGGCAGAAAGTCAAGTTATAATTCCAAAAAAATCAATAGTTTAGAACAGTTCCAAAAAGTTGACTTGGAAATGCCGGATTGTCTTCCCATGTCCAGTGACCGAAAGCCGACAACAACCCTTTGATGGAAAAGAGGGAATGGTATAGCAATAAAACTGGCCTGTTTGGGGGGCCAGGCAACAGGAATGACTGACATGCTCAATGCGCTGAAAAGTTTTGTCCGGGAACTCACCTTTGGCGACAGCGGAGAAAAGACTTTCGCCGAAGATGACAAGCGTCTGGCCGCCGCGGCCCTGCTGTTTCACCTGATCGACATCGACGGCGTGATCGAGGAAAGCGAAAGCGCGAAGCTGCGAGAGATCCTGCGCAACCACTATGATCTTTCCGATAAGGAGACGACCGAGCTGATTGCCGCTGCCAAGCAGCGGGACGAGGAAGCCGTCGACCTTTACGGCTTCACCTCGGTGCTCAAGCGTACCACCGATGAAGAGGAACGCCTCGCCATCGTAGAGATGATGTGGGAAATTGTCTATGCTGACGGCCATGTCCACGAGTTTGAGGACAACACCATCTGGCGGGTCGCCGAACTTCTGGGCGTCTCCACGCGCGACAGGATGAACTTGCGGCACAAGGTAGCCCAGACGGCTCCGGAAACCGACGAAGCCGACTGAACGCCCACGCGATAATCAGGCCGGGCGCGTATTTATGCAGGATGATGCGGCAACGGGACTCGATTTTCGTGCCGACCTCCCTCATATTAAGTCCATGCTTTTTCAGTCCGATCCCGTGAAGAACCGACCGAAAGTCCTGATCATCCTGCATCAGGAGCATTCCTCACCCGGACGGGTGGGTCTTGAGCTTGTAAAGCGCGGCTTCGCGCTCGACATCCGCAAGCCCCGGTTCGGCGACCTTCTGCCAGACACCATGGAAAACCATGCCGGCGCCGTTATCTTTGGCGGCCCGATGAGCGCGAACGATCCTGACGCCTTCATTCAGAAGGAGATCGACTGGATCGGTGTTCCGCTTGCGGAGGGAAAACCCTTTCTCGGCATCTGCCTTGGCGCGCAGATGATGGTCAGACATCTTGGCGGTACGGTTACCGGCCACCATGAAAGCCTGGTGGAGATCGGCTATTATCCGCTGAAGCCGACCGATGCCGGAAAATCCCTGATGGACTGGCCGAAGAAGGTCTATCAATGGCACCGGGAAGGGTTCGACCTGCCCCGCGGCGCCGATCTTCTGGCCTCCGGGCCGACCTATCCCAATCAGGCGATCCGCGTCGGTTCCTGCGCCTACGGCATACAGTTTCACCCCGAACTGACCCACCAGATGATGGTCCGCTGGACGACCAAAGGCGCACCGCGCATGGAACTGCCCGGCGCACAGATACGCCGCGACCATTTCGCCGGCCGCTTCGTCTACGACCCCGCCGTCCGGAAATGGCTCGACCGGTTCCTGGACCTCTGGATCGGCACAGCCGCCGCCCCGGTTCGCCATGATCTGATGAAGGCGGCTGAATAACCGGTATTTCAGACCAAGGGCTTGCCAGGAGATTGCTTTTGCGCTGTCAGGCGCCTCCACCATTGTCATCCCCGCGAAAACGGGGACCCAAGCATGCCTCATAGCCTGTCTCCGTACCAAGCCCGCCCGGGAATACTGGATCCCGGGTCTGCGCTACGCTTCGCCCAGGATGACAATCTGTAGTCTGGAGGCCGCCGGAAAAGCGGGCCGAGACAGGCCTTTAGCGCGGTCCTGAGCTGCCTTCCCCGTCATTCCGGACAAGAGAGGCGGAGCCGAGCGCTGATCCGGAATCCAGACATATTTCGTGCTAAAAGCGCGTCCATATTCGAACCCAAGTGTTCGCTGCGCTTGCTTGGCTCTTCAGGTTGAGGCGGACTATGCGGAAAAACCGAAACCGCAAGCTTCTGGCAATCATTCAGGAGCGGGAGTGACACACGCTTTGGACCGTCCAGCCATTCACCTTCACAACGCCCGGCCAGAAGAAACAGAAACCCTGGCTCGCATTGGCCTAAAGGCTTGGCTGAACGGCATCGCTCCTCTTGTCCCGGACAAGGTCCGTCAGGGGATCCTTGCTGACAATCCGTTTCTTCCCTTCCTCAAGACACTCGGGCCTGCGGTGATCGTCGCGACAATCAACGGCGACCCTGTCGGCATCGGCGCCTGCGAACACGCAGACGACACTATTTCCGACATCTGGGTCGCTCCGGCGTTCGAAGGACGCGGTGTTGGCTCAGCCTTGGTCAATGCGCTGGAAACAGAGATCCTCGACCGCGGTTACCCTGTTGCCCACATCCAGGCCGCCGCGCTCAACACCCGCGCCTTCAGGCTTTATCGTCACCTCGGATACCGGGAAGAGTCGCGGCAGATCAGTTTCGACCCGATCCTGAAGATAGAGATGGAAAAAGTTGGACTATCGAAACAACTTCAGCCTTCAGCCTAGCGAAAAGCTGAGCAGCTTCTAGGCCAGCATTCGAAGAAGCTCGACTATCGTCTTTTGTTTCCCCACACACGTTTTCACCGGAAATGCGGGCGATGCCCCAGGAAAAGACAGGGCGCACGCGATTTGCACTTGGCCGGGAATACTGGATCCCGGGTCTGCGATACGCTTCGCCCGGGATGACAATCTGTAGTCGGGAGGCCATCGAAAAAGCCCGTCAAGACAGGTCTTTAACATAATCCTGAGCCACATCCACTGTCATTCCGGACAAGCGAGGCACAGCCGAGCGCTGATCCGGAATCCAGACATCAGCGTGAGCGCAGCGAACACCAAACACTCAAGCTGGACTATCGACGCGCTTTCAGCGCGACAAATGTCTGGATTCCGGATCTACGTGCAACGGTGTTGCACTTGTCCGGAATGACACTGGCGGAGGCTCAGACGCCTCGAATTCGGCAACACTAATAACCGGAACATCACCGGACTCGCCTGCGCCTCTCCCCCCAAATGACGGACGCCAGGGAAACAAAAAGCCGCCCGAAATCGCTCCGGGCGGCTTTTGAAAAAGGTGTCGCAAGCGGTCTAGCTTTCGAAGACGACCAGAAGGTCCTTCGCGTCGATCTGGGAGCCCGGTGAAACCAGAACTTCCTTCACCTTGCCATCGCGTTCGGCGTGAAGCGCGGTTTCCATTTTCATGGCTTCGATCGAGACCAGCACATCGCCTGCGGTCACGTCCTGACCGGTAGTGACAGCCACCGTGGAGATCACGCCCGGCATTGGTGCACCGACATGGGCGGCGTTGCCGTCCTCTGCCTTGCGCATCGTGGCGGCACCGGTTGCGCCGTGGGCACGGTCCGGAACCTTGATGATGCGCGGCTGGCCGTTGAGCTCGAAGAACACCTTCTTCTCGCCCTTCTCGTCGGTTTCGCCAATCGCCTGGCAGCGGATCACCAGCGTCTTGCCCGCTTCCAGGTCGACGGAGATCTCGTCGCCCGGCTCAAGACCGTAGAAATAGACCGGGGTCGGCAAGACGGAGGTCGGACCGTATTGCTGCTGGGCCTTGTCGAAGTCGGTGAACACCTTCGGATACATCAGATAGGAGGCAAGCTCGATGTCGCTGATGTCGTGGCCGGTTTTCTCCGAAACCGTCTTGCGCTCCGCATCAAGATCGGCCTCCTTCAAGAGAGAACCCGGACGAACGGTAATCGGAGCCTCGCCCTTCAGAACCTTTTTCTGAAGGGCTTTCGGCCATCCGCCGGGAGACTGGCCGAGATCGCCGTGCAGCATCTTGACGACGCTGTCCGGGAACGCCACGTCCTTGGCCGGATCCTCGACTTCCGCCACACTCAGCCCCTGGCTGACCATCATCAAAGCCATGTCGCCGACGACCTTGGAAGACGGCGTCACCTTGACGATGTCGCCGAACATCATGTTGACGTCGGCATAGGCCTGCGCGACCTCGTGCCAGCGGGTTTCCAGTCCGAGCGAACGGGCCTGTTCCTTGAGGTTGGTGAACTGGCCGCCCGGCATTTCATGCAGGTAGACTTCCGACGCGCCGAAGCGCAGATCGCTTTCGAAGGCCCGGTACTGGGTGCGCACGGCTTCCCAGTAGAACGAGATCTGGCGGATGGTCTTGGCATCGAGACCGGTGTCCCGCTCAGACCCGCGCAGGGCTTCCACGATGGAGCCGAGGCATGGCTGGGACGTCAGGCCGGACAGCGCGTCCATGGCCGCATCCACCGCATCCGCCCCCGCTTCGACCGCAGCCAGAACAGTGGCCGCGGCAATGCCCGAGGTATCATGCGTGTGGAAGTGGATCGGCAGGCCGACTTCCTGCTTCAAGGTCCGGATCAGAACCCTGGCGGCTTCCGGCTTCAACAGGCCGGCCATGTCCTTGAGGCCCAGGATATGCGCGCCGGCGGCTTCCAGTTCCTTGGCGAGGCCGACGTAGTATTTCAGGTCGTATTTCGGCCGGGCACTGTCCAGCATGTCGCCGGTGTAGCAGAGCACGCCTTCGCAAAGCTTGCCCGCTTCCTGGACCGCATCCATGGAAACACGCATGTTCTCCACCCAGTTGAGGCAGTCGAACACGCGGAAAAGGTCAATGCCGTTTTCCGCAGCTTCCGCCACGAAATACTTGACCACATTGTCCGGATAGTTGGTGTAGCCGACGCCGTTGGAACCACGCAGCAGCATCTGCAACAGGATGTTCGGCGCCTTTTCCCGGATCTTGTGCAGGCGCTCCCAGGGGCTTTCGGTCAGAAAGCGCATGGCGACGTCGAAGGTTGCCCCGCCCCAGCACTCCAGCGAGAACAGGCTCGGCAGGCCGGCTGCATAGGCGTCCGCGATGTTGATGATGTCGTGGGTGCGCATGCGGGTGGCCAGCAGCGACTGATGCGCATCGCGCATGGTCGTGTCGGTCACCAGCGTCCGCGTCTGGTCCTTCATCCAGTCGGCAAAGCCCTTCGGCCCCAACTCGTCCAGAAGCTGGCGTGTGCCGGATGGTTTGGCGTCGCCGAAATTCGGGATGACGGGCGCGGCGACATCCTTCGGCGGACGGGCTCGGCTCTTGGTTTCCGGATGCCCGTTCACTGAAACATCGGCGATATAGGTCAGAAGCTTGGTCGCCCGGTCCTGACGCTTGGTCTGTTCGAATAGCGCCGGCGTCTCGTCAATGAAACGGGTTGTATAATTGTTGGCCTTGAAATCGGCATGGCTGATGATGTTCTCCAGGAACACCAGGTTGGTGGCCACGCCGCGGATGCGGAATTCGCGCAAGGCGCGGTCCATGCGCTTGCGGGCGTCTTCGGCAGTCGGCGCCCAGGCCGTCACCTTTTCCAGAAGCGGATCATAGAAACGGGTTATGACCGCGCCGGAATAGGCCGTTCCGCCGTCCAGGCGGATGCCGAAGCCGGTGGCTCCGCGATAGGCGGTGATGCGGCCGTAATCCGGTATGAAGTTCTGCTCCGGGTCTTCGGTCGTGATACGGCACTGCAGGGCATGGCCGTGAAGTTGGATCTGGTCCTGGGAGGGAACGCCGCTTTCCGGTGTGCCGATCTTCTCGCCTTCGCAGATCTTGATCTGCGCCTGCACGATATCGATGCCGGTGACTTCTTCCGTCACCGTATGCTCCACCTGAACGCGCGGGTTCACCTCGATGAAGTAGATATCGCCGGTGTCGGCATCCATCAGGAATTCGACGGTGCCGGCACCGCGGTAATTCACCGCCCGGCCGATCTTCAGCCCGTATTCGCAAAGCTCCGCCCGCTTTTCGGCCGACAGATATGGCGCGGGGGCGCGTTCGACCACTTTCTGGTGGCGGCGCTGGATGGAACAGTCGCGCTCGAACAGATGAACCACGTTTTCGCCGTCGCCCAGGATCTGCACTTCAACGTGGCGCGCCCGCTGAACCAGCTTCTCCAGATAAATCTCGTCCTTGCCGAAGGCTGCCTTGGCTTCGCGCTTGGCTGCCACAACTTCCTTGGAAAGGGTCGCCTCGTCCGGAATGACGCGCATTCCGCGGCCGCCGCCGCCCCAGGAAGCCTTGAGCATGACCGGATAGCCGATGTCGGCCGCCTGGCGCTTGATCTCGTCCATGTCGTCCGGCAGGGGATCGGTGGCCGGCATCACCGGCACACCGGCCTCGATGGCCAGATTGCGGGCGGCAACCTTGTTGCCCAGACGGCGCATGGTTTCCGACTTCGGCCCGATGAAGGTGATGCCCGCTTCCTCGCAGGCATCCACGAACTCGGGACTTTCGGACAGAAGGCCGTAACCCGGGTGAATGGCGTCTGCGCCGGAGAGTTTGGCAACCCGGATAATCTCGTCGATGGAGAGGTACGCCTCGATGGGCCCGAGCCCCTTGCCGACCTGATACGCCTCATCGGACTTGAACCGGTGCAAGGCCAGTTTGTCCTGCTCGGCATAGATCGCGACGGTCTTCATGCCCAGTTCGTTGGCCGCACGGAACACCCGGATCGCGATTTCAGACCGGTTAGCAACGAGAATTTTTGTTATCGCCAAACGCCTTCTCCCCCTAATTTTGCGCAAAACAAAAGCCTGTTTCGGCAAGATTTCTACTTTGGTCGGACGCACTTGAAAAGAGCCAGACGCCATGTCCTTTTTTTAACCTGGAAAAAATTTTTGCGCCTGCGCCCGTAACCGGCGGAAAATGAACATTAATTCGATTTAAATCCTGAGAGTATCAGCCTTTTCAAAAAAGGTGCAGCGCAGCAATTGGAGCATCGATACGGCGGCTGCGACCTGTAAAACCGACCTTGGGACCACCGTGAGCCATTTCGGGACACATTCCTGTCAGACATCGCGAAAGCCTCGTCAGCCACCCGGTCCGGTTAGACAGAAACCCGCGGCAAGCCCACTAGATCTTGTGAGAACAAATCCGCAACCGGCTTGAATCAGCGATTCGGACGGGATTCGTTCACCCTGTGTGCCGAAGTAAACGCCGTCCGCCTGATAGGGCATATCGGCGTTTTTCAAAAATTAATCATTGACAGCGATTCGAGCCAAATCAGCACCCCCCACTCAAAATGACTCAAGTTCTTGACCAGATTCACGATTTGGTGCCTCTACCCACACTTGAAACCACATGTCGTAGGGAACAAATCCTGAATCGCCCGGAGTCGCCGATTCGGTTTCGGTTTGTTCCAGAGTCGTTCTCCACAACATTTTTCGACCGCCAAAAACCTGACTGACTGGCCAAAAGAATAAGGACATGCCCGCCTCGGCTGTGCTAGACACGCCACACCAGATATAGGCGCTACCCGTTTGCGCCGGTCCGAAGAAAGCCGATCACAAGCCTCTCCATGCCCCGCCCCCAGACCATGCCGCTGCCGCCGTCTGCCCGGTCCCGCACAGTGACGGCCGTGCTCGGACCGACCAATACCGGCAAGACCCACCTCGCCATCGAACGCATGCTGGCCCAGCCGTCCGGGCTGATCGGATTGCCGCTGCGCCTGCTCGCGCGCGAAGTCTATAACCGTGTTGCCGACCGTGCCGGTCCGGACGCGGTTGCCCTGATCACCGGCGAGGAAAAGATCGTCCCGAAGAACCCGCGTTTCTGGGTGTCGACGGTTGAAGCCATGCCGCTGGACCTGAAGACGGACTTCGTCGCCATTGACGAGGTGCAGCTTGCCGGCAACCTTGACCGCGGCCACGTCTTTACCGACCGCATCCTGAATGTGCGCGGCCAGTCCGAAACGCTTCTGCTGGGCGCGGCCACCGCCCGTCCGCTGCTGGAAAAGCTGCTGCCGGGCCTCAACGTGGTCACGCGGCCCCGCATGTCGGTACTGGAATATGCAGGCTCCAAGAAGGTTTCGCGTCTGCCGGCCCGCTCTGCCATCGTCGCCTTTTCGTCTGATGAAGTCTATTCCATCGCCGAGCTTATCCGCCGCCAGCGCGGCGGGGCTGCCGTGGTGCTCGGCTCGCTGAGCCCGCGCACGCGCAACGCCCAGGTGGAACTGTTCCAGAACGGCGATGTCGACCATCTGGTGGCGACCGATGCCATCGGCATGGGGCTGAACCTCGACGTCCATCACATCGCCTTTGCCGGCAACCGCAAATACGACGGCTATCAGTACCGCCAGCTCACCGCTTCGGAGATGGGTCAGATCGCCGGACGGGCCGGCCGCCACACCAAGGACGGCACCTTCGGGGTGACCGGACGGGTCGATCCGCTGGACGACCATCTGATCGAACAGATCGAAAGTCACCATTTCGACAGCCTGAAAGTGCTGCAATGGCGCAACAGTGCGCTGGATTTTTCGTCGGCAAACGCTTTGCGTTCCAGCCTCGACATGGTGCCCCGGGAAGAGGGTCTCGCCAGGGCACCCATCGGTGACGACATCACCGCCCTTGAACATTTATTGCGCGATCCCGCAATATCCGGCATGGCAAATGGCCAAAAAGCGGTCGAATTGCTATGGGACGTGTGCCAGGTCCCCGACTATCGTAAGATCGCCCCGGCGAACCACGCAGAGTTGCTGAACACCATTTACACCCATCTGATGCAGGACAATGCGATCGCCGATGACTGGTTCTCGCGTCAATTGGCCTTCGCAGACCGCACAGATGGTGATATCGACACTCTCGCAAACCGGATTGCACATATCCGGACCTGGACCTATGTCGCCAACCGTCCCGACTGGCTGGCCGATCCGGCCCACTGGCAGGGCGAGACACGCGACATAGAAGACAAACTATCTGACGCCCTTCACGAGCGGCTCACGCAGCGGTTCGTGGATCGGCGTACAAGTGTATTGATGCGACGTTTGAGAGAGAACGCAATGCTGGAAGCGGAAATTACATCGAGCGGCGATGTGCTCGTGGAAGGTCAGCACATCGGAAATCTGCTTGGCTTCCGGTTTGCCCCTGACGCGGCAGCGGAAGGACCGGACGGCAAGACCGTGCGCGCCGCCGCGCAAAAAGCCCTGACGACCGAAATCGAGTCCCGTGCGGACAAGCTCGGCAAGTCCGAGAACTCCGATTTCGTGCTGACCTCCGAAGCGGTGATCCGCTGGCGCGGCGAACCCGTGGCAAAACTTGTTGCCGGGGAAGAAGTGCTGGCACCGGTTGTCCTGCTTTTGGCGGACGAACACCTGACCGGCCCGGCACGCGACAGCGTGCAGGCGCGGCTGGACCTGTGGGTCAAGGCTCAGATCGATACACTGCTGAAACCGCTTGTGGACCTGAAGGCCGGCGAAGGTCTGGAAGGCCTTGCCCGCGGCATCGCGTTCCGCATCGTCGAAGGCCTCGGCATTCTGGAACGCCACGAGGCTGCCGACGAAATCCGTCAGCTGGATCAGGACATGCGCGCCAGCTTGCGCAAGCACGGCATCCGCTTCGGCGCCTACACCGTGTTCGTGCCGGCCCTGCTGAAGCCGGCACCGAGCCAGCTTCTGGCGCAGCTCTGGGCCCTGAAGCACGGCTCGCTGGACATGAACGGCATGGCCGAACTGCCCCAGCTTTCCGCGTCCGGCCGCACCTCCATTCCGGTGGACGAGACCATCGACAAGGCACTTTACAAGGTTGTCGGCTTCCGTGTGTGCGGCCCGCGCGCCGTTCGCGTCGACATTCTGGAACGCCTGGCCGACCTGATCCGTCCGCTGATCGCCTGGAAGCCGCTCGACGCGGAAGTCAGCCCGCCGGAAGGTGCGGTTGCAACCGGCGGCGGCTTTACCGTCACCGTTGCCATGACGTCCTTGCTCGGGTGCGCGGGCGAGGACTTTGCCGCCGTGTTGAAGTCTCTCGGCTACCGGTCCGAGACCAAGGAAGTGCAGCGCCCTGTCGCAGCCAAACCGGCGGCGGAAACAGCCCCGGAAACGCCGGCAGCAGAAACAGCTGCAACCGGAGAAGACGCTCCTGCTGAAGCTGCCGCCCCCGCGGAGGCTGCCACAGACGAGATGACCACTGCGGATGCAGCGGCCGAACCTGCCACGACGGAAAGCGCTGAAGCCCTCGCAGAAGAACCTGCCGCTGATGCAGCGCCTGTGACAGAGGCCGCAGAAGCGGCTGACGGCGCAACAGAAGCAACTGCCGAAGACGCGCCCGCTGAAGCATCTGCTGACACCGCAACTGCAGAAGCAGCACCGGAAGCGAAGGCAGACGGTGAAGCGGCTGAAGGTGACGCTGAGCTGGAAACCGTGTCCATCGAGATCTGGCGCCCGGGTCGGCACGACCGCCGTCCGCGCGGCCGTCAGGACCAGCGCCGCGGTGGCGACAATCGGCGCGACCAGGGTCAGGGCCAGGGTCGCGGTCCGAAGGGTGGTCAGGGTGAAAAACGTCACGGCAAGGGCGGACCGAAAGGCGAAGGCCGCGGACGCGGTGGCCAGAAGGGCTTTGACGGCGGCAACCGCCGCGACAAGGCCCCGAGGGACAAGCCGATTGATCCGAACTCGCCCTTCGCGGCCCTGATGGCCCTCAAGGCGAACATGGACAATAAGGACAAAAAGTAATTTCTGCGCCTGATAACACTGCTGCCGGTGGCAGCCTGCGCATAGACAAGTGGCTCTGGTACGCCAGAGTCACCAAATCCCGCTCCCTTGCCCAGAAGCTGGCAACATCCGGCCATGTCCGGGTGAACAAGGACAAGATCGATTCCGCCAGCAAGACGGTCAGGACCGGCGACGTTCTGACGATCGGCCTGGAGCGCCGCATCCTCGTCCTGAAGATCCTCGCCCTCGGCACCAGACGCGGCCCCTATGAAGAAGCCCGCAAGCTGTATGAGGATCTTTCGCCCCCGCCTCCGCCGAAGGATGCCCCGCCGCCTGCCGCACCCGGACAGCGCGATGCCGGCGCAGGCCGTCCGACCAAGCGCGAGCGCCGGAAAATTGACGCGTTCCGCGGCGGCGACTGACACCGTTTCCCGCCAGAGGCCCGAAAACAGAAAAACTTTCTCTTTCCGGCCCGGACTGCGTCATCCAGAGCGCTTGCGCCGGTTTGACAAAAACGATACCCAACATCTGCACCAGACGTTATACGTGCGCCTTCGTTGAAAGAGCGGCACGAAACTGACCGCCAGGGCCTTGCGCGAAACGGCTGCAGACCGCCCGGCGCCGAATGAGGATAGCGATGACCTACGTCGTCACGGACAATTGCATCAAATGCAAATACACCGACTGTGTTGAAGTCTGCCCGGTGGACTGTTTCTACGAGGGTGAGAATTTCCTCGTCATCAATCCGGACGAATGTATCGACTGCGGTGTCTGCGAGCCGGAATGCCCGGCGGAGGCGATTTTGCCGGACACGGAGCCCGGCCTCGAGAAATGGATCGAGATCAACGCCGAATACTCTGAAAAGTGGCCGAACATCACCGAGAAAAAAGATCCTTTGCCGGACGCTGAAGAGTTTGATGGCAAGGAAAACAAGTTTGAAAAGTTCTTTTCGCCGAATCCTGCTTCCTGATTCGGGCAAAATGCTTATGCGGCAGACTGCCGCAAGACAAATGAGAACCGCTTAAAACAGTGATTCTTCCATGATTTTCAGGCACCTGCCCGGGGCGACCGGGTGGGGCCGTTGTGGTGTTTTGGCACCAACAAAGCTCAGTACTTTAATTTTCCACAAAAGTGTGGTAGACATGGAAGATAGTCGCCAACCACGAGAACAACCCCCAAAACGGAGTCTTTGAAAACTGTTCCGGATCTTCACAACCGGACAGCTCAAGCTCCCGGCAGCCCACACGACTGAACAAGGTTCTAGAGTGGAAAACGTCGACTGACCAGCCCTGACACGCCGCATATCAACAGGCGTTCCATTGTGGATCGCACTGCGGGGTACGTGTCTCACAAGAACAGGGGACCGCACCGCGGTCCGTCATCGGTCCGAACCCGGACCGCCAACTGCGCAGGAGAGAATACGAGTATGGCAACGAACACCAAAAAGACCGCGCAGCGCCAAGGTTTCAAGACAGGCGAGTACATTGTTTATCCGGCGCATGGCGTCGGCCAGATTACCGCCATTGAAGAGCAGAAGGTTGCAGGTCACTCTTTGGAGTTGCTCGTGATCGTTTTTGAACAGGACAAGATGACCCTTCGTGTCCCGGTGGCAAAGATTGCCTCCGTCGGCATGCGCAAGCTTGGCGACCCTGCGGCCGTCAAGAAGGCTCTCGAAACCGTTCGTGGCCGCCCGCGCGTGAAGCGGACGATGTGGAGCCGCCGCGCTCAGGAATATGAAGCCAAGATCAATTCCGGCGACCTGATCTCGATCTCTGAAGTGGTTCGCGATCTTTTCCGCTCTGAAAACCAGCCGGAACAGTCCTACTCTGAACGCCAGCTCTATGAAGCTGCGCTTGACCGTATGGCCCGCGAAATCGCGGCAGTGAACAAATGTTCCGAAACCGAAGCGGTCAAGCAGATCGAACAGAACCTGGCAAAATCTCCGAGCCGCATCAAAGCCGCTGAAGAAGCTGCAGCGGAAGACGACGAGGACAAGGAAGAAGCCGCTTGATCCAGGCGGACTTTCCTTGCGAAAAAACGACGAGGGCCTGGAGAAATCCGGGCCCTTTTCCATTTAAGGCTGCATCCATGCGGTCCGTTCACGCGAATGTGTGCAAAAACTGCCCCAACGGAATCGATAAGTGATCTAACCTACGCTTCGGTACGTATTTCCCCCGATAACATATCGGAGCGTCGATCATGTCCCAGAGCGAAAAACGTCAACTGGTCCGAGCCGCAATGAAAGCGCCCTACCTCACGCGTGAGGAAGAACTGGAGCTGGCGATACGCTGGCGCCAGGAACGGGATGAAAAAGCGCTTGAGAAATTGTCTCTGTCGCACATGCGCCTGGTCATTGCCGTTGCCTCGCGCTTTCGCAACTTCGGCCTGTCACTGGGTGACCTGATCCAGGAAGGCCACGTCGGCCTGCTGGAAGCGGCTGCACGGTTCGAACCGGAACGGGAAGTCCGCTTTTCCACCTACGCCACATGGTGGATCCGCGCCTCCATTCAGGATTACATCCTGCGCAACTGGTCGATCGTTCGTGGCGGCACCTCCTCCTCCCAGAAAGCCCTGTTCTTCAACCTAAGGCGCTTGCGCGCGAAGCTCTCCGGCAATCAGACACCGCTTACGGACAGCGAGCTTCATCAGAAGATCGCAGATGCAATCGGCGTCAAACAGTCCGACGTTGCGCTGATGAATGCGCGTCTGTCCGGTCCCGACACGTCCTTGAATGCGCCGGTGACCGACAGCGAAGGCTCCAGCGCCGACCGCCAGGACTTCCTCGTCTCCGACGCCCCGCTTCCGGACGAAATCGTCACGGTCAGCATCGATACCGAACGCCGCCAGCGCTGGCTTTCCTCCGCGCTAGAGGTCCTCAGCGAACGTGAATTGAAGATCGTGCGCGAAAGACGCCTGTCGGAAGACGGCGCCACCCTGGAATCGCTTGGCGTGAAGCTCGGCATTTCCAAGGAGCGCGTTCGCCAGATCGAAAGCCGGGCCATGGAAAAACTGAAATCCGCTCTGCTTGCGGCCCAGCCCGACCGGGCCGCCTACAGCACCTGACAGCTATCTCCTCCAAGTAACTCTGACAGGCGGGCCTTATGGTCCGCCTTTTTTTGAGCTTCTCAGGGAAACCGCTCGGATAGCCCTCAGTCGACGATCAGCTTGATAGCCGTGCCGGCCGGGATCGGCTGGTTCGCATCCAGGTCGTTCAGGATAGTGAAGAATTCCAACCGCCGCGATGGCTCGACCCCGCTCATGCCGATGGCCAGTTTACGCGCCGTGTCGCCCGGCTTGGCGGTGACGACCTTGATCCTGAGCGAGCGCAGGCGGGCCCGTTCGGTGGGCGAAAGCTGCTGGAAGCTTTCCACCGTCTGATGGAAGTCCCGGTCGAAGGTGTCGTTGGGTGAACGGCTGGCGAAGATGAAGCGATACCCTGTCTTGCCGATCCGCACCACAGCAATGCGGAAGGACCAGCCCTGGGTAATGGCCGCCCCGGTGACAGCCGGCAGACCGTTGATCGTCGTCTCGCGCACGCTTTCGGGCAGAAGCCCGTTGATCCAGCCGGAATTCATATAGTCGCGCAGGCTGGAATAGCTGCTGACATCGGCACCGTCGAAGCGGATCGCCGTGCCGTCGCCATTGCTGGCCAGCACGGCTTCAGGCGTGTTTTCCAGAATGTAGCCGGCAGGCACGGTGTAACTGATGCCGAGCGCCTTGTGCAGGAACGAACGGCCACGGACGAAGCCTTCCAGCGGGTCGTCACCAAACAGCATGCCGTCGATCTGGCTGAGATAGCGCGTGCGGTCCCGCTCGCCGATCCCCGGCGCACCGATCTGCCGCGCCGCGCGAATGGCGATCTGCAGCCGTTCCGGTGTCGAAGGGTGCGACGACAGGAAGTCCGGCGCGGTCGAGCCCGACTTGTCGGCGGACTGATATTGCGCGAAGGCCGCCATGGACCGCAGGAAGCGGGCAGCCGCATAGGGGTCGAAGCCTGCTCTTGCGAGCGTCTTCACGCCAATGTCGTCAGCCTCCAGCTCCTGCACCTGGCTGAAGCGGGCAAAGGAAAGCTGAGACGAAATGATCGCCTTGCGGGCTTCCTCGCTGTCCTGCACGACATCGGTCAGGATCTTGTTGGCAAGCTGCTTGGCTTCGGCGCGCTGCTGGCGCTTGATCGCGTGGTTGGCCGTCACATGGGCCATCTCGTGCGCCAGTACGGCAGCCACTTCCGACGTATCATTGGCAAGGGCCAGCAACCCGCGCGTGACGTAGAGATACCCGCCCGGCAGGGCAAAGGCGTTGATGGCCGGCGAATTCAAAATGGTGATCTTGTAGCTTTGCGACGGATCTTCCGAAGCCGCCACCAGCCGGCCGACGACGCTGGCAACAGCGCGCTCGGCGCCGGCGTCCTTGTAGACACCGCCATAGGTGGCCACCACACGTGGATGCTCGCGCTCGCCGATATCGGCCGCAAGGTTGGGGCGCAACGTGCCCGGCGTTACCGTGCCGACGGTCGGGCCATCGCCAAGGAACTGGCAGGAGGCCACAAGAAGCGCGGTCCCGCCTGCAACAAGGGTGCGCAGCCAGGCCCGGCGCAGACCGCGTCGTGCGGGCAAACATGCCGGCTGACGGAAATCAGTTGCTGCTTTGGCCGTCACGTCCTGCCCTTTTGTCATTCAGTACCACCAGTTGCTCCGGATGCCGGAGCACCATAGACGGCCCGTCCCGATCCTGAACGGAGCCGCGTATTTCGACAACCTGTCCTTCCAGGGCATCCAGCGTCCAGCCGAACCGTCCGAGGGCCGTATTGACGTCCTCCTCGTCAGAGGCCTTCAACGTGACCGTGAAATCCGTTTTCCAGTAATTGCCGAAGTTCAGATAACGGGTGCTGCGTGTTTTTCCAAGAGAAACAATACGCCCCCTCGCAATAACATAGTGCCCGGAAGCGCCGGTGAAAGACTTCGGCGCATCAGCGGAATAGACAAGTCGTGGCGCGCTCTTTCCCCACAGGCCCGCCTTGGCCTGGCTGGCCTGCGCTTCCGCAGCCCGCAAGGCATCCGCGCAGGCCGCACCTGCATGATCCGGCGCGAAGATGGCAACGCCTGCCCTCAAAAGATCCGCCTGCAGAAGCACGGCATCGCCGCCACTACCGGATGAAGCAAACACCCAACCGGGCGTCAGTCCCCAACGGTTTTCCGGCCCTGCCGGGAGGGCCGTCAACTCAACATCCGGCCGGGAGGCCAGATAGGCGCGCAAGCTTTGGTCGCCGCCATTTTGGCGGCCCACGATTTCTGCAGCTGGCGCAGGAACCTGAATATCGCCCACAAAAAAGCGCGCTCCGGAAGCGGAAACGAACACGGCGTCATTGTTGTCAAAAGTCACGGGAACGGCTTTTTCCGGCCTTTCCGCGCATGCAGCGTCGGCCTTCACCGGAACTAAGGGCGTCAGCGGCGCTTGCTCAGCGGCAAAGGCTGCTGGCGTGGCTACACCAACCGCAACACCCGCGACCAGAGCAACGCTGGCCGCGCGCAGGCTGGGCACCCGCGCCGTCTTCTTCCAACCCGCTGTCTGTTGCCTTTTCGGCACGTCCGATCCCTTCAGCTTCTGGCGCGAACCTCTTTCACCGCGCCTCCTGCAAGCAGACGACTCAAGGCGCACGTCACCCGGCAACAGGCATGGCACCGGGCAAGGCTGAGAAAGCGGTCACGACAAACCGCACTGCTAAGCAGCGAATAAGGCAAGTCCAAGACAGGTCGGTAAAACGGCGGTAAAAATGAGGAGACCAGCACGGCGCGGTAACGGCGCAGCCACGTCACCCGCACCCCGACCAAGCCTCCACCTGAAACAATCCCCACCAGAGCCAACAGTCTGATGCAGCCAGGGGTCGCCACGGACGCCAAATCATGCTAATCGACCGCATTAAGGCCCCGTAGCTCAGCAGGATAGAGCATCAGATTCCTAATCTGAGGGTCGCGCGTTCGAATCGCGCCGGGGTCACCAGCTTCCAAAAAAGTCATTACGTGAGACGAAGCACGGCCGAGCAAGGATCGCTCAAGGCCGGATAAACGGCTGCGCGCAGGGGATGCAGCCGAGGCAAGTTGCATAAAACAAGTCTGGGCGCGCAGGCAAAAGGTGCCTGCGCCGGCAATGTGTCGGTGACCTTACGGCGTGACCGGTGTGTGCAGCGTCGTGACCGGAACGCCGGAAGCGACGGAGCTGTCGGTCAGGGCGTGGCTCGGGTTGGTGGCCTTTGTGGCGGCGACGCCTGCGAGGATCATGGCGACGATGGCGATGCTCCAGAATTTCATGGCACTTCTCCCTCAAGTGAAGACCGACCCTGCCAATGCAGGTGCGGCTTCTGTTCGGATCTGTGCACCCGGCCAGATGGGCCCGGGTGCACAAAAGCCAAGCTTTTCGAACAGTGGTGGATCCGGCGACTGTCTCGGCAGACGCGGGAGGAAAATCCGCCACGATTCGAACTTCGACTTTCGTCTATATTAGACTTTAGGATGAGATCAGGCAATGCCGTAGAGTTACCTATGCCTTAACATGCTGGAACAAAAGGGTTTTCCGGCCGATTTTCGCCCGAAATGGCCCTTCCGCGGCATCCCGAAAACGATAGATAACGCTTGAGCGGCGACGCTAGGCGCTGCGCGGCTTGCGCCTTTGCGCTGCAAGTTCCCGCGTATAGGCCGACAGGGCGTCCAGATGCTGCGCAGCCCCGGCGCTGTCCCGCGCGGCCAGCGCATTGGCCAGGGCCTGATGCAGGTCGGCGATCCGCTCGCGATCGCGCAGACGGTAAACCAGCATGTTCATGAGCGGCTGCATGGCCTCGAAGGCGGCCGACAGCTGGAAAATCAGGATCGGGTTGTCCGTCGCCCTTGCTACCGCCGAATGAAACGCGACATCCGACGCACAGAAGTCCTCGTCGCTCGTGTCCCGGTCTCTCTGTCGGGCAATCTCGCGGGCAAGCTCGGCAAGCTGATCGTCGGTGCGTTTTTCCGCCGCCAGCGGCAGGGCGGCAGCTTCCAGCGCGAAGCGGGCCTCGATGGCGTCTTCCAGCGGAATGTCGTTCATGCCGATCAGAAGACGCGTGGTCGTCATCAGGTTGTCCTGCGCCTCGGCCCAGGTCATCCGGTTGACGAAAGCCCCGCCGGAGGACCCGCGCTCGCTGCGGATCAGGTTTTGAGCGGCAAGCCGTTTCAGCGCTTCGCGCACCGTAGAGCGCGACACGCCGAAGCGCTCAGCCAGGTCGGCTTCGCTCGGCAGGCGCTCCTCACCGGCAAGCCGGCCTTCCAGAATGGCGTTGCGGATGGCATTGGCGATCTGGACCGAAAGGCCCTCTTTTTGAATCGTGTTGAATTCAATCGCCAAAAGAACCTCCGCATTTCGCCTGAACCCCGGCAAACCTAAAGAGGCTGCCCGGCACGGTCAAACGAATTGTTTAAATGTCTGACAATTAAATGTTTGACTTTTGCGGACCGCCCCCGCAGCCTAGGCGAAAATATATCGGGAGGATCGGGTGGACACCGTCGCACGGCTCATGCCTGGCAGCAGAACGCTCTGGCTGACCTTTTACGCCGCCATTCTGGCGGCCTGGGCCGTGCTGTTCGCCATGCAGGCAGGCGGCTTGCGGGACGCGGCAGACTGGCAACTGGCCAGACAGGTCGGTGGACTGCCGTTCGGACAGCCGCTGGAGGCATTCCTGTCGCTGTGCTCGGCAACGGCCGCCAATGCCGGCTTCAAAGCCGCCATCCTCATGTGGGCGCTGATGGCCCTGGCCATGATGGCGCCAACGGCCTTTCCTGCCTTTCGCACCTACGCACAACTGACGCAGACGTCCGCCGCCGGCAACTTGCCACTGGTTGCGCTGGTGAGCGGCTATCTGGCTATGTGGCTCGGCTTCTCGGGTCTGGCCGGGGCTCTTCAGGTCTGGCTGGCGGCGCAGGCGCTGCTCGATCCATTCGGGAAATCCGTTTCCAACTCGTTGAACGCGGCCCTGCTGCTGCTTGCGGGCGCCTATCAGTTCAGCCGGCTCAAGCAGGCCTGCCTCAGCTCCTGCCGCAACCCGCTGACCTTCTTCTTCAGCCATTGGCAGCCGGGGGCCAGGGGCGGGCTTTCACTTGGCCTCAGGCTTGGTGCCGTCTGCCTTGGGTGCTGCTGGGCCTTGATGCTGCTTGCCTTTGTTGCCGGCACCATGAACCTCGCCTTCATGGGGCTCGCCATGGTGCTGATGACGCTGGAAAAACTTCCCGACATCGGTGCGAAACTAACCGCACCACTCGGCGTTTTCCTCATTCTGGCCGGACTGGTTGTTCTGGTTCTGCCGTTATTGCCAATAACCATATAGGGAGAAAACCATGTCCGGCTGGGCCATCCGCGGGGAGCTGATCCTCAATTGCAACTGCACCGTCTTCTGCCCCTGCGTGGTGTCGCTCGGCAAGCACCCGCCCACAGAGGGGTACTGCCAGGCCTGGGCTGGCGTGCGCATTGACGAAGGCCACTATGAGGGCGAGGACCTCTCCGGGCTCAATGTCGGCCTGGTTCTGGAAATTCCCGGCCTGATGGCCCGCGGCAACTGGAAGGCCGCCGCCTATATCGACGAGCGCGCCAGCGAAGCGGCCTATGACGGGTTGATCAAGATCTTCTCCGGACAGGCCAAGGGCACCACCGGCCTGTTCCGGGTTCTGGTCAGCGAGTTTCTGGGCGCCGAACGCGCTCCGGTCTCCTACACCAACGAAGGCAAGAAACGCCGCCTGATCGTCGGCAAGGCGATCAAGGGCGAAGTGGAGCCGGTACGCGGCGCCAATCCGGACGAGGATATAGTCGTCAAGAACACCGAATACTGGATGGGTTCGGACATCACGGTTGCCACCGCCACTCAGGGGCGCGTGCGTGCTTACGGCCGGGTCTGGGATTTTGACGGCAGAAGTGCTGAAATCTGCCAGATCGACTGGTCCGGCCCGGCGGCGGAAGCCGCTGCCTGAAACCGCAGAGAAAAAGGAATATCTCATGACCTTCAAGGCACTGATTGTCGACAAGGACGAAGACGGCAAAACCCACGCCTCGATTGAGAATATCGACGTGAGCCGGCTGCCGGAAGCCGATGTCACCGTTGCCGTGGAATACTCCACGCTCAACTACAAGGACGGCCTGTGCCTTGGCCCGGGGGGCGGCCTGGTCAGAAACTATCCGCATGTGCCTGGCATCGACTTTGCCGGCACGGTCGAGGAAAGCTCTGACGACTGGTACAAACCGGGTGATAAGGTGGTGCTCACCGGTTGGCGCGTCGGCGAAGCCTGGTGGGGTGGCTATGCCCAGAAGGCGCGGGTCAAGGGCGAGTGGCTGGTGCCCCTGCCTGAAGGCCTGACAACGCGCAATGCCATGGCGATTGGTACAGCGGGCTTCACCGCCATGCTTGCCGTCATGGCGCTGGAGGAGCACGGGCTGAAGCCGGAAAACGGCCCGGTGCTGGTCACCGGCGCAGCCGGTGGCGTCGGGTCTGTGGCAACCGCCATTCTGGCCAATCTGGGCTATGAAGTTGCCGCCGTCACCGGGCGGGAAAGCACCTGGGATTACCTGAAATCCCTTGGCGCTGCCCGCGTGGTGCCGCGGGATGATGTGGCCGAAACGGTCAAGCGTCCGCTGGAAAGCGAAACCTGGGCAGGCTGCGTCGATGCCGTTGGTGGCCCGATGCTGGCGCGGGTTCTCGGCCAGATGAAATACGGCGCTTCGGTTGCCGCCGTCGGCCTTGCGGGCGGCGCCAACCTGCCGGCCACGGTCATTCCGTTCCTGCTGCGCGGGGTCAACCTTCTGGGCATCGACAGCGTCATGAAGCCTTATGACGGCCGCCTGAAAGCCTGGGAACGGCTGGCAAAGGACCTGCCGATGGATAAGCTTGAAGCGATGATCCAACCGGCAACGCTCGAAGATCTGCCGGCCCTTGGTGCCGATATTCTGAAAGGCCAGGTAAAAGGCCGGGTCGTCGTCGACGTAAACGCCTGACATGGCGTCCTGCCCGGGTGGACAGCGTGTCTGCCCGGGCAAAGGCCTTCAGGCCCTCTGTTCAGAGCCCCTCAGGCCGCCACTGTTTTTTCCTCCGCCGGCAGGAAATCACGGTAGGAAAATGGCTTTGCCCCGGCGCAAGCGCTCAGGCTCCGGAACGCCCAAGCTCCGCTTTCAGGAAATCGATCATCACCCGCACCTTGAACGGCAGATAGGCCCGGGTTGGATAGAGGATCCAGGCGGCGGTCTCGAAATTGGCCGGTGCGCAGGCGTAGGCGGGAAACAGGTCGACCAGCCTGCCTTCCCTTAGATCATTCCCAATCAGCCAGTCGGCCAGCAGGGCCGGGCCAAGCCCCAGCCTGGCAGCTTCACGCAGCGCAAGTGCGCTTGCGATTGTCGCTCTGCCGGAAACGTCGACATCGAAGGGCGCACTGTTGCCCAGTCTGAACCGCCAGGCATTGCGGAAATCCGGCAGGGCAAAACACAGGCAATTGCGCGCCGACAGATCGCCGGGCGCTTCCGGGTGACCTTCCCTGTCCAGATAGTCTTGCGAGGCCACCACCCGGTAGCGGGTTTGCAGCAGCTTCGTGGAAATGAGATCGCCCTTGGGCGCCGCCGCCAGGCGAATTGCAAGGTCCAGACCTTCTGCCAGAAGATCAAGATTGCTGTCGGATGGAAACAGCTCGATCGAGATATCCGGATAGCGCTCCTGAAATTTCGGCAGAAGCGGCACGATCCCCTCCAGAACGAAGGCGACCGACGCCGTCATGCGCAAGGTGCCGCGTGGCTGCCGGCTTCTGGCGGCGATATCCTCGTTCGCGGCCTCGATTTCCTCGACAAGCGGTGCAACGCGCTGGAGATAGGCTTCGCCCGCTTCTGTCAGCGACAGTTTGCGCGTGCTGCGCTGGAAAAGCCGCTGGCCAAGCTCCCGTTCGACCGAAGATACGGTGCGGGAAACATTCGAGGCATCGAGATCCAGAGCCCGCGCCGCGGCCGCCAGGCTGCCGAGGTCGCGAACGAGCAGGATTGTCTTGAGGGCTTGCAGATCCATTCATGCAGAATAAGCATGAATATCCTGCAAGCCACAGCGTTTTTAGCGCGCAATTGCAGAAATAGCCTGTGGACCTCGTCCAAATCCGGAGGTTCCCCCATGACACTGCTTCTGCGCATCAATTCCAGCTCCCGCCAGACCGGCTCGCACTCCACCGCCATTGCCGATCATTTCGAGGAAAGCTACCGCCGCAAACACCCCGATTGCCGCGTCATCACCCGCAATGTCGGCGATGGGTCCATCCCGATCATCAGCCAGAAGACCATCGAAGGTTTCTATACCGAGCCCGCCTCCATGACCGCAGACCTGAAGGAAGCGACAGCCCTTTCCGATGAGCTGATCGCCGAACTCCAGGACGCCGACACCCTGCTGATTGCTGCACCGATCTACAACTTCGCCGTTCCGGCAGCCCTCAAGGCATGGATCGACCAGATCGTTCGCGTCGGACACACGTTTTCCTATGACGGCACCAGTTTTCAGGGCCTTGCAAGAACGCCGCGCGCTGTGGTGATCTCAGCCTATGGCGCAGAAGGCTATCTCGATGGCGAACCCTTTGCCGCGGCCAATTTCGTGCAGCCCTACCTCAAGTTCCTGTTGTCGTTCCTGGGCATTGAGGATATCCGCTTCATAGCGGCGCAGGGCACTGTTGCCGATCCTGAAAAGGTCTCGGCCAGTCTTCAGGCCGCCCGTCAGGCCTGTGACCTGGCCGCCTGATCCGCTTTGCCCGTGCGCAACTCACCTCCGCGGCGTCTCGTTTGGTCGCGGAGACCACCCTGCAAAGCGCGGCTGAAACCGCGAAAAAGGCGCGGAAACCGGTTGCATTCGGGGGAAAGCTCCCATATAAGCGCCCGGTCCAGAGTCGTCCGGCTCGTCGTGGACTGGATTTCTGCGTTCTTGCGCAGACCGGTTTCGACAACCAAGGGCATGCCGTGTCGGCTCTGAATGCACCAACAAAAGAGTATCCGTTCTGAACGGATGCACCTAAGGAAAGGATGCAAAATGCCCAAGCTGAAGACGAAGTCCGGCGCCAAGAAGCGCTTCAAACTGACTGCGACCGGCAAGGTGAAAGCCGCACAGGCCGGCAAGCGCCATGGCATGATCAAGCGCACGAACAAGTTCATCCGCGACGCCCGTGGTACCACCACGCTGAGCGACCAGGATGCAAAGATCGTGAAGCAGTTCCTGCCCTACGCGTAAAGCCAGCCCCGAAGGAGATCACCTAAATGTCACGCGTCAAACGGGGCGTTACCGCCCACGCTCGTCACAAGAAAGTTCTTAAGGCCGCAAAAGGTTATTACGGCCGCCGCAAGAACACCATCCGCGTCGCCAAGCAGGCCGTCGAAAAGGCAGCTCAATATGCCTATCGCGACCGCAAAGCCAAGAAGCGCAACTTCCGTTCGCTCTGGATCCAGCGCATCAACGCGGCAACCCGCCAGCACGGCATGACCTATGGCCGCTTTATCGACGGCCTGAACAAGGCCGGCATCGAAGTCGACCGCAAGGTTCTGTCCGATCTCGCCATCAACCAGCCGGATGCCTTCAAGGCCCTGGTTGACCAGGCACAGGGCGCTCTGGCCGCTTAAGGCCGACGTTCCGATCTGATCTGAAGAACGCGGCTCATTCGAGCCGCGTTTTTTGTTTGCAGGCCGCAAACAGGCGAATCCGTCAATTCAAAGCTGCAATTTCAGGCCCTTCTCTTTTTTATTGCAAACGGCGGAAATAGAAGCCTACCTTTTCTCTTCCGGCAGGACTGACCTCTCGTCAGCCTTGCGGAACAAAAAAGGAGGGTTGGTTCCATGCAGTTTGTCGAGGCGTTCTTCGCCCTTATCGGCGACCTGACATGGGGGTGGGCACTTATCCCATTTCTCGTTGTCATTGGCGTCTTTTTCACGGTCGTTACCGGGTTCGTGCAACTCCGTTTCTTCTTCCGGATGTTCCGGGTTCTGTCTTCCAAGAACCAGTCCGGCGATCCCAACGCGATCTCTGCCCGTGAAGCTCTTCTTCTGTCCGTCGGCGGCCGTGTGGGCGGCGGCAACATTGCCGGGGTTGCGGTGGCCATCACCCTTGGCGGGCCGGGTGCCGTCTTCTGGATGTGGGCCGTTGCCCTGGTCGGCATGGCCACCAGCCTGATCGAATGTTCTCTCGCCCAGCTCTACAAGCGCTCAACCGGTGACGGCACCTATCGCGGTGGACCGGCCCGCACCATCATTCACGGCCTTGGCGCGGACTACCGCTGGCTCGCGGTGCTCTACGCCCTCTGCCTCATGGCCTCCTTTGCGTTCGGCTTCAACGCCTTTCAGGGCAATACGGTGGCCGGCGCGGCGGAAGAAAGCCTCGGCATCGGCCGTCTTTGGACCGGCATCGGCCTGACAGTGCTGACCGGCCTGATCGTCTTCGGCGGCATTCACCGCATTGCCAAGGCAGCGGATATCATCGTGCCGATCATGGCCGTCGGCTATATCGGCATGGCGCTGCTGATCATCCTTCTCCACATCACCGAAGTTCCGGCTGTCATCTCGACAATCGTTTCGAACGCCTTCGGGCTTGAAGAAGTGGTTGGCGGGGGCATGGGCGCCGCTCTGGCGCAAGGGCTGCGGCGCGGGCTCTTCTCCAACGAGGCCGGCCTCGGCTCGGCTCCCAACGTGGCGGCAACGGCAGAAGTGCGCCATCCGATCAGCCAGGGCATCACCCAGTCGTTCTCGGTCTTCATCGATACCATGATCATCTGCACCTGCACGGCGCTGATCATCCTGCTTGGCGATGTCTATGTGCCGGGCGCCGAAGGCGTTGACGGTGTGGTTCTGACCCAACAGTCGCTTGCCTCGCACCTCGGGGACTGGACGAGCTATTTCCTCACCGGCGCGGTGCTTCTCTTCGCCTTCAGCTCCATCATCTACAACTACTACCTCGGCGAGAATGCGCTCAGCTCGATGACCTCCAGCACCATGGCGCTGCATATCCTCCGGGTAGCCGTCATGGGCGTCGTGTTCCTGGGAGCAACGGCGCCGAGCGCAACCGCGGTGTTCTTCTTCTCGGACCCGCTGATGGGCGTTCTGGCCGTGGTCAACCTGCTGGCGCTGATGATGCTGTTTCCAACGGCCAAGCGGATCCTGGACGACTTCAAGAGCCAGCTTCGCGAAGGCGTGGCCCGGCCCGTACTGGACCCGGACAAGTTCGCGGATCTCGATATCGACCGCAGCGCCTGGACCGGCAAGGCACCGGACTGACAGGCCAAGAATATGATCCATCGGGAAGCGCGGCCATCCGGCCGCGCTTTCCTTTTGAAGCCGGCTGTGGTCCCCTGCCTGTGTCGGCACAGCATCTGAAGGCAGCGGGATGCCCCTTACAACGAAACAACACGGTGTCCTGAAGGGCATGATCGCGGCGGTGATCGTCGCGGCCACCGGGCTTGGCCTCGGCGCCTTTCAGTATCCGCAGGACTGGCTGACGGATGGCTCGCCACAGGCCCGCTTTACGCTCGCCGCCCAGTGTCTGCTTGCCAGCGCGTTCTGGCTGCTGCTGTCCATCGGCATTCTGGCACGGCATCGCTTTTTCACTCCTGAAGATATCGACGGCAGCGGGCTGACGTCCGGAACCGCCAAGGCCAGGGTTCTGCAGGCCATGCTGCAGAACACGCTGGAACAAACCGCACTGGCCGCCCTGACCTATCTCGCCTTCGCAGCGCTGACCCCGGCGGAGTACCTCGGCGCCTTGCCTGCCGCCGCTCTGCTGTTCTGGTGCGGACGCGCGCTGTTCTGGCAAGGCTATGCACAAGGGGCCGCAGCCAGATCCTTCGGCTTTGCGCTCACGTTCTACTCAACCGTTCTGCTGTTTGTCGCCGCCCTGTTTTTTTCCTTCGTTTGACCCAACGGATCCTTTTTCCATGCATCACGTGATCATTTTCGACTGCGAATATCTGACCGCGCCCGGCGCCATGCGCCGGCAATGGTGCGGGCCGCTGGATCCGGATCCGAATGTCGCCCAGATTGGGGCGGTGAAACTCTCGCTAAAGGGTGGTTATGACATTCTGGATACCTTCAATGTCCTGATCAAACCGAGAGACAGGTTCGGTGCGCACCCGAAGGTGGATCCTTTCTTCACGGAACTGACCGGCATAACCCAGGCGGACATCGACCGCGAAGGCATTGCCCACGCCGACGCACTGGAAAGATTCGCGACCTTCTCGGAGGGGGCCAATTTCTGGTCCTGGGGTAAGGACGAACTCACCCTTCTGGCCATCAGTTCCTATATCGAAGGCCTGACACCACCTGTGCCCGCGCACCGCTTCGGCAACGCCATCGGTCTTATCTTGAACGCGGGCATCCCCGTTGCGGATATGGGCCAGATGTCGAGCGGACGTCTGGCGGAATATTTCGGCCTGGAAATACCGGACGGGCGACAGCACGACGCTCTCGACGATGCCATGTCGGTTGCCGTCTCCCTGCAGCATCTTCTGAACACCGAAAAACTGACACCGGAGGATTTCAGCCTGCCGCTGATCGTCAACCCACCGGAGCGCATGCACTCCGGTTTAGAATGATTTTTCCGGACGCACGGTAGGGCCTAGTCCTTTCCCTCCCGCCACGAGCGCAACAGGCCGGTTCCGGTTACCACCGCTATCCCCGTTTCTCACTGAAAGTGTCCGGTTTCGCGCCACTACGTTAACAATTATTAACGCGAAACGGCGGTTTTCTGCGGACAAAAAGTTAACAAGAGGTTAACGTGGCACGGTGATTGCGACGTTTCAGATGAGGCAGCCCAAGGCGTGCCATTCTGAAACAAAGAGGCGTTAAATCGTGCGAGTTAACCCGGTTTCTTCTGCAGGTCGTGCCAAAGTGAGGCGCAAGCGTCCCTCCGTGGGAGAGACGGAATCCGAGCGTCAGGCAACTTTCGCCGCGTATCTTCCTGTTCCCGTGGAACCGGAGCTTGAGCGTGAACAGATTGCCTTCAGCGCGCGCTACCGTCCGAACTCGGTCTTTCTCGCCCATCTGATCGCGACCCGCGATGGAGAGCCTCAGACAAGGTTCCGCAGGCAAACTGAACCTCTGACCGGCATTAACTCCTACCGGGCCACCGCTGCCCTACCGCGCCAGCGGCCGGCCGGCCGGCTGCTCAAGACCGAGCGCTAGGCCAACCCGTTTTACAGTTCCAGAAGTACCACTGGATACCTTCAGCCCGGGGCATCGCCTCGGGCTTTTTTTTGGGATTAGTACCGCAAGCTTCAAGTGGGTGTGACTTGCCTTCCGACTTGCCTCCTGCCCACCAACCTCATCCTGAGTGTCTGACCCGAAAATGGTGCCCGGGGAAACTGCCACAACCACATTTGTCATTCCCGCGAAAGCGGGAAACCAGGACTCCGTGAAGTAAGTATTGAGCCCTTAAAGCAAACTCATGAGGTTACTGGGTCCCCGCTTTCGCGGGGATGACAACTGAGAAGGGCCAGCGCTTCCTCAGGATGAGGTGGAGGAGGCTTGTCAGAGGAACTGCAGACACCCGGGGTTGAAGCACCATGCCAAATGACGGCAGCCGGGAACAAAATCGGCAGACAACCGTTACTCCCTTACGGAAACCGGCAAATGCCTTACCCGACAAAGTGTGACGCACATCACGTTTATCTGTTGCCGGCCACCCTATATTGAAACACAGATCCGGACTCCCCGGACCTCCGAAAGACTGGCCACGGACTGGCCCACACCGGAGACTGAAATGCAAGTAAGACCCGTATCCGCCATCCACCCCATGCGCATCCGGCAGAAGCCGGTAACCGCACCCGCCGGGCAAACCGGCTTCGGTTCCGCCTCAAACGGCTTTTACAGTGCTCTGGATGCCGTTCCCGCGCATATCGCTGAAAACGCTTCGACGCGCGATGCCTATCACGGTGCCCATGTCGAATATGCCACTCAGCTTCTGGCCGGCGATGGCCTTGATGAGGAAACCTGGCTGGAGCGCCGGCAGCATGTCGCGCAATATGCGTCCGCCGCCGACGATGGCGACGACCGCTCCTTCACCATTTCCCTGTCTGCCTGATCTGCCAGAAAGCGCTCAGGCTTCGACACGCAGAAAACCGGCCAGGCCGGTTTTCTGGTGTTCGATCACGTGGCAATGAAACGCCCAATCGCCCGGATTGTCGGCGACCAGTGCCACTTCCATCGTTTCTTCTTCCAAAAGCAGCGCCGTATCGGTCACCAAAGGCGGCAACTTGCGCTTGTTCGACCGCAGCAACTGGAACGACATGCCGTGAAGATGGATCGGATGATCGTTCGGGGTCTCGTTTCTGAAGCGCAGGATGTACGACTTGCCATGCCGCAAGGTCGCCAGCGGATCGAACGGCCCCGGCACGTCCCCGCCCCAGGCAACACGGTTGATCGACCAGAAGGTATAGCCGAGCGAACCGCAGATGCTTGCCTGCGGCGCATCCCCACCAGGCGACCAGCCGAACACAAAATCCAGAACCTCGGCATTGGCAAGATCCGCCACAGGCACGGGGTTGGGCAACAGGGGCTTCAGTTCGCGCAGGTCCCTGCCGGCGGTCGCGCCCTTCGGCTGGAACGTTGCCAGCACCTTGTCACCGTTCGGCTTTTTCAGAACAAGCGTGGCGACCTGGTCTTCGCTGTCCGGCACGCGCAGGGCGACGTCCGCGCGCTGACCGGGTGCGAGCACGATTTCGTCCATAGCCACCGGCTGAGGCAGCGGATTGCTGTCCAGCGCGATCACCAGTGCCTCCGCTCCGGAGATCGTATAGGTGCCGACCCGTGTCAGGTCGGTCACGGCCAGGCGCAGGCGCACCAGGCTGCCTGCAGCAAGCTCATAGACAGGCTGAGGTTGCCAGTTGACCGTCGAAACAGTGCCCAGCGTGCCACCCCGTGCGGCGTTCCGGGGCTTGTAGAAGGCGATGAACTGGCCGTCGCCACCAAGACGGAAATCGCGAATGTTGAGCGGCAGGTCGCTGTCGAAACCGACGTCTTCCTCGTCCTCCACCACGATGACCCCGGTCAGGCCCCGGGCGATCTGTTCCAGCGTGTTGCAATGCGGGTGATACCAGAAGGTGCCCGCGTCCGGCGGCGTAAACTCATATCGGAAGGAGTTTCCTGCCTCGATCGGATATTGCGTCAGATAAGGCACGCCATCCATGTTGTTGGCGATTCTGAGCCCGTGCCAATGCACCACCGATGCTTCATCAAGCGCGTTGTGAACGTCGATGGTGGTGGTCTGCCCTTTGCGGAAGCGCAGCACAGGAGGCGCCCCACCGGGGTTGAAGCTCATCATGTCCGCGGTCACCGTTTCCGGCAGCACGGTATGACTGAGATTGGAAAGGGTCAGGCTATGGTCGGCAGCCAGCGCTGCTCTGGCGCCAAGCCCGCCGGCCCCAAACGCGGTCAGCGCTCCGGCGCCGCCAAGCAGGATCTCCCGCCTCGAAAATCCGGGCATTTTGAAAACCTCATATGATTACCGGCGCGTCCAGGCGCACCAAACACCCGCAAGGCGGCAATCACAAGGTTCAAATTGACGCGGCTGCCATCGGCTCAGTAGCCGGAAGCGTGCCCGTCCTTGCGCGGATCGGACCCGGCGGTGAGCAGATGCCGGGCCTTGTTGATCATGATCGCCTGGGATCCGCCAATCGGGCTGTTCGCCGTTACGACCGAATGGCCAAGGGCACGCAATCCGTCCAGCGTGGACGGTGGCACGAGCCTTTCCGCCTGAAGTTCATGGCTGGCCATGTCGAAGAACATGCGCGGGAAGTCGATGGCTGCCTGAACGTCCATGCCGTAGTCGATGATATTGGTCAGCACATGCGCATGGCCGCAGGCCTGATAGTGGCCGCCCATCACACCGAAGGACAGGAACGGAGCGCCTTCCTTCAGCACCATTGCCGGGATGATCGTATGCATCGGCCGCTTGCCGCCGTCGATGGAATTGGCGTGCCCGGGCTCCACCCGGAACGACTTGCCCCGACAATGCAGCAACACTCCGGTTTCCGGAGCGACGATGCCGCTGCCGAAGGAACTGAACAGGGAATTGATGAAGGAAACCGCAAGTCCGTCCTTGTCGACAATCGTCAGGTAGACCGTATCGGTCTGCGGGGCCAGCGCGCTTGTGGGCACGGACGCCATGCGCTTGGTCAGCGAGACCTGCCCGGCAAGCTGCTCGATGTAGTCGGCGCCGGTCAGCCGTGTGTGACACACATCCATGTAGCCCGGATCGGTGATGAATTGTTCCCGCACGCCATAGGCCAGGCGCGCTGCTTCCATTTCCAGATGGAAGCGCTCCGGACCGAGCGGATCGAGGCTATCCAGGTCGAACCGCTCCAGAATGCCGAGCATGATCAGGGCGACGATGCCCTGACCGTTGGGCGGCAGTTCGGCCACCGTATGGCCCCTGTAGTCTCTCAACACCGGCGACACCGCCGTCGTATGGCAGGCGGCCAGATCGTCATGGGTCATCAGCCCGCCGCGAGACTTCAGTGCACTCACGATGTCATCGGCGATCGGGCCGGAATAGAAGGCATCCGCCCCGCCCTCGGCAATTGCCGACAGGGTGTCTGCAAGATGCGGATATTTGAGGATCGTGCCGGCTTTTGGGGCTTCGCCCTTGATCAGGTAGCGCGCGGCAGAAAGCTCGTCGGCCCGCAGCTTGTCAACCTCGCCGGCCCAGTCGCTGGCAACACGCGGCGCAACGGGAAAACCGTCACGGGCATATTGAACGGCCCGTTTGAACAGGGACCTGAAGCTCCTGGTGCCATGGGCCTTCAGCAGCGTTTCCCAGGCCCGTATGGCGCCGGGAACGGTCACGGCGTGCGGCGAGCCGTCGGTAATCTCTTTCACGCCCAGTTCGGCCAGCTTTTGCGGCTTTGCAGCGCGCGGCGCAGCACCTGAGCCGTTGAACCCCGTCAGGCGGCCGTCCGGCTCCATCACGATGGCAAAACAGTCGCCGCCAATGCCGGTCATATGAGGCTCGACGACACATTGGACAGCAACCGCCGCGATGGCGGCATCGACGGCATTGCCGCCAGCCTGAAGCACTTCCAGAGCCGCACTTGTCGCAAGAGGATGAGAGGTCGCAACCGCCGCTTCCCGCGCAAAAACCGGGGACCGGCCCGGAGCCTGAAAATCACGCTTCACTGAATGTCTCCTGCCCGAAGTGTCTTTCTTTCCCAAACGCAGCAATAGCTTCTCGGGAATGCCGCCTATTCGCCAATGCCGTGATCTGTTAGCAAATCGGTATCGCGGCCAGCACCTTAAGGAGAAGAGGGAAAATGCGCAAACTGACATTATCAACGGCAGAAATCATCATTTCCGCCGCTTTTGAAAAGGCAGCAGAGCTGTCTCTCAAGCCGCTTACCGTCGCTGTGCTCGATGCCGGGGGCCATGCAATCCTGCTCAAGCGCCAGGACGGTTCCTCGATCATGCGTCCGCAGATTGCCACGGGCAAAGCCATTGGCGCGCTGGCCGTCGGCACCGGCACCAGATGGCTGAATGCCAACGCGGAATCCCGTCCGCATTTCGTCAACGCGCTGAACGGCGTTTCCGGCGGCGCCATCGTTCCGGTTCCCGGCGGCGTTCTGGTGAAGAACGACGAAGGCGAAACCCTCGGTGCCGTCGGCATTACCGGAGACACCTCCGACAATGACGAAGCCTGCGCGGTCGCCGGTATTGAAGCCGCCAGGCTGGTCGCCGACTGCGGCTAAGAAGCACTTCTCCACGCAGCCTCATCCTGACCGTCGGTCGTGCCTTTCAGGATGAGGTTGGGGGGAGCTGCTGCAATCAGCGCTGCGCGACGAACCGGCAACCAGAAGAGGGCGGACAAGGCTCAATCAGCTTGCAGTGTTTTCCGGTAGATGCCCAAAGGCCCTGTTTCCGGGTGCAGCGTTTCGACCAGCAGCCAATCGCGTTTGAGGACGAGCGACCGGGCTGTTGCCGTCGCGGTCAGAATATCCGGAAACCCGAGCTGTCTTGCTTGCCTTTCGGCAGCGGCAACGAGCTCAGCGCCGATGCCCGCTTTCCGGAAAGCGCGATGCACCAGCAGCGCGGTCAACCAGGCTCCCGGATAAAGGTCCGATCCCGGCGAGGTATCGCGCAGCGAAACCGTGCCCAACAGCCTGCCTCCGCCATCCAGCGCAACCAGACAGCGCGGCAACCGGGTGCCGGGTTGAAGGCATTTTTCCAGATCCTGCCGCGCGTCGCCTGGCCCGTCGGGTCCATACCAGCCGGACCATTCGTCGACGAACCAGCCTTCCAGGGTTTCCATCACCGCAGGCGCATTGCCAAGCGCGGTGATGGTTACATTCCCGGTGGCGAGAGTCCCGCTCATGTCACGCGCTTCGAACGCCTCAGGACTTTTCGCTGAGCTGGTTGATCTTCTTCTGCATGTCTTCCAGCTGACGCTTCATCTCGTCGAGGTCATTGCCGCCGGACTTTGCCGGCTTGGCCGTGCTCGCCGGGTTGGAAGATGCAGCCGTGTCGCCGCCCGCGGCCGGAAAGGGCATGAACATCTTCATGGCCCGTTCGAACATTTCCGTGTTCCGCTTGACCTGATCCTCGATGGCCTCGAACGCCGTTGCGCCGAAAGCTTCGCTCATTTGTGAACGCAGCTTTTCCTGCTCCTTGGTGAGCGAGGTCATGGAATATTCCAGGAAGCTCGGCACGAGGCCCTGCATGCTGTCGCCGTAAAACCGGATCAGCTGACGCAGGAACGTGACGGGCAGAAGGTTCTGCCCCTTGCCTTCCTGTTCGAAAATGATCTGGGTCAGGACCGAACGGGTGATGTCCTCACCGGTCTTTGCGTCATAGACGACAAAGTCCTCCTCCCCCTTCACCATCACCGCCAGGTCTTCGAGCGTGACATAGGTGCTGGTGCCCGTGTTGTACAGCCGCCGGTTGGCGTATTTCTTGATGATTGTCGGCTCGTTGGTCTTGGCCATCCGTGAATTCCGCCTATCAGCCTTTTGGCTCGTTTCCCATTTGACGACAAGGCCTTCGCAGGCCTGTCATCTCCTCCAGATAAGAGACTAAGCCAATCGTATCGGATCGTGCCAGCCTTTTTATGTGCACTGACGAAAGGATGATGCCGCAAATGCGAAAACAGACCTTCGATACGAAGTGTTACGGTTGACACAAATCTCACCGCAGTTTCTAGTCCATGCATAAAGAGCCTCGGCAGGTGCCGCAACGGCACCAGCCCACTACGGTCAATTGGCCTCAAGTCTGGAGAGTATGATGAGCGCTTTCACCGATATCGTCATTGTCAGTGCAACCCGCACGCCCGTAGGGTCGTTCAATGGCGCTTTTGCCAACACCCCGGCGCATGACCTCGGTGCCATTGTCATGAAGGCGGCCATGGAAAAGGCCGGCGTCGACGGCGGCGACATCGACGAAGTCGTGTTCGGTCAGGTTCTGACGGCCGGTCAGGGCCAGAACCCGGCACGCCAGGCTGCCATCAAGGCAGGTATCGCCGACAGCGCAACGGCCTGGACGCTCAACCAGGTCTGCGGTTCCGGTCTGCGCACCGTCGCCATTGCAGCGCAGCAGATCATCTCGGGCGACGCCACCATCATGATGGCTGGCGGCCAGGAAAACATGTCGCTGTCGCCGCACTGCGCCCACATGCGCGCCGGCTACAAGATGGGCGACTACAAGATGATCGACACCATGATCAAGGACGGCCTGTGGGATGCCTTCAACGGCTACCACATGGGTCAGACCGCCGAGAACGTCGCCGAGAAGTGGCAGATCAACCGCGAGCAGCAGGACGAGTTCGCCGTTGCTTCCCAGAACAAGGCGGAAGCCGCGCAGAAGGCGGGCAGGTTCAAGGACGAGATCACCCCGGTGACCTTGCAGGAACGCAAGGGCGAGCGCGTTGTGGAAGATGACGAGTACATCCGTCACGGCGCCACGCTGGAAAGCGTCGCCAAGCTGCGCCCGGCCTTCACCAAGGACGGATCCGTGACCGCCGCCAACGCTTCCGGCATCAACGACGGCGCCGCCGCCATTCTGGTGATGAGTGCCGCCGAAGCCGAAAAGCGCGGCCTGACGCCTCTGGCCCGCATCGCCTCCTGGGCAACCGCTGGTGTCGATCCGGCAATCATGGGCTCAGGCCCGATACCGGCATCCCGCAAGGCGCTCGAAAAAGCCGGCTGGTCCGCTGCCGATCTGGACCTCGTGGAAGCCAACGAAGCCTTTGCCGCTCAGGCCTGCGCGGTCAACAAGGACATGGGCTGGAACCCGGATATCGTCAATGTGAATGGCGGCGCGATTGCCATCGGCCACCCGATCGGCGCATCCGGCGCCCGTATCCTGACGACCCTGCTGCACGAAATGAACCGCCGCGATGCCAAGAAAGGCCTTGCAACCCTGTGCATCGGCGGCGGCATGGGTGTCGCCATGTGCCTGGAGCGCTAAGCCCCTACCGGCAAGAAACATCATGGCCGGACCTCCGGCCATGATGGGGAACAGCAAACTAGACTGAATTGATGTCAGAGAGCCCAAAGGGCCCGGAACAGGAAGTCAGGAGGAAATGGAATGAGCAAGGTCGCATTGGTCACGGGTGGCACACGCGGTATCGGCGAAGCAATTTCACGAGGCTTGAAAGACGCAGGTTACACCGTGGCGGCCACATATGCCGGCAATACGGAAAAAGCGGAGGCCTTCAAGGCCGAAACCGGCATTCACGTCTTCAAGTGGGACGTTTCCGATCCTGATGCCTGCGCTGAAGGCATTGCCAAGGTGGAAAGCGAAGTGGGCCCGGTGGAAGTGCTGGTCAACAACGCCGGTATTACCCGTGACGGCATGTTCCACAAGATGAGCTTCGAACAGTGGCGCGAAGTCCTGTCGACGAACCTCGATTCCATGTTCACCATGACCAAGCCGGTGATCAACGGCATGCGCGAACGCGCCTCCGGCCGCATCATCAACATTTCGTCGATCAACGGTCAGAAAGGCCAGATGGGCCAGGCGAACTATTCCGCGGCCAAGGCCGGCGTGATTGGCTTCACCAAGGCTCTGGCGCAGGAAAACGCCTTCAAGGGCATCACCGTCAATTGCGTCTGCCCGGGCTACATCAACACCGACATGGTTGCCGCCATGCCGGAAAAGGTGCTGGAATCAATCATCTCCGGCATCCCGGTCGGCCGTCTCGGCCATCCGGAAGAAATCGCCCAGACGGTGGTTTACCTCGCGTCCGACGCCGCCGCCTTCATGACCGGCGCCGTGATGACCATCAACGGCGGCCAGTATATCGCCAACGGTTGAATTCGAAGTTCAATCACAGGAAAAGGCGCCCTTTGCGGCGCCTTTTTCATGGGTGCTTCCAGAAGTTTTCCGGCACCGGGCCCTTGAAGAATTTCCAGATCCGGCTCATCGGGTCCGGGGCGGTCTCTTCACCCAGGCTCTGGGCACCGGTGACCTCCATCTCGAAGGCTGCGATCATGTCGACCTGACCGTCCAGAAGCGTGATTTCCTGGCGGGTTGTTTTCAGAGACAGACGCCCGGTCAGCCGGACCGGTTCGTAGACGTATTCCGCCCGCCAGCCCGTCGACAGCCGGTACCGGATCATCTGGTTGGGATCTGGCGCCGGCATGTGGCTGCACATGCCCTGTTCGGGAACCAGATAGCCGGCGATCACCTCATCGCTGCCCGGTTCCTGAACGGGGATCACATACCCGGTAATCTCGATGTCCTTTCCGGCCAGAGCCTTGTTGCCGGCAAGCGACGCAGCAGCCCGCTTCTTCGCCACCTCGAAGCGCTGCGACAACAATTGGTCCGTCGGCACGCCGGCCGCAGCAAGCTGGGCCTCTTCCTGCCGAAGACGCTGTTCAAACGTCGAACGGTCCGCGTCAGTCGCATCCATCTCGTCCAATTGCTGGCGAAGCCGCAGCACCGCGCCGAGCGACCGCAGTTCCGAGCCGCTCAGCGCGGCAAAGGGGTCCTCATAGGCTGCAGCCTGCGGATCCTTGAGCTGGTCCCAGCGCAGAGGCATCGCCGCGAACACGGGAGCCGTAAACAGCAGGGTGGCGGCAAGGCCCAGCATCCAACGTTTCATGTTCACGCTTCCCGGTGTCTCTCTACTGGCCTTGAAAATTTCCGGCTCTATTTTCCGATTCGGGCCGGGGTGCTTGACCCTGGCACCCTCCATCACCTATGTCCGGAATCAGACTTCCTGAACAGGATAACGTAAAAACATGGAATTCGAACACGCCCCGAACGACCCGACCCGCAAGGAACTCTCGCCGCTTCTGAAGCTGGCGCTGGAATTGGGACCGCTTGGCGTGTTCTTCCTGTTCAATGCCCGCGGCGAACAGATCGCCGCCGCCTTTCCCGTGCTGCAGGAAGTCGGCAAGCCGATTTTCCTGGCAACCGCGGCCTTCATGGTGGCCATCAGCATTTCGCTGGTCGTGTCGCTTTGGCTGACGCGGCGACTGCCGATCATGCCGTTGGTGTCCGGCGCTGTGGTTCTCGTCTTTGGCGCCCTGACGCTGTGGCTGCACGACGAACTTTTCATCAAGCTGAAACCGACCATCGTCAACTGCCTGTTCGGCACGGTTCTTCTGGGGGGATTGCTGTTCGGCAAATCGTTGCTGGGCTATGTCTTCGACAGCGCTTTCCGCCTGACAGACGAAGGCTGGCGCAAGCTGACATTCCGCTGGGGCGTGTTCTTCTTCGTTCTTGCCGCGATCAACGAGATTGTCTGGCGCAGCTTCTCGACCGATTTCTGGGTCAGCTTCAAGGTCTTCGGCATCATGCCGATCACCCTCATCTTCACCCTGACCCAGCTACCGCTGATCCAGAAGCACGCGATCGTCGAGGACAGCAAGGACGCCTAGCCGTTCCGGTCTTGCTCCGCGCCCGTCATTCCGGACAAATGCAGCGAAACGCTGCACGCCGATCCGGAAACCGGGTGTCGGCGTGAGTCAAGCGACGCCATTTCCTGCGAAATTTCAGCGCGTCCAAGGCGCGAATTAAGCCTGGAGTCGGGGCCTGCGTCCGACTGCGTTTCTCTTGTCCGGAAGGAGGGATTTGCAGGATCACGCCCGCCTAGTGCATGTCCCCATGGCCGAAGGAAACGTCCCGCCGTGCCCCGGTGATGGAGATCGAGAACCCGGCGATCACGTCGATAAGGGAGATCGCCATCAAGATGAAGAACAGCGACGTCGCCGCAGGCTGCACCACCAGAAACTCCACCAGATAGGCGACGAACACCAGCACCGAGAACATGTGGTCCAGCAAGGCCGTCGTGCCGATGCGAGTCGCCTTCAGTATTTCGATGAACAGAAACAACAGTCCGACGGTGATGAGCAGATCGCTCGCCAGAAGCTCGAATGTCGCACCGGAGACCATCTGGATGGTGATCACGGGCTGAGCCCAGAAACCGGGATCTCCCGCACCTGCCGTGAAAGCAAGGGCGTTGTAGATCAGCAGCGAGAAGAGCGTGAAAGGAAGGGCGGAGAAAAGGCGCATGGACGGCTCCCGGTATCAAGGCCGCCCGAAGCGGGCGGAAATCGCAGCGAGCTGACACGATCTTGAAAGCCAATTCAAGGCGCAGAAAAGAAAAAGGCCGGCCCGTCGAAACAAGGCCAGCCTCAATCCTGTTTTGCCATGCGGCGATCCGATCCGGACGCTACCTGCATTCAAGAAGAATGCGGGTGTTATGCGTCGTCTTTCGCGGAAAGGATCTGACGGCCCCGGTACATGCCGGTCTTCAGGTCAACGTGATGCGGACGGCGCAGTTCGCCCGAATCCTTGTCCTCGACGTAAGTCGGCTGCTTGAGGGCGTCCGCGGAACGGCGAAAACCGCGCTTGGAGCGCGAGGTTTTTCTCTTTGGAACGGCCATTTTGTTTTTCTCCGTGGTCCATAACCGCGCGGCCCGGACCGGGTTAGCCCGGGGCGTGGCGTCACGCAGCGTGTTGGAATGCGCGGCGTTATACAGGCAACGCCAACGTTTTGCCACCCCATAGAGAAAAAATTCTTGGTCTGGATAGAACAGCCCGGACCAAAGCGCCATCCGCCTGTGCCTATTTCCCCAGAACACAGCCGAAAATTGGCCCTGCACCCTTCACGCGGGCCAGGTTCGTGCCGGCCAGTTTCCGATGTCCTGATCCGGGTTTTGCGGGGTTTCGGCCGCGCGGATTTGGCAAGGCTGTCGCCAATCTGGCAGCTTCGGTCCGCGTCAGGTCCTTGGCGCTCTTGCCGAACCAGGCCTGCGCGGCCGCCTCGGCCCCGAAGATTCCCTCGCCCCATTCGGCGATGTTGAGATAGATTTCCAGGATGCGTTTCTTCGACAGTATCGCATCCAGCATCAGGGCCAGCGGCAGCTCCAGCCCCTTGCGGATGTACGACCGTTCGCCCCACAGGAACAGGTTCTTGGCCGTCTGCATTGTGATGGTGCTGGCGCCCCGGGGCTTTTCGCCTTCACTCAAGGCTTCGACCTGGTCCTGAAGCGCGTCCCACTCGACACCGTCGTTCTCGCAAAAACCGCTGTCTTCCGAAGTGATCACCGAACGGATAAGGTTTGGCGAAATCTCTTCAAGTGGCACCCACTGCCGGTCGACCCACAGAAACTGGACATACCGGCCGATCATGAGAGTGCTGACGGGCGGCACCACGGAATAGATAACGGTGAGAAGTGGCGGAAGAAGTATGGCCACCAGCAGGGCGCGGACAAGCCACTTGCGCGCGAAACGCCAGAACGACCCCGTCCCGGTCGATGATTTTGCAGCTCTGGCCATCAGCCCCCGATCCGTCCATATGCAAGGACATCAGGTAAAGAGAGGGGCCCGCCTAAAAGTTCCATGGATCGCAGCAAACGGCAGCCTTCAGTTGAAAATGCTCCAGGCCTTTAGCCAATAAAGGGCCGGGCAGCATCCGTCCAGTATCCTCATTGGGCAGATTTCCATGGCTCGAACGGCTTGACGGGGGCGAAAATTCGGGACAGGGAAGCCCCGGGCAAATTCGTGGCAGGGTCGTGCATGACTTTCGATCTCAAACCGCATCTCGAGACGCGGGCAAAATACGTCGAAACAACGCTCCAGGACATATTGGGCGCTGAACACCAGCCGGGCGAAATCACACGTCCCGCGCGGCTTGTGGCGGCAATGCGCCATGGCGCGCTCAACGGCGGCAAACGCCTGCGCCCCATACTGGTGCTGGAAACGGCAAAACTGTTCGGCCGGGAAGACGATGGCGTGGTCCGGGCCGCCTGCGCGCTGGAACTGATCCATTGTTATTCGCTGGTGCATGACGACCTGCCCGCGATGGACGACGATGATCTGCGCCGCGGCCAGCCGACCGTCCACAAGGCCTATGACGAAGCCACCGCCATTCTGGCCGGCGATGCACTGCTGACGCTTGCCTTCGACGTGATCGCGGAAGACGTGGTTCACCCGGATGCGGCCGTCCGGCTACGCCTGTCCCGAGCACTTGCCCGTTCCTCGGGGCCCGGCGGCATGGCCGGCGGCCAGATGCTGGATCTGGAATCGGAACATCGCGAACGGTCCGAAGCCGAGATCCGCCAGCTTCAATCCATGAAAACCGGCGCACTGCTGCGCTACGCCTGCCGGGCAGGTGCCATTCTGGCCGACGCATCCGAAGCGGACATCGACCGGCTGACGCGTTTCGGTGAAGTGATCGGCCTTGCCTTCCAGCTCGCCGACGATCTTCTGGATGTGGAAGCCAGCACTGAAGCGATGGGCAAGGCCACCGGCAAGGATGCGGAAGCCGGCAAGGCAACGCTTGTGGGGCTCTGGGGCACGGCCAGGACGCGCGAAGAACTGGGCCGCCTGGTCCGGGAGGCTGAGACGCTGCTTGCGCCCTATGGCAGCCGCGCGGCGATCCTGAGCGCACTCGCCCGCTTCATCGTCGACAGGACGAATTGATCCTAACGCCAAGCGTCTGACGGCCCACGACGTCGCAGGCCTGAAATCAATTGCAGGGACTATTGCCCGAATAGGTCTTTCTGAGGACGTATTCCGGGTAAGCGCAATTACTCCGCAGGCACGCCTGCCTTGTCCTTGGCGTGGCGGCCGAAGTCGGGGGCGTCGGTTTCCTGACCGGCCTCGATGATCGAGCGGCGAATGCCCCGGGTGCGGGTGAAGAGGTCGAACAGCATCTGCCCATCCCCCCAGCGGATCGCCCGCTGGAGAGCGGAAAGATCTTCGGAGAACCGTGCCAGCATTTCCAGGATCGCGTCCTTGTTATGCAGGCAGACATCCCGCCACATGGTCGGATCGGAGGCCGCCAGACGCGTGAAATCGCGGAAACCGGACGCCGAGTACTTGATGACTTCCGACTTGGTGACCGTTTCCAGATCGTCGGCGGTACCGACGATGTTGTAGGCGATCAGATGCGGCAAATGCGAAACGATAGCCAGCACCAGATCGTGGTGCTTGGGGTCCATCGTGTCGACATCGGAGCCGCAGGCGCGCCAGAACGCGCTCAGTTTTTCCAGGGCATCGGGGTCCGTGCCCTCGGGCGGTGTCAGGATGCACCAGCGCTGGTCGAACAGCGTCGCGAACCCGGCATCGGGCCCGGACTGCTCGGTCCCGGCGATCGGGTGGCCCGGAATGAAATGCACGCCCTCGGGCACATGCGGGCTGACCTGATCGACAACGGAGGCCTTGGTAGAGCCGACATCGGTCAGGACCGCACCCTTTTTCAGCGCAGGCGCGATCCACTTGGCAATGGCCTCGTTGGCGCCGACCGGTGCGCACAGGATCACCAGATCCGCCCCCTCCACCGCAACGGCGGCATCGAGCGCATAACTGTCGCCGAGGCCCAGTTCCTCCGCCCTTTGCAGGGTATCCGCGGACCGGGTGGAAATCGCGATTTCCTTGACCAGGCCGCGCTGTCGGGCGACCTGCGCAAGCGAGGAACCGATCAGGCCGATGCCGATCAGGGCCATGCGCTCGAAAATAGGGGCAACAGTCATGTGAATCTTATTTCTGTTCCAGGAAGTCCTTCAGGTGGCCAATGATGGCCCGGTTGGCTTCTTCGGAGCCGATGGTCATGCGGATCGCGTTCGGCAATCCGTAGTTGCCGACCATGCGCAGCACGCAGCCCCGCTCCAGAAGATAGGCATCGGCATCCGCCGCGCGCTTGCCGTCCTCATCGGGGAAGTGAACCAGAACGAAGTTGCCGACGCTCGGCGTCACCTTCAGACCCAGCTTCTCGAGTTCCGCGGTCACCCACGGCAGCCAGGTGTCATTGTGCTCGATCGAGCGCGTGACGAAGTCACGGTCACGAACAGCGGCCATACCGGCGGCAATTGCCATGCCGTTGACGTTGAACGGCCCGCGGATGCGGTTGAGCGCATCGATCACATGCGCCGGACCGAAGCCCCAGCCGAGACGCAGATTGGCAAGGCCGTAAATCTTGGAGAAGGTCCGCGTCATGATGACGTTGTCGGACGTCGCTGCAAGCTCGAGACCGCTTTCATAGTCGTTGCGGCGGACATATTCCGCATAGGCGGCATCCAGAACCAGCAGGACGTTGGCCGGCAGGCCCTCATGCAGCCGCTTGACCTCCTCGAACGGCAGATAGGTGCCGGTCGGATTGTTCGGGTTGGCGATGAAGACCATGCGCGTCTTCTCGGTGACCCTTGCCAGGATCGCATCGACATCCGTTGTCAGGTCCTTTTCAGGCGCAATCACCGGCGTTGCCCCGGCGGCGCGGATGGCAATGTCGTAGACCAGGAAGCCGTGTTCGGAATAGATCGCCTCGTCGCCCTGGCCGAGATAACCGTAGGCGATCAGGCTGAGAACCTCGTCGGACCCGGCGCCGCAGATGATGCGGTCCGGATTGAGGCCGTAGACTTCGCCGATGGCGGCACGCAGCTCTGCAGAGGAGCCGTCCGGATAGAGTTCCAGGTTTCGCGCCACGGCTTCAATGGCCGCTCTGGCAGCATCGCTGGTGCCGAGCGGTGTTTCGTTGGACGAAAGCTTGTGCACGGTCTTGCCGTGGCTGCCCTTGGACTTTCCGGGAACATAAGGCGCGATATCCAGAACGCCCGGCCGCGGCTGCGGACGGTTTGCGGTTGCCTTGCCAGCTTCGGTCACTGTCGTCATCTCGTTCATCCCTGAGGCTCCTCGTCCTCGGCAGCAAATGTGTCGTCGGGATCGCCATTGCCGTCAATCGGCGCGGCATAGCCGCCGACACGTCTCAAAACATCCGGTGCAGCGCCCGCGGCACTACAGGCAGCACGCACGTCCTCTTCCGTCAGCTCGCCGGAAATCGCAAGCAGCGCGTCGACACCGCTGGCAGACCGGAAGAAACTGAGCACCTCAATGCCCTCATCCATCAGGTTGCCCGGCAGAAGATCGGACCAGCGGGCGTCATAAACCGCCACATCCGCGTTGTCGATCATGCTGTCCGCCTTGGCCAGCACCAGCGCCGGGAGATCGGCGGGGCGCTCGTCCAGAATGACGAATGGCAGCCGTGCCCGCACGATTGCACCGGCTTCGCTGAGGCCGCGCCACCAGGGCAATTCCGCCCGGTCGATCAGCGCCACCAGGCCCAGGTCGCAGGCAGAGGCCGTCACGGCGCCGACCACGTCGGCCGCATCGCTTCCCGGCACCAGCTCCACGGAAAAACCGAAATAGAAACGCGCCAGATCGAGCATCTCGATCAGATCGGCGCTGCCGTCCAGATGAACGGCGGTATCCGCCTGCAGACTGGTGCAGGCGCAAATGAGGTCCCGCCAGATGTGTTCGACGGTCGCAAGCGGCAGATCGCCCTCGTGGCGCTCCACCATCTGGCGCATCTGGTCGGCGTCGCGCTCGGGTTGAAACAGGGCGGCTGCGGCTCCTGCGGCACGGCTGGCGGCCTGGATGCCGGCTTCGGCCTGGGCGCGTTCCATCAGGGCGGTGTGGATGCGTGCATCGATCTCGTCGACCCGCGTCCTGAGGTCGTCCAGCGACAGCCCGCTGTCCGGCAAGTGAGACATGAGGTGGCTCCGGCCTTCGTTTGGGTTCAGCGGCGCATAGTCATAGGCATGTGATTGCCCAAAGGCAAAAGAAAACATTGACTCAGGCGTTCCGGCACGGCTAGGTCGCCAGTCTGGCCGCGCTGACGGGCACCTGCCGTTTCCCGGCGGCGGACTGTGGCCCGCGCAACCGGCCTGAAACTCTCCCGGCCCGGGACAACAGTTAATTCTAAAAGAGCCATGTCCGCAGACACATCACGTCCAGCCACCCCGGAGGATCTGAAGGCAAGCGAAGCGGTTTCGCCCTCAAGCAAACTTGCGCGCTTTCCGGCGGAAGAACCGCTGGAACTCGATGCCGGCGTGAGGCTTGGCCCCTGGCAGATCGCGTATGAGACCTATGGTGAGCTCAACGCGGAAAAGTCCAATGCCGTGATCGTGTGTCATGCCCTGACCGGCGACCAGTATGTGGCCTCCACCAATCCCGTCACGGGCAAGCCCGGCTGGTGGAGCCAGATGGTCGGCCCCGGCAAGCCGATCGACACCAACCATTATTTCGTGATCTGCTCCAACGTGCTCGGCGGTTGCCTCGGCACCACCGGACCGGCGTCCATCAACCCGGAAACCGGACAGGCCTATGGCCTTGCGCTGCCCGTCATCACGATCCGCGACATGGTTCGCGCCCAGGCACGCCTGGTCGATCACCTGGGCATCGACACGCTGTTTGCGGTCATCGGCGGTTCCATGGGCGGCATGCAGGTGCTGCAATGGGCAGCCAGCTATCCCGAGCGTGTGTTTTCGGCCGTGCCGATTGCCGCGGCAGCCCGGCACACGTCCCAGAACATCGCCTTCCACGAAGTCGGCCGGCAGGCGATCATGGCCGACCCGAACTGGTGCGGCGGCAGTTATCTTCAGCAAGGGCAACGTCCGACCAAGGGTCTGGCGGTTGCCCGCATGGCCGCGCATGTCACCTACATGTCGGACGAATCCCTGCACCAGAAATTCGGCCGCAACCTGCAGGACCGGGAAAATGTCACCTTCGGTTTCGACGCGGATTTCCAGATCGAGAGCTATCTGCGCCACCAGGGCATGACCTTCGTCGACCGGTTCGACGCCAATTCCTATCTCTATGTCACCCGGGCGATGGACTATTTCGACCTGGCACATCAGTTCGGCGGCTCGCTGGCGAACGCCTTCAAGGGAACGAAGACGCGGTTCTGCGTCATGTCGTTTACCTCCGACTGGCTGTTCCCCACGTCCGAAAGCCGGCGCGTGGTCAAGGCGCTCAACGCGGCAGCGGCCAACGTTTCCTTTGTCGAGATCGAGAGCGACCGGGGCCACGATTCGTTCCTGCTGGACGTGCCGGAGATGTTCCAGACGATTTCCGGCTTCATCACCGGCGCAGCACACGCCCGCGGCCTGCCCGCACCGGGCGAGGAGGCCTGATCCCGTGAACCTGGCTCCAAGACAGACCAAATCCGGCGATGTGCGCGGCGACCACAAGGTTGTCGCCTCGCTGGTGCCGCACAATGCCCGCGTGCTCGATATCGGATCGGCCGACGGCGAGCTGCTCGATCTTCTGGTGCGCGAACGCCAGGTGGACGGTCGTGGCATCGAACTGTCCCAGGAAGGCGTGAACCGCTGTGTTGCCCGCGGCCTGTCGGTGATCCAGGGCGATGCCGACCAGGACCTGGCCGACTATCCGGACCAGGCCTTCGACGTCGTCATCCTCAGCCAGACCCTGCAGGCCACACGCGAACCGAAAAAGGTCGTCAGCGAACTCTTGCGCATCGGCAATCAGGTGGTGATCTCGATCCCGAATTTCGCCCATTGGCGCAACCGGGCCCAGCTCCTGTTCCGCGGCCGTATGCCGGTGACCAAATACCTGCCTTACGAATGGTATGACACGCCGAACATCCACTTCTGCTCCCTGCGCGATTTCGTCGAGCTCTGCCGGGAACTGGACGCGGATGTCGAAAAGGCCATCGCCCTCAGCGGCAGAGGCAACAAGATCCCGGTCAACGCCCCCTGGTGGGTGTGGAACATCGTCGCCGAACAGGCCGTTTTTCTGCTGAAGCGGTGAACCGGTGGGATTAACTGGCGGCTGGCAAAGTTTCTGGACTTTCAGGGAAGATTTTGGGGAATCAGACCCCCACCCCTAACCCCTCCCCACAAGGGGGAGGGGACTAGACCTCTTATGCGGTGAGGCCACAATTCAGCGGTTGATGTTCATTTGAAGGCCTTGCCCACGGCAAGGCAGAATTCCCCTCCCCCTTGTGGGAAGGGGTTAGGGGTGGGGGTTCAGCCGACAATGCGAAACCGCACCCTGCAACCAAACCACCAGCCCTAGTCCGCCTTCACCTGCCGATGAACGGACCTGACCGGCTTCAGCCCTGTCGCGACGCCTTCGGGAATGAAGACGGGCCGCAGAACACGGAAACGGCTTTTCTTGCCGTCGACGGGCAGGCTCTGGAACACGACCTTTTCCGCTTCCATGATCAGGACCCCGCCGAAAGCCGGCCAGATGCGGCGGCCGATGCCTTCCCAGGTGCGGGCTGCGCGCAGGATGGTGCGGGCGCGCGAGGGCGGCATGAAGAGGGCTTCCTTGTCGTCGGTCACGTTGAACTGGCAGCTCTTCAGAAGGTCCTTGAGCTGGCTGCCCGAATAAGGCCGTCCATAGCCGAAGGGAGAAAGTTCCGATTGCGCCCACAGGCCGCGCCGGTTGGGCACGACGGCAATCAGCCGCCCGCCTGGAACCAGCACCCGCCAGGCTTCCCGGAGCACCGCCGCCGGATCCGAACAGTGATCGAGAGCATGCACCAGCATCACCCGGTCGAAATAGGCATCGGGAAACGGCAGGTCCTGGTCTTCCACCAGCGTGCAGGCACTGTCCCGCTCGCGCGGCCAGTGAACGGCGCCCTGTGGCGCGGGCATGGCCGCAATGGCCCGGTCAACCGTGTCGAGGTAGGGCCGCATGAACGGGCCCGCATAGCCGATACCAAGCAGGGCCTGGCCGGTGAGGTCCGGCCACATCTTGCGAATCGGCCCCCCGATCAGGCTGCGCAGCAGCCTGCCGAGCGGCAAATCGTAAAAGGCGCGCAAATGAACGACGTCGAGATACATTCAGCCTTGCTCGGTCAAGAAGGGTCGCGGCGATTGAACATGGAACGGCAGGAGAGCGCAAGATCTCTTGCCTTGCCCTTGGCGCTTGTCTTTGCCAGTCTGCACGTCAACCAACAGATCTCAGCAGGGAGCCGTTTCATGGCCTTGAGCGACACCACCGAAATTCACCAGTTCACCTGTCTCGACGATAATTTCGGCGTGCTGATCCATGACACCGACACCGGCACAACCATTGCCGTCGACGTTCCCGACGCAGACGCCTATGAAAAGGCGCTGGAACAGACCGGATGGTCGCTGACGCACATTCTGATCACCCATCACCATTGGGACCATGTTCAGGGTCTGGGCACGCTCAAGCAGAAGACCGGCGCCACGGTGGTCGGCCCCGAGCGCTCACGCCTGAAGATTTCCGGGCTCGACCGCACCGTGGAAGACGGCGACGACGTCCGCTGCGGGCCATACGAGATCAAGGCGATCTCGACCCCGGGCCATACGCTGGATCAGATCTCCTGGTACATCCCTTCAATCAAGGTGGCGCACACCGGCGACACGCTGTTTGCGCTCGGATGCGGCCGTGTATTTGAGGGCGACAAGGAGATGATGTGGTCGTCGCTTGCCAAGCTGATGCGCCAGCTTCCCGACGACACCACCATCTATTGCGGCCATGAATACACCCTGGCCAACGCCCGCTTCGCCCTGACCATCGATCCGGACAACGCCGATCTGAAAGCCCGGGCTGCAGAGGTTGAAACCCTTCGCCAGGAAGGCGTCGCGACATTGCCGACGACCATGGCGAAAGAGAAGGCGACGAACCCGTTCCTGCGCGCAGGCGAAGCTTCCGTTGCCAAGGCGCTCGGCATGGAAGGAAAAAGTGCCGCCGAAGTCTTTACGGAAATCCGCACCCGCAAGGACAACGCTTGATCATACCTATGGGATTTTCTGCGTAATTCCTGGCTCGCACGGCCGTTTTTCCAGACGGTAAGGCTTATAACCCGGGTTGAGTGCCCCCATATGCACGCTATCGTGATCATGAAGGGGCACTCACCATGACACCAGCGAGTTCCGAAAACCATCTGACACGCTCTGCGGAGCAGCGGGCACGGGACGTGGTCAGCCGAATAGTGGGCCAGGCCGAACCGATACCGGGTCATCTGGGCGGAGGGCACAGGCTGGACATGCAGCTTCTTTACGAGGAAGTGGTTGCGGCCTTGCGCGAAACCATTGATGATCTGGCTTTCTGCACCGGGCCAAAATCCTCCTGAGCGATCCCGTCCCGGAATTCTTGTTGAGCCGTCCGGGACCTTTCATGTCTTCTTCCGCCAGTCTGACCGCCGAGAAGATCATCGATCTCCTCAACATGCAGCCGCACCCGGAAGGTGGCTTTTTCGCCGAAACCTTCCGCGACAGCGTTACAGACGATGGCGGCCGGGCCGCATCTACCCTGATTTACTTCCTGCTTCCCGAAGGTGTGCTGTCGCGCTGGCACAAGGTGGACGCCGTCGAGACCTGGCACTGGTATGACGGGGCCCCGCTGGAGCTTTCCATCAGCACGGACGGCAAGACGAAGGAAGTCCTGACCCTCGGGAACGATCTTCTGGCAGGCGAACGCCCACAGGGCATTGTTCCGCGCGACGCCTGGCAACAGGCTCGCTCTCTTGGCTCATGGACCCTGGTCGGCTGCACTGTTGCACCCGGATTCCAGTTCGAAGGATTCGTCCTGGCGGCGGAAGACTGGGAACCCGGAAACTAATTTTTTACTTTCTGCGCGTTTCGGCGGAACCAATCTAGAATTGGCGAGTTCTCTTTCCAACGAAAGGAGAGAGGCATGAACGGTATCATCTACTTGGTCGGTCTCGTCGTCGTAGTCGGCGCGATACTGTCGTTTATCGGACTGATCTGACCCCACTCCCGGTAACACTGCCGCGCCCCCGGCAGCTGACCTCCAACTGTTTGGGCCGGACGCTTGCCCCCGCCCATGAACGGCCGCCCCCCGTTCACTCAGCGTCCGGCCCTTTTCCTTTTTGACAAGGAGCACATCATGCATAACATCATTTATCTCGTCGGACTCATTGTCGTCGTTGTCGCGATTCTGTCGTTTCTCGGCCTCGCCTGAAGCTTCCGCTGAAAGCTATCCGCGCAAGCCTGCGGCGCCTTGATTGGCGCCTCCCGCGATCCTTCAACAGAAGGCACTCCACAGCGCACATCTGAACGTCAAAATGCCGGCATGGCGGAAAGACCAGGGTCATGAGACACTCGAACTGGTTACAAGCTGCCGCGCGCGCCGGCTATCTTTCGCGCGGTGTCGTCTACGGCGTCGTATCGTTCTTTGCCATTCTCGCCTCCATTGGCGCAGGCAGCAGCAAAGGCACCAAGGGCGCGCTCGTTACGCTCTTATCCCAACCTTTCGGATCGGTTCTCGTGGCTGTTCTGGTGGCAGGCCTGTTCGGCTTTGTCGTCTGGCGGCTGGTTCAGGCTGTTCTGGACGCGGATAATCACGGCTGGAGTGCGCAGGGGATTGTCGTCCGTCTCGCGCTTCTGGCAAGCGCTGCCACCTATTCCGCTCTCGCAATCTATGCCATCGGTCTGCTGGGTCTAACCGGCTCGGGCGGCGGCAAACTGCTGCCGAACGTGTTGAATGCCGTTTCACAAGGTCTTGGCCAGCGCCTCTTCGTGGCAGGTCTGTCGCTCGTCTTCCTGGGAATCGCGGCCGCCCACTGGTGGAAAGCCTACTCAGGCAAATACACCAAGCACTTCGATGAAAACGAGGCCCCGATGCGCGTCGTCCATGTCGTGTCTGTGCTTGGCCTTGGCGCACGCGGTGTTGTGTTTGCTCTTCTGTCGGCCATGATCTGGCTTGGCATAGAAGGCGCGGCAACGGCCGAAGGCGATCTGCCGAGCACCCTCGACGCGCTCAGATACATTCAGGAACTGCCTTACGGGCGTATCATGCTGTTCGCCCTGGCGGTGGGCCTCATGATTTTCGCAATCTACTCCTTCGTGGAGTCCCGCTGGCGCAGGGTCAGCCTTTCCTGACCCGCCTCATCCGATAGCTGCTCGCCCTCTGACACCTGTCAGGAACGGTTGGCCGATTTGGCGCCGAATTCCTTCGGCGCATGCTCATCGAGAAGATCTTCCGACTGGGTGGCTATACGCTCCTGGTCAACCTGCTTTTCGAGGTCCCTGTCGGCTTCCGTATCGTTCGGCACCTCTTCCACTGTATCGGGGAAGACCGTCTCCTTGCTGGCGATTTGCCTTTGCTCCCGATCCGGCTGTTCCCTGTCTGCCAGGAGGTTTTCCAGAGCGGGCGCATCGTCGAAGCGCAGCCGGTAGATGGGTTCGGGCAGGGAGAAGCCATTTGCTTCAAGCGCAAGCTTGACGAGGCGCATCGCCTCGGACCGGGCTTTCTGGAAATCGGTGCGCGTCTGGTCGATCCAGCCGACGAAGCTCAGAACAACGTTGGAATCTCCCAGTGCCTCGATCCATGCATCAGGAGAAGGCTCTTCAAGGATAAACCCCTGACGGCGAAGCGTGTTCAGGCCGACATCCAGCGCCTTGTCCAGATTGCTTTCCGCATCCACACCCAGTTCGAACACGAAGCGGCGCTTTGGATTTGTTGAGTAATTGATAAGCGTGCTCTTGAAGACAATCGCGTTGGGGATGCGGATGTGGTTGCCATCCTTTTCCATCAGGATCGTGGCACGCGACGTGAGGCTGATGACATAGCCCTCATAGCCTTCAATCCGGACGAAATCCTTCGGATTGAACGGCTGCCGGATGCTGAGCATGATACTGGCGATATAGTTTTCGACCGTGTCCCGGACAGCGAAACCAACCGCCAGGCCCACGATACCCGCCGCACCAAGCAAGGTGCCGATAACGGCGGTGGCCCCAAGCACATCGAGCGCCAGCACGATGCCGATCGTGAAGAACAGGATCCTGATCAACTGCCGGACGAGATCTGCAATAAAGGCATTGGGGGTCAGCCTGTTCCAGGGCCATTCAAGCCGCGCGATCAGCACACCTGCCGCACTCGCGAGCATCCAGACAAGCAAGGCAACAAGGGCAAGCGGCAGATAATTCACAGCCTGGGACAGACGTGCCTGCAAGCGCTCGTAAACCGGAACGAGGCGTTCCTCGAGCGCTGTTTCTTCGGTGATATTGTTCTGAACCGCAACAACGCCGTCCACGCGGCTGGCAAGCTCTTCGGCTTTCGTGGCGAGAACGGCCTCGGTCACCGTACCGTTCAGGTTGACCACACCCGATTTCACCGAGACGGCAATTCCGGCAAGCCCATCGAGTTCATCAAAAATGTCGTTGATACGGTGCTCTATCGCCTGATCTTCACCAGCGCCGGGCACGGCGGTGATTGCGCCGGACTTGTTTTCCGTTTGTGACAACACGGGCAGCGCCCCGGGCAGAGACAGCACCAGGGCAAGAAGGAAGGATTGCAACAGTCTGGAAATCATGACGGCCTTTCCGCGCTTGCGCTCGGCTGCCGTCATTACAAGGGTTTCCGCGCGCGATGGACTTCGACGCTAACACAACGCGCCCATGGCGTTGAAGTTCCAAGGGTAGGGTCCGGTAAATTCAGCCCCATCGCCAGACCCCAGGCCTCGCGCTGCGCGCAAGGCCTGGCGCTTATCGTCGGTTCAAGCCATTCCGGCAATCGCGCTGGCGAAATCCTTGGCCGAGAAGGGCTCGAGATCGGCAACCCCTTCGCCGACACCGATGAAATGCACCGGCAAGGCGTGTTTGGCAGCGATTGCCACCAGGATGCCGCCGCGCGCCGTGCCATCCAGCTTCGTCATCACCAGACCGTTCACACCGGCAACCTTGCCGAAGATCTCGACCTGGTTGAGCGCGTTCTGCCCGGTCGTTGCGTCCAGCGTCAGCAGAACCGTGTGCGGAGCTTCCGGATCGTGTTTCTTGATCACGCGGATGACCTTTTCCAGCTCATCCATCAGCTCGGCCTTGTTCTGCAGCCGCCCGGCGGTATCGACCAGAAGCACATCGACGCCCTTGGCCTGCGCTTCCTTCATTGCGTCATAGGCAAGCCCGGCCGCATCCGCGCCGGTCGCGCGGGCAATCACTTCGGCGCCGGTGCGCTCACCCCAGATCTTCAACTGCTCCACCGCCGCGGCCCGGAAGGTGTCACCGGCGGCAAGCATGACGCTCTTGCCTTCGGAGCGCAGCTTTTGCGACAGCTTGCCGATGGTGGTGGTCTTGCCGGTGCCGTTGACCCCGACCATCAGAACCACATGCGGTTTCTTGCCGGTATCAAGGTCAAGCGGCCTGGCAACGGGAGCGAGAACTTTCTCGACTTCTTCCGCCAGGATCGCCCGGACTTCCTCCGGTGAGATTTCCTTGTTGTAGCGCCCGTCGGACAGCCGGTCGGTGATCGCCATCGCCGTGTCAACGCCGAGATCAGCCTGGATCAGAATATCCTCCAGCTCCTCCAGCATGGAGGCATCCAGCTTGCGCTTGGTGAAGATCGAGCTGATTCCTTCGGTCAGCGATGCGGAAGACCGGGACAGACCGGCCTTCAGCCGCTGAAACCAGGACAGTTTCGGTTCTTCGGCAGCAGGCGCAGGCTCGGCAACAGGCTCTACCGCAGGAGCGGGAGGAGCCGGCTCGACGATCGGATCCGGAGCACGTGCCGGTTCGGGCGCAATCGTTTCGGCTGCAGGCGTTTCATGTGCGGGCGTTTCCGCAGCCTCCGGCTCTTCTGCAGGCGGTTCAGGTGTTTCCGTCTCCAGAGGCTCGACGTCGTCGGACCCGATATCGGTGGACGGAATGTCTTCCGGCTGCAGCACCGGTTTCATCGGCGACAATTCGGGCGCGACACCCGGCGAGACGTCCATCGAGAACGGCTGGAACGGCTCGTTCATCGCGGCAACGGGGCGAACCTCCATCTCCACGTCAAGCGCCGGATCTTCACCTTGCGGTTCCGCGGATGTTGCCTCCTGTGCCGCACCCTCGGCGGCCGGAACGGCCTCGTCTTCCGGTTTGCTTTTGCCGCCGAAGAGACGCCCAAGAAAGCCGCGCTTTTTCTCGCTCATGAACCTGCCTTAAAAATTCTGCCCAACACTGCTTTTTTAAACTGTCGGCATCCACCGCCGGAACCAAACTCTCACCCTCATCCTGAGGAAGCGCATCGCGCTGTCACGAAGGATGGGCCACTTGCGCCGAGATTGCCGCCTATCCTTCGAGACGGCCCTGTGGGCCTCCTCAGGATGAGGGGTATGTTCTAATTCGCCCCGGCTTCAATCCAATCTGACACACACCAAAGGCCAGCCTGTCACCACCCGAACCCTGAGCCGCCCTCAGGCGGCCCGGGAGAGGGCTTCGCCCAGGAGATGGCGGCCGGTGTGACCGACAATTCTTGTCTCGACAATCTCTCCCGCATCGCCGCCGCCCAGCTCGACCTGGGTGAACTGTTCCGTGCGGCCAAGGCCTTCCTTCTCGATCAGGACCGGGCGGGTCTTGCCGACCTCGGCCTGAAGATGCCGGACCAGAGCTTCCTCGCCCTTGGCCCTGAGGCGCGCGCCGCGCTCCTTCACGACGTCACGCGGCAACTGCGGCATGCGCGCGGCCGCCGTGCCCTTGCGCGGGGAGAACGGGAAGACGTGCAGATGCGTGAGATCGCATTCGTCGACGATCCTCAGCGAGTTCTGGAACATCTCCTCGGTTTCCGTCGGGAAGCCTGCAATGATGTCCGCGCCGAAAACCATGTCCGGCCGCAGGCGGCGTACGTCTTCGCAGAAGCGGATCGTGTCGGCGCGCAAGTGGCGCCGCTTCATCCGTTTCAGGATCATGTCGTCGCCCGCCTGTAGCGACAGATGCAGATGCGGCATCAGCCGTTCGTCTTCGGCAATCACCCGCATCAGGTCGTCATCGGCCTCGATGGAATCGATGGAAGACAGCCGCAGCCGCTTCAGCTCGGGAACCATCTTGAGGATCTTTGCCGACAGCGTGCCGAGCTTCGGCATTCCCGGCAGATCGGCGCCATAGGAGGTGATGTCGACCCCCGTCAGCACGATCTCGTTATAGCCGTTGCCGACAAGGCGCTTGATCTGGTCGATGACCACGCCCATCGGTACGGAACGGGAATTGCCCCGGCCATAGGGGATGATGCAGAAGGTGCAGCGGTGATCGCAGCCGTTCTGAACCTGCACGAACGCCCGGGCGCGGCCCGTCAGTCCGTCGATCAGGTGACCAGCGGTCTCCTCGACACTCATGATGTCGTTGACGCGCACCTTCTCGGTTTCGGAAACGCCGAAGGCGGCAACGTCCTGGTAGGACTTGCGCTCCAGCTTTTCCGTGTTGCCGAGCACCAGATCCACCTCGTCCATGGCGGAGAAGGTCTCGCTCTCCGTCTGCGCGGCGCAGCCGGTGACGATCACCCTTGCGTTCGGATTGTCGCGCTTGGCCTTGCGCACGGCCTGCCTGGCCTGGCGAACAGCCTCGCCGGTGACCGCACAGGTGTTGATCAGGATGGCGTCCTTGAGACCTGCAGCCTCCGCCTCGCGCTTCATGACTTCCGACTCATAGGCATTGAGCCGGCAGCCGAAGGTGACGACATCGATGCTCATGACGCGGCTCCAGCCTCCACCGGGGCGTCGCCCGTGGCAGTCTCGCGCCAGGCAAGCGTGTTGAGATCGACCTCGCCTTCGAATTCCACTTCCGTGAGACCCGTCATCAGCACATGGTTGTCGCTCTCGCGCCATTCGATTCCGATGGGACCGCCCGGCAGATGGATGGTGGTCTTGCGGCTGGTCCGGCCATCGCGCGCGGCAGCAACGCCGACCGCACAGGCCGCTGTGCCGCAGGCCAGCGTCAGGCCGACGCCGCGTTCCCAAACCTTCACCCGGATCTGATCGGTATCGAACACATGGGCCAGGGAAATGTTGGCGTATTCCGGAAAGATCGGATGGTGTTCCAGCAAGGGCCCAACCCGCTCAAGCTCATAGGCCTCCACGTCATCGACCCAGAAGATGGCGTGCGGATTACCCATGTTGACGACGGCCGGCGTGTGCAGGATCGGATCGTCGATCGGCCCGATCTGGAGTTCGATCGCACGCGTGTCGGCGAATTCTTCCGCCAGCGGAATTTCGTTCCAGGCAAGCCGCGGCACGCCCATATCGACAGTCACGCTGCGCGGTCCGTCTGCATCGAACGCGTGCAGCAGCCCGGCGCCGGTCTCGATGGTGACGAGATCCTTGCCGGCTTCTTCCATCAGCAGGCGGCCGATGCAGCGCGTGGCGTTGCCACAGGCCGACACTTCACTGCCATCGCGATTGTGAATGCGCATGAAGGCATCGACACCCAGCGAGGACCGTTCAACGGTGATCATCTGGTCGAAACCGATGCCCGTCTCGCGGTCGCCCAGTGCGGCAATGGCTTCGGGGGCCAGACGCAGCGGTTTTTCACGCGCGTCCCAGACCACGAAATCATTGCCAAGGCCGTTCATCTTCAAAAAGGGTCTGGTTTCAGACGCCATACCGGTCGCACTTCTTCAAAGCTTCAAGGAAAAGCGTCCGCCATCTTGCGGACATTTGCCCCTATATGGCGGAAATTGCCTCAAATTACCAGTGGGACAGCCCGTCATCGCAGATATGCGTAAACACGCCAGCCGCTATCAGTTGGTCGTCATTGCAGGTCTTGCCCCTGCAATCCATGCCCCAGTCTTTCAAAACCGGAAGGGTCCGGAAAAAACAAACGGCCAAGCGGCAGGACTGCCAAGATCGGACCAAGACGGAACTCGATGTGTTGGCGCCCCTTAAAGGCTCGCCGCATTGAACGTATCGCAGGCGTTGAGGTCGCCGGACTGGAAACCCTTCTTGAACCAGCGGGCGCGCTGCGCCGAAGTGCCGTGGTTGAAGCTTTCCGGCACCACATATCCCTGAGTCTGACGCTGCAGGGTGTCGTCGCCGATCCGGCTCGCCGCGTTCAGAGCTTCGTCGATATCGCCTTCCTCGACAAAGCCTTTCTGGCGGGCGGCGTAATGCGCCCAGATACCGGCATAACAATCGGCCTGCAGTTCGACACGCACGGACAGGGCGTTGCTTTCCGCCTTGCTGAGTGTGCGCCGGGCCTTGTGGAACTCAGGTAAAACGCCGAGCACGTTCTGGATGTGGTGGCCGACTTCATGCGCCAGCACATAGGCCTGCGCGAAATCGCCGGGCGCATTCAGCTGGTTCGCCAGCTCCTGATAGAAGGAGAGGTCGATATAAAGCTTGCTGTCGGCACCGCAGTAGAACGGACCGGTGGCCGCACTGGCATACCCGCAAGCCGAAGACACCGACCCGGAAAAGAGGACCAGCGTCGGTTCCGGATAGTTTGCCCCGCCATTTTCGAAGATCTGGCCCCAGGTGTTTTCGGTATCCGCCAGAACAACAGAGACAAATTGGGCCGTTTCCTGGTCCGCGGCACTGCGTGGGGCCTGGGTTTGGTACGACGGGGTGTCGTATCCGCCCCCGCCATCCAGTTGGCCGAGCAATGCCAGGGGATTGATGCCCGTCAGCCAGGCAATACCCAGGACGATCAAAAGGCCTGTCAGACCGATGCCACCACCGGCTCTCATCCGGCGGCCGCCAACGCGCATGCGCGGCCTCCCGCCCATTGAACGCCTGTCTTCAACGTTGCTGCTGCCGCGGCGGCCTCTCCAGCGCATGTTCTGATCGTCTCCGTGAACCCGAACTTCGGTCATAGCAGACAAGACAACGGAAACCTATGCGGTTGGCTGCGGTCCCTGTCTGTGAGAACCTTCTTCGAAAAACGCGGCAAGGCGCATTCGGTTGCCCCGTTTATCAACGTAATCGTGATGCCGGTTACAGAGTTCACGGTGGCGCCGGCCTAACATTGCGTCTGAGGGGCAGTTATGAAGGATAACGATCATGCCCGACGTAAACGCTCAACAGGCACAACGCCTGATCAATTTTGCCACTGAGAGACTGGGCCGGGTTGAAGGCGACGGCCAGTGCTGGTCGCTGGTCGACAACGGCTTCCGGCATGTCGGCTTCAACAAGCCGGCCTCCACTTATGTCTGGGGACGGGTGATCAGCAACCTGTCCGATGCCCGCCCGGGTGATGTCTTCCAGTTCACCCGCTTCGAAGTCACGGTCCGCGTGACGCAGCCCGACGGCAGTTGGGAGGAGCAGACGATGTCCCGCGGCGAACCGCGGCACACGGCAATCCTGGAAAGTGTCAACGGCAACAGGGCGACTTTCCTGGAAAGCAACGTCACGGACGACCAGACCGTCAAGCGCAACGGGTTCGGCATTCGCACGGCAACCACGACCGACGACGCCGGCGTCAGAACCTCGACCACGGTCAGTGGCAGCTTCATCATTTACCGGCCGCAGGTCTCGGCCAACCCGTAAATCTGTTCTGAACCTCGGCTCAGGCGTGGATCACCATCTCCGCGCCAAGGCCGACGTTTTGAAGGATCAGGCGCATGTGTTCCGGCGAAACGGCGACGCAGCCTTCCGTCGGTGAATGCCCCTCCCGCGCGATGTGAAAGAAGATCGCGCTGCCCTTTCCCTTCACTGCGGGATCGAGATTGCAGTCCAGGACGACGACGATGTCGTAGAGCCTGTCGTCTCGCCACATTTTTTCGTGGCTGGCCGGAAAAGGAAGTTGCACCGGCCTGTTGTAGCGGCGATGGCCAGGGTCGTCGCACCAGCCGGACGCCGGTGACAGCGGTTCGGCCGGCAAAAGCGTTGCCGGCGGTAGTCCCCGGTCCGGACGGTAGTAGACATGCAGCAAGGCAAAACGGCCCGCAGGCGTGCCGCCATCGCCTTCACGCTTGCGCATGACGATGCCCGACCGGCCGAGTGCACACGGGACCGTGATCCCCCCGAGACGGAGAATGCCCCGTCTCCGATCCAGCGGTGATGCATGAACGTCCAGCTTTCCCGCCGATTTTTTCAAGGTTTTCATGTTTGTGCCCGTTCTGCCTGACCGCTCGACCGGTCTTCTTGATAAACCACCCCTAAACCCCGCGTGAAGAAGAATTGACGCGGCACCGCTTGTGCGCGAACAATTTCCCACGCACATAGGAGCAGGAACGCGCTTGTGTCCTTTGCACAAGTCGCCGTGAAAAGTTTTTGGATTTTGGCGAGGAACGCGACGATGACCGCTCGCACGATTTTGATTGTCGATGACGATAACGAACTGCGTGAAGCGCTGGTGGAACAGCTTTCGCTTTACGATGAATTCGAGACGATCCAGGCGGATTCGGCAACGTCCGGAATTGCCATGGCCAAGGAAGAGCACGTCGACCTGCTGCTGATGGACGTCGGCCTGCCCGACATAGACGGCCGCGAGGCGGTCAAACTGCTGCGCAAGGGCGGCTTCAAGGCGCCGATCATCATGCTGACCGGCCATGACGGCGACAGCGACACGATCCTGGGTCTTGAGGCCGGTGCCAATGATTATGTCACCAAGCCGTTCAAGTTTGCCGTGCTTCTGGCCCGGGTGCGGGCTCATCTGCGCCAGCACGAACAGAGCGAAGACGCCACCTTCGCCATTGGCCGCTATTCCTTCCGGCCCGCCGCCAAGGTGATGCAGGACGACAGTGGTTCCAAGGTCCGGCTGACGGAAAAGGAAACCTCCATCCTCAAATTCCTCTACCGCGCCGGCGAAAAGCCCGTGACCCGCGACGTGCTGCTGCATGAGGTCTGGGGCTACAATTCCGGGGTGACCACCCACACGCTGGAAACCCACATTTACCGCCTCAGGCAGAAAATCGAGCGTGACCCGTCCAATGCGGAGCTTCTTGTCACAGAAGCCGGTGGATATAAGCTTGTGCCCTAACCGGTAATCGGCGTATTTCTTGGGCATGAGCCTTGCCCAAGACATTGCGATTCTCAAACAAATCCCGACGCTTTCGGATTTCCAGGACGATCAGCTTCGTTTGCTCGCCTTCAGCGCCGAAAGCATGGATTACAACCGTGGTCAGCGCCTTTTTGATCAGGGCGACCGCGCCGATGGCGGTTTGGTGATCACCAGCGGCATAGTCAGCCTGCAGACCCGGACCAAGGACGGTTTTGAGGAAATCGAGCGTGTCGGTCAGGGAACGCTTTTGGGCGAGACGGCTCTTCTTGCAGAAAACAAGCGCCCCTGCCGGGCGGAAGCCGTCGACGGCGTGCGCATCATTCGCATTCGCCGGGCTCTGTTCAAACGCATGATCCAGGAATTTCCGGAACTCGCCCAACGCCTGCTCGACCAACGCGCCCAGCAGTTCCGCGAAACGGTCGCGGCCCTCAAGCCCATTGGCGAGAAGATGGCTGAACTGGAACAGATCAACGCCGAACGCCGCGTGCGCGACGACGAGAAGCAGTCGTAAGGCGAATGCCCCCATCTCCCCTGTCGGGCAATTCAGTCAGCCAAAACAGACTTGGCCCTGTGCAAATCTTCGACTTTTCAAGGGAAAATGAGTCCCCTCATCGTCATTGCCGGACTTGATCCGGCAATCCATGCCGTGACCTTGCCGTACGGCCAAGCGCATCGGTAAGGAGAGCTGATCGACATGGATATCACTGTCGAACCATGGGATGACAAAGGTTGAACCGAGGGTCTGGCGTAATTCTATGCCCGCTTCAGACGCAGCCTCGGCCCCAGCAATCCGCCGACCCATTGAACGATTGCCGCTGCTGCAACCCCGAGCCCGATAATCCCGACCCAGACCGCCGGACGGATCGCAAGGGAAACGGCGAAGTTTGCCTGAAACACCCTGTCCGCCGGAATACCCGTGGCAAGGGCATACCAGGCATATTCGATCCCCGCCGTCCCGGCCGCCGCCGCACAAGCACAGACCGCCAGAACCAGAGGGTTGGCAAGGCGGAAGCCGGCCTTCACCATCAGTCTGTAGATCATCAGCAGCACGAACAGGCCGGCCATCAAGGTGGCCTGCGTAACGTCCGATTTTGACTGCAGGAAGAAATGGAACAGCATAAGGCCACCGATTGGATAGATCAGCAGGTGCAGCCGCTGCCAATTGCGCCCGAGCTTGCGGATGGCGCTATCGAAGGACGTTGCACCCAACACGGCAAGTCCGCACAAGGCCGCAAAGCCTATGGTCAGATAAAAGCGGAGAAAGATCTCGGATACGACCTTGCCGAGGTTCCAGCTTTCCTGTGCCGCATAAAGCCCCAGATGCAGCAGTGCGTAGGCAAGCACGGTGACACCAAGCATGCGGCGCACACCGACGATCCGGTTCCACGAAAAGATCCGCCTGAGCGGCGTGACGGCAAGGGTTACGAGCAAGAACCGGACTGCCCAGTCACCACTGGCATGCAGCTCCATCTCGAAAGGCTCCGGCAACACCGGGCCAATGGCTAGGCCGTAAAGGATCTGCACTGCCGGAAGTAGCACGGCAATGAAAACGGCCAGTCGCAAGGCGGACAGGTTGCCGCGCCGATCGGTCCAGGGAGCATAGGATGCCAGTGTCGTCATAGTCATGCGTTCGAACTATCGCACGAAACGTTCAAGGACACTGAAAAGCTTTTCAAGCCTGCGTGAAGAAGATGCGAGGCGGCTATCCCGCATTGCCTACCCCGCTTCGCCAGAAAGCGCCTTTCGATCCATTTGAGAGCCCCGCACACCTGGGCCAACCTGAACAGAAAATCCAATATGGATCCACTCCCACCTACATTGTGTGTCATCCCGGTTTGCCGCATCAGCGGCAAGACCGGGATCCAGTACGCCGTGTAACCAGACTTGGAACAGCTTGCGAACTCAATGAATACTGGATCCCTGCCTTCGCAGGGATGACAAGAGTGAGAGGCTTCTGGGCAAGACGGCCTGATGCGATTGCCGCAATCAAGCTCCGGTGGGTCGCCCCCATGTGAGGGGCCCCGGCCCTTTTGACAAGCTGCACACCAGCAAGCCCCACACAGCGGATCTGCCGATCCAGATTTCGCCCTCTTCATGCACCAATCCAGACAGGCAGACCAAGGTTAGAACCACTCAAGCCCGCGTGGTTGTCATCCCGGTTTGTCGCGTCAGCGGCAAGACCGGGATCCAGTACGCCGTGTAACCAGACTTGGAACAGCTAGCGAACTCAATGAATACTGGATCCCTGCCTTCGCAGGGATGACAAGAGTGAGAGGCTTCGGGGCGGGGCGGCTTGGTGCGATTGCCGTTATCACCGTCCCGAGGTTCGTCCCATGAGAGGATGATCAAGCTATTGCGAAGAGCCGTGCGGCTTGAGCGGGAAAAAGCATGGAAAACAAAGAAAAGCCGGGCCTCACGACCCGGCTTTCAAATGAACTAGACGGCAGGGCTTACACCCAGGGGCGGTCGTTGCCCATCTTGCTTTCGAAGGTATCGATGTCTCCGGCCTTGGCCATGGTCAGGCCAATGTCGTCAAGACCGTTGATCAGGCAATGTTTGCGGAAACTGTCGATGCTGAAGGCGATGGCGCCGCTTTCCAGACCCTTGATTTCCTGGTTTTCCAGATCGATCGTCAGCGTGAAGTTGGCACCGCGCTCGGCCGCATGCATCAGCGTGTCCAGCTCGTCTTCGGAAACCTGGATCGGCAGAATGCCGTTCTTGAAGCAGTTGTTATAGAAGATGTCCGCGAAAGACGTTGAAATCACGCAGCGGATGCCGAAGTCGAGAAGCGCCCAGGGCGCGTGCTCACGCGAGGAACCGCAGCCGAAATTGTCGCCCGCGATCAGGATCTTGGCATCACGGTAGGCCGGCTTGTTGAGAATGAAATTCTCGTTTTCCGACCCGTCGTCGTTGGTGCGCATTTCATGGAACAGCGCGCTGCCGAGACCGGTGCGCTTGATCGTCTTCAGGAACTGCTTCGGAATGATCATGTCCGTGTCGATGTTGACGATCGGCAACGGTGCCGCGACACCGGTCAGGGTCTCAAATTTTTCCATTCTTCTTCTCTCCTGAAAGGCCTGAAAACGGATGCCCGCTCACGCAGCGAGGCTGGTGGCCTGGTCGACACCGAGCATCAGATTGAGGTTCTGGACGGCCGCACCGGACGCGCCCTTGCCCAGGTTGTCATAGACCGCAACGATGGCGGCCTGCGCCCTGGCGTCATTTGCAAAGACGTGCAGTTGCAGCTTGTTGGTGCCGTTGAGCGCCTGCGGGTTCAGGCTGTCGGATTTCTCGAGCCCTTCCAGCGGCGCAACCTCAACGAAGCCACCGGCAGCGGACGCGAAATGATCCGCGATTGCCGCGTGCAACTGCTCGCCGGTCGGAATGCTTGCCAGTCCGGCCAGGTTCAACGGCACAACCGTCAGCATGCCCTTGTAGAAGCTGCCGACGGTCGGGGTGAACAACGGCGCCGCATCGAGCAGGCCGTATTCAGTCATTTCCGGCAGGTGCTTGTGGTTGAAACCGAGCGCATAGGGCGCAAACGCGTTGACGTCAGCGCCAGCGGCTTCGTAGTCGGCAATCATGCCCTTGCCGCCACCGGAATACCCGGAAATTCCGAAATAAGTCAGGTTGAAGTCCGACGGCAGCAGCTCTGCAGCGACCAGCGGACGCACCGCCGCGATCAGTCCCTGCGGCCAGCAGCCCGGATTGGTGACACGCATGGCAGCAGCAATGATATCGGCCTGATCGAGATCCATTTCGGCAAAGCCGTAGGCCCAGCCGTCGGCAACGCGGTGAGCACTGGAAGCGTCGATCACGCGGGTGGTGTCGTTCTCGATCAGAGCCACGCTTTCCTTGGCCGCCGCATCAGGCAGGCAAAGAATGGCGATATCGGCCTTGTTGAGGTAATCGGCCCGCGCTGACGGATCTTTCCGGCTGTCTTCCGGAATGGAGATCAGCTCAAGGTCACGGCGCGTGGCGAGGCGCTCGCGGATCTGCAGACCCGTCGTACCGGCTTCACCATCAATAAACACGCGCGCGACCATGGCCCGCTCCTCTCCCTCTCAGGATCGCCGTGGCTTTCGTGCCGGATGACACGAAAGTTTCCACGCCGATCAGTGCAAAATCGCAAGCGTCATACACCCAATCGCGCGGCTTGTCACCGCCGCGCGCCACTGCGTTATCTCAACGGGCCATTGAGTGATACTCATCATTCGGACGCATGTCGGAAGCCGCGGCCACCCGGTTGGTCATGTTGAAGAAGGCCGCCACCGAGGCGATGTCCCAGATATCGCGATCCGTAAATCCGGCGTCCCGCAGGGCCTGCCGGTCGCTTTCCAGGATCTCTGCCGGCTTTTCCGTCAGTTTGACGGCGAAGTCGAGCATCGCCCGCTGCCTCGGCGAAAGGTCCGCGACACGGTAGTTCATCACCATCAGTTCACCCAGCACGGGATCCCCGGAAAGCTCGCGCACCGCAGCTCCATGGGCAGTCAGGCAATAAAAACAGCGGTTGACCGCTGATACCGCAACGGCAATCATCTCCCTTTCAAGCTTGGAGAGCGCACACTCGCCCAGCATGAGGTCGTTGTACATGTCAGTGAAGGCGCGCAGCTTCGTTTCGTCGAATGCATAGGCCTTGAGAACGTTGGGAACGAGCCCCAGTTTCTCTTGGCACAGGTCGAAATAAGCCTGCGTCTTTTCACTCAATGTTACACTTGAATCGATTTGCAAGGCCGTGACTTTACTTGACAATTTGCTCCTCCCGTCATGAAACCGTTTATGTCGCTGAAATATGAACTTAAGACTTATAACGAGCCAGCGACAGAGCCAAACCATACGATCGCCTAAGGGGATGGAAAATGCCGGACAAACACGACGTCGAGAAACTGAAGATCATCGACGCGGTCCAAGCAACCTTGAATCAGGAAGATCCGGCTCTCGCCGAGTTTTCAAGCGCCTTTTATGACCGGGGCGCCGCGGAAGACCTTGTGGCCTACACCGCGGAAGAGCTGATCGGCTTCGCCCGGGACGCCTGGCAGGATTTCCAGAACCACGAGCTCGGCACGCACCGCGTCAGCATCGCCGACCCGGCGTTCAAGGCACAGGGCAGCAAGGTCAAGGGCGTCTCGGTCATCGAGATCGTCAACGACAACATGCCCTTCCTGGTCGATTCCGTGATGGACGAGCTGCAGGACAGCAAGATCGAGGTTCACTTGGTCCTGCACCCGATCTTCATCGTGGAGCGCGACGAAAACGGCGTTTTGACGTCCGCCATTGCCCGCAAGAAGCCGCCGAAGCGGACCGACCGGCAGGAAAGCCTCATCCACATTCACGTGACACGGATCGATTCGCCCGAAGCCCGCGCGGGTCTCAAGGCCCGGCTCGACAAGGTGCTGTCCGATGTCCGTGCTGTCGTGTCCGACTTCAAGCCGATGCAGGAACGCCTCGCGGAAGCCATCGACACCTACAAGACCACGCAGATTCCCGGCAGCAGCGACGATTTGTGGGAAGCGATCCACTTCCTGGAATGGATGGAAAACGACAACTTCATTTTCCTCGGTATGCGGGAATACATGTTCGAGGGCGGTGTCGAGGAAGGCGAGCTGTCACCCCACGAAGGCACGGGCCTCGGCCTCCTGTCGGACCCGGACGTGCGCGTTCTGCGCCGTGGCACCGAGTTCGTTCAGATCACACCGGAAATCCGCGAGTTCCTGAAGAAGCCCGAACCGCTGATCATCGCCAAGGCCAATGTGAAGAGCACCGTGCACCGGCGCGTGCACATGGATTACATCGGCGCCAAGCTTTATGACGACGACGGCAACATGAACGGCGAGTTGCGTATTGTCGGCCTGTTCGCCTCGACCGCCTACACGGAGCCGACCAGCACCATCCCGTTCCTGCGCCGCAAGGTTGCCAGCGTCCTGGCCCGCGCCGGCTACGGGTCGGAAAGCCATTCAGGCCGGGCACTGCGGAACGTTCTGGAAGCCTTCCCGCGCGACGAGCTTTTCCAGATCGACCGCGACCGCCTGTTCGATTTTTCCATCGCCATCCTGCAACTGGACGAGCGTCCGCGTATTCGCGTGTTGTCCCGCCCGGACAAGTTCGACCGCTATGTGTCCATTCTCGTGTTCGTTCCACGAGACCGTTATTCCACCGAGGTGCGCCTGAATGTCGGCACCTATCTGGCCTCGGTCTACGAAGGACGCGTTTCGGCCTGGTATGTCACCTATCCCGAAGGTCCGCTTGCGAGGGTTCACTACATCATCGGCCGTGATCGCGGCGAAACGCCGAAACCGCAGCAGGAAGAGCTTGAGGCCGCCGTTGCCGACATGGTGCGCACGTGGTCCGACAGCGTGCGTGACGCGCTCAAGGACGAATTTGCGCCGGCGCAGGCTCGCAAGCTGGCCGACCGTTACGCGCTTTCGTTCCATGGCGGCTACAAGGAAGTCTATAACGCCCAGTCCGCCCTGTTCGACATCGTCAAGCTGGAAACCCTGTCAGACAGGACCGACACCACCATCACCTTCCATCGCCAGTCGGGCACCAAGGACAGCCGCCTGTCGCTGAAGGTCTATCACCGCGGCTCGCCGATCCCGCTGTCCGCACGCGTGCCGCTTCTGGAGAACATGGGCTTCCGCGTGATCAACGAGCGGACCTACCGCGTCACGCCCGCCGATGCTCCCTTGTCGTACCTGCACGAGATGACGCTGGAATCGCGCAGCGGCGAAGACATCACCTTCTCCGACCAGCTTCAATCGCGGCTGGAAAGCATGTTCATGGCGGTCTGGACCGGACAGGCGGAGGACGACGGTTATAACCGCCTGGTGCTGACGGCGGATCTCGCCTGGCGCGACGTGGCGGTGATCCGCGCCCTGTCGCGCTATCAGCGCCAGGCCGGCATCCGCTTTTCCGAAGACTACATGTGGTCCACGCTCAACAACTATCCGAAGATCACGGCCAAGCTGGTGGAACTGTTCCACCTGCGCTTCAACCCGGATGTGACCGAAAAGGACCGGGACCTCGGCACTGAGCGGCTGGAAAGCGAACTGACCGCCGATCTGGAAGACGTCGCCAGCCTTGACGACGACCGCATCCTGCGCCGGTTCCAGAACACCATCGAGTCGATCCTGCGCACCAACTTCTACCAGCTCGACAGCAAGGGTCAGCCCAAGCCGACGTTTGCCTTCAAGATCGACAGCCGCCAGATCGACGACCTGCCGCAGCCGCGCCCGTTCCGGGAAATCTTCGTCTACAGCCCGCGTGTGGAAGGGGTGCATCTGCGCTTCGGCATGGTTGCCCGTGGCGGCCTGCGCTGGTCCGACCGGCCGCAGGACTTCCGCACCGAGGTGCTCGGCCTCGTCAAGGCGCAGCAGGTAAAGAACGCGGTGATCGTTCCGGTCGGCGCAAAGGGCGGTTTCGTGCCCAAGAACCTGCCGCCGATGAGCGACCGCGACGCCTGGTTCAAGGAAGGCACAGAAAGCTACAAGATCTTCATCAACGCCCTTCTGGACGTGACCGACAATCTGGACGAGGACACCATCCTGCCGCCGCAGCGGGTGAAGCGCTACGACAGTGACGATCCCTATCTGGTGGTGGCCGCCGACAAGGGCACGGCCACGTTCTCCGATACGGCCAACGGCATTTCGGAAGGCCGGCACTTCTGGCTTGGCGATGCCTTCGCCTCCGGTGGGTCTGCGGGCTACGATCACAAGAAGATGGGCATCACCGCGCGCGGTGCGTGGGAAGCGGTCAAGCGGCACTTCCGCGAGATGAACCGCGACATCCAGACCGAACCCTTTACCGCGGCCGGTGTCGGCGACATGTCCGGCGACGTCTTCGGCAACGGCATGTTGCTGTCCAAGGCCACCAGGCTGATCGCCGCCTTCGACCACCGGGATATCTTCATCGATCCCAATCCGGACCCGGCGAAGACCTGGGAAGAACGCAAGCGGATGTTCGACCTCGGCCGGTCCTCCTGGAAGGACTACAACACCGACCTGATTTCCAAAGGCGGCGGCATCTTCTCACGCCAGTTGAAGTCCATCCCGCTTTCGCCGGAAATGCAGGCCCTGCTCAACCTGAACAAGGGCAGCGCAACCCCGCAGGAAGTGATGACGGCCATCTTGCGGATGGAGGTCGATCTCTTGTGGTTCGGCGGCATCGGCACATACATCCGCGCAAAATCCGAGACGGACGCCGACGTGGGCGACCGCGCCAACGACCCGATCCGCATCACTGCGTCGGAAGTCGGCGCAAAGGTGATCGGCGAAGGCGCGAACCTTGGCCTCACCCAGCTTGCCCGTATTGAATTCAACAAGAAGGGCGGGCGCTCCAACTCCGATGCGATCGACAATTCCGCCGGGGTGAACTCCTCGGACATGGAGGTCAACATCAAGATCGCGCTCGGGGCCGCGGTCAAATCCGGCAAGCTGACCATCGAACAGCGCAACGAACTACTGGCCGAAATGACCGACGAGGTGGCCGAACTCGTGCTGCGGAACAACTACCTGCAGACCCTTGCCATCTCCATGACCGAACTGCGCGGCATGGAGGACTTCGGTTACCAGGTGCGCATGATGCGGCAACTGGAACAGGCCGGGCTACTCGACCGCGTTGTCGAGCAGTTGCCGGACGAGGCAACCCTCGACGAGATGCGCAAGGCCGGGCTGTTGTTGACCCGCGCCGAACTGGGTGTGCTGTTGGCCTATGCCAAGATCACGCTGTACGACGCGCTTCTGGAAAGCTCGGTTCCGGATGATGATTATCTGGCCCGCGAACTGTTCCGCTATTTCCCGGACCAGATGGCCGACACCTACAAGGACGAGATCAGTGGCCACCGGCTGCGGCGTGAGATCATCGCCACGATGCTGGCCAACTCGATGATCAACCGGGGCGGGGCGACCTTCATCACCCGTCTGCGCGACCAGACCGACGCTACGGCAACCGAAATCGCTCAGGGCTTCGTCGCCGTGCGCAACAGCTACGACCTGACCGACCTCAATACGGAAATCGACCAGCTCGACACCAGGATCGACGGTGGTCTGCAACTGGAGCTCTATTCGGAAATCCAGTCGCTGCTTCTGGAACGGGTGGTCTGGTTCAAGCGCAACGTGTCCTTCGACAAGGGACTGTCCGCAGTCGTCGAACGGTTCCGCGCAGGCATTTCCGCGCTGCGTGGCCGCCTGGAAGCCGTCCTGCCGGAAGAGCCCGCCGCGGTTCTGGCGGAACGCACCGCTGCCTATGTGAACCAGGGCGTGCCGGAAGGTCTGGCACGGCGAATCGCCTGGCTGCCGGCGGAACGGACCATTCCCGACATCGTCATCGTTTCGGAAGAAACGGGGGCCGATCTGGACACGGCGGCAAGAGCCTATTTCGAGGTCGCCCACCACTTCCAGCTCGGCGCGATCATCGAACTGGCCAATGATCTCGACGTCCGGGACTATTACGACGGTCTGGCACTCGACCGCGCGCAGGCAACCCTGGTCTCTGCTCAGCGGGCGCTGGCCATCGCGGCAGTCCGGGCAGGCGGCTTTGCAAGCTGGCTGGAGGAACATGAGGCGGAAGTCGGTCGGCGCAAGCGCTCTGTCTCCGAAATCCTCGACGGTGGCCTCAGCGTGTCGAAATTCTCCGTGGCCGCCAGCCTGCTCGCGGAAATCTGCGGCACGGCATAACCGCGCGGAACACGACAACAAGGCCGGCAATTCCCCTGCCGGCCTTGGCTTTTCAGAAAGTATCGTTCTGGACGTCTTCCTTTCGGCGAAGCGCGGCGCGAGCACCGGGACTGGAAAGCCGCTGCAACAGATGGTTTCCGGAGAAACCCTAGCTCACCGATCCCGGATCTTCGCTTTTACTGCGGACAGGGTGACGAGGTTGGGGTTTGAATACTCTCACTCCGGACGCTTCAGTGCCCGCTTTTTGGTTGGCTGGAGACATAAGGAGCAAGTGGCCCATCCTTCGAGACGCGCGCAAGCGCGCTCCTCAGGATGAGGGTGTGGGAGGTAGGCCTCTCACCAGCCTGGCAACACATATCACCTCATCCTGAGGAAGCGCGCAGCGCTGTCTCGAAGGATGGGCCGCATACACCGACTGGACAAAACTTCCCGCAACAGACAGCGGATATTCGCAGTCGCCTGTAGGCTTCAGGTCCGGGAAGCGATAGACAGGGGGGAATTGGGCTCGTCCCGGTGTTGATCCCCCCAGGCAGCGAGTTGCCCGTCCATGACGACCGTTTCAGACATTCCCTTGCAGACGTCCAACAGGCGCGCCGTCCTTTCCTGGGCGCTGTTCGACTGGGCAGCACAGCCATTCTTCACCCTGATTACCACCTTCGTCTTCGCGCCCTATTTTGCCTCAACACTGGCGGCAACGCCTGCAGAAGGTCAATCACTGTGGGGATATGCCACCGCAGCCGCCGGACTCTGCATTGCCGTGGCTGCTCCCGTGCTGGGGTCGGTTGCGGATGCGACCGGCCGGCGTAAGCGCTGGATCCTTTTCTTCTCACTGCCGTTCGTCATCTGCTGCTGGGCCTTCTGGTACGCCGCACCGGGAAGCCCGAACGGCATCACCATCGCACTTGTGGCCTTTGCCATCGGCACTTTGTCCATCGAAATCGCAACCGTGTTCAACAACGCCATGATGCCCTCGCTGGTGCCGCCGGAACGGATCGGGCGTCTGTCCAGCTTCGGCTGGGCACTCGGCTACGCCAGCGGCCTGGTCACACTGGTGATCGCACTCGGATTTTTCGCGGCCAGCCCTGAATCGGGCAAGACTCTGCTGGGTTTCGAACCGGTTCTGGGTCTTGATGCGGCGACACAGGAAGGCGACCGCGCCGTGGGTCCGTTCTCGGCGCTCTGGTACCTTATCTTCGTGCTGCCGATGTTCCTGTTCGTGCCGGATGTGCCGCATCAGTCGAGGATCGGGCCTGCCGTGCGCACCGGCCTTGCAAACCTGCGCACCAGCCTGGCACAGGCACGCACCAACAAGAACATTTTCCTGTTCCTTCTCGCCAACATGATCTTCAAGGACGGTCTTGTCGCCCTGTTCGCCTTCGGGGGCATTTATGCCGCCGGCCAGCTTGGCTGGGGCTCCATAGAAATCGGCACCTTCGGCATCATTCTGACCGTCACCGGAACCCTTGGCCTGTTGCTTGGCGGACCGATGGACGACCGCTTCGGCGCCAGACCGGTGATCCTCTTCTCGCTTGTCGTTCTGATGATCTGCGGCCTCGGCATGATTTCAATCGACAAGACCACGGTGTTCTTTGTCGTCAAGACCGTCGCCGCCCCCGAAGGCGCTCTGTTCGCCTCTCTGCCGGAGCAGGTCTTCATTGCCCTTGGCGGTGTCATTGGCGCGGTATCCGGTCCCTTGCAGGCTTCGTGCCGCAGTCTTCTGGTTCGCATTGCCCCGCCTCAGCACGTTACCCAGTATTTTGGCCTCCTGGCCCTGTCCGGAAAAGTCACCAGCTTCCTCGCTCCGCTGACCGTCGGCGTGGTGACCGCCCTCACCGCCAGCCAACCGGCCGGCATGTCTGTCATTCTGGTGTTTTTCGGCGTCGGCCTGATGCTGCTGCTGCGGGTTCGGGAGCGATAAAACGCCCGACGGGTTGGGTTATGCCCAAACAAAAACGCGCCGGAAAAACCGGCGCGTCTGATGTTTGCTCTGATCTTGTCGTGCTGCGTCAGGCAACCTGACGGACGTTGGCAAGGAAGCCTTCGACTTCCTGCTTGAGGCGGTCGGCTTCCGTTTGCAGGACGTTGGCAGAGGCCGAAACCTGACGGGCCGCGTTGCCGGTGTCATCCGCGGAGGCGGCAACCTTGACGATGTTCTGCGCGACTTCCTGGGTGCCGTTGGAGGCTTCCTGGATGTTGCGGGCGATCTCGTCGGTGGCGAGGCCCTGCTGTTCGACCGAAGCCTGAATGGACGAGGAGATCTCGTTCATCTTCTCGATGGTTTCGGAGATGCCCTTGATCGCGTCGACCGACCCGGCGGTTTCCGTCTGCACCGACTGGATCTGCAGCGAGATTTCCTCGGTCGCCTTTGCAGTCTGGTTGGCCAGCTCCTTCACCTCGGCAGCCACAACGGCAAAGCCCTTGCCGGCTTCCCCCGCACGAGCGGCCTCGATCGTTGCGTTCAGCGCCAGGAGGTTCGTCTGTTCGGCGATGTCGGTGATCAGCTTGACCACTTCGCTGATCCGGTTTGCAGCTTCCGCAAGACCTTCGATCTTTCGGTTCGTGGACTGGGCCTGCTCAACCGCATGAGACGCGATCTCGGTGGACTGGGTCATCTGGCGGGAGATTTCACCGACGGAGGCCATCAGTTCTTCTGCCGCGGAGGCGACCGTTTCCACGTTCGACGAGGCTTCTTCCGAAGCTGCGGCCACTGCCGTGCTCTTTTCACTGGTGTCGTCGGCACCGGCCGTCAGCGTCATCGACGCCGCGTTGAGGTCCTGCACCTGATGCATCACGGTCTGGGTCAGCTCGGAGATCTGGCGGTCGAAGTTCTGCGACAGCTCGCTGATCCGGCTTGCGCGGGCGAGTTGCTGGCGCTGTGCTTCTTCCTGTTCTGCGGCCAGCGCTTCAGCCTGCTGAGCCTTCTCGCGGAAGACTTCCAGCGCATTGCTGATCTCGCCAATTTCGTCGTGACGGTCCGTGTCCTGGATCGGTTCGTCGTACCGGCGGTCGATAAGCGCCTGAATGCTGCCAACAGCCCGTTCCAGCGGACGGCGGACGATGGTGTTGCCGACGAAGTAGATGGACAGTGCCACAACGATGAGCAGCACGACACCGACGATGACAATCATGGTGGTGATCGAGGAGGACGCCGCATTGAGGGTCGACAGCGGAACGTTGACCACCACGGCCAGCTTGGCATCGGTACCGGTCACACTCACCGGCATGACGATGCGGTGCACCTCGGTGCCGAGCGTGTTGGAATATCCGTCATAGGAGAAACGTTCGCCGTTCTTGACCGCGGTCAGCAGCTTGTCCTGAACGGCAAGATCGGCTTCAGCCCGGCCTTCCGTCCACGGCTTGCCGAGAACGGCGGAATCCGGATGCGCGATCCAGACGCCGTTCTGAGACAGCAGGTGGACCGACCCCGTTTCCAGCGGGCGCTGTTTGCCCAGAACGTCGGAGAGCGGCGTCAGGAGAATATCGCCACCAGCAACCCCGATGACCGTGCCTCCGTCGCGGATTGGCGATGAGAAAGACACGCCGGTCACGACCTTTCCGTCGGCATCCCAGTTATAGGGTTCCGTCATGTAGTCTTTGCCGGACACATAGGCACCGTTGAACCAGAGGTCGCCGGCGTCACTCAAGTCTCCGATGCTGATTTCCTCGATCGGCCGGTAAGCCAGAGTGCCATCCGGCTTGCGGAAGTAGTAGGGCTGCCATTGGCCACCGACGGCCCATCTCTCGTCGCCCTTCAGCTCCGCATCCCTGCCGTCGAGCTTGTCACCGGCGACAACGCCCCAGGTACCCGCCAGGTCCATGTTGACAAGCGTCAGGTTTTCCACGACGGAATTCCAGGCTTCACGATCGACCACACCGGCTTTTTTCATACCGCTCAGGGAGCTCGCCAGCGTCTGTGATGCCTTCAGGCCTTTTTCCAGGCCGCGCTGGACAAACTCGGCCTGCTCACGCGCCACGGCCTCGGCTTCCGAGCGCGCGAGGTCGCCCGTAATCCGGGAGGCTTCCCATGCGATAAAACTGATGCCGACCACCAGGGCGGCCGTAAGGGTCGCCGCACTGGCCCCTATAAGCTTTGTTGTGACCTTCGCTCTTCTAAACACCGGTAATCTCCGCGAATCGCAAGTAAAGGCAGGTGAATACCTGCCGAAGCTTGTCGCAGAGTAATCGCCTTGCGTTAACAAGGTCTTCAGCGAGCCGCATTTTCTGAACGTTCACGGTAATATTCAAATGATATTTCAGCTCATTAGCTAGCTAATATGTAGGCCCACAAGATCTGCATGCAAAAGGCCGGTCTCTTCGGAGACCGGCCCTTCAACTCAAATGCGAACGCGAAAGCCTGGAGCAAATCGCGTTTTATCTGGATCGTTTCTTGCGTTGAAATCTCTGATTTCAATCAGCAAAAGCAATCCGGAATTTTTCCGGTCAAACGCGACACGCTCTAGTGCCTGAAATGGCGCATGCCGGTCATGACCATCGCAAGACCGGCCTCGTCGGCAGCCGCAATCACGTCGTCGTCGCGCATGGAGCCACCCGGCTGGATCACGGCTGTTGCACCGGCTTCGGCAGCAGACAGAAGACCATCGGCAAACGGGAAGAAGGCATCGGAGGCGACCACACAGCCTTTCGTGAGCGGTTCGGAAAGCCCGGCAGCCTCGGTCGCGTCCAGAGCCTTGCGGGCGGCGATGCGTGCGGAATCCACACGGCTCATCTGGCCGGCGCCGACACCTACGGTCGCACCGTCCTTGGCATAGACGATGGCATTGGACTTCACATGCTTGGCGACCCGGAAGGCGAATTTCAGATCGGCCAGTTCCTGCTCGCTCGGCGCACGCTTGGTGACGACCTTGAGGTCGAGGTCGTCGACCACACCGTTGTCGCGTGACTGGACCAGAAGGCCGCCTGCGACGGATTTGACGAACAGGCCCTTGGCACGCGCATCGGCAAGGCCGCCGGCGACCAGAAGGCGCAGGTTCTTCTTCCCCGCGATGATTTCACGGGCCGCATCATCCGCATCCGGCGCGATGATAACTTCGGTGAAGATCTTGACGATTTCTTCCGCGGCTGCAGCATCGAGCGTCTGGTTGAGGGCGACGATGCCGCCAAAGGCGGAAACCGGGTCGCAGCGCAGTGCCAGCTCGTAGGCTTCCTTCAGGCTGGCGCCTTCGGCAACGCCGCACGGGTTGGCGTGCTTGATGATGGCGACAGCACTGGTGCGGGCCGGATCGAACTCGCTCACCAGCTCGAACGCGGCATCCGTGTCGTTGATGTTGTTGTAGGACAGGGTCTTGCCCTGCAACTGCCTGGCCGTAGCCACACCTGGGCGCTTCTCACCGGTGGTGTAGAAACCGGCCGTCTGATGAGGGTTTTCGCCATAGCGCATGACTTCGGCAAGCGAACCGCCAACCGCACGGTGGGCGGGCGTAGCTTCGTCCAGTTGATCCGCCATCCAGTTGGAAACGGCGGCATCATAGGCGGCCGTCCGGGCAAAGGCCTTTTGAGCCAGTTTCTTGCGCAGTGCCAGAGGGGCCTTGCCGTCGTTGGCATCAAGCTCGGAAATCACCGCATCGTAGTCGGCCGGGTCGGTGACGACGGTGACATAGGCGTGGTTCTTGGCAGCTGCGCGGGTCATCGCCGGCCCGCCGATGTCGATGTTTTCGATGCCGGTGGCATAGTCGGCACCGGAAGCGACAACGTCCTCGAACGGATAGAGATTGCCGCAGAAGAGGTCGATGCCGACGATGTCATGCTCGTCCATTGCCTTCTGGTGGTCAGCATCGTCGCGGATCGACAAGAGACCGCCATGCACCTTCGGATGCAGCGTCTTCACACGCCCGTCCATGATTTCCGGAAAGCCGGTAACTTCGGAAATGTCCAGAACCGCAAGCCCGGCTTCCTTCAACGCCTTGTAGGAACCGCCGGTGGAGACCAGCTCGACACCGCGCTCGGACAGCGCTTTTGCAAAGTCGACAAGACCGGTCTTGTCGAAGACGGACAAGAGCGCGCGCTTGACGGAAACCAGCTCGGGAACGGGTACGGCTTTGGACACAATGGCCATGAATTTGCCTCGCAATTGGGGACGGTCCGGGAGTTGCCGTCGCCCTATCACGTCTTCAGCAAAAGCGGAAGGTCTCTATTCTTCCAGCGGCAGCTCGTCCAGCTCGTCGAAATCGCTGGTTCCACGGCGGCTGAGCTTGGCCGTCGCTGTCTTGCGGAACTGCCACCCCACCGAGGGCGCTTCCAGCACCGCACCGGCAATCACGATCTGCTCGCTCTTGCGGTGACCGTAGACATCGGACAGATAAATGCTCTCTTCCAGCATGACTTCGGTGCCCGGCGCTTCGAATTCCCAAGCTTCACCATCCCGGCAGACCAGCAGCACCGCCGATCCGCCCCGGATAAGCGAGCTGCGCAGGCCCGGATGCAGGTGAAACCGGATTGCGTAGCGGTTTTCCCGGTCCACCGGACCGATTGCCGAAAACGTATCGATGCCGTCCACCACCGTGCCGTCACCGGCCAGGCGGATGTCCCGCTCGTGCAGAACATGGAATTCGCTCGCGTAGCCGTCATGGGAGGCGGTGATCCGGCTGCCGGCGGCATCGTCTTCCCGCTCCACCGGCACCCTGACCGGTCCGGACAGGATGGGAGCGCCCAGAATATGCCCGAAAGGCCGGTCGGACAGGAACCGGCAGGAGGACGTATCCTCGATTACCGCGGTCGAATGGGCGGGTGTCGAGCGGCTGACCCGGCGCCAGGCCGGATTGGACTTGGGCGAGACACCGCAATTGACGACGATCCGGTTGCTGCCGGAGGAAAACTCGAACGAAAGACAGCCCGCATGGGCATCGCCGGAAACACCCACTGCGGGGGCAGGGCCGGTGTCGATCAGGACGACGGAGTTGCCTCCCGTCAAGCGCTGATAGCCCGAATGCGGCGCGTTTTGTGGCGGCGCGCCGCGTGCATCGTCATAGGCAAGAATGGTCGCGACCAGATCACTCGGCGTGGACCCCATGCCGTTGAAATGCGCCAGCGCCCCGTCCCCATGGCGGAAGAAACGCAACAGCGGCATCATCCGGTCTACCGACTGCACCATCGCCTGCGGCACTTCCAGCCCCTGGGCAACGAAGGCCTGTCGCACCGGCAGCAGGTCTGCCAGAATGTCGATCAGCGCTTTCGGATTGCGCGAGATATGACCGCCGTCCGGCAGGATCTGGCGCGTCAGCTCCTGATCCAGACGCCGGATGCTCTGGCGCGCGAAACGGCCCTGCCCGGCCATGGAGATGCAGGCGGAGGCCATGGCAAGCGCCGCATGCAGACGCTCGACGCCGTCTTCCGTTTCATTGATGGTCTGGCGCAGATAGCGCACCTGACGGGCCAGAGACCGCACGAAACTGCGGTAGAACTCATGATCGCCGTCCTGAAGAATGAAGGGCGAATGCGCGAGCCACGACAGTATGCGCCGCGTGACAACAGAGGCTTCCCAGCCGATGTCGTGCCAACGGCCGCAGAACTTGATCCAGTCTTCCACCAGCGCCCGGGCATTCTGCCGGGAGATCTGACTGTCGGCTGCCCGCAGATCGCGCATCCAGCCGAAACTGTGCAACTCGCGCTGCCAGTCCTCATGAACGGCCTTCAGCTCGAAAGGGGATCTACCTTGCGTTTCCACCAGGTGGCCGGAGAACAGGAAGCGGCCGCCGTAGATATCGGCGGCATTGGTCGCGTCAGCAGTGCGCAAATCCTGCGGCGCTATAAGCAGGCGCGCAGGCACAGCCGAAAACGGCTGCATGCGGAACAGCGGCCCGCCATGCATCCATTTCAAGGAGCGTTGCCAAATATGCAGGGCCACGAGCCGCCAGATGCGGCTTCTTTCACTCAGGCTTGCAGTATTCACCAAACCATCTCCAAAACTGATGGTTTTTGCGCGTTTATGGGGAGTCTCCGGTATCTATTTCTGGAAACGAACCATTAAGGTTAGCATTTCATTTAAAGAATCATTGCAAGTGAACAGTTTATGCCGCGTTAAAACCGGCGGAGTCTTGCGGCAAAAAAGCCGTCCATACCCTTGCTGACAGGCTCCACGGCGGCACTGTGGCAGGGCAGACAGCGAAGATAGCCTTCTTTCGTGACACATTCAGCAAGGCCGCCGACCTCGTCGGCCTCGACGGCAACCAGTTCCATTTTTCCGGCCTGCCGCTCAAGGAAAGCAGATACCTGGGCTTCACCCTCGGCTGCTTCCAGCGAACACGTGCAATAGACAATCAAGCCGCCCGGCTTCACCCAACCGGCCACCCGGTCCAGCAGCTCGCTCTGGATTTCCGTCAATTTCTCAATGTCATACGGCTTCTTGATCCACGGCACATCGGGGTGCCGGCGGATCGTCCCCGTGGCGCTGCAGGGCGCATCCAGCAAGATTGCGTCGAAAGGCTCCTCCGGCTCGAAGGCCCGAAGGTCCGCCGCAACCGTTTCGACACTCAGGCCGAGTCGGGTCATATTCTCTTCAAGGCGTTTCAGGCGCGCCTTTGAAATATCAACCGCGGTGACAGAGGCACCTGTGGCCGCCAGTTGGGCGGTCTTGCCGCCCGGTGCAGCGCAAAGATCGGCAACACGCAGACCTTTCACGTCGCCCAGGAGACGGGCGGGAAGCGCTGCGGCGGCGTCCTGGACCCACCACTGCCCGTCGCCATAGCCTTCCAGCGCATCGACAGCGCCCTTGCGCAGGAGCCGGATGCTGCCTGCCCCCACGATCTGGCCGTCCAGCTTCTGGGCCCATGCTTCTGGATCCGTCTTTACCGACAGATCGAGCGCGGCTTCATTTTCATGAGCCCGTGCGATCTCGCGCGCTGTCTCCGCTCCATAGGCTGCCTGCCAGCTTTCCATCAGCCAGTCGGGCGTGTTCAGAACGGCAGCGTCCAGATCGGCGGCGACCTCGTCCCGCTCGCGCCCGAGCCGGCGCAGCACGCCATTGACCAGACCCTTGTAGGGCCGGGCGCGGCGGTCGAGGCCGGCATGGTCGACGGCCAGCGAAACGGCGGCACGGTCCGGAATGTCGAGAAACAGCATCTGGGCAATGGCCACATGCAGGATATCCAGAACGCGGCCGGTCTTTTCCGGGATCGGCCGGTCGAGCAAACGGTCCAGAATTTCCGCGATTTCTCCCCGGTGGCGCAAGGCTGCACCGATGATCGCGCGCACCAGCGACCGATCGTTTGCGGCCAGCGCGCGGAACCCGGAATGACCGGAAGCGGTGTCCAGTTCGCCATCGAGAGGCCGTTTCTTGTGGACGACGTTGCCAAGAATATCGGCAGCCACCTTGCGCGCGGCGAACCCCGGCTTCTCGGCCTGTTCCGTTGCCGGTTTGCCGGAAGGCTTCTGTTTGTTGTTCGGCCGTTTGGTCAAGGGTCAATCCATTCACGCGGCCGGCCCATCTGTTACGGCCGGTATCAAAATCAAGCGCCGCAGACCGGTCTGCCGGTCGCGGCGCATCTGGTCATATTAGAGGCCGGTGGTCTTACGGCAAAGTTGTTTTTGCCTTGGGGTCGGAGCTTCCGGGGGACAGCAACCTATCCCCATGGCCCTTTCGGGCGGCGCGGAGCGCTGGACGGGCCGGTCGAACCGGAGCTGCCCCAGGGGCCGGCCTGCTGCGGAGCCTGGCGGGTAAAGGACATGGGACCGCTTCTGCCGCCGGTGCCCAGACCCGCGTCGGCCAGCTTGCGCAATTCGTCGATCCGGTTCTGCGTGTTCGGGTGGGTCGAGAACAGGTTGTCCATGCGTTCACCGGACAGCGGGTTCATGATGAACATGTGAGCCGTCGCCGGATTGGCTTCCGCATCCGGGTTGTGGATGTGTTCGACACCACGTGAGATTTTCGACAGAGCGGACGCCAGCCACATGGGCTCGCCGCAGATCTGCGCGCCCATCCGGTCGGCCGCATATTCACGCGTCCGGGAAATCGCCATCTGCACGATCATCGCCGCCAGCGGTGCCACCACCATCATCAGGATAACCCCGACGACACCGAGCGGATTGTTGCGGTTGCCGCCGAAGAAGAAGGCAAAATTGGCCAGCATGGAGATCGCACCGGCAATCGTCGCTGTGATCGTCATGATCAACGTGTCGTGGTTCTTCACGTGGGCCAGCTCATGGGCCATCACGCCTGCAATTTCCTCGGGCGTCAGCATGTCGATCAGGCCGGTCGTTGCGGCAACGGCGGCATTTTGCGGGTTGCGGCCGGTCGCAAAGGCGTTCGGCTGCGGATTGTCGATGATATAGACCTTGGGCATGGGCAGTTCGGCATTCTGTGCCAACCGCTGGATCATGCGGAAGAATTCCGGCGCTTCGCGCTCGTCCACCTCCCGGGCATGATGCATGCGCAGGACCATCTTGTCCGCATTCCAATAACTGAACAGGTTCATGGCAGCCGCGATGACCAGCGCGATCATCATGCCCGACTGACCGCCGATCATGAAACCGATCCCCATGAACAAGGCGGTCATCGCCGCCAGAAGCATTGCCGTGCGAATATAGTTCATCGCCGCTTGTTTCCGTTTCTGTCCTGTTTTCGACTGCTTGCAGAAAGGCGCGTTTTGGCCTTTCTATCCGTTCAACAGATGGGGAGTGCTGCCATCCTTGGCAAGATTACCCTATATACGCTGGACAAGACCGCAAAACCGAACCACGAAGAGCCATGACAGAAACACCGGACAACCCGACGAGCCGCTACAGCCAGAGCGACGCGCCTTCCCTGAAGACCGATGTCGAGGAAGCTCCGAAGCGGAAGTTCGAGGACCTGCCGCCGGCGGCCCAGCGCGCCCTGCTGGAAGCCGAAGAACGGCGCAAGGAAATCGACGCCAGACAGCAGAACTTACCTGAAGAGGTCAACGGGCGCGGCGGGCTGGAACCCACCCGCTACGACGATTGGGAGATCAAGGGACTGACGTCGGATTTCTGAGAGAATATTGAGCCGCTCCGCCTGTCGCAGACACCTCTAACGGCGGCAGGCAATCAGGTCTGCAAATTCAGTCTGCCAGTTTCCGCACTTCCGATGCCACCGCCTTGGCGAGATCGGCTTGCGGCTCTGCCTCGAAATGAACGGCATCGATCGGACTGGCCGAAATGACCGTTCCCGTGTCGAAAAACGCCGCGCCATATTCGGCTGCTTTCTCCCGGTAACAGTCTGCCAGACGATGAGATTCGGCAACACTCTGGTCGCTGAATTGTGCCGCGTAAGGCGTGCCGGCCAGAGGCGCCAGTGGCGGCGGTGCCATCAACAGCACTTTCGGCGCCCGGCCTTCGACATCATCGGTCGGTCTGCGGGCAAAATCCAGCAAGCGTCCCATGGCAATCGCGATTGTTTCGGCGTTCATTGCAAAGCGCGCCTGAAGGTCGTTGGTGCCGAGCATGATGATCAGAATGTCGATGGGCATATGGGTCTTGCGAACGGTCGCCAGATGCGCAAGGCCGTTCTTGTCACCCTTGACCGGATCCTCGAAGACGGTCGTTCGACCGTTGACGCCCTCTTCGGCCACATAGAACCCGTCGCCCAGCTCTTTCTGCAAAAGCCGGGTCCAGCGCACATCGTGGCCATAGCGGGACTTGTCGACCGGATTGAAACCCCAGGTGAGTGAATCACCGAAGCAAACAACGGTCACGGGATCTTTTTCTGTTTTCGCCATCGTAGAACCTGCTCGGGTGAGCCCTGTTGAAAAGCCGGACGAACTTCGTTTCCACCGGTCGTTCCGCTGCTTTCAATTTCTACAGGGTCTTCGTTGGCGATCAAGGACTTCCGGGCAAAAGCCATGAGGCAAACGCGAAGGCGTGCCATTCTCCCGAAGGCAACCGATGATGCGCCTTGGTGCTTGCCGGCGGATTATCAGGCGGCAATGGCTGCAATTCGTAGCCCCTGCCCTGCTTGGTTAATAAGGGATTTACCACACCGGCTATAGGGTCTGTGCAAAGTTATGCGTAACGAGTGCCGGATTATTCATGCTTGCCAGCAAAAAAGCCTATCAGCGCGGTGTGTCCCTGCCGAGCTCCAATCCGTTTCAACGCCTTGCCGAACTTCTGAGCGGCGAGATGCCGGGGCTCGACCCGATCATTATGACGATTGGCGAGCCGCAACATGCGATTCCAGACTTTACGGCCGAAGTTCTGGCGGAAAACATGGCGGGTTTCCGCCGGTACCCGCCGATTGACGGTTCGCCGGAGTTTCGTGCCGCCATCGCATCCTGGCTGGACCGCCGCTACAACCTCGGTGGCTTGATCGACGCCGATCACGGCGTATTGCCGCTGAACGGGTCCCGCGAAGGCCTGTCCTTCGGTGCCATCGCCGCCCGCGACCAGCTGAACAAGGGCCTGGATCACCCCGTGGTGATTCTGCCCAACCCATTCTACCAGACCTATGCCGCTGCGGCCCATGTGGCCGATGCGGAAGCCGTGCTGCTCGACGCGGTTGCGGGCAACAACTTTTTGCCTGATCTCGACAGTCTCGATGCGGAACTGCTGGAAAAAACCGTCGCCTTCTACGTGGCGTCTCCCACCAATCCGGAAGGCTTTGTCGCCGATACAGCTTATTGGCAGCGCCTGATCGGTCTCGCCCGCAAGCACCGTTTCTTTATTTTTGCCGACGAGTGCTATTCGGAAATCTACCGTGAGACGCCGCCTGTGGGCATTCTCGAAGCGGCACGGGATCTGAACGAGGAACAGGGGGGAGGCTTCGCCAACATCATCGTCCTCAACTCCCTGTCCAAGCGCTCCAACCTGGCCGGCCTGCGTTGCGGCTTTGCCGCGGGCGATCCGGAGTTCTTGAAAAAATGGGCGAAGTTCCGCGGCCTTGCCGCGCCACAAGTGCCGCTACCGGCACAGGCGGTCGCCGTGAGGGCCTATCAGGACGAATCCCACGTCATTGAAAACCGCAGGCTCTACAACGAAAAATTCGAAGCTGCCGAACGGCATCTGGGCCCGATCCTCGGGCCGGTCACGCCTGATGCCGGGTTCTTCCTGTGGCTGGATATCAGCCGTTGGGGGGATGCCGTCTCGATCACCAAGGCCCTGTGGACGGAAATCGGGCTCAAGGTTCTGCCAGGCAGCTATCTTGCCACGGACCAGCAGGACGGCAGCAATCCGGGGCGAAACTATATTCGCATCAGCCTGACGGCGCCGCTGGAGCAGACCGAGATTGCTCTGGAGCGCCTGGCGAAATGGATGGGGGACAAGGCATGAGGCGGGCCAGCGCAATTCGCGGCAACGGCCGCAGATCTTCGGTTGACCTTCTGGACACCGAAAGCCCGCTGAAGCGGTTCATTCGGCGCAACCTCGTCGGGGCCGCCGGCCTTGGCATCATTGCTGTTGCCGCCATGCTCGCTGCAAGCCTTGCGACATGGTCCGTCAGCGACCCTAGCCTCAACCACGCCACCGGCGGCCAGGTACGCAACGCGCTCGGAACGCCCGGCGCAATTCTTGCCGACATTCTGATGCAGACCATCGGTCTGGCAACCGCCGTGTTCCTGGTCCCGCTGGTTCTGTGGGGCTGGAGGCTTCTGACCGGTCATGTGCTTGGCATCGGCCGCAAGCGCCTGGTCTTCTGGCTGCTCGGAACGAGCCTTGCCGCAGGTGCCCTGGCCTCCCTGCCGGTTCCTGAAAGCTGGCCGCTGCCGACCGGTCTCGGCGGCTTCTTCGGCGACACCGTTCACCACTTGCCGGCGCTCGTCACGGACAACATGACCAGCGGCGCCGCGACGATTGTCGGCGCGCTCGGACTTGGTGTGCCCGCCGTCCTGTGTCTGCTGGCAGCCGCCGGTTGGCTGGGCAAGGTCGGTGCGCCGTCCGAACGGATCGAACCCGTCGCGGGTCCGGTTGGCCATGGCAAGGCCGCAGAGCAGGAGCTCGACTTCGATGACGAAGACGGCGAATCCCGCCTCGGCATCTTCTTCAGCGCCTTCGTCGGCCAGATGGAGCATTTCGGCCTTCTGGCCGCAGCGCAACTGCGCCGCCTGACCGGCCTGAAGCGCAGCCAGGCTCCGGAGGAAGAAGAATACTGGAACGAGGACGAAGGTGAGGACGACGACGACTACGAGCCGGAGGACACCCGCCAGGGCAGCCGTCTGAAGGCCTTCCGCAAGGCGCTCGCAGGACGTCTGATCCGGGAAGACGACGACGGCCTGGACGACTTCTACCAGCGCGGTCGTCATGCGGATGACGCCGAAGAGCCCTATGCGGAAGAGTACTACGACGAGGAAGGTGACACCTTCGCGCCGGACGACCTGATGATCGACAAGGGCCCTGTAACTGGGCGCCCGGCCGTACCGGTCGGCATAGCCGCACCGGACTCCGCGTCGCAGGCATCAGCTCAGACCGCATCGAACGGCCGTGTCATTCCCCCGGCTCCGCGTCCAAAGCAGAGCAAGCGGGCTATCGCGGAGGCGCAGCCGTCGTTCCTCGGCGCACCAGAAGAATACGAACTGCCTCCGCTGCGGCTTCTGGCCGAACCGAAGGTGGCCGGCAAGGTGCCGGGCCTATCCGCCGATGCGCTGGAACAGAATGCCCGCATTCTGGAAGGCGTGCTGGAAGACTTCGGCGTTCGCGGCGAAATCATCGAAGTGCGCCCCGGCCCGGTCGTGACCCTTTACGAACTGGAGCCCGCGCCTGGCATCAAGTCGTCCCGCGTCATCGGCCTTGCCGACGACATTGCCCGCTCCATGAGCGCGATTTCCGCTCGCGTGGCGGTGATCCCGGGCAAGAACGCCATCGGTATCGAACTGCCGAACGCGCGTCGTGAGACGGTGTATCTGCGCGAACTGCTGGCCGCGCAGGACTTCGAAAAGTCCAAGGCCAAGCTGGCGCTCGCCCTCGGCAAGACCATCAACGGCGAAAGCGTCGTCGCGGATCTGGCGCGCATGCCTCACCTGCTGGTCGCCGGGACCACCGGCTCGGGCAAGTCGGTCTCGATCAACACCATGATCCTGTCGCTGCTCTACCGGCTGACGCCGGAACAGTGCAAGATGATCATGATCGACCCGAAGATGCTGGAACTGTCCATCTACGACGGCATTCCACATCTGCTGACACCGGTCGTGACCGATCCGAAAAAAGCCGTCGTCGCCTTGAAGTGGACCGTCCGCGAGATGGAGGACCGCTACAAGAAGATGTCCAAGATGGGCGTCCGCAACATCGACGGATACAACACCCGCATCAAGCAGGCGCTGGAAAAGAACGAGTCGTTCACCCGCACCGTCCAGACCGGTTTCGACCGCGACACAGGCCAGCCGATCTACGAGGACGAGGAACTGCCGCTTGAGGCGATGCCATATATCGTCGTCATCGTCGACGAAATGGCCGACCTGATGATGGTGGCCGGCAAGGACATCGAAGGCGCCATCCAGCGTCTGGCACAGATGGCCCGTGCCGCCGGCATCCACCTGATCATGGCAACGCAGCGCCCGTCGGTGGACGTCATCACCGGTACGATCAAGGCCAACTTCCCGACCCGTATCTCCTTCCAGGTCACGTCGAAGATCGACAGTCGCACCATCCTGGGCGAAATGGGGGCCGAGCAGCTTCTGGGCATGGGCGACATGCTCTACATGGCCGGTGGCGGACGCATTCAGCGTGTGCACGGGCCGTTCGTTGCCGATGACGAGGTCGAGGATATCGTCAAGCATCTGAAGGTTCAGGGCACGCCGCAGTATCTGGAAGCCGTGACCGAGGAAGAAGACGAGGGCGAAAGCCCCTACGACGGCGGCGGTCTTGCCGGCGGCGACGAGGGCAACGACCTTTACGACAAGGCGGTTGCCATCGTGCTGCGCGACAAGAAGGCATCGACCTCCTACGTGCAGCGGCGCCTCTCCATCGGCTACAACCGCGCCGCTTCGCTGATCGAGCGCATGGAAAACGAAGGTCTGATCAGCGCGGCCAACCACGCCGGGAAACGCGAGATTCTCGTTCAGAACGGCGTGGAAGAAGATTTTTGATGGTAGACTGCCAAAGCTTTGCCACACACGCTCCCTAGCTAGGGGGAAACGTGTCACAGAGAGAACGATTTAGGACATTGCATCATGCTGAAACGCTTCGCTTCCCGCTTGATCAAGCCTCTGCTGGCAGCCGGCCTGGCCGCGGCACTGTCCCTGTCGGCACTGCTGCCCGCTGCGGCGCTGACCGAGCAGGAACAAAAAACCCTTACGGACTTGAACGCCTATTTCAACTCGGTGAAGACCATGCATGGCGACTTCATCCAGTTCGGTCCTGACGGCAACCAGTCCGACGGCAAGTTCTACATGGCCCGTCCGGGCAAGGTGCGTTTCTACTACAACAAACCTTCGGTGCTCGACATCGTGGCCGACGGCAAATCGGTGTCGGTGCGTGATCGCAAGCTGAACACCCAGGATATCTGGCCGCTTGGCCAGACGCCCCTGCGCTTCCTGCTGTCCGACGACATCGACCTGCAGAAGGACACCAACGTCACCAACGTTCTGGTGGAAGAAGACCTGATCACTGTCACGATCCTGGACAAGACCAAGTTCAACTCCGGCACGCTGACGCTGATCTTCGATGCCAAGGACTACGCCCTGAAGCAGTGGACGGTCACCGATCAGCAAGGCTACGACACGTCGGTTGCAGTCTATAACGTCGTCTCCAACGGCCCGACCAATCCAGACCTTTTCAAGATCGATTATCTGGCCAACGCCCGCCAGAAAAACAACTAACAGCCCGGCTGGCCCAGCATGACGGAAACGGCCGGCCGGCGTGCGCTCGTCTTCGATCTGCTTGAAACCTATTGCTCCCGCAAAGGATTCCGGCTGACAGCCGGCGATAGCCACGGCCACGCCGGCATGGTCGAAAGCCCGTCCGGCAAGCGCTGGTTCTTCAAGGGCACCCGGTTCGACCTCAATACGCTCGGCGCTGCGGAAATCGCCACAGACAAAGCCTATGCCGCAGCCTTTCTGAAGGCGGCAGGCCTTGCGGTGCCGGATGGACGCCTGGTTTTTGCGCGGGACATCCGCAAGGACTGCCAACTGCCGCGAGATCTTCTCGATTTCGCCGAGCAGCACGGGTTTCCACTTTTCGTCAAACCCAACTGCGGCCGGGAAGGGCGGGACGTTCTGCGGGTAAACACCCTTCACGCGTTTCAAGATGCCCTCAGCGCCCTTGCCGAGCGCAATGACCAGCTTCTGGTGCAGCCGGAAATTCGCGGACAGGAACTGAGAATTGTCGTGCTGGACGGCGAAGTGCTGTGCGCCATTGAACGGCGCCCGCCACAGATCACCGGCGATGGCCTTCGCAGCATTGCAGAGTTGATCGGCGCTGATGTGCGTCTTGAGGCGGTCGATCCCCGTCTCAACGTCGAACTCTCGCAGCAGGGTCTGACGCTGGAAGCGATCCCCGCGCCAGGGCAGACAGTCACGCTCCTGCCGGTCGTCAATCTGTCCGCGGGTGGTACAGCCAGAATTGTGACCGGCTCCCTGGGTCCGGAACTTGCAGCCCTTGCCCGCAAAGCCGCGCAGGCGCTTGCCCTGCGTTATGCCGCCGTCGACCTGATCCTGCCGGACGCTGCCGGCGCTGAGGCGGACGCCATCGTTCTGGAGGTCAACGCCGCACCCGGCCTTGGCAACCTTGCCCGGCAAGGCTCCGAAGAGAGCGCCGCCGTTCATCAGATCTACGACCGTGTGTTCGAGACAATGTTCGCCGGCTAGATCCTCTCTGTCCGGTCGCAAAGCGGTTGAACGCCTGGAATGACTGCCCTGAAGAGGGGAGCCGACAAAACTTGACCTTGGCGGGAGAGTTTTCAGATCCTACATGGAGCTCCAACGGAGATATCCATGCAGCATTTTTCCCTTCTCGATCTTTCCCCTGTCCCGGAAGGCCAGACAGCCGCCGAAGCTCTGGCGAATACCGTCGATCTGGCGCGGGCCGCAGAAAACGCAGGCTACCATCGCTATTGGCTGGCCGAACACCACAACATGCCGGGCATTGCCAGTGCGGCAACATCGCTTGTCATCGGACAGGTGGCAGCGGCGACCTCCACCATGCGTGTCGGCGCGGGTGGCATCATGCTGCCCAACCACTCGCCGCTGATCATCGCGGAACAGTTCGGCACGCTGGCAACGCTCTTTCCGGAGCGGATCGATCTTGGGCTGGGCCGCGCTCCGGGAACGGACATGGCGACAGCAAGGGCGCTCCGCCGCCACATGGCTGGCGAGGACAGCTTTCCCCAGGATGTGCAGGAGCTTATGGGCTATTTCCGGCCAGCATCCGAAACAAGCAGGGTTCGCGCGATCCCGGGTGAGGGCACGCAGGTTCCGATCTGGATCCTCGGCTCGAGCCTTTATGGCGCGCAACTCGCGGCGGCCTTCGGGTTGCCCTATGCCTTTGCCTCTCATTTTGCACCGGACATGCTGGAAGAAGCTCTGGAGATCTACCGGGCAACCTTCCAGCCGTCACCGCAACTTGCCAGACCGCATGTGATGGTGGCAGCCGGCGTGTTTGCCGCCGACACAGATGAAGAGGCCGATTACCACCGTTCGTCCCAGCTGCTCGCCTTCGCCCGCCTGCGCATGGGCAGCCCGGGCAAATTGCCCTTGCCGGTGAAAGATATCAGCGCCGAAATCCCGGCACCTGTTCTGGCGCAGGTCGAACACGCCCTGTCCTGCTCGGCAACGGGATCTCCGGCGACGATCCGAGACCAGCTGTCGGCAATCATCACCCGTTACGAACCTGACGAACTGATGATCACCGGCATGATCCACGATCACGGCGCCCGCGTGAAATCCTTCCAGCTCGCGGCCGACGTCCTGAAGGATCTCGTGACAGCTTAGTCAGCCGCAAAACGCATTCCGGGCGGTTTCTTCCTGCCAGTCTTGCTGCTGGGGATTGGAGTTGCCCACACTGGGCCTGAGAACGTGGCGCTCGCATTCCAGAGCGCCACGCTATCGTGGTATGTGTCACCTGGCACTTCGCTCCAGACACTCTACGGAATCAAATCACGTCGGCTTGGCTTCTGTGACCGTAGGAACGCGTCGTTTGATTGGCTTTACTCGCGCTTCCGCAGTCCGAAGCCAAAAGCTCGGAAGGTCCCGGAAATCCCTCAGATCCACGCGTAAGCATCTGCTTACGGTGCCTCGTGTCAGCAGTCCGTCAATCGACCGCAGCGCGGTTTGCGGCCATTCAGGAGCAAGACCGCCAACGGTCGCAACCACCTGATGAAGGACAATACCATGCTGAAGAAATCTCTCGCCGTACTCTGCCTCTGCCTTGCTCCGGTCGCTGCCCAGGCGATGCCTGCCGTTGGCGACATGGTTGGCACCAATCCGGAAGAAGCGACTGCGGCTCTCGCCAAGGCCGGTTGCACCGTCAAGGAATTCGAGGCCGAGGACGGCAAGATCGAAGCGAAATGCACCGATGCCGAAAACAAGCTTTGGGAAATCTATATCGACCCGAAGTCCGGCAAAGTCACCAACGTTAAAAACGAAGACTGATCATGGGTGCCCAAAACAGCCCGCAATCGACCGAGGGGGCGCAAAGCCCCCCCGATCTGTGGGATCCGCTGGTGCGCATCAGCCATTGGCTGATCGCAGCCGCAGTCATCGCCAACGGCCTCATCAACAAGGGCGGCGGCACCATCCACATCTGGATAGGCTGGGGCGTTCTGGGATTGCTGGCGCTCCGCTTCGTATGGGGATTTCTCGGGCCTGCCGAAGCCAGGTTCTCCTCCTTTCTGCCCGACCCGCGAGCTGCGGTGTCTCACCTCATCGACCTGGTTCGCGGCAAGCCGCGCCACTATCGCTCCCATAATCCTGCCGGAGCGATCATGGTCTATGCGCTCTGGGCCTGCCTTGTCGTGGTAACCGGAACCGGCCTTTACATGACCGGTGCCAAGAGCCCCATCACGATTGCCGAGGAAAAGGCGGCGGTTGCCGCCGGAGACTGGTCGGTGCTCGTCAAGGACGACGACGACGAAGGCGAAGAGAAATCGGCCCTGGGTGAAGCCGCGGAGGAAGTTCACGAGATCGCCGCCAACCTGATGCTGGTGCTGGCCCTGATCCATGTCGCAGGTGTCGCAGTTGAAAGTCGTGTGATGAAGCGTAATCTGGTTCGGCCCATGCTGGTTGGCCGGAACAGGGAAAAATGACATTTTCAGGGATCAACCTGCGGCAGGGACGGCGTGAGACAATCGCCCTTGCCGCATTCATGCTGTTGCAATCCGTCGCCGCGATCTTCTTTGTCGGCGATGCCTTTACCGACCTTGTGACCGACCTGGGCAGCCCGCATTCCGTTTTCGAATTCTTCGTCGCCTTTGTCCTGATCGTCGGCATTTTTCTGGCCGGATGGCAATTGCGGCTGACCCTGGAAAGACTGCGTCACCAGGAGCGTGCCCTTGGTGCGGCCCGGGGTGATCTAGCCCGGATCATCGACACGCAGTTTACGGAATGGGGCCTCACCCCAGCCGAGAGCGATGTCGGTCTCCTGGCCTTGAAAGGCCTGGATCTTTCGGAGATCGCCCAGCTTCGCGGCGCCGCGCAAGGAACAGTGCGAGCTCAGTTGACCAGAATTTACGCAAAGGCCGGCGTTTCGAGCCGTCACCAGTTCGCGGCATGGTTCGTTGAGGATCTGCTGCAGGACGGGGTTTCGGCAAGGCTACAAACAGCCCCGCAGGCCTGACGCCGACAGGAAAAGTCCTTTGACGAAACTTTACCTGGCGGCGCTGCAATCAGTGCGGGCGAAAATCAATAATCGCCGAGTTTTATGTCACGCGAGTATTCGACGCCATCGACTTCCTTGGTCACGGCCTGGCCGCAAATGGTCGCGCCGCGTGTCGCGTCGTAGGTGAGCGACGGAGAACCGGAAAGCTGCCAGCCCTTGTTGAGAGCCTGGGTAACCCGATGGCAGAATTCGCTGTCGTCGATGCCGGTGATGAAGCGGTAGAGTTTCATGAAAGGTCTCTTGTGTATCAGGTCCGGGCCGCTATGGCGTCGGCGATGGCGATCACCCGCTTGCCCATGTCCGCATGTAGCCTTTCAACCATCTTGCCGTCCACCTGGATTGCACCCTTGCCTACATTTTCCGGCTCATCGAACAAAGCGTTGATCTTGCGCGCCCAGGCGACTTCCTCTTCCGACGGGCTGAAAGCGGCGTGGCAGGGGGCGATCTGCTTCGGGTGGATCAGTGTCTTGCCATCCATGCCCATGTCGACACCCTGGGCACATTCGGCTGCAAAGCCTTCCTCGTCCTGGAACGCATTGTAGACCCCATCCAGAATATCGATGCCTCCCGCGCGCGCGGCGGCAACACACGTCATCAGCCAGGGCGTCATGGCGGCGCGGCCGGGCGACAGGCGGGCTCTTGTTTCCTTGGCCAGATCGTTGGTGCCCATCACGAAACAGGACAGCCTCACGGCCGGATCCAGTCCGCAGGCGCCGATGGCGCCGGCATTCAGCATGGCAAGCGGCGTTTCCATCATCGCCCAGAGCTTCAGATCCGGTGACGCTCCCAGAAGAGACAGCTTGTGCGCAACCATCTGCAGGTCGGCCGGGCTGTTGACCTTGGGCACCAGAATGGCATCCGGACTGGCCTTCACCGCTGCAGCCAGATCGTCCTCACCCCAGGGCGTCTCCAGCCCGTTGATGCGGATCACCACCTCGCGCTTGCCATAGGGGCGTGCTGAAACGGCTTCGACGATCTGCGTTCGCGCCATTTCCTTGGCATCAGGGGCGACCGCGTCTTCCAGGTCGAGCAGAAGGCAGTCCACATCCAGCGTCGCCGCCTTTTCCAGTGCGCGGGCGTTGGAGCCGGGCATATAGAGAGCGGAACGGCGGGGTCTTGGCTGTGCTGTCATGGGTAGATCCTGCGAACTGAGAAAACGGATTTCCGGTTAACTTAGTGGATCGCAGCAAGGAGGGGAATTCGCCGAAGGGGGAAAGGCAGTGTTTGAGCGCCGGACTGGCGATTAACGCAGCCCCAACCCCCGGCGGTCACGACAGTTCATCCGCTGGCGCGCGCGCCGGTGCTTTTTGCCGGCGTTTGAAGAGCATGTCCTTTGCAGCAATCACCGCCCCCAGCGTAATCGCCAGACAGGCAATGCCGACCGAAGGCGTCAACGCCCCGAAGCCGAAGGCAATCAGCAAGAGGGTGGACAGAAGCGGTGCCGAATAGGCCGCCGCCCCCAGCACCTGGATATCGCCGCGCTTGACGCCAATGTCCCAGGTGAAGAACGCAAGCCCGACCGGGAATGCGGCCAAAGCCAGCACCGATGCCCATTCCAGCGACGAGGCAGGCAGGATCGTTTCCTCCAGCGCCAGATGGCAGACGCCCGACAGGATCGCGGTCATCAGACAGAACCCTGCAACGGCTTCCGTTGGAACCGCGCCCAGTCTGCGCGACAGCACGGAGTAGCTGGACCAGAACAGGCATGAAGCCACGGCCGCCCCATAGCCGAGCATGGAGCCGGAGGAAAAGCCGACACCTTCCCCACCGGTGATCAGAAGCACTGCACCGGCGAGACCAAGAACGGCGCCGATGACATGGTGCAGCCGTAACTGTTCGCCGGGCAAAAGTGCGGAAAACAGCACAATTAGCAGCGGCCAGGTGTAATTGATGAGATTGGCTTCAACAGGCGGCGCATTGCGAATGGCGGTAAAGTAGAAAAAGTGGAAGCCGAACAGGCCGAAGGTCCCGAAAGCCCAGACGCCAAGAGGTTGCCGGAGCAGCCGGGTCTTGCCGGTAAGCACCAGCCAGACCAGCGCCATGATCCCGGAAAAGCCGAAACACAGCGTGTTGAGCAGAAAGGGCGGGACCTTGCCGGAACCGGCGCCGAACAGGCCAAGGGTCGCCCACATCAGCACAGCCGTAAGCCCGATCAGCGTCGCCTTCAACCTTTGACTGTCTGCCATTTCAATTTCCCGCCATTTCCCGTCCATCGCTCATGGCACGAAATCGCGGAAAGCGAAAGCCTGCGCACGCGGGGTATTGCCCGGGTTGTCCGCCGGGATAGATGCCGCAGGCTTTAATTCATCGAAGTCCTTGATCAGGGTGCCCGTTTCAGGACATGGTGGGGCAAAGTCACACTCAAACGATTTGCTTTCCGGGGAAATCATGACGACAACGCAAATCAGGGCCCTTCGGCTGGATGATGCCCATCAGCTTGCGCCGCTTATCGCGGAAAACGCGCAGGCCTTGAAGCGCGGGGCACCGCGCCGTCCGGACGCCTATTACGCCGAACGTATTCTGGCCGACAAGACCGCCGAGGTTCTGGGCGCTTTCGAAGGCGACAAGCTGGTCGGTTTCGCGGTCTTCTTCGACCTGCCGGAACTGATCACCGGCCTCAGGATCGGCCAGATGGACGACATCTACGTTCATCCGGACCACCGCAACAAGGGCACCGGCCGCAAGATGATCGAAACGCTGGTCACCGAGGGCCAGAGCCGCGGATGGCTGCATTTGCGCTGGCTCGTGCCGGGCAAGAACACCCCGGCGGTTGCGCTCTATGAGAAGATCGCCGAACCCGACCATCGCAAGAGCTACCTGATCCCGATCGACCGCATCGCCGGCGACTGAGCGGGCCTCCCTTCAGAAAGGCTTCAGCCCGCAAACCAGTGACGGAGCGCGGGCTGAGGCTTTCAAGTGTTCAGGATCCTGCTGGAAACAGCGGCGGGATCTGGCCAAGCGGCAGAAAACCGATGCGAACGACGCCACGGTCGATCGAGACCGGCAGGGCGATGGTTCTTACACCGTCGATTTCCTTTGCGGCGGGCTCAAGGCTCTTCACCACATTCTGCAGCAGTGAAAACGTCTGGTCGTCGGGCGGGAAAAGGGGCTTCACGCTGTCCAGAAGCGCGTCCGGATTGCCGAGGCTCAGCTCCAGGGCCCCGCTCAAGGTGCCGTCGCCCGCGATGACCAGATTGCCGCCTGCCGAAGCCTTGCCGGTTCCAAGCGTTGCTTCAGCCAGCACCAGCTCCACCGGCAATTCGCCGCCTTGCGCCTGCACAAGCGAGAATAGGTCGGCCCCGGCGAGCAGGGTCGTGCCGCCCTCGATGCGGGTATGGAAACGTAGGGAAATCGTCTGCTGCAGCTCCGGCAAAGACTTGAGGCTGAGATCCTGCACCGTGACAAAGCTTTCCAGCGTTGCTGTGGTTTCGGGCTGCTTGCGCAGATGGACTTCGGATTTCTCGGCCGCAAACAGGCCCCGGGCGAGGGCGGTATCGACCGCGGCTTCCGGCTTGTCGATCACCGCGTCAAACGACCCGATTGTGTTCTCGCCGAACTTCACACTGGCACGGGCCGTCTGCCAGGTCAGCCCGCCTTCCAGGCCGTTCACCGGCACCGACATGGCGGCGGGAGACTTCGCCTCGAAAATCACGTGCCAGGGATTGTAGATCAGAGCGACCGCATTGAGCCCGCCAAGAGACGCGGCGGTTCCCCAGCGGTCGGCCGAGCGCATGTCCGCGCAGGAAACTTCGTACCGGAACGGATAACCGGCGATGGCCAGATCCGCACAACTCACATCGAGGCCCTGGTCCGCCATGCGGGCGATCTGCAGGTCGAGCTGCTCGCGCAGGACGGATTGCCCGTAAAACCAGGCAGCCGACCAGCCCGCGATCACCAGAACGATGGCTCCGACCAACAGAATATATCCGCGTCTGGAGGGTTTCGGTGGCTTGGTCTTGGTATCGGACACTGGGAGACACTCTCTTCTGGTTCTGTCGGTTTCCGGGCCGGCCACACTACCACCAACGGCCATCTTCAAGACAGACGACTGCCGGAGTGCCATTGAAACGGCCGGTGCAGCTTGCTATCTCCGCAGCTGCGGTAAAACAAGACAGGTCGATATGAGCGATTTTTGGGTCTTTGGCTATGGTTCTTTGATGTGGAACCCGGGATTTGATCACCAGCGCGCCGAACCGGCTCTGCTGCGCGGTGCGCATCGCTCACTTTGCGTCTATTCCTGGGTGCACCGGGGCACCCAGCAGCGCCCCGGACTCGTGTTCGGTCTGGACAACGGCGGCGCCTGCCGGGGCATCGCCTATCAGGTCTCCAGGGACATCTGGCCGCAGGTGCTGGAGTATCTGCGCGCCCGCGAACAGACGACGATGGTCTACAAGGAACACCATCATCACGTCGAACTCGACAGTGGCGAGACGGTCGAAGCGCTTGTCTACATGGTCGACCACAGCCACGCCCAATATGCAGGGGCGCTGCCGCTGGAAGAACAGCTTGAGATCGTGAGGGGTGCTGTTGGCAAGTCGGGCGCCAATCCTGACTACGTCATAAACACCGCAGCCCACCTTCAGGAAATGGGCATTCCGGACACAGGCCTGGCCTGGCTGGCCGAACGCCTGAAAACCTGATCCCCGAGCCGCCGCGGCAGGCAGGCTTCGTCAGGGAACGCCCCACCAGCGCAGCGTCTGCTCGCAGTGATATTTCAGCGCCTGCACCGCCTCTGCTGCATTGCGCGCTTCGAGCGCGTCGATGACCGCCAGATGCTCTTCCATCGCCGAGGCGATCCGGTCGGCAAGAAACGGCCGCGCATGCTGGATGACGGCGATCCGGATACGGTTGGCTGCATAAGCCGCGGACAGAAGCGAGTTTCCAAGACCTTCGCCAAGGTAGGTGTGGAGCGACAGATCCACCTCGATGGCCTTGGGCGGCAGGCTGACGGCAGCGCCGGTCCTTGCCGCGTCCCGCATGACCTCGTGCCGGTGACGCAAGGCCTCCAGGCCGTCCAGATTACCCTGTGAAATACGCCGCCGCGCGCCTTCCTGATCCAGCACCAGCCGTTCATCGAGACATTCGCGGATATTGTCTGCGCTTGCTTCCATCACCTGAAGACCGCGCTTGGGCACCGTCGTCAGGAACCCTTGCGAGCTGGCGTATTTCACGGCTTCGCGTACAGGTGCGATCGGATATTGCAGAAGGTCGACGAGCTGGGACATCGACAGAAACTGTCCGTTGCGCAACGAACCGCTGCGCAAGGATTCGACAAGTGCCTGAAAAGCCTTGTCGTTCAGCAATTCGCCCTTGTTCGCGTCCTTCATTGCAGCTCCGTCGATCCGGCCTGGATGTTCGCAGGTTGTCTCCAAAGGCATTTCCAAGCAAAACCGAAAGGACCTGCTTGAAATTCCGCATAGTCTGTTACCTAACATGCTTTGTAAAATGTTAGATGCAAGCACAAACTTTTTGCAATGCACAGCCAAGCGCTTCCTGCGTCCGGGAGAACGCAAGAAGTCACGCGAACGTCGGGATAAACACCAAGGCCGCCGGGGATGTGGCCGCAAGGAGGAGACTATGGCGAATTCAACTGGCAAATCGGGTCCGCGAGACGGAGGTCTCTACAACGAAGACCTCGCGCCGATCCCGGCTTCGGAGCGCAAATGGGGCGCCTTCGAGATCTTCAACGTCTGGAACAACGATATCCAGAGCCTGTTCGGCTACACTCTGGCTGCATCACTGTTCATCACCTACGGCCTCAACGGCTGGATGGTCTTCGCGGCGATCGTGCTGGCCGGTTTCTTCGTTATGGTGCTGGTCAATCTCACCGGCCGTCCGTCAGTAAAGCACGGCGTGCCCTATCCGGTGATCGCACGTGCCTCGATGGGTGTCTACGGCGCCCGTTTTCCGGCACTGGTGCGCGGCATCGTTGCCATTTTCTGGTACGGCGTGCAGACCTATTTCGCCTCTACAGCGGTCGCCTTGCTGTTCAACACGCTGATAGGCAGCGAAGGCGGAGCGGAATTCCTCGGCATGACAACCGTCGGCTGGATTTCCTATCTCATCGTCTGCGTCTTCCAGGTTGCCCTGTTCATGAAGGGCATCGACTGGGTCGGCAAGTTCCTGAACTGGGCAGGCCCGTTCGTCTATATCGTCATGATCGCGCTGTGCCTGGTCATCTGGTGGAAAGCCGGCAACGGCATCTTCGCGGCCCTCGGCACCATATTTGAAGGCAGCGAAGCATCCGATCCGCGTGGGCCCGTTGCGGCCTTTGTCGCAGTCGTTGGCACGATGATCGCCTATTTCGCCGCCGTCGTGATCAACTTCGGCGATTTTTCCCGCTTCGTATCGGATGAACGCGCCATGAAACGCGGCAACTTCTGGGGTCTGCCGGTCTCCATGGCGTTCTTCTCGTTCATCGCACTGTTCGTGACCGCCGGCACTGTCGTTCTGTTCGGCGAAAAGCTGGTGAACCCGGCCGACATCGTCGATCGTGTCGACAACGTTCTGCTGACGCTGATCGCTGCCATCACCTTCTTCGCGGCAACGGTGGGCATCAACCTGGTGGCAAACTTCATTCCGCCGGCCTATGATATTGCCAACCTCAACCCGGAAAAGATCTCGGCCAAGACCGGCGGCATCATCACCGCGGTCATCGCCTTCTTCATCGGTGCGCTGTGGGTGTCGGTCATCTCGAACATCGGCATTGCCGCTTTCGTCGACACGCTTGGTGCCTTCCTGGCACCTCTCTACGGCATTCTGGTCGCGGACTACTACCTGGTGCGCAAGCAGAACATCGATGTCGAGGCGCTGTTTTCCTCCGATCCGGAGGCCCGCTACCACTACAACAACGGTTGGAACATGAAGGCGATCTTTGCCTTCGCCATAGCCGCACTGTTCTCGGTGGCAACCGTCTGGGTTCCGGCCCTTTCGGAACTCTCCGGCTACGGCTGGGTCATCGGCGCGGTTCTGGGCGGCGTGCTGCATCTGGGCCTGATGCGCCTGCAGACGGCCGAAGCCGGCAAGGCAGCACATTAAGGCAGCCTGAAGCCCGGTTCAGGCGATCATCGCACCTGAACCCCTTCAAACTGAAAGACCGCCTCAACGCATTGAGGCGGTCTTTTTTTTCAGGCCGGTTGTGCCTTGCGGCGTTTGTCCACGTCCTCAAGCACCGGGGAGGGCTTGCTGGCCGCGCGCGCTTCCTCGATCAACCGGTCGCTGGCCGCTTCGATTTCCGTGACCATTCTGCCGTAAAAGGCATTCGGGGCCAGACCCGGTTCGATCGGCGGCAGGATCTCGACGATCACCGTGCCCGGATAGACCTTCCATGAGGCACGGGGCCAGTAGAGGCCGGCATTGTGGGCGATCGGCACCACCGGGCATTTCAGGTCGCGGTAAAGATGGGCGATCCCGAACTTGTACTTGGGCTCGGCCCCGGCGGGACGGCGGGTGCCTTCCGGAAAGATCAGAATCTGGCGCTTTTCGGCAATCGCCTGCTTGGCGGCCTGCATCATCGCAGCCAGCGCTTCAGTCCGCTTGCCGCGGTTGATCGGGATCTGCTTGAACTTGGCAGTGTACCATCCGAAAATCGGTATCCAGCGCAGCTCGCGCTTCAGAATGAAGGTGGGGCTTCTGAACAGCGGTATCAGTGCCACCGTTTCCCAGGCGGACTGGTGCTTCATGGCGGCGATAAAACCGCCGTCAGGCAGGTTTTCCCGTCCCCGGACTTCCACCTTGATGCCCGCAAAGACGCGCATCAGCAGCTGCAGCACCCGCGACCAGGTCGGCACCACCCACCAGCCCCAGCGGCGCGGCAGCAGCATCACCGGCGCAAACAGGATCATCAGCAGCAACGTGACCGTATAAAACAGGATCTGGAAAAGGGTAGAGCGCAGAAAAACCATGGCACCGCAAAGACTGGTCGTAGGTGAAGTCACCGCTCGGCCATGGTCCGACTGATGTCAGCGCATACCCTGCACGGTAATCCGGAGTCGGGCGAGGATATACTTCACATATTCGCGCATGAGAAGCCGCATCGTTGCCGGTTCCCTGTACCAGTGGTCCAGGTTCAGGTCTTTGGAGAAAACCGGATAGGCAATCAGGGAAACATCCGGCAGGGCTCCGGCAAGTTCCACCTTGGCCCGGGGAAGATGATAGGCACTGGTCACGACCAGCAGGGAGGAGAACCCGTTTTTCCTGACCCAGTTGGCGGTTTCCACCGCATTGCCAGCGGTGTTGAGCGCAACACGGTCAAGATCGACGCTGTTGGTTTCCAGCGGCATGTTGGACGCGGTGACGGCGGCAAGCTGTTCACGCGTGGTGCCGGGATGAACGCCGGAAATCAGCAGGCGGTTGGCGCGTCCTTCTTCCAGAAGGCGGACGGCCTCGTTGACGCGGGCGTGTCCGCCCGTCAGCACCACGATGGCATCCGCATTGGCGGCAGCCGGCACTCTGGCATTGGCGACCTTCTGGGCAAACATGGCAAACTGCCCGGCGGTTCCGGCCAAAAGAGCCGTGACGACCGCGACGAACAGGACCCTGAGGCCAAATCGCTTCTTGCGCGTATCGCCCGTGGTGGTGCTCCTGCGTGCTGCGCGCTGGTCCTGCGATTTGGACACACGCCGTTCGCCAACGACGGAACTTCCGTCGTCCAGAACGGGGTCTAACACTGTGTCAGCATGAATCATGGCGCGACTATGATAAGTGATTCGGCCAATTTCACGGCATTGTGTGATAAAATCAATCCACTTTCGCCAGATGGGCCTTGACTGCGAGACCTGAAGTAAGGGCCGTCAGGATCGCCACGAGGAACACCACACCGAACACACCGAGGTAGCCGGGCAGGCTGACGGAGATGCCGCCGAAGAGTGCCGACATCTGATCGGAACCGGCCTGGCCGGAGCTCTGCCGGGTGAGCATGTCGACCGTGAGAAAGCTCAGGATCGCCGCAACACCGCCGGAAACGCCGCCCTTCAGACCCAGCATCAGGAAGTGCCGCTGGAATTCCCGCGCGATGAAGCCGTCCTCCGCACCGACGAAATGCAGAACGGAGACGACGTCCTTGTTACCGGCCATGGCCGCCTGCGTCGCGAAGACGACGCTCAGGACCATCGATCCGAGAACGAGCACCATGATGGCAAAACCGCCAAGCACCACAGCACCGGCCATGGCCGACAATCTTGACGTCCAGACCGAGTGATCGTCGACGCTTGCACCGGCCACGGTCTGGGAGACCATGTCGCGCAATTGCGACAGGTTCAGGAGTTCCGGATCTCCGACAGTGATCTGGATGAGCCGCGGCACCGGCAGGCCGTCAAGCTGCAACCCTTCGCCGAGCCAGGGTTCCAGCAACGCCTTGGTTTCGGCATCCGACAGGGCACGAACGGAATCGATGCCCGGAAACTCCTGGGCGAGCGCAACCGCCTTGTCGATTTCCCGCAGCATGTCGACGCCTTCGGTCGGGCGGATCTGGATGGTGATCTCGCGCACCAGATCGTTCTGCCAGGCATCGGCAGCGTCCCACACCACCGAGACCGCCCCCACCGTCAGACAGGCCAGAAAGCTCATGATGGCAACCACAAGCGTAAGCGCCCGCCCGGCAACAGCCTGCGGCGGCACGATCGCCGCGGAGGGGCGCAATTTGGCGTCGTCTCCCTGGGGAGCCTCGTTCTTCGGCTTGGGCGCGGCCTTGCGGGCCGGCTTGCGGCCACGCTTCGGGCGTTCCACCCGCCTGGGCGGACGGACGCTGGAAGCGCTCGCCTGTTTTTTGTCGGTGTCGTCGGACTGAACCATTATGCCGCCTAATCGAAAATTGAGAGGCGCCCGTCCGCAAGCACCATGCGCCGGGCGTCCACCTGTTCCAGCAGCGCGATATCGTGGGTCGCGATGACGACAGACGTGCCGAGTTTGTTCAATTCAATGAAAAGGCGCAACAGACGGCGTGCAAGTGGCGGATCCACGTTACCGGTCGGCTCGTCGGCAAGCAGCACCTCAGGGCGGGTGATCAGCGCCCGTGCGATCGCGGCGCGCTGCTTTTCCCCGCCGGACAGCACCGGCGGCAGAACATGCATTCGGTCGCCCAGACCAACCCATCGCAACAGATCGATCACGTCGGATCGATACTCGGACTCATCCTTTCCCACCACACGCAGCGGCAGGGCGACATTTTCATATGTCGTCAGATGGTCCAGCAGCCGGAAATCCTGAAACACCACACCGATCTTGCGCCGGAGTTTCGGCAATTCCTGCTTGTCGATCACACTCAGGTCGCGGTTGAACACCTTGATCAATCCACGGGTCGGACGCAGGGACATGAACAAGAGCCGTATCAGACTGGTCTTGCCCGCCCCGGAAGGCCCGGTCAGGAACTGAAACGACTGCGGCTCGATCTGAAATGTCAGATCGCGCAGGATTTCCGGCCCCATTCCGTATCTCAATCCGACATTTTCGAAGCGGATCACAAAATTACTCCTGTTGATGGCCCGAACGCTATAGCCTGGCCGTTAACGGTGCATTAATCATATAAAGGTCCATTAAGGACCTGAAAGCCCGTCATAGGATTTGCTTGGCCCTTGTCCAATATTTCGTGCCGGATTTCGACCCCCTGTGGGCCCCGAAGTGACCCGATAGAGCATGCCATGGCGAAAGGTCTTCGCACATGAAGATCAAATGTCCGGACTGCAGTACGTCCTACGAGATTAAGGTAGAGGCACTTGGCCCGGAAGGGCGCAGCGTCAAATGCGCCAAGTGCGGCAACCGCTGGTTCGTTTCGCCCGCCGATGACGAAGAAGGCGAGGTCGCGTTCAGCGCCAAGACCGACGAGGACACCGTATCATCCTCGGTAGCGGAAGACCCCGAACAGGACGAGGCCGAGTGGGCCGCCGACGCCGAGGAAGAAACCTTCGACGCGGAACCGGAGGACGAGGACGACGAACCAGCAACCGCCATTCCCGAACCCGCCGCCGCCCGCACAGCCAGTGACGAGGCGAAGTTTGCAGCGGACCTGGCGGAAGACGCCCAGTCGGCGGGACCGGAGAACAAGGCCGATATTGAATCCCTGGCCAAGCGGCCGAAAATCATCGTCAACCCGAACAAGTTCCGCAGAGACCAGATCGGCGCGATCCTGAACTGGCTGGTGCGGCGCAACTACCGGCGCATCGGCGGCGTCGCGCTGTTCGGTGTCGCGATTGCGGTCTGCGTCATGTTCGTTCTCATGCGCGACACACTGGTGAAGCAGTCTCCTGATCTGGCCAGTCTGTTCGGGATGATCGGGTTTGAGGTAAACCTGCGCGGACTGGAATTCCGCAACCTGCGCACCTTCACCGAAGTCGAGGACGGCAAAAAGGTTCTCGTGGTCGAAGGGTCGATCCGCAATCTGCTCGACGAGCTCAACTCCGTTCCTGCAGTGCGCCTGTCGATCCGCGGCGCCGACATGCAGGAAGTTTATGCCTGGACGGTGGAACCCAGAACAAAAACGCTAAACGCACTGGACGAAACCCGGTTCAGGACGATATTAGCCGACCCTCCGAAAACCGCTACCGATATCCAGGTGCGGTTTGTTGAACGCGGCCAACGCCAGGTAGTTCTAGAGTGACCATGACATCACATATTCATACTCTGTTCGATGAAGACGCCATCGCCCAGCGCGTTAGCGCACTCGCAGAGGAAATCGCCGAAGGCAAACCGCAGAACCTGCTGGTCGTCGCCGTGCTGAAAGGCAGTTTCATTTTTGCGGCCGACCTCGTCCGGGCCATGCACCGGGCCTCGCTTCAGCCGGAAATGGAGTTCATGCACCTGTCCTCTTACGGGGCCGGCACCGAGGGCTCGGAAAACATCCGTATTTTGCGCGATGTTGAAAGTGACGTTAACGAGCGCGATATAATTTTAGTGGATGATATCCTGGAATCTGGCCGCACACTCGCCTTCGCGCGGGAGCGGCTGCTGAACAGGGGAGCACGCTCGGTAAAGATCGCAGCTTTGCTGGATAAACCCGAGCGCCGTAAAGCTGCCATATCTGCCGATTACGTTGGTTTTGCCTGTCCTGATAAGTTTGTCGTCGGATATGGTATGGATATGGGCCACGCTTGGCGGCAGTTGCCCTATATTGGATACGTTGTCGCCCCGGACGACGGAGCGGCTGACGGCAACACGGGAGAGTGAGCATGGCTCGCATTCTTCTTACTGAAGACGATGAAGCTGTCCGCAGCTTCGTAAAGCGTGCCCTGGAGCTTGACGGTCATTCCGTCGAAGCGGCCGAGGATGGCGGCGAAGCCGTCGAAGTTCTGACCCGCGAGAAGGGCAGTTTCGATCTGCTGCTGTCCGACATCAAGATGCCCGTCATGGACGGCATTGCCCTTGCCTTGCACGCAGCCCGCGACTACCCTCGGATGCCGATCCTCCTCATGACCGGCTTCGCCGACCAGCGCGAACGGGCCAACGGCCTTGAAACCCTGGTGCATGACGTGGTCACCAAGCCGTTTTCGCTGGTCGACATTCGCAAGGCCGTGCGCAACGCCATTTCCGGCGACCTGCCGAGCGAGACCCGCCGCTACGCCTAAGGCTTCCGGCCAAGGCTTCGAAATCCAAGACCCCGCTTCGGCGGGGTTTTTGTTTGAGGCTGATTACGCCCGGTAGTCACCTTATTCCTTCGGACCACAGTGAATTGGCGAAGCGGCCCATCCATCGAGACGCGCACACGTGCGCTCCTCAGGATGAAGTTGTCTTTTGGGGGTAAGGGCTTTTGTCGATTGGATTGACGGCCTGCCGCATTCACTCTCACGTTGCCACAAGATCTCCCTCATCCTGAGGAAGCGCGACGCGCTGTCTCGAAGGATGGACCACAAACACCACCGTTTAAAACAACTGACCCCGCCGAAGCGGGGTCATGAAACTTTGTCCGAAAAGACCTAGTACCGTTTCAAGAGCCGCTCCAGATAATCCAGCTCGAGCTGCGGACGGGACGGGTCGGAGAAGCGGCGGCGGAGCTCTTCGAGGATCCGGCGGGCCCGCTGCACGTCGATCTCGTCCGGGATACGCACCCGGTTGTTGAAATCCGGGCCTTCGGTGCGCCGCGGGCGGCCAAGCGGGTCCTCGTCCATCGGCGAGGGACCGTTCGGCGACCCGGCACCTTCCCCCTGGCCCATCATCTGCTCTGTCAGGCCCTGTGCGCCACGCCGCAGGGCATCAAGAGCATTCCCTTGCTCGCCAAGCGCCTGTTGCGCCTGACCTTCGCCTAGGGACTGCTGCGCGTCGCCCATGGACTCGCCAGCCTCGTCAAGGGCCTGGTTCTGCCCCATGCCGTTCTGGCTGAGCTGATCCATGAGTTCCTGAAGCTGCTGCGCCAGCTCACCCTGGCCCTCCTGCAACTGCTGCAGCATCTGCTCAAGCTGTTCCTGGGTCAGTTGCTGGCCCTGGCCTTGCTGCTGCTGTTGCCCGGGCTGCTGTTGCTGGCCACGGCGCTGTTGCTGCTGATCCTGGTTGAACTTGTGGGTCTCGTCCATCAGCTGCTGTTGCCGCTGGATCATTTCACCAAGCTGGTTGAGCATTTCCATCATTTCGCTGGACATGCTGTTGGGCATCATCTGCGGGCGGCCGGCCTGCAGGTTTTCCAGCATCTGCTGCATCTGTGCCAGCAGCTCGCGGGCCGCATCGCGAGAACCTGTGCGCGCCAGTTCCTCGATCCTATCCAGCATTTCACTCAGATCCTGCTCGCTCAAGGTCTGCTGGTTGCCATCGAAGGGCTGCATGGCCTGCGGGTTCTGGCGCATCTGCTCGGCCAGCGCCTGCATGTATTCGTTCAAGGCTTCACGAAGTTGCTGGGTCAGCTTGGCGATTTCCTCGTCGCTCGCCCCTTCTTCCAGCGCCTTGCGCAAGGCTTCCTGGGCATCACGCAGCTTGCGTTCGGCAGCCGACAGATCACCATCCTCGATGGACAGGGCCAGATCCCACAGAAGCGGCAACAGGGCCTTCAGCTCCTCATCGGTGCTGGCATTCACAAGAGCCCCATAGGCAAAGCGCATGCCCAGGTAATTGCGCGGCTTGAAGTCGAACATATCCGGCGCCAGCATCAGGGCGTCGAACGCGATGATCACCTGATCCTGGTTCTGGGCATCTAGCGCCAGATTGCGGCGCTGCTCCACAACGGCACGTGCCAGAGGCTTGCCGAAGCGGCGCTGGGGCAGGGTAATGCGATAGGCAGGCGACAGGCCTTCCTGGCCAGCCTGATCGCGTGCAAGCAGCGACAGGTTGACCTCAGAACCTGCCCAGGGATGGGACGTCAGATCCCGGATGGTTTCCGCGGTCTTGGCCGTTCCGGCACGCGCGGGCAGCGACAACGGAAACTGAGGAGCCTCCACAAGCGGCCGGGGCGCCCGGTTGTTGTGATCCGGATTGGGAAGCGGAGCGATGCGCGCCTCGGCCGCCACGACGCCGTAGTCGTCATTGACCAGATAGGAAAACTTGAGCGCGCCGCTGAGCTGTTCTTCAGGATCGTCCGTCAAGCGGATACTCGGCGCATCATCCGGCTTCACCGCAAAGACGTAGCTCAACAGATGCTCTTCCCCGTTGAGCAGCTCGACGATACCGGTGGTCTCCAGTTCAAGCCGGCGTTCGACCGGCAGAAGCGCTTTCAGGTCCGGGTCTTCGTTTTCCGTGCCGAGCTCGGGTTCGATCACCTGTGGCTCGGTGTCTTCCGCCCGGGCATAGGTCATCTTGAGATCACGTGCGCCCTGTGTACGGACGACGAGTATGGAGCCTTCCGGCACCGAGATCGGTGTGCCGGGATCGCGCAACTGGGCACTTTCGCCCGTCAGATAAATCGGCGGTTCGCTGGTGTAGAGCGGCGGCGTGACCCAGGCATCAAGACGGCTGGGCGGTTCCACTGTCTTGAACGGGTTCTGAAAAGCCGAGACCAGGCGGCCAAAATGATCGCCACTGGCGGTCGAAAAGCCGATCAGGAGTACACTGGCGGCCAGGACGCGAAGCGCCCAGGGATCGCGGCGGAAGGCCTGGGGATCGGGCGCCTTGGATCGGATGGCGGCGACAGCTTCCGCCGTGCGGCGCTGGTGCAGAGCCCAGATGGCCTGGCTTTCGCGGTCGCGCGCGCCGACCGACAACTCGTCTTCCAGCGCGGTCAGCGGACGGTGGGTACGGCCGGAAGATTTTTCGACGCGGGCAAGCGCGTCCTCGCGTGTCGGCCAGGTCAGGTGGAAGAGATCGCGCGCCGCCCAGATGATGGCAGCGGCGAAGAGGAGAAGACCAAGCGGTCCGGCCCAGGCGGGCAGCACCAGCCATAAACCGAGCCAGGACAGCCCGACGAACAGGCCAATCACCACAAGCACCGGCAACAAGGCGCGCCAGAGGCGTTCGATGAACAAGGCACGGCGGCTCTGGCCCACCAGCTTGTCCAGCCGGGACCGGATCATAGCCCGCCAGCCGCTAGCTTCGGGAGAAATCTGACGGTCTTGATCGGGGTCGCTGTCGCTCGCGCTCAATGGCACCTCCGGTTTTGCCCCCCGAACTGCCCGTTTCGCCGGAAACGCAGCCCGCTGGCCATGCCCACCTTACAATAAGGTGAGGCATAGCGAGCTGTCCGGCAACCTGTCGGTTCAACTAATTGTCGGCCGATTTGTTCACGAACCCTTGAGCCAATCGGGAATCCGGTCCAGACCGAGCAGATCTTCGTAGCTTGTCCGCGGCCGGATAACGGCGAATTGGTCTGCATTTACGAGCACTTCGGGCACCAGCAGCCGCGTATTGTAGGTGCAGGACTGAACCGCTCCATAAGCGCCGGCCGAATAGACCGCCAGCATTTCCCCTGCCTTTACGCTGGGTATATCCCGATTCTGGGCGAGAAAATCACCGGTTTCACAGACCGGCCCGACGATGTCGGCCTTGATTCGGTCTGTTTCTACCGCCGGTTCACGCACCGGGCGCACCTCGTGATAGGCTTCGTAAAGCGTCGGCCGGATCAGGTCGTTCATGGCGGCATCGACAATGACGAATTTCTTGTCGGCGCCATCCTTCACGTAGATGACCTCCGTTACCAGGATACCGGCATTGCCCGCTATCATGCGACCGGGCTCGAACATGACCATGCAGTCCAGTTCACGCACGTGCTTCTTGACCACCTGCGCATAGGCATCTGGATGCGGCGGCGGGTTGTTGTCGGTGATATAGGGAATGCCCAGGCCGCCGCCGAGATCGACATGATCGATCGTATGGCCCTGCGAGCGCAGATCCGTGATCAGCTCGCCCAGGCGCGCAAACGCATTGTCGAAGGGCTCCAGCTCCGTAATCTGCGAGCCGATGTGCATGTCGATGCCGGTGACCTTGATGCCGGGCAGAGCCGCTGCCTCGGCATAAACGTCGCGGGCGCGCTGCCAGGGAATGCCGAACTTGTTCTCTGCCTTGCCGGTCGCAATCTTGGCGTGGGTCTTGGCGTCTACATCCGGGTTGATGCGCATGGACACGCGCGCGGTCTTGCCCATCTCGCTGGCCACCCTGGAAAGCTGGCGCAATTCTGGTTCGGATTCGACGTTGAAGCACAGGATGTCTTCCCGCAGCGCATAGGCCTGTTCGGCCTCGGTCTTGCCGACACCGGAAAAGACGATCTTCGACGCGGGAACGCCCGCGACCCGTGCGCGCCGCAATTCGCCTTCCGAGACCACGTCCATGCCCGCGCCGAGCTGCGCAAGCGTCTTCAGCACTGCCTGGTTGGAATTTGCCTTCATCGCGTAGCAGACGAGCGACGGGATGTCGCTGAACGCGGCGGCAAACACCTGGTAATGACGGGTCAGCGTCGCGGTGGAATAGCAATAGAACGGTGTCCCGACCTCACGCGCGATCGTCTCGATCGCCACGTCTTCGGCAAACAGTTCGCCATTCTTGTATTCGAAGTGATGCAAGGGGCGGCCCTCATGCGGCTGGATCAGGTTCAGTGCCCGGTCACGTGACCGGACCGTGCGATAGCTGATCGGCATTGAAACGATGGAGCATCCCGGGTGCCTCGGCACATCCGGCTTGGCTCCGCTGCGCAGCCGGTTTTCCCGCTGCGCCTGTGGTTTATCGGATCAGAAAATCCAGGAAAAAGGACTTGTCGCTCTCCGGGGCCGCGGGCTCTACCGGAGCTGCCACGGCGGGATCAACCGCACTGTCCGCCTGCTGAACAGGCGCCCCCGGAGTGTCCAGCCCGCCCTTGCGGCCACACCCTGCCAGGGTCACGCTCAGGCAAAGACCGACCAGAGCCAGGGTTTTGAACCGCATTGTCATCACCATTATGCCTTTTAGGATCGACTGCCCAGCGCCCGGGCGGACGCGGGAGTTTTTTCAAAGTCACACGCTGGTCCTTCTCCTCGCATGACACGGCGCGTTCGGCAAGACCAGTTCGCGCCGTGCCCTGGCTGAGAGCGGACCTTCAGCACGCCGTCAGGCCTTGGACAGGTCCTTCAGCCAACGGCGCGCCTGCTTGCGCACGTTCACAGGCGACGTACCGCCATAGCTGGTGCGGCTGCGCACGGATTTGTCGACGGACAGCACCTGGAAGATCTCGTTGGTGATCTTCGGCTCCACCGCCTGCATCTCTTCCAGCGAGACCTTGTGCAGCTCGACGCCCTTCTCAACGGCGATCGCCACGATGCGGCCGGTCACGTGATGGGCATCGCGGAACGGCAGACCGAGAACGCGCACCAGCCAGTCGGCCAGGTCCGTCGCGGTGGAATAGCCCGAGCCTGCGGCCTTCTTCAGGGCCTTGGTGACGGGCTCCAGATCGCGGATCATGCCGGTCATGGCCGCAAGCGCAAGGGAAACACTGGCCAGGCCGTCGAAAGCCTGTTCCTTGTCTTCCTGCATGTCCTTGGAATAGGCGAGCGGCAGGCCCTTCATCATCACCAGAAGCGCTTGCAGCGAGCCGTAGATACGGCCGGACTTGGCACGCACCAGTTCCGCTGCATCCGGGTTCTTCTTCTGCGGCATGATCGAAGAGCCGGTCGAAAACTTGTCGGACAGTTTGACGAAGCCGAACTGCGCCGAGCACCAGATGACGATTTCCTCGGCAAGGCGCGACAGATGCATGGCTGTGAGGGAAGCTGCAGCCAGCGCCTCGATGACGAAATCGCGGTCCGACACGGCGTCGAGCGAGTTTGCCGACGGCCGGTCGAAGCCGAGCGCCTTGGCGGTCATGTGCCGGTCGATCGGGAAGGACGTGCCGGCCAGAGCGGCAGCACCAAGCGGGCATTCGTTCATGCGCTTGCGGGCATCGCGCACACGGCCGCGGTCACGGCCGAACATTTCGACATAGGCCAGCATGTGATGGCCGAAGGTCACCGGCTGGGCGGATTGCAGGTGCGTGAAACCGGGCATGACGTCGGCGGCATGCGTTTCCGCCTTTTCCGCCAGCGCCTGCATCAGGTCACCGAGCTGATCATCCAGCGTGTCGAGCGTGTCGCGCACCCACAGTCGGAAATCGGTCGCCACCTGATCGTTGCGCGAGCGCGCGGTGTGCAGGCGCCCGGCCGCCGGGCCGATCAGCTCGGCAAGGCGCGCCTCGATATTCATGTGAATGTCTTCAAGCGCGCGGGAGAACTTGAACTCGCCGCTTTCGATCTCTGACAGGATTGTGTCTAGACCTTGAACGATCTTGTCGGCATCGTCCCGCGTCACAATGTCTTTTTCGGCCAGCATGCGCACATGGGCTTTCGAGCCGTCGATGTCCTGCTTATATAGCTTCCGGTCGAAGTCGATGGAGGCGTTGATCTCCTCCATGATGGCGTCCGGTCCCTCAGCGAACCGGCCTCCCCACATGCGATTGCTCATGTCCTGTCCCTTAGAAGGCGCCCCCTTGCGGGGTGTGAACGAATGACAAAGCCAACCGAACCAGCAAAAACCAACAGACGCGGCATTGTTGCCGCCGGGCTTGCGGGCGCAGTGGCCGCCGTAGCGGCTCTATACGTGATCGCTGGACCGAATGGCAACATCGCCGGTGCGCAAAGCTGTTCGGCAGCACTCGATTTGGCTGCCGCCGCCAAGCCTTATGCCACGGGAGAGGTGGCTGCCTTCCTGCCGGCAAGCGCACCGCTGGACCTTCAGCACCTGACCTTCAAGGGGCCGGATGACCAGCAGATGACGCTTTCGGATTTCGGCGGCAAGACCGTTCTCCTCAATCTCTGGGCAACCTGGTGCGCACCGTGCCGAAAGGAAATGCCGGCGCTGGATACGCTTCAGGCGGAAATGGGAGACGAGACGTTCGAAGTGGTCGCCGTCAATCTCGACCGGGGCGGACCGGAGAAACCGAAGGACTTTCTGGAAGAGGTCGGTGTCGGCAATCTGACCTTCTATCAGGACAGCTCCAATGATCTTCTGAAGGATCTGCGCAAGGTCGCCCGGGCAACCGGCCTGCCGACAACCATTCTGGTGAGCCCGAAGGGCTGCGAGATCGGCACCATGTACGGGCCTGCCGAGTGGGCTTCCAGCGAGGCCAAGGCGCTTATCACAAATGCAATGGTGGCCCCGGACGCTTGACGTCCGGCTGCCGCCAGAGATGAGAATATCGGGGACCTTCAGGGGACCCGTGGAGGTTATCCTCCGCCGGTTCAGACGCTGATATCGACTGCGTTGCCCAGACCCGGAATGCGGCGGGATTCGCGCCGGTCTTCTTCCTGCGTTGCCTGAGCCTGCTCCAGCCGCTCGGCAACCTGACGCTCCTGCTCATTCTGGTCTTTGACCGCATTGGCGGCAAGTTCGCTGCGAACACTTGCAGCGCTGTAGGCAGCCGAGGAAGAGGAACTGTCGATAGCACTCGGCATGATGGGTTACTCCTTCGCCGTGGTGATGAGGCTTGTCCGTGGCCGACGGTCACCCGTCATCCTGACACTCGGGTGCATCGGCTTTTTATTCGTTCGTCTCGCGCTTGCAGATGACCCGTTCGGGTCCTGCGCCGCATCAGGCCAGGATGTTGACCTGAATTCCCACGCCATTTTCCAGCTGGCGCGTTTCGGCGCGATCTTCCAGTTGCTCGGCCTGCCGGCTCAGAAATTCTGCCCGGCTGGTGCTGAAGCTTGCCTGTCGCTGTGCGATCTCGGCAGCCGCTTCGGAGCGCTTCGTCTTGAATGCTTCAGCTTGCTCTGCAACCTGGTTCGCACGCGCGTTGGTCGTGTTCGGCTGAAACGCCTGGGATGATCCATATCCTATTGCATCTGGCATCGTCGCTCCAATCCTTGGATACGATTTCAAAGATTACCATGCATGAAATAGCTGAATTCAAAGGTAAATTTCCAAAAGAACTCGCACAATTGCTAACTCTTTTGCTGATTTTATCGAAACAATTTACTTAAAACTTTACGTAATAAATAATAACCATATGAAGGATCTGGATTTTCCGAAGCACCCTTCAAAAGAAAAGTTGCGAGCGCACTCCGAAAAAAGATGCCCCGCAGTCCAACGAAAACGGCCCGCGTGGAGCATTTCCGCGCGGGCCGTTAAGAAAATCGGAAAGGAAAGGGATCAGGCGCTAACGTCCACCCGTCCGCCAAGACCAGGGGGCGGTGCGGCTTGCTGAGCCTGGAGATTGTCGGCGCCCTGCTGCAGCAGCGCCACCAGATTGGCATCCTGCTGCGCGGCCATCTTCATCATCTCTGACTGAAGCGTCTGGGCTGTTTGGGCCTGTTGCTGGGCCACGAAAGTGGTGGCTATGCCAACGCTGTCCATCGTTAACTCCTGAGGTTGTGGCCACCCTAAACCCCTACCCTTAATCAGGTGTTAACGATGTGTCAGTCTCCCGCCCGCAGGACGCTGCGCCGAACCTTGCCAGATGGTGTGCGGGGCAACTGGTCCAGCACCTTGTAAACCTTGGGGCGCTTGTATTCCGCCAGGTTTTCTGCCGCAAAGGCGGCCAGACGGTCGATATCCAGCTGACCAGGCAAGGTCGGAACCACAAAAGCCGTTATCAGGCTGACACCCTCGCGGGCAAGCACCGCTGTCACGGCCACTTCCTGCACCTGCGGATCGGAGGCAAGCACCCGCTCCACTTCTTCCGGGGCCACCCGGTAACCGAAAGCGTTCATCAGATCGTCGGCGCGGCCTTCATACCAGAAATAGCCGTCTTCATCCCTCCGTGCCCGGTCACCGGTCAGGAACCAGTCGCCTCGAAACGCGGCCGCTGTTTCGTCGGCACGGTTCCAGTACCCCAGCATCAGGCCCGGTTCGTCCCTGTGAACGGCCAGCAGACCTGTTTCAGGTCCGGAAACCGGCACCGGCGTGTCTTCCGCCTCGCTGAGGATGGCAACCTTCCGGCCTGCCTGCGGTTTGCCCGGCGAGCCCGGCTTGACCGGTACGCTGGGACCGCTGGAAAGATAGGTCGAGATCTCGCTCATGCCGAGCGCTTCATAGAGTTCGCGCCCGGTGCGCTCCGTCCACTCCCGGTAAAGGCTTGCCGGGAGTGCTTCACCCGCGGTCAGTCCATGGCGCAGCTCTGGAAAGGACGACGGAGAAACCGTGCCATACTTCAGGATACGCCGGTAGAGACTGGGCACGGCCGCGAAAAGCGTTGCGCGTGTATCGGTGATCAGGTCTGGCCACAGGTCCGGGTCCCGCGGTCCGTCATAAACCACGCTGGTGGCACCATTCGCCCAGGGGTCCATCAACCCCGCACCCAGCGTATAGGTCCAGTTGAATGCGCCAGCGTGCAGCAGTCTGTCTGACGCGCTGATGCCATACCAGCCCGCATACATGGGCCTGCGCGCACTGGCCGCGCGCTGCGCATGCAACACGCCCTTTGGCGTGCCGCTCGTGCCGGAAGTGTAGACAAGAAATGCCGGATCGTCAGCGTGGGTCTCCGCGAAATCTCCCGGCTCAGCCTGCTTCAGTTCGACCAATGCCTCCGGACCCAGCAACGTCGCGCTGCCCGCGTCCGGCAGCACGGTATGTCCGTCGTGCAGCACCACCCGGGCCCCGCTATCGGTCAGGATCGCTTCAGCTTCGGATGCGGTGAGCTGGGAAGAGGTCGGGATCGGTACGAAGCCGCCTGCGATGGCGCCAAAGAAGGCCAGAGGAAAATCGCTGGAATGACCGATCCTGAGAAGAATGCGGTCACCGGGCGAAAGGTCCGTGGCACGCAGGCCCGTCGCGACCGAAAGAACGGTACGCGTCAGCGTGCCATAGCTCCAGGTTTCCAGAAGAGCGCCGCCAACCCCTACCAGTTCCAGCGCCGTCTTGCCCGCATCCGGGGCGGCGCTGGTGAGGCAATAGCGGGCAAGGTTCATGTGGTTCTGGCGTTCCTGCGGTTTGGCGACCCGGTTACCGGGTCGGAACCGGATGTTCGCCGCGGTAGTCGTAGAAACCGCGCTGGGTCTTGCGGCCAAGCCACCCTGCTTCAACATACTTCACGAGCAGCGGACACGGACGGTATTTGGTGTCGGCCAGACCCTCGTAGAGCACCTGCATGATCGACAGGCAGGTGTCGAGGCCGATGAAATCGGCAAGTTGCAGCGGACCCATCGGATGGTTGGCGCCAAGACGCATGGCCTTGTCGATGGAATCGACCGAACCGACGCCTTCGTAAAGCGTATAGATCGCTTCGTTGATCATCGGCAGCAGAATACGGTTGACCATGAAGGCCGGGAAATCCTCCGCCACGGCAATCTGCTTGCCGAGACGAACGCAGAACCCTTTTGATGCTTCGAAGGTCTCGTCTTCCGTGGCAATGCCGCGCACCAGTTCAACCAGCTCCATGACCGGAACCGGGTTCATGAAGTGGATACCGATAAAGCGCTCCGGACGGTCTGTCGACGCGGCAAGGCGCGTGATCGAGATGGACGAGGTGTTTGTTGCCAGGATCGCTTCCGGCTTCAGGATCGGGCAGAGCTGCGAAAAGATCTTGCGTTTGACCTGCTCGTTCTCGACGGCGGATTCGATCACCAGGTCGGCATCGCGCAAAAGATCGAGGTCTTCGGCCGGCTTGATACGGTCAAGCGCCGCATTGCGCTCTTCCTCGGTGATCATCGACTTGGACACCTGGCGTGCCAGATTGCCGTTGATCGAAGCCAGGCCGGATTCGATCCGCTCCATGGAGAGATCGCTCAATCCCACGTCGAAGCCCGCTAGTGCACAAACATGGGCAATCCCGCTGCCCATCTGACCAGCGCCGATTACGCCGACTTTCTTGATTTCGACTGCCATCCTGAAAATCCGATCTTTTGAAAACATCCCGTTTGGACGAGTTGCGGCTATTTTTGGCAAGTCTTGCGCCGAACAGCAAGAACCCCGGAGCGAAAACTGTCATTCGCTCCGGGGTCCGTGATCAATTTGCCGCAGGTCTTACTCGACGGCAGCCTTCAATTCCGGCAGGACGTCGAAGAGATCGGCTACGAGGCCGTAATCAGCCACCTGGAAGATCGGGGCTTCCTCGTCCTTGTTGATCGCGACGATCACCTTGGAATCCTTCATGCCGGCGAGGTGCTGGATAGCCCCGGAGATGCCGCAGGCAATGTAGAGATCCGGCGCAACCACCTTGCCGGTCTGGCCAACCTGCCAGTCGTTCGGAGCGTAGCCCGCATCGACGGCGGCGCGCGATGCACCAACCGCGGCGCCAAGCGCATCTGCCACCGGCATGATGACTTCCTGGAACTTCTCGGAAGACCCGAGCGCTCGGCCACCGGAAATGATGATCTTTGCAGAGGTCAGTTCCGGACGATCGGACTTGGAGAGTTCCTCGCCCACGAACTCCGACAGACCCGAACCATCGCTGCCGGCAACAGTCTCGACAGCGGCGGAACCGCCTGCTTCGGCAGCAGCGAACGTGGACGTCCGCACGGTGATCACCTTCTTGGGATCGCCGGATTTTACGGTCTGGATCGCATTGCCCGCGTAGATCGGACGCTCGAAGGTCTCGGCGTCGATAACGGCGGTCACGTCGGAGATCTGCATCACGTCCAGCAGTGCTGCGACGCGCGGCAGGGTGTTCTTGCCGTTGGCGGTTGCCGGGGCGACGATGGCATCATAGTCGCCGGCAAGACCGACGATCAGGTCGGCGGTCGGCTCCGCAAGCTGGTGTTCCAGGGCGTCGCTTTCAGCCAGCAGGACCTTCGCAACGCCGGAAAGCTTGGATGCAGCATCGGCAACGCCCTGAACGCCTTTGCCGGCGACCAGGACATGGACGTCTGCGCCGAGGGCGACGGCTGCCGTCAGGGCCTTTGCCGTGGCATCGTTCAGTTCACCACCGGCATGTTCGGCCACAAGAAGTGTTGTCATGTTTTATCCTCCTGCGACGGGTCTTAAAGGACGCCGGCTTCGTTCTTGAGTTTGTCGACCAGCTCGGAAACCGAACCGACCTTGATGCCGGCCTGACGCGATGCCGGCTCGGCGGTGCTGACAACGGTCAGCCGCGGCGCGGTGTCGACACCGAAATCGGCCGGGGTCTTCTCGTCGATCGGCTTCTTCTTCGCCTTCATGATGTTCGGCAGGGACGCATAACGCGGCTCGTTGAGGCGCAGGTCCGTCGTCACGATGGCCGGCAGCTTCAGCTTGATGGTCTGCAGGCCGCCGTCGACTTCGCGGGTAACATCGACAGTGCCTTCGCCCAGATCGACCTTGGAGGCAAAGGTGCCCTGGCTCCAGCCGAGGAGGGCTGCCAGCATCTGGCCGGTCTGGTTGCAGTCATCGTCAATGGCCTGCTTGCCGAGGATCACAAGACCCGGCTCTTCGGCTTCGACAATGGCTTTCAGGATCTTCGCGACCGCCAGCGGTTCGGTGGTATCGTCGGTCTTCACCAGAATGCCGCGGTCGGCGCCCATTGCAAGGCCGGTACGCAGCGTCTCGGTGGCCTGCTGCGGGCCGACGGACACGACGATCACTTCGCTCGCCTTGCCTGCTTCCTTCAGCCGCAGAGCTTCTTCGACGGAGATTTCGTCAAAGGGGTTCATGGACATCTTGACGTTGGCAAGATCGACGCCAGAACCATCCGCCTTCACACGGACCTTCACGTTGTAATCGATGACCCGTTTTACGGGTACGAGGATCTTCATTTGGTCTCAACCTCTTGCTGGGCCGGCTTTCACCGCACCGCATTATGCGGCTCCCTGCCGTCTTGACGCTAGGTTACAAACGGCAGAATTGAGCCAATCGTGGCGCATGGCGGGGGACGGTACTGACCGACACGGCGGCTGTCAATTGCAGTAAAAGGTTTAAGTCGGCAAATTGCCGGGCCTGGAAAAACATGCGTCGCAATGTGGATAGTTCGGCAACGCAGCAAAGCCGGGAAAACCTGGACCGTAGGCGAAAAACAAAACCGCGCGCTCCGTTGTCGGAAACGCGCGGCGGTCAGTCGGTTATCTTCGATCCGGCCCGGTCAGATGCCGGGGGTCTCTGGCGAGAACTTGTCCGAAACCGGTTCGGCGAAAACTGTCACCCAGGTGCCGTTCTCATCCCGGCAGGCCGTTCCGCGAATGGCAAGATCCAGCTTGCTGAATGTCGTCTGCCGAAGGTACTGACGGCACCAGTGACCGCTTTTGCTGCGATAGGTCTTGATCGGCGTCAGAACCTCGGTCCAGTCGCCTTCCTGACCGACGAACACGGGTTCGCCGCTGACCTTCGTCTCCAGGGCTTCCTGCACTGTCTGCGCCAGAAGAACCCGTTCGGTCTCCATGTGTGCGGCGAGGGAAGACACCGCGTTGTCCATCCGCGTCTGCATCCAGTAGGTGGTGAAGGCAAATGTGCCGGCAACCATCACAAGTGCTGCCGCAATCTGGATCATGGCGCCCGTCCAGGAAACGTGTGCATGATGGCGCACAGGCGCTTCGCGCTTGGCGAATTCCCTGTCGATGAGCGCCTCGAACCTCGCCATCGATTCGTCCGGTACCGGCGCGGCAACGGCAGATTGCAGGAGCGTGTTGTCTTTCGACATCTGCTCCAGGAGGTCTTGCCCGTTGCCGGTCGCCTCGATCCGGCGAAGCAGCGCCGCACGCTCTTCTTCCGAGCCTTCCGCATCCAGGATCTTGCCGATATCCTTGGCAAGCAGGACCTGTTCGCGCTTTTCGTCAAATGTCATCACACACCCCCTGGCATGCTGCGCAGCCTGACCCCCTGCGGGGCATCGTTCGTGTCCAGCCACTCACGCAGTTTGAGCCTTGCGCGAGCAAGCCGGCTGGTGACGGTTCCGATCGGGACACCGAGTTCATCCGCCACATCCTTGTAGCTTCTGCCTTCGACGGCGATTTTCAGAAGAACCTCACGGTTGTCTTCGTCCAGTTCGCCGATGAAATCCTGAACCTTCTGAAGTTCCAGGCTGCTCGCGGCGGCTTTCGCACCATCGTAGCTTTCCTCGAAATCCAGCATAGCAAGGTCGAACAACCTGGCCCGGTTTGCGGTGTCGCGAACCGAATTGAAGTATAGGTTCTGCAAAATCCGGAACATCCAGCTATCAAGCCGGGTTGCCGGATCGAACTGATCGAGCGAGCGGATTGCACGTTCACATGTCATCTGCACCAGATCGTCTGCCTGATCCGGATTCCGGCACAGCCTTAAAGCAAAACTCCTCAGCTTCGGGAGCAGACGGATCATCTCCGTCTTTAACGTATCTTCAGACAAGGAGTTCTCCGCAAAACCGCTCTCAGGGAGACAACACCTGAGGAGAGCTTTTGATCCTGGCTTTTTTTAGACTATCTTCGGGAAGAACGAAGATCGCCCGGGTGTTGTGCATGCGAAGGTCGTAAAACCGCTCTCGACGACCAAAATAGGCCTCTGATTACAAGTTGAAACCGCAAACGATGAAACGCGCCCGCCAGATTACATTGCAAGACCGCCTCTCTGCGATGTTTCGCATGCTGCCGGGTGTTGCAGCTGCGGCAATGGTGTTCTCTTCTGTCTACTTCAGCCCCTTGATCGACATGAAGGACAGCATTGCCGCGGCCGCACAATCGCGCAGCGAGCGCGGTGAGCGCAGCAGCCGCGGCGAACGGTCAAGCCGGAGCGAGCGAAGAGATCGCGACAGCCGCAGCGAACGCTCGAACCGGAGCGAACGCAGTGACCGGGGCGAAAGCCGGGACCGGCCAGGTCGCGGTGGCGGTGATTCAGGCAGTAGTGGCGGCAATTCCGGCGGAGGCAGTTCTTCTGGCGGCGATGGTGGCAGCAACTCCGGCGGTGGCAGCAACTCCGGCGGTGGAAGCAGCTCCGGCGGCGGCAGTAAGTCTGGCGGCGGCGACAGCGGCGGCAGCAAGTCTGGTGGCGGCGACAGCGGAAGCAAGAGCTCCGGTGGCAACAGTGCAGGTGGGAATAGCTCCGGTGGGAACAGCTCCAGTTCCAGCGGCAACAGGTCAGGCGGGAACAATTCCGGCGGCAGAAGCAGCTCCGGTCGGGGCGACGAGTCCTCTTCCAGATCTTCGTCCAACCGCTCGGCAGCAAGTGATTCATTCTCTTCGGTGTCCGCATCACCCGCGAACGGCTCGAACAATCGCTCTTCCGGCCGTTCTGCCACAGAAAAGCCCGGTTCAGGCGGTTTTTTAGGTAGCATCTTTGGCGGAAGCCAGTTTAATGGTGACAGTGAGCCTTCAGGTGGATCCCTCAGCAGGAGCGAGGAACGGGAGGCGATATCGAACGGCTGGCAATAGATCCAAGAGGCGGGGTCGAATTTGATTTTTTTTGGGGGCCACGTCCCGAGAGGGGCGGTATTTCTGTTTTTTATCGCAAATTTCGTAGCGGGCTGTTCTTTATTGACCCCGCAAGACACGGTTGGATCTCTCCTGGAACCGACGCCCGTGTCAACCGGCAAACCGGCAGCCAAATTGATGGCATCCGACAAATACCGGGCGGAAAGAACGCTTCAAGCTGCGTTGGAAAAATCGGTTTCCGGCAATGCTCGAAGCTGGAAAAACCCGTCAAGCGGCGCCAGTGGCACCGCCACTCCCCTGAAGACCTGGAAAAACACTTCGGGAGACTTCTGCCGTTCCTACAGGGAGCGGATCAAACTGGCTGACGGCAGGACCATCAGCCGCAGGGGTGTCGCCTGCCGAACCGGCAATGCCGTCTGGAAAGCAGCCTAGCCGTCGAGCGTCAGCCAGTGCCTGACTGAAGCCGGGCTGCATTCAAGGCACCTTCAGCGAAAGTGCTTTTTGAAGCCAATTGTAATTCGATCAGAGCTCTCGCGGTCTTGCAAAAGCTGCCCGAAGGACTGGCCGGTTTCGCCGGCGCACAGATACACGCTAGAAAGTGGGCCGGTCGAAGAGAGGAACACCCCTGCGCCGGAAAAACACGATCAGCAGCGCCCCGGCCGCCATGCCGCCGATATGCGCGATCCAGGCGATATCGCTGTCGGACGCAATCACCGCGTTGACGAGCTGATAGACGATCCAGCCCCCCAACAGCCAGACCGCGGACAGGCGCAACGGTATCCGGCCGAGCGCCAGTACCCAGACCTTCACACGCGGATGCAGCATCAGATAAGCGGCGACCACGCCTGAAACGGCTCCGGACGCCCCGATCAACGGCACGTCCGAATTCACGTCGAGGGAGGCATAGGCCAGCCCGCCGGCGATGGCGCACAGCAGATAGAAAACAAGGTAACGCAGGTGCCCCACCGCATCTTCGATGTTGTCGCCGAACACCCACAGGAACAGCATGTTGCCGATAAGATGCATGAAGCTGCCGTGCAGAAACGAATAGGTGACCACCGACATCCAGTCCGGCAGCACCTGCAGCTCCGGCGACAGATCCCTGATATCGAACAGGACAACCGGGATCAGCCCGAAGGAGTAGGAAGAAGCGGCAACGGCCTGCTGCGAGCCTGCCCCCTGATAAAAGAGGAAGATCAGGATATTGGCCGCAATCAGGCTAAGGTTCACATAGGGGCGGGGGACATGCACCAGCCGGTTCTGATCGTGCAGGGGAAGGAACATTCAGCGCCACGCCTCCGGCAAGGGGAAGAACCGGCTTAGCGGTTTTTCCCGGGCACCCACAGAACGTCCTGCTCGCCCTTGTCGTTCAGGTAGCGCGAGGCGACGAAGAAATAGTCCGACAGACGGTTCATGTAGCGCACCGCGGCCGGATTGATCTTTTCGCGCGCCGCCAGTTCCACCATCAGCCGTTCCGCCCGCCGCGAAACAGTGCGAGCCAGATGCAGATGCGCGGCCGCAGGGCTGCCGCCGGGCAGCACGAAGGAACGCAAAGGCTTGAGCTCCGCATTGAGAACGTCAATCGCCTGTTCGATCGCCGTAACCTGGGCATCGGTGATCCGGAGCGGCTCATAGCCAAGATCCTCGTCCGTTTCCGGCGTCGCGAGATCGGCTCCCAGATCGAACAGGTCGTTCTGGATCCTGCCAAGCACCTGATCGACGTCCGGAGCCGACTGCCCGGTGTTGAGGCGGATCAGGCCGACGACGGAATTGGTTTCATCGACGGTGCCGTAAGCCTCGATCCTGAGATCGCTTTTCAAACGCCGCTCGCCTGAGCCGAGCGCTGTCGTACCGTCGTCGCCGGTCTTCGTGTAGATCTTGTTCAGAACAACCATTGTGCCCCTGTCCCTCCAGTATGATCCGGTTGTTTCATCTTCGTTTATGGGGCAACACCCTAGTGGCCGGTTCCGAAAAAGTAGAGACCGCCCATCACCAGCACAATCACCAGAAACTGAAGGCCGACACGCCAGCGCATCAGAAGCTGCGAGCGGTTGGCCGGCCCCTGCCGGAACATGTTCCAGATGCCGAGCAGCAGCACCAGGGCAACTGCGGCCATGCCGACGGGGATGAGAATATTAATCAGATCTGCCATTTCGTGTTCCTTGTTTCACCGCTGTCCGGCGCGCTCGCCGGTCGGCAGGCAGCTATTCCTCCCCGTCAGCGGCCCAGATGCAGAACCGGTCCAGCAGGCTGACCGGCAGCATCCTTTTGGCCACCGCCATGACGGTGGTGGGAATTGTGACATGATAGCGCGCCTTCGGCCTTTTTGCTTCCACCGCGTGAACCAGCCGTTTGACAACGGCCTCCGGCTGCAACTTGAACGGCCCGGGCTCACCCGCTTCCATCCGGATGCGGCGCTTCTCGTAGGTCTTACGATGGGGCGACGCCTGCAGACCATCCTCGCCGATCCAGCGATCAAAATTCGCCAGTGCGTTTCGCGTGAACCTCGTATCTATGGGTCCCGGCTCGATCAGGCTGACATGTACGCCCGTCCCCTTCAACTCCTGTCGAAGCGTGTCGGAATAGCCTTCCAGCGCGAATTTGGAGGCCGTGTAGGCGCCGCGGTACTTCAGCGCCACCAGTCCCAGTACGGACGAACATTGAACGATCCGGCCGAACCTGTTGGCGCGCATGGCGGGCACCAGTCGGCGCGTAAGATCGTGCCAGCCAATGAAATTTGCCTCGAAAAGCGACCTCATCGCCTCCGTCGGCAGGTCTTCCAAAGCTCCGGGAACCGCATAGGCACCATTGTTGAACACGGCGCTCAGCTCGCCGTCCGTCCGTTGCAAAACCTCGTTGGCGGTCGCCTCGATGCTGGCGGCGTCTTCATAGTCCAAGCGGAAGGTTTCGAATCCAAGGTCGCTCAAAAGGTCGACGTCGGCCTGCCGCCGGGCCGTTGCAAACACGCGCCAGTTACGGCCCCGCATAATATGAGCTGCGCACAGACCAATGCCGGAGGAACACCCCGTAATCAATATCGACCGGTAGGCGGGAAAACTCTCCGGATTGGCAATCATCAAACGGTAATCCTGCGGAGTGTGAGACGATCCGAATCCACTCCTATCAGATAGGTTCGCCGGAAAGCAATTTCGGCACGGGTCCCGCGAACCCGGCGGCTTCCTTGATGAACTGGGTTTTCAGGCCGGGCATCCTGTCAACAAGGCCAAGTCCGAAATCGCGAACAGCGCGCAACACGTCGTTGTCATTGGAGAACAGGCGATTGAGCACATCGGTAACGACGCCCATCTGGAACGTGTCGAACCGGCGCCAGCGCTGGTAGCGTTCCAGAACATCGAACGCACCCAGGTCCTGCCCCAGACGCCGGGCGTTGACCAGCACTTCGGCCAGCGCCGCAACATCCTTGAAGCCGAGATTGAGACCCTGGCCCGCAATCGGATGAATGCCGTGCGCGGCATCTCCGATCAGGGCGAAGCGCGGCTTGACGAAATCACGCGCCAGCTTCAGTCCCAGCGGATAGGCGCGGCGCGGACCGTCCAGTTCCAGTGTGCCGAGGTGATGGCCGAACCGGCGCTCCAGCTCCAGTTCGAACGTGAAATCGTCGGACCGCACAAGCCGGTCGGCGTCGGCTGTCTTTTCCGTCCAGACCAGCGACGACCGGTTGCCCGGTAACGGCAGGATGGCGAAGGGCCCGGCGGGCAGGAAATGTTCTTCCGCACGGCCGTTGTGCGGCCGTTCGTGCTTGACCGTGGTGACGATACCCGACTGGCCGTAGTCCCAGTTGACCGTGCGAATTCCGGCAAGGTCGCGCAGTCGGGAGCGCACGCCGTCGGCCGCCACAAGCAGCCGGCTTTTCAACAGCGAGCCGTCTTCCAGCGTCAGTTCCACATGATCGGGGTGACTGCGGAACGAATCCGCGGTGCCCGGCGCAAAAAAGGAAACGCCAAGCGCCTTGGCCGCCTTGTAGAGCGCCGGCATCATCACACCGTTCGGCATCATGTGGGCAAAGGGTTCGCCCTCCGTCGCCTCACCGCCAAAGGTCAGAAACACCGGCCGGACCGCGTCGCGAAGCTTGCTGTCGGTAACGATCATTTCGTTGATCGGCTGAGCCTCGCTTTCAATCTTCTGCCAGATGCCGAGCTGCGACAGCATACGCGAAGCAGCCGCCGCGATGGCCGAGGCGCGGGGATCCTTGTGCAGATCTTCCATCGGCTTCGGATCGACGACGGCACATGTCAGGCTGGCGTCGCCCTGCTTGAGCGCCACCGCCAGCGACAGGCCGACATAACCGCCACCTGCGATCACGACATCGAACATGTCGGGGACGCTTTTTTTTCTCGCCATCGTCTTCTTCTCCTTGCCTCAGGTTTCCCTAAAGGCATCTTGACTTTAACGTCAACTGCCGTCCAAGAGTGCGGGGTTGGGCTGCCATGACCCAAGCCAAATCACCTGCCGTCTATCTAACAGGGATCGCGCCGATGAACACGGCTATTGATACTCTTCTTCAGATACTTGACCTGGAACCGCTGGAACGCAACCTGTTCCGTGGTCGCAGCCCGCAGGTCGGCTGGCAACGTGTCTTCGGGGGACAGGTGATCGGCCAGGCACTGGTCGCCGCCTCGCGCACGGTGGTGGAAGACCGTCACGTTCACTCCCTTCACGGCTACTTTCTGAGACCCGGCGACCCGGCCGTGCCGATCATCTATGAAGTTGACCGTATCCGCGACGGCGGCAGCTTCACCACGCGGCGCGTGGTCGCGATCCAGCATGGCGAAGCGATTTTTTCCATGTCCGCATCCTTCCAGGTGAGAGAAGAGGGGCTGGAGCATCAGATCGACATGCCGGAGGTTCCGGCACCCGACGACCTGCCGAGCGAACAGGAGCTGAAGGAAAAATTCCTTTCGATGGCCCCGGAAAACATCCGCCGCTACTGGGAACGCGAACGGCCGATCGAGATGCGCCCGGTCGATATGACGCATTACTTCAGCAAGAAACCTCTGCCGCCGCAGCAATATGTCTGGGTGCGGGCGAGCGGTCCGCTTCCGGATGACGAGCGCATGCATCAGTGCGTGCTCGCCTATGCCTCCGACATGACCCTTCTGGACACCTCGCTGTTTCCCCACGGCACGTCCGTCTTCAGCCCGAAGATCCAGGCGGCCAGCCTCGACCATGCCATGTGGTTCCACCGTCCGTTCCGAGCGGACGAATGGCTGCTCTACGCCACCGACAGCACCTCATCCTCCGGCTCGCGCGGCATGAACCGCGGCTCTCTCTTCACCAGAGACGGCGTCCTGATCGCCTCGACCGCCCAGGAAGGGTTGATCCGGTTGCGCAAGAAGGATTGAGTTTCCTGAAGTTTCACAAATTCGCCTCTCTCTTACGACCTCATCCTGAGGAGGGCCATCAGGTCCGTCTCGAAGGATGGGCCTCTTGCTCCTGTGGGTGCCGCCCATCCTTCGAGACGCCGCTTCGCGGCTTCTCAGGATGAGGGATCCCTTTGGAAGTGGGTCGGCGTATCGCGGGTCTGCGACCTACCTCACCGGACTTGTAAACCCTGACACAGCCAGCGGATTGTCGGTGAGGGCCTGGTGGTCCGGCGTGTCGGGCAGCAAGGCGCCCGAGAAAGCTTCGAACATGCGCCGGACGAAGCCTTCCGGCAGATCCCTGGTGATGAACACCATTCGGGTGCGCCGATCCTGATCCGGCCAGGCTTCCAGAGTCGCCGGCGGATGGAAGACGTGCTGGACGCCGTGGATCACCACGGGCCGTTCAGGGTCTTCGGCCAGTTGCACGATGCCCTTGACCCGAAGCAGTTTCGGGCCGTGCGCCGAACGCAGCAGGTCGAGAAACATTTCCAACGCGGACGCCGGGACCGGACGGTCGGTCGACAAGGTGAAGGCCCGGATGGCATCGCTGTGCCGGTTCACATCATGGGCATGATCATGATGGTGGCCGTGGTGATCCCCGTGCGAATGGCCATGCGAGTGATCATGACCGTGATGGTGGCCATGCTGCTGGTCTTCGTAGGCTTCCGCGTTCAGCCAGGCAGCCACGTCCGGGATCTTGCTCTTGGGATCGTAGAGCCCAGCGTTGAAAAGATTCTCCACCGTTGCATCATCCGCCTGCGCCTCCAGCCGGCGGGCGCCGGGATTGAGCTGCTGCAAACGCTGCTTGAGCGCGTCGAAAGAGGCACGCGCCTCATCGCCTTCAAGCAGATCGGTCTTGGTGAAAACCAGCCGGTCTGCAACCGCGGCCTGCTTGCGCGCTTCTTCGTGATTGTCGAGGGTCGACAGGCCGTTGACCGCATCCACCAGCGTGATCACGCTGTCGAGCCGGTAGCGCATCAGCAGATAGGGATGCAGCATGACCGTGTGCAGGATCGGCGCCGGGTCCGCCAGCCCCGTCGTCTCGATGATCACGCGGTTGAGCCTGTCCATACGGCCGTTGTCGAGCCGGCGCAGAAGATTTTCCAGCGTGGTGACCAGATCGCCGCGAATGGTGCAGCACAGGCAGCCGGAGGCAAGCTCCACGATGCCGTCGCCGGCCTGATCGACAAACAGATGGTCCAGCCCGATTTCGCCGAATTCATTGATGATGACCGCCGTGTCCGCCATCGACGGATCCTTCAGGATCCGGTTGAGGAGCGTCGTCTTGCCCGACCCCAGAAAGCCCGTCAGGACGGACAAGGGAATGGGGGGCTTCGGGCCCTTGGGTTTTTGTCCTTCGGAAACCGGTGTCGGCGAGGCCATGGTTCGTCTCCAGATGCAATCGCCGTTCCTGGATCGGACCCGGCTGCCTTTCCGCAGACACATAGGCAGAAAGGCGGGTCAGCGCAAATGCTGCTCCCGCCACGTCGGTGTGTTCACTTGAAAAATTGTCTGGCGAGCGCCGAATCAGCCCGCGTTGAGAACGATGTCTTCTTCTTCGGAAACCGCTTCGGCGTCCTTCTTGTCCATCGCGATGATCTTCTTGTCCGCATCATCCTCGGACAGGGTCATGGGGGTCAGATCCTGGACGATATCCGCTTCTCCAGCTTCCAGCTCCGCTTCGTCGTCGGCGTCAGCCTCGAAACCGAAGTCGTCCGCTTCGTCTTCCGCCTCGACATCAACGACAAGCCGGACAGCCTCGGCCGCCTTTCGCAAGGTGGCGATCACATGGTCGACCGAAACCCCTTCCTCCAGTTGATTGGCGGAAAGCTCAGCAAGGCTGGCAAGAGCCCGGATGGTGGCGGTGGATCTCGGTTCAATCATCATGCGATCTCTCGACCTGTTGTACCGGCATATTCTGTGCCGCAGAGGCATTTTGTCATCCGGCAGGGAGCACGCCTTTGCCAGAAAAATGCTTACTTCAGTGTTAAGGAGTAGCGTAAATAAAAGGTTAACCCTGTTAACCGAAACGCTAAACCACCGGTACGGTCAGAGATCTGATGTCGATTTACTTGCGGGGACTTGGCGAGGGAACCGGAACGGTGAAGTCCAGGCCCTTGCGGAAGATCGAACCGGGCGACGACTTGGACAGGTCGGCGGCGGCACCCGGGCGGGCCGCACCATCGCCGGTCTGCGGAATGGCACCCGCCGCCTTGGCATCGGCCGTGAACTGCATCTTGGCGCGAATTTCATTTTCCGCACGCCGCACGGGATTGGCAACCGGCAGCGGTATATCCTCCGGAGCTATATCGTCCCCCGTAATCGCGGCCACAGCGTCGTCAGCCGCGCTGGCAGGAACCGTTCCCGGACTGGCGGAAGGTGAGCCTTTCGGGTTACCGAGACCGACATCCAGCGGACGATAGGCGATCCGGCGCGGGCCGAGGGTGCGGTCGAGGATTTTGGCCCAGTCCGGCTTGCCGTTCGACAGCATGAAACCGCTGTCATCCAGCTTGTCTTCGTCGGTTTTGTCGGCCTTTGCAAAAAACAGGAAACCGCCCTGCTTTTCCTTTTCCATGTCAAACCGGGCCATGTAGCCCTTCGGACCCGGGCTCTTGTTGCGCCGGCAATATCCGTCGGCGGGCGGGTTGCCGGAGGAGCCCGTAAGGCTTGTAATGTTGCGTCCGCCCCGCTTGCGAAAACCTTCGTCAAAGAGCTGACGGGCAAACGCCGTGCGCTCCAGACCCGAACCGGCACCGAGGATGATCGCGATCAGCGTCTTGGTGCCGCGCGTCGCGGAGGCGGCAACATTGTAGCCGGAGTTGCAGATGTAGCCGGTCTTCATGCCGTTGGCCCCGGGCACGCGCAACAGGAACTCGCGGTTCGCGGAGCGCAGCGTCTTTTTGCCGAAGCGGATTCCAGGATGGTCGTAATAGTTGCGGGCTTCAGGAAAATCCCGGCGAAGCGCAAGGGCCAGAATGGCAAGGTCGCGCGCCGTGGTCACCTGCCGGTTATCGGGCAGGCCATGCGGATTGTAAAAGCGGGTGTTGGTCATCCCGAGGCGCTGAGCTTCCGCATTCATCATGGCGATGAACCCGGCTTCGGATCCTCCTATCGCCTCACCGAGAGCAACCGCGACATCGTTTGCGGACTTGATCAGAATGATTTTCAAAGCCGTGTCGACGGTAAACCGGGTTCCGACCTTGAACCCCATCTTGCTGGGAGGTTCGGCCGCCGAGTTCTTCGATTGCACCACGGCGCTGTCGAGCGAAGCACGGCCTTCGCGGATCGCCTTGAAGGTGACATAGGCGGTCATGAGCTTGGTAAGCGAGGCCGGATACCACTTGCGCGTGGCGTTTTCCTCTTCGATCACGGCGCCGGAACTTGCATCGATCAGGACATAGGCACCTATATCCGCCCGCGCCTGGCTGATGGCCAGACTCATCACAAGAACGGTTACGGTCAGACATACGGAAGTCAGGCGGCCAAACGGGCTTAAAAACACGGTTTCCCTCGCTTGTCATCCGTCGGATGACGCGTCGCAATTGGGCAGAGGCAGTATGAATAGCTGCTGTTCTCTTAAAAAACCGGAACATGATGGCGAGAGCAAGCCCTTCCTGAAAACCACTCCACGCCAATCTTTCTTGCATTTGCCCTATTTTTAGGCAGTTTTTGCAAACGGAGATTGATAAGCTTCGGGAAACAGAGCCTTTTTTGTACTGGCTTCGCCCGGCGTTTCCAATTGCCGGCCTTGGCCCGGCTCTTGCTAAGATTGCCAAGGGCATATTGCCTATTGCGGCCCGGGGTCAGTCTGGACCAATTTGAACAGATGTGAAAAATAACAATGACTGGATGAGCCCGCAGGGGGGGCGGTCAAGCGATGTATGATGCTGGTCTGGCATCAGAAACGGCCGGAAAGGCCATCGTCCTGCAGCGCGTGAAGGGCATTGGCAAGGTCTGCTTTGCAGCGCGGGAAGGCAAAACCCGTTTGACCGACCTTTACCAGAGCGGGTCTGCAAAGGTCCGCCTGCCCAAGGTCTATGACACCCCCGCCACAGCCGTTCTCATCAACACTGCCGGCGGCCTCACCGGAGGCGACAAGCTCGCCTATGAAGTTGGCGCCGATGCCGGCGTACACGTAATCGTGACCAGCCAGACCGCCGAACGCGCGTATCGCAGCCCGGGCGGTACCGCCGAAGTGAGCGGTTTTTTCACCGTCGGAGCCGGTGCGACCCTGGAATGGCTGCCTCAGGAAACCATCCTGTTTGATGCCTCGCGCCTCCGCCGGACGCTGCGGGCCGACCTGGAAGGCGATGCCAGGCTGATGATGGTGGAATCCTTCGTTCTCGGCCGCAAGGCGATGGGCGAACAGGTCAAATCCGTTTTCTATCGGGACAGTTGGCGCATCCGCAGGGACGGCAAGCTGATCTTCGCCGATGACATCCGTCTGGATGGCGACCCGGCCGCAGCTCTGACCGGTCCTGCCACCGCTGCGGGCGCCCTGGCGGCCGCAACCTTTGTCGACTGCTCCGCCGATGCCGAAGACAGGCTGTCCCGGGCAAGAGACTTGATCGATGCCCTGCCGGAGGGAACCGTCCAGGCGGCCGCCAGCGCCTGGAACGGCTTGCTGATCTCCCGGTTTGTGTCCAATGATGGCCGCAGCTTGCGCGCGGCCCTGATGTCGTTTCTCACCGGATATCGAATGACCGCGCTGCCGCGCGTCTGGTATTGCTGATTTGGAGGACTTTCTTTCATGAATCTGACGCCCCGCGAAAAGGACAAGTTGCTCATTTCCATGGCCGCGATGGTCGCCCGCCGCCGTCTGGAGCGCGGCGTGAAGCTCAACCACCCTGAAGCCGTCGCCCTGATCACCGACTTCGTGGTGGAAGGCGCTCGCGACGGGCGCACCGTTGCCGACCTTATGTCGGCAGGCGCCAAGGTGCTGACGCGCGACCAGGTGATGGAAGGCGTGTCCGAGATGATCCACGATGTTCAGGTCGAGGCAACCTTTCCCGACGGTACCAAACTCGTGACCGTGCACGAGCCGATCCGCTGACCGCGATTTCCAAGGAGACGAGCATGATCCCCGGAGAACTGTTTCCCGCCGACGGCGAGATCGAACTGAACGCAGGCCTCGAGACACTCACGCTGGAAGTCGCCAACACCGGCGACCGTCCGATCCAGGTCGGCAGCCACTATCACTTTTTCGAAACAAACGAAGGCCTCTCCTTCGACCGCGGCAAGACACGCGGCATGCGCCTCGATATCCCCGCCGGCACAGCCGTGCGCTTCGAACCCGGTCAATCCAGACTGGTGACGCTGGTGCCATATGGCGGCAACCGCACGGTCTACGGCTTCAACCAGAAGGTCATGGGCGAATTGTGATCAGATCTGCACCCACTCTTTCGTCATGGCTTTTCGGGCTTGGCCTCGTTCTGGCCGGTCCGGTTGCCGCACAGGAAACACCCAACTGCGAGAATGCCATGACGCAGTCGGAAATGACCCAGTGCGCCAACCTCGACTGGCTGAGAGCGGATGCGGAGCTGAACGCGGTCTACAGATCCGCAATGGAAAAGATGACGGAGACCGACGCCTACCTGCCGGAAGGGCTGAAAGGGGCAGTCGAGACGCTGCGCGAAGCCCAGCGCGCCTGGATTCCCTATCGCGACAAGGCCTGCGACGCCTACGGCTTTCTGGCCCGCGGCGGAACCATGGAACCCATGCTGGTCTACGGCTGCCGGGCCGACCTCACGCGCAGCCGCATCGACGAATTGAGACAGCTTGAGCAAGGTCTGGGGAACTGATGCCTGTGCGCAGCCTGATCCCTCCTGCTATCGCCCTGTTTCTGGCCACCGTCGGCAGCGCGGGTGCCCAGGAAGAGACTGTCAAGGACAACATCGACTGCGGCTATCCGCTGACCAATGCCGAACGCAGCTTTTGTGCCGACAAGGCCCTGAAGGAAGCCGACGCACGCATGCAGGAAGCCTTCGACCGCCTGCGTGTCAGGCTGGTGGAGATCGATGCCGATCTGCCGGACCACCTGAAGGGCGCACCGGCCAGCCTCGATGAAGCCCAGGCTGCCTGGAAGACTTACGCCGACAAGGATTGCACCGCCTACAGCTACCCTTTCAAGGGCGGCACACGAGGCAACGAACTTTACCGGAACTGCCTGATTGTCCTCACCATGAAACGCACCGAAGACCTGGATGCGACGGTTGAGGACTACGCGAATTAAACACACCGATTTCTGATCGCCGATTGGAGACTATATATGGCCTACAAGATGCCCCGCGCCGCTTATGCGGACATGTTCGGACCGACAACCGGCGACAGGCTGCGCCTTGCGGATACCGATCTCATCGTCGAGGTGGAAAAGGATTTCACCACCTATGGCGATGAGGTGAAATTCGGTGGCGGCAAGGTCATCCGCGACGGTATGGGCCAGTCTCAGGCACCGCGTTCCGCCGGTGCGGTCGATACGGTCATCACCAACGTGCTGATCATCGATCACTGGGGCATCGTCAAGGCCGATGTCGGCCTGAAGGACGGCCGGATCGTCGGCATCGGCAAGGCCGGCAACCCGGATGTGCAGAACGGTGTCGACATCATCGTCGGACCCGGTACCGAGGCGATTGCCGGCGAGGGCAAGATCCTCACCGCGGGGTCCATCGACGCCCACATCCATTTCATCTGCCCGCAGCAGGTTGACGAAGCCCTGTGCTCCGGTGTGACCACCATGATCGGTGGCGGCACCGGCCCGGCCACCGGCACGAACGCGACCACCTGTACGCCCGGTCCCTGGCACATCACGCGGATGCTTCAGGCGGCCGAAAGCTTTCCAATGAACCTTCTCTTCGCTGGCAAGGGCAATGCGTCTCTGCCCGCCGCTCTGGAAGAGCAGGTGATGGCAGGCGCGGGCGCCCTGAAGATCCATGAAGACTGGGGGTCAACACCGGCGACCATCGACAACTGTCTGTCGGTTGCCGATGAGTACGACGTTCAGGTGATGATCCACACCGACACCTTGAACGAATCCGGCTTTGTCGAGAACACCACCGCCGCGTTCAAGAACCGCACCATCCATGCCTTCCATACGGAAGGGGCCGGTGGCGGCCATGCGCCGGACATCATCAAGGTGGTGGGCGAACCCAATGTCATTCCGTCCTCCACCAATCCGACCCGGCCCTATACCATCAACACGCTGGAAGAGCATCTCGACATGCTCATGGTCTGCCACCACCTGCACAAGGACATTCCGGAGGACGTTGCTTTCGCTGAAAGCCGGATCCGAAAGGAAACCATTGCGGCGGAAGACATTCTCCACGACATGGGCGCCTTTTCGATCATTTCCTCCGACAGCCAGGCCATGGGCCGTGTTGGCGAAATCATCATCCGCACCATGCAGACCGCCCACAAGATGAAGGTGCAGCGCGGCCGTCTTGCTGATGAAACCGGTGATAACGACAACTTCCGTGTCAAGCGCTACATCGCCAAGACCACCATCAACCCGGCCATCGCCCACGGCCTGGACGAGTACATCGGCTCTGTCGAAGTCGGCAAGCTGGCGGATCTGGTTCTGTGGGACCCGCAATTCTTCGGCATCAAACCCTCGCTGGTGCTCAAGCTCGGCTCCATCGCGACCGCCCCGATGGGCGATCCGAACGGCTCCATCCCCACGCCGCAACCGGTCCATTACCGGCCGATGTTCGCCTCCTATGGCAAGATGCTGACGCACAGCCGCGTCACCTTCGTGTCCCAGGCGGCTTACGACACCGGCGTCAAGCACAAAGCAGGCCTCGACAGCCTGGTGCTTCCGGTCAAGAACACCCGTGGCGGGATCTCGAAAAAGTCGATGATTCACAACAACATGATGCCCGAAATCGAAGTGCATCCGGAGACCTACGAGGTTCGCGCGGATGGCGAACTGCTGACCTGCGAACCTGCCGAAGTGCTGCCGATGGCCCAGCGCTACTTCCTGTTCTAAGTACCGGACAGACGCGTTCGGAAGAGGAAAGCCATGTACAAGATCGTCGGATATCCGCGCTCACGGGCCATGCGGGTGATCTGGTTGCTGGAAGAACTGGGCGAGCCATATGAGCTTGATCCAGCCTTTCCCCAAACGGACACCGTCAAGGCGCTGAACCCGACCGGCAAGGTGCCTGTGCTGATTGACGGAGACGAGGTGCTCACCGAGTCCATCGCCATTTGCGCCTATCTAGCCGACAAACACGGCCAGTTCACCTTTCCGGCCGGAATCATTGAACGCGCGCGGCAGGACAGTTTTACCCAGTTCGGGGTAGACGTCCTTGAAGGCGCGCTCTGGACGGCAGCCAAGAACAGTTTCATCCACCCGGAGGAAATGCGGGTGCCAGCTATCAAAAACGTCTGCAGAATGGAATTCGCACGGGGTCTCGAAACGCTGGAGCAACGCCTCGGGAAAGGGCCCTACGTGATGGGCGACACCTTTACGATTGCCGATATCCTGCTCGGAAGCTGTCTCGGGTGGGCCAGCAGTGCCAAATTCGAGTTGCCGGACGAGGGGCCTGTCTACGCTTATTTCAAGCGGTTGAAGGAGCGCCCTGCCTTCCGTGCGACAATGGCAAAGGTTGCGGAGGCCGCATGATCCGCGTCGCGAAGATCCACAATGCCGGGACATGGACCGGCCAGGCCGTCGACCAGGTGACGCTTGACCGGGAAGACCGGTACAGGCGCAGGGCTGTGCTCACCGGCGCTGCCGGCCTGACCTTTCTGCTGGACGAACCAGTAGCCATTCACCTGCGTCATGGCGACGGTCTGGAGCTGGAAGACGGCCGGATCGTTGAAGTTCTTGCCGAGCCGGAAGAGCTGGTCGAAATTCATGCCGACGACTCGGCCCATCTGGTGAAGATCGCCTGGCATCTGGGCAACCGGCACCTGCCGACGCAGCTCATGGGCAACACCCTGCGGATCCGGCGGGACCACGTGATTGAAGACATGGTGGAAAAACTCGGCGGCCGTCTGACCGAACTGTCTGCCCCCTTCGATCCGGAAGGCGGTGCCTACGGCCATGGCCGCACCCACGGGCACGATCATGGACACGGGCATTCGCACGACCATCCGCATGGGCACAGCCATGACCATAGCCACGATCACGGGTCCGGACATTCCCATGACTGAACCCTTAGCTCCGCGACTGCCCCTGTCACCGCAGGCGCTCTACCGGCTGCAGGCGTTTCTCTCGCCGGCCTTTCCCATCGGTGCCTTTACCTACAGCCACGGGCTGGAACAGGTGATCGAGCAGGGCGGGGTGGCAAACGCGCGCGACCTTGACATCTGGCTGCGCGAAATCCTGCGCTTTGGCGCTGGAAGAAGCGATGCCATCCTCCTGAAGGAAACCCACCGGGCCGCCCTCGCAGGAGACGGAGAGACCGTCGCAGAACTGCGGGACCTGGGTCTGGCATTGCAGCCCTCCAGAGAACGGCACCTGGAATCAAGCGCCCAGGGCAGCGCCTTTTTCAGGGCCATTTGCAACAGCTGGATGCCGTCAGCGGACACGCAAGCCGCACGCCTGTTTCACGAGGTCGCGTCGGACGAAAACCTATCCTGGCCCTATCCGGTGGTACTGGGCCTAGCGGCTGCGGCCCACGGGTTGCCGGTGGATGCCGCGCTCCATTGTTTTCTGCATGCTTTTGCCGCCAACCTGATTTCCGTCGCCGTCAGGGTCGTGCCGCTTGGCCAGAGCGACGGACAGAAGGTGCTGGCGGGTCTGGAACCGGTGATCTTCGAAATCGCGGAAGAAGCCGAGGCAGCAGGTCTTGATGACCTTGGCACTTCCACCTTCCTTGCAGATATCGCCTCCATGGCGCACGAAACCCAGTATTCGAGGTTGTTCCGTTCATGACTTCCCAAAATGGTCCCTTGCGCGTCGGCATTGGCGGTCCCGTCGGGTCAGGCAAGACCACACTGACCGACAAGCTGTGCAAGGCCATGCGCGACGACTATTCGCTCGCCGTCATCACCAACGACATCTACACGAGCGAGGATGCCGAAGCCCTGATGCGCTCGCAGGCCTTGACCAGCGACCGTATTCGCGGCGTCGAGACCGGCGGCTGCCCCCATACGGCGATCCGCGAGGATGCCTCCATCAATCTGGCAGCCGTAGCGGACCTGACGAAAAGCATCCCGGATCTTGATCTGATCCTGATCGAATCCGGTGGTGACAATCTGGCCGCAACCTTCTCGCCGGAGCTTGCCGATCTGACGATCTATGTGATCGACGTTGCCGCCGGCGAGGAAATTCCGCGCAAGGGCGGGCCGGGCATCACACGCTCCGATCTCCTGATCATCAACAAGACCGACCTTGCTCCCTATGTCGGCGTCAATCTGGAGGTCATGGACCGGGACGCCAAGAAAATGCGCAAGGACCGTCCCTTTGTCTTCGCCAATACAAAGGCGGGTGAGGGTGTCGAATCCGTGGTAGACTTCATTGTCCAAAAGGGTGGGCTGAACGCTTGAATCTTGGATGATGATGGCCGCATGATCGCTGGCAGACAGGAAGCTTGCGCGCATAACAACGCGCTCTGGTGCGATGCGGTTCTGAAATCCGCAGGCGCGAAAACCGCTTTTCATGCAGGGTTCTGGTGCGCGCGGGACAAGACCCTGCCGCTCTATCCGAACATTGTCACGCTGTTGCCGAAACCGGGAGCGGAATTTTATGCCGCGCTGACCGACGTGCCGGAAGGAGCCGGGGTGAAGGACAGTTTCGACACCCTGGATCTGGTGTCCTACGGATTTCAGAAGCTTTTTACCGGCACATGGCTGTTTCGTCCGCCGGTCAGTTCCAAACGCGCCACGGTCAGCTCCGAATGGCACAAGGTGGCGACGTCGGAAAGCTTGCGCAAATGGCTGGCCGGCTGGAACAGCAACGAAAGCCTTCATCCCGTTTTCCCACCCAAGCTGCTGGAACGCAAAGCCATCGATTTCGCTGCCATCGTGAAGGATGGCACGGTGAAGGCGGGTGCCGTCTTCAACACCGGGCCAAGGCTGGACGACAAGGATGTGCTGGGGATCTCCAACGTCTTCTGCCGCAAGACCTGGCTCTACAGCGCCCTGCACGATCTTCTGGAACCTTTCCCGAACCGGCCGCTGTGCACCTACGAAAACGACGCAAGCGTGCTGCCGGTCTATCGGCAGCTCGGTTTCGAGCCTTGCGGACAGCTTTCCGTCTGGCTGAAACAATAGCCCCCAAACATGCCGAAGCCCGCAACTTTTCAGCGGCGGGCTTCGATCTTCGACGAGGACTTGTGACGCTATTTCACCGTCACGGTCTGCCGCGCAACGATTTCCGCATCACCTGCGGACAGGACGAAGCGTAGCTCGTATGTGCCCGGTTCTTCCGGTGTCCGCACCTCCACAACACCGTTGGAGATGTTATCCGCAATCTCCCAGGCTCCCGGCGCCGTGCTCCACGCATCCTGGGATGGTTCGGCAAAACCGATGAAGTTGCTGGCGTTGGCCGGGCCGCTCGCCTTTACGCTGACGTAGGTAGCGGCCGGAACTTCGGACGGGCCTTCCAGCGTCACCTGCGGATCCGTGATCTTCAGCGGTTGACTGGCGAGGATCTTCGACCCGTCTGGCGTTGAAAGAATGTAGCGCAGTTCATAATCGCCCCGGGCCAGTGGCGCGATGATCGACACGCTGTCGCCATCCGGACGTTCGTAGGTGACATAGGCCGAAGGATCCGAGCCGACCGCTGCAATGCCGATCCAGTCGTCCGGGGCCTTCGGACCGCTCCAGGTCACGTTAAGTCTGCCGCTCGCTTCCACAGTGCCGGCAGCCTGCAAAGCGGCAGCACTTTCGCCAACGGTTAGCGCTTGGCGCGTCAGGACAGTCTGATCGATGCCAGTGACATAGATAACCTCGTAACTGCCGGCTTCGCTCGGGGCCTGAATCGTGACCGGAGACCCATCGACAGTGCCTTTCCAGCGGCCCTGATAATCATCGATCGTGCCATCCTTCGGAACGATCCCGATCCAGTCTTCCGGCCCGTTGGGGCCTTCAAAGGCAATCTCGACCGGCTGTCCGGCAGCGACTTCAGGAGCGTAGGTGAGAGTCGCCTGGACTTCTGTCACCTTGACCGGAGCCCTGGCCAGAACCCGCTCGCCAGCTTCAGTCCAGACATAGACGATTTCATAGTCCCCCGGCTGGGTTGGCAGTGCCAATTTGGCAGGATTGCCGTCTTTCACATAAACCCAAAGATCCCGTTCCAGCCGGTTTCCGTCCGGAGTGACCACCCGCAGGAAGTCGCCGTCGAGACCGGGGCCGTCGAAAGCAATATCCAGCAGAGACGTAGCGGGCGCCTCGGGAGAGGCCGGCGTGACGCTTGCCTCAGGAAGATTGCCATCCAGAAGAACGGTCTGCTGGCCCCCCTTGTCGGACACGTCAAGCGCAGCGCCACCCGCCTTTTCGCCGAGTTCGGCGCTGACGACGTAGGAACCTGGTTCCAGTTCAACCTCGACGCTGCCGCCCGTCATGCCGGAGGCTACCACGGTCTCGTCATCGACGCGCGATACCATCCACTGCACCGGCCCATCTATGGGCTGGCCGCTTTCCTTGTCGGCAGCCGTCAGCACGGTGACGGGAAGCGGTGTTTTTTCCTCCACCGCGGCAACGCTTTCCTTCAGCGCTTCACTCAAGCCTTCAGCATCCCGGGCATTCCAGTAGGTACCGCCGGTCAGATGCGCGATACAGGCGATCTTGGCCTGGTCCGCCTTGGAAGCGATATCGAAGCCGATGACATGGGCCTTGAAATCGACACCGGACCTTGCGAGCGCCTCGGCGAGGGCGCAAGGGTCGCCGCCGCAGGTTTCGATACCGTCGGAAATCAGGATCAGCCGGCCGGGCCGATCATTCTGTGCCAGAAGTTCTGCGGCCTGGCGCAGGGTTTCGGTAATCGGTGTCTTTCCGCGCGGCGTAAGCGCCTTGACGCTTTCCACCAGTTTGGCGCGGTCCAGGTCGCTTACCGGAACCAGCGTCTCGACATCGCCGCAGTCGGCCTTGCGGCGGTGGCCGTAGGCCATCACTCCGGCCCTTGTGCCATCGGGAAGGCCGGCCACGAAGCCATCGAACGCAGACCGGGCAATTTCCGCCTTGGCGGTACCGTCGATCTGACCCCACATGGAATTGGAGGAATCCAGGACGAACAGAAGATCCGGGGGTGTATCCTCCTGCGCCCTTGCGGGCGACATGACCATTGCGCCGCCGATGAGAGCGGCTCCCAGCAATCGAAACACAGGTTGCTTTGAAATCAGCATGAAACCTTGGGCTCCTGTAATGTATTTCTAGAAAAAGCCTTATCCGGAAAGGAGATAGGCGAGACGGGCCGAATTTAGGAACTCTTGCCATCTCGAAGTGTGATAAAAGTCGCAACTAGACAGATTTGCCAAGAAAAAAATGACGTTGGGAGACCTGCAATGATGTTCGACGGTATCAACCTGATTGCGGTTGCTGCGGCCGCCATTGTGTCATTTCTGTTTGGCGCGCTCTGGTACGGCATCCTCGGCAAGGCCTGGATGAAGGCCGCCGGCCTGACCAGGGACCGGACCCGGCCGGATCCGGTTGTCTTCGCAACCACCTTTTTCTGCCAGATCATCATGGCCTTCGTCTTCGCCGGCGTCATCTACCACAGCGGCGGAGCCGACATCAGGAACGGGATCATCTCAGCCCTGATGATCTGGGTCGGCATCGTCATGACCACGCAGATCGTCAATCACCGTTTCCAGGGGCTGTCCTGGAATTTGACGCTGATCGATGGCGGACACTGGCTCGGTGTGCTCCTTGTCCAGGGTATCGTGATCGGATGGCTGAGTTGACCGCCATCCCCCTCGAAATACGCGTAAATCCGTACGAGTTTGAAGGTCTTAGGCCTTGCCATAGACCAAAGACTCGCCGACTAAAGTACCAAGTCCAGGTTCTGGACGCTTGGTGGGGCGATACGCATAATGGCCCCAGCAAAGCAAGGCCGCGGAAGGGAGATTTCACTTACCGTCGGTCCAATTGTGGTTTCTGGGAGGTTTCACATGACTGAGTCCGTATTTCCCGTTCCCGCGGACGTTGCCGCGCGGGCGCATGTCGACAATGCCAAATATCTGGAAATGTATAAGCGCTCCGTGGAAGACCCCCAGGGCTTCTGGGGCGAACACGGCAAGCGGGTCGACTGGATCAAGCCATTCACCAAGGTGAAGAACACCTCCTACGACTATCACAACGTATCGATCAAATGGTTCGAGGACGGAACGCTCAACGTTTCGGCCAACTGTGTCGACCGCCATCTGGAGAAACGCGGCGATCAGCCAGCGATCATCTGGGAAGGCGACGATCCAAACGAGCACAAGGTCATCACCTACAAGGAACTGCACCACGAGGTGAACAAGTTCGCCAACGTGCTGCATGGCCAGGGCGTCAAGAAGGGTGACCGCGTCACCATTTATCTGCCGATGATCCCGGAAGCTGCCTACGCGATGCTGGCATGCGCCCGCATTGGCGCGGTCCATTCCATCGTTTTCGGCGGCTTCTCACCGGACAGTCTGGCGCAGCGGATCGAGGATTGCGCCTCTGAATGCGTGATCACCGCCGATGAAGGCCTGCGCGGCGGCCGCAAGGTGCCGCTGAAGGCCAATGTCGACAAGGCAGCCGAAAAAGCGCCCGTGAAAAGCGTGATCGTGGTCAAGCGCACTGGCGGCGACATTTCCATGCAGGCCGGCCGCGACGTCTGGTATCACGACGAAGCAGACCGGGTGTCCGATCACTGCGCACCGGTGGAAATGAATGCGGAAGATCCGCTGTTCATCCTCTACACCTCCGGCTCGACCGGCAAGCCGAAGGGGGTGATGCACACCACCGGCGGTTATCTGGTCTATGCATCCATGACCCATGAATATGTCTTCGATTATCACGAAGGCGACGTCTATTGGTGTACGGCGGATGTGGGCTGGGTCACCGGTCACAGCTACATCGTCTATGGCCCGCTCGCCAATGGCGCAACCACGCTAATGTTCGAAGGCGTGCCGACCTATCCGGGACCCGGCCGCTTCTGGGAAGTGTGCGACAAGCACAACGTCAACATCTTCTACACCGCACCGACCGCGATCCGCGCCCTGATGGGCGCCGGAGACGAACATGTCACCAAGACCTCGCGCAAGTCGCTGCGTCTTCTGGGGTCCGTCGGCGAGCCGATCAATCCGGAAGCCTGGACCTGGTATTACAACGTGGTCGGCGACAAACGCTGCCCGATTGTCGACACCTGGTGGCAAACGGAAACCGGCGGCATTCTGATCACGCCGCTTCCCGGCGCAACCGACCTGAAACCGGGCTCGGCCACCCGGCCGTTCTTCGGCGTGCAGCCAGCAATCGTCGACGCGGAAGGCAAGTTCCTGGAAGGGGCGACGGAAGGCAATCTGGTCATCAAGGATAGCTGGCCTGGCCAGATGCGCACGGTCTATGGCGACCATGAACGCTTCGTCCAGACCTATTTCGCCACCTACAAGGGCCTGTATTTCACGGGTGACGGCTGCCGCCGCGACGAAGATGGCTACTACTGGATCACCGGCCGCGTCGATGACGTGATCAACGTGTCCGGCCACCGCATGGGAACGGCGGAAGTCGAGAGCGCACTGGTGGCGCACCCGAAGGTTTCCGAAGCCGCTGTGGTTGGCTATCCGCACGACATCAAGGGGCAGGGCATCTATGCCTATGTCACCCTGATGGAAGGCGAAGAGCCGACCGACGAGTTGAAGAAGGAACTGGTCAAGCATGTCCGCTCCGAAATCGGGCCCATTGCCTCGCCAGACCTGATCCAGTTCGCGCCCGGCCTGCCCAAGACCCGTTCGGGCAAGATCATGCGCCGGATCCTGCGCAAGATTGCCGAAGACAGCTTCGACAGCCTCGGCGATACGTCGACCCTGGCTGATCCGACCGTTGTCGATGACCTGATCGACAACCGCCAGAACCGCAGCTGACCGGCACGGTCTGAAACTGGAAACGCAAAAGGCTCGCCAACCGGCGAGCCTTTTTCAGTTTTTCAGATCAGATCCCGGAAGAATCCGGTTATCTGGAAACGTAGATCTGCTGAATCTTCTTGGCGATATTGGCAAACGCGTTGATCAACTCATCCGCACTCGTCGCCTTGTAGTAGTTGCCTGTGCTGGCGCAGGACTGCATGTTTTTAGAACCGGCCGAGCTATCGTTGGTACCAAAGTAGACCCCGAAAATGGAAATTCCCTCGTCTTTCATGGCCTGGCAAAGCGCACGCTGAGCTTTAGAGGAATTATTGTTGTAGCTCTCGCTTTCACTGCGTTCCTGCCACTGATTGACGGGAATCATCTCGCATTTCCACTGCCAGCCGAACCGTTTCGAATAGACCCAGTCGCATTCTTCCCGTTCCTTCACATACTCGTAGAAACGGTTGTTGTCGCCATCGGTCATGATGATCGCAAACTTGAGCACATCATCGTTGTCGTAGGGTTCCGGCTTGCTCGCCAAAGGCCACACGTCGGAATAGTTCGGGGAGATACTGTTCCAGCCCCAGACCACCCCGGTCTGGCCAGCCGTGCCGCCATTGTCATTCAGGTCCGCAATCGCATCGAGCAATTTGTCCCGGTCTGCCGTCAGCGGGATCATCTTCGACGTGCTGGAGCACCTGTTGCTGCCACCGCCGTAAAACACATCCTTCGGCGGCGGATCGGTCTTGACGTAATAATGGTAGGGCATGTCCGTGTATCGGACTTTGTAGATATCCTCGCCGTCGTCATAGTCCTGACGCTCGGTCACACAGACGCTGCTGTCAGCATAGCCATAGACGCCGCCCTTCACCTTGGCGGCGTAAGTTCCAAGATTGACGCCCTGGCTGTAGGGGACGAGGGAAATGCGCACCTTGCTGTCCGCTTCTTCCGTGGTCTCCGGAATAAGGATGTTCACAAGGCCCTTGGACGCATCCCGCAGCGTACCCATGTCGTTGCGCATGGAGCCGGTGACGTCGACGACGAGGGCCAGTTCAACGTCGAACCGCGAATAGGTCACCTGGGAGCTCGTTCCGAAGTTGAACGTTTCCGGCCCGAGGGCCTGCATCCCATATCCACCCATGTCGATGAAATAGTTGTCGAGCGTCGCAAAGGACGACACCTTGATGGTGCCGTTTTCCGGATCGACGACAAAGCTGAGGTTCTTGATCGCCTCATCCAGGAATTCGACATCTGCGAGGTTGGCCTTGAAGGAATCCGCCAGGGCCGCCTTGATCTGCTCGTCGCTCATGACGCTGGTCGACAGATCTGCGGCAACAGAAAGAGCTGCCGCATCAATGGCAAAGGACAGTTTCTCGCGTGCATTCACCGTGCGGGACACGTCGATCGTGGTCCCGGCGATCACCACGATCAGGACGACCATGATAGCGAAAACCGGCAAAATCGATGCTTTGCGATCGCCGGTTAACTCTTTGAGCAAGGGCCGGCCAATGAGACGCCTGAAATACTGCATTGCTGCCTCGTGATTTTGTGAGACAGATAATCTAGAAAAGTACCTAATTCCTTAAACGGAATGTAGAAAATCAGGGGTATCTTCCGTTTGGTAAACCAAATGGAAAGAAATTTGGCCTGAGCCGTGGTGCGTCCGCGGTCTCATGGTCCAAATCGGAACAGGCGAAGCGGCCACAAATGTTTCAGGTGATGCCGGCGACGGCCTGCATGAAATCAGGGAGTGAAACCGCCTGAAGCCGGTTTTCACCAGCCCGCACAGATCAGCCTGGAAACACCGGTCGGGCCGCAGAGAAGCCTTCAAAGGCCTCTGGCTGAATGACGATCCTGTCTCAAACCCTCAATGCGCGTGGGCACGCGTTTTCAAAGCCATGCCCTACGGTTCCAGTTCGGTATCCCAGTAAAGGAAGTCCAGCCAGCTATCATGCAGATAGTTGGGTGGAAAGCCGCGGCCATTGTTGTGCAGGTCCTGGATGGTCGGCTGAAACGGCATGTGCATCGGCCACATGTTCAGCTGTTGGCAGGACTTGTTGGATTTGCGCAGGTTGCAGGGGGAGCAGGCGGTAATGACATTGTCCCAGGTGGTCAGACCACCCTTGGAGCGTGGGACAAGGTGGTCGAAGGTCAGCTCATCCTTGGAGCCGCAGTACTGGCACTGGAATTTGTCGCGGAGAAAGACGTTAAATCGGGTAAAGGCGGGGTATCGGCTGGGTTTCACGAAGGTCTTGAGCGAAACCACGCTGGGTAATCGGAACTCGAAGCTCGGACTTCGAACCGCCGCATCGTATTCGGCAACGATGTTGACCCGGTCCAGAAACACAGCCTTGATGGTATCCTGCCAACTCCACAGAGACAGGGGGTAGTAGCTCAAGGGCCGGTAATCCGCATTGAGCACCAACGCCGGATGGGCGCCCGACGAAACCGCTATCGTCACCTTCCGCTCCTCATTCCAAGAGTACACCGCACCCAGACAGGGATGCGTTGCTCTAACGACTTACGTTGGATCAACTTCAAGCAATCAGGTGCCAACTGACAGCGCGTTGACCTGTCGGAATGTCCGTGATCCGGTCAAACGGACAGCGGAACATGTCCTTTTGTGACGGGAGTATTGTAGTGCCGAGGTGACAGTCTTGTGAAGCCCGGGAAAATCATTTCTGGGTGCAGTTGCCGTGAGATGAGACCCGGCAAAGGATTTTTCTTAACTCCATGAATTGTTTACGCAAAAGCAAAATCCCCTGCGTCATTGTGACTGTTCTGCGCGAAGAAGCAAAAAGGGCGCCTTGCGGCGCCCTTTCTCATGACCCGAAATGCGGTCGAATCAATTCGTCGTCCACTCGCGGATATCGACGAAATGTCCGGCAATGGCCGCCGCAGCCGCCATGGCCGGCGAAACCAGATGGGTCCGGCCCTTGTGGCCCTGACGGCCTTCGAAGTTGCGGTTGGATGTCGATGCGCAGCGCTCGCCCGGCTTCAGCTTGTCGGCGTTCATGGCAAGGCACATGGAGCAGCCCGGCTCGCGCCATTCAAATCCGGCTTCCTTGAAGATGACGTCCAGACCTTCTTCCTCGGCCTGCTCCTTCACCAGGCCGGAACCCGGAACGACCATGGCGCTAACGCCCGACGCCACCTTGTGATTGCCGATGACGGCTGCCGCGGCACGCAGGTCTTCGATGCGGCCGTTGGTGCAGGACCCGATGAAGGCACGGTCGATCTTGATGTCCGTGATCTTCGTTCCCGGCTGCAGACCCATATACTCGAGGGCGCGCTTCTTGGATTCGCGGCGGTTTTCGTCTTCGATTTCCGCCGGATCCGGCACCACGCCTTCCACCGAAATGACGTCTTCCGGAGACGAACCCCAGGAAACAATCGGCGGCAGGTTGGCTGCGTCCAGTTCGATCACCTTGTCGAAATAGGCGTCTGCGTCAGAGTGCAGGGTCTTCCAGTAGTCAAGTGCCATATCCCAGGCTTCGCCCTTGGGCGCTTTCGGGCGGCCTTCGATGTACTTGAAGGTGGTTTCGTCCGGTGCAATCAGGCCTGCGCGTGCGCCGGCCTCGATGGACATGTTGCAGACCGTCATCCGGCCTTCCATCGACAGCGCGCGGATGGCTTCGCCGGCATATTCGATCACGTAGCCTGTGCCGCCGGCAGTACCGATCTTGCCGATGATGGCCAGAACGATGTCCTTCGCGGTAACGCCGGCCGGGATCTTGCCCTCGACCTTCACCAGCATGTTCTTGGCTTTTTTCTGGATCAGCGTCTGGGTGGCCAGAACGTGTTCCACTTCCGACGTTCCGATGCCATGTGCCAGGGAGCCGAAAGCGCCGTGGGTAGAGGTGTGGCTGTCGCCGCAGACGATGGTCATGCCGGGCAGGGTGAAGCCTTGCTCCGGTCCGACGATGTGAACGACACCCTGACGCATATCGAGTTCGGAATAATATTCGATGCCGAATTCGGCAGCATTCTTGGCCAGCGTATCGACCTGCAGGGCCGATTCCGGATCATCGATGCCGTGGCGGCGGTCGGTGGTCGGAACGTTATGGTCGACAACCGCAAGCGTCTTCTGCGGCTGGCGCACCTTGCGGCCGGCCATGCGCAGGCCCTCGAAAGCCTGCGGGCTGGTGACTTCATGCACCAGGTGACGGTCGATGTAGAGCAGGCCGGTTCCGTCCGGCTGCATGTCGACCACGTGGTCGTCCCAGATCTTGTCGTAAAGCGTCCGTGCCTTGGCCATGGGTCTCTCCTCGGTTCATCCGAGCAAACGGTCAAACAGTCAAAAGTTTGCGAAGTGCCCGGTGATGCCCTTTGCGGCGCGTCCAGCCGCGAGGGTCTATCCTCGTTTATCGTAGCTAGTGAATGACGCAGCGCCGCTTGAAGGTCAAGAGCTCCAAGTTGAGCTGAATTCAACTCAGATTGACTGGCGCCGGGTGTAAGGGTCGCAAAGCCCTCAATTTGTCATCGGCAGCGCCAGGGGAAGGCGCCAAAACAAAAAAGGCGGCCCGAAGGACCGCCTTTTCGAAACGTCTTGCCGGGCCGGCTTATTCGGCTGCGTTCTCTGCAGCTTCCTTGGCAGCAGCCTTGGCTTCTGCAGCGGCAACCTTGGCAGCAGCCACTTCCGCGCGCACTTCTTCGTTGAGGCGCTTGGAGCGAGCGTTGGTGTTTTCGACGATACGGGCAGACTTGCCGCGACGGTCACGCAGGTAGTAGAGCTTCGCGCGACGGACCTTACCGCGGCGAACCACTTCAACGCCTTCCAGCATCGGGGAGTAGACCGGGAAGACACGCTCGACGCCTTCACCGTAGGAAATCTTGCGAACCGTGAAGCTCTCGTTGATGCCGCCGCCGGAACGCGCGATGCAGACACCTTCGTAAGCCTGGGTACGGGTACGGGTACCTTCGGTGACCTTCACGTTGACGCGAACGGTATCACCAGGAGAAAATTCCGGCAGCTTGCGCTGCTCTTCGATTTTCGCCATTTCTTCAGCATTGAGCTGCTCGATGATGTTCATGGCATATTTCCCTTTTGAATTACAAAGCGGTCAGAGCGTTTTCCGGTTTGGGCCGGAAACGGGTTCACCGACTTTGGGCCATGTTGCTTGTCAGCCAGGATTTTCTGATTGTCTGGAACCTTCCGGCCCAAGTTCAGAGCGCAGGTCTTTCCAAGGAAAAGACACAACTTCACCCAGCTTCGGCGCGCATATACAGGAAATTTGTCCGACTGTCATGCGGATTCTTCAATCCACGTCGTCTTCATCCGCCATATAGGCATCCCAGAGATCCGGCCGCCGCTCGCGCGTGAGACGCTCGGCTTCGGCCATGCGCCATTCGTGGATCTTCCGGTGATTGCCCGAGGTCAGAACCTCGGGAATGGTCAGACCTTCAAACTCGGCAGGCCTCGTATATTGCGGATGCTCCAGCAGGCCGCCTTCGAAGCTTTCGGTTTCCGCGCTGTCCATATTGCCCATGACACCCGGGATCAGCCGGATAACGGCGTCCAGCATGGTCAGCGCGCCGATTTCCCCGCCAGAGAGGATGTAGTCGCCAACGGAGACTTCCTCCAGGCCGCGCGCGTCGATCACCCGTTGGTCGACCCCTTCGAACCGGCCGCAGACGATGACTGCGCCCGGGCCTTCGGCAAGTTCGTGGGCACGGTCCTGGGTGAAGGGCGCTCCGCGCGGGCTCATCAGAAGCCGCGGGCGCGGATCGTCGGCAGGCGCCGCCGCATCGATGGCTCTGGCCAGAATATCGGCCCTGAGCACCATGCCGGCGCCGCCACCGGCCGGCGTGTCGTCAACGGAGCGGTGTTTGTCCGTTGCAAAATCACGGATCTGACTGGTTTCGAGCTGCCACAATCCCTTGTCCAGCGCACGCCCCGACAGGCTGTGACCCAGGGGCCCAGGAAACATGTCCGGGTAGAGCGTCAGAATGGTTGCCTTGAACGTCATTACGCCTGTCAGTTCCGCTGATTGGCCATTGAGCCAGCCCCAAATCGCGAATGGTTAAGGGCCCGTTTACCGGTTTTCTAAAAACCTGTCGAATTCATCAGGTTAGCCGCCGGAAAGAAAGCTCTGATTAAGGCTCCCCGTATAATGTGGCAAGAGCGTTTCAATCGGGTTTACTGCCGTGGCAAAGTTTCCAGTCCTGCGTTTCAAACTTCCCCGTTTCATACAGGTTCATGTCGACCGGCACTATCTCGACATTTCCCTGAGCCGCGTGCTGCCCCTGTTCGCGCTGATGACCTTCGGCGTGCTGGCTGGTCTTGTGTTCAACACCGGCGTCGGCCACCCGTATGACAAGGTCATCCATATTGGGTTTTTCGCGCTTCTGACCCTGTCCATCCATGCGCTGTTCTGCTGCCGGCTGCGCATTTCCGCCGTCGTTGCCTTCGGCATGGGTCTCGCAGGCGAAGTGGTGCAGGGCTTCATTCCCCACCACGAAATGTCGCTGCAGGATGCCTTTGCCAATGGGATCGGGGTCGCGCTGATCGTCGCGCTGATTGCTCTGAAGCGGTCCGAGGTTCGTCAGGCTGTCCGGGAGGACGTTCAGGCGAACGAGCGTGAAGAACTCAATCTGCGGCAGATGGGCCTGCAGCCCGTGCCGACGCGTTACCTGTCCGGCGCACCCGTCGAGGGTTCGGGCGTTCCTTCGGAGAAATAGTCTTCTGGCAGTGAAACGCTGACCCGGCCGTTTTCCAGATCGATCTCCGGCACGAATTCCTTCGTGAACGGGATATAGAAGCTTCGGCCGCGTTTTGGCCGGACTTCCAGAAGGTCGCCGGCACCGAAATCCTGAACCGCAATGATTTTCCCAAGCGTCTCGCCAGTCTGGTCGAGCACGTCGAGGCCGGTCAGGTCGGAATAGTAGAATTCGTCTTCTTCAGGCTCGGGCAGCTGATCACGGTCGATGAAGAGATCGATGCCGTTCAGTTCTTCCGCCTGATTGCGGTCCGCGATCCCCTTGAACTTGGTGATCACGACCGTCTTCTGCACCCGCGCCCGTTCCACCTCGAAGGAACGTTTTCCGTCCCGGGTGGTCAGAATGCCGTAATCGGCAAAGGAAAGCGGGTCATCGCCATAGGGCTTGACCCGCACTTCCCCGCGAATGCCGTGCGCCGCACCGATCTTGGCCATCAGAACCTTCTGATCGTCCTCGGACGTCATTTCAAAAGGCTCCCTGGCAACTGTATTCCGGCGCGGCCTGACACATCTGCTTATTCTGCAGCAGCTTCTTCAGCCGGAGCGGCAGCAGCTTCAGCGGCAGCAGCGGCTGCTTCTTCTTCAGCCTGACGCTTGGCTTCAACGCGTTCCTTCGCCTTTGCACCCAGCTCGGCTTTTTTCGGGTTGTTGCGCGGCTCACGCTTCAACAGGCCGGCAGCATCCAGGAAACGGTGAACGCGGTCGGTCGGCTTCGCGCCGTTGTCCAGCCAATGCTGGATGCGCTCGACGTTCAGGGTCACGCGGTTTTCGGAATCCTTCGGCAGCATCGGGTCGTAGGAACCGACCTTTTCGATGAAACGGCCATCGCGCGGGGAGCGGATGTCAGCAACAACGATGCGGTAATACGGGCGCTTCTTGGAACCGCCACGTGCCAGGCGAATTTTCGTAGCCATTTTTATGTCTCCAGTTTGTTCAGTTGCCGGCTTCAGCGGCAATGGCTTCGTGGTGCCGGATCACTTCCCTGACGATGAAGTTCAGGAATTTCTCGGCAAAGTCAGGATCAAGATTGGCGTCGCAGGCAAGCTGGCGCAGCCGCTCGATCTGAATTTTCTCCCGCGCCGGATCAGCCGGCGGCAGGTCGTTGGTGGCTTTCAGGACACCCACTTTCTGGGTGCACTTGAACCGTTCGGCGAGCATGTGAACAAGAGCTGCATCGATGTTGTCGATGGACGCCCGAAGAGCCTTCAGTTCGCTCAAGGCAGGGCTTTCACCCAGCTTGGTCTCCGCTTCGCTCATCGTTTCTTGCCCTTGCCCATGCCCGGAAATCCGGGAAGTTTCGGGCCACCGAGGCCCGGAAGACCCGGCATGCCCATGCCTGGCGGCAGACCGCCGCCCATGCCGCCGGGCAGGCCTTTCGGCATTTCCATGCCGCCCGGCAACTTGCCGGACTTGGCCATTTCCTCAAGCTGCTTGGGGTCGACGTCCGGCATTCCGCCGCCGCCGAGGCCGCCCATCAGCTTGCCCAGCATGCCTTTGCCCTTGCCCATCTTCTTCATCATGTCCGCCATCTGGCGGTGCATCTTAAGAAGCTTGTTGACGTCGGCCACATCCATGCCCGAGCCGGCAGCAATACGCTTCTTGCGGCTGGCCTTGAGCAGTTCGGGTTTCTGACGTTCGGCAGGTGTCATGGATTCGATGATGGCGACCTGACGCTTGAACATCTTGTCGTCGATGTTCGAAGCCTCAATCTGCTTCTTCATCTTGCCGATGCCCGGCAACATGCCCATCATGCCGGACATGCCGCCCAGTTTTTCCATCTGGCGAAGCTGCTCGGCGAGATCTTCCAGGTCGAAATGACCCTTCTGCATCTTCTTCGCCATTTTCGCGGCCTGTTCCGCGTCGATGGCTTCGGCGGCCTTTTCGACCAGCGAGACGATGTCGCCCATGCCGAGGATGCGGTCTGCGATCCGGCGCGGGTGGAAGTCTTCAAGTGCGTCTGATTTTTCGCCGGTACCGATCAGCTTGACCGGCTTGCCGGTGACCGCCTGCATGGAGAGCGCCGCGCCACCGCGGCCGTCACCGTCCATACGGGTCAGGGCGATACCGGTGATGCCGACGCGCTCATCGAAGCTCTGCGCCAGATTGACGGCGTCCTGACCCGTCAGTGAGTCAGCGACCAGCAGGATTTCGTGCGGTTGGGCAGCGGCCTTGACCTCTGCCATTTCCACCATCAGCGGCTCATCGATGTGGATACGGCCGGCGGTGTCGAGCATGACCACGTCGTAACCGCCGAGCTTGGCGGCGGACATCGCCCGCTTGGCGATCTCGACCGGGCCTTGGCCCGCGACGATCGGAAGCGTGTCGATGCTGTTCTGTTCGCCCAGAACCTTGAGCTGCTCCTGGGCCGCCGGACGGCGGGTGTCGAGCGACGCCATCAGCACCTTGCGCTTCTCGCGCTGGGTCATGCGGCGGGCGATCTTGGCCGTGGTGGTGGTTTTACCCGACCCCTGCAGACCGACCATCATGATCGCCACCGGCGCCGGAGCGTTCAGATCGATCGGGTGGGCTTCTTCACCGAGCATCTCGACCAGCTGATCATGAACGATCTTCACGACCATCTGGCCCGGCGTCACGGACTTGACCACCTCGGCCCCGACGGCGCGGTTGCGCACCTTGTCGGTGAAGGAGCGTACGATCGGCAGCGCGACGTCGGCCTCGATCAGCGCGCGGCGGATTTCGCGCAGCGCCTCGTTGACGTCGTTTTCCGACAGCGCACCGCGGCCGGTGAGCTTGTCGAAAATACCGCTTAATCGATCGGACAGGCTTTCAAACATCAGTAGTCCTTGAATGGTCTCGGTTTCGGGAAGTCTCCCGAACCATATGGGCAACCGCCGGTCGTTTCCAACCGGATCAATCCGCGCAAAGCAGTTTGACACCCGAGGGCGCAACGCGCTGTCGGGTGGTAACCTCCGGGATCTCTTTACACCTTTACGGGTCCCGGTCGGCGGCTTGAAATATCAGTCACTCATATGGAGTTGGCGGGTCTATGCCTGAAACCGGCCAGAGAGTCAAGGAAGCTGCCGAAAATCACCGCGCGGCTGAAACGCTCTTCTCGATACTGCGGGTTTTTCCCGGCCTAGTCGACGATGAACAGCTTTGCGCCGGTCGTGGTCGACGACCTGTGCGCTGCATCGCCAAAGTCGGAAACCTGATAGCTCATCCCCGCGGTCAGCGTGGTCTTTGAACCATCCTTCAGCTCCGAGACAAGTTCACCTTCCAGAACCAGAAGAATATGCCCCCTGTCGCACCAGTGATCCGCCAGATAGCCCTCAGAATACTCCACGTGCCGGATGCGGATGTCACCGATATTCAGAGTCCGCCAGAACGCAGTTCCAGTCTCGCCGGGATGTTCCGTCGGTTCGATTTTCGACCAGTCGGTCACGGTGAACGGTAAATCCGGAATTTTCAATTCAGCCGCCTATCGGTGAATGCACTGCGCCAGCTTTAGTAGAAATGCGGTAATAGCGCAACGGCGAGACCGTGCCGCTGGATCGCAACTGCGTGCCGGACATATACGTCAGGCCATCAGTGCGTTCGTGCTGATCGCGATCGAAGTCAGGATGGCAGCCGTCAGCAGCACCGCGGCCAGACCCAGCAGAAGACCGAAGATAACCACCAGGCCGTCCCGTTCGACGATGCCGACGCCGGCGATGAACAGCGCGACCGCCGGAAACCAGCCGCTGAGCGGTACAGGCAGAAACAATGTGAAAGCAATCACGAACAACGCAAGCCCTAGCAAACGCTCATGTTTTCGCGCAAACAGACCTTCGTACCGGTGGGCCAGCACGCGCTCCAGCCGCATTGTGACGGGACGCAGGCGCACCATCGTTCGCCGCAACTTGTTGTGATTGAGAGACAGGCGAGCAAGTGGCCTGGGCAGTTTCACATGCGGAAAGCCGAGCACCATCTGGAACGTGGTGACGAGAACCGGCAGACCGGTGACGAGAGAGGAGCCGGGCGGCAACGGCAGAAGCGTCAGCAGGGAAAACAGCACAATCGCCCAGCCGAACGACGTCTCGCCCAGCGCCAGCAGCAAATTGCCGAGCGTCAGTGTGCCGTCCCGGTGCTGGTCGCGTGATGTCCGCAGGATCGGGAGCGACAGCGAAGGTCTTCGGCGTCTTTCGCCCTGCATTCAAGTTTTCCGTTACAGCTTCTCAGTCGCGCCGGGTCTATCATCCCGTTTGAAATAAATCCAACGCCGAGTGGCGCGATGCCGAGTTTCGCTGTTGGTCACAAAGACGCGGCTTCGGACAGGCGGGCGCTGTCAGTCCCGCTTCGATGTCTCGTATTTGGATGAAACTTCGTAATAATCGTTGAAACCGATCCGCTCGCGCAGTTCCTTGAAGTCCATGAGATCCGGGGTGCGGTCCTGGTCGGTCCTCAGTTTTTCGAGCGTTGCCACCATCGCCTTCATGGCGCTGGCCATCAGGGTCAGCGGATAGGCGGCAATGGCGTAGCCGATGTCCTGCAGCTCTTTATGGGAAAGGTCCGGCGTCTCGCCGCCTTCCACGATGTTGGCCATCTTCGGGCCCGGCAGTTCCCGGCAGATCTCCTGCATTTCAGCCACCGTCTTGGGCGCTTCGACAAAGAGGATGTCGGCACCGAGTTCCTTGAACCTGGCCGCCCGGGCGATCGCCTCGGCAAGACCATGCTCGTGGCGGGCATCGGTACGCGCAAGGATCAGGATATCGGCACCTGCTTCCTTGGCATCCTGCGCCGCACGGATCCGGTCAAAGGCTTCTTCACGGGAAACGACAGCCTTGCCCGGTGTGTGGCCGCAGCGCTTTGGCGCAACCTGATCCTCGATCATCACGGCCGCAGCACCCGCCTTGGCCATGCCGGTCACCGTACGGCGCACGTTCATGGCATTGCCGTAGCCGGTATCGCCATCCGCCAGCAGCGAAATACCGATGGCATCAGTGATATTGCGCGCCTGATCGAGCACCTCGCCATAAGACATCAGCCCGAGATCCGGCTGGCCGATCCGCGATGCAGAGGCGGCAAAACCGGACATGAAGGTCAGATCGAACCCGGCCTGTTCGATCAGTTTGGCCGACAAGGCATCGTAGCAGCAGGGCATGACGTGGAGTTTCGGCTGCTCCAGCAGCGCGCGAAGCAAATCTGCCGGTGACGGCATGACAAAAACCTCAGAACTTGAACGGAAGATAGAGCGCGAGATCAGTCCAGACATACAGGATCGCGACCGAAATCAACATGATCACCAGGAACGGCAGCACCCCCCGCGAAACGTCAGACAGTTTCGACCGCGCCACCGACTGGATGACATAGAGATTGAGCCCGACCGGCGGTGTGATCAAGGCGCATTCCACCATCACGACCATATAGACGCCGAACCAGATCGGATCGAATCCCAGCGCCATGGCCGCCGGCAACAGCACCGGGGTCATGATCAGCACCATGGACAGCGCCTCGAACACCAGCCCCATGATCAAAAGCACGATCGACACCACGATGATGAATGCCAGCGGCGTGTCGATGGTCTGGCCAATGAAGACCGAGATGTCCTGCGGGATCCGGTACAGGGTGATCGCCTTTCCGAACACCTTGGCGCCGGCGATGATCAGCACGATGGCAACCGTCGTCACCATGGCATCGAACGCGGCTTCCTTCAGGCCTTGCCATGTGAGCGTGCGCAAGAGCGGCCCGGTGATCAGAAGCGCCACGGCAAAGCCGATGGCGGCGGCTTCCGTCGGTGTTGCGGCACCACTGTAGATCGCGCCGATGACCACCAGCGCCAGCAGGATCGAGGGAAACGCCCGCACTGTTGCCCGCAAACGCTCGTCCCAGCTTGACGCCGGTTCCGGGGTGTAACCGCCAAACCAGCGGGCATAGACCATGGAAAATACGATGAAGAACACCACCAGCAGCAAGCCCGGGCCGACACCTGCCAGAAACAGCGCGATCACCGATTGTTCGGTGACGAAGCCGTAGACGATCATCGGGATCGACGGCGGGATCAGGATACCCAGCGTGCCGCCGGCGGCCAGTAGCCCGTAGACGAATTTTCGTTCATAGCCGCGCTGGATCATTTCCGGGATCGCAACCGTGCCGATGGTGGCGGCTGTTGCGACCGAAGACCCGGAAATGGCGGCGAAGATGGCGCAGGACAGAATCGTCGCGACGGCAAGCCCGCCAGGCCAGTGGCCGACCCAGGCATGAACCGCGGCAAACAGATCCCGCCCGACACCGCCCTTGAGCAAAATATTCGACATCAGAAGAAACAGCGGCACCGCCAGAAGAATGAACCCGTCGAGTGTCGACAGGATCGCCTGGGGCGCCATCAGTGGCGAGAAACCGCCGAGAATGAGCATGGCCAGACCAAGACCGCCCAGCGCGAAGGCAACCGGAACCCGGATCAGCAACAAGCTGAACAGCGCAGCGAGAATGAGAACTGTGGTCATTCCATAACCACCGCTTCATGATCGCCCGACTTGGGCTTCTGGCCGAGTTCGATAAGTGCCTGCACGAATAATAGCGCGAACCCGAGGGGAACGGACAGTTCGGAAATCCACATGGGAAGATCCAGCATGGTGCCGGACGTGCGGCCTCGCTCGAAGGAATCGTAGAATATCCCGCCACCTTTCCAGGCGACCAGAATGCTGAACACCGCCACGAAACCCATCGCAAGCACGTGACAAACACGGCGCCAGACCGGGCTCAACTGGTCCGTCAACGCATCGACCGCAATGTGCCGTCCGCTCTTCAGCAGCCAGGGCATGGCAAGCATGGTGCCCCAGATCAGGCACAGCTGGGACAGCTCCGACGCCCAGATGGTGGGCGCAATGAAGAGATACCGCGCCAGCACTTCGTAGGTGAGCATGCAGCCCACGGCGACGAACAGGAATGCGGCGATCCAGGCGAAGGCCTGGAGAACAAAATAGAAGGCTTTCATGAAACCATCTGTCGATCGAGCAATCGGCAAGGCCGGGACAGGACGCCGGAGGCCCGGTATCCGTGACCGGAAGCGGCCGGGCGTTGCCCGCCGCTTCCGTCATTCATGATCCGCGAACCGTCAGAATGTCTGAGCGGCTTCGAGAACCTGCTTGCCCAGCGGGCCTGCTTTTTCGACGAAGTTGTCATAGACCGGCTGGCTGACGCTCTTCCAGGCAGCCATTTCTTCCTCGGTCGGAGTGTAGACCGTCATGCCGTTCTGCTTCGAAATCTCGTAAGCCTCTGCCTCGATCTGGGACATGCGGTCACGCACATCGGCTTCCGCCTTCAGGGCCGCGGCCTCGATGATCTTCTTGTGCTCATCCGGCAGGCTGTTCCAGAAATCCGTGTTCACCACGACGATAAACTCGATATCCGCATTGTTGGTGACGGTGATCGTGTCCATCACTTCCCAGAGCTTGCGAGACTTGACGCCGGAAATCCCGGTCATGCCGATGTCCACCGTACCGCGCTGGTAGGCGAGATACTGTTCCGAGCCGGAAATCAGCGTTGGTGCACCGCCGGCCACGGTCACGAAATCGCCAAGGGTCTTGCCGAAGACGCGGACCTTCTTGCCCTTCAGATCTTCCGGCGTTTTCAGCGGAGCGCCATTGGACAGCATGATGGAGCCGCCATAGGCCTGCCACCAGAGCACGGTCGAACCGGTTTCCGCGATCGCCTCGTCCAGCGGTCCGCGCACGGGGGACCCTTTGGCAACAGCCTTCCGGACCTTTTCTTCCGTATCGAACAGGAACGGCTGATAGAAGACATCGACGGCGGGAATGTCGCCGACATAGCGGGTCAGGGACGCGACGCCCATTTCAATGGAGCCGCTGCCGACCGCCGCAGGAACCTCGTTGTCCTTGTAGAGCTGAGCGGAATCGTAGATCTCCACAGCAATGTCGCCGTTGGAGTTTTTCTCGACTTCTTCCTTGAAAAGCTGAAGATTCTGGCCGAGATGGCTCGTCATGGGCAGTTGCAGCGAAATGCGCAAGGTGGTGTCTGCGGCCTGCGCCGAACCGGCTGCCAGGCCAAGCGCCATTGCTGCGCCAAGCGCCCAGGTAAGTGGTTTCATGTTTTCCTCCCAAATTTATGAAATCACTCTGGCAAAGCCTCCCGGTCCGGTCAACATGATCTGGCGTACAGGTGTGTTTTAGAAGCATATTTGGCGACGGCGCCAAGGGTGAACCACCGACCCGCCGTTCCAGGTCTTCAGGAGGTTCAAAACCCGTTGGCCTTGCTTTTTGCGGTGCACAGGCAGATAACGAAAGTCTTTTGACACACACGCCTGCTGTCCTGACAGCCGACCGTTGCGGACGTCCAGTCTATGAATTATCGCGCCATTGCGTTGCCAATCGGACGATTGCTCATCCTGATTTCAGTTTTGATGATCGTCCCCGGGATCGCGGATGTGTTCGCCAGAAACTCGGACTGGCAGGTCTTTCTGGTGTCGGCTCTCGTCCTGGGGACGGCCGGCCTGCTGATGACCATGGCCTTTCAGGGAGAGCGGCCACCGGGTCACTTCCGCGAAGCCATCCTGTTCGTCAACGCCGCCTGGTTCGCATTTTCCTTTGCCGGTGCCGTGCCCTTCTACTTCAGCGGTCTCGGCATCAGCTTTACAGACGCCTTTTTCGAAACCGCCTCCGGCCTGACCACCACCGGCTCGACCATCCTGACCGGCCTCGACACCCTGCCACCCGGCATCCTGCTCTGGCGGGCGCTGCTGCAATGGGTTGGCGGCATCGGTGTGGTGGCTATCGGGATCTGGCTTCTGCCGGGTCTGCGCGTTGGTGGCAGCCAGCTCTTTGCCCTGGAATCTTCGGAAAACACCAGCAAGCCCTATGGTCATGTCGGCCCGTTCGTCTACCGGCTGCTGGCGCTTTATGCAGGCCTTTCGCTGAGCTGTGCCACACTTTACCTGCTGTGTGGAATGACCTTCTTCGAAGCGGTGATCCACTCCATGACCACCGTCTCGACCGGCGGTTTTTCCACATCCGACCAGTCCTTCGGCCAATTCGACGGTCTGGCCGTCTACTGGGTCGCTTCCGTGTTCATGCTGAGCTCCGCCGTACCGTTTCTCTATCTGATCCGCAGCATCGAAAGGCGGCATTGGGTGAAGGACGTCCAGATCATGCTGCTGCTGGCCATTGTTGCCGCGGCTTCGATCAGCGTTTTCCTGTTCGAGCGCTTCATTGCCCACGACACCCCGTTCCAGATGTTCACCTATGCAGTGTTCAACGTGGTTTCGGTGATCACCACCACCGGATACGCAGCCAACGATTATCTGCAGTTCGGCCCGCCGGTGATCGCGATTTTCTTCGTGTTGACGTTCTTCGGCGGCTGCAGCGGGTCCACATCCGGGGGCTTCAAGATGTTCCGGATCGCGATCCTCGGCAGCTACATCCAGGGCCTGTTCCGGCGGATGATCCGTCCGCACCGCGTAGTCGAACCGAGATACCAGGGCCGGGCCGTGTCAAACCCCGTTCTGGAAGGTGTTCTGGTCTTCGCGGTTCTTTACGCCGGGGCCTTCGCGGCGTTTTCGCTGGTCTACATGATGCTTGGCCTCGATCTCGAGACGGCGCTCAGCGCCTCCATCACGGCTCTGGCGAATGTCGGACCCGGTGTTGGCGAAACCATCGGACCGTCGGGTACCTTCCAGTCCCTGCCCGATCTCGCCAAGTGGTTCCTGGCGGTTCAGATGATCCTTGGGCGGCTGGAAATTCTCGCAGGCATCTTGCTGCTGACGCCCGATTTCTGGCTGGATTAGAACCAATCCGGCCGCAAAGGCTTCGACTCTCTTTCGATCACAAAAAACCACCGCCGGCGTGACCTTACCGGCGGTGGTCTTGTTCGGACGATCTGGCTGCAAGAGCAGCCGACGGGGGGTGTGATCGCCCGAAGCCGAATTACGGCTGGACGGTTGCGAACTCGTCCGGATCCAGGAGGCTGTCCTGGTTCGCGTCTGCCGCGTTGAATGCATCTTCGGAAAGGGTCGGGACAGCTGCCGCGATTTCCTCGTAGCTGACATAACCGTCCTGATCGAGGTCCACCGCCTCGAACGACATGCCCTGGGCAAGCGCTGCGGAAGACGCGGTAAAGGCACCGATCAGAAGAGCAGCAGTAAGACGTTTGGACATGATATGACCTCCAATGGTTTGGGTCTTGTCAGGTGCCCCTGTGCCCTTCGGCTATGGGGACCACCTGTTGTTCCGTCCGTTCGCCAGGCCCCTGCGACCCGCCGAACCGGAACGGGACAGACACTGCGGGCCGATCGCGACCGGCTAAGGGCAGCTCTTTGAAACCTTCGCGGCAATCTTGTGTTTGACTATTACGATCAGCCACAGGTCGGCCAAACTGCCGTCATTTTTAACTATTTTGGGCAGTTCTGGGGCTTGAACAGGAAAAATCAGATTGATTATCTATTTGATTTTATTTGTAAATTCGAAACAAGTTCATCGAATATGACAAGCCGTAAGCGCTTCGCGCCAGTGATGCGACGCAAACTTCGGCACTGTGCGGCGGCGCGCTCTGATCAGGTATAGTCGCGCGAACCGAAGATGGCAGACCCGACACGCACATGCGTGGCACCGAAGCCGACCGCCACCGAATAGTCTGAAGACATGCCCATGGAGAGCTTCTCAAGACCATTGCGGGCGGCGATCTTTTCCAGAAGCGCAAAGTGTTCGCCCGGCGCCTCATCGACCGGCGGAATGCACATCAGTCCGACGATGTTGAGCCCGACGTCTTCGCGGCACTCTTTCACGAAGGCATCGACATCCTTGGGCGCAATGCCGGCCTTTTGCGGCTCTTCTCCGGTATTTACCTGAATGAAACACGGCAGATCCCTGCCCTGCTTTTCCATCTCGGCTTTCAATGCCCTGGCGATTTTCGGCCGGTCCACCGTGTGCACGACATCAAAGGTCGCGATCGCTTCCTTTGCCTTGTTGGATTGCAGCGGTCCGATCAGATGCAGTTCGATGCCGTCAAAATCCTCGCGCAGGCCGGGCCACTTGTGCATGGCTTCCTGCACCCGGTTCTCACCGAATACCCGTTGACCCGCGTCAAGCACCGGACGGATCTCGTCCGCCTCGAACGTCTTGGAAACCGCGATCAGCGTCACCGACCCCTCTGCCCTGCCGTACTCGGCTTCGGCATTTCGGATATCTGCCTGAACATTTGCCAGTCGGTCTGCTGCAGAGGTCATCGGTTGGTCCTTCAATTTCTCGAGCGCCCTGCCAGTCCGGGCCTCCCCTCTCTTATGCTTGCTCGCCCTCCAATCTCAAGAGCTCTTTCGGAAAGCCCCAGCGCCGAGGCCAGTTTGAGAGCGAAACAACGCCGGAAGCTGGCATCCGACAGCTTTACGAATGCCGCATTGCGAAATAAACAGGCATCTGCAAGATCAATCTCTTCTCACATGTTGACCCCGGACGCGATTTCTGGTGACAGTCCGGCAGTCAATCTTTCAGGAAATCCGCCGGGTCCGGCGGCAAGAACAAACGGCACAATAGATGGCAACGGAACGGTACAATGCGCGCGAAGTCGAAGCGCGCTGGCAAAAGGTCTGGAACGACAAGGACGTCTTCGTCACCCACAACGACGATCCCCGCGACAAATACTATGTCCTTGAAATGTTTCCCTATCCGTCCGGCCGCATCCACATGGGCCACGTGCGCAACTACGCCATGGGCGACGTTGTAGCCCGTTACAAACGCGCCAAGGGCTTCAACGTCCTGCATCCGATGGGCTGGGACGCCTTCGGCATGCCGGCGGAAAACGCAGCCATGCAGAACAAGGTCCATCCCAAGGACTGGACCTATGAAAACATCGCCACCATGCGCGACCAGCTCAAGATCATGGGCCTGTCGCTGGACTGGAGCCGGGAATTCGCGACCTGCGATGTCGCCTATTACACCCAGCAGCAGCGCCTGTTCCTGAAATTCCTGGAAGCCGGTCTCGTCTACCGCAAAAACGCCAAGGTCAACTGGGACCCGGTCGACATGACGGTTCTGGCCAACGAGCAGGTGATCGATGGTCGGGGCTGGCGCTCCGGTGCGCTGGTGGAACAGCGTGAGCTGACCCAGTGGTTCTTCAAGATTTCCGATTACTCGGAAGACCTGCTGGAGGCGATCGACACCCTCGACCGCTGGCCGGACAAGGTGCGGCTGATGCAGAAGAACTGGATCGGCCGTTCCGAAGGCCTGCGCGTGCGCTTCGAGTTTACCGAAGCGGCCCCCACCGGCGACAACACGCTGGAAATCTTCACCACGCGGCCCGACACGCTGTTCGGTGCCTCCTTCATGGGCCTGTCGCCGGATCATCCGATCTCGACCAGGCTGGCGGAAAGCAATCCGGAGCTGAAAGCCTTCATCGAGGAATGCCGCCGCGTCGGTACATCCGAAGAAGCAATTGAAAAGGCTGAGAAAAAAGGCCTCGACACCGGCCTGCGCGTCAAGCACCCGCTGGATGCCACCATCGAGCTGCCGGTCTACGTCGCCAACTTCATTCTGATGGACTACGGCACCGGCGCGATCTTCGCCTGCCCGGCCCATGACCAGCGCGACCTGGACTTCGCCCGCAAATACGGCCTGCCCGTCACGCCCGTCGTGCTGCCGAAGGACGCCGATCCGGCAACCTTCGATGTGGCAGACGAAGCCTTCACCGACGACGGCACCATCTTCAATTCCGATTTCCTGAACGGCCTCTCCATACCGGACGCCAAGGAAGCAGTGGCAAAGAAGCTGGAAGCCATCACCATCGACGGAGCACCGCAGGCCGAACGCCAGGTGAACTATCGCCTGCGCGACTGGGGCATTTCGCGTCAGCGCTACTGGGGCTGCCCGATCCCGGTCATTCATTGCGACGATTGCGGTGTTGTACCGGAAAAGGACGAGAACCTGCCGGTTCAGTTGCCGGATGACATCAATTTCGACAAGCCGGGCAACCCGCTCGACCGCCACCCGACCTGGCGCAACACCTCCTGCCCGAAATGCGGCAAGCCTGCCCGGCGCGAAACCGACACCATGGACACCTTCGTGGACAGCTCCTGGTATTTCGCCCGCTTCACGGCTCCGGACTGCGATCAGCCGACCGACCCGGAAGCCGCCAACGGCTGGCTGCCGGTCGACCAGTACATCGGCGGTATCGAGCATGCGATCCTGCACCTGCTTTATTCCCGCTTCTTCACGCGGGCGATGCAGAAGGTGGGCGCGCTTGATCTGAAGGAACCGTTCAAGGGCCTGTTCACCCAGGGCATGGTGACCCACGAGACCTATCGCATCGGCGAAGGTGCCAACGGCCGCTGGATCGCCCCGTCCGAAATCCGCATCGAGGATGCCGACGGCAAGCGCCGCGCTGTTCTCGTCGAGACCGGTGAGGACGTTGCCATCGGCTCTATCGAAAAGATGTCGAAGTCGAAGAAGAACACTGTCGACCCGACCGACATCATCGACACCTACGGCGCCGACACCGCGCGCTGGTTCATGCTGTCCGACAGCCCGCCCGAGCGGGACGTTATCTGGACCGAGGACGGCGTGCAGGGCGCCTGGCGTTTTGTTCAGCGCGTCTGGCGCCTGATCGGCGATATTGCCGAGAAGACCGAACCACGTGGCGGCAAGGCTCCGGAAGTTGACGGCAAGGCGCTTGACCTGCGCCGCGCCAGCCACAAGACCCTGGCGGCCGTTTCCGCCGATCTGGAAGGCCTCGGCTTCAACCGTGCCGTGGCCCGCCTCTATGAGCTCGTCAACACCATCAGCAAGGTCTTCAACGAAGGCGAAGCGGATGCCGGCACCGAATACGCCGTGCGCGAAGCAGCCGACTATCTGGTGCAGATGATGGCTCCTATGATGCCGCATCTGGCAGAAGAATGCTGGTCGGCCCTCGGCCACGACAATCTGATTTCGGAAGCAAGCTGGCCGCAGGCCGACGAGGCTCTGCTGTCCGATGACACCGTCACCTATCCGATCCAGATCAACGGAAAGAAACGCGGTGAGCTGACGATTGCAAAAGAGGCTTCCAAAGACGAGGTCGAAGCGGCTACCTTGGCCCTCGACGCCGTCAAGAAGGCTCTTGAAGGGAAGGCGCCGAAGAAGATCATCGTGGTACCGCAAAGGATCGTGAATGTCGTTGTTTAACAACCTCTTCCTGAACAGCGGCGCGTTACGGCGCGCCGCCCTTTGCGCCGGATTTGCAGCCGTTGTGGCCCTTGGCGGCTGTCAGGTGCGCCCGCTCTATGGCAGCAGTACCGGCGACTTCGGCTCCGCGCCTTCTGCGGTGGCGAGTGAACTTGCGGCCATCGAACTGGAATCCATCTCCAGCCAGTATGCCAACAACGATGCTTCGCGCGTCCTCTATAACGAGCTGACCTACCGGTTCGAACGCGGAGCCGGGTCGGGTGCCAAGAAGTACCGTCTCAAGGTGCTGATGGACGTTGGCAGCGCGGAAGTGGGCGTCGAACAGTTCTCCGACGTTCCGTCCGCCTACACGACCACGATGAACTCCACCTTCGTGCTGAGCGATCTGGCGACCGACGAGACGCTGATGAGCGGCCGGGCGTTCAAATCCGCTTCCTACGACTTTTCCAACCAGCGTTTTGCCAACACGCGTGCTTATCGCGATGCGCAGGAACGCGTTGCCAAGGCCGTCGCCGACGATATCGCCGCCCGGATTGCCGGCTATTTTGCCAGCAAGTCGTAACCAAGACCTTGGAGGCAACCGGCCGTGACCGTCCTGAAAGCCGCGGAGATCGACCGTTTCGTTGCCAATCCTCCGGAAGCGGGCGGCGTTGTTCTGATCTTCGGTCCGGATACCGGGCTGGTGTCGGAACGCGCCACCCGTCTCGTCAACAAGGCCTCCGAAGGCGAAAGTGATCCGTTCAATCTGATCAAGCTGGACGCCTCCGATCTTGGTTCGGATCCGAATCGGCTCATCGACGAAGTTCTGACGGTTCCATTGTTTGGTGGCCGCAGGATCGTGTGGGTGAAGGATGCCTCCTCCCGCAACCTCAATGCGGCGGTGGAACCGGTTCTGAAGCAGGACGACTGGCAGACACTGGTGGTTCTCGAGGGCGGCGACATCAAGAAGGGCGTTGGCCTCCGAAAGCTTATCGAGCCGCACAAGCGCGCCGTCGCCCTGCCCTGTTACGCCGATAACGACCGCGGCATCGACCAGTTGATAGACGAGGAAACCCGCGAAGCCGGTCTATCGGTTACCCGCGAAGCCCGCGCCGCATTGCACAGTCTTCTGGGCGGTGACCGCATGGCAAGCCGGGGTGAACTGAAAAAACTCTGCCTCTATGCCCTCAACAAGGGCCGGATCGACAGCGAAGACGTCGAAGCCATCATCGGCGATGCATCGGCCTTCGAAATGTCCGAACTGATCGACGCGGCAGCATCCGGCGACCTCGCCATGCTGGATCATGGCCTGGAACGGCTCGCGGAAGCCGGCTCCAAAGCCTCTGTGATCGCCAACCAGACCCTGAAGCACTTTCAGCATTTGCATCGGATGCGAATCGATATCGATCAGGGCAAAAATGCCCAGGCCGTCGTCGATGGACAGCGACCGCCTATCTTCTTCTCCCGCAAGCCGCGATTTACCCAGCAGCTGCGGATCTGGTCCCTGACGGATCTGGAACGCGCCATGGACATCCTGAGCGAGGCCACACGCATTTCGCGCCTCAACGATGCCCTCGGTGTCCCCGTCCTCTCCGAAGCCCTCCTCAAGCTCGGCCGCGCCGCCAGGGCCCGCCAGCAGCGACGGTAGCACGGCGCTCATCAGCTCCTCTCCCTGAAGCCTCCCTGTATTCTTGCACTCCCCCTCATCCTGAGGAAGCGCGCAAACGCTGTCTCGAAGGAAGGGCGGCAAACTCAGAAACCAGCGGTCCATCCTTCGAGACGCCGCTTATGCGGCTCCTCAGGATGAGGGGTGCAGGGCTCGCTGTCTGGCAAAACCAGAACAAAAAAAGCCGGAGCACAACGCGCCCCGGCTCTTAAAATTAAAATAATATCAATATCTTAGCGGGTTTCAACGCCCAGCTTCTTGCACAGCTCATCAAGCTGTTCGAGCGAGGTGTATTTTATCTTGAGATCGCCGGTTTCCTTGCCTGGCTTGTGACCAACGGTCACCTTCAGGCCCAGTGTGTCCGTCAGGCGCTTTTCCAATGCCTTGGTGTCGGCGTCCTTCTGCGGCTTGTCGCCCGGAGTTTTCTTGCCCGTGATCTTGGCCAGCGCATCCGGATCCTGCGAGAGCTTTTCCGCATCGCGAACCGTCAGGCCCTTTTCCACGATCAGCTCGGCCAGAGCCGCGGGATCTTCAACGGTGATCAATGCGCGGGCATGACCGGCCGTCAGCAGGCCTTCAGCCAGATAGTCCTTCACGGAATTCGGCAGCTTCAACAGACGCATGGTGTTGGCAACATGGCTGCGGCTCTTGCCGATCACCTTGGCAAGTTCGCCCTGGCTGTAGCTGAACTCCGCGGTGAGCTGCTCGTAACCCATTGCCTCTTCGATCGGATTGAGATCGGCACGCTGCACGTTCTCGATGATGGCAAGCTCAAGCGCTTCCTGATCGGTCACGTCGCGGATGATGATCGGTGCTTCGTGCAGCCCGGCCCGCTGTGCGGCCCGCCAGCGGCGTTCGCCAGCGATGATCTCGAAGCGGTTGGCCTTCCCTGCTGCCGGGCGCACCAGGATCGGCTGAACGATGCCTTTTGCCTTCAGCGATTCAGAAAGATCCGCGAGGTCTTTCTCGGTGAAGGTCTTGCGCGGGTTGCGCGGGTTAGGCTCCAGATGTTCGATCGGCACCCTGCGGGAGTCGCGAATGATCTTTTCCGGCGGTGCAGCCGCTTCGGGAGCTGAATCCCCGATCAGCGCCGCCAAACCACGGCCCAAACGCTTGTTCTTGACGTCTCTTTCCGCCATACCGCACCTTTTTCTTTTTATATTTCAATAGGATATAGCATGGCGACTGTGCCTCTCTCGCCGTCATGCCTCAAAACTTGCCAGATCGGAGCCGAATCGATCCGGCCCTATGCCGCGACGCGCCGCAATTCACGCTCGCGCTGAATGATCTCGGATGCCAGTCGCAGATACGCCTGGCTGCCGGCGCATTTCAGATCGTAAAGCAGCGCCGGTTTGCCGTAGGACGGTGCTTCCGAAATGCGAACGTTGCGCGGAATGATCGTTTCGTAAACCGCATCACCCATGGTTTCGCGCACGTCGGCGACCACCTGGCTGGAAAGGTTGTTGCGGCTGTCGTACATGGTCAGAACGATGCCATGGATGCTCAGTTCAGGGTTGAGCGCGTTCTTGACCTGCTCGACCGTGCTGAGGAGCTGGCTAAGACCTTCAAGCGCGAAGAACTCACACTGCAACGGCACCAGAATGGAGTGCGACGCGGACAGAGCGTTGATCGTCAGCAGGTTCAGAGACGGCGGACAGTCGACCAGCACGTAGGTGAACCCGATTTCCTGGAACAGACGGGAATGGGTCAGGTTCTCGATGGCACTGCGCAGGCGGAACGCCCGGTCGGCCGTGGAGGCGATTTCCAGTTCAAGACCCAGCAGGTCCATGGTGGACGGCGCCACCCAGAGGCGTTGCACGGCGGTCTCCCGCACGGCCTCCGCCAGGGAACAGTCACCGCTCAGAACTTCGTAGGTCGACAGGCCCCTGTCACGATGTTCAATACCCAAACCCGTCGAGGCGTTGCCCTGCGGGTCAAGATCGATCACCAGAACTTTTTCGCCAATCGCCGCAAGCGCCGTGCCGAGGTTGATGGCGGTCGTGGTTTTGCCAACCCCACCCTTCTGGTTCGCAAGCGCGAGAACGCGCGGCATTTCGGGAAGCATGCTCATTGCTACAACACCTTCCTGGCTACTCCGGCCGGGCTGAAATATTTGAGAAAAGAAGCATCCGGCTCATTGGATCAACAAGACTGTCTTTTTCTATCATGTCGAACTGCCAACGGGCAGTAGCTTCGTTAACTTCTCGCTGAAAATCCTGACCTTTGTGGAAAACAGCTTTCGATCCTGCCGCCGTAAACGGCTCGGAGAGCTGAAAAAGCAGGTCAAGGGAAGCGAGTGCCCGTGCAGACACTGCATCCACAGAGCCGTGTTTCCAATCTTTCGCAACCGATTCGATCCGGCCCGGGTGCACTGTTCCTTTGGATCCCGTCTCCCGCAGAGCCGTTCTGAGGAAGGCCACCTTGCGCTGGTTGCTTTCGATCATGTGCACATGGGCGTCTGGTTCGTCGGCAAGCAGGATTGCCGTGACAACACCCGGAAACCCCCCGCCGCTGCCAATGTCGACCCACGTACGCGCCTCTGGATAACTCCACTGGGTTTGCAGGCTATCTGCCACATGGCGCGTCCAGATATCAGGGATTGTCGAAGGTGCGATCAGGTTTTGTGCGGGCTGCCACTTCAGAACGAGATCGACATAGATCTGGAGCCTGTCCAACGTTTCACGTGAAACATCCCCATACTTATGCACAACCTGTCCAGAAGTATTCAACATCACCGGACGCCCCATCAGGCGGCTCCCTTCTGGCTCTGACGCTTCAGATGCGACAGTATCAGGGTAAGCGCGGCCGGTGTCATGCCGTCCATGCGGGACGCCTGGCCAAGGGTGGCCGGGCGAATATCGATCAGCTTCTGGCGCACCTCATTGGAAAGACCGATAATCGCTTCGTAGTCGAAACCATCGGGGATCGACAAGGCTTCGTCACGCTTCAACGCTTCAATGTCTGCCATCTGACGGTCAAGATAAACTGCATAAAGCGCGTCCGTCGCCACCTGTTCGGCAATAGCCGGATCGATGTCCTTTAGCTCCGGCCAGATTTGGGTCAGGCCTTCAAAGGTGACATTCGGATAGGACAGCAGATTAAAAGCCGACCGGCGAATACCATCCTGGTTCACCGGCAATCCCTTCTTCTGCGCTTCGGACGGTGTCACAGTCAAAGTCGTCAGAAGATCCCGCGCCGCAGCGATCCTGGCCATCTTGGTTTCGAAGGCTTCGCGCCGCGCATCCGACACGCAGCCGATGGCAAGACCCAGAGGCGTCAGACGCTGGTCGGCATTGTCCGCCCGAAGAGACAACCGATACTCTGCGCGAGACGTGAACATCCGATATGGTTCGGTGATACCCCTGGTGATCAGGTCGTCGATCATCACACCAATATATCCTTCGGACCGGTCAACCACGAACGGCGCCTTGCCGGCTGCCTTCAGCGCGGCGTTGAGCCCGGCAACAAGACCCTGGGCCCCGGCTTCTTCATAACCTGTCGTCCCGTTGATCTGGCCGGCCAGATAAAGACCCGAGCAGCGCTTGGCCTCCAGCGTCGGGCGCAGCTCGCGCGGGTCGACATGGTCATATTCGATTGCATATCCCGGCTGCAGCACCACCACATCTTCCAGACCCGGAATGGTCTTCAGAAACGCTATCTGCGCATCTTCCGGCAAAGAGGTGGAGATACCATTCGGATAGACGGTGTGATCGTCCAGGCCTTCCGGCTCCAGGAAAATCTGGTGTCCGTCCCTGTCGCCAAAGCGAACGATCTTGTCTTCGATAGACGGGCAATACCGCGGTCCCCGTCCCTTGATCTCACCCGAATACATCGCGGAGCGCGACAGGTTCTCACGAATGATCCGATGGGTTTCGGGAGTCGTGCGGGTGATGTGACACGGGACCTGAGGTGTCTCGATCTTGTCCGTCAGTGTGGAGAACGGGATAGGATCCTCGTCGCCTGGCTGCTCTTCGAGCCTGTCCCAATGGATGGTCCGTCCGTCCAGCCGCGCAGGTGTACCGGTCTTGAGGCGGCCGAGATCAAAGCCGATCTCTTCAAGAGATTCAGACAACCCGAGCGCCGGAGCTTCACCGGACCGGCCGGCGGGGATTTTCCTGTCGCCGATATGAATGAGCCCGCGAAGAAACGTGCCACTCGTCAGTACGATGGCACGGCAGTTGATCACACGGCCATCGGCCAGCTCAATTCCGGAGACGGACGGTATCTCGCCATCTCGCTCAAACCGGATCTTGTGGGCTTCCCCCTCGACAACACTCAGACCTTCAACGGCAGCAATCTCGCGCTGCATCGCTTCGCGGTAGAGCTTGCGATCCGCCTGGGCCCGGGGTCCACGCACGGCAGGACCCTTGCGCCGGTTGAGCATGCGAAACTGAATCCCGCCCTTGTCGGCGACGCGTCCCATCAACCCGTCGAGCGCATCGATCTCGCGCACGAGATGGCCCTTCCCCAGGCCACCGATGGCCGGGTTACAGGACATCACGCCAATGGTGTCGAAGCGGTGGGTGACCAGCGCGGTTGCCGCTCCTGCGCGCGCCGAAGCCGCCGCAGCTTCACAGCCCGCGTGACCACCACCAATCACCACCACATCGAATGTCAGGTCCAGTTCGTTCATAGTCTCTACCGCTCACGAGACCCGACAGCAGGGCTTCGGGTCCGGGTCTTTCCGGTTCGGTTTTCGGGATCATTCTCCGGCCTTGGCCAGACTATCACAGGCCGCACAGACCGGCACTTGTTCGCCGAGACTTATACGTGTGCCGCGCTTGAAGGTCAAAGCGGAATTCCGCAAGGGAGACAAGCGGTCAACGCACACTGGCAAAATCAGCGACAGGACAGTGAAAATGATTCACGTGAAACATGTTCCGGATATGAATCGATCCGTATTTTACCTGACATGATTCACGTGAAACAGATCACTTGCCGATACAGAAGTCCCGGAAGATCACATCAAGCAGATCCTCGACGTCGATCCGTCCGGTGATCCGTCCCAGCGCATCAGCAGCCCTCCGCAGATCTTCTGCACGCAGCTCGGCTGGTAGATGATCCATATCCATCGCCGCCCTCAACCCGGACAGGCACTCATTGAGGTAGTGGCGGTGCCGCTCTCGGGTTGCCAGCGGCGCTTCACCCAGAGCAATCGTTTCCTCGGCAAAACGTGTCAGACGGAAAAACAGCGGGTTCATCCCTTCCGCGCTTTTACTGGAACAAGCAATTTCCTGGGTCGTTCCGGAAGAGTCTTGTTCCGGAAGAGTCTCAAGATCTGCCTTTGTGCGAACCGTCCAGACGGGCACGCTGCTTCGCAGGTCACCCGGGAGACCGGCGCTGGTATCGTCATGTTCCACCCCGCCAGGCTCCACGGCCCACAGGATCAAGTCGGCTCCCCTACCCCTTTCTTCTGCCCGGCGGATACCTTCCCTTTCAACCACACCCTCTGTCTGCCGCAGTCCGGCTGTGTCGACCAGCGTCACGGGATACCCTGCCAGGTCGAGATGAACCTCGATCACATCGCGGGTCGTACCGGCTTCTTCGGTGACAATGGCAACCTCCCGACCGGCAATGGCATTCAGCAGACTGGATTTGCCGGCGTTCGGCGCACCCATGAGCACCACTTGAAGACCCGAGCGCAGGCGCTCCCCGCTACGAGACTTTTCAAGATGCTCCGCGATCTCGGCATGAAGCTGCCTTGCTTCGGACCAAACCTCATCGGCCACACTCCCCGGTACATCCTCCTCATCGGCAAAATCAAAGTCTGCCTCGATCATCGCCCGCATATGGATGAGGCGCTTGCGCCAATCGTCATAGAGCTTGCCGAGAGCACCCCCCATCTGACGGACCGCTTGCTTGCGCTGGCTCTCTGTCTCTGCGGCAATGAGATCCGCCAGGCCCTCAACTTCCGTCAGATCCATCCGGCCGCGGTCGAATGCACGCCGGGTGAACTCCCCCGCTTCGGCCGGGCGGCACTCTGGGAAGGTGGAGAGCAAGGACAGGAGACCGGAGACCACGGCACGTCCACCATGGCACTGGAATTCGGCAACATCCTCTCCGGTAAAGCTTGCAGGCCCTTCAAAATAAAGCAGCAGGGCTTCGTCCAGCACATCGCCCGTCTCAGGGTGGCGCAGCTTTGCCAGCATCGTCTTGCGCGGTTCAGGAACCCTACCTGCAAGCGCCTCGATGATCTCCCTGGTCTTCGAGCCAGACACCCTGATCACCGCAACGCCCGAAGGCACAGCTCCACTGGAAAGCGCAAAGATCGTTTCAGCCATAAGGTCTTCCGGTCTGTCCTGAGATCGTGGACCGCCTCTTTATCAAGTCTCATCACGGCGGAAAAGAACCAGTCACGCCATTCCGCCGCCGAATCGAACTGACCGCCTGGACCGCCACATCTGTTTCACGTGAATCAATGGCCATGGGGATAGTCGTCCTGCACGTGAAAGGCTCAAGCTCGCAGGTACGTCTCATATATCCGAGGTGTAGCATTTTGGCTGGTCTTGACCAACGTCGAGGCTTCTTCCCTTCCTTCAACACGTCTCACGAAGGCCCCCTGTCGGATGCACCCCTTTGCCAGTCGCCTCACAGTCCGGAGGCTGACTGACTGGATCCACGCACCTCTTGCACCATGTGCGCCTGAAGAGGTGCGTCTCCCGCTCCTGCATCCGCCGGCAGGAACTTGAAATCGGAACCGATTCAAAATCGCGGATTCACGTGAAACACGAAAGCGTTCGACAGAGCACGTCGACGAAACCCCTATCAGCGTTCTCTAAAAATCAATTGTCAGACACGGTCTCTCATCCCTCTAGATCAAATCATCCGACGGACAGCACCGCGGAGCTTCAGCAAGGACCAGCTCTACTTGCTACAAATCTTTCAAAACGTCCCATTCCTATATGAACAGACGAGTCGTTGGTTTGAAGGGTGCGATCAAAAAAGGCATAGGAATGTTTGGCTGGTGTGCCCTCTTGAAGAGTCTTCCGGTTGGATCGGACCCGATTCAAGGTGACGGATTCACGTGAAACAAATTTCGGTCACGACTTGTCCCGATTCATGTTTCACGTGAATCGGGATTATCCATCAGGATGAACACCCGCTCAGGTCGTCCTGCATAGCCAGTCCCTCTTGGTCAGGCGATAAAGCACATGCTTCGCAATCGGATGATCCGCCGGCAGACTGGGATGAAGAAAGTCCCCTTCCAGGTCGCGGGTCATGCCGATGCGCTCCATCACTTTCTGCGATGGCAGATTGTCCGGGATCGTGAAGGCAACGATCTCGTCAAGACCGATGGTTTCAAATCCGAATCGAAGCCACTCCCGAGCAGCCTCGCTGGCATAGCCCTTTCCCCAGGCAGAGCGTTTCATTCGCCAACCGATCTCGACACATGGATCAAACGGCAGGGGTGCAGCATAGGTCGGAACGTTCAAACCGACGAAGCCCAGAAATTCACCTGTCTCCTTCACCTCTACCGGTGCCATGCTGAACCCGTCTTTCACCGTCTTTTCCTTACAACGGGTAACCAGCAGGTCAGACTTTTCCCGCGTCAGCACTTCTGGGAAGAACCGCATGACTTCCGGGTCTGCGCAAAGTTCAGCATATGGCTCCAGATCCTCGTCCTTCCAGGGGCGCAGCAGGAGGCGGTCTGTTTCCAGCAAAAAAGAAGCGTCAGGCATCAGATCGGGTCCGATTCAACAAGTAGCAGGATTCACGTGAAACACAGCGGTGGGACGTTCAAATCTTAACAAAAAGTAAAGGCGCGAACCCTTGCGGGCCGCGCCTTTGAATAGAACCCGATCCGTTTGGGATCAAGTGTTCATGCTGTCGAAGAAGTCGTCGTTGGACTTGGTCTGCTTGAGCTTGTCGAGCAGGAACTCGATCGCATCGACCGTGCCCATCGGGTTGAGGATACGGCGCAGGACGAACGTCTTCTTGAGACGTTCGGCCGGAACCAGAAGCTCTTCCTTACGGGTACCAGAACGCTGAATGTCGATCGCCGGGTAAACGCGCTTGTCGGAAATCTTCCGGTCCAGGATAATTTCGGAGTTACCCGTACCCTTGAACTCTTCGAAGATGACTTCGTCCATGCGGCTGCCGGTATCGATCAGAGCGGTTGCGATGATAGTCAGCGAACCGCCCTCTTCAATGTTACGGGCAGCACCGAAGAAGCGCTTCGGACGCTGCAAGGCGTTAGCGTCCACACCACCGGTCAGCACCTTGCCTGAAGACGGCACGACGGTGTTGTACGCACGTCCCAGACGCGTGATGGAGTCCAGCAGGATGACGACGTCGCGGCCATGTTCGGTCAGGCGCTTGGCCTTCTCGATCACCATTTCGGCAACCTGGACGTGGCGGGCGGCCGGTTCGTCAAACGTGGAAGAAACCACTTCGCCGTCGACAGTCCGCTGCATGTCGGTCACTTCTTCCGGACGCTCATCGATCAAGAGAACGATCAGATAACATTCCGGATGATTGGTGGTGATGGATTTTGCGATGTTTTGCAGAAACACCGTTTTACCGGTGCGCGGCGGCGCGGTGATCAGAGCGCGCTGGCCTTTGCCGAGAGGGGCCACCAGATCGATAACCCGGGAGGAAAGATCCTTGATGGTCGGATCTTCGATCTCCATCCGGAAGCGTTCATCCGGATAAAGCGGCGTCAGGTTGTCGAAGTGAACCTTGTGCCGGGCCTTGTCCGGATCCTCGAAATTGATTGTGTTGACCTTGAGGAGGGCAAAATACCGTTCGCCCTCTTTCGGGCTGCGGATCTGGCCTTCAACGGTGTCCCCTGTCCGCAGCGAAAAGCGGCGGATCTGCGAGGGCGAGACGTAGATATCGTCCGGGCCCGGCAGATAGTTCGCATCCGGAGAGCGGAGAAAGCCGAAGCCGTCCTGAAGGACTTCAACGACGCCTTCGCCGATAATCTCCACATCCTGAGCAGCTAGGTTCTTCAGGATTGCGAACATCAGCTCCTGCTTGCGCATGGTGCTGGCGTTTTCGACTTCAAGCTCCTCAGCAGTCTGGAGCAGCTCTGTCGGTGTTTTTTCTTTTAGGTCTTTGAGTTTCATTTCCCGCATCGAGTAGGGGTCTTTTTTTGTGTTGTTATGGATTTAGGTTTGGAAAGGTCGTTCTGCGCCGGATGGATGGGTCGGCCAGAAGAGATCTGAGAGACTTTTAGACGTGTCCAGATTGTACGGCGACCGCGGAGCGATTGAAAACGAACACTGCGCCGTATGAAGATGGGCGAAAGATACGTTGATTTGGAATAAAGCGCAAGCCCGGAAATCTGCCAGTTTTTTAGGCCGCATCTAGAATTCGGAAGATTAAAAATGACAGCCGCGGGTTCGCGGCCATCGTCGCTGCTTCTTTTATGCCGCTTAAAACGGTTTGACGATCACAAAGATAACGATTCCGATCATCAGCACAGTCGGAACTTCGTTCAGTATCCGGTAATAACGCTGCGACTTTTTGTTCTCGTCCCTCGCGAATTTCTTCACACAGCTGCTGAGATGACCGTGAACGCCGGACATGATCAGCACAAACAGGAATTTCGCGTGGAACCAACCGTCCTGCCAGGCCCGAAGTTCCCAGGCCAGCCAGAGACCGAACACCCAAGACGCGATCATAGCCGGATTGATGATCGCCTTGAGCAACCGCCGTTCCATGACCTTGAAGGTCTCGGACTGCTCCGACCCGATTTCCGTGGCTGCGTGATAGACGAACAGCCGCGGCAGATAGAGCATGCCGGCCATCCAGGCGATGATCGAAATGACGTGCAGAGCCTTGATCCAGAGAAAGAGATCCACGCGCTTATCCCTTTCTGACCAGCTCGACCATGCGGGCAACGTTGTCCGGATCCGCATCCGGGGTCACGCCATGGCCGAGGTTGAACACCAGCGGCCCCTTGTCGAAGGTGTTCAGAATATGGGCAACGCCCTCTTCCAGCGCCTTGCCACCGGCCACAAGCCGCATCGGGTCGAGATTGCCCTGGATCGGAACCTTTTTCTGAACTTCAAGCGCCACCTGATCCGGAGCTGTCCAGTCGAAGCCGACCGCATCCACGCCCGTTCCTTCCACAAAGGCCATCATCCGTGCTGAAGAGGCTTTCGGAAAACCGATGATCTTCGCATCCGGCCGCACAGCGCGGACACCGTCCACAATCCGGCGAGTCGGTTCGATCGACCAGCGTTTGAACCCGGCTTCATCCAGAACGCCGGCCCAGGTGTCGAAAATCTGGACCGCGTCCGCTCCTGCTTCGAGCTGGCGAATGAGATAGCGGACCGAAGCTGTGACGAGCTGATCGATGAACCGCTGCATCAGATCGGGATCGCGATAGGCTCCCACACGGGCGGCAATCTGATCCTGCGTGGTGTGACCGGCAACGGAATAGCAGGCAACGGTCCAGGGAGCGCCGCAGAAGCCCAAGAGGGTCGTTTCCTGTGGCAGCTCCGCCCGCAGTCGGGAAACCGTTTCTATGACCGGTTTGAGATGATCCTCGGCTCGCTCCTGTTCCAGACGATCTACGAGATCGGAAGACAGAGGTTCCAGAACCGGACCACGTCCTTCTTCAAAACGAACCGGATAGCCAATCGCGTCAGGTACGACGAAAATGTCGGAGAACAGAATGCTTGCATCAAAACCATACCGGCGGATCGGCTGGAGAGTGACTTCTGTTGCCAGGTCCGGCGAATAGCAGAACTCAAGGAAGTTCGCCGCCTTTGAACGCACTTCGCGATATTCGGGAAGATAGCGCCCGGCCTGACGCATCATCCAGACGGGAGGCGGCCAGAGCTTCTCACCGGAGAGTACCCGCATCACGGACCTGTCTTGGGATTTCATGAGGTGGCCTTTCCCACATTTCAAACCAATAAAGATTCTTATTTTGAATCTGTTTTTTCTATTTAAGCGTGGATTACCGGGATCATTTTCTATCCACAATCCATCAGCCCGATTTTCTGAACGGGAAAAAATCCGCAACTTGTTAAGCAGAATTCCTCCCCAGGAGTCGATAACAGGATTACGAATTGAATTACAATCACTTGTCGGCTTGTTTACGTTTCGTTAAGAATTTGGACGGCAGTGGACAATCTGTCGATATGTCACAGCGCCTTTGTGAATCCACATCCATGCACAACCGTTTCGGCATCAGTTTCCGCTCGTTTAAGCATTGTTAATAAATTCGGCTGAGCGGGCATAAACTTCGTGCTAGGCACGAGGTGACAGACATCTTACCCAAATCATCAACAGCCCTGGGGATGACAACGTGAACAAGTCGAGACACTACTTCCACCTCCATCTCGTGTCCGACTCCACCGGCGAAACGCTGATGACTGTCGCCCGTGCGGCAACGGTTCAGTATGAGAATGTGCAGGAAATCGAGCATGTCTATCCGCTTGTGCGTTCACAAAAACAGCTCGATCGGGTCATTTCGGAAATCGAGAAAGCGCCCGGCATCGTGCTTTATACCCTGGTTGATGTTGAGATCGCCGGCCGGCTGGAACTGAAGTGCCGCGAACTGGGCGTGCCCTTCATCAATATCCTGGACCCGGTCTTTGCTGTTTTCCAATCCTATCTGAATGTCACGCAGACCCGCCGGGTCGGCGGACAGCATGAACTGGATGCGGAATATTTCCGGCGCATGGAAGCCCTTAACTACACCATGCTGCATGACGATGGTCAGGTCTGGGACGATCTGGAATCCGCCGATATCGTGCTGATCGGAATTTCCCGAACGTCCAAGACACCGACCTGCATCTATCTCGCCAACCGGGGTATCAAGGCCGCAAACGTGCCTCTGGTGCCGGGCATTCCCCTGCCGGAGCATGTGAAGAAACTGAAGCAGCCGATGATTGTCGGACTGATCGCCTCCGCCGAACGCATCCAGCAGATCCGCCGCAACCGGGTGCTGTCGCTGAATTCGGAAGGCTATAACGATACCTATGTCGACCGGAAGGAAATCTCTCAGGAAATCAACATGACCCGCAGGCTCTGCACCGAAAACGAGTGGCCGCTGATCGATGTCACGCGCCGCTCCGTGGAGGAAACGGCCGCGGAAATCCTGACCCTTTTCAAGGACTATAAATCAGGGCAGGAAGGCGCACCGGAAACCGGGCGCGCCGTATAACAAGCAAAGGGATGGAAATGGCACTTGTCTTGGCAAGCGGAAGCAGAATCCGCGCTGACCTTCTGAAAAATGCAGGGCTCGACTTCGAGATCGATCCGGCCGACGTCGACGAGCGCGCAGTGGAAGCGCCGCTCCTGGAAACCGGGTTTCCCCCGGAAGATCTGGCAAGCGTGCTTGCGGAAGCCAAGGCGAATGATGTCAGTGAACGCCGCTCGGGCGATCTTGTCATCGGCGCGGACCAGATCCTGGCGTTCGAGGGCGAACGGCGCACCAAACCGGACGATATGGAAGCTGCCCGCCGGCAATTGCTAGCTTTTTCCGGCAAGACCCACGAATTGCATTCCGCTGTTGTGCTGTCGCAGAACGGAAATGCAATCTGGCGCCACGTCTCCACGGCCCGCCTGACCATGCGCGACCTCAGCCCCGCCTTCATTGGCCATTATCTGGCTTCGGCCGGTCAGGAAGTGCTCTCCAGCGTTGGCGCTTACCAGCTGGAAAATCTCGGCGTGCAGCTTTTTGAGAAGATTGACGGCGACTATTTCACCATTCTGGGCCTGCCGCTTCTGCCGCTTCTGGCGGAACTGCGCCAGCTGAAGGTGATCGAAACATGAGCGGGTCTGTGAAAAAGGCGGCCATCACCGGTCATCCCGTCACGCATTCCCGCTCTCCTCTCGTCCATGGCTATTGGCTGAAGAAACACGGCATCGAAGGGGAATACGGCCGTGTCGATGTTCCGCCGGAAACCGCCGCGGACTTCTATCGGAATTTCGCCGCCTCCGGTCTTTCAGGCGCCAATGTCACCGTTCCCAATAAGGAGGTTGCGGCGGCAGCCTGCGGCTGGCTGGACGATGCAGCAAAATCCATGGGCGCCGCCAACACGATCTGGCTGGATGAAAACGGCCGCCTGTGCGGGGCCAACACGGATGGGCTCGGTTTTCTCGGCAATCTCGATCAGCTCGCGCCCGGCTGGGACGTTTCACGTGAATCTGCCGTGGTCCTGGGCGCAGGCGGGGCTGCGCGCGCCGTGGTGTGGGCATTGCTTTCCCGCAAATTCACAACAGTGCATATCGTCAACCGGACGTTCGAAAAGGCGAAAGCCATTACCGATATGTTTGGTTCCGGAACGATTGCCCATGGGTGGGATAAGCTGGGGACAGTGCTTGAACAAGCAGAACTGCTGGTCAACACCACCTCTCTCGGCATGACCGGAAAAGCGCCGCTGGACATCGATCTGGCACCGTTGCCGAAAAGCGCTCTCGTCACCGATGCGGTCTATGCACCGCTGGAGACGGATCTCTTGCGCAGGGCAAAACAACGGGGCAACCAGACTGTGGATGGTCTCGGCATGTTGCTGCACCAGGCCGTCCCGGCTTTCGAGCGCTGGTTCGGTGTCCGTCCGGAAGTGGATGACACGCTTCGCACTCTCCTTCTTGAAGATCTCGGAGTCACCGCGTGATCCGCATCGGTCTCACCGGTTCCATCGGCATGGGCAAATCAACGACAGCGAAAATGTTTGCTGCCGAAGGTGTTCTCGTCCACGACGCCGACGCCACGGTCCACGCGCTCTATTCGGGCCGCGCCGCCCCGCTGATCGAGGCTGCCTTTCCCGGCACGGTGACGGACGGCAAGGTCGACCGGACGCTGCTTTCCCCGCATGTGCTCGGCAAGCCTGACGCCATGAAAAAACTCGAAGCCATAGTTCACCCCCTGGTGCGTGAGGAAGAGCAACTCTTTCTGCAACGCGCTCGGGCAGACCACCGGCGTATCGTCATGCTGGATATCCCGTTGCTGTTCGAGACCGGCGGCGAAGCCCGTGTCGATGCCGTTGTCGTTGTCACGGCGGATGCCGACATCCAGCGAGACCGTGTCCTCGCCCGGCCCGGCATGACCGAAGACCGGTTCGAGGCGATCCTCGCCAAGCAGATGCCAGACGCCGAAAAACGCCGCCGCGCACATTTTCTGGTCGACACGGGCAAGGGCCTGGGGCCGGCAAAACGCCAGGTCCGGGCAATTCTGAAGGCATTGGCCGCCGCAGGGTGAAGCCTCTCTGATCCCTTTTGCACCGAAGGTTTTTAAGTTCCTCCTCAGGATGAGGTGTTGGACGGAACAGGCGCTGGGGCATTGGCATCAGATGCCAGAAGGTCATAAGCCCGGACCAACGGAGCTCCGGAACAGAAAAACTCCCAGAACACCGGGGAAAACCGCGCGCAAACCTTGCCACTCACCCTGCAAGCTGCACAGTGAATCCGGAAGACCAAAGGCGGAAACATGCGCGAGATCTCGTTCGATACGGAAACAACAGGGCTGAACCCGCGCGGGGGCGACCGGTTGGTGGAAATCGGTGGTGTGGAGCTGATCAACCACATCGCGACGGGAAAATCCTATCACGTCTACATCAACCCGCTGCGCGACATGCCGGAAGAGGCTTTCCGGGTTCATGGCCTGTCGGCGGAGTTTCTGTCCGACAAGCCTCTGTTCGAGCACGTTGCGGATGAGTTTCTGGAATTCGTCGGCGATGCCACGCTGGTGATCCACAACGCAGCCTTCGACATGGGCTTCATCAACATGGAGCTGGAGCGGGCCGGACGGCGCACGATCCCGAACAGTCAGGTGCTCGACACGCTGGATCTTGCCCGCCGTAAGCACCCGTCCGGACCGAACTCGCTGGATGCGCTGTGCTCGCGTTATGGCATCGACAATTCCAAGCGTATCAAACACGGCGCTCTTCTCGATGCGGAAATTCTCGCCGAAGTCTATCTGGAACTGATCGGTGGCCGCCAGACGGCCCTTGGCCTGATAACGGACGAAGAAGAGAGCTCTTCGGCAAGCGCCAGTTTCGAGCCCGGCGAACTTGGCACTTTCAATGCCCGCAAGCGCCCGACTCCGCTGCAGCGCCTGTTGCAGGAAAGCGAGCTGGAAGCCCACAAGGCCTTCATCGAAGGCATGGGTGACAGCGCAATCTGGTCGAAATACAACGGCTGAAGCTCTGCAGAGCCACCCTGACCTGGATTTGAACGCTCAATCTTTCACCAGCAACCAGCGTACCGTATCAAAGTGGCGTTCGGCATAACTGCTGCTGAATGCCCAGGCCATGGTCTGGCCGATGGTCCAAAGTCTGGCTCGTTCGCGATCAAGCTCCAGTTCTTCCGACAATCGGTCCAGGCGATAACGCGCTTCGGTTTTCGAATGGCCGAATTCAAAGCTTCTGACGATCGGGCTTAGCGCAAAGGCAGGATCGCCAACGAGTGGCTTGGGATCGATGGCAAGCCAGGCGTCGTCTCCAGCGGACAGAATATTGTGGCCGTGCAGATCCTGGTGCAGCAGAACGTCCTTCGCCCCGTCGCTGTCGCTCAGGTCTTGCAAGGCTGCAAGCGCCGCGTCAACGAGAGACCTGTCGCAAGGCTTTCCGGCGGCCATCCAGTCGTGGTCGAGGGCGTTCCGCCAGCGTGCGGCTTCGTCTGCCAGGCGGGTAAACGGCTCACCGGCAGGGATCGTCAGGAGGCGCAGAAGATCTGCCAGAATGCCCAATCTGTCCGACCTTGTGTCGTCGGCCAGAAATCGTCCCGGCCAGCAGCGTTCCAGCAGAAGCGCATCTAGGTCCGGCGCGTGGTTCAACAGCCGGACAGCGCCTCTCCCGTTCCAGCGACGGAGCGCCTCGGCTTCATGGCGGCATTCAGGATCGGGATATTGCAGCTTGAGGACAACATCCTCGGCGCCGCGTTTCACCGGAACAACCAGAGACACATTGCCGCCTGAAAACGGATGACCGATCTCCGTCAGCCCGAATTGGTCGCAAGCTGTTTCAAAAAGGGCCGGGAGTTTTTCGAGCCAGGACCGCCCGGCTTCGCTCCCCTTCAGCCAGTCAAGGCTGGCCGGCACCGGTATGGCGCCGCCAATGAAACGATCAGCCAAGCCCTCAGACCCGAAATCGGGTCAAAGCATCGACGGCAGCACACGATCCGGCGGACGGTGTCCATCCATGAAGGTCTTGATATTGATGATGACCTTCTCGCCCATCTCGATACGGCCTTCGATCGTTGCCGAGCCCATGTGCGGAAGCAACAGAACGTTTTCCAGCTTGGCCAGCTTCGGATTGACCGCAGGTTCATGCTCGAAAACATCCAGACCGGCACCGGCCAGCTCGCCGCTTTCCAGCATGCGGATCAGGGCATTTTCGTCGATCACCTCGCCGCGGGCGGTGTTGACCACATAAGCGTCCTTTTTCAGAAGCTTCAGTCGGCGGGCGGACAGAAGGTGGAACGTTCCAGGAGTGTGCGGGCAGTGAATGGAAACCACATCCATGCGCGCCAGCATCTGGTCGAGGCTGTCCCAATAGGTCGCCTCCAGCTCTTCCTCGACGCTTTCGGCAACGCGGCGGCGGTTGTGATAGTGGATCGACATGCCGAAGGCCTTGGCCCGGCGCGCGACGGCCTGGCCAATGCGGCCCATGCCGATGATACCCAGGCGTTTTCCCCAGATCCGGTGGCCCAGCATCCAGGTTGGCGACCAGCCGGCCCAGTCACCGGCTTCCAGCGCCTTGATGCCTGTGGCAAGTCGACGCGGCACCGCCAGGATCAGCGCCATGGTCATGTCGGCGGTGTCTTCCGTCAGCACGCCCGGCGTGTTGGTGACGTTGATTCCCCGGTTGTTGGCACTGACGACATCGATATTGTCGACGCCATTGCCGAAGTTGGCGATCAGCTTCAGGTTCTCACCTGCCTGCGACAGGACGGATGAGTCGATCCGGTCGGTCACGGTCGGCACCAGAACGTCGGCAGTGCGCACCGCTTCCACCAGTTCCGCCTGGCTGAAGGGCCTGTCATTATCATTGAGACGCGTCTCGAAAAGCTCGCGCATCCGCGTTTCGACCACGTCCGGAAGCTTCCGGGTCACCACAACGACAGGCTTCTTTTTCGCCATACCAATTGCCTTTCGCGCTTCGTTGAGGACTTGTTAACCTCAACGGTACCACTTTGACGCTGCGCGTTGCGCGAGCGGATGAGACCACCCCTTTTCCTTACCAGATGGTCCGGCAGAAACAAGGGATGGCTTTCAATCGGCGCGGATCGCCAACCGGCCAAAACGACCAAGCTGGTTTTCGCGCAAATTTTTCGGTAGAGATTTGCCTCAAATCAAAGATCAATGACAATTGGACAACCGGACAATATGGCTCGCTCGTTCCAGGCTACCCGGCTTCTACTCAGTGTAATGACCTTGCTGTGCGGTCTGCTCGCAACTTCGGCCACGCCGCAGGCCCAGGGCACCACCACCGGCGCAAGCGGACTTCCCGTTCCAAGATTTGTCAGTCTGAAATCCGATCGGGTCAATGTGCGCATCGGTCCGTCACGCGAACATGATATCGCCTGGACCTTCGTGCAATCCGGTCTGCCGGTGGAAATCGTCGGCGAATTCGAGAACTGGCGCCGCATTCGCGACTGGGAAGGCAAGCAGGGCTGGGTGTTCCGCTCGCTGCTGTCCAGCCGTCGCACGGCCCTCGTCACCCCTTGGGAAAAAAGCGACCGCACGCCCCTGCGGGCCCGCTCCCGCTCCGACGCTGACATCGTTGCCGAACTGGACCCCTTCGTGCTGACCACTATTTCCGAATGTGCAGGCGGCTGGTGCCGGGTGAGCGGTGAAAACTACGACGGCTGGCTCGACCAGACCCGGCTTTTCGGCGTCTACCCGGATGAGCTGATCGGGGATTGATTTCCCGCCCCCTCCCTCGATTGCCTCGGTTTCCCGACCCCTCCTCAGGATGAGGAAAACGGAACGGAAATTCTAGAACAAAAAAGGCGGCCATCCGGCCGCCTTTTGCATGTTTGGATTGTTGGACAGGCCTCAGTCGGCCTTCACTTCCTGAACCTTCAGCTCTTCCAGGCGAGGCATCGACATTATGTTGTAGCCGCTGTCGACAAAATGCACTTCACCGGTGACGCCGCCGGACAGGTCCGACAGCAGATACAGACCGGTGCCGCCGATTTCGTCCAGCGAGACGGTCCGGCAGAGCGGAGAATTGCGCTTCTGGAAGTTGAACATCAGGCGGGCGTCGGAAACGCCGGATCCTGCCAGCGTCCGGACCGGACCTGCAGAAATCGCGTTCACGCGGATGTTCTGCTCGCCGTAATCCACAGCCAGATAACGGACGGAGGATTCCAGAGCAGCCTTGGCAACGCCCATGACGTTGTAGTTCGGCATCACCTTGGTGGAGCCGCCATAGGTCAGCGTTACCATGGAGCCACCGTTGGTCATCAGCGCGGCCGCCCGCTTGGCAATCTCGGTAAAGGAGAAGCAGGAGATCAGCATGGTGCGGGAGAAGTTCTCCCGCGTGGTGTCGGCATATTTGCCGCGCAGTTCCGACTTGTCGGAAAAGGCGATGGCATGCACCAGAAAGTCGATGCTGCCCCACTCTTCCTTCAGCGTGTCGAACACGCTGTCGACCGAGGCTACGTCTTCCACGTCGCACGGCACCAGGATCTTGGAACCGACCGAATCCGCCAGCGGTTTGGTCCGGCGGCCAAAGGCCTCGCCCTGATAGGTGAAGGCAAGTTCGGCACCGTGATCGGCGAGCGTCTTGGCAATGCCCCAGGCAATGGAATGGTCGTTCGCAACGCCCATGATCAGGCCGCGTTTGCCCTTCATCAGATCAGACATTCGAAACTCCTCAGCCGTGGTAGCGCGACAGCGCGAGCGACGCGTTGGTGCCGCCGAAGCCGAAGCTGTTGGACAGCACCGTGTCGAGGCCGGCATTGTCCACCCGTTCGGTCACGATCTCGCCCGGCTTCAAGGCCGGATCCAGTTCGGTGATGTTGGCAGATGCGGTCATGAAGTCGTTCTGCAGCATCAACAGGCAGTAGATGGCTTCCTGAACGCCGGTCGCGCCCAGGCTGTGGCCGGTGAGCGACTTGGTCGAAGAGGCCGGCGGCTGGTTTTCGCCAAAGACGCGGCGGATCGCTTCGATTTCGCCGATATCGCCAACCGGCGTAGAGGTGCCGTGGGTGTTGATGTAGTCGACCTTGCGGTCGCCCAGGGTAGAAATGGCAAGGCGCATGCAGCGCTCGCCACCTTCACCGGAAGGTGCCACCATGTCGTAGCCGTCGGAATTGGCTGCGTAGCCGGTGACTTCGGCATAGATCTTCGCGCCGCGCGCCTTGGCGTGTTCGAGTTCTTCCAGAACCACCACACCGCCGCCGCCTGCGATCACGAAGCCGTCGCGGGTCGAGTCGTAAGCCCGCGATGCGGTCTGGGGCGTGTCGTTGTATTTGGAGGACATGGCGCCCATGGCGTCGAACAGGCAGGACAGGGTCCAGTCGAGTTCCTCGCCGCCACCGGCAAACATCACGTCCTGCTTGCCGAACTGGATCTGTTCGGTGGCCGCACCGATGCAATGTGCGGAGGTCGAGCAGGCCGACGTGATCGAATAGTTGATGCCCTTGATCTTGAACGGCGTCGCCAGGCAGGCAGAGTTGGTGGAGCTCATGCCGCGGGTCACCATGAACGGGCCCATGCGCTTGGGCGAGCCTTTTTCCAGCACGATCTGGTGTGCCTGGAACAGATTCTTGGTGGACGGCCCGCCGGAACCCATGATCAGGCCGGTACGCGGGTTGGAAACATCGGTTTCTTCCAGACCACTGTCGGCAATGGCCTGCTGCATGGCAATGTAGTTATAGGCGGCACCGTCGCCCATGAAGCGCAGCTGGCGCTTGTCGATGAGCGAAGCGATATCGACATTCGGCATGCCGTGTACCTGGCTTCTGAAGCCGTGTTCCGCGTAATCCGGAGCGAAGCTGATGCCGGACTTGCCTTCTCGAAGGCTGGACAGCACTTCTTCGGTGTTTGCTCCGATGGACGACACGATACCCATGCCGGTGACGACAACGCGTCTCATTGCGGTCTCCTATTATCTTGACTGCACAGCAGCTCTCAGGGGGTGTGTCGAGAGCCTGCACGCACATACATAATATGCAAACCGGCGCTCCCAATGAAAAAGAAGCGCCGGTGCCATGAATTGATCCTGCGAACGGGTGTCAGGTCTTTGCCAGGCCGACGCGCAAATCGGTCGCCTTGTAGATCTGTTCGCCGTCTGCTTTCAGCCAGCCGTCCGCGATGCCAAGCACCAGACGGCCCTTCATGATCCGCTTGAAGTCGACACCATATTCGACCAGCTTCACATCCGGGGTGACCATGCCTTTGAATTTCACTTCGCCGGTCGACAGGGCCATGCCCTTGCCTTCAAGGCCGAGCCAGCCGAGGAAGAAACCGGTGAGCTGCCACAGGGCGTCGAGACCAAGGCAGCCCGGCATGACCGGGTTTCCTTGGAAGTGACACGGGAAGAACCACAGGTCCGGCTTGATGTCGAATTCGGCGCGGGCGAACCCCTTGTCGAATTCGCCGCCGGTTTCGGAAAGTTCCGTGATCCGGTCGAACATCAGCATCGGGGGAAGAGGCAGTTGGGCATTGCCCGGGCCAAACAGCTCGCCGCGGCCGCAGGCGAGAAGTGCTTCGTAATCGTAGCTGGAGCGGCGATCGGTCATTCGGAATCCGTGTTTTGTCTCTTGCCCGGGTAAACCCAAGGCAGGTTCGGTTTGTTTTCGGTTCGTTTGAGGCGCCTTCCTAACACAGGGGAACAATGACCGAAAGATGTCACTTGCGCGAAGTTGCCCGGTTTTTACGGGCGTTTCGCCAAGTATTGTGCGTATTCGTCGCATTCTGCGCACCCGGTGCCGGGTTGCCGGTCTGTTGCCGTTTGGATCGTGCGTCCGCTAGCCCGTGAAATGCACGCCGGTTGCACCTGGAAGCCCCGCACGGCTGTGCCGCTGATCGTTTCTCTGGCTGCCCTGCGGTTGCTCATGACGTTTAAAACTTGCATCTTGGGTACAAGAAATGGCAGATAATAGGCCAAAGTTAGTGAAAACGGCCCGGCGCGACGTCCGCGCACCTTATAAGAACGCCGTTTCAAGAAGCGACCCTGGACCTGGATCGGATCGGAATGACAACACTTGTGGTGCATGAAACCGGCGACAAGAAGAATGTGACCGATATGCTGCGGTCCGCGGGGCTTAGGCCGACGCGGCAGCGTGTCTCGCTCGCGGAAATTCTGTATTCCCGGGGCGATCGCCACATCTCTGCCGAACTGCTTCATGAAGAAGCGGTCGATGCAGATGTGCCCGTATCTCTCGCAACGGTTTACAACACGCTGCATCAGTTCACGGAAGCCGGTTTGCTGCGCGAAGTCGCGATCGACGGCAACAAGACCTATTTCGACACCAACGTGTCCGACCACCATCACTTCTTCATCGAAGGCGAAAACCGGGTGATCGACATTCCGGGCGAAGGCGTGGGCATCGGCACTTTGCCGAAAGCGCCCGAAGGCATGGAAATCGTCCGTGTCGACGTTGTCGTGCGGGTGCGAGAGAAACGCTGATCGCAAATGGCGGCTCTGGCCCTCAGGCCAGCCCGCTTTCCACATAGCGCAACTTCCATTCGTAATAGTCGGAGGTCGTCCCGATCTCCTCCAGAAGACGCTGGCCGACCGGCACGAAGCCCAACTTCTTGAGCAGGTTGGCTGAACGGATGTTTTCCGGATGGGTGATCGCGCACAGGGTGCGCAGCTTCAATTCCTTGGTGACGAAATCCAGAACGCTCTGCCCGGCCTCATGGCCGAACCCCTTGCCGCGGTATTCTTCCAGAAACGCAAAGCCAAGGTCGGGGTATTTCAGTTCCTTGCGCACCACCAGTCCGCACACGCCTACCGGGATGAGGGAAGGCTTCAGATCGACGATCCAAAGCCCGACACCATGGGCGGCAAAGCGCGCCAGTGTCTTGTTCTTGATGTAATTGGCCGCGTCTTCCTCGGTCTGGATATCGTGGTCGGCGATAAAACGAATGTAATCCGGCTCGTTCATGAGCTGGTGATAAAAAGCGGCATCGTTGCTGGATGGCAAGCGGAAGCGAAGCCTCTCGCTTACCGGAAATGGTCCAAGCGGAAAACTCACGCAATTATTTCCTTTTCAATCATGGCTTTGGTGCGCAGGGCAATATCCGGCACCGCATCAAAATGTTCCTTTTCGGGGCTCCGGCACAGATCGTAAATCACGCAGCGCCGGCACTCGGGTTTTCGCGCCTTGCAGATGTACCGGCCGTGCAAAATGAGCCAGTGGTGTGCATGCAGCGCAAATTCCACCGGCACGACCTTCTCCATGGCTTTTTCCACGTCGAGAGGGGTCTTGCCGGGGGCAATGCCAATTCGGTTGCCTAGGCGGAACAGGTGCGTATCGACGGCAATCGTCGGATGACCGAAGAAGATATTCAGAACCACATTCGCGGTCTTCCGGCCAACGCCCGGCAGCGCTTCCAGGGCTTCGCGATCTTCGGGCACCTCGCCGCCATGATCGCGGATCAGCTTTTCGGATAGCAGAATGACGTTCTTGGCCTTGTTCTTGTAAAGGCCGATCGTCTTGATTTCCTCCCGCACCAGGTCTTCGCCGAGGGCAACCATCTTTTCCGGCGTGTCGGCAATCTGGAACAGATGCTTCGTCGCCCGGTTCACACCGACGTCGGTTGCCTGGGCCGACAGCACCACCGCAACCAGAAGTGTGAACGCGTTGACATAGTCCAGCTCGCCCTTCGGCTCCGGATTGTCGGCGTGAAACCGTTGGAAGATCGCAAAGGTTTCCGCTTTGGTATAGCGGGGCCGTTTCAGCACCTTGCCGGGATTGTCCACGGAGGGTGCCTTTTTCCGGGTCTTTCTGGAGGATGCGGGCCGCCCTTGTGCCGCCGTCTTGGAAGGGCTCTTTGCTTGCGTCATCTTCTCTCTATAATCATTCCTCATGAGCGAGAACAATCCGAAACCCGAACGGGAAGGCGAATTGCCGGAACAGGACCGGCCGTTCTTCTCTGCCGTCCTGACCCCCCACCGGTCTTTGGGGCCAAACGGGTTCCTGATCCTCATGTGTTTCTTCGGCGCGGTCAGTTTTATCGCCGGTATTCTGTTTCTGAGGATCGGCGCCTGGCCGGTCTTCGGGTTCTTTGGCCTAGATATCGCCCTGCTCTGGTTTGCCTTCCAGATGAACTACCACTCCGCGCGAACGTTCGAGGAAGTGGTCGTCTCCCGGCACGAGATCGCGATTCGAAAGGTTGGGCCGGGCAAGAAATACCAGGAGTATCGGTTCAATCCGTTCTGGGTCCGTCTCACCGTGGACCGGATCGAGGATGAAGGGGTCGTCAAGGTGACCCTCCAGAGCCGGGGCGAAAAAGTCGATCTCGGCAATTTCCTGAATCCTGATGACAGAACGAGTTTTGCCGGAGCAATTGCAAACGCCCTATCCGTCGCCAAGGCAGGCGGTGTCTAGGCTCCTTCCTCAATCGGTTTGGGTTGAACTTTAAAGGTCGAAATCAGGACGGCCAGAGCTGCGGTTGCCGAAAGTGCCGCGGTGTAAAGCACGGTCTGAAAACTGGTCGCGCTGGCAATGAAACCCATCGAAATGCTGCCGATCATGCCACCCAGGAAAAGGCTGTTCATGTAAACCGCCGTCGCCCGGCCCGGCCGGTCTGGCGCAAAGCTCTGCACGAAGCTGATCGCGACACCGGCAAACAGGCCGTAGTAAGTCCCTTCCAGAACGGCAACGGCCAGCACCTGCCAGAGCGCCGTTACCTGGGCAAACAGCACCATGCTGATGGCCGCAAGACAGGCAGCCAGCATCAGCACCTGCCGGGTGCCGATGCGTTCGGCAAGGCGGACCGAGCCGAAGATGACAAACACCTCCAAAAGGCATTTTACCGAAAGCGCCAGGCCGGGCGTCGCGCCGGGCAGGTGTGTTTCCTGGACGAAGAACAGCGGCATAGCCGAGACGAACAGCGAATTGGTGATGACAAAACCGAGACACGTCATCCCGGCGATCTGGAGCCCCCAGTTGATCGGAACCTTGCCGTTCGTTTTTGAGCGCTCTCGCGAAGACCTGAAATCGGCGGGAACGACAACATACCAGAGCATCAGGTAGACGATGCCGATGGCGAAAGCGCCGAGGAACGCGGTGGCAAAGCCGAAGGCTGCAACGACTGAAAAAGACACAGCCGGCCCTATCATCCAGGCCAGTGAAACCACCATGCGCAACCAGGAATTGACCCTGGCGACATCCATGCCCTGCTGTTCGGCATAGAGACGGCCAAAGGTGAAGACAATGCCGGAGCCCATGTTGGAAAGGCTCATCAGGGGCGCGATCAGGATGACCAGCATCAACAGGCTGCTGACCTGGGTCAGCAGCGCGGCAAGCGTGATGTAGGCAACAACGGAAATAACCAGCAGGCTCTTGACCCGGAAGCGGTTGTCCAGACGCTCGCCGGCCCACCGGTTGACGGCAAGCGTCAGCGGCATCACCAGACCGGAATAAAGCCCTACCTGCCAGGGTTCTGCGCCCAGCCCTTCGACAATGAAAAAGCTCATCAGCGGCACCAGCGCCGAAACGCCGAGGCTGTTGGTGAACTGAAGCAGCAGGATCAGCAATGCCTGTCGAGGCAGTTGCAGGAGGGACAGCATGGCAATCGCCGAAGAAGTGAAACGGGCAGGAGATACAACCTAACTGGGTTGTGCCGGTACGTCACCGGTTTTTTTCCAAACAGGCAGCCTGGAACAACCGGGCGGGCTTTCGAGGCAGCGCGGGGCACTTGCCCGGAGGAGCGCCACGCGCTGGGTCTTACGCCGAGAAGCCTCGCGTCAAAGTCGGACCAGACAGATGCACCGGCGGCTAGTCCTCCGGCGTCACCCGCAGCGTCTTCAGCCGGTAAAGCGCCTCCAGCGCCTCGCGCGGGGTCATGTCATCCGGATTGATCTCCTCCAGCGCCACGGCGATGGGATCAGGTTCCGAAAACCCGGCATGCGCGCTGGGCGCCGGTGCCGTCAGGCTGGCGAACAGCGGCAGCTCATCGATCAGGCTTTCCGCCGGTGAACGGCGATCCTGCTCTTCCAGTTGGCTGAGCACCTGTTTGGAGCGTTCGACGACCGAGACCGGCAAACCGGCCAGCTTGGCCACCTGGATGCCGTAGGAGCGGTCGGCAGCGCCGGGCACGATCTCGTGCAGGAAGATGACGTCACCCTTCCATTCCTTCACCGAGACGGTGGCATTGGAAAGCCGCTCCAGCTTGCCCGAAAGGGCGGTCAGCTCGTGATAGTGGGTCGCAAACAGGGCACGCGATCTGTTGACCTCGTGAAGGTGTTCGATGGTCGCCCAGGCGATCGACAGCCCGTCGAACGTCGCCGTTCCGCGGCCGATCTCGTCCAGGATCACAAGAGATCTGTCACCGGCCTGATTGAGAATTGCAGCGGTTTCGACCATTTCCACCATGAAGGTGGACCGGCCGCGCGCAAGATCGTCTGCCGCGCCAACGCGGGAGAACAGTCTGTCGACAACACCGATATGCGCGGCCGCTGCCGGCACGTAGCCTCCCATCTGGGCCAGCACGGCAATCAGGGCATTCTGGCGCAGGAAGGTCGATTTACCGGCCATGTTCGGACCGGTGATCAGCCAGATGTGGCCGATATCTTCGCCGTCTTCCGGGCCGAGATTGGCATCATTGGCCACGAAGCTGTCGCCACCGGACTTCTTCAGCGCCTTTTCGACCACTGGATGACGCCCGCCCTTGATGTCGAAGGCGCGGCTGTCGTCGACTACGGGCCGGACATAGTTCTCTTCCTGGGCGAGTTTGGCGAGCGCTGCCGAAACATCCAGAATGCTGAGCCCGTGAGCGGCCGCCTTGATCGCCTCACCCGCGTCGATGATCGCCTTCGCCAGTCGTTCGAAGATCTCCAGTTCGATGGCAAGCGAGCGTTCGCCGGCGCTGGCGATCTTCGACTCCAGATCCGCCAGCTCCGTGGTGGTGAAGCGCATGGCGCCGGCCATTGTCTGGCGGTGGATGAACCGGCCGGGATCGGCGGTCAACTTTTCCGTTTGCGCGGAGGGCGCTTCGATGAACCAGCCGAGCACGTTGTTGTGCTTGATCTTCAGGGAACGCAGGCCGAGCTCTTCCGAATAATCGGCCTGGAGTTTCGCGATCACCTTGCGGCTCTCGTCGCGCAGGGACCGCAATTCGTCCAGATTGGCGTTGTAGCCGGTGGCGATAAAGCCGCCGTCGCGTTTCAGAAGCGGCGGTTCGTCCTTCAGCGCGCGGGTCAGTTCATTGCCGAGCTCGTGCGGGGCCTGCTCCAGACTGGCACGGGCAGCCGCGATTTCCACCGGGATTGCTCCCGCCGTCGCGCTGGTCTGATCCAGGACGGCCCGCGCTGCCTCAAGGCCCTGGGCAACCGACAGGATATCGCGCGGTCCGCCGCGGTTGAGCGCGATCCGCGACAGGGCCCGGGCCATGTCCGGAGCGCCTTTCAGCGTCTGGCGCAGGCCTTCGCGCATGATTTCGTTTTCAAGGAAAAAGCCAACACCGTCGAGCCTGTGCTGGATGGCATCGACATTGACCAGCGGTCCGGCCAGACGGCTGGCGAGCAGGCGCGAGCCGCCGCCGGTGACTGTCCGGTCTATTGTTGCCAGCAGCGAACCCTGCTTTTCGCCCGAAAGGGTGCGCGAGAGTTCCAGATTGGCCCGGGTTGCCGGATCGATCAGCATGCGCCCGGCCCCGGCCTCACGCACGGGCGGATCCAGCGGCGGGCGTTCGCCAAGCTGGGTCTTTTCCACATAGGCAAGAATGCCGGCAGCGGCAGAAAGCTCCGCCCGGCTGAAGGTGCCGAAACCGTCGAGGGTCTTCACGCCGAAGTAGTGTGCAAGCCGGTCGGCGGCGGTGGAACTGTCGAAAAAGGCACGCGGCACCGGCGACAGCGCACCGCCCGCCTGTTCGGCGGTCAGGCGCAATTCGCTTTCCTGCAGCAGATTGTCCGACAGGATCAGTTCGCGCGGGGAAACCTGGGCAAGGTCTGCGGCAAGGCGCTGGTGATCGGTTTCCGACACCTGAAAGGAGCCGGTGGACATGTCGATCCAGGCAAGACCATAGACCGCGCTGCCGTCCAGCGAGCCGCCCTTCAAGCGGGTCAGCGCCATCAGGTAGTTGTTGGAACCGGCATCCAGCAGGCGTTCTTCCGTCAGCGTTCCCGGAGTGACGAGACGCACGACATCGCGCCGGACAACGGATTTGGAGCCGCGCTTCTTGGCTTCGGCCGGATCTTCCGTCTGTTCGCAGACGGACACCCGGTGACCCTTGGCGATCAGCTTGTTCAGATAGTCGTCGGCTGCATGCACAGGCACGCCGCACATCGGAATGTCGGCACCCTGGTGTTTGCCGCGTTTGGTCAGCGTGATGCCGAGCGCGGCGGAGGCAACTTCCGCGTCCTCGAAAAACAGTTCGTAGAAATCGCCCATCCGGTAGAACAGAAGGCTGTCGGGATTGGCAGCCTTGATCTCCAGGAACTGGGCCATCATTGGCGTGACCTTGCTGTCCGCCGGGGTGATTTCTTGCGCGCTCTGTCCACTCATGCCTGATACCTAGCAAACTGTGCGGACCATTCCACCAAGGGCCTATTCCATCTTGGCTTGAGGCTTCATTTTCCAGGGGATAAGGTCATGCTCCCGCCCCGTAAAGAGAGCGCGCAAGAGGAAACGTCCAGACCATGTCCGCCGACAAGAAATCGACCAAGACCAATGTCAGCTTCACCGACCAGGAAGCGCTGCAATTCCACCAGGAAGGCCGCCCCGGGAAGCTGGAAATTGCGCCGACCAAACCGATGGCGACCCAGCGCGACCTGTCGCTGGCCTATTCGCCCGGTGTGGCGGTGCCGGTGCGGTCGATCGCGGAAGACCCGAGCCGCGCCTACGATTACACCACCAAGGGCAACATGGTTGCGGTGATTTCCAACGGTACGGCCATCCTGGGTCTCGGCAATCTGGGCGCGCTTGCCTCCAAACCGGTGATGGAAGGCAAGTCCGTCCTGTTCAAGCGCTTCGCCGATGTCGATTCCATCGATCTGGAAGTCGATACCGAAGAGGTCGAAGAATTCATCAATGCCGTCCGCTATCTCGGTCCGTCCTTCGGCGGGATCAACCTGGAGGACATCAAGGCACCGGACTGCTTCATCATCGAGCAGCGCCTGCGCGAACTGATGAACATTCCGGTCTTTCACGACGACCAGCACGGCACGGCAATCATTGCGGCGGCGGGCCTGATCAACGCCCTTCACCTGACCGGTCGCGACATGAAGGACACCAAGGTTGTCTGCAATGGCGCGGGCGCGGCAGGCATTGCCTGCATCGAACTCGTGAAAGCCATGGGCATTCCCAACGAGAACGTCACCCTGTGCGACACCAAGGGTGTCATCTACAAGGGCCGCGAAGAGGGCATGAACCAGTGGAAGTCCGCCCATGCGGTCGAAACCAAGGCCCGCACGCTCTATGACGCCCTCAAGGGCGCCGATGTCTTTTTCGGCGTGTCGGCCAAAGGCGCGCTGACGCCAGACATGCTGCGGGTGATGGCTCCGAACCCGATCATTTTCGCCATGGCCAACCCGGATCCGGAGATCACGCCGGAAGAGGCCGCCGAGGTGCGCGACGACGCAATTGTCGCAACCGGACGTTCGGACTATCCGAACCAGGTTAACAACGTGCTCGGCTTTCCCTATATCTTCCGCGGCGCGCTCGACGTTCAGGCGACCACCATCAACGACGCCATGAAGGTTGCCTGCGCGCACGCGCTTGCGGAACTGGCGCGGGAGGAAGTGCCGGATGAGGTCGCCGCCGCCTATCGCGGCAACCGGCCGAAGTTCGGCCCGGAATACATCATTCCGGTGCCCTTCGATCCGCGCCTGATCCACACCATCCCGCCCGCGGTCGCTCAGGCGGCAATGGATTCCGGCGTCGCCCGCAAGCCGATTGTCGACATGGAGGCCTACAAGCACCAGCTCTCCGCCCGCCGCGACCCCGTCGCTGGCACCTTGCAGCGGATCTTTTCCAAGGTGCGCCAACAGCCCAAGCGGGTTGTCTTTGCCGAAGGTGAGGAAGAACCGGTCATCCGCGCTGCGACGAGCTTCGTGTCCCAGGGTCTCGGCGAAGCCATCCTGATCGGCCGCGAGGACGAGATTAAATCCATGGCCGAACGGGCCGGGATCGATATCGACCGGCCGGGCATTTCCATCCAGAACGCGAGGCTGTCCAACCGCAACAGCGATTATGCGCAGTATCTCTACGGCCGCCTGCAGCGCCGGGGTTACCTGCTGCGCGACTGCCAGCGCATGGTCAACAACGACCGCAACTACTGGGGCGCGATCATGGTCGCGCGCGGTGATGCCGATGCCATGGTCACGGGTCTCACGCGGAACTATTCCGTCGCCCTCGATACCGTGAAGGCCACCATCGATCCGAAACCCGGTCACCGGGTCATCGGCGTGTCGCTGGCACTGGCCCGCGGCCGCACCGTTCTGATCGCCGATACGGCGGTAATCGACATGCCGACATCGGAAGAACTGGCGGATATCGCCGAGGAAGCGGCGCATGTCGCGCGCAAGTTCGGCTATGAGCCGCGCGTTGCCATGCTGGCCTATTCCACCTTCGGCCACCCGAAGGGAGAACGCTCCGAAAAGGTCATCGAGGCGGTCAAGATCCTCGAACGCCGCCGGGTCGACTTCGAATATGACGGCGAAATGGCCGCGGACATCGCACTCAACATGGACCGCATGGCAGCCTACCCGTTCTGCCGCCTGTCGGGTCCGGCCAACGTTCTGGTCATGCCGGCTTTCCACTCCGCCTCGATTTCCACCAAGATGCTGCAGGAACTGGGCGGCGCCACGGTCATCGGCCCGCTGCTCGTCGGCTTCGACAAGTCGATCCAGATCGTGCCGCTCGGCGCCAAGGACAGCGACATCGTCAACATGGCCGCCATCGCGGCGTTCAATGTGACGTGAGGTAGTTTGTTACTTGGTTGGATTAGGGGCTCCCCGATCCCGGGTCGCGCTTTTCTTGTCCGGAATGACGACTGAAAGGTTTTACCAGACCTATCGTTGTCATCCCGGACGCAGCGCAGCTGAGATCCGGGGGCGGGGAGCCCAAAGCGTTGCCGCAACTGGCATGGAAACCAAAATTCGGTACCTCATCGTCCCCAGCTTGCAACTCGTTACCCCGGGGATGGCGATAAAGAAGTGTTGCGCCTTTTCGGGTCCGAACACGCAATCTTTTTTGACAAACCCTGCCCCAACGGCGATACCTCGAAACCATGTCGGATATTAAAGTCAAAATCTGCGGTCTTTCGACCGAGGACACCATGGCGGCGGCGCTGGATGCCGGTGCGGATATGGTCGGGTTGATGTTCTTCCCGAAGAGCCCGCGTCATGTGTCGCTGAGCCAGGCCTGCCGTCTGGCCGATATGGCGCGTGGCCGGGCGGAGATCGTGGCGGTGACCGTCAATATGGATCTCGACGGCCTGTCGCGCATCAACGAGCTGGTGAAGCCCGACACGTTCCAGTTTCATGGCGAGGAAAAGCCGGAAGCCCTGGCGGCCGCCAAGGTGATGCAGGGCACCAAGGTCATGAAGGCACTTTCGATATCCGACCGGACGGATCTGGAACAGGCGCATTATTATGCTGTTGTCGCCGACCGTCTGTTGTTCGATGCCAAGCCGCCGGCGGGCTCAGACCTGCCGGGCGGCAATGGTGTGTCCTACGACTGGACGATCTTGAAAGACCTTGACCTGAAGAAGCCCTTCATGCTTTCCGGAGGGCTTGACCCGGACAACGTCGCCGAAGCGATCCGTTTGAGCGGCGTCAGCGAGGTGGATGTTTCCTCCGGCGTCGAGCGGGAAAAGGGCGTCAAGGACAGTGATCTCATTCGCGCATTCTTGGCAGCGGCCAAGGGCGTCAAGGTTCCCGGCTGAAACCCGGGTGAAGGAGTAAACGCGTGAACGACATGGCAAACAGCATCCGGACCGGTCCGGACGATCGCGGGCATTTCGGTATTTTCGGCGGCCGCTATGTTGCCGAAACGCTGATGCCGCTGATCCTGGACCTGGAACAGCACTACAAGGACGCCAAGAACGACCCGGCTTTCAAGGCCGAGATCGAGACGCTGAACAAGCACTACACCGGCCGGCCGTCGCCGCTCTATTTCGCCGAGCGGCTGACGAAGGAACTCGGCGGTGCCAAGATCTATTTCAAGCGCGACGAGCTGAACCACACCGGTTCGCACAAGATCAACAATTGCGTCGGTCAGATCCTGCTGGCCAAGCGCATGGGCAAGACCCGTATCATCGCCGAGACCGGCGCCGGCCAGCATGGTGTTGCAACCGCGACCGTCTGCGCCCGCTTCGGCCTGCCCTGCGTTGTTTACATGGGCAAGACGGACGTGGAACGGCAAAAGCCGAATGTCTTTCGCATGAAGCTTCTGGGCGCCGAAATCGTTCCGGTGACCGCAGGAGCGGGCACGCTGAAGGACGCCATGAACGAGGCGCTGCGCGACTGGGTGACCAATGTCGAGGACACCTACTACCTGATCGGCACCGCCGCAGGTCCGCATCCCTATCCGGAAATGGTGCGCGACTTCCAGTCGGTGATCGGCAAGGAACTGCGTGAACAGATGATGGAAGCCGAAGGCCGTCTGCCGGATGCGCTGGTGGCCGCTGTCGGTGGCGGGTCCAACGCCATCGGCCTGTTCCACCCGTTCCTCGACGACAAGGACGTCAAGATTTACGGTGTAGAGGCAGGTGGCCGAGGCCTTCAAGGGGAAGAACACTGCGCATCTTTGACCGCCGGCAAGCCCGGCGTGCTGCACGGCAACCGGACCTACCTGCTGCAGGACGATGACGGCCAGATCTTGGAAGGGCATTCCATTTCCGCCGGTCTTGATTATCCGGGCATCGGGCCGGAGCATTCCTGGCTGAAGGAAATTGGCCGCGTCGACTATGTTCCGGTGATGGATGACGAAGCGCTGGAAGCTTTCCAGATGCTGACGCGCGTTGAAGGCATCATCCCGGCGCTGGAACCGGCCCACGCGCTGGCCCACGTCGTGAAGCTGGCCCCGCAGATGGACAAGGACCAGATCATTGTCATGAACCTGTGCGGCCGGGGCGACAAGGACGTGTTTGCCGTTGGTCAGATGCTGGGCTTCGAAATGTAACAGCCAGCGACTAACCGGCTTTTGGAAAACCGCGTGCCGCAGGGTGCGCGGTTTTTTTGTTTGGCCCGCGTTTCCAGTGCCTCACCCCGGACAAGCGTCAGCGCAGATCCGGGGTCTGGTCGCCTCGCCGCTTTGCGTCGATTTTTGCCCGCTTTGGAAAAGAGCGGACCCTAGTGGGCCTCAGGTTTCACCTCGTTCGCCCGGCGTGGCCATCATTGGTGAAGACCGCATTAACCAGCCCCGCCAGTTTGGAAATGCTGCAATGCAAACTTGTACGTTGTGAATCCACCGGGAAAGACTAAATCAACCGCGAATGAAACAGGGCTGGCGCTCTTGCCGGCCACTTGAGGAAACCTGACATGGCCTTCGATCTTCTGACCGGCTTCGTCCGCGATTTTCGCGCCTCCCGCAGAGTTGCCGGCGAAATCACACGCATGAACCACCTGAGCGACGCCCAGCTTGCCGATCTCGGCCTGGAGCGCAGCGAAATCACCAGTCGCGCTTTCGCCCGTCATTTCAAACGTCGTTAAGGCGTTGCTCGGTCAGGCGCTGCGCTTGAAAGCTGCGCGCGGCTGCACCGTTATGGGTTTTGCCGTCAGCATCGCTTCCAGCAGTTGCTGCCGGCCCCGGGCGTCCAGAGCGGTCGCCTGCTGCGCCAGCGCCGGGTCTGTCTGGCCGTAAGACATTTCGGCAACGTCCCTGCGCTGGGCAAAACCCAGATGAAGATCCTTCATCCGGCGCCAGAGCTTTTCGGTGAAAGGCTGGGGAACGGGTTCGAACAGGGAATGGGCCATTTTCAGCTCCTTTTTTGTTTGGTGGCTCAGTTGTTCCCTCTAGGATAAGTGCACGGAGTGCATATTTCTAGGCGCAATTTGTGCACATTTGGCGTATCAGCCATGCGCACAGCGCGGGTCTGACCTGCGCTCCAGCCGCTTGCTGCACTGCAAAAAAATCATAATCTGCGGCCCGATTGCGATTCCCTGTCGCGACATCAATCTTTTTTGGTTTTTGAGATGAGCACCTTGCAGGCCCTACACATCAGCGCGCCGTCGGCCGCACCTCTTGCCACCGTGTTTCGCGGTTCAGGCAACCCCTTCACGCGCGCAGGCCGTGCAAAGCCCATGGGCAGCGAGCATGTCTACCGGGCGGATGCCTCCCTGCGTGCCATTGGCCTGATCGACTATCCGAGCCGGTAACCGGGCCCAGACTGGAAGATGTCCGGAAGCCGTCTGGACATCTCGATTCTGCATCTGACAGATTGACATTGCACGCACTGCCCTCGTACATCGCTGAAACGGAAACGCCCCGGAAGGTCCCGGATGGCGCGAACAAGGGTAGCAGTGAATGACGGATACGCGTATCGACCGCCGTTTCAAAGCTTGTGCGGATGCCGGCCGGCCGGCCTTGGTCACCTTTATCACCGCAGGCGATCCGGATCTGCAGACTTCGCAAGCCCTTCTGAACGCCCTTCCGGCGGCAGGTGCCGACGTTATCGAACTCGGCATGCCCTTCTCCGATCCGATGGCCGAAGGCATTCCGATCCAGCTCGGCAACCAGCGCGCTCTGGCCGCAGGCCACACCATGGACAAGACTTTGGACATGGTGCGCGAGTTCCGCAAGCAGGATCAGGACACACCGATCATCCTGATGGGCTATTACAATCCGATCTATGTACGGGACCCGAAAGTCTTCGTTCACGTTGCCAAGGAAGCCGGTGTCGACGGTTTCATCATTGTCGACATTCCGGCCGAAGCAGATGACGAACTCTGCATCCCTGCCCTGGAGGCTGGTCTCAACTTTATCCGTCTGGCAACACCGACCACCGACGACAAGCGCCTGCCCGCCGTTCTGGCCAATACCTCCGGTTTCGTTTATTACGTGTCCGTGACCGGTATCACCGGCGCGAATATCGCCGACACCGGCCGGGTGTCGACCGCGGTGAAGCGCATCAAGGGTCATACGGACCTGCCGGTTGCCGTCGGTTTCGGCGTGAAGACGGCAGAACAGGCGGCGGAGATCGGCAAGGACGCCGACGGCGTCGTGGTCGGCTCGGTCCTGGTCAACGCCATTCGCGACAGCCTCGATGAGGCCGGCAAGGCGACAGACAAGACCGTTCAGGCCGTGGTGGACCTGGTGTCCGACCTGGCTTCCGGGTGCGCACGGTCAAGAACAGCCTGACAGGCCAGCCCTTTGGCTGGTTTCAATTGAAGGATTTCGGACGGACCCCATATCTCCGTCCAATGGTAACTCGAGTAGCGGGACGCGTTTGACGTGAACTGGATCAATTCTATCGTACGCCCCAAGATCCGTGATCTTTGGAAGAAGCGCGAAGTTCCGGAAAACCTTTGGATCAAGTGTCCGGAAACCGGTGAAATGGTATTTCATCGGGATCTGGAAGCCAATCTCTGGGTGATCCCGAATTCCGGTCACCACATGCGCATTCCGGCGCGCAAACGCGTTGAAGCTCTCTTCGACGGCGGCAAATACACCGAGGTGGACACACCCGACGTTCATGCCGACCCGCACAAGTTCCGCGACAGCAAGCGCTATACCGACCGCCTGAAGGAAGCCCGCACCAAGTCCGGCGAGGATGAGGCTGTGATCGTGGCCCAGGGCCAGGTCAACGGAATGCCGCTGACCATCGCCGTGCAGAACTTCGATTTCATCGCCGGCTCGCTTGGCATGGCCGCGGGCGAGGCGATCCTTGCCGGCATGCTGAAAGCGGTCGAGGACAAGACGCCCTTCGTCATGTTTGCCGCTTCCGGCGGCGCACGCATGCAGGAAGGTATTCTGTCGCTGATGCAGATGCCGCGCACCACGGTCGGCGTGCAGATGCTGCGCGAAGCGGGCCTGCCCTACATCGTTGTTCTCACCAACCCCACAACGGGCGGTGTTTCGGCCTCCTACGCCATGCTGGGCGATGTGCACATTGCCGAACCCGGTGCCCAGATCGGCTTTGCCGGCCGCCGTGTGATCGAACAGACCGTGCGCGAAAAGCTGCCGGACGATTTCCAGACCGCCGAGTATCTTCTCGACCACGGCATGATCGACATGGTCGTGCCGCGCCAGAAGATGAAGGAAACGCTGGCCCGTATCTGCGGTATCCTGATGAAGCGCGAAGTCGAGCTGCCGAAGCTTGAAGCGCCGAAGGAGCCGGCACCGCAAGCTGAAGCCAAGCCTGCCGAGGCGGCCGCCGAGCCTGCCAAGGAAGCGGAAGCCGCCAGCTAGGCGGCTTCGTCACGAATACGTCGCGAAAGCGGCCTCACACGACATTTCCAGGCTGTCCGCTTGTCTCGCGGGCGGCCTTCCCGTAAAGGCCTTAGTCGAACGCAACCGGGAAAAAGGGACCCTGCGGAGGGCGCCTTGGATCAAATCACGAAAATTCTGGACCGTTTGCTGGCACTGCATCCCAAGGAGATAGATCTCTCTCTTGGGCGCATGTACCGGCTGCTGGAAGCGCTGGGCCACCCCGAACGGCACCTGCCGCCGGTCATTCATGTCGCTGGAACCAACGGCAAAGGCTCGGTGACCGCCACAATGCGGGCCATTCTGGAAGCGTCCGGCAAACGCTGTCACGTCTATACCTCTCCCCATCTGGTTGCATTCAACGAGCGCATTCGGCTCGGCTCGGATGGCCGGTTCGTGTCCGATCCGGTTCTATACGAGGCGTTGCATCGCTGCGAAGAGGCCAATGGCGGTGAGGAAATCACTTTCTTCGAGATCACCACGGCGGCAGCGTTCCTCTTGTTTGCGGAACATCCGGCCGATGTGCTGTTGCTGGAAGTCGGTCTTGGCGGGCGTCTCGATGCGACCAACGTCATCGACCGGCCGCTTGCCACGGTAATCACGCCGGTCTCCATGGATCACGAGAAGTTTCTGGGCGACGACCTGTCCGTGATCGCGGCCGAGAAGGCCGGCATTATCAAGCCCGGCGTGCCTGTCATCTGCGCCGCTCAGGAAGAGGGAGCACTGGCGACCATTGCGCGCCAGGCAGCACGCAACAAGGCTCCGCTCGAAGTGTTCGGGCAGGATTTTGCCGCGCAGGAAGACCAGGGCCGCATGGCCTTTCAGGACGAGGACGAACTGATAGATCTGCCCGTTCCTGTGCTGGGCGGCCGTCATCAGTATGCCAATGCGGCCGTTGCCATCGCAGCGCTGAAAGCGGCCGGAATGCTGCCGGACGGCGACACGATTGCCCGTGGTCTCAAGACGGTCAACTGGCCTGGCAGATTGCAGCCGATCACCAGTGGTCCCTTGCATGATCTCTGCCCGGAAGGGTCTGAAGTGTGGGTCGACGGGGGGCATAATCCCGGTGCGGGCGTTTCGATCGCCCAGTTCATGGGTGAGCAGGAAGAGCGCGCGCCCCGGCCGCTTTATCTTGTTTCCGGCATGCTGACGACGAAGGACCCTATCGGTTTCTTCCGGCCCTTCCACGGGCTGGCGCGCCATGTCGGCACGGTGCCGATCACCACGACGACCACCGCCAGAACACCGGAAGACCTGGCCGACCTTGCCCGCTGTGCGGGACTTGAGGCAACGCCGTTTCAATCACTGGACGCAGCGCTGGCAGATGTGGCAGCTTGTGCGGCAAAAGATGGCGAACCGCCCCGCATCCTGATTTGCGGGTCGCTTTATCTGGCCGGTGAAGTTCTGGCGCGCAGCGGTCTGGCGCCGGTCTGAGGCGTCACCGGCCTCTGCCCGAGGAGGCCATGAATGATCGGTTTTATCACCCGTCGTCCGCAGCTTGCAGGCGCTTTTCTGGGCGCTTTGTTGCTCAGCGTGCCCGCAAGCGCGCTTACCGAACAATATGAGACGCCGCCGGAACAGGATCCCGCCACCATTTTGAAGGGCAAGGAGCTTGGCCCCGGTTACGCGGTGCTCGCACCAGTTCGGAGCGATGGCTTTCTGCGGGTCTATCAGGTTCAGACTGATCTCGGGGTCGAGCAGATCGAAGGCGACGGCATGCTCAAGCTGCGTCTTCATGAAATTCAGGTGCTCATCGCTCTCGACAGCCTGAAAAACGACGCCAGCTTCGTCGACGGCCTCAAGCAGGCAGCCATGAAGCCGGTCGAATTTGTTGAAAGCACGGTGACTGATCCGGTGGGAACCGCAAAGAACACCGTTACCGGTGTGGGCCGCATGTTCGGCCGTCTCACCAAGGGTGTCGAGGCCGCCGTCAGCGGCAAGGGCGGCTCCCCGGCGGAACTGGCCAAGTCGATCACCGGTCAGGCCAAGGCCCGCAGGGAGCTTGCGGTCAGCGTGGGCGTCGATCCCTATACCTTCTATCGGCCGCTGTCGGAAAAGCTCGATGAAACCGCCAGCGTCACCACGGCTGGCAACTGGACGGTCAGCGCGATCACCAGCCTCCTACCCGGCGGCATCATCGTCAACGTTGCACGTCAGGCCGACAATTTCCGCAATCTCATCGTCGACAGCACCCCGACAGAGCTGGAGGAACGCACCTCCACCGTCCTGCGCGCCGTGGGTGTGCCGGAAGCGACCAACGCCAAGCTGATGGGCAATCCCTTCTATACCGCATCGGAAAAGGCCGCGATCGCTTATCAGCTTCAGGCAATGCCCGGCGTGAAGGACAGTTACCTGATCGCGGAAAAGGCCGCCGATACCGACAGCCGCGATCTGGCCTACTTCCAGGTTCGCCGTGTCGTCCTGATGGAAACCTACAACAGAACGGTTTCGCCTCTTGGTGACATCAAGCTGGTTTCCGGCATTCCGGTTGCCCTGCGCCGCGACGGTGTCGCCGCCATCGTCATGCCTTTCGATCAGGTCGCCTGGACCCAGACCGTGGCGCAGACCTTTTCGGCCATGCACGAAGGCCTCGGCACCTTGCCCTTCCCGCCAACAGGCGTCGATTTCCTGATCACCGGCGACGTCACCCCCATGGCCGCCGAACGCATCGCCGCCTTCGGGTGGGAAATCACCGGCAATTATCCGATGCCGGAAGGGCCGGTGTTTTAGGACGCTTTCTCGTCATTCCGGACAAGTGAGGCAAGCCGAACGCAGATCCGGAATCCAGACGTATGTCGCGCCGAAGGCGCATCCGCTACTTCTTTCAAGCGGGCTTCGCTTCGCTCACGCTGATTTCTGGATTCCGGATCTGCGCGCATCAATGCTGCGCTTGTCCGGAATGACGGGCGGAGGGCTTTTTTTCTCCCCCTCAAACACACTCCAGAACCGGCCCCGACAAGCCGCTTTCCCAGCCGAGGATGGCGCGTTTGCGGGTGAGGCCCCAGTGGTAGCCACCCAGTTTGCCGCCCTTGGCAAGTACCCTGTGGCAGGGCACCACGAAGGAGAGCGGGTTGCGGCCGACGGCGGTGCCGACGGCGCGGGAGGCTTTCGGATTGCCAAGGCAGGCGGCGATATCGGAGTAGGTTGTGGCCTTGCCCATCGGGATCTTCAGAAGGGTTTGCCAGACCCTTATTTCAAAATCGGTACCAATCATAACGATGTTGAGCGGCTGGTCCTCTTGCCACTTTTTCGGATCGAAGACACGCCTTGCATAATTGGCCGTTGCGTCCTGATCCCGAACGAACGTGGCTGCGGGCCAGCGCTTGCACATGTCTTCCAGGGCGGAGGTTTCTTCACCCGGGTCAGAAAAGCCGAGACCGGCCAAGCCTTTGTCGGTGGCCATCACCAGAACCTGGCCAAAGGGCGAGGGGTGGAAGCCGTAGGCGATCGAAAGCCCCGCCCCGCGATTTCGGTAATCGCCCGGCGTCATGGCTTCATGGGTGACGAACAGATCGTGCAGGCGGCCCGACCCTGACAGGCCGACCTCGTAGGTCGCGTCCAGAACACTGGCGGAGTCGCGCAAAAGCGCCTTGGCATGGTCCAGCGTGATGGCCTGCAGGAACTGCTTCGGCGTCAGCCCGGCCCAGCGCGAAAACACGCGTTGAAGCTGAATCGGCTGAAGGCCGGCCTCTTTGGCAAGTTGCTCCAGCGTGGGCTGCTCACGCCAGTCTTCGGTGATCCGCTTCAAGGTGCGGCGAACGACGTCATAATTCCGGGCCGCTTCCTCGCCGATGGAGATCGGCGTCGGTTCGGACGTCAGGCTGGTGAGGTCGAGCGCTTTGGTCATGGCCGTTTCTTCGTTCTGATCTTGAAGTCTGATCTGATTTTAGTCGGCGAACAACAGCGGATCGACCCGTTTTGCGATCCCCAGCAAGATCTCTGACCACACGGAGGGAGCGCAGACCAAACCGGCGCGACTGAAGCAACGCTGGAGCGCGCGGTCCTGCCTTCTAACCGAGAACATCCTTGAACTCGCTGGCGGAAACCGCCGGTCCCTTGCGGGTCGTCAGAAGCAGGCTCGTCTCGGTGCCGGTTATGCCCTCGATCAGGCGGATGCGGTTGAGTGCATCGTCAAAGGCAGCGAGGTCACGCGTTGCCACTTCCAAAACAAGGTCCCACTTGCCGTTTGTCGAATGGATCGCGCGAACCTCGGTCATGGCACTGAGCGAGCGGATAACCGGTTCGGTGTTATGTCCGTCGACCACCACAAGCGTTACCGCGCGAATGGGCAGGTCGCGCCAGTCGTCGCGCAGAACGGCGGTAAACCCAAGGATTTCTCCCGTGTCGACCAGCTTTTCCATGCGCGAGCGCACGGTGGCACGCGAAACCTTCAAATCACCTGCCAATTCGGACACTGATCTTCGCCCATCGTGGCGCAGAAGCGAGATCAACCGAAGATCCAGATCATCCATCATTCCAATCCGATAAATTGAGCTTTCCAAAATGATAAATTTGACTGCTCTTTTGATCAAGTGTCCGGATTTACTCCGCCGCGGCGTTTCAGCACACTTTTGACAGTCGGATCTTGAGGCGGAGCTGGGCGTGAACGTCGTTGAAAAACAGATTGTGCTGGTGGGCGCACCGGTGGACGAAGGCGCTGGCCAGCGCGGCTGCCTCATGGGGCCGGACGCCTACCGGACAGCGGGCCTGCAGGACACGCTGCGGGCGCTCGGCCATTCCGTCTCGGACCATGGCAATCTGAGCCCGGCGGAGGTCGGCAATCTGACACCTCCCAACCCGGTCTTGCGCAATTACGGCGCCTATGTTGCCTGGACCCGGGCCCTTCACCAGAAAGCGGCGGATCTTGGCGAAGGTCCGGTTGTTCCGATTTATCTCGGCGGCGATCATGCCATGGCGGCTGGTACCGTCTCTGGCCAGGCGAAGGCGGCTGCCGCGCTCGGCCGTCCGCTTTTTGTGCTTTGGCTTGACGCGCACTCCGACTTCCACACGTTCGACAGCACTGCCAGCGGCAATCTGCACGGCACGCCGCTTGCGTTTCTATGCGGCCTTCCCGGCTTTGACGATCTGCTCGGCGCGCCGCTGGAGCACACGGTGAAACCGCAGAATGTCGAAATTCTGGGCGTTCGGTCCATCGATGATGCGGAGCGCAGCCTGCTCGTCAGCCACGGTGTCGGTGTCAGCGACATGCGCCAGATCGACGAGGAAGGCATCGGCGCTCTTTTGACACCCTTCCTGGAGCGTGTGAGGGCGGAAAACGGCCTGCTGCACGTCAGTCTGGATGTCGATTTTCTCGATCCGTCGATTGCACCGGCCGTCGGCACCACGGTGCCGGGCGGCGCGACCTTTCGCGAGGCCCATCTGGTGATGGAGATGCTCCATGACAGCGGCCTCGTCACCTCGCTCGACCTGGTCGAGCTCAATCCCTTCCTGGACGAACGCGGAAAAACCGCGCGTCTGATGGTCGAACTGACCGGCAGCCTGTTCGGCCGCCGGGTCTTCGACCGCCCGACAAGAAGCTTCTAGAGGACCGGAACATGTCAGTGAAACCCATCAATCTCCTGCCGTCGGACCTGGCCTATGTGCCGTTCGTCAGTGTCGACAACATGATGCGCAATGTCCGCGCCGTTGGCGTCGAAACCTTCATGCGCGGCATTGCCGAATATATCGAACAGGATTTCCTGCGTTGGGAAAGCTTCGACAAGAAGCCCCGCATTCCCGCGCATGCGCCCCAGGGCGTGATCGAGCTGATGCCGACCAGCGACGGCAAGACCTTCGGCTTCAAATACGTCAACGGCCACCCGGGCAATACCAGTGATGGCCTGCAGACCGTCACCGGTTTCGGTGTTCTGTCGAACCTGATGACCGGCTATCCGGTCCTGTTCACCGAGATGACGATCCTGACGGCCCTGCGCACGGCGGCCAACTCGGCGCTCGCCGCCAAGTATCTTGCGCCCAAGGGCTCCACCACAATGGCGATCATCGGCAATGGCGCGCAATCCGATTTCCAGTGCCTTGCCTTCAAGGACATGCTCGGCATCACCGAAATCCGTGCCTGCGACATCGACTGCGGCGCCAGCTTGCGCCTTGCCCGCAATCTTGCCAGTTCCGGTGTGAATGTGACCATCTGCAAGACGCCGGAAGATGCGATCGAAGGCGCGCAGATCATCACCACGGTTACCGCAGACAAGAAATCGGCGACGATCCTGACCGACAACATGGTCGGCACCGGCGTACACATCAATGCGGTCGGCGGCGACTGCCCGGGCAAGACCGAGTTGCACCGCGACATCCTGCTTCGGTCGGATATTTTTGTCGAATTCCCGGACCAGACCCACATCGAAGGCGAGTTCCAGCAGCTCGACCGCGACCATCCGGTCACCGAACTCTGGCAGGTCTATGCCGGCAAGGCGAAGGGCCGTACCTCGCAGGACCAGATCACCCTGTTCGACAGCGTGGGTTTTGCCATCGAAGACTTTGCCGCTTTGCGCTACGTCCACGATCTGCTGCCCAGAACCGGCCACTTCGAGAAGCTCGACCTGCTGGCAGACCCGGACGACCCGCGCGATCTCTACGGCATGGTGCTTCGCTCCGCCGCCAATGGAGACAATCAGGCAGCACGACGTAAAGTCACGCGATTGTAGCAAACTGGACCACCGCTTCGGCGGTGGTTTTTTCTTGGCTGGCGAGGCGGCTGACCCCAACCCTACCCTCATTTCACCAGGGCAAGGCAATTGCCTAAGGAAAGGACTCGCAGAAAGCTCTGGTGTCGCCCTGGCCGAGCAACACGAGACCGGCGGCCAACTGGTTTCCAGAGCACTGGAGCGGATAGATCTTCTTCAAGAAACCTTGCGCGCTTCGGCAAGCGGCCCTGCAAGTAGGCCCAGAATCTGCGCTTCGCTTGTCCGGGGTGACATCGGGGAGGTGATAAGGAGCGACCACGGGTACTCCTTAAAAAAATCAAGACGCACCAGTGGCTTATCTTAAGGTTTTCCGTGTTGAGTGTGCCCACTTCCTACCTTTTCGGGGACTTTTTCAATGATATTCAGAATTTTGACTGGCCTTGGCCTCGGCCTGCTTGCCGTTTCCGCAGGTCAGGCCGAAGAGCAGTATTTTTCCTACAAGGACTGGAACGTGGAGATTCAGTCGTTTGACACGGGGGAAGACTTTCGTGTCAATTGCACCATGTGGACAGGCGGTGATGGCCTGCCCAGCTTAGGCTTTTCGACGTCCAACGGAGATGCATTGCCGCCGGACTACTTCCCCGGTGTCCAGCTGACCGAGCGGGCCGTTCGCGGCCATGCCACGGTTCTTCAGAACGATCAGAAGGTCAATTTTGTCTTTGACGACGGTGACAGCGCGCAGGCAACGGTCCATGCGTATTTCGACGAAGACGGTTTCGCCGTTGCCCAGACCAATTTCCCGTTTGAGGACAATCAGCGTGTGCTTCAGGCCATGCAGCGGAACGGTCAGATCGACATCGTCGGGCCGGCCGGGCCGGTCTATACTGCGTCCCTGAGCGGATTTACCGCCTCATATCGAAAAGTTGCCGAAGGATGCGGTTTTCCGGTGACTGGTGTCGTCGATTAGCGGCGGAAGGGTCAGCGCCGCTTCAATTTCGGCGACCACGGCATCGGCCGCTGCACCCGGGTCTTCGGCCCGGCTGATCGGGCGGCCGACCACCAGATAGTCGCTGCCGGCCTGAATGGCATCGGCCGGGGTCATGACCCGGCGCTGGTCGCCGGCGTCGCTGCCGGAAGGGCGGATGCCGGGGGTGACGATTACAAGCTCGTCGCCAAGGATGGTGCGCAATTTTGCGGCTTCGGTGGCCGCGCAGACAATGCCGCCCATGCCGGCGTCACGGGCATCTTTTGCCCGGGCCTCCACCACATCGGCAATCGGGCCGCGATACCCAGCGTCGACCAGATCCTGCTCATCCATGGAGGTCAGAACCGTCACGCCGAGCAGGCACAGGTCGGGATTGCCCTCTTCCCGCAGGCCCTTCACGGCGGCACGCATGGTTTTCGGATAGCCATGCAGGGTCATGAAGGTCATGCCCATCTTGGCGACGTTGCGCACGGCTTTCTCGATGGTGTTGTCGATGTCGTGCAGTTTGACGTCGAGAAAGATCTTCTTGCCGTCGCGCGCCAGATCCCGGGCGAATTCCAGTCCGCCGGCAAATTGCAGCTCCATGCCGATCTTGTAGACACCGACTTTGCCTTCGGTCTGCTTCACCAGTTTCTCGGCGTCGGCAACCGTTGGCACGTCTACGGGCAGCATCAGACGGTCCAGAGCGGTCTTCGGGGCGAACGGGCTGGTCGGCATGGGCAGATCCTCGGTTTTGGGGCAGGTGCCAGTGCATAGCACCAAGGATCGCCCAGCGCCAGAACTACCCGGACCTACGCCTTGCCGGTGCGTTCGAATTCCGCGAACGCGTCCTTGTAGTCGTCATGCCAGCGTGACAGAGCCGGCCGGTTCTCGATGATATCGCCGATGGCCCATTCGGCCCGGCGCTTGTCCCTTGTGCTGTCGACATCATTGTCCGGGCACAGGATATAGAAATCGCCTGCCGACATCCGCTCGATGAAATAATCGACCGTCTGCTCGCTGGTCCAGGCCGCAGCCGGCTTTTCGGGGAAATGGCTCGCGGTCATGCCGGTGTAGGTAAAGCCAGGTACAAACAGATGAACGGACATGGGTGCCCCGGCCTGGCGCAGCTCGTGGGCCAGTTGCTCGCTGAGCACCTTCACCGCCGCCTTGGTGGTGTTGTAGCCGGGGTTGCCCGGCGGTGTCGTGATACCCTGTTTGGAGCCGGTGTTGACAATGACCGCCGGACGGGCAGCCTCGATCATGCGCGGCGTAAAGGCATGAACACCGCGCAGCACGCCGTAGAAATTGATGTCCATCAGCCGAACCCAGTTGTCGAAGTCCTCCCAGGCGGTTGTCGGCAGGCTGATGCCGGCATTGTTCATCAAGACCGCGACGGGCCCGGTCTGAAAGGCCTTCTCGGCAAGGGCTTCCACCTGCGCCATGTCGCCGACATCGGTCGAAACCGCGAAAATATCGACGCCGACCGTACCGGCGGCACGAACCTTTTCCGTTGCGGCGTCCAGGGCAGGACCTGGAAGATCGGCCAGGATGACACCCAGTCCTGCCTGCGCGAAACGTATGGCGGCGGCCAGTCCGACACCGCTGGCAGCGCCGGTCACAACGGCAATTCCGCCCTCTGAAATGGCTTTTTCGTACATGATGGATTTCCCCCAAAGTGAATTTCAGGAACCTGCAGGCAAGCTGATGCCGATTTGCTTGTCCGCACGATAGACCGGCAGCAGAACCCTTTCACTATGAAACCGCTATTTTCTTAGGCGGTTCAGGCTGCTACAACACCGCGGTTCTTCTCTCCCACTACACGGGGCATCAGCACATGCGCACAGCGAGTGTATCGCGCGACACCAAGGAAACCCGCATCTCGGTCGAGATCAACCTGGACGGCACGGGCGCTTACGACGTCCAGACCGGCGTCGGGTTCTTCGACCATATGCTGGAGCAACTGTCGCGACATTCGCTGATCGATATCAAGGCGCGTGCTGATGGCGACACCCATATCGACTTTCACCATACGGTCGAGGACACCGGCATCGCGCTGGGCCAGGCGATTTCAAAGGCGCTGGGCGACATGGCGGGCATCACCCGCTATGCCGACACCCATCTTGCCATGGACGAAGCGCTGACCCGCTGCGCGCTGGATGTGTCCGGCCGTCCGTTCCTGGTATGGGATGTTACCTTCGACCGGGACAAGATCGGTGAATTCGACACGGAGCTGTTCGAGGAGTTCTTCCGGGCCTTCGCGATGAATGCCGGGATTACCCTTCATATCGCCAATCTTTACGGCTCCAATTGCCATCACATCGCTGAAACCTGCTTCAAGGCGGTTGCGCGCTCGTTGCGCAAGGCGGTGGAGATCGATCCGCGGCAGGCAGACCGCATTCCGACCACCAAGGGCCAGCTCGGCGGCTAGGGCAGGATACGGCGCATGAGCACATATGTTGTGATGGCTCCGCCAGAATTTGACGATGTGGCTGGCGATCCCCGTCAGACCGACCGGCTCGCCTTCGTTCCGGACGGCTTCTCGGTGCTTGCTTTCCTGTTCGCTGTCATCTGGCTGCTGGTCAACCGCATGTGGCTGGTGTTGCTTGGCTATCTCGCCGCAACGCTGGTGATCGAACTTCTGGCGCTGTCCGTCAGTCAGGAAGCCATGGCCGTCGTTGCTCTCTTCACTTCTATCCTGTTCGGCCTGGAGGCCCAGGCGCTGCGCCGCTGGTCGCTGGCGCGCAAGGGCTGGCGCGTTGTCGGCATCGTCGACGCCCTCAACAAGTCTGAGGCCGAATTTCGTTTTCTCCATAAGGCGGCGGGCCAAGTGTCGCCGCCCAGACCTCAAATCGACCGGCAACAGCGCCCCGCCTCCCAACCGATCATCCCAAGGATCGGCAGCGAGCAGGTGGTGGGCCTGACCCTCGGTCCGGAGACCCGTCAATGACCATTGCGATTATCGATTATGGCTCGGGCAATCTGCGCTCGGCCGAAAAGGCGTTCGAGCGCGCGGCCCGCGCCCACGCCCATACGCCGGATGTCATCGTGACCTCCGACCCCGAAAGGGTTCTCAAGGCCGACCGTGTCGTGCTGCCGGGTGTCGGCGCCTTTGCCGACTGCAAGCGCGGCCTGTGGGCCGTTGAAGGCATGCCCGAAGCGCTGGAGCAGACTGTGCGCAAGGACGGCAAGCCGTTCTTCGGCATCTGCGTCGGCATGCAGCTTATGGCGAGCCGTGGATTGGAATTCGAGACCGTTGAGGGTCTTGGCTGGGTCGAGGGCGACGTCACCGCCATGAAGCCGGCCGACAAGACGCTGAAGATCCCGCACATGGGCTGGAACACCATCACTGTCCGCCCGGAAAGCCACCCGGTGTTCAAGGGCATTGAAACGGGGCCGGATGGCTTGCACGCCTATTTCGTGCACTCGTTCCACTTTGCCTGCGCCAGGGCCGAGGATCGTCTGGCGACATTCGACTATGCCGGTACCTTCACGGCCATGGTGGCGAAGGACAACATGATCGGTACCCAGTTCCACCCGGAAAAGAGCCAGCGGCTCGGTCTTGAACTGATTGCCAATTTCCTGGACTGGACCCCTTAATCTAAAAGCGCCTGGGAGGCCAATATGAGCAAAGGTTACTGGATCGCCCGTGTCGACGTGCGCGACGCTGACGGATATCCGGCATATGTGGAAACGGCAAAGCCTGCTTTTGAGCGGTTCGGCGCCAACTTTCTGGCCCGCGGCGGCAAGACCAACGCCATTGAGGGAACCGGCCGGGCCCGCAATGTCATCATCGAATTTCCCAGCTTCCAGCATGCGGTGGATTGCTATAATTCGCCGGAATATCAGGAAGCGGTAAAAATCCGCCAGAAAGTAGCCGATGGCGAAATCGTCATCGTTGAAGGAATTTAAAGCAACATGATCCTCTTTCCCGCCATCGATCTGAAGGATGGCCAGTGCGTTCGCCTGAAACTGGGCGACATGGACCAGGCAACCGTGTTCAACGACAACCCGGGAGCGCAAGCCCGGGCGTTCGAGGATCAGGGCTTCGAATGGCTCCATGTGGTCGATCTCAACGGCGCCTTTGCCGGTGAGAGCGTCAACGGTGCGGCTGTCGATGCCATTCTGGGGGCTACGAAGAACCCGGTGCAGCTGGGAGGCGGGATCAGGACCCTGGATCATATCGAGACCTGGCTGGACAAGGGTATCAGCCGTGTCATTCTGGGCACGGTGGCCGTGAGGGATCCCGAGCTGGTGAAGGAAGCCTGCCGCAAGTTCCCGGGCAAGGTTGCCGTCGGTATCGACGCCAAGGGCGGTTATGTCGCTGTCGAAGGCTGGGCGGAAACGTCCGAACTTACCGCGGTCGATCTCGCCAGGCAGTTCGAGGACGCAGGCGTCTCGGCGATCATCTACACGGATATCGACCGGGATGGCGTCCTGAAGGGTCTCAATATCCCCTCGACGCTGGAACTTGCCCGGGCCGTCTCCATTCCGGTCATCGCCTCGGGTGGCCTGGCGTCGATCGACGACATCCACCGCCTGCTGGAGCCGGATTGCGCCATCCTGGAAGGTGCGATCTCCGGCCGGGCGCTTTATGATGGCCGTCTCGATCCGAGAGAAGCCATGGACCTGATCCAGGCCGCGCGGAGCAAAGCATCATGACCCTGAAAGCCCGTGTCATTCCCTGTCTCGACGTCAAGGACGGCCGTGTCGTCAAGGGTGTCAACTTCGTCGACCTGGTCGATGCCGGTGACCCGGTGGAAGCCGCCAAGGCCTATGACGCGGCCGGGGCGGACGAACTCTGCTTTCTGGACATCACCGCCAGCCATGAGGGCCGGGACACAATCTACGACGTTGTCCGGCGCACGGCCGAAGCCTGTTTCATGCCGGTGACGGTAGGCGGCGGCGTGCGCACGGTGGAAGACATTCGCAAGCTGCTGATCGCCGGGGCTGACAAGGTGTCGATCAACACGGCGGCTGTCACCAATCCGGATTTCGTGCGCGAAGCGGCGGAAAAATTCGGCGCGCAGTGCATCGTCGTTTCCATCGACGCCAAGCAGGTCAATGCTCCCGGTGAACCGGACCGGTTCGAGATCTTCACCCATGGCGGCCGCAATGCCACCGGCATCGACGCGGTCGAATTCGCCAGAAAGGTGGTCGATCTCGGCGCCGGTGAACTGCTGGTCACCTCCATGGACCGGGACGGCACCAAGTCCGGCTACAATATCGCCCTCACCCGGGCAATTGCAGATGCGGTGCCGGTGCCGGTGATTGCCTCGGGCGGTGTCGGTAACCTGGACCATATGGTGGAAGGCATCCGCGATGGCCACGCAACCGCCGTCCTGGCCGCTTCCATCTTCCACTTTGGCGAACACACCATTCAGGAAGCCAAGCACTACATGAACGACGCCGGCGTACCGATGCGCCTCGACGCCTGAAACAGGCTCAAGGGAAATAGCCGAATGACCGACTTCACTTTGGAAGATCTGGACGCCATTATTGCTGCACGTGCGAATAGCGCGGACGAAAAGTCCTACACGCGCAAGCTCGTCAACAAGGGCGTTGCCAAATGCGCCCAGAAGCTGGGAGAGGAAGCGGTTGAGGCGGCGATTGCCGCCGTTCAGAAGGACCGGCAGGAATTGACGGCCGAGGCCGCCGATGTGCTTTATCACTTGTTGGTGGTTCTCAATGTCTCCAATGTCCCCCTCCGGGATGTTATGAAGGAGCTTGCGAGCCGTACGGGACAAACCGGACTGGAAGAAAAGGCGTCCCGGCCTCAGGATTGACCAGGGTCTTTTAGCCCTGTCCCGGATCCGGCGTTCAGCCGCGCAGCAGGAACTGCGAAGTTATGGATCAGAAAGTCGCCACGGCCCTGGACATGGATCTGTCCCCTTACCAGGTGTTCACCGAGCGCGAGTGGGCAAGACTGCGTGCGGACACGCCCATGACGCTGGATGCGCATGAAGTGGCACAGTTGCAGGGCCTCAATGCGCCGGTGTCGATCGAACAGGTCGAGACAATCTATCTGCCGCTCTCCCGCCTGCTCGCGTTTTACGCCGAGGCGACGATCAGCATCTTTCAGGCAACACAGAACTTCCTCGGCACCCGCGACGGCAAGACGCCCTTCATTATCGGCGTTGCCGGTTCAGTGTCTGTTGGCAAGTCGACCACCTCGCGCGTGCTGCGGGAGCTTCTGGCCCGCTGGCCGGCCAGTCCCAAGGTCGATCTCATCACCACCGATGGCTTCCTTTATCCCAATGCGGTGCTGGAAGCCGAAGGGCTGATGTCCAAGAAAGGCTTTCCGGAAAGCTTCGACAGGCCGCGGTTGCTGAAATTCCTGTCCGATATCAAGGCCGGCAAGCGGTTCGTCCGTGCGCCGGTCTATTCGCATTTCTATTACGATGTCATGCCAGGTCACACAGTCACGGTCGACCGGCCCGATATTCTGATTGTCGAAGGCCTCAACGTGCTTCAGACGCGTGAACTGCCCAAGGACGGGCGCGCAGTGCCGTTCGTCTCGGATTTCTTCGATTTCTCGGTCTATATCGACGCCGATGAAACCCTGCTGCTGAACTGGTACGTCGACCGTTTCATGCGCCTGCGCGAGACGGCCTTCCGCGATCCGGGATCCTATTTCCATAAATACTCGCGGATCACGGATCAGGAAGCGATCACCACCGCCAACCGGATCTGGAACGACATCAACCTGGTCAACCTGCGCGAAAACATCCTGCCCACTCGGCCGCGCGCCGACCTGATCCTGACCAAGGATTCCAGCCACAAGATCGCCAAGGTCGCCCTGCGCAAGATCTGAGTTGCGGCAGGCGGCCTCGCCTCAGAAGAAGTCAGCCAACTTCTCCAGAACGAGATCCGGTACCTCGAGTTGAGGCAGATGGCCCGCGTTCGGCAGCGTTTCGAAGGTCGACTGCGGAATGGCGGAATGCAGCGCCCGGCCCCGGTCGATGGGAATCCACGGATCGTCTTCACCCCACAGGATCTTCACCGGGCAACGGATATCTCCATATAGCGGTTCGATCTCGTCGGTATAGGCTTCGTCCGCCTGGGCGAACTGGCGATAGAAACTGCCATGGCCATCTTCGCTCAGCCAGGGGGCTGCCAGTGCCTCACGCGCCTCGGGGCCGATTTCGGTCACAAGCGCACCGCCGATATAGGCGTCGACGACTGCGCGGTGAATATGCGGCGGCAGCCCGGCAAAGGCTTCCACATGGCGGCCGACATGATCGAAGAACTCCGATCCCCAGGGGCTAAGCGCGACGACGTTCATCAAGACGTATTTCTCGAAATCGCAGCCGTGCAGAAGATGCGCCCGCAACGTGGTTGCCCCGCCAAAGTCATGGGCCACGACCGAGGGCCGTTCGAGTTGCCAGTGATCGAGCACTTCGGCAAAGACCTTGCCCTGAATGTCGAGGGATGTGCGTTGGTCGGGCGATTTTTCCGACTGGCCGTATCCCGGCATGTCGTACCAGTGAACGCGGAAATTCTTGGAGAGTTCTGGAATGAACCTGTGCCAGGACCAGGACGACCACGGCCAGCCATGGGCAAGCACAAGCGCTGGTCCTTCCCCGGCCCGCCCCGCCTTGACGACACCGGCCGATGTGCCGATTTCCTCGGAAAGCTGCCAGGTCGGAGTGTCGCTCATGATCTCGTCTCCTTGGTACATGCATCGGTGGACAGACGCAGGAGACGGTCAGGCGACCGTCTCCTTGGGTCTTCCGCACGTGGTGTGCCACTTCGCTACGTGCAACCGCAGAAGGCTATTGTTCCGTCCGGACCTGCCACAAGGCTTGATAGAACCGCGAGGCAGCCAGCCGCAAGGGCCTCAGACGCTATCGGGGACCCGTGCGATGACCTTGATTTCAAAATCGAAACCGGCCAGCCAGTTGACGCCGACAGCCGTCCAGTTCGGATAGGGTGCCTTGTCGAAAACCTCGTCCTTCACCTTCATCAAGGTTTCGAACTGATTTTCCGGATCGGTGTGAAAGGTCGTGACGTCGACGATATCATCCAGTCCGCATCCTGCTGCCTTCAGCACGGCTTGCAGGTTATCAAGGGCAAGGCGTACCTGGCTTTCGTAGTCCGGTTCTGGCGTTCCGTCCGCACGGCTGCCAACCTGACCGGATACAAAAAGAAGGTCGCCGGAGCGAAGCGCTGCAGAGTATTTATGCGCCTCATAAAGCGCGTGACGGCCTTCCGGGAAAACGGGTTGGCGCTTGGTCATGGTCAGTCCTTTGTGGTGTTGAGGCTTCGGTGCGAAACCGGGCTTAACGAAGCGCACCGTTTAAGATACGCTACGTATGTGAATAACTCGCATACGACTCGTATGTCAATTGGCATACAACATGTATGCGAAAAGACGAGGTTGGAATGGCGTCCGGTAAACGAGCCGAAATGATGGAACAGACGCGGGCAAAGCTGATCGCAGCAGCCCGAAAAGCCTTTGCCGAACAAGGCTATGCCGCAGCGTCGATGGACGAACTGACCGCGTCGGTCGGGCTGACGCGCGGCGCGCTTTATCACAATTTCGGAGACAAGAAGGGCCTGCTTCAGGCAGTCGTCAATCAGATCGACGGAGAAATTGCAGCCGAGGCCAGGGAAGCTGCAGGCCGGCTCGGCGGGAGCGAGTGGGAGTCGCTCATGGCCGAAGGGATTGCCTATATCGAAATGGCCCTGAAACCGGAGGTTCAGCGCATCGTGCTGCTCGACGGCCCTGCCGTGCTTGGCGATCCGTCGCAGTGGCCGAGCCAGAACATCTGCCTGCAGGCCACAAAACAGGCGCTCGAGTGGCTGATCGCCGAAGGCCTGGTAAAACCCGTCGATGCGGAAGCCGCGGCCCGGTTGCTGAACGGGGCGGCCTTCAATGCAGCACTCTGGATTGCAGCAAGCAAGGACCCTCAAGCGGATCTGAAGAAGGTCATCGAGGCTTTCAAGCTTCTCGCCGAAGGGCTTTTAGTGACATCGCCTGCCTGACCTGCCCACCGGATAGCAGAAACGCAAAAGCCCGCAGCCTATGAAAGACTGCGGGCTTTTTACGTTTGATGTACAAGCCTCAGGCGACGGAGCGCTTGCGCACTTCCTGCAGGAAGGTGGCGACCTGATGGCGCAGCATCGAGGCGTTCTCTTTCAGTTGCTGCGCGGAGCTGTCGACCTTTTCCGCGGTATCGCGGGTGTTTTCGGCGGCCGCTGCAACGGTCTCGATGTTTGTCGTCACCTCAACCGTGCTGCGCGAAGCTTCGGTCGCATTGCTGGCGATTTCCTGCGTCGCGACACCCTGTTCCTCCACGGAGGACGCGATGGACGACGCGATCTCGTTCATGTTGTTGATGATCTCGGTCACCGAGGAGATGGCGCTGGCCGCATGGCCGGTCTCGTCCTGGATCGCCGTGATCTGGCTGGAAATTTCTTCGGTCGCCTTGGAGGTCTGGGTCGCCAGTTCCTTCACTTCCGCCGCAACGACCGCGAAGCCCTTGCCGGCTTCCCCGGCACGTGCTGCCTCGATGGTGGCGTTCAGCGCCAGAAGGTTGGTCTGCTCGGCAATCGCCTGGATCAGGGTCACGACCTCACCAATGCGGCTGGCGCTTTCGGAAAGGCCATGCATACGCTGGTTGGTGGCCTGGGCCTCTCCTGCGGCGCGTGCCGCGATCTCGCTGGAAGACTGCACCTGACGGCGGATTTCATTGACCGATGCCGACAGTTCCTCCGCTGCCGCGGCAACGGTTTCCACGTTGTGGGCTGCCTGCGAGGACGCGTTCGAAACACGGCCGCTCTGTTCCGTGGTCTGCGCGGCGACGCCCGTCATGTCGGCGGAAGCGGCCTGCAGGTTCTGCACGGAGCTGTCGATGATGTTGAGCATCTCCATGATCTGGCGGTCGAAATCGCCGCTGAGCTGCTGGATTTCGGCTCCCTTGCGGGCGGCATCTTCCTGGCTGGAATTCTGCTGTTCTTCAAGGTCGCGCCGGGCAGCTTCGTTGCGGACGAAAACCTCCATGGCGCTCGCCATCTGGCCGATTTCGTCGCCGCGGTCTGTGCCGTCAATGGTGATACTGGTGTTGCCATCGGCCAGCAGGCTCATGTTGTCGGTCAGCGCGCGCAGCGGGCGAACCGTGTTGCGGACGGCGACAAAGGCAATGCCGGTCGCAATCAGGGCACCAACAAGCGCCAGAGCGATGATCGAAGTGGCAGCGCTCCAGTAGGCAGCTGCGAGATCGTCAACGTAAACCCCGGTACCGATCATCCAGCCCCACGGCTCGAAACCGGAACCCCAGCTATATTTTTCAATCGGTTCTTCGCCGGCCGCGCGCGGCCAGTAATAGAGCAGCGAACCACCGCCGGCCTTGGCATCCTTGATCAGTTCGGCAACGATCTTCACACCCGTCTTGTCGGAGAAGTCGATCATGTTGGTGCCGACGAGCTTTGCATTCGGATGCACCAGGTTCATGCCCTGATAGTCATATGCAAAGACATAGTTGTCGCCTTCGAAGCGGATGGCGCCAATGGCTTCCCGGGCGGAGGCCTGTGCCTCTTCCCGGGTCATTTTCCCGCTTGCTTCCAGGCCATGGTAATAGGCGGCGATCGAAACCGCGCCTTCGGTGATTTCTTCAATCTTCTTGAGGCGTTCCGCGAACATCGCCGAATAAAGACTGTTGAGACTGACCACACAGATCGCGGCTGTGAACAGCAGAATGGTCGCGATCGGGAGGCTGATTTTCCAGGTAATGGGCCAACGGGCGAAGGACATGGTTAAGTGATTCCTATCGAACTCTGTTCGACAAGGTTTCCTCTTAATCATTCACCAAATGCTTAAAGTGATGAGGATTTTCTACCGCAAAAACAGATTATTATCCTGAAACTGTCGGGCAGTCCGGATTTCTACCAAGGATATAACCTGTAATTTTTTACAATATCATCCGATAATTATCTGCGGGCGCAGAAGACATCCCTCAATCCGGGGCGAGTCCAGGTTGCGTTCTGAAGCTGCCCCTTCAGCACGTGGCCCTGGGATTCGTAGTAGAATGTGTTGGTGCTGCCCTGGCGTTGCAGGGTGACTGCGCCATACCCCATTTCGGCAACGGTTGCGGACTGCATGTCCGGCGAGAACACGACATTCAGGTCAATGCCGGCGGTGCACAGATAGTCGGCCACGTTGGCCTGCGCCGTTTGCTGTTGCTGGAATGTCGGCTGGTTCGAGCCTTCGATGGACCCGGGAGGCACGGGGCCGGCCGGGAAATCGCCACCGGGCTGACCGTCGAAGCCGCCATTGCTGGGAGCACCCCAAGTGCCACCGCTGTTCAAGCCGTTGTTGTCGAACCCGTTGTTGCCGAAGCCATCGTTTCCAGGTGCTCCAAAATTGGCCGGCCCGTTGATCACGACTTCCCGGTACGGGGTTTTTGTCACGTAAATGCCCCGGCATTCTCCACTCGCGCCGCGCACGGTCCAGGCGTGGGACACATAAGTCTGCTGTTCCAGGATCTGTCCGGGCTCAAGTCGCGCATAGGGCCGCTCGCCGCCGCGATAATCCACCCAGTTGACCTCGATGGGCTGACGGCTGGCATTGCGGAATACGATCTGGCCGGGCCGGATGGCCTCGACGGACCGCACGCGGCCAGCCTCGGCGCAGGAAAGATCCGAGTTCGCTTCCTCGGCGCCGCTGCCGTAAGCGTCGTCGGATACGATCTGCTGGGGCTGGGAACAGGTGGCAACGAAGAGGCGCACCGGATTGGCGCTGCCTCTCAGGGAAACGTCGTGTGCAGGCAGGCCTTCGACCGCAATCGACAGGGCAGACTGCTTGATCATGGCCTCCCAAAGCGGATCGGTCATTTCGATGTTGACTTCCGGCAGCGACGTGCCGGCTTCATTGGCGCTGGACGAGCCGAAAGCATTGTAAACACTGTCGAATTCACCTGCCGTAATCCGCACGGCTTGCGGCATGCCTTCCAGAAGACCAGCCGGGGCCTGCTGGAACGTGATCTTGGCAAACCCGGACTGCGTGGTGCAATCGGCCCGGAAGTCCCGATCGTCGGTCTGCGGAACGGCATGCTGAAGCAACGTAGGCGTTCCGGGCTGCGTGCCGGGTTCCGCCAGCCACTCGCGCGCCTCGTTCGGGCTCACCAGAACCGGTTCGGAATTCGCCGCACCGGGATAACCGTCCCCGGTTCCCGCGTTGATGTCGTCGGGCAGAGAAGCGGTTTCCGTGCCTGGCGCGGAAATGGGTGTGTCGACCTGGTCGAGCGGCGGCAGGCCGCTCTCCTCGGCAGGCGGATCGATATCCTCAACGGACGGGCTTGGCGATCCGGCCGTGTTGGAGGCCGTCTGCGGTCCGGACGCAGGCCGGTCCTGCTGGGAAGATTGAGTTGCCTCCGAAGCATTGGAAACGGGTCCGGCTGCTGTGCCGGAAGTCGTGCCGACGACGCGGGCCACCGCGCCCGGCTTGCCATCGTTCGAGACGTCAACCACCAGCGTGCCGCCGGAGCAGAAGCTGGCGTCGCGATGCAGGACGCGGCTGTTTTCCAGAGTGACCTCGAGTTTGACGTCACAGGGCGGCAACTTGTTGTCGCTGCCCATCGTGTCGATGACAACGCCCTGGTCGTCACGGCTGATAATCGGCCGATACTTCTTGTTCACGGTGATCGAGCGGATGCCGGGCTGCGGCGGTTCCACGTTGATGCGCATGGTTTCGGGAACCGATTGAGCCTGTGCAGGCAAGACGGACATCATGAAAACCACGCTGCAGGCGGCAAGAAGGCCGGATTTCAGCGCAGGGGCAACTAGGGCATTGGCAGCATCAAGCCGCATAAGCGATCTCCGTGGGAGCGCAGGTTATCACCGTTTGGGAATACTTAGGCAAAGTGGCGGTCTAAGGGCAAGCCCGCAATGGCGGAAAACCCTGCCTTTCTCAGCGTGGCGCGCGCTTTGCCAGGATCCGTTGCAGGGTGCGTCGGTGCATGTTCAGCCGGCGGGCGGTTTCCGAGACATTGCGGTCGCACAGCTCATAAACCCTCTGGATATGTTCCCAGCGGACGCGGTCTGCCGACATCGGATTTTCCGGCGGCTGGGCCTTGTCTTCCGGCTTGCGAGCCAGAGCGGCGACGATATCGTCCGGATCGGCCGGTTTGGCCAGATAGTCGATAGCACCCAGTTTGACCGCCGTGACGGCGGTTGCAATGTTGCCGTATCCGGTCAGCACGATGGCGCGGGCATCCGGGCGACGCTGGCGAAGCTGCTCGATCACGTCAAGGCCGTTGCCGTCCTCAAGCCGCATGTCGACAATGGCGAATGCCGGTGCGTTCTGGGCGATCTTGCCCGTTGCGTCCTGAACACTGTCGGCGGTTTCCGTTGTAAATCCGCGTTTTTCCATGGCGCGCGCAAGGCGCTGCTGAAACGGCTTGTCGTCGTCAACGATCAGGAGGGTCATGTCCTCCGAAGTGTTCAAGGCAGGTGTCTGGTCCGTCATTGGCTCTACCGGTCTTATTCTTCCGTCTTCTCCTGCACCGCGGATGAAGTCACGGGCACAGCTTGCATTGTTTGCGCTTTATTGCCGTTATGGGGTGTAAAAGCCGTTTCGTCCACTCTGCCGTCCTGTTCAAACACCTGGCGCGGCCAGCTTACCCGGATGTGAGCCCCTGTCTGGGGCGGGGCAGAGTTTTCAAGATGCAGCTTCGCACCCGTGCGTTCCAGCAGGGTTTTGGCAATGAAAATACCCAGGCCAAGTCCGCCGCCCGTGCCGCGTTGCGGCGACTTTCCGCCGCGCACGGAAACGTAGGGGTCGCCGATCTTGCCCAGAATTTCGACCGAAAATCCCGGTCCGTCGTCCCGGATCGAGATCGAAAGCGTCGTTTCATCCCAGGTGGCGGACACATCGACGCGGGTCTTGGCGAAGTCGACGGCATTTTCCAGAAGATTGCCCAACCCGTAGCGGATCGCCGCGTTGCGCGTGCCCACCGGTTCGGCGCCGGTTCCGGTTCCGGTGGAGTGGATCGCAACGCCCGTGCCCCGGTGCGGATCGACCACATCTTCCAGCAATTGCGACACCGGCATGCGCTGGTAGGTCCGGTCTTCTTCGCTCGAAAGGCTGGTGAGCTGTCGCAGGATCGACCGGCAGCGCTCTGCCTGAGAGCGGATCAGGGCCACGTCTTCGCCTCTGGGGTCGCCGGCCTCGAATTCGTCCGACAGTTCCTTGGCCACCAGATAGATGGTGGCAAGTGGTGTGCCGAGTTCATGCGCGGCAGCGGTCGCCAGGCCGTCCAGCGCGTTGAGGTGCTGTTCGCGGGCAAGCACAAGCTCGGTTGCCGCGAGCGCGTCTGCCATCTGGCGGGCTTCTTCGGCCACGCGGAAAGCATAGATCGCCATGAAGCCGAGCGTTGAGACAAGCGCAATCCAGATACCGACCGAATAGACGATGGGAAGCGAGAAATCGGCGCCCACCGGCCAGGGCAAAGGCAGATGGAAGATCGCAACCAGGCTGGCGCAGGCAGTGGCCAGAATGCCAAGCAGGATGGTGTAGCGCGCCGACAAGCCTGTCGCGGACACCATCACCGGCGCCATAAGGAGAAACGCAAAGGGATTGCCGAGGCCGCCGGTCAGGAACAGAAGCCCGCTCATCTGCAGGATGTCATAGGCAAGTTGCAGGGCCGCGGCGCGTTCCGACAGGCGCATGGCCGAGGGCCAGCGGACCTTCAGGAAGATGTTGAGCCAGGCCGAGAGGGCCACCATGGCGAAGGCAGGCCCGGCCGGCATGGGATAACCAAGACCGACATGCACCACCAGAAGTGCCGCCGATTGGCCGCCAACGGCCAGCCAGCGCAGGCGGACCAGCGTGTCGAGTTTCAGGCGCCGGTGCGGCAGGGTAATATTGGACGTCGGTTGTTCGGGCATCTGGGCTTCTTGGAGAACGGGAACACACCCCTTTTGAAGCGGATTCCGGCGGCTGGCAAGGCCGGGGCTCTTGTGCCGACAAGGCGTAAGTGGTAGCCACCCGCTAACACGGTTGTCCGGATCACGCGGGCCGGCGGCCAGCCGGAGGGATTTAATAGCTCTTCATTTCAGATCAGCACCGCGCAACGGAATGAGATGATGACCGACACCAATGACGGCGGCGCGCAGCCGCAGGCGGAGAGCGCAGCAGCGCCGGGCATGCACATCCTTGGCCAGTACATCAAGGACCTGTCTTTTGAAAACCCGAATGCGCCGCGCTCCCTGGCGCAGGGCGATCAGCCGAAGCTCGACATCAACGTCAACGTCGGTGCCCAGCAGATCAGCGACGATCAGTTTGAAGTCGTCCTGACCCTGAACGCCAAGGCCGAGCGCCCGGACATGGTGATGTTCAACGTCGAACTGGTCTACGCAGGCCTCTTCAAGATCACCGGCGTGCCGAAAGAGCACATGCATCCGTTCGTGATGATCGAGTGCCCGCGCATGATTTTCCCGTTCGCACGCAACATCCTCTCCGAAGCGACCCGCAACGGCGGCTTCCCGCCGCTGATGCTCGACCCGATCGACTTCGCCCAGCTCTACCGCCAGAATATGGCCCAGCAGGCCGCCGCCCAGCAGGCGAGCGAGCAGAAGCCGAACTAAGGTCAGTCAGACCACAGTTTTACAGAACCCGTGCCGGGAAACCGGCGCGGGTTTTGTTTTGGGTGTCGGCTGTAAATCCATTGCGACTAAGAGATTTCCGGAGCCCCAGTGACTCAGCCCCCACATTTGCGTGGGGACATCTGCAGGGGTCCCTCACGCCTCCTCCAGCATCTCCCCCCAGCTTTTCGGAGTGTCGCCGTTGAGCGGGTTTTTCGGGGAGCGCTTGTAGCGGATGGTTTCCATGCGCACGGTTCTGGCGTCGAAAAGGATCATCCGGCCAACCAGCCCCTCGCCGGTTCCCGTCAGTTCCTTCAACACTTCCATCGCCTGCATGGCGCCGATGATGCCCGTCAGCGCACCCAGGATACCTGCCTGGGCACAGGTCGGCAGCAGGCCGTCACGCGGCTTTTGCGGGAAGAGGCACCGATAGGTCGGGTTGTCGGTGCCGTCCGGGCCGGTTTCATAGGGCTTCAAGGTGGTCAGAGAGCCGTCGAACTGGCCAACGGCGGCCGTGACCAGCGGCTTTTGCGCAAAGAAGCAGGCATCGGACACCAGGTAGCGGGTGTCGAAATTGTCCGATCCGTCCACCACGAGGTCATATCGGGAAACGAGCTGCATGGCATTGTGGCCGGCAAGGCGGGTGGGGTGCGGCTCGACCTTCACATTGGGGTTCAGCCGCGCGATCGCCTCAGCCGCACTGGCGACCTTCGGCTCGCCGAGTTGCTCGGTATCGTGGATTACCTGCCGCTGCAGATTGGACAGCGAGACCGTGTCGTCGTCGGCAATGCCGAGCGTGCCGACACCCGCGGCGGCCAGATATTGCAGGACCGGTGCCCCGAGGCCCCCGGCACCGATCACCAGCACGCGGGCATTCTTCAGCTTCTGCTGACCGGCGCCGCCGATTTCCTGCAGCACGATATGGCGGGCGTAGCGTTCCAGTTCGGCGGGCGAAAGCATGTCAGGTCCTGTCTGGCTGGTCTCGGGTACAGATGGGGGTGGAGCGGGCGGCTGGTCAAGCCCGCACCCGTTTGGGACAACCGGTATCCGGCAGGCTTATCCCAGGATACGGCTCACCAGCCGGGCGGTGTAGTCAACCATCGGGATCACCCTTGCATAATTCAGCCGGGTCGGCCCGATGACTCCGAGAACGCCGACGATGCGCTGGTTGCTGTCCCTGTAGGGCGACACCACAAGGGAGGAGCCGGACAGCGAGAACAGGTTGTTCTCCGAGCCAATGAAGATGCGCACGCCGTCGCCCTTTTCGGCAAGTCCGAGAAGCTGAATCAGGTCCTTCTTGCTTTCCAGGTCGTCGAACAGCAGTCGGATGCGCTCCAGATCTTCAACCGCGTCCAGATCGGTCAGGAGATTGGATCGGCCCCGCACGATCAAGGTGCCCGGATCGGTGGCGCTTTCGCCGCCCCAGACCGCAAGTCCCGCATCGATGACTTTCTGGCTCAGAAGATCGAGTTCGGCCTGGTCCGCGTCGCGTACCCTTTCCAGTTCGGATCTGATTTCCGAGAGCGTCCTGCCCTTGATCTGGGCATTCAGATAGTTGCTGGCCTCCACCAGCGCGGACGCCGGCAGGTCGCCCGGCAGATCGACAACGCGGTTTTCGACGGACCCGTCTTCGCTGACGAGGATCGCCAGGGCTTTCAGCGGCTCGATGCGCACGAATTCGATGTGTTTCAGCCGCATATCCGACTTGTGCGTCAACACCACACCTGCGCCCATCGACAGGCCGGACAGCATCTGGCTGGCTTCCGTCAGCACCTGCTCGGCGGAGTTCGCCTTTTGCGAGGCCCGGACCTGCGCATCGATTGCCCGGCGTTCGTCCTGGGTCAGGTCGCCCACTTCCAGAAGGGCGTCGACGAAGAAACGAAGGCCGATTTCGGTCGGCAGCCGCCCCGCACTGGTGTGGGGCGAATGCAGGAGGCCCAGATGTTCCAGATCGGACATCACGTTGCGGACCGAGGCAGGCGACAGCGAAATGCCGAGCTTGCGCGAAACGTTCCGGGACCCGACGGGCTCGCCGGTCTCCAGATAGGTTTCCACGATCGAACGGAAGATTTCACGGGATCTCTTGTCGAGGTCGCTGAGGCTCAAGGCTTGTTCTCCGAATGTGACCACTCACCGGGGCCGGCCGGGATTCCATGAAAGATATAGGCGCAAATGGGGGCTTGCGTGAAGTATCACAACGCAAGGCCTTTACGGCGGAGGAAGTTGGGGTCTACAAGGCCTCAACGAATACACTGGAGAAACGGCGGTTTTTCCGGAGCGAAAGTCGAAAGGGATATGCATGCGTCCGTCCAAACGCGCAGCCGATGAACTCCGTGCGGTCACGCTGGAACGTGGGGTCTCCAAACATGCCGAGGGTTCTTGCCTCGTCAAGTTCGGCGACACGCACGTCTTGTGCACCGCCAGCCTGGAAGAGCGGGTTCCGCCGTGGTTGCGCGGCCAGAACCGTGGCTGGGTGACTGCCGAGTACGGCATGCTGCCACGCGCCACGGGCGACCGCATGCGCCGCGAAGCCAGCGCCGGCAAGCAATCCGGCCGGACCCAGGAAATCCAGCGTCTCATCGGCCGGTCACTGCGCGCCGTCGTCAATCTGGAAGCGCTCGGCGAAAACCAGATCACGGTGGACTGCGACGTCATCCAGGCCGACGGCGGCACCCGTACAGCCTCCATCACCGGTGCCTGGATTGCCCTGCGCGACTGCATCGAGTGGATGAAAGCCCGTGACATGGTCTCCGGCGAGGTTCTGAAGGATCATATCGCCGCGATTTCCTGCGGTATCTACGAAGGCACGCCGGTGCTCGATCTCGACTACGCCGAGGACAGCACAGCCGAAACCGACGCCAACTTCGTTCTGACCGGGTCTGGCGGTATCGTCGAAATCCAGGGAACGGCCGAAGGTGCGCCTTTCTCGGACGAGGAATTCGGCAAGCTTATGGGCCTTGCCAAGCTGGGCATCGGCAAGCTGGTCGATCTGCAGAAAATGGCCATTCTCTAAGGGCGCCGAACCATGAGCCACCGCAAGCTGGAACCGGGCAAACTTGTTGTCGCAAGCCACAACAAGGGCAAGATCCGCGAGATCAACGAACTGCTTCAGCCTTACGGCTTCGACGTGATCTCCGCCGGAGAGCTGGACCTGCCGGAACCGGACGAGACGGGCGTCACGTTCGAGGAAAACGCGGCCATCAAGGCCCATGCGGCGGCCAAGGCTTCGGGCCTGCCGGCGCTGGCCGACGACAGCGGGTTCTGCGTGGCGGCGCTGAACGGCGATCCGGGCATCTATTCCGCGCGCTGGGCGGGGCCGGACAAGGACTTTGCGATGGCCATGCGCACGATCGAGGAAAAGCTGCAGTCGCTGGGCGCAACGACGGACGACCAGCGCCGCGGCTCCTTCGTCGCCGTGCTCTGCCTGGCCTGGCCGGACGGCAGCGAGGAATATTTCCGCGGCGAAGTCGACGGACAGATCGTCTGGCCGCCACGCGGAACGCAGGGCTTCGGCTACGATCCGATTTTCCAGCCGGACGGCCATGAGCGCACCTTCGGCGAAATGACGTCTGAAGAAAAGCACGGCTGGTCGAAGGACGGATCCGCCCTGTCACACAGGGCGCGGGCATTCCAGCTCTTTTCCGCCGGCTGCCTGGAAGGATAATAAGACGTGACTGGTGTGGGGGCAGCCGAAGGCGGCTTCGGTATTTATATTCATTGGCCGTTCTGCGCGGCCAAATGCCCTTATTGCGACTTCAATTCCCATGTCCGTCATCAGCCGGTCGATCAGGCCCGCTTCGCGGCCGCCTTCGAGCGGGAACTGTCCCATTTTGCCGATCTGACCAGGGGCAAAAAGGTTCAATCCGTGTTTCTGGGCGGCGGTACGCCGTCGCTCATGGAACCGGCGACGGTCGACCGCATCCTGAAAGCGGTTTCCGATCGCTGGTCGATGGATGAAAATGTCGAGATTTCGCTGGAGGCCAATCCCTCGTCTGTCGAGGCTGAACGCTTTCGCGGCTACCGGGCCGCAGGTGTGAACCGGGTCTCGCTGGGCGTGCAGTCGCTCATCGATACGGATCTGAGGCTGCTTGGCCGCCTGCATGATGCACGCACGGCCCGCACCGCCATCGAAACCGCACGTGCCACGTTCCCGCGCCTGTCGTTCGACCTCATCTACGCCCGCCCGGGCCAGACACTGGCCGGCTGGGAGCAGGAACTGAACGAGGCCATCGCGCTCGCCGCCGATCATCTGTCGCTCTATCAGCTCACGATCGAGGAAGGCACGCCCTTCCACACGCTGTTTCATGCAGGCAAGCTGAAGGTGCCGGATCCGGATTTGGGCGCTGAATTCTATGAACTCACGCAGAATGTGACCGCCGCTGCCGGCCTGCCGGCCTATGAAGTCTCCAACCATGCCCGCCCGGGCGCCGAATGCCGGCACAATCTGGTCTATTGGCGCTATGGCGATTATGTCGGCGTCGGCCCCGGTGCCCACGGCCGCATCACGGTTGGTGTCAGCCGTCTGGCGACCTCAACCGAGCGCCATCCGGAAACCTGGCTGGAAAACGTCGAGAGCCACGGCCAGGCGTTGGTCGAAAACGCCGGCCTTTCCCAAGAGGAGCAGGGCGATGAGTTTCTGCTCATGGGCCTGCGCCTGACCGAGGGCATCGACCTGAAACGCTATGAGCGCTACGCAAGCCGCTCCGTCGATCCGGCCAGTCTGGCCGCGTTAATCGAGCATGGCATGGTCGAAGAAATCGGGGAAAACCGGATTCGGGCCACTCGTGAAGGTTTTTTCGTGCTCGATGCGGTGGTTGCAGATCTGGCTGCCTGAGCCGCTTTGGAACGTGGTTTGTATAAAGCTACCAAATTGATTTAAATGTTCTATTGCGTCTTTTGCATTGCACAGTGATTTGGTGCGAAAGTGTCTTTTGCCGCGATCCTCAGCACTTAGGCGCGTATTCAAATACCAATTAGAAGTATTGCGGGCTGCAACAGGCATAGCTATCCTGCTGCAATGCAATACAGTGCGTAAGAACACACGGGCCGAAAAATGTTCATGAACAATGCTAATAGGGCCGGCACCAGTTGGTTCAGCAAAGGAGAGACGTCTTTGCCGTTTTACCACCTTTACGAACTGAACCACGCCGCGATGGCGCCTTTCAGAGCTTTGGCCGACATGACCCGGCTTTACTTCCAGAACCCGCTCAATCCGCTGACGCACACCAGTTACGGCCGGTCCATTGCCGCTGGTTGCGAAGTGCTTGAACGCACCACGCGCCGCTATGGCAAGCCGGAATTCGGGCTGAAGGAAACCACCGTCAGCGGTGTGCGCGTTCCTGTGCGTGAAGTCAGCGTCTGGAGCCGTCCGTTCTGCGACCTGATCCACTTCGAACGCGGCGTGACCTCGCACCGCAACGATCCCAAGATCCTGATCGTCGCACCGATGTCCGGCCACTATGCCACGCTGTTGCGCGGCACCGTGGAAGCGCTGATGCCCAATGCGGATGTCTATATCACCGACTGGATCGACGCCCGCATGGTGCCAATACAGGAAGGCAAGTTCGATCTGGACGATTACATCGATTATATCATTTCGATGCTCCATTTCCTGGGTCCGGACACGCATATTCTCGGCGTCTGTCAGCCCTCCGTGCCTGTGCTGGCGGCTGTTGCGGTCATGGAAGACCGCGAAGACCCTTATGTACCTTCCACGATGACACTGATGGGCGGGCCCATCGACACCCGGGTCGCTCCGACCGCCGTCAACGATCTGGCGGTTTCCAAGGGCATCGACTGGTTCAAGAACAACGTCATCATGAAGGTCCCCTTCCCGCATCCGGGCTTCATGCGGGATGTGTATCCCGGCTTTCTGCAGCTTTCCGGCTTCATGAGCATGAACCTCGACCGGCACGTGACCGCGCACCGGGACTTCTTCCAGCATCTGGTGGAAGGTGACGGCGACAATGCGGAAAAACACCGCGACTTCTATGACGAATATCTCGCCGTCATGGACCTGACCGCCGAATTCTATCTGCAGACCGTCGAGACGGTCTTCATCGAACACGCGCTGCCGAATGGCACCATGGAGCACAACGGCCGTCTGGTCGATTGCGGCAAGATCACCCGCACCGCCCTTCTGACTGTCGAAGGCGAGAAGGACGACATCACCGGCCGCGGCCAGACCAAGGCGGCCCATGCGCTCTGCACCAGTCTGGACGAGGACATGAAAGCGCATTACGAGCAGCCGAACGTCGGTCACTACGGTGTCTTCAACGGATCGCGCTGGCGGTCGGAAATAGCGCCTCGGGTGATGGACTTCATCCGCTCCAACCGTACGGACCTGCGCAAGCCCGCCGCAAAGGCACCGGCTGCCAAACCCGCAGCCACGGCCCAAGCCCCTGCTGTTGCCGCACCGGCGGCGAAAGCGACAGCCGAACCGGCTGTAAAGGCCGCTCCCGCACCTGCCAAGGCCAAATCGGCCGCCAAAACCACCGGCAATTCTCTGGAGAGCATCCTCCTGACCCAGCCCGACGGTGCCGCGGACGATCTGAAGTCGATCAGCGGTGTCGGCCCCAAACTGGAATCCGCGCTCAACGAAGCCGGGATTTTCCACTTCTGGCAGATTGCCGGTCTGACGGAAGAACAGATCGAAGCCCTGGACACCAAGCTCGATTTCCGTGGCCGTATTGCCCGGGACAACTGGATCGAGCAGGCCCGCCAGCTTTCCGAAACGGTGAGCTGAACGTCGTATCGGTAAAGGCACCCGCCCGGGTGCCTTTCGCCGTGCAGCGATAACTTGTCCCAAAAAGTCCGGTTTCTGGCGGCAGCCCCTCCGCTGCTATTGATTCTGGCCTTTCGGCCAAATACAAGTGCCGGTCAGACAGCGAGGCCGGAGGTTTCTGTAGTGCTCAATATTTTTATTGGTTTCGATCCGCGTGAAGCGATTGCCTATCATGTTTGCGCCAACAGCCTGACCCGGCTTTCAAGCGACGTGCTGGCGATCACGCCGCTGTCGCTGCACAACCTGAAGACCTACAACGAGACCCACACCGACGGGTCCAATCACTTCATCTACACCCGTTTTCTGATCCCGAGCCTCATGAACTACAACGGCTGGGCGCTGTTCATGGACGGCGACATGATCGTTCGGGACGACATTGCCAAGCTGTTCGCCATGCGCGACGAGAGCAAGGCGGTGATGTGTGTCCATCACGACTATCAGACCCGGCAGACCACCAAATACCTCGGCTCGAAAAACGAGAACTACCCGCGCAAGAACTGGTCCAGCGTCGTACTGTGGAACTGCGGCCACCCGGCCAACAAGGTGGTGACGCCCGACTTCGTGATGAATGCGACCGGCGCCCAGCTGCACCGGTTCACCTGGCTGGACGACGACCTCATCGGCGAACTGCCGAAGGAATGGAACTGGCTGCCGGATGAATTCGGCCCCAACCCGGATGCGAAACTTCTGCATTTCACGCTCGGCACGCCCTGCTTCCACGAATATGCCAACGCCCCGATGGCGGCCGAATGGCACCGCGAGAAGCTTCTGGCGAATTATTCGGCGCAACATGTGATCGACGGTCCGTTCGACTGATCCGTTTCCCCTTTTACTTATGAATCAATGAATTAAACCCGGCCCGCATCCTCGCAGGCTGGGTTTTTTGGTGCCGGTTTTCTGTGATCCCGGTCACGAATCCTTGAAGGCGAATGCGATCATCCCCACTTGGAATGACGTGGATGTCTGAAATGGATAGGACGATGACAACAGCTAAAAGTTGCATGATCAAACCTGCCTGGACGCCGGTAACTATCGGCCTGATGGTGCTGGGGTTCGTGGCATTCTGGCCGCTTGGCCTCGCCATGCTTGCCTACATTCTGTGGGGCGACCGCTTTGAAGGCATGCTCCGCGATGCAAAAGATCAGTGGCGGGGCAGCCCGCTGAAGGGAGCCTTCGAGCAGATGAACACGACTTCCCATGCCCGCACCGGCAACGTCGCCTTTGACGACTATCGTGAGCGTGAACTGAAGCGCCTGGAAGAAGAGCGTGCCAAGCTCGATACCATGCGCGCCGAGTTCGACGATTTCCTCCGCGAATTGCGCCGTGCGCGCGATCAGGAAGAATTCGACCGCTTCATGGCCAATCGGGGCCGCAGCAACGGCAGCGAAGCCGCACCGTTGTAACGTCTCACCTCCTCCCGGACGGTCCCCGAAGGCCAGACCAAGAGCGGCGCCCGCAAAGGCGCCGCTTTTGTCCGTTTCGGGGCAGCCAGATTTGCTTCTGTTCCGCCGGCTTCCGGAAATTCAAAACGTCGCCGCTGTCAGAATTGCCGCAAAATCGCGCGCAAGTTCGCTAAAATCGAGACAACTGATTCGTTGGACCTTCGCCCTTGATGTTTCTGCGCGCCGGCAAGAAATCGCTGCCCGACCATATCGAGATCCAGACCGGTGCCAGCGCCGTGCGCATCCGTCTCAAGGCCAATCCGCGTGCGCAGCGGTATCTTCTGCGTCTGCCGGCAGACCGCTCAGGCCCGGTGCTGACCGTGCCCAAGGGCGGAGATCTTGCCCGTGCCGAGCGGTTCGCGCGCCAGCATATCGACTGGCTGATCGAGCGGCTGCAGGACAGGCCGGACCATGTCACCTTTCTGCCGGGTGAAACCGTGCCTTTGCGCGGCGAGGACCACGTCATCGTGCCAACCGGAAAGCTGCGCGGGCTGATCACCCTGGGCCACGACGAGATGGAACTCCCGGCGCTGTTCGTGCCGGGCGCGGACGATCACATCCCACGCAAGGTCACCACCTGGCTCAAGGAACAGGCCCGCGCGGACCTTTCGGCCCGCACCGCCGTTCACGCGGCCACGATCGGCAAGAAGATCGCCGCCATCAGCATCCGCGACACCACCAGCCGCTGGGGTTCCTGCGCTTCCAACGGACGGCTGTCCTTTTCCTGGCGGCTCATTCTGGCGCCGCCGGAGATCCTTGATTATGTCGCCGCCCATGAAGTGGCGCATCTGAAGGAAATGAACCATTCGGCGCGTTTCTGGCGCCTGTGCGAACAACTTGCTCCGCAAACGCCGCGCGCCCGCGTCTGGCTGAAGCAGAACGGTGTCCGCCTGCACGGATACGGCTGACCAAGGCCTGCTTTCGAGTTCATGCCGCCAAACCATCCGGACCGAAAGGCAGGGTCCGGCAAAACCAGTTGCAAACACGTCAGAATATGCTTCGATCTCCCTGGGGAAGCTGGGAGAGGCAACATGATAAACTGGAAATATCCGATCCGGGCGGTCACGCTCGTCTTGCTTGGCTTTGTCTTGCCGGGCCTGACCTTCACCGGTCAGGCGATGGCCGATAGCTGCTGGAACCACAACGGTTCGCTCATGCGCCTGCAGGCGCAGGGCAATCAGCGCTGGCTGTCATACGAAGTGCCGAAACCCGGTCTGCGCAATGCGGGCGTCCAGCGCGGCACGCTGCTTTTCAACGGGGCCAAGAACGGCAACTGGTATTCCGGCACGGCCCGGGTGTTTTCCAAATATTGCCCGGGATCACCACTGGAATATTTCGTCGAAGGCCCGGTTCGCGGCGACCAGCTTCAGGTCACGGTCACCGGAACCCGGGAAGTCTTCAACAAGTGCCGCCCGACCGGCCGCTACACCACCGACACGCTGGTGTTCACCTACAGCCATCAGTGCTGAGGCGGAACTTACCGACATTTGCCGCAAGATTTTCTGGTGTCTGGAGCACGCGGCCCATCCTTCGAGCCAGCGCTCACGCGCTTCCTCAGGATGAGGCTGACGGGTGCTGCAAACCTCTGCGACTGAATATATTGGACTTCACCTGTGAGTGTCTGGCCCGAAAGGGGGCCCGGAAATGCTGACAGGGCCGACTGCTTCAACCCCATTGTCATCCCCGCCAAAGCGGGGATCCAGTAAACTCATGAGCTCGCTTCATAGACTTCATTCTTACCTTACGGAGCCCTGGGTCCCCGCTTTCGCGGGGATGACACCTGAGAAGAGCGTAAGGTCGTGTCAGGAACCAAGACGACTGCGTCCTTTGTCCCTTACCAGTCAGGCCTTCAGGATGAGGGCGGTGTTTGCGGAAAGCAGCTGAAGATCAACATATGCATCCTCATCCTGAGGAAGGCTGAAAGCCTGTCTCGAAGGATGGGCTGCACATTCAGTCGACACACCCTGGCGGGAGACAGAACACCACCGGGAAATGCTTTGAACATGGCCGTCCGGGCCATGAGCTATCGTCTTTGCTATCAGCCGCCGCCAAAGAGATTGCGCAAGAGGTTCAGCGGGCCACGGCGTTCGCCGTTGCCTTGGCCGCCGCCAATTGGGGCTGGCGGGATCGGGTCGCTGCCGGAGCCGACGGTTTCCACCGGGCCCGGTTTGCGCGGGGCGGAGACGGTTGCCGGCACATCCGGCACGCCGGGCAGGTCCGCCACGGGCAAGCCTTCATGGGCGGCGTCCATCACCTCTTTCCAGACGGTTGCAGGCAGTCCGCCCCCGGTTGCCTTGCGGGTGGGCGAATTGTCGTCATTGCCCAGCCAGACGGCGGTGGTCAGATTGCCCGTGTAGCCGATGAACCAGGCGTCGCGGAAATCCTGGCTGGTGCCGGTCTTGCCACCAGCAGGGCGGCCGCTGTCCAGCCGCGCCTTGCGGCCAGTGCCGGTCAACAGGGTTTCCGACATCATCATGTTCATTTCCCCGACCAGCCGGCGGTCGATCACCCGGCCGCGGCCATCGCCGGAGCGCGAGTAAAGCGTCTTGCCGTCCACGGTCTGGATCCGCCGGATCACATGCGGCAGCACGCCATAGCCGCCGTTGGAAAACGGCACATAAGCGCCGGCGATTTCCAGCGGGGTGACTTCGGAAGTTCCAAGCGCGATCGACAGGTTGTTCTTCATTTCCGAAGTGACGCCCAGCCGCTTGGCGGTGTCGGCAACAGTGCCCGCGCCAACCTCATAGGTTAGCTGTGCGGCCACGGTGTTCAGCGACAGGCTGAGCGCCCGTGTCAGCGTCACCGGGCCATAGTAGTCCTTGGAATAGTTCTGCGGCGACCAGTTGCCGAACCGGACCGGCTGATCCTGGCGGATGGACTGGGGCGACAGGCCGTTTTCCAGTGCGGCCAGATAAACGAACGGCTTGAAGGACGAGCCCGGCTGTCGTTTGGCATAGACCGCGCGGTTGTACTGGCTCTTGGAATAATCGGCCCCGCCGACCAGCGCCTTCACGGCACCCGCCGTGTCCAGTGTCACGACCGCACCCTGGGAAACGCCGTATTTCTCGCGGTTTTCCTTCAATGCGCCGCGCAGCGCCTGCTCGGCGGCGCGCTGCATTTTCGGATCGATGGTCGTGTCGACAACGATGTCGGTTTCGATCGAGCCGATGAAATGCGGCAGCACATCCATCACCCAGTCTGCGGCATAATTCTCGCTGGCGGTTGTGTAGCGGCGCACCACCTTGGCGGGCGCGGCCAAAGCGTTCTTCGCCTCGTCGCCGGTGATGTAGCCTTCCTCATGCATGGCGGCGAGCACGAGCTGGGCCCGGTCCTCGGCCAGATCCGGGTTGCGGGCGGGGGAATAGCGCGACGGCGCCTTGAGCAGGCCTGCGATTGTGGCCGCTTCCGGTATGGTCAAAAGCCGGGCGGACTTACCGAAATAGCGCCGGGCCGCGGCATCCACACCATAGGCGCCGGAGCCGAGATAGACCCGGTTCAGGTACATTTCCAGGATCTCGTCCTTGGAATATTCGGCCTCCAGCCAGAAGGCGAGCACCAGTTCCTGGATCTTGCGCTTGATCGTGCGATCCTGTTCCAGGAACAGGTTCTTGGCAAGCTGCTGGGTCAGCGTCGAGCCGCCTTGTTGCAGGCGGCCGGAGGTGAAGTTGGTATAGACGGCACGGGCGAGACCGACCGGGTCGACACCAAAATGGGAACGGAAGCGCCGGTCTTCGATGGCGATCACGGCATTGGGCAGATAGGGCGGCAACTGTTCCAGGCGAACGGCTTCCCCGCCGGTGTCGCCACGGTTTGCCAGCAATTCGCCATTGGCGGCGACGATCTTGACGTTGGGCGGGCGCGCTGGAACCTGCCATTCGGAGGTCGGCGGCAGAAATGCGGCGTAATAGCCGACCAGACAAACGACGGCGATGGTGCCCCAGATGCCGAGCACCATGCTCCAGTAGAAGCCACGCTTGAGAAAACGGCCGAGTGCGGTCGGTGCCTGAAACCTGTTTTTCCGCTTGGCCTTGCGCCGCTTGGCACCGGAGCGGCCACCGCCCCTTCCGTTGCCGTTCTTGGCCGTCTTGCGGGTGGAGGACGCGGTTTTTTTCTTGGCCGGTGCCTTGCGCGTCTTGCCCTTGCCGGATGACTTGGAAGAAGGCGCGGCCGGGCGGTCCTGCGGGCTCAAGCGCAGGTCGAGCAGGCTGCTGCCTGAATTTCCGAATGTCGGTTCAACACGCGGCTGGCGTTTCGCCCGAGGCGCCATTGATCCTCCGTCCCCTAACTCCGTACCAACCAGGGTTGGCGTTATCCGGCAAGCGCCGGTTTCCCCGGAGATGAGCTTAAATTGCGGCGATTTAAGGGGGCGTTAAGGCTACGGGTTTTTGCAAGGGAGAGGCGGCGTCCTGTTCAAGGGACGCAATCAGACCCAGGCCCGACGGGAGCCCTGTCAGAGCGCAGTGGAAAGGATCTTACCTTCCCGATCCCGTCGTGCGCTTTGCCCGGCCGGGATAACAAGGGAAAGCTTGGCAGCTACAGCCGGATTTAGCTGGAGTAGCGGCTTGCGTCGGCGCCATAATAATTGACGTAGCGCGTATTGAGTTCGGACACCGGCATGATGATCAGAACATCCGTGGTGCCGAACTGATGATCGATCACGGCACCATCGCCAATGAACGCGCCAAGGCGCAGATAGCCCTTAACCAGAGGCGGCAGGGCTCGCAGCGCTTCCTTGGCGTTGAGTTCCTCGGCCGGCATGCGGTTCATTTCCACGTATCTGTCTTCCACAGCACGCACGCGCCATTCTTCCGGGGCGCGGGCGTTGTGATGCAGGAAGGCAAGCTGGCCGGCGATGGCATCCGGATTGGTGCTTTCGATCGAGGCACAGCCAAGCATGACATCGATATTGTGGCGCAGCACATAGGCCCAGATGCCGTGCCACAGCAGCTCGACGGTTTTCTTGTTGCGGTAGGGCTTCAGCACGCAAGAGCGGCCGAGTTCCATGAAGCGCTTGCCGGGGTTTGCGTCGATCAGCGACTGGATGTCGTATTCGGCGGCAGTATAGAAGCCGGTGTGCTGATCGGCGATTTCCTGGCGCAGGATACGGTAGGTGCCGACGATCTCGGGCTTCAGCCGGCCCAGCTTGTTGCGCTTGAGCGAATCATGGTCGACCACGAGCAGGTGATCGCAATAGGCATCGAAAGGGTCTGCATCGCGGCGCGTTGCCAGCGTGTGCGCGTCGGCAATGGCCGACATTTCCTCATAGAAAACCTCATAGCGCAGGCGCTGCGCCTTCTTCACTTCCTTGAAATTGCGGGCCATCCGCACTTCCAGAGAGCCAATCCGGCCAAGCGTTTCGCCGGTTTTGACCGGTGTTCGCAGGGCGGGCCCGATGCGCTGTGTGTTGGGAAGGTTGGCGTCCGGACGCATTGCCGGTGTAAATTTTCTGACCAGTTTCCTGGGAGAAAAAAGCCCTTGCCGCATTATGGACATTCCACCCTCGTGTATTCCCTTTTGGCGCACCTTACAGGTTTCACAGGTTGTTGTCTGTTTCACCTGCCAAATTACCTTTGCCGGAACAGGAAGTCCGATCCCGGTCAGTGTGCTTCAAGCTTGCCGTAGAACATACTATTCCGACAGCTGGATGACACTCGGTATTTTGCGCCGTGTTTTCCAGGGGCGAGCTTAGCCCACTCTTGCAGCTTTGTGAATTTTCACGAACGCCGGCGGCAACGTTTCCGTTTGCAGCTTGTGCTTGCCACACCGGAAACGGCTTCAGCTTCGGCTGACTTCGGCCAGAGCGTCGGAAATCGCTTCAACGGAAAGCGGCTTGGTCAGATAACCGGCAGCCCCCACTTCGGTGGCCTTGTCCCGTGCGTCTTTCATCACGTCGGCGGTCACGATCAGCACCGGCACATTGGTCCGTCCGGCCGCTTGTTCGTCCTCGCGAATCTGCCGGATCGCCTGAAAGCCGTCGAGACCGGGCATGTGCAGATCCATCAGGATCGCATCATAAGCGCCGCTGGCAGCTTCCTCGACGGCCTTTTCACCGTCGATTACCATCACCGGCACATGGCCGAGCTTGCGCAGCATGGCTTCGCTCAACAGCCGGTTGATGTCGTTGTCTTCTGCCACAAGCAGGCGCAGCGGCCGGGCAGGCACCTGGTAGCGATTCGGCAGGAAACCGTTGCTGACGGGCTCCGCGCTTGCGTCCCAGGCATGTTCCATGCCTTCGTCTTCCAGAAGGCCGGAAAAAATCTGCACTAGGGTCTCGATCCGCACCGGGCGAATGAGGTAGGCAGCATATCCGGCTTCCCGCAGATGCTCCAGGCGCTCGCGCTCCGGCGGGGCAATCATCACGACGGCCGGGGCCTTGCAGCCCGTCAGGCGGGCGGAGGCCAGCCAGCCGCCGCTGTCGGACAGGGCACCATTATCGACAACCAGGAGGTCGGCTTCGGCCAGTGCGGCGTCGAGATCCGAACTGCCCGGCGCATGTACGCTCACATTGGCCGCATGATATTTCAGCCGTCTGGCCAGCAGCGGGCATTCGATCTGGCTGGCGCTGACGAATACGATCCTGCGGCCTTCGAGCTTGGCCAGACGCGGATCCGTGTCGGCGACAAGGGATTCCGGGATCGGCAGGGACACGCGAAACTGCGCGCCGCCTTCTCCGGCGGGCTGTGCCGCGATTTCGCCTCCCATCAGGCCGGCAAGCCTCTGGGCGATGGCCAGACCAAGGCCGGTTCCGCCAAATTTGCGCGCCGGGCCATGGTCGACCTGTTCGAATTCCTGGAACAACCGTTCGGCTTCGTGTTCATCAAAGCCGATGCCGCTGTCGCGCACATCAATATCCAGAAAACCGCCGCCGTCCGGATTGGGACGTCCGGTCAGCTCCACCGCGACACCGCCCTCATCGGTGAACTTGATGCCGTTGCCGATGAGATTGTAGAGGATCTGGCGAACGCGGGTGGCGTCCAGCGTCACCTCTTCCGGCAGGTTGGGATCGAGCATCGAGCCGATTTCAAGCGACTTGGCGTGGGCCTTTGGCGCAAGCAGTTCAACGACGCTTTCCACCAGCGCGCCGACCCGCACAGGGGCTGCCTGGATGTCGAGCTTGCCGGCCTCCACCTTGGAGAAGTCGAGCACTTCATCGATCAGGAGCAGCAGCGTTTCGCCCGAAGTTTCCAGCGCCTCGATATAGGCACTCTGTTCCTTGGTCAGGCGGGTGTCGCGCAGGAGCGCGGCCATGCCCAGCACACCGTTGAGCGGGGTACGGATTTCGTGGCTGACGGTCGCCAGGAACCGCGATTTCGCTTCGTTGGAGCTTTCCGCCGAATGGCGGGCGGCCAGCAGTTCTTCTTCGATCAGGCGCCGCTCGGTGACATCGCGCAGAACGGTCTGCACGAGCTGGCGATCCGTTGCAGTGTCACGCACCGGAATGTCGATGCGCGAGAACCAGCGCGGGCCCTGCGCGGTGTCGATATGCAGATCCTGGAACCCCATGCCCGGTGTCGTCTTGTCCAGCGCCTGCGTCACGGCGCTTTCAAAGCCCACTTCCTCAAGCAGCGGCAGATGCAGGGTCGCACCCGGCTGCAAGGCGTGCCCGAGCCCGAACACATCGTCAGCAGCCGAGTTGACGTAGGTGATGATGCCGTCCTGGTCCCGCCGCACAACAACGTCGCCAAGCGTTGCCAGGATGCTGGCATGACGTTCGTCGGATTCGCCCAGTTCCCAGGCACGGTCTTCCAGTTCCTCGCAGCGGGCCATCAGACGGCGGATCTTGTCGTCTTTCACCTGAAGCGCCTGGACAGATCGCTGCATGTCGTCTGCAAACAGACGCCAGACGGCCAGTCCGCCTGAAAAGAAGGTCAGGCCAAGGCCCAGAAACCGGTTCAGGCCCTCGCCGGAAATCATGACGAAACCCGCAGCAAGGCCGACGATCATGCCGGCCAGGGCAAGGTGCTGCAGGGATTTGGCAGGCGCTGATACGGGAGCATCGGTCGCCCGGCGGCCTGGTCCTACTTCTGGCCCGATATCGGAGCTGGCGTCATCGTCGCGGCGGGTTTTTACGGTGTTTAGATAATCGTCGGTAGTCAAGGTGTCCGCGGAAGAAAGCTTTTGCTCTTCGACGAAGAATTTCTCCTGCGCGTCATCGGCTTCTGGCGCGGCTTTGGCCGCGCGTTCGCTGTTTTGACTGACCAAGATAACTACTCTCTACAAGATCCTGTTGTCTTGAGAGTGCGATGTAAACTTTGAGAAACCGTTTCATCAGCCGATAAAAAAGTAAATCGGCGGTTTCCTGCCCCGTTCAGATCCAGTCCTTCAACACCGGATGGGTCTCGACACTGGCAATTCCGTCAAGGGCAGCAATGCGGTTGCGAAGCCCGGCGAGGTGTTCCAATGTCCGGGCCCGCGCCAGCAGCACCATGTCCCGGTCGCCGGAAATCGAGCGGCACTGTCGAACCTCCTCGAATTTTGAAACCACCGGCGCGATGGCAGCGCAGGTTGCCGATCCGGTCCGTATCCAGAGATAGGCTTCGATTTCAGCCGGGTCGGGATCGCTGATCCGTATCGTATAGGCGCGGATGATGCCGCTTTCTTCCAGCTTGCGGACCCGGGCCTGAACACTCGATCGGGCGAGCCCAACATGGGCGGCCAGCGTTTTCACAGGTGTCCGGCTGTCGGCTTCCAACAGGTGCAGCAGGGTCCGGTCGATAGCATCCATGGGGTTTCTGTCTTTGTCCTGTGTGGCAAGCGGCCGCCGCCCGCCGCCCACCGGCAAATGACCGATTGAACCGGTCAAATTGCCGGGAGAAACGGCTGCCTGTCCGCGATAGCACCCTTGAGCGATTTTGCAGCGGGAGAGTTCCATGGATTTCCATCTCGATACAAGCAGCTTTAAGGCCGAAAAAGCCTGGGGGTCGCGCCTGATCGGCGAACTGGACGGCATCACGGTGCGTCTGCACTGGACCGACACGCCCTACAAATGGCACGTCAACGACGGCCCGGAAGTCTTCGTCGTTCTTTCCGGCACGGTCGACATGCATTACCGCGACGCCGGAGCTGAAAAGGTCCAGCGCCTGACCGAGGGACAGATGTTCTTCGCTAACGACGGCGATGCCCATGTGGCCCATCCGGTCGGCGAGGCACGGGTGCTTGTTGTCGAGCGCAAGGATAGCGTTTGACGAGGAAGGTCACGGGGTGGATGCGGTGGGAGAACGCCTGCTGCCTGACTCGGCTGGCAAGTTCCTGCCTGCCGCGAAGACAGATCAGCGGGTTCTCGACCTCGCCGCTCGCCCGTCATTGCAGCGCTTGAGCCTGCAATCCATGCCGAGCCTTTTCCCCAAGGCAAGGCTTTGCCGGGTTGAACCGTACCGGCATGGACCCCATGGTCGAGCCATGGCGCGGCGGAGTTGAGGCCAGATCTGGGCTCACCGTCCAGGCATCCTGTCCGCACAGTACGTACCCAAACAAAAACCCGGCAGAAACCTGCCGGGTTTTCAGGATCTGGTTGGTGCCGCGACGTCTTACCGGACGTCGAGGAAACCGATGATCTTGCGAACGTCCTTCAGAACCGGTTCCGCGATGGCGGAGGCCTTTTCGGCGCCTTCCTTCAAAATGGCGTCGATCTGGGCCTTGTCGTCCATCAGGCGGCGCATTTCGTCGGTCATCGGCGAGAGTTTCGCCACCGCCAGGTCGGACAGGGCCGGCTTGAAGGTGGAGAACTGCTGGCCGCCGTATTCCTTCAGCACATCGGCCTTGGTTGCGCCGCTGAGGGCAGCATAGATGCCGACAAGGTTATCCGCTTCCGGGCGGCCTTCCAGGCCGTCGGTTTCGCTCGGCAGGGCGTCCGGATCGGTCTTGGCTTTCTTGATCTTCTTGGAGATCGAGTCCGCGTCGTCCGTCAGGTTGATACGCGACAGGTCCGACGGATCGGACTTCGACATCTTCTTGGTGCCGTCGCGCAGCGACATGATCCGGGTGGCCGGGCCTGCGATCATCGGCTCGGTCATCGGGAAATAGAGATATTCCGGCAGTTCCGGCGAGGGTGTCGGGTTCGGAATACCGATATCCAGTTCCTTGATCCGCTCGGCAAAGTCGTTGTTGAACTTGGCGGCGATATCGCGGGTCAGTTCCAGGTGCTGCTTCTGGTCATCGCCGACCGGAACATGGGTCGCGCGGTAGGCCAGAATGTCGGCAGCCATCAGGTTCGGATAGGCGAACAGGCCAACGGAAGCGTTTTCCTTGTTCTTGCCGGCCTTTTCCTTGAACTGGGTCATACGGTTGAGCCAGCCCATGCGCGCCACGCAGTTGAAGATCCAGGCAAGTTCGGTGTGTTCGCGAACCTGACTCTGGTTGAAGATGATCGATTTCTTCGGATCGATACCGGCGGCCATATAGGCAGCGGTCACTTCACGGGTTGCCTGGGCAAGCTCGTGCGGATCCGGAAACCCTGCGGTGATGGCGTGGCTGTCGACGACGCAGAAGATCGTCGGCATCTGGTCCTGCAACGGGACCCAGCGCGAAACGGCGCCCAGATAGTTGCCAAGATGCAGATTGCCTGTCGGCTGGACGCCGGAAAAGACACGGGGCTGGAACTCCGCCATTTCAGATCCCTTTGATGGTGCGGCCGGTTGGAAGGGCGCTATGAATGTTTGGGCGGGCCGGGTTTAAGCCCGGTCCGTGATCCATGCAAGCCGGAAACGGTGTGCGCCGGCGTTTCGCGTTCAGGTGTTGCGTCGTCTCAACGCTTTCAGCATGCCGATGAGGTCGGACCCGCCGCTGACCTGGGTGAAGACGGCAAACGTTACCATGCCGACGAGCACGAGCAGAACGAGGCTGCCCGCGCGCACGGCTAGCCACGGTGCCGACAGCCAGGGCGCCATGTAGACGGCGGCAAAATGCACCGCGATCCCCATCAGCAGGCTGGCCAGCACCACCAGCGACAGGCGCCGAAGCAGCTTGAAATCCGGCTGGAAATGGCCGCGGCGCCACAGAACGATGATCAGAAGTCCGGTGTTGACCCAACCCGCCAGCGTGGTGGCCAGCGCGATGCCCACATGCTGCAGCATCGGAAACAGCGCAACCGACAGTCCGACGTTCACGACCATGCCGATAACGGCGAAGATCATCGGTGTCTTGGTGTCTTCCCGGGCGAAATAGCCGGGCGAAAACACCTTGTTGAGCACGAAGGCTGGCAGACCGAAGGAAAACGCCGTCAGGGCCGCGGCTGTGCCTTCCACGGCGGCGGCATCGAAGCGCACCCGCTGAAACAGAACCGAGACGATTTCCTGCGGAATGACCGCCAGCGCGACGGCTGCCGGCAGCGTCAGCACCAGCGAGAACTCCAGCGCGCGGTTGAGACTGTGCTGGTAAGCGCCCATGTGACCGGCGCGCAGCTGCCGCGTGAGGCTCGGCAGCAGCACCACGCCGATGGCGATGCCGATCACCCCGAGCGGCAACTGGTAGAGACGGTCAGCGAAATAGAGCAGCGCGTTGGCGCCTTCCTGCATCGAGGCGATGATCTGGCCGACGGCAATGTTGATCTGGGTGACGCCGCCAGCAACGACACCCGGAATGCCGAGCATCAGCAGGCGTTTGGCCGATTTGGTGTAGCGCGGACGGAAGACTGGGATCTTGAAGCCGAGGCGCTTCAGGTCGATGAGAACGACAACAAGCTGCACGATACCGCCGACAGTGACGCCGACAGCCAGAATGACCCCGAGCGCAGTCTCGTCCTTGATGCCCAGATAAAGCACGGTGCCCAGAACGGCGCTCATCACCACGTTCAGCATCACCGGCGCGAAGGCGGCGGCGGCAAAGCGCTGGTAGGTGTTGAGAATGCCGCCGATGAAGGCAAGCATCGACATGAAGATCAGATAGGGAAACGCGATCCGCGACATCAGCACCGTCAGATCGTATTTGGACGGGTCTTCCACAAAGCCCGGTGCCAGCGCCCAGACGACCAGCGGCATGAAGATCTGCGCGAAGGCCGTCAGCACCAGCAGGCAGAACAGCAGCGCGGCGCCGATTTCGCCGGCAAAGCGTTTTGCCCCGGCATCGCCCTCCTCCTCGACCGTTCGTCCGAACAGCGGAATGAAGGCGGAGTTGAAGGCCCCTTCCGCAAACAGGCGCCGGAACAGGTTGGGCAGGCGGAAGGCCACCACGAAGGCATCGGCAACCGGCCCGGCCCCGACGACGGCGGCCAGAAGCACATCGCGAACGAAGCCGAGCAGGCGGCTCAGCAGGGTCGCGCTGCCGACGGTTGCGAAATTACGGACGAGACTCATGCCGGAAGGGCTCCAGAGACAGAGGGATGCACTTATGAAGCCTGCCGCTGGACCTTGCGGGCTACGGGAGCCGCCGGGTCGAGTTCCACATGGCCTTCAACCGCATCTGCCAGGCGCTCACGGATGATCTCCTGACGTCCGATATTGGCAATTTTCTGTCCGGTTAGATCGGTTACGTAGAATACGTCGACAACCTTCTCGCCGAAGGTCGAAATATGAGCCGAGCCGATGTTCAGGTTGAGCGTCGCAATGGACCGTGTCAGATCGTAGAGCAGGCCTGGACGGTCAAGGCCGGAAATCTCCAGAACCGTGTAATCGTCCGACAGGGCGTTGTTCACCAGAACCTCGCTGGCCACCTTGAAGGCTTTCATGCGGCCCTTTACGCCGGTCTTCTTGGACACGGGCTCGGGAAGCCGCTCCTCACCGCGCAGCGTTGTCTCGATCAGCGCGGCAATCCTCTCGCCCCGGCGTTTTTCGTCTTCATCATCGGGCAGCTCCCGGCCGATAAAGATCGTGTCCAGCGCATAGCCGTCCGTGGTGGTGTCGATCTGCGCGTCAACGATATTGGCACCGGTGGTGTAACAGGCCCCGGCAATGATCGACAGCAGGCGCGGATGGTCCGGCGCCTTGATTGTCAGTTCGGTCACGCCTTCAAAGGCGCGCGGAATGACCTGAAAGGCCAGCTGCTTCTTTTCCCTGTCGGCCTTGTGCAGAAGTTCGGCATGGGAGACCAGCCGCTCCGGTTCCGTGCGCAGCCAATAGGCGGGATAATGCCGGTTCAGGTAGGCGTTCCGGTCCTTGGCGGACCAATGCCCAAGGTTGCTTGCGAGCTCTTCTTTGGCCTGGTCGATGGTCTGGCGATGCGACATCTTCGTGTGGCCGCCGGACAGATGCGGTTCGGTGGCATAGTAGAGCGTGCGCAGCAGCTGCCCCTTCCAGCCGTTGAAGACGCCGGGCCCAACGGCGCGGATATCGGCCACCGTCAGGATCAGCAGCAATTTCAGCCGTTCGAGCGACTGCACGGTGTTCGCGAAATCCGTGATCGTCTTGCGGTCGGACAGGTCGCGCGATTGGGCAATGGTGCTCATGTCCAGGTGACGTTCGATCAGCCAGGCAACGGTTTCGGTTTCCGCATCGTTCAGCCCGAAACGTGGGCACAGCTTGCGGGCAACCCGGGCACCGGCGATGGAATGGTCTTCCGGTCTGCCCTTGGCAATGTCATGCAGGAACATGGCGACAAACAGCACCTTGCGGTTCTGCAGCGTCAGGATCAGGTCGGTTGCCAGCGGATGGTCGTCGCCGGAATTGCCGCGTTCGATATCGGCCAGAACGCCGATGGAGCGGATCAGGTGCTCGTCGACCGTGTAGTGGTGATACATGTTGAACTGCATCATCGCCACGACCTTGCCGAACTCGGGAACGAAGCGGCCGAGCACGCCGGTTTCGTTCATCTTGCGAAGCGTCTTTTCCGGCGCATGGCGCGAGGTCAGGATCGACAGAAACAGCCGGTTCGCCTCCGGGTCGGCGCGCAGGCTGCCATCAACCAGCTTCAGCGAATGCCGGATCAGGCGGGTCAGATGCGGATGCATGTTGTAGTCGTGCTTGTCCGCGACCTGGAACACCCGCAGGAGATTGGTCGGGTCGGTTTCAAACACGGTTGGGGACACCGCATTCAGGCGGTTGTTCTCAACCACGAAACCGCTTGCCCCCTCCACGGGTTTTGCCGTGTTGGAACCCCGGCCTGCGCGCAGGCGGCGCATCATGCCGGTCAGGCCCTTGCCGCGCGGTTCCTTGACGTGTTCTTCCTCCAGCGCGGCGCAGATGATGCGGGTCAGATCCCCCACATCCTTGGCCACCAGGAAGTAGTGTTTCATGAAACGCTCGACATCCTTCATGCCCGGATGCTGGGTGTAGCCGAGCCGGATCGCGATCTCGCGCTGGACGTCAAAGGACAGGCGCTCTTCCGGGCGGCCGGTCAGGAAATGCAGGTGGCAGCGAACCGCCCACAGGAAGTCGTCCGATTTCTTGAACCTTGTATATTCCGAACGGGTCAGAACGCCCTTCTTGACCAGTTCAGATTGTCTTTTGACGCGGTAATGGTACTTGGCGATCCAGAACAGGGTGTTGAGATCGCGCAGGCCGCCCTTGCCTTCCTTGATGTTCGGTTCGACCAGATAGCGCGAGGCACCCTGGCGCTTGTGGCGGTCGTCGCGTTCCTGAAGCTTGGCGGCGATGAACTCGGAGCTGGTGCCTTCGACCACTTCCTTGTCGAAACGCTCGACGAGTTCCTCGAACAGGGCTTCATCACCCCAGATGAAGCGGGCTTCCAGAATGGCGGTGCGGATGGTCATGTCCGACTTGGACAGGCGGATGCACTCGTCGATATTGCGGGTCGCGTGACCCACCTTGAAGCCCAGATCCCACAACATGTAGAGGATATATTCGACCACCTGCTCGCCCCAGGGGGTCTGCTTGTAGGGCAGCACGAACAGAAGATCGATATCGGATCCCGGCGCCAGCGTGCCCCGGCCATAACCGCCGACGGCGGCAACGGACATGCGCTCCGCGGCGGACGGGTTCTTGATCCGGTAGACGTGGTGCAGGGCGAAATCGTAGATCACGCGGATCAACTCGTCCTGGATATAGGACAGCCGCCCGGCGCACAGCAACCCGCCGCCGTCCTCATCCAGCATTTCCTGGGCCTTGCCGCGCGCCTCTTTCACCACAGTCTTCAGCATGGAAAGCACGGCCGAACGGGTCTTCATGTCCGAACCGTCGCCATCGTTGCCGGCGGTCAGCGCGGTCAGGCGATTTCTCAGGTCATCAGCATCGATCAGTCCGGCAAGGTCTTCCTGGGAGAGTTTCATACTGGTCCAGTGTTCAGTTCAGCAGGCGCGGGTTTGCTGCAGCTTATATAGGGGATGGGGTTGTGAAGGACACGTAAATCCTGATCCGACCCGTCTCGGGCCTTGCCACCATGCGTGTGTTTTGCCAGCGCAGGCGAAGACCGGAGAGATCTCATCGGTACCAACGTCTGCCGTGAACCCGAAGTTCCAAGATATGCATTGCGCTTCGGTCAGGATGACAAATGTCGCCAGAGCGGTTGTTCCTAGACGCCGTCCTTGGCAGCAGCGACGCGGAGTTGGTGCAGGAGGGCGGCGAGAGACTCTTCGGAAAGACCTCCGATCTTCAGGGCAAGCTGGTTGGCAAGTTCGGTGGCCTTCGGGTCCATGCCAGCCGTATCGATGGTCACGCGCGGATCGGACAGTTCGGCCAGGCGCTGGATCTCTTCCGCCTCATCCCAGATGACGTTGAAATACGTGATGATTCGCTGGACGAGGAACCAGGTCGGCTTGCCGCGTTTGCCGTGTTCCAGCGCGGACAGATAGGCACTGGAAACCGACAGGGCCGCCGCCATTTCCTTCAGCGACACATCCCGTTTTGTCCTCAGTTCCCGGATTTTTGCGCCAAGTGGGGTCACGGCCCTACCTTCTTTTTCGAATGCGAACATACAGGGCGCCGGCGCCGCCATGGTTCGCGTGGGCCTCCTCGTAGCCGAGCACCACGGCGCGCATGTCGGGCATCGACAGCCACTGGGGTACCATTCTGCGCAAAACGCCGCGCTCGTCCATATAGGCGCGCGCATCGCCGCTGCCCTTGCCCGTGATCACCAGCACCACCTTGTGGCTTCTCGCCTGCGCCTGATGAAGAAAACCACGTAGCCGGTCATGGGCCTGGTGCTGTGTCAGGCCGTGCAGGTCGATCCGCGCATCGATGGCCTTGACACCGCGCACCAGTTTGCGGCGATAGCGGTGCTCAAGCTGATGCAGCGGGAGCGGTGCGGGCGGCGCCTTGGCGGCCGTAGGGGCCTTGATCGCGGTCGCGGTTTTCGGAGGCTTCGCAGAGGCCGCCGGTTCCTCGGCAGTGATTTTCTCAAGGTCGGCCTTGAGCTCCATTGCCCTGTCAGGATGCAGTGGTGTCAGCGTTTTCGCAACCTTGCCCCACAATTCCCTGTCTTCCGGTGACAGCGATCCTTTTTTGCCCCGTCTCGCCATGGATCAGTCCGTCGTCACGCCGGCAGGGTCAAGGCGGAAGGTCGGCACCAGGATCGTGAAGTCGGCCTGGTGCCGGATTTCTCCGGCAATGGCCCCGGCTGCCTGCCCGGAGCCGATGAAAATGTCACCCCGCGCTGGGCCCTTGATCGCCGAGCCTGTGTCGTCGGCAACCATCAGCCTCCGGAAGGGCGTATCGCCGCTGTCATGATCTGCCAGCGTGGAGGACACAAACACCATCGCCCCGTAGGGAATGAAATGCGGATCGACAGCAAGGCTGCGCCCCGCGACAAGCGGAAGGCCGGCAGCGCCTACCGGTCCGTCGCTCAGCCCGATCTCGTCAACCTCCCGGAAGAAGATGAAAGACCGGTTTTGCCGGAACAGCTCATCGCGTTCATCCGGATGGGCTTCCAGCCAGGCCCGCAGGCCGGCAGCCGTGAAATCCTCCGGCGTGCCTTCGCCCCGGGTCACCAGCAGCCGGGCAATGCCGGTGTAAGGATGGCCGGTCTTGCCTGCATACCCGACCCGCATCGCGGTGCCGTCCGCAAGACGAAGTCGGGCCGAACCCTGAACATGCACGAAATAGGCGTCGATCGGATCGGCCAGCCAGACGAGTTCGAGATTTTCCGTATCCAGCTTGCCGTCCATGATGGCGCCCCGGTCCGGCATTTCAGTCAGGTGTCCGTTGACCCTCCGTCCGTGGCTGAGCGCGCCGGGCCAGTTTTTCGGCCGGTTTTCGGGCGTGATCGCCTCTAGCCCGTCCGGTTTTTTCAACAAGGGATACCGGAATTCGTCGGTCCTGACGCGGGACGCGGCCAGCTCCGGTTCGAAATAGCCGGTGACGAAACCGCTCTGGGTGATCCGGAGCGGTGTGAACCGGCTTTCGAAAAATGTCCGCGGCGCGTTGCCGCCCGCTCCGGTCGCCTTTTCGGCGTCGCCACACAGTTTTTGCAGGTCCGACGCGGCAATCGGAGGAAACACTTTGTCTTGGGTGAGGATATCCGGTTTGCGGCACAGGCGCAGAAAGCCGGCAAGGGCGGCGGCATGGTCGTCGTCCTGCCAGCCCGGCAGACTGGAAAAGGAGATTTCCTCGAACCGGTCCGGGATCTGTTGGCCTGGTACCATGGCGGAGGCTGCTCCTGAAAAGAAAAGCGGCGCGGCCAGAACCGCGCCCTTTAGCAGTGAGACAAGCCGGAAGCCCGGCCAGGGCCGCGTGGTCCGCTTGCCCTGCATCGTGATTACTCTGCGGATTCGGTCGCGACCAGCTTCCAGTTCGGATCGCGGGACGTGGTGTCCCGGGCAAACGTCCAGATGTCGATCACTTCGCTGACCTTGGCCGGGTCGCCGTCGACCACTTCGCCGTTCTTGTCCCGCGTGGCGGAAATGAGCTGACTGTGGATTTTCACGGTCACCTGGGCGGTGGAGTTCTTCAGCGCGGCTTCAACGATTTCAGCCTTGTCGATGCCGACAAAGGTCGATTCGATGGTTTCGCCGCGTTTCTCGCGCTCGTCGATGGCCGCAACAAAACCTTCGTAGACCTCACGCGACAGAAGGTTTTTCAACGCCTTCTTGTCGCCGTCTGCAAAGGCCATCACGATCATCTCGTAGGCGGCGCGCGCACCTTCCAGGAAAGGTTCCGGTTCAAAGCTGCGGTCAACGGACAGGATTTGCTTCAAGGCACTGTTTAAAGCGGAGCCTGCCGGCGCAACCTTGTCGATCACGACATCACCGCCACGGCCGGCGTCTTCGACAGTCTCGGCCTCCTGCATCGGCTGGTTCGGCAACGGGATGACATTGTCCTGATCGTTGCCGTTCTTGCGTTCACGCGGCTGATCCGGTTTGGAATAGGGGTCGAATGGCGGGCGTTCGTTGCCGGTACGTTTGCCCAGCACGGATCGCAGTCTGAACAGAATGAAAACCGCAAGTCCCATCAGGAGGAGGTTCAACGGGTCAAAAATCTCGTTCATCGTAACTTCCGGTTACCCTTCTTGAGGCCCTAGAGCCGCCCGCTCTAACTGCCAGGTGAGCGCAGCCTCGTACACAAGGTCTGTCTGCGTCCTATTTAGGGGGTCCTTGAACCAGCATCCAGACCCAAGAGCAAGACTGAATCTTTGCATTCATAGGCATTTCGTGACTGCCTGCTCGCATTTTCGCGAGTGAATGTCTACCTTAGGTCAGAATAGCTTATCAGACGTTGGAGCTCCCGTGGGACTTTATATCATTGCCGCAATCCTTCTTCTGCCCCTGATCGAAATTGCGATGTTCATCTGGGTGGGAGGCATGATCGGTGTTTTTCCGACAATCCTGCTGACGGTGATCACCGCTCTGGCCGGGACATTGATGCTGCGCCAGCAGGGCCTGTCACTGCTGATGCGCATGCAGAAGGAACTGGATGCAGGCCGCACACCCGGAAACGAGGTGATGCAGGGCGCGATGATTGTTCTGGCCAGCATTCTTCTGCTGATTCCGGGCTTTGTGACCGATGCCATCGGTTTGCTGCTGTTCATTCCTCCGGTCCGCGAAGCGTTGGCGCGGTTCATTATCGCCCGCTCGAACGTGGTCATCGTCGAGGGAGGCGGCGGCATGCGCCGTCCGGATGATGGCGTCGTCGATCTGGATGAAGCCGACTGGAGCGAGAAAAGCAGCGGCACCGGCGGCAGTTCCGGCCAGCCGAAGCTCAGCCCGTGGCAGGACGGGTCGGACAACGCCAAGCCCTGATTGCCAGAAGCGGTCACTAAAACGTGACTTTTGGTGTATGCGTAAAATTTACCAGTCATGGTCAAGTCTGGCTTCAAATTTGTCGTGAAACCGGCCCCGAGCCGGCCCTAAGCCAGACTGAAGCGGAGCTCGCAGCCGAAGAATGAGCGCAAGGCGCGTAGATTGGGTGGATACCGCAAAGGGCATCTGCATCATCTTCGTTGTGATGATGCATTCGGTGCTCGGTGTCGAAGCCGCTGCCGGCCAGACAGGCTGGATGCACGTCGTCGTTGCCTTTGCGGCGCCCTTCCGCATGCCGGATTTCTTTCTGATTTCCGGTCTGTTCCTGTCCAACGTCATCGGCCGTGACTGGAAACTCTATCTGGACCGCAAGGTCGTCCACTTCGCCTATTTCTACGTTTTGTGGATGACAATCCAGTTTCTGGTCAAAGCGCCTGTCTTCGTTGAAGAAACCAGCCTCAGGGCAACCGTCGAGCTCTATTTCCTGAGCTTCATCGAGCCTTTCGGCACCCTGTGGTTCATCTACATGCTGCCGATCTTCTTCGTCGTGTCGAAAGCGGCGCATGACAAGGGCGTGCCCTGGCAACTGGTTCTGGCTGTCGGCGCGCTTCTGCAGATCGCTCCCATCCACACCGGCTGGCTTCTGGTGGATGAATTTGCGGCCCGCTTTGTCTTTTTCTATGCAGGCTTCGTCTTTGCACCGCAGATCTTCGCCCTGGCCGGCTGGGCACGGGAGCGGATCTCCGTCAGCCTCGGCTATCTGCTGGTCTGGGGCCTTGTGAACGGCACCCTGGTTTATGCCGGCTGGTCGCATCTGCCGGGCATCGCGCTTGTTCTGGGCGCGGTCGGTGCGGGGGCCATCATCCTCACCAGCGCCTTGATCGTGAAATGGGGCCGGCTCGGGTTTCTTCAGCATTTCGGCGAGAACTCGATCGTCATCTATCTTGCCTTCTTCTTCCCCATGGCGGTGACGCGGGTGATTCTGCTGAAGCTGGGCATATTCGACCTCGGCACCACGTCGTTGATCGTGACGCTTGTGGCGTCGGTAAGTCCGATGATCCTGTTCTGGCTGATCCGCCGCACGAACGTCGGCTGGTTCCTGTTTCGCAGGCCCACATGGGCCTATCTCAGCGGTACTTTCAGCGGGAAACGTCAGGCACAGGCAGCTGAGTGATCGGCGAGCTTGGAAATTTTAACTTTAGGACTTTTCTCCAGAACGGCCTGCGGGCATGATCCGCGCCATGTCGACGCAAAGCACCCCCTCCGCCCTCACCGCCGATGACCATCTCATTCTGGTCGACGGGTCCACGTTCATTTTTCGCGCCTATCACGCGCTGCCGCCGCTGACGCGCAAGCCGGACGGACTGCCGGTCGGGGCGGTTTCGGGCTTCTGCAATATGCTGTGGAAGCTGCTGCAGGAAGGGCTGACACCGGAAGAAGGTGACGAGCCCACCCATTTCGCGGTGATCTTCGACCATTCCGCACAGACCTTCCGGAACGAGATCTACCCGGAGTACAAGGCTCACCGACCCGATCCGCCGGAAGACCTGGTGCCGCAGTTCGGCCTGATCCGCGAGGCAACCCGGGCCTTTTCGGTTCATTGCATTGAGCAGGAAGGCTTCGAGGCTGACGATCTGATCGCGACCTACGCACGCGAAGCTGCCGAACAGGGTGCACGCGTCACCATTGTTTCGGGCGACAAGGACCTGATGCAGCTGATCGGCCCGAAGGTCGGCATGATCGACACCATGAAGAACAAGACCTTCGGCGAAGCCGAGGTGTTCGAGAAATTCGGCGTCGGTCCGGACAAGGTGATCGAGGTGCAGTCCCTGGCAGGTGACAGCGTCGACAACGTGCCGGGCGTGCCGGGCATCGGCCTGAAGACCGCGGCCCTTTTGATCAACGAATTCGGCGATCTTGAAACGCTGCTCGCCAACGCCGACACGATCAAGCAGAACAAGCGCCGGGAAAACCTGATCGAATTCGCCGATCAGGCCCGGATTTCCAGGCAGCTTGTGACCCTGAAGCAGGATGTGCCGGTTGAAGTACCGGTGGGCGAACTCTCGGTGACCGGTATCGACGGCCCCAAGGCCCTCGGTTTCCTCAAGGCCATGGGCTTCACCACCCTCACCCGGCGTGTTGCCGATGTGACGGGTGCCGACATGGACGCGGTCGACGCGGCAGACCTGAAAGTTCCCGGCTGGGACGTTCCGGACCACAAGGGCCGCATGATGGAGCGTCCAGGCGGCGGAGACAGCGTCGCTGCGGAAGCCGAAAAAAGCCCGGACGGCGCGGATCCGGACACTTCCGGTCTGCTGGTGCCCCAGACGGTTGCCGATGCCCGTGCCCAATCGATCCGGGCTATCCCGGTCGACAGCAGCGCCTATGAAACCGTCACCAGCCTCGAGCGGCTGAAGGAATGGTGCGACGCGGCCTTTGAAAAGGGCTACGTCTCCTTCGACACGGAAACTACGTCACTGGACGCCATGCAGGCCGAGCTTGTCGGCGTGTCGCTGTCCACCGAACCCGGCAAGGCGTGTTACGTGCCGCTGGGCCATGTCGACGGCGAGGGCGATCTTCTGGGGGGCGGCGGCCTTGTCGAAGGCCAGATCCCGCTGAAAGATGCGCTGGACGTGCTGAAGCCGATGCTGGAGGACCGTTCGGTCCTCAAGATCGCGCAGAACCTCAAGTACGACTGGCTGGTGATGACCCGCTACGGCATCGACATCACGCCTTTCGATGACACGATGCTGCTGTCCTACACGGTCGATGCCGGCAAGGGCGGCAACGGCATGGACGAATTGTCCGAGCGCTGGCTCGACCACAAGCCGATCCCGTTCAAGGAAATCTGCGGCTCCGGCAAGTCGATGATCACCTTCGACAAGGTGACCATCGACAAGGCAACCGCCTATGCGGCGGAAGATGCCGATGTCACGCTGCGCCTCTGGCTGATCCTGAAGCCGCGCCTGGCATCCGAGCGCATGGCGACCGTTTATGAGACGCTCGAACGGCCTATGGTCCCGGTGCTGGCGCGCATGGAAAAGCGCGGCATTTCCGTCGACCGGCAGATGCTGTCACGCCTGTCGGGCGAATTCGCGCAAGGGATGGCAGGCAAGGAATCCGAGATTTACGAACTGGCCGGTGAAAACTTCAATATCGGTTCGCCCAAGCAGCTTGGCGATATCCTGTTCGGCAAGATGGGCCTTCCCGGCGGCAAGAAGACAAAGACCGGCGCCTGGTCGACCTCGGCGCAGGTTCTGGAAGATCTGGCGGCTGAAGGGCACGAACTGCCGTCGCGGATCGTCTCCTGGCGCCAGCTCTCCAAGCTGAAATCAACCTATACCGACGCTCTGCCAGGTTACATCAATCCGGAAACGGGCCGCGTGCACACGTCCTACGCGCTGGCTGCCACCACCACGGGGCGCCTGTCCTCGTCAGAACCGAACCTGCAGAACATTCCGGTCCGGACCGAGGAAGGCAGGAAGATCCGCAAGGCCTTCATCGCCGAAAAGGGCCACAAGCTGATCTCTGCCGACTACAGCCAGATCGAGCTGCGTGTCCTGGCGCATATGGCTGATATTCCGCAATTGAAGAAGGCGTTCGATGACGGGCTGGACATTCACGCCATGACGGCAAGTGAAATGTTCGGCACGCCAATCGAAGGCATGGACCCGATGGTCCGCCGCCGGGCCAAGGCGATCAACTTCGGCATCATCTACGGTATTTCCGCGTTCGGCCTTGCCAATCAGCTCGGCATTTCCCGGGGTGAGGCGGGGGACTACATCAAGACCTATTTCGAGCGGTTCCCGGGCATCAAGGATTACATGGAAGCGACCAAGAAGCAGGTTCATGCAAATGGCTACGTGACCACGATCTTTGGCCGCAAGGCCCATTATCCGGAAGTGAACACCAAGAACCCGAACATGCGCGCCTTCTATGAGCGCGCCGCCATCAACGCCCCGATCCAGGGGTCCGCAGCAGATATCCTGCGCCGGGCGATGGTGCGCATGGAAAACCGGCTGGAAGGCTCAAAGCTGGATGCACAGATGCTGCTTCAGGTGCACGACGAACTGATCTTCGAAGTACCGGATGCGCAGGTGGAAACCACAATCCCGTTGATCAAGGACGTCATGGAAAACGCCTGCGATCCGGCACTGAAACTCTCCGTGCCGCTACAGGTCGATGCCCGCGCTGCCGACAACTGGGACGAGGCACACTAACGCGTGTCGCGTTTAACCGGGTAAATCCTGCATCGCTTTTGCGTTGAAAGCTCTGATGTCAGACAGCGAAAAGCGATGCCGAAATAACGCGGTTTGCTCCAGGCGTTTCAATCTCTACTGGCCAGCAGACCTCAGGCCTGCTGGGCCCGGCGCCGGAACAACGGCTGGATTAGCCGGCGGTAGGCGAGTGCGAAGCCCGTGTAGAAAAGAAACACCGACGCCAGCGAGGCCAGCCCGGCGAGGGTCTGGCCGACAAGGCCGTAGACCTCGCCGGTGTGCAGGAACCTCAGAAACATCCGGGCGCGCCGGCCAGCGGGTTGGTCTTCGGCGCCGCTGACGCCCAGCACGTCTCCCGAAACCCTGGAGACCGTGTAGGTCGTCTGGCGGGAAAGCTGGGTGCCGTTGCCGGTATCCACTGTCACCATCACGCGCGCGGCCTGTCCGTTCGGCAATTTGATCGAAAGGGTCCGCCAGTCCGGTTCTGTCTGTTTCAGCTCGTCGGCAATTGCCTGCAGGCTGACAGGCTCGCCCTGCGCCCGGTTCTGCCCTTGCGGCGCTGCGCTTGCCGCCAGTCCGGATTGCGCGGGGGACACGGGTCCGAAGACGGCGGCCACCATGTCGCTGGCCCAGGGATAGGAAATGACAACGCCGGAAAGTACCACCGCAAACAGCGGCACCAGCGCCCAGATGCCGAAAACATGGTGCCAGTTGTAATCACGCGCCTTTGAGGTTGGCAGGTTTTTGCGGAAAAGAACGTTCAGTTTCACAATCCGCCAGGTCCATTTCTTCGGCCACCAGAGATAAAATCCCGAAACGAGGATGAACAGGAAGCCGAGATTGGCGGCGCCTGTCACGGCGCGGCCGATAGTCCGGTTGTCACCGGAAAGGGAAAACCAGCGGTGGAGCGCGGTCACTGTGCCGAAAAAGGACTTCGTGCCTTCAGCGGCCTTGTCGATCCGCTCGCCGGTGTAGGGATTGAGGAGGTAATTTTCGCGGCGGCTGACCGAAAGCGTCACTGGCGCGCCTTCCTGCCTGGGCAGGACCAGCGAATTGCCGGCTTGGGCGCCATTTGCCAGCGCCACGCTTGCCAGTTCGTCGGCCGTCATCAACTGCCCGTCGACAGGTCGTTCGACCGCGCGGTTTTCAGCAAAGGAGATGATCTGGCGTTCGTAAGTCAGCAGCACGCCGGTTGCCGACATCAGGAGGATAATCAGACCGAAGGCGACCCCGACGACGAGATGCGCCCAGAAAACGATACGTTTGAAAGACATGGTACAACTGCCTTTTTCAGACCCGATGTGACGGTTACCGGTCCCTCCTATCCCGGCCTTTAAAGGCGTAGGCCGAAGTGCTCGTAAGGTCAAAGGCAACCGCGGGCTGTGTGGACTGTAAATTGTAACCAGATGTCCCCGCTGCAGCGAAACGGGCGAAGGGCAAAAGTAATTGGCGACGATAAATAAAGGTATCTCAAGGGCTTGAAAGAAGAGGCCTCCGTTTTGGCCGGCGGAACCTATCACAACCTGCATACAATTTGCCGCACTTCGCAAGCCCGGAAAGGGCCGGTGCATTGGTGCTGCTGGCTGCGGCCAGCAGCAGTGCCGCACTGCTGTCCCTGAGAACAGGACCGACTGCGGAATGGCTGTCCAAAGTGTGGGACCAGACAATCAATGGGGCCTTCGGCGCCGGCCCCGTCGACGCCACCCGCTTCATGGCTGTATCCGCCTTCAGCGAGCGGTTGGTCCGGCGCATCGATGACAAGACGGCGCGAAGCGCACAGAAGACTGATGGATCTCCTGCAGAACCGGCCTGAACGCTCAGCCCGTCAGACCACCCGCAAATCCGGCTGTATCTTGCCGGCCAGAGCCGAGCGCGGAGCGATGGCGTTCTGCAACAGGTCGTTGAGGTGTTCTTCCAGATAATCGACGATGGGCGACTGCGTCGTCGACTGGGTGTAAATCGCGAGCTGCGTTGCCGGAAGCTTCGGAAACCCGTCCTGCTCTTTCAGGATCTTGAAGCCTTCCAGAATGGCGCCCGATGGCAGGCAGCAAAGACCCGCTCCCGACAGCACGGCCACCTGGGCGGCTGCGACACTGGTGGTGGTGATGCGCTCGTACCACTGCCGGCCGGCACGGGCGAGCGAACCGAAGGAAATTTCGCGGAAAGGGCAGGGTTCCGGGAACATGATCAGCGGCAGGGGATCGGTTAGTGGACAATTGTCGCCGACGGCCCAGTGCAGCGGTTCCTCAAATATCTCGACTGGCTTCTGCTTGGTCTGCGAGACAAGAGCAATCGCCAGGTTGATTTCGTTGTTGGACAGCATTTCGTGCAGCGTGGCACTGTCGGCCACCGTCATCTCAAGCTTCACGTTTGGGTGAATACGAACGAAATTGCAGAAGATCGATTGCAACTGTCCGGTTGCATACCATTCGGGCAGGCCGACATGCACCGTGCCGGTCAGCTCAGGTGCGGACAGGCGCAACCTGGCTTCCTCGTGCGACCTCAGGATTTCGGTGGCATGCTGATAGAGAATCCGGCCCGCTGGCGTGAGATTCATGGTGCGCGCGCTGCGTTCGATCAGCGGCTTGCCGACCCGTTCCTCCAGGCGCCGAAGCTGTGTGCTGACGCAGGGTTGCGTGCGGTTCAGCCGTGATCCAGCATGGGTGACGTTGCCTGCTTCCGCGACAGCAACAAAGGCTTCCAGAAGTTCGATATTAAAACGGCCGATAGTCACGTCTCTGCCTCCGTTTTAACGCAAGACGACCGACACGGTTTTCCGCGGGTCCAGCGCCACGCAAGCATAACGTTCTATTATGGGGCGATTCAATTATAAATTTAGGAGGTAGTAAAAAATCCCGTAATCCGAGAGTCTCTTTTGTCAAAACAGGTATCCGCCATGACTTTAGCGCTTTCCTATGGCCAGCCGGAGCATGGGCCAGATCACCACTCGACCGGCCCCCTTTCGCTGCAACAAAGAGTTCACAGGGCAATTGCCTGCCATACCGAATTCAGTCTCGACACCATCCTGACCCAGGACAACCGGGTAAAATACACCAACGAAGGCAGTTCGCAGACGGCGACAGGACCGCTGGACGAAGTGTTTCAGCTCATGCGTCAGCTTAACGAGGCGGGGATCGCGTCGGATACGCTTGGCCGGACGCACGAGAATGGCAGATCGTTCCGGACCGCATTGGAGGAAAGCTGCCGGCGGATCGCCAGCGCCTTTGCAGGTAAGCAGCTGGTGTATGTCGAACTCGGGCCGGAGCCGGTCAAGACCGGGTTCATTCTCAAGACCCTGCAGAAATTGGGCGTTATCATAGATCGTTATATAGCCGTCGACATCAACCCGATGTCCGCCGCGCCGATGCGCGCGGCCCTTGCGGCGGTCCTGCCGCAAACACCGCTCGAATTTGTCACGGCCCCCTTCGAGGCCTGCCGCCTGGAAGACATGATCGGCAGCGATGCCCCGCCAGCGCTGGTGACCATGCTCGGATTTCAGGAAGGCAATGACGATCCGCTGGTGGTCAACGGCTGGCTGCGGAACATCACCCGGCCAGGAGATCTGCTGTTGTCGGAAAGCCAGCTATACACGATCGAACAGACGGACAAGATCTCCGGCTTTTACGCTCATCCGGCGATGCAACGCTTTTCGCGGATCGCTTTCGAGAGGGCCGTCGACCGTAATCTGCCGACATTGAACCGCTTCTTTTTGCTGCCGGTCGTGTTCGACGATGGCCAAAGCGCGCAAGTGGCCATTTTGGCCGAAGAATTCGCCCATGCAATCAATGGAAGAAACTTGCATGTTTCCAACTTCTGCCTGAAACTTACGCGGGATCAGTATCGCTCGTACCGGGAGGAGGGTGGCCATTTCGAAATCTTCGGCGAGAGCTTCACGGATGACCAAACACTTCACTTCCAGCTCTCCCGCCGGGTTTGAGATGACCTTGGCACAGACCCGCGGTCTTACGGCTGCGGGTCTGGCCATCGTCGCCGTCACCTACGGGCTGGCCCGCTACTGTTTCGGCCTGTTCCTGCCGGAAATCCGCCAGGAATTTGCATTGACGCCGGAAACCGTCGGCCTGATCGCCGGTCTGTCCTATCTGGGATATCTCGCGGCGACCTTCCTCGGCTCCTGGCTGTCGACGGTCTTTGAACCTCGCCTGCCGATCCTGCTCGGGGGGCTTGCCGCGACAACGGGCATGACCACCATCGCCCTGGCGCAGACGCCGTTCGTGCTGGCGCTGGGCGTGTTCGTGGCCGGTGCCAGCCCTGGTCTTTCGTACCCGCCTTTTTCCGATGTCATCGTCCGTCACACCGAACTCAGCCGGCAGAACGGTGTCTATGCCTGGATCAACTCCGGCACCGGCTTTGGCGTCGCCTTTGCGGGGCCGCTTGCCCTCTTTGCCGGAGGCGACTGGCGTCTGGCCTGGCTGGTCTTCGCGGCCATTGCCCTTGCTGTGACAGTCTGGAACGCGGCTACCCTGCCAAGGCGCAGCGCCTATATGGAACACACCCGCACAAGGGTTTCTCCCTGGATCCTCCTGGACCGGACGGCGCGCAGACTGTTTGTGGCCTCCTTTCTTTTCGGCACCGTCACCGCCGTCTACTGGACCTACGCGGTCGAACTCCTGACCATGCTGACGGGCAATCCGCGCGATGCGATCCTGTTCTGGATCGTCCTGGGCATTTCCGGTGTCACCGGCTGCTTCGCGGGCGGGGTCGTCAACCGCTGGGGACTGGGAACCGCCTATCGCGGTTTGGCGCTGCTGGTCGGAACCTCGGTCGGCACACTGCCCCTTCTGGTGGAAACCAGGCTCGGGATCTATCTGTCGGCGGCCTGTTTTGGAGTAGGTTTCATCGTGATGACGGCTCTTTTCGGCATGTGGAGCATGAGGCTCTTCCGGCAGGCACCGTCCATCGGCTTCGGATTCACGTTTTTCCTGATTTCCCTTGGCCAGGGAGTGGGGCCGGTGCTGAGCGGCTTTCTCATTCCGGTAACCGGCCACTCTGCGCTGTTCTTTGCAGCCGGGCTCCTGTGCTGCGCACTGGCGGGTTTTGCGGCCGGAAAAGAGATCGAACCCGCCAGACCATAACAGCGGGTTATGATGGGCATTGCCCGCATAACCGCTATGTGCTGGCATTTCCTGAAAATTGTAAGCATGGTGGCGGCACGCTATGATTGATGAACAAAATGCGATTGGATCGATGATACTTACCGCCGCCAACACCGCCGGGGCCAAGCTCGATATGGAGCTTTGCCGCGCCCTATACGAAAAAGACCCTGACCGGCTCCTTCAGCTTGTGTCCGACTGGCTGGAAACCAACGGACTGCAGCCGAGTGAGGACTTCGAGGTGCCGGACTATCTGAATGCCGTCCTGACCCATGGCACCGTTACCGTTCCCAGCGCAAGCAAGCTGCGCGTGCTGATGTCCTGACCGGACTTGTCCCATCTGTTCCATATTTGTTCTTGCGTCTTTTCACGACATATGCTTCGTTGACCTGCATCTGTAAGTAGAGGTGAAAATGGTCAGCCGGATCACGACGGTCGCGTTTCGGGGCATCGAGGCAGTTCCGGTGGACGTGCAGGTGCATGTCGGGCCGGGCATGGTTGCCTTCACTATTGTCGGCCTGCCCGACAAGGCCGTTGCAGAAAGCCGTGAACGTGTTCGCGCGGCACTTGCCGCCTCTGGTCTGGCCCTTCCTGCCAAGCGCGTCACAGTCAATCTTGCCCCTGCCGACCTGCCCAAGGAAGGCTCGCATTACGACCTGCCGATCGCGCTGGGCGTGATGGCCGCTATCGGCGCCATTCCCGCTGAATTTCTGGAAAAATATGTCGTCCTGGGCGAGCTCGGCCTCGACGGGACCCTTGCGCCTGTTGCCGGTGTTCTGCCGGCCGCCATGGGTGCCAACGGCATCGGCAAGGGGCTGATCTGCCCGGAAGCCAGCGGCGGCGAGGCCGCCTGGGCCGATGCGGACATGGATATTCTTGCGCCCCGCTCGCTGATCCAGCTCGCCAATCACTTCAAGGGAACACAGGTTCTCTCGCGCCCGGTGGCCCGGCTGCGCGGCAACGCCGGCGCACTGCCGGACCTTGCCGAGGTCAAGGGTCAGGAAAGCGCGCGGCGGGCGTTGGAGATCGCGGCCGCTGGCGGCCACAACCTTCTGATGACCGGGCCTCCCGGCTCCGGCAAATCGATGCTGGCGCAGCGCCTGCCGTCGATCCTGCCGGCCCTCACCCCGCGCGAGCTGCTGGAAGTCTCGATGATCGCCTCGCTTGCGGGCGAACTTGCCGAAGGCAAATTGACGGACCGCCGGCCCTTCCGCGCGCCCCATCATTCCGCCTCCATGGCGGCTCTGGTTGGCGGCGGAATGCGGGCCCGGCCGGGCGAGGTCTCGCTCGCCCATAACGGTGTGTTATTCCTGGACGAACTGCCGGAGTTCAATCCGCAGGTTCTCGACAGCCTGCGACAGCCGTTGGAATCGGGCGAGGCGGTGATCGCCCGCGCCAATCACCGGGTCACCTATCCGGCCCGCATCCAGCTGGTGGCGGCCATGAACCCCTGCCGATGCGGCCACGCGGGCGAGCCGGGCCACCAGTGCCGCCGGGGCGAGAGGTGTGTCACCGACTATCAGGCCCGTGTGTCCGGCCCGCTGCTTGACCGGATCGATGTCAGGATCGAGGTTCCAGCCGTTACGGCGGCCGACCTGATCGGCCCTGCGGCCAGCGAGCCGTCTGCCGTCGTGGCGGCGCGTGTAGCCGAAGCGCGCAGGATCCAGGCAGAGCGTTTCCTGGAACTCGGCCTTGCCTGCCGCACAAACGCTCAGGCACCTGCATCGATTGTGGAAACCATGACGCGGCCGGACGACAAGGGCCTGGCCTTCCTGCGCGATGTTGCCGAACGTCTCGCCCTGAGCGCACGCGGATACCACCGCGTCCTCAAACTTGCCCGCACACTGGCCGATCTGGACGGTGCGGATCAGGTCGGCCGCATTCATCTGGCCGAAGCGCTCAGCTATCGCGGCGAAGACATGTCCCGCAAGGCGGCGTGAGGGCGTTGACGGCGAACACCTAAGGACTTTCTTGAGACTATGACACCAGACGTCCTCATCATTGGCGGCGGCGTGGCCGGGCTGAGTGCGGCCTGCTTTCTGTCCGAATTCGCGCAAGTGACACTTCTGGAGCGTGAGCCTGCGCTGGCAACGCAGTCCTCAGCCCGCACGGCAGGTCAGTTCACGGCGGGTATTTCCGCCGGCACCATGCGGGCGATGGCGGCGGCGAGCCGCTCGTTCTTCCAGGCACCACCACCCGGCTTTTGCGAACAGACGCTTGTCGCACCCCGGGGCTGCCTGACAGTCGGGCGGGAAGAGCACCGGCCGGTTCTGGACAGGCTGATGGCCCGGCTTCAGGAGGCGGGGGCAGACTACCGGTTTGTCGACCGGCAAGAGGCGTTGGCCCTGTTTCCGGCACTGAGGCCGGAGCAGGTTTATTCAGGTGTTTTCGAAGCAGATGCGATGGACATTGATGTCGATCTGCTGCTGCAATCCTACCGCAAGGCGGCGTCTGCAAACGGTGCCCGCTTTGTCTGCAAGGCGGAGGTCACTGCCATCCGGCGGATTTCCGACACATGGCAGGTGACAGCCGGAGATCTGACGGTGTCCGCACCTGTTCTGGTCAATGCGGCCGGGGCCTGGGCAGACCGGGTTGCGGATCTTGCCGGCGTCTCGGCGCTTGGCCTCAAGGCCTTTCGCCGGTCGGCCTTCACATTTCCGCTCCACCGGCCAGAAGCAGGTGCCTGGCCACACGTTACGACGGCCGATTACACCTGGTACGTCCACCCGCAACCCCACGGCTTTACCGCGTCTCCGGCAGAGGCCGATCCTGCTTCCCCGGGAGAGGTTTATGCGGACGACCTGCGCCTCGCGGAGGCCATCCACCACATCGGGGTTGATACCGATCTGGCGGTGCCGCGCCCGTCTGCAAGCTGGGCGGGCCTGCGCACCTTTGCACCTGACCGAAATCCGGTCTGCGGCGGAGTTCCTGGTTATCCGGGTTATTTCGTCAGCGCTGGTCAGGGCGGATGCGGGGTTCTGACGTCCCCGGCCATGGGCCAGGCCCTGGCCGCTGTGGTCCAGGGCCGGGATCTGCCCGGCAATCTCTCTGCATCCGGCATTGCTCTGGAGCAACTGGCACCGGCACGGCTTCTGCCCGACTGATCTTCTTCATTTGACAAAGAACGCGTTTTCCAGGAAAAACCTCTCAAGCCAGTCGGGGTTCGGCAAGCCAGATAACCTGTTATGCCGGAGATCCCCCTTGCGTTTTCTTTCCTTTCTCAGTGTCTGCGCCGCCCTGTTTGCCGGTGTCCTGCCCGGCGCCCTGTCCGCTGCCGAAATCACCCATGTCATGGGCACCACCGAGGTGCCGGACAATCCGAAGCGGATCGTCGTTCTCACCAATGAAGGCACCGAAGCGCTGCTCATGCTGGGCAAGACCCCCGTCGGCGCTGTCTCATCCTGGTACGGCGATCCCTGGTATCCGCATCTGGGCGACCGGATGGCCGGTGTCGAGGTTGTGGGGACGGAACTTGCGGTCAACCTGGAGCGGGTTGCCATGCTGGAACCGGATCTGATCCTCGGCAGCAAGAAACGGCAGGAGGAAATCTATCCGCAGCTCTCCGCCATCGCGCCGACTGTGTTTGTCGTCAACGCCACGGACTTCAAGGACAACATGAAGCTCTATGCCCGCTCAGTCGGCGTGGAGGCGGAAGGCGAAGCGCTTGTTTCTGCCTATGACGCCGATGTGGCCCGCTTGCATTCGGCCCTCGGTGAAAACGCAGATGACACGGTTTCCGTGGTCCGTTTCGTGCCCGGCCAGCTTTACGTCTATCGCCACGACAGCTTTTCCGGCGTCGTCCTGGACGACATCGGCTTCAAGCGGCCAGAGGTTCAGGCGCAGGACGGTTTGTCTCTGGCTGTCGGCAAGGAAAGCATCCCGAACATGGAAGCGGATCGCATGTTCTATCTCACGTATGACACCGGCAATGGTGAGGGAACGGCCCTGGAGAGCGAAACGCTGAACGACCCTTTGTGGGCCAACCTGGTCGTCGTCAGGTCAGGCAGAGCCCACAAGGTCGATGATGGAGTGTGGGCAACGTCGCAGGGCATTCTCGCAGCCCGTGCCATGCTTCAGGACATCGCGGGGATCTACGGGGTTGATGTCGACTTCAGCTCTGAGTAATCCGTCTTGCCGATTGCGGTCCGGCTCATCCCGTTGAGCCGGACCGCCTCTCCGGTACCGTGGGCCTGGGGGGAGGCTAAACGAGATTGCTGAAATGTAACAATACAACCAGGTTATTAAAACAAGTTGTATTTCAAAAGGATGCCGTCACACAATCGTCACGGGCAAGGGCCGTCAACCTTTCTTTCCCAGTCAATAAGAGCTAGCCTTCCGTTAGGTAATCTAACGCGCCTGGCTGTTGAACGGCTGGTCATCGCGTTCGATCCCCCAACGCGAGAGGGCGCGCTGAATGGCCGAGAGAGAACCGGCACGGCCGGGCAGAACGGAAAGCGGTAGCGACGCGGAGCTGATCGACAGCATTGCGCGAGCCAACGTGGAGTGCATTTCCACGGTTCCCGGTCAGGCCCGCCGTCCGCAGCATCCCAAGCATCACGGCTGTGTCCATGCCCGTTTCGTCGTTGGCGAAGTGCCAGAAGACCTGCGTCACGGTCTGTTTGCGCTGCCGGGCACCTACGACGCCCTTGTACGGTTTTCCAATGGCCGCAAACTGGATGACCGCAAGCGCGACGCCCACGGCATGGCCATCAAGGTGCTGGGTATCGACAGGGAATGGCTGTCGGCTGAAAACCCGGACGGCCAAGTGCAGGACTTCATTCTTGTCGACCATGAAACCTTTTTCACCGGTGACCTTGGCGACTACGACGACATCAACACCCTCCTGCTGGGGCACGGTCTTGCCCGGCTGAAGCACCTGCCGCGGCTGCTGCTCACCGGTTTCAATCTCTCCAGCAGAATGCGCGACTTTGTTTCCCAACGGCCGAAGTCTCCGCTTTCAAGCCGATATTTCAGCACCACCCCCTACCGCTTGGGGGACCGGCTGGTGAAATATACGGCAAAGCCCCGGCCCGTGCCTGTGGACCCGCCTGACACCGATCCCGATGTTGATCAGTTGGCGGTCGCACTCAGGGAAACGCTGATCCGCTGCCCGGTCACCTTTGAATTCGGTGTCGATGTGCAGACGGATCCGGCCGCGCAGCCGTTGGAGGATCCTTCAGTTGCCTGGTCAAAGGCGCCCGGTGCGCGGCACGAAACGCTGGCAACGCTGGAGATCCTGCAGCAGGACGTCGACCAACACGCGCCGCTTCCTGAAAACATCGCCTTTTCCCCCTGGAACAGCCTGCCGGCGCATGAGCCCGTGGGCGCCATCAACCTTGCGAGGCGCCGAACCTACGAGAGCGCCGCGCGCAAGCGGCACGAGGTTAATGGTGTCGTCCCGCCCGTCACCGCCGGTATTCCGGAAAGCTACAAGACGCATCAACCATCGGTCTTGCCCGAAAAAAGCGGCATGCCGCTCTGGCTGGCTGTTGTCGCCGGACTGCTTCTGGCAACCTGTCTGGTTCTGGAAGGCAAACGGCTGACCATCAAACCCGGCCCACCGAAAGCTTTCGCCAATCCGGTTGCAGAATTCAAATACGGCTCCATCGGCGCCGAATGGGACGGTTTTCCCTATATGATCTGGCGTGAACTGCCGACGATCTTCAAGGACGAGTTGCCGCGCGGTTGGCGCACCTTCGGATTCATCGAAGAGCCGGGACAGAAACTGCCGGTCGGTTTCAGCGTCCGGCGGGTCGGTGTGCCGAGGGTCGGCTTCAATTGCGCGACCTGCCACAGCGCGGAAGTCACCGCGGGCGGCAACACCATGTTGGTGCTGGGCGCGCCTGCCGAACAACTCGATGTCCAGTCCTACATCCTCTTCCTGGGCTATGTCGCCGCCAGCGACAAGTTGACCGCCGACGCGGTGATCGAAAGCGCAGCCCAGGCAGGGCGGCCGCTCGGGCCCATTGACCGGTTGCTTGTGCGCACCATTCTGGTGCCCGGCATCAAGGACCAGTCCGACGGTTTGGCAACGGCCTTCAACTGGATGAAAGTCAAGCCGCAGCACGGGCCCGGGCGCACGGATGCGGGCAATAGCTGGCGCGCACGCTGGGGTTATGGCCCGGAAAAGGATGATGCGGTCGGAACGGTCGATTTTCCAGCCGTCTGGAACCAGGGCATCCGCGAGGGGGGCTGGTTCCATTGGGACGGCAACAACAACTCGCTGATCGAGCGCAACTATTCCGCAGCCCTTGCGGGCGGCGCAAAGGAATGGCTGCTGCAACGCGGCCTGATCGATGCTCAGGCGGAATGGCTGCACGACCTGCCGCCGCCTGCGTATCCCTTGCCAGTCGACGCGGACATGGCGGCGGAAGGCGCCGATATTTACCAGCGGGAAGGCTGCGGCACATGTCATGACCCGGGAGGCGAGAGCTTCGGGCAGGTCACGCCGCTTTCAGAGCTTCAGACAGATCCTGAGCGCGCCGACCTCTTCGACGAAGCCTTCGTCAGCCGGTTCGGCGATGTCGGCAAGGGGTACACTTGGCGGTTTTCGCATTACCGGGCTACGGACGGCTATGCCAACACGCCGCTGGACGGCATCTGGGCGCGCGGGCCGTATCTGCACAACGGCTCCGTGCCGACGCTGCGGGCGCTGCTGTCACCGCCCGAAGACCGCCCGGAAACCTTCTATCGCGGCTGCACGGATTTCGATCCGGTGAACGTTGGCTTTGCCTGCGACGACGGCTTCCTGTTCGACACGCGGCTGACCGGCAATGGCAACGGCGGGCATCTCTATGGCACCGGTCTGCCGGACGGCGAGACATCAGCGCTGATCGAATATCTCAAATCCAAGCAATATCCGGGGCGGTCATGAGGCTCAGTGCATCCTTCAAGGGAACGTTTCTCGACATCATCTGCCTGCTTGTCGGGACGATCATGGCCTATCGCGGCTTCGAGGAATTCTTCCGCTACGATTTCGATCCCGTACACATGGTGCTGGGGCTCGCCCTCGGGGCCGGTGCCTATGCCAACTGGCTGATGTACCGGCGGCTGCGCATCGGTTACTGGATCTTCATCGGCGGCAATGTGGTCGTGGCCGTGATCTTCATCTTCGTGCTGCAGGATGTCTGGCATCACCACGTCTGGCCGCACATCGTCTATGCCCTCGTGTTCGTGCCGTTTCTGGATCAGCTCGGAGCCCGCTCCGAACGCGACGTCCTGCGGGACCCGCCGCTGCACAAGCGGATCCTCGGTTTCATCGGCGCGCAGGCGCTGAAACTGGCGGAGGCCTTTCCGGCGCTCGTCCGCCTGGTCAAACGCTGCGGTCCGCTCAGCCGGGCTCTCAACCGGCTCGTGATCAACGGCATATCAAGCGCTCCTCCCGGCCGTCCGCTGCCGCTTTCCCTCTGGACGCCTTACGATTCCGAAACGCATGTTGAAAGTGTTGCGGGACCAATTGATCCGGAAAAGACCACCAGCACCTTTGCAAGCTGGCCCGGTCTGGTCGATCGCCGCTACACCGGCCGTCATCTGCCCCCGGTCGATCAGGCGTTCGTCGACGCCCTTCCGGACGTGCCGAAGGTGGCGGAACTTTACAAGCGCACCACGATGGTCGAAAGCGACACCAGTGCGTTGTTCTGCTTTTTCGCCCAGTGGTTCACCGACAGCTTCCTGCGCACCCATCCGCTGAACAAGCGGATGAACACCTCCAATCACGAAATCGATCTCTGCCAGATCTATGGCCTGGGCGAGCAGACCACCTTTTTCCTGCGGCAGGGCGCCTTTCTCAAATCTCGGCAGACGCCGGTCGGCGAGCTGCCACCACTGCTTGTTGGCCCGGACCTGGAAGTAAAAAGCGAATTTGCCGGAATTCACTTCATGCCCATGTGGGCGACGACCTTTCTCGGACCGGATCCCGAATGGGGAACGGCAAAAAAACTCCGGTACCTTCTGGCCGGCATAGGTGATTGGGCCGTCGTGCCCGAGCGCTGGAAGTGCCACTATGCCGCCGGTCTGGAACGGGCCAATTCAACCATCCTCTACAGCGCGCTCAACACGATTTTCCTGCGCGAGCACAATCGACTTGCTCACGAGATCGGCAAAAGGAACCCGCATTTCGGTCCGGACAGGGTGTTCGAAACTGCCCGCAACATCAACATCGTCAAGCTGCTCAAGGTCATCATCGAGGACTATATCAACCACCTGGCCAATTCGCCGTTCAGGATATTCGTGGAGCCGGGCGATGCGGACAAGCGCCTCTGGTATCGCACCAACCGCATCGCGCTGGAGTTTGACCTGCTCTATCGCTGGCACCCCATGGTGCCGGACCAGTTTCTGTTTCACGGCAGGAAGCTGGAAAACGAGGAATTCCGCTTCAACAACACGATCATCGAAAAACATGGCGTCGAGACGGTCATTGATGCGGCGGCGCGCCAGCGGGCCGGCAAGTTGACCTTGCACAACACGCCGTTCTTCCTTCAGGGCGCGGAAGAGCGCACGCTGGAGTTTGCCCGCAGGTTCCGTCTCGCACCCTTCAACGCTTACCGCGCCTCCTGGAAACTGCGCCCCTATGACAGTTTCCTGGAACTGACGGGCGGCGACACCCGTCTTGCGGGAGAACTGGAAGCGCTTTATCCGGACTGGAACGGCGTGCGCGGCATCGACCGGGTGGATCTGCCCATCGGGCTTCTGGCCGAAGACCAGATGCGGACGCGGCCCCTGCCACCCCTGCTTCTGGCCATGGTCGGGTCCGACGCCTTCTCCCAGGCGCTCACCAATCCGCTTCTGGCCAAGAACGTCTTCGGTCCCGGTGTCTTCACCGACTACGGAATGGCGGAAATCGCGGCGACATCGACGTTCCAGGATATCGTTGACCTCAACGTTGCCGCCAACGCCATGAAACCGAAGGCGAATTTCACCATCGACAAGGACACGCTGTTGCCCTGGCCAGACTGACGTCTCGTCAGGGATTGTTTTCTTGAAAGGATCCGGCGGCAAAGTTGAACCGGCAAAATTTGCAAAGCCGGCCCGAAAGGCTATCGTGAAGCGCTTATGTCAAGGGAGGATGGCATGCGCGACCTTGAACATGTGAGTGAAATAGACCGCGTATTGAAGGGGTACGAGACCGGCAGGGATGGGCTGGTTTCGGAAAGCTGGCGGCGTTGTGTCCAGACGTACGGCATGGACCCGACGCGGCCGGAACCGGCTCATATCGTCACCGAACAGCAGTTGCGCGAACATCAGGAACAATCCGAACGGTTGATCGCGACAGCCCGCTCCGGACTGCGCACCCTGTTCAAGCAGGTTGCCGGGCAGAACTATGTGTTGCTGCTGGCCGATGCCAAAGGCGTGTGTGTCGATTTCTTCGGCGATCCGCGGTTCGAGGACGATCTTCGGCAGGCGGGGCTTTATCTCGGCTCCGACTGGTCGGAGGATCTGGCCGGAACCTGCGGCGTTGGCTCCTGTATCGTGACGGGGGAGGCCGTGACGATCCACCAGAGCGACCACTTCGGGCTGTCGCACACGCCGCTCTCCTGCACGGCTGCGCCGATCTACGACACTTGCGGCAAGCTGGCGGCGGTTCTGGATATTTCCCTGCTGCGGTCACCGAGCCCGAAATCGAGCCAGAACCTGGCGATGAACCTGGTGAAGGCCTCCACTCGCCGGGTCGAGATGGCCAACCTCATGGCGACCACGCGCAAGGAATGGGTCCTGCGGTTTTCAACGTCACCGGAGTTTCTGGAAGTCGATCCGGAAGCCGCCATCGCCCTGGATGATAGCGGACGGATAACGGGCATGACGCACGGGGCGCTCGCGTGTCTCGCCCCTTCCGGCTCTGCCGACCTGATCGGCAGCCGGATCGACAGTTATCTGGATCTCGATGTTGACGATCTGCCGTCGCTGATGCGCGGCCGCCCTGCGGAAGACCGGGTTCTGCGCCGGCGCGACGGCGGCGGGCTATATGGCCATGCCATTGCGCCGCAGGCAGCCCGCATGGCCCGCACCCCTGTCTCCGGTGCTTTGCCCACGCCGTTGCGTGGGATCTGCGGACAGGACGCGGCGCTGTTGCAGGTGGTGTCGAAAGTTTCCCGGCTCGCACCCACACAGGTTCCGATCCTCCTGTCAGGTGAAACCGGAACGGGAAAGGAATATCTGGCAAGGGCCATTCACGTCCTCGGCCCTGCCGACCGTCCGTTCCACGCGCTGTGCTGCTCGGCCTTGAAGCCGGAAAAGGTCGGCGCGCTGTTTGATGCCGCCGCCGGGACGTTGTTTCTGCGCGGGATAGAAGACCTCGACAAGGCCGGTCAAGCCGCCTTGCTCGCCCTGCTGGAACACCGCACCGATCTTCGCGTTGTGGCAACGACGCGTCAGGACCCGGCGGGGTCCACAAGCATCCGCGCGTTGCGGCCCGAACTCTATTTCAGAGTTGCCGGTTCGGTCCTGCGGATCCCGCCACTGCGGCACCGGCAGGATTTCGACTGGCTGGTCGACCGCTTGCTGCGGCGCTCTCCGCGGGACCTACGCCTGTCACCCGCAGCACGGGCCGAACTTGGCAGCCGGCACTGGCCGGGCAACATCCGCGAACTTGCCACCTTGCTGGATGTCGCGACCGCGCTTGCCGAAACCGATGTGATCGATCTTCCCGATCTGCCGCCGGCGACGCTGTCCGGACGTGTCGAAACTGACCCGAAACAGGATCTGGAAGCGCTTCTGGACGCCTGTGGCTGGAACATGTCCCAGGCGGCCCGAAGGCTTGGCGTCAACCGGTCGACGGTGTTGCGGCGGATGCGCTCACTCGGTCTGGAGCCGCAGCCCAAGCTGCGCGCATGATCACGTGTTGCGTTCTGTTGCGTGCGCAACAGGAAACGAAGTTTCTGCCCGGTTGCGTGCTCAATTGATGCGCGTTCCATGGAAAAACGCAGGGTCGCTCTGCATTGTTTCCTCCATAAACAGGGAGGAACTGGAATGCTCGACAAACCATTGGTCCACGAGACCGAGACTTTTCTCAACACCTTCGGCAAGGCGCTGGAAGACGGCAAGATCGATGCGGCAACAGACATGTTTCTGGACGACTGCTACTGGCGCGACCTGATAGCCTTTACCTGGAACATCAAGACCGTCGAGGGCAAGGATCAGGTCCGCGACATGCTGGAGAAACAGCTGGCGTCTACCGGGCCTGGCAACTGGCGGATCGCTGAAGGCGAGATCCCGACGAAGGAGGGTGATGTCGTCACCGCCTGGATCCAGTTCGATACGGAACGGGCTCGCTGCTTCGGCCTGATCCGGCTGAAGGGCGGCAAGATCTGGACCCTGCTGACCACCATGTCGGAGCTCAAAGGCCATGAGGAGCCGAAGGGGTTCAACCGGCCGCTGGGGGCCAAGCACGGTGCCAGCAAGCACCGCACCAGCTGGAAGGAGGAGCGCGAGCGCGAACTTGCGGAACTCGGTTACAAGACCCAGCCCTATTGCCTGATCATCGGTGGCGGACAGGGCGGCATCGCGCTTGGCGCGCGCCTGCGGCAACTCGGCGTGCCGACCATCATCGTGGAAAAGAACGCGCGGCCCGGCGACAGCTGGCGCAACCGCTACAAGTCCCTCTGCCTGCATGATCCCGTCTGGTACGACCACCTGCCATACATCAAGTTTCCGGAAAACTGGCCCATCTTCAGCCCCAAGGACAAGATCGGCGACTGGCTGGAGATGTACACGAAGGTGATGGAGCTGAACTACTGGACCAACACCGTCGCCAAATCGGCCACCTATGATGAGGCGAAGAAGGAATGGACCGTCGTCGTGGATCGCGACGGCGAAGAAGTGGTGCTGAAGCCGAAACAGCTTGTCATGGCAACCGGCATGTCGGGCAAGGCGAATGTGCCGAACTTCCCGGGCATGGACACCTTCAAGGGCGATCAGCACCATTCGTCCAAACATCCGGGGCCGGACAGGTATCGCGGCAAGAAGGCGGTTGTGGTCGGGTCCAACAATTCGGCACACGACATCTGCGCGGCGCTTTGGGAAAACGACGTCGACGTCACCATGGTGCAGCGGTCCTCCACCCATATCGTGCGCTCCGACACCTTGATGGACGTCGGCCTCGGCGCGCTTTATTCCGAAGAGGCGGTTCGCTCCGGCGTGACGACGGAAAAGGCGGATCTCATCTTCGCCTCGCTGCCCTACAGGATCATGCATGAGTTCCAGATCCCCGCTTACGCGGAGATGAAAAAGCGCGATGCGGACTTCTATGAAGGGCTGGAGAAAGCCGGGTTCTGGCTGGACTGGGGCGACGATGAAAGCGGCCTCTTCATGAAATATCTGCGCAGGGGCTCCGGCTACTACATTGATATCGGTGCGAGCCAGTTGATCATCGACGGCGAGGTCAAGCTGAAGCGCGGTCAGGTGTCTGAAATCGTTGAAGACGGCGTCATTCTGGACGATGGCACGAAGCTGGAAGCGGATCTGATCGTCTATGCCACCGGCTATGGGTCGATGAACGGCTGGGTCGCCGATCTGATGGGTCAGGAGATGGCCGACAAGGTCGGCAAGGTCTGGGGGCTTGGCTCGGACACCACCAAGGACCCCGGCCCCTGGGAAGGCGAACAGCGCAACATGTGGAAGCCGACCCAGCAGGAAGCGCTCTGGTTTCACGGCGGCAACCTGCACCAGTCCCGCCACTATTCCCAGTATCTGGCACTTCAGTTGAAAGCGCGGATGGAAGGCTTGCCGACGCCGGTCTACGGCCTTCAGCAGGTGCATCACCTGTCCTGACCGGAAACGCGGACAGGACCTGACCAAATGGAAGAGCCGAGGAAAATGTCTCCCCGGCTTTTTCCGTCTTCACCACCCCCTCACCATCGTCATCCCGGACGTAGCGCAGCGAAGATCCGGGACCGGGGAACCGCCAACGGGTGGCTGCAACAGGTTGGCGTTCATATCGAGACGTTCCGGCCCCCCGATCCCAGCTCGCGCTTCGCTTGGCCGGGATGACATTGGTGAGGATGGTGATGTTGGTGACAGAATTGCTTTGAAAGCGGCCACCATTCCCTTTGCACGGAGAGCCCCTGGAACAGCGCCCTCCCTGCCCCACCGAAAGCCTGAAACTTTCCTGCCCCATGTGGACCGGTCTTTGTGCGTCTCAGAACATCGGCAACACCGGACAGGAGCAATGCCAAAATCCCTTTGACCGGAGAGGCCTGGCGCCTATTGTGCGAAAAATCGCAGCAATTTCCGTCAGGATACGGTCCATGAGCAGGTTCTGGAGCCCCATCGTCAGCAAACTGGTGCCCTATACGCCGGGCGAGCAGCCGAAGGACCGCAGCTTTATCAAGCTGAACACCAACGAGCACCCCTTCGGCCCCTCGCCGATTGCGCTCGGGGCCATCCGTGCGGCAACAGAAGACAGCCTGAGGCTTTATCCGGATCCCACCGCCGCTGCCTTGCGGGCAACGATCGCCGCCAGCTTCGGCTTGAGCTCGGATCATGTCTTTGCCGGGAATGGCTCGGACGAAATCCTGGCTCATGCCTTCCATGGCTTTTTCAGCGGCAAGGACGAGCTGCTGTTCCCCGATATCACCTACAGTTTCTACAAGACCTATTGCGCGCTTTTCGGCATTTCTCACCGGACTGTTGCGCTCGACGGCTATTTCCGGATCGATCCGGCCAGCCTCTGCGGGCCTTGCGGCGGCATCGTGCTTGCCAATCCGAACGCGCCGACCGGTATTGCCCTTGATCTTGCGACGGTGCGGAGCGTTCTGGAACAAAATCCGGATGTAGTCGTGCTGGTCGACGAAGCCTATGTCGATTTCGGCGCCGAGAGTGCCGCTGGTCTGGTTTCCGAATTCGACAATCTTCTGGTGGTCCAGACCTTTTCCAAATCGCGCGGCCTTGCAGGGCTGCGCGTCGGGTTCGCTCTTGGCCAGCCGCACCTGATCGAAGCCCTGCAGCGGATCAAGGACAGCTTCAATTCCTACCCGCTCGACCGTCTGGCGCTTGCCGGTGCCGAAGCGTCCTGGCAGGACACGGACTGGTTCGAGGAAACTCGGCGCCTGGTGATCGCGGAGCGGCAGAGGATGGCGGACGGGCTACGTTCTCTCGGCTTCAAGGTGTTGCCTTCGGCGGCCAACTTCCTGTTCGTGTCGCACGAAACACGCGCCGCGCGGGAGCTCCTGACCGGGCTCAGGGACGAAGGCATTCTGGTCCGCCACTTCAACAAGGACCGCATCGACAACTGGCTGCGCATTTCCGTCGGTACGGAAGAAGAAGGCGAGGCGCTGCTGCGGGTGATGGCAAGGCTTGTTGCCGGCTAAAAGCTTCCAGTCCCGCTGTTTCTTGCAAATCCACGAGGACGAACCCATGTCTCGAACATCGGTTCAAAAGGGAGACACCGCATGCTGGTCACCACTACCAACACCATTCAGGGCAGGGATCTGGACTACAAGGGTCTGGTGACGGGCGAGGCGATCCTCGGCGCGAACATCTTCAAGGACTTCTTTGCCGGCATTCGCGACATTGTCGGTGGCCGCTCCGGCGCTTACGAGGAAGAACTCGGCAAGGCGCGCAAGATTGCCATCGACGAAATGTGCCAGCAGGCTCAGGGCATGGGCGCCAATGCTGTGATCGGCGTCGATCTCGACTATGAAACCGTCGGTCAGAACGGCTCCATGCTGATGGTCAGCGCCACCGGGACCGCAGTCTTCATCCGCTGATCCTGCCATGCCGCCCGACATTCTCATCTCTTCCGGGTTCCCGGAGGACCAGCGGCCGGCTGCTGCCCGCCTGTTCTGGGAAGCCTTTTCCGGCAAGCTCGGCAAAGTGCTGGCTCCGAAGGAAAAGGCGCTCCGGCTGATCGAGCGCATTCTCGATCCGGCCTTTGCCATCAGCGCCCTCGACCGGGAAGGCCAGCTTCTGGGTCTGGCCGGCTACAAGACTGCCGACGGTTCGTTTGCCGCCGGCAACCTTGACGACATGACGGCTGTCTACGGCCAGTGCGGCGGCCTGCTCCGCGGTGTCTTTGTGGAGGTTCTGGAACGAAAGATCGAGCCGGACTGCCTGCTGATGGACGGTATCTTTGTTGCCGAAAGCGCCCGCGGCCGAGGTATCGGCGGCACCTTGCTGAACGCCATCGCCGAAGAAGCGCGCAGGCGGTCGCTCTCCCGCGTGCGACTGGACGTGATTGATACCAACCCCAGGGCAAAGGCTCTTTACGAGCGCTCGGGCTTCACGGCGGTTGGAGAGGAAAAGACAGGGTTTCTTGAACTCCTGTTCGGCTTTTCCTCCGCGACACGCATGGAGAAGCAGGTTTAGGCAGTTCAGCCAGGTTCAGAGCCAGATCCGCACAGTGTCACCCCGGACTAGCGAAGCGCAGGTCCGGGGTCCACGCGCGCAACCGCGTGCTGACGCCGGGATGATTTGGCAAGGCGAGTGCTTCGAACTCCGCGCTCCGGGCATGAGCAGGCCCCGGGTCTCACTTCGTTCGCACGGGGTGACACCAGGGCGTTCCGCAGATGTCTTGGCTCCACAAGAGAGGCAGTCGTTTTATTTGTTAGCCTCAACCCGCTCTTTCCCCTCTCCCACAATGATGCTCTAGTCGGCCGGACCCCAACAGGAGCCTTTGAATGTCCTCACACGGTTATGAAAGCGGGCGGTTGAACCTGCCCTTTGTCGGCATCTGCACTTTCGGTAAGTCTCCCTATCAGCCGGACTGGGACGCCATCGATGCGGATGTCGCTGTTCTGGGCGCGCCGTTCGATTTCGGTACCCAGTGGCGGTCGGGCGCACGCATGGGCCCGCGCGCGATCCGGGAGGCTTCGACGCTGTTTTCCTTTGGCCATGCGGGTGCTTATGATTTCGAGGACGACATCACCTATCTGCCGGCGGAAACGACCCGCATTGTCGATCTGGGCGATGCCGATATCGTGCATACGGATACGATCGAAAGCCATAAGCGTATCGAATATGGCGTGCGCAAGATCCTGGAGGCTGGCGCCTTGCCTGTGGTGCTGGGCGGCGATCATTCGGTCAACATTCCCTGCATCAACGCCTTTGACGGCCAGGACCCGATCCACGTTGTTCAGATCGATGCGCATCTGGATTTCGTCGACGAACGTCATGGCGTTCGCTACGGCCATGGCAACCCGATGCGCCGCGCGGCGGAAAAGCCTTATGTCACCGGCCTGACCCAGATCGGCATCCGGAATGTGTCCTCCACCTCGCGCGATGGCTATGAAGACGCCCGCCGGATGGGCTCGGACATTCTGTCCGTGCGCCACGCCCGCAAGCTTGGCACCGAGGCCCTTCTGGCGCGGATACCGGCTGGTAAACGCTATTACCTGACACTTGATATCGACGCTTTCGACCCGTCCATCGCACCGGGCACGGGCACGCCAAGTCACGGCGGATTTCTCTATTATGAAGTGCTGGAGCTGCTCGATGGTCTGGCAAGGCAGGGGGACATCGTCGGCATCGATCTGGTGGAGGTCGCGCCGGACTACGACCCGACGGGCTCCACAAGCATTCTCGCCGCACAGGTTCTGATGAACACCATCGGCAGGGTCCTGCATCACCGCAAGGCATGAAAAACCCCGCCGGCGGGTTTGCTGCAGCCGGCGGGGTGAAAATGCGGGATAGGGCGCTCAGAGGCCTTCGAACAGCGCAGTGGAGAGGTAACGCTCGGCAAAGGACGGGATGATCACCACGATGTTCTTGCCTTCCATGCCTTCGCGCTGACCGACGCGGATAGCGGCCGTGAGTGCGGCGCCGGAGGAAATGCCCACCGGCACGCCTTCCGTCTTGGCCACTTCGCGCGCCATGGCAAAGGCGTCTTCGTTGGCGACCGTCTGAACTTCATCGTAGACGGAGGTGTCCAGCACGCCCGGCACGAAACCCGCGCCGATGCCCTGGATCTTGTGCGGGCCGGGCTCTCCACCAGACAGGATCGGGCTGTCGGCCGGTTCTACGGCAACCACATGAATGCCAGGCTTGCGGTCTTTGAGCACCTGGGAAACACCGGTGATGGTGCCGCCGGTGCCGATGCCGGAGACGAACACGTCCACGGCGCCATCGGTGTCGTTCCAGATTTCTTCGGCGGTGGTGTTGCGGTGAATTTCCGGGTTGGCTGCGTTTTCAAACTGCTGCGGCATCACCGCACCGTCGATTTCGCTGATCAGTTCCTCGGCGCGGGCGATGGCGCCCTTCATGCCTTTCGGCCCTTCGGTCAGTTCCAGTTCCGCACCCAGGATCTTGAACATCTTGCGGCGTTCCACGGACATGGTTTCCGGCATCACCAGAATAAGCCGGTAGCCCTTGGCGGCGGCGACAAACGCCAGCGCAATGCCGGTGTTGCCGGAGGTCGGCTCAACAAGCGTTGTCTTGCCCGGCACGATCTGGCCAGCCTTTTCCATTGCCTCGATCATGGCAACACCGATCCGGTCCTTGACGCTGGAAATCGGGTTGAAGAATTCCAGCTTCGCCAGGAGATTGCCCTTGACCCCATGCGCCTTCGCCAGCCGGTCCAGCCGGACGATCGGTGTATCGCCGATGGTCTCGGTGATGGAGGAATAGATTTTTCCGCGACCGCTGGTCTTGATCGTCATGGCAGGTCTCCCAGGTTGGCCGGATCTTCTTCCGCCGGCATCGTTCCACTATTCTTGCGATAAGATAGTACGGGTTCCGACAAGTTATAAGGGTCCGAAAGCGCCTTTGCGAACCTGCCGGTAGAACCTTTTTCCAGAAAAGCTTCAGCTCTTGGAAAAGAGCATGTCCGGCAGATCCGCCATCGCCTCGAACAGGATAGCCCCCGCATCCTGCATCGCCTTGCGGTCGCAGGTCGGATCCTCGACAAAGGCATAAACGCGCATGCCGGCTGCCCGGGCCGCCAGAACGCCGGGCAGGCTGTCTTCGATCACAGTACAGGCTTCCGGTGCGTGGCCCATGGTGCGCGCCGCCAGCAGAAACACGTCCGGCGCAGGTTTGCCACGCTCGCAGTCCTGCGCGGAAAAGAGCCGGCCTTCCAGCCGGGGCAGCAGACCGGAGCTGCCGAGCGTCGTGCGCATCTTCTGGTATTTGCCGGAAGAGCCGACGCAATAGGCAACGCCGCGCCGGTCAAGGTCATCCAGCACATCGGCAACGCCTTCAATCGCCGGAACACCGGCCTTGAAGCTCTCAAGGTCGCGCAGCCGCACCTGGTCTGGCCAGTCAGCAGGCAGCACCTTGCCGGTCAAGTCCTCGATCATTGACTGGACGTCTTCCAGTGTCCGGCCCATGAACCGGCGCTGGCAGTCCGGCCCGGTCATCGGAACGCCAAGTTCGGTAACGATCGCGGCCATATTGGCGTTGGTCACGCGTTCGGTGTCGACAAGCACGCCGTCGCAATCGAATATGACGAGGCTCATCATCATGAGCGGCCCGTCGAACCGAAGCCGCCGGTGCCGCGTTCGGTTTCCGGGAGAACCTCGACTTCAACGAGGTCCGCTTGCAGCACGGGTGCAATCACCATCTGGGCGATCCGGTCTCCGCGTGAAATCTTAAAAGGGTCCTCGCCGAGGTTGATCAGGATCACCTTCACCTCACCCCGGTAGTCCGCATCGATTGTGCCGGGCGTGTTCAGAACGGTGACACCGTGCTTGGCGGCAAGGCCGGAACGCGGGCGGACCTGGGCTTCATAGCCAGCGGGCAGGGCCATGGCGAGACCTGTCGGCACCAGGGCGCGGGCACCGGGTGCGAGGGTTATCGGGCCGTCGACGGCGGCCAGAAGATCAAGCCCGGCGGCCAGGACCGACTGATAGGTGGGCAGTGGCAGATCGCGACCATGCTCCAGTCGCTTCAGTTGCAGGGTAACAGGCATCGAAAGTGTCCGGCAGTGAGTGTTGCTGGCGAGTGACGATATTCGCCGGTCCCTGTCAAGGCTGGCGAGCGGACACGGAACTTCGCATAAAAATCAGATATCTACTTGCAGTCGTAATCCGCAACTGAAACACTCTAACGCATCGTAACTTGCCAGCGATTGGGAGAGTGGCAACATGAGACGATTGATTTTTGCATTTACCACCGGACTGATGCTGGTTGCGGCACCGGCAGCCTTCGCCCAGACGGTCGGCTATGCCGACGCCATCAAGATCCTGGCTGCAAGCTGTGGCAAGGACATCGAATCCTATTGCAAGTCCGCGACACTCGCGAACAACGGCATCACCCAGTGTCTTGAAAAGAACCAGTCCAAGCTTTCGGCAAAATGCAATTCGGACCGTCTGGTCGTGATTTCACTGATTCAGGCTCGGCTGGCTGCTCAGGCGGAAGCGCCCAAACTGTGCCAGCGGGACGCCGCGCAATATTGCAAGGGCGTCAAGGCCGGCGCCGGTCACCTGCTGCGCTGCCTGCTCAAGGCCCAACCCTCCGTCAGCGAAAAATGCAACACGGCCATCGACCTGGCCGGATACCGCTAACTCGGCACCGGGAGATATTTTCATGAACAAGTTGCTTCTGGCCGGTTTATCGGCTGCCTTTCTTGCGGTGTCCGCTTCTGGCCTTGCCGCCCAGACCAAGCTGAGCCGCAATGAAATCATCAACTCCCTGCAAGGGGCGCAGCAGAAGGTTGACCTGACGGCCGATGAACTGCAGCAGGCCGCGCTGGAGAACATCCAGAAATATCCGGGCGCGAATGCGCCCAACACCCTGCCGCTTGCTGACAAGCTGGCCTCCCTGCGCCAGTTCAACGTGGAAATCACCTTCGATTTCGACAGCGCCCGCATTCGTCCGGAATCCTATGAGACCGTGGGCCTGATCGCGGACGCCCTGCACACCCCTTATCTGCAGGGTCAGACCTTCTTCATCGTCGGTCATACGGACGCCAAGGGTGCGCGTGAATACAATCTGGAACTCTCGCTGAAGCGGGCACAGGCCGTGCGTGAGGCGCTGGTGACCACCTTCCGCGTTCCGGGTGAATATCTTTTTGCCGTCGGTCTCGGTGAGGAGCAGCTGCGCGATCCGTCCAATCCGGATGCAGCCGTCAACCGCCGCGTCCAGCTCATCAACCTGGGTTACAGGTAACCGGCCAGCAGGCGGGTTCAGAAGTGACCTCAAAGCTTGCTTGAAACCTGCCTCAAAGCCGGACCGGAAACAGGCATGCCGCTTCCCTTCGCGGAAGCGGCATGCCTGAACAGTTGGATCCGGAAAAGCGGATTGTTTACATGAGTTGAACGAGCCTTCTTTTGTTTCTGGTCTAATCCTTCTGGCCGAAAGGCTTATCCTCCAAGGGACAACCAATCCTACCGAGGAGTGCTCCCATGACGGCTACGCCAAGCAGCATCTCGCCTGTCTTCTTCGCCCATGGCGCGCCAACCCTGGCACTGGAAGACACGGCTGCCAGCCGGTTTTTGAAAAGTTTTGCCGCCAGCCAGCCGCGCCCGAAGGCAATCCTGATCCTCTCCGCGCATTGGGAAACTGATGGTCTGAAACTCTCGGCCCCAGGGCCGCTGCGGACCTATCATGACTTCCGCGGCTTCCCGCGTCCTCTCTATGAAATCTCCTATCCCGCAAACGCCGATGTGGATCACGTCGACGAAGCCGCGCGCCTCCTGGAAGCTGCCGGATACGATGTGGAACTCGACAGCCACTGGGGGCTGGATCACGGTGCCTGGGTGCCGCTGTCGCTCGCCTATCCGGATGCGGACATTCCGGTGATCGCCATGTCGCTGCCCGATGGCAGCACGCCTGCATCCGTTTATGCCCTCGGCCAGGCACTAGCGCCGCTCAAGGACAAGGGTGTGTTGCTGGCAGGCTCCGGCAGCACCACGCATAACCTGCGTGAAATCGGACCGCAGGGCTCAGTAACGCCGGATTGGGCCGTGGATTTCGACCGATGGTTGGATACCGGACTGGAGTCCGGATCGATCGGATATTTCAACGATATCGGGAGCGCTCCCAATTTTCGCCGCAACCACCCGACGGACGAGCACCTTCTGCCACTGTTCTTTGCCTTTGGTGCCGGTGGAATGGACGCAAAGGCCCAGCTTCTCCATAGAAGCTACGAGTATGGCTCCCTCAGCATGAGCTACTTCCGCTTCGCGGCCTGACAATGCCTATCGACCGCCCCTGTTCTGGCAGGGGCTAAGGCCTGCAGAACGCTTTCGGTGAAGCAAAGCAGAAAGTCTGCCGGGCAAAAGCACCGGTCCTTCACCCTGGCTCTTTTGTTGAATTGTCTGAACCGGGTCAGTCCGAGCCGAGCGTCTCGGCTGCGCGGGCGATGATCCGGCGGGCAACCTCGCCCTTGTCCAGTTCCGGCCAGTCTTCGACGCCGTCACGGCTGACGACGCGGATGGTGTTGGCGTCGCCGCCCATAATACCGGTCTGCGGGCTGACGTCGTTCGCGATGATCCAGTCCGCCTTCTTGCGTTCCAGCTTGCCACGGGCGTTGTCGATCAGGTTCTGCGTTTCGGCGGCAAAGCCGATCAGCAACGTCGGTCTCAGCTCAGCGTGATGGCCGACGGTTGCCAGAATGTCCGGGTTCTCCGTCAGCTCCAGCGCGGGCGGCTTGCCACTGCCGTCCTTCTTGATCTTCTGGGCACCCTCGCAGGCAACACGCCAGTCGGCGACGGCCGCTGCCATGATGGCGATATCCGCCGGCAGGTTGCTTTCAACCGCCTTCAGCATCGCGGACGCTGATTCGACGTGGATGACGGTGACATTGGCCGGGTCCGGCAGGGTCACCGGGCCGGACACCAGCGTCACACGCGCCCCGGCCTCATAGGCGGCCCTTGCCAGCGCGTGGCCCTGCTTTCCGGAAGACCGGTTGGCGATATAGCGGACGGGGTCAATCGGCTCATGGGTCGGGCCGGAAGTGATCAGAACATGCTTTCCGGCAAGCGGCAGGCTGCCCGCCTTGATCGCCTCATCCCGCAGCACCGCCTCGGCGGCGGCAACGATCTCCTGCGGTTCGCTCATCCGGCCGGTACCGGCCTCGCCCTTTTCCGCCATCTCGCCGGCTGCCGGGCCGCAAAAGGCAATGCCGCGCGCCTTGAGAATTGTCCGGTTGCGCTTCGTGGCCTCGTGCTGCCACATCTTCGGGTTCATGGCAGGAGCAATCAGCACGGGCTTGTCGGTTGCCAGAAGCACGGCGGTCGCCAGGTCGTCAGCGATGCCGTGGGCCATCTTGGCCATCAGATCGGCAGTGGCGGGGGCAATCAGGATCAGGTCGTGGTCGCGGGCCAGGCGGATGTGGCCGACATCGTGTTCGGCCTGCCGGTCGAACAGATCGGTGAAGACGGGTTCCGCCGCCAGGGCACCGGCAGCCAACGGCGTGATGAATTCCTGCGCGCCCTTGGTCATCACCGGGATCACCCGTGCGCCGCGTTCCTTCAGCCTCCGGATCAGGTCGAGAGACTTGTAGGCGGCGATGCCGCCACTGATGATCAGGACGATCTGTTTGCCGCTCAGCATCTTAACTCAGCACTCCTAGGGTGTCGGCGGAAAAGATCAGAATCCGGTGCGGAAATCCCGCGGCGCCGGAGAAATCACCTGTGTGCCCTGCCCGGTAATCTGATAGACGGCAAGGCCCCGCTGGTTGAGGCCATTGGATTGGAAGCGGAACAATCCGTCAATGCCGATGAAGCCGTCACGATTGGTGATGATGCTCTGCTGGAACCGCTGCTGCCCGGCGGAGCGGATCAGGCCGGCAGCCAGGGTGACGCCGTCATACACCAGGCTGGCGTTGCGCGGCGGCACGGCGCCGTATGTGCTCTGGTACCGTTGGGCGAACGCCAGAAAGCCTTTGTCTTCCGGTCCGGCAAACCAGGCACCGGCAAGCACCGGGTTGTTCTTCACCTGGGGTGAATCCCACTGTCCGGTGCCAAGCAGTTTCACATTGCCCATATTGGCGCCCTGGCTGACCAGGGTCTGCACGACCGCCGCAGGCACGGCGCCACCAGCCGGAACGAACAGGGCGTCGGCATTGTTCAGCACGGATTTGAGTGCGGCTGTCTTGGCGACGAGATCGGACGTGTCCGAACCGTTCATGGAATAGCGCTGGATCGACGCGATCCGGCCGCCGCCCCGGCCGACTTCCTGGCGGAACGCGGCCTCGACGATGGCGCCGTAGGAGCCTTCGGGGATCAGCGCCGTGTAGGAATGTCTCTTCTGGCTGTTGGCATAGCCGACAACCCGTTTCACGTCGCTTTCAGGCAGGAAGCTGAGCAGATAAACGCCCCGGGACGCAACAGATGTGTCTGTCGAAAACGCGATGACGGGAACGCCTGTGGCTCGCGCGGCCTGGGCCGCGCCGGAGACTGCGGGGGAGAACACGGGACCCAGGATCAGTTCCGCGCCTTCCGAAATGGCCGCCTGCGCTGCCGCGCGTCCACCTTCGGCCGTGCCGCCGGTATCCTTCACCAGCAATTGCACATCCGCGCTCGGGAAGTTCTGCAGGGCCAGTGAGGCGGAATTCTTGAAAACCGTGCCGATGGATGCATTGCCGCCTGAGCTTGCCAGCGGCAGCAGCAGTCCGATGCGGACCCCGCCCGTGCCGATGATTTCGCCGGTCGGTTGCGGCTGGGGCGTGGGCTGGATCTGATCACCCGGAAGCGAGCCGAGTGTGGACCCCATGCAGCCGCCCAGCAGCATCGTGCTGGCTCCAGCCAGCGCCGTTTTCAAGAAAACACGTCTGTGCTGTTGCACGATGTCGCCCCGTCTTGCACTTGCCATATTTGTTGGTTCACCCTTTGGGAAAGACTTACGTATTCGCTACAGGCCTGTAAAGATTTAGTGGCCTTTCAATGGCATATCAGCCCGATCAACGGTGGATTTGCCTTGCATCGGTTGTACTGAAAGGCTAGCGCAAGGGCGTAAGCGGGACCGAAACGGCAATTCGCGGCAGACAAAAGGGAAGGCGACATGGTCAAGGAAACAGCCGGGCCGGCTGCGGACAGGAACCGCTACAGCCTCTCCGAACATGTCTTCACCGCGCCCAATCTGGAGCCGGCACTTTATATCGTCTCGACGCCCATCGGCAATCTCGGCGACATCACCGTCCGGGCGCTGGAAACCCTTGCAGCGGCAAGCGTTATCGCTTGCGAGGATACACGGGTCACGGCAACGCTCACCCAGCGGTTTTCACTCAAAACGCCTCTTCTTCCCTATCACGAGCACAACGCCGACAAGCAGCGGCCGAAGATCCTGGAAGCCCTGGCCGATGGCCGTGCCGTGGCGCTGGTGTCCGACGCGGGAACGCCGCTGGTCTCCGACCCGGGATACCGGCTGGTGCGTAATGTGGTCGCAGAAGGCTATAAGGTCATCCCGATCCCCGGCGCTTCGGCGCCTCTGGCCGGGCTTGTGGCGGCAGGCCTGCCGAGCGACACGGTGCTCTTTGCTGGCTTTCTGCCGCAAAAGGGTGGGCCGAAGTCCCGGCGGCTGCAAGACCTGGCCAAGGTGCCGGCAACACTGGTTTTCTTTGAATCTCCCCACCGCACCGCCGCCACCTTGGCGCTGATGGCCGAGCTGCTCGGAGCCGACCGGGAAGCCGTCGTCGCGCGGGAGCTGACCAAGCGTTTCGAGACCTTCGAGCGTGGCACGCTGGAAGAGCTGAGTGCCCGCTTTGACGGCCAGCAGGTCAAGGGCGAGATCGTCATTCTGGTCGGCCCGCCGGAAGACAGGCCCGAGGCCGAGGCGGACGATCTGGACGCCTTGTTGAGCGAGGCCCTCACCGAGATGCCAGTCAGTGCCGCTGCGAAAAAGATCTCCAAGGCGACGGGGCTTGACCGCAACGAGGTTTACAAGCGCGCGCTCGAACTGAAAGCGGAAGAAGCCTGATGGCACGCGCCCCGGGCGGTTCCGAAAAGTTGCCTGCAGAAACGGACCGGCGCCGCCGGGCGCACGCTTTGGGCCTTTCCGCCGAGACTCTTGCCGCCTGGTACCTGCGCCTCACCGGCTGGCGCATTCTCAAGCGTCGCTACAAGACAAAGGCCGGCGAGATCGATCTCATCGCCAAACGCCGCAAGACGGTCGCCTTCATCGAGGTGAAAGCCCGCAAGTCTCGGCAGGCCGCGCTGGAAGCCGTTACGCCCGCCAGCCAGAAACGCATCACCCGAGCCGCGAAGATCTTCGTTGCGGAACACCCCAAGGCTGGCTTTTACACCCTGCGCTTCGATATCATCGTCGTCCGGCCCCGCGCCTTGCCGGAGCGCATCGTGAACGCGTTTCACGCCTGGGAATAGTTTGGAGCGTTGGTCCCAGGAATGCGTTGAGTAATGGCTGGAGTATCGGAACCCGGCAACGCGCGCTGTGTTGGCGACTGTTCGTACCGTCACATTCGGTGTCGCTCGGGGTCTACCGTCGCTCGCCCGAGGTGACGCCGGGTTTTATTGAGAAACTTGGCCATTTACATTTGCCTGGGGAATGAAGGTGAAACGATCTCCGAACCCTTCTGCCCGCCCCCTCTGGACAAAGCCGACCTCGCACCGCATATCTGGACCAATCGTTCTGAAATCCCAAAGGCGCTGGAGCAGCGCCGCCCGCCGGGAGTTGCCTCATGGCTTTGAAAGTTGCGGTCCAGATGGACCATGTTTCGTCCATCAACATTGCCGGCGACAGCGCCTTCGCAATGATGCTGGAAGCGCAGTCTCGCGGACATGAACTCTATCACTACACGCCCGACCGCCTGGCGATGCGCGGCGACGAGGTGTTCTGCGCGCTGGAGCCGATTGAAGTGCGCGATGTGAAGGGCGATCACTTCACGTTGGGCGAAAAGAGCCGCTTCAACATGCGCGAGATGGACGTGGTGCTGATGCGCCAGGATCCGCCGTTCGACCTCTCGTACATTGCCGCGACCCACATTCTGGAAAAGATCCATCCGGACACATTGGTGGTCAACGACCCGGCAGCGGTGCGCAACGCACCCGAAAAGCTGTTCGTGACCGAATTTGCCGACCTGATGCCGCCGACCCTGATCACAAAAGACAAGTCGGAGATCGATCTGTTCCGGAAGGAATACGGCGACATCGTCATGAAGCCGCTGTTCGGCCATGGCGGCGCGGCCGTCTTCCGTATCACCCAGGACGATCTCAACTACGGTTCTCTATATGATTTCTTTGCCGCGACCTTCCGCGAGCCCTGGGTCATCCAGCAGTTCCTGCCCAATGTGAAGCACGGCGACAAGCGCATCCTGCTGGTCGACGGCCAGTTCGCCGGTGCGGTCAACCGTGTTCCCGCCGCTGGCGACCTGCGTTCCAACATGGTGCGCGGCGGCGCGCCGACCGACAGTGAGCTGACCGAGCGCGAACGCGAAATCTGCGCCCGTCTCGGACCGTCGCTCAAGGAAAAGGGCCTGATCCTGGTCGGGATCGACGTCATCGACGGCAACCTGACGGAAATCAACGTCACCGCCCCCACGGGCATTCGCGCCATCCGCAATCTCGGCGGCCCTGACGTGGCAGGCATGGTCTGGGACGTGCTGGAAGCGAAGGTGAAGGGCTGACAGCCCGTGCCACAAGCCGTGCCTGAATATCCGCTTGACCTCAATTTAAGTTGAGGTTGTAGAGCTGTTTCTCCTTTCAGATCTCAAGGAGAAACAGCATGACATCAGACACGGACTCCCGGCCCATATACCGCGTTGATCGCTTTGAAGTGCCGCTTGAGGCGCGAGACGTTTTGCTGGAACGGCTCAATGTCATTCGTGGACTGTTGCAGAACATCGAAGGCTGCCGCCAGAACCTCGTGCTTGAGCAGCCTTGCCGAGAAGGGACGGCAACATTCGTCACCTTTGTCGAATGGCAGAGCGAAGAGGTTTTTCTGGCGGCGAAGGCCCGGATAGCGGATGAATATCGCAAGTCGGCATTCGACCCGCAGGCCTTCCTGCAGCAAATCGGTGCGAAAGCCGACATGGCGAACATGAACGCAGTCTGATGCCGGACAGGCGCGAGCGGGAAACCAAAGGGCGGAGCACACGCCTGTTGCCTGCGAGCGGGCAAAAAAAACCTCCGCATGGGGGTGCGGAGGTATAAAGAGTTCGTGCTTAGACAATGCAACAGAGGGCCTACTCGGCAGCCTCTGTAAGTAGAACCCGTCCCCTATAGAATCGTTCCTGATGAAAGTGCATTTTGCTTGAATATTTTTTCGAGCTTCTACTTTAGAGTGTCGTTATCGCTTTGAAATAAAATAGTTAATTCCGGCTGGTGGCCTTAAAATTTTTTATGAAAAAATATTGGAAGGATCGATATTTTTCGCGAGCCAACGGCAGAATCCACGAGACGAATTTTTGAGCCCGTTCAAGGAGATATCGTTCCATAAGCTGGCGACCGGGTTCAATTGCGCGGCAATGGCAAGCCCGGAAAGGCCCCCAAATGGGGGGGGTCAAGCAAGTGACCTAGCGGCAATCGCGCAAGAAAAAGGCCGCGCTCCCGAAAGACCGCGGCCAGTCTAGTGCAACCTGAAAGGGAGGCTATTCTGCAGCTTCGGTCTTGATGACTCCGCGGCGGATCTGATCTTCCTCGATAGACTCGAACAGGGCTCGGAAGTTGCCTTCACCGAAGCCCTCGTCACCCTTGCGCTGGATGAATTCGAAAAAGATCGGACCGATGACGGTCTTCGAGAAAATCTGCAGCAGGATCTTGGTCATGCCGCCGTCGATGACACCTTCCCCGTCGATCAGGATACCGTGACGTTTCATCCGTTCGATCGGCTCGTCGTGGCCGTTCACCCGGTCGTAGGACATCTCGTAATAGGTCTCCGGCGGGCCGGGCATGAACTTCAGACCGTTGTCTGCCAGAAGATCCGTGCTCTCGTAGATATTGTCGGTGCCGACCGCGATGTGCTGGATGCCTTCGCCGTTGTACTTCTTCAGATATTCTTCGATCTGGCTGGTGTCGTCCTTGGACTCGTTCAGTGGAATGCGGATCTTGCCGCAGGGACTGGTAATCGCGCGGCTGACAAGGCCGGTGATCCGGCCGTCGATGTCGAAGAAGTGGATCTGCTTGAAGTTGAACAGGTCGCGGTAGAAATCCCACCACTTGTCCATGTTGCCGCGATAGACGTTGTGGGTCAGGTGGTCGAGATAATAGAAGCCGACGCCCTGCGGCTTCGGATCGACCTCGCCCAGCCAGTTGAACTCGTCTGAATAGGCCGAGCCTTTGTCGCCATAGGTGTCGACGAAGTAAAGCAGCGAGCCGCCGATGCCAACGATTGCCGGAACGTCCAGGGTCTTGTCGTCGCCTTCATAAGGTGTCGCGCCTTTGGCAACCGCATGATCGAACGCCTTTTGCGCGTCAACGACGCGCCAGGCCATGGCCGGAGCGCAGGGGCCATGCGTATCGACGAACGTCATGCCGAAACTGCCCGGTTCGGCATTCAGCACATAGGTGACATCGCCCTGGCGATAGAGCGTGATGTTTTTGCTCTTGTGCTTTGCGACCGGCAGGTAGCCCATCTTGCGGAACAATTCGTCCAGCTTTTCCGGCTCCGGATGGGCGAATTCGACAAATTCGAAGCCATCGGTGCCGGCCGGGTTGTCAGACGTGATTTGTGCAGGTGGCGCGTCGTGCGGGAACGGTCCCATGAGTGTCCTCCTCGGCTGAACGGGTCATTGCCTTCAGAATGCCGTGGAGCTTGCGCAGTGTGTGTGCAAACCAGGTGTTTTCGCGTAAGATGATGCACGAAACATGCGAGATAATTTGGAGAGGCGCATGACAAATGCACTGGATGGCTTTGATGTGAAGCTGCTCGCCGCTTTGCAGAACAACGCCGCCCTGACCAATGCCGAGCTGGGCGAGGTAATCGGCCTGTCTGCAAGCCAGGTCTCACGGCGCCGGCAGAAGCTGGAAGAAGCGGGTATCATCCGCCGCTACCGGGCGGCACTGGACCCGGAAGCCCTGGGGTTGATGGTGACGGCCTATGTCGGCGTGACCCTTGGCGCGCATTCCAGGGAAAACGCCCGCAAGTTCCGCAACATGGTGACAGCCATGCCGGAAGTGCAGGAGGCCCACACGCTGACCGGCGACGTCGATTACATGCTGAAGATCGTGGTGCCGGACCTGAAGGCGCTCAGCCACATCATCAACGACGAACTGCTGCCCCAGGAGGCGGTTCATCATGTGCGTTCTTCAATCGCCATGGAAACGCTGAAAGACGACAATCTGCTGCCGCTGAAGTGACCGGCTAAAGCCCGAGCCAGCCCATGAGATCGGTCCAGAAATCCTTGCGCAGGCCTTTGAGGTCCGGTGCCGGGTTGCCGTAAGGGTCCGCCAGGCAGACATCGGAAAACCCGGTCTTGCCGGATAACAGGCATTGTTCGGGCTCGCAGGTGATCGTGTCGGACAGGTAAATGCGCTTACCGGCATAGGTCTTGAATGCCAGGTCCGGTTTGTCCTGCCGTGTTCCGGATGTGAAGACATAGGTCGGAAACTCGTTGCCGCGCGGCTGGCCACGGTCCTGGACGGCGTGGATATAAAGCAGCGTTCCGGGAGTGTCCTCGCGCGAACAGCCCTTGATGTTGAAGGCATAAAGATTGCCGGTCGTGCTTTCGCCGGCATCGCCCAGTGCGCGCGAATAAGCCTTCAGCAGATCGTCCTGCCAGATCTTGCGGTAGGTATCGGCCTCGTCATTCAGCGACAGGGCGTGCGCTGCGCCGCTCCCCAGCGTCCCGGCGATGAAGCAGCATAGCAGGGAAAGACTGCGGATTGAGGTGAGGAAGTTCAAGATTTTCCTCGCTGTTGCCAGGATGAAAAGCGTTGCGGATCGGAGAAGTGTGACGGAGTGTAACGCAAACTTGCGTCCCTTGCAGAAAATCCCATTTGATAAGGCGAATGTGATTTAAGCCGCTCCACGCGGCAATTTTAAGGAGCCGAAAATGTTCGATGCAAAATCCTTGCTGGATCAGTTTCTGGGCACCCAGAGCGGTGGCCAGTCCGGACAACGCGGTGCCGCCGGGAAAGGCGGGTCGGGTGACCTTCTCTCCCAGGGCAAGGATTTTCTGTCGTCCCAGGGAGGTGGACTGGCGCTCGGCAGCCTGGCCGGCCTCATGCTCGGCAGCAAAAGCGGCCGCAAACTGGGCAAGAAGGCTGTGACCTATGGCGGTCTGGCCCTGGTTGCCGGCCTTGCCTACAAGGCCTACCAGGGTCACAAGGCCAATCAGCAGAACGCACCGCGCCCGCAGTATCCGGCCGATGAGCCGATCCCGTTGGAGGCCCCGCGCGGCACGGCTTTTGATCCGCGCGAGCAGCCGGGCGGCGAAAATCAGGCGGCTGTGACACTCCTGACGGCAATGATCTCCGCCGCAAAGGCTGACGGTCATATCGACCGGGACGAACAGGACCGGATATTCGAAAAGATCGACGAGGCCGGACTGGACAGCGAGGCGAAAGCCTTTCTGATGGACGAGCTGCGCTCACCGCTCGATCTGGACAAGGTGGTTGCCGGTGCAACCTGCCCGGAGACCGCGGCTGAAATCTATGCCGCCTCGCGTCTGGCCATCGATCCGGATCATCCGGCTGAAAAGGCTTATCTGCAGATGCTTGCAGCCCGGCTTGACCTGGAAGACGGCCTGGTCGAGGAAATCGAATATGCCGTTCGTGAAGCGCAGATGGCGGGCTGACCGGCACCACGGTGGATAATCAAATAGGGCGTCCCGGGATCTTTGGTCACGGGACGCCCTGAATAACCGGCAAATACCTTGCAGTCCTTGAGGATGCATTGATGGTACGAGCCAGAAAACACGCAGCCTTGTGGGGAGGCCGCGCGCCTCCCGGACCGGCTATTTTCCTGTGTTTTCTTCGATCAGCTCGACGGCGCGCTTGTAAAGACCGGTGCCGTCCATGCCTTTTTCGTCCATCTCGGCAACCCATTTTTCAATCGTCGGCGCCGAGGCTTCCTTCCAGCGGGCCACTTCTTCCGGAGAAAGAACGATGATGTTCGCCCCTTTCTCGATGGCGTCATCGCGGGGCTTGGCGTCGTCTCGCTGCATCTGACCACCGGCAAAGCCGGAGAGTTCCAGACCGGAGTTCTTGTCGATGATCGCCTTCAGGTCGTCGGGAAGCCCGTCGTAGGCAGCTTTGTTCATGCCCAGCACGAAGGTTGCCGTATAAAGCGAGTCATCCCCGAAATCGGTGTGATTGTTGACAAGCTCGTTGATCTTGAGCGCGCCGGTGACCTCCCACGGCACCACGGTGGCGTCGATAACGCCCTTGGACAGCGCTTCGGGAACCGCCGGAACAGGCATGCCGACAGGTGTCGCGCCGAGTGAGCTGAACATTTCGTTGGTCACGCGCGTCGGTGCCCGCAACTTCACACCGTTCAGATCGTCGAGGGAATCGATCGGATCCTTGGAATGGATCAGCCCGGGCCCATGCACCCAGAGCCCCAAAACCTTCATGTCCTTGAAGTCCTGGTCCAGCATGGTTTCTTCCGCCAGTTGCCAGAAGGCGCGCGACACGGCTTCGGCATTGGTCATGACGAAGGGAAGCTCGAAGACTTCCGTTCTCGGAAAGCGGCCCGGCGTGTACCCCGGCAAGGTCCAGACGATGTCCGCAATGCCGTCAATGGCCTGATCGACCAGTTCTGGCGGCTTGCCGCCAAGCTGCATGGCCGGGAAATGCTGAAACTCAATCCGCCCGTTCGATTCTTCCTCGATCTTGGCCATCCACGGTTCGAGGATGTTCTTTGGCACGCTGGCTTGCGCCGGCAGCATCTGGTGCAGCCGCAGTGTGACCTCCGCCGCCGCGGCAGGGCCGGCACTGACCGTCAGCGACAGCGCCGTGACGGCAAGTGCACCAACGGTGACCGCGCCTGCGGCCATCGACCTTATGGTCCGGTATTTAGACATGACTTCCTCCCTTGATCGAAATGGTTCCCTCAGGCCTGCTCGTCCGGCAGATGCACCACCAGCCCGTCGAGGGCACCGGCAAGCCTGATCTGGCAGGACAGGCGCGACGTCTCGCGCAATTCGGCTGCCGCGCATTCCAGCATGATGTCTTCACCGTCCGCGCGGTCGCCTGTCTTGTCGCGCCACTCGTCATCCACGTAACAGTGGCAGGTGGCGCACATCATGGCGCCGCCGCATTCGGCAAAAATGCCGTCGATCCCGTTGCTGACGGCCGCTTCCATCACGCTGGCGCCTTCATTGGCATCGATGGTCGTCCGGCTGCCGTCTGGCTGGACGAAGGTGATCTGCACCATGCGGTTCTCCCTTTCGGCGGGTTCTGTCCCGCTCGGTTTGTTTCGTTCGCTCAGGTCAGTTTGACGGGCAGGTTCAAGGGACCGCGGAAACCGAAGCCGCTCCAGACCACGTCTTCAGGCCGGTCCAGCTCGATGCCCGGAAAGCGCTCGAACAGCATCGGCAGCATGATTTCACCAACGGTCCGGCGCGAGATATGCGCCCCGGCACAATGATGCGGACCGCTGCCGAAAGCCTGGTGTGGGGCCTTCTTGCGGAACACGTTGAAGGCCTCGCCGTCCTCGTAAAGGTCCTCGTCACGGTTGGCGGAGGCCTGGATGGTCATCAGCGTGACACCTTCGGGAATGTCGATACCGTCAATCTGCAGGTCCCGTGTTGCACGGCGGGACGACGCCTGGATGGGTGCCACCCAGCGGACGCCCTCTTCGAAAGCATCGGCCCAGGCTTCCTGTCGCTTGACCTCTTCCAACTGGTCCGGGTTGGTCAGCAGCCCATAGATAATGGTTGCCAGCGCGTCGCGCGGCTCGTTGATCCCGCCGCCGATGGCAATCTTGATGTTGGCGTAGATCTGGCTCTTGGGGATCGGATCCTTTGCGTTCAGCATGACGGAGAAGGCGGAATTGTTGGGTTCCGCCATGTGCCGGGGGATCAGGCTGTCGAACACCGCATCCATTTCGGCATTGGCCGCGTCCGACCGGGCGAAGGGTTCGTCCGCGAAGCCGAAGTTGCCGGCACCGTCGATAAGCACTTGCGACCAGCGTTGCATGTCGGCGTCGCTGACTTCATCAAGGCCCAGAATATGGGCCAGGATGCGGGCTGCCACCGGTCCGCACAGGTCGGTGAAAAGGTCCACCGTTTCGCCTCTTGGCAGCCGGTCGAGATACTCGGCGGCAATCTTTCGGTATAGATCGGCCCAGTCGGTCTTGATCACCTTTGGCGAGAAGGCAGGCTGCATGGCCATGCGCTCGCGCCGGTGTTCCTCGCCGTCCTTGCGCATCAGCGTGTGGGCAAGAAAGGCGCGCCGCATCGGCGTGACAGGATCGTCCGAACTGTAGAGCTCGGGGTCATCCTTCACCATCTTGGTGTGTTTGGCCTTGGTGAGAAAAATACGGTTTGCCGCCGGAACCTGCACGATCGGCGTTTCCGCCCGCATCCGCTTGTAGATCGGATATGGATCGCGTGTCAGTTCGGCAAGCGTCAGCGTTTCGTCGACAGGTGCGACCGCCATCTGCCATCTCCTCCCAAATCCGGCAATTCACCAAGTTAATCGGGCGGCTTAAAATCAAGCAATACGATTGACTTTATAGTTGTCATCGAATTTTTTGATTTTACCTCGATTTGAAATGCGATTGCGAACCCTGGGGGAAGTTGCAGATGCCGGCCGATCCGTTGGATGTCGATTTTCGGGCCCTGCAGGTACTGGTCTGGGTGCATCAGCTTCGCTCGTTTACCAGGGCCGCGGAAGAGCTCGGCATCAACCAGTCGGCAGTCAGCTACACCATCAACAAGCTGCGGGACGTGTTCCAGGATCCGCTGTTCGTGCGGCAGGCGCGCCGACTGCACCCGACGCAGCGCTGCGAGGACATCGTTCTCCAGGCCAAGCGACTAACCGCGGAATTCCGGCAACTGGCCGCTCCGCCGGACTTTGATCCGCAAACGGCCTCGCAGACCTTCACCATTGCCTGCAATTTCTATGAACGCGTGCTGATCATTCCGGAGATCGTCCATTTTCTGAAACGCGAAGCGCCGAACCTGGATCTGGAAATCATCGACGCGTCGGGCATCGGCCATGAGCGTCTGCTGCGCAACGAGGCGGACCTCCTGATCGGTCCGTTCGAGCGCTCGGACCCGCATTTCTACAGGCGCGACCTCTATCAGGATCGCTACGTCTGCCTGCTCGATCCGGAACACCCGAAGGCCGGGTCATCACTGAGCCTGGAGGATTATCTGGATCTCGATCATGTGCTTGTCACCTACGGTGGTCAGTGGCGGTCGCGCTACATCATCGAGCTTGAGCGTATGAACAAGGACTTGAAAGTCGCCCTGCGCGTGCCGAGCCCGGCAGGACTTGAGCGTCTGGTCGCGGGATCGAATCTCGTCGCCACCGTGCCGGAACGGCTGTCCATGTCCGTTGCGGAAGGGCTTCGTGTGGTTCCCTGCCCGGTTCATACCTCGGTGACGATCAGCCTCGTCTGGACGACGCTCAACCACCGTGCGCCGCTGCATCTGTGGGTGCGCGAGATGGTGTACCGGCTGAACGCGCGTGCCCGGAAGACGGCCGATCCGGCTTCCAGGCACGCGGCTTCGAAGTGACAGTCACCCCGCCGCTGCCGATCAGGCAGGCATCGGCCCGACATAATGCGACGACGGCCGGATCAACTTGCCGGTTTCCTGCTGTTCCAGAACATGGGCGCACCAGCCCGGGGTTCGGCCGACGGCAAACAGCGGCGTGAACAGGGTGCGGTCGATGCCGATCGCATCCAGCAGAACCGCGGTGTAGAACTCCACATTGGTTTCCAGCGGGCGGTCCGGCTTGGCAGCTTTCAGGGCGGCAAGGGCCGCCTGCTCGATTTCTTCAGCCAGACGCACTTTCGGATTGTCGGGCCCAAGCAGGCGCAGGCCAGCCTTCAGAACATCCGCCCGCGGATCCCGTGTCCTGTAGATCCGGTGACCAAAGCCCATCAGCCGCTCCTTGCGCGCCAGTGCCTCGCCGATCCAGGCGGCGGCGTACTCCGGGCTGCCGATGGCGTCGATCATGTCCAGAACCGGTCCTGGCGCACCGCCATGGAGCGGCCCGCTGAGGGCACCCATTGCGCCCAGCACGGCCTGTTTCAGGTTCGCCTGGGTCGAGCCGATCACACGCGCCGTGAAGGTGGAGGCATTCAGGCCGTGGTCGAGGATGGTCACCAGATAGCGGTTGAGCGCCGCGGCATGGGCGGCAGGGGGCATTTCTCCGCTCAGCATGCGCAAGAGGTCCGTTGCGGTTTCCAGCGTGCTGTCCGGTGCGATCGGGCTCAGGCCCTCAGCAAGCCGGCGAGACGCCGCTAGGAAGACGGGCAATGCACCGCTGATGGCAATTGCGTCGGGAAGGTCGGTTGTCAGGGGCAAGGCGGCCAGACCAAGCTGCATGCGCTCGTAAACGCCAAGGTTGGATGGAGCGGCTTCCAGAACCGGCATCACGGCAAAGGCGGCTCGCCGGGCTTTCCCGAAGGCTGCGCGCAGGTCAGAGGCCTGAGGCAGGTCGAATTCCTGCCACAGGTGGCGGACGGCGTCCTCGAAGCTCAGTTTTCCGGCCAGGTCTTCGATATGGCGGCCATAGAGGATCAGGACGCCCTTTTGGCCGTCGACATGGCTGAGCATTGTGGTGGCGGCTACGACGCCCTCCAGACCGGCAATCGGGTCCGGTGTCATCCGGGCGGGATTCGGCGCTTCTGTCATGGCAATCTCCTTTTCTTTCACTTTCAGATAGAAAGAACCGATTGCGTTGATCAATGTTGATAATTAAAATCAATACATGGCCAAACCCATCTACCTTTCCGCCCGTGAAGCTGCTGCCGAACTCGGTGTGCAGCCCGCCACGCTCTACGCCTATGTCAGTCGGGGGCTGATCGCCTCCGTTGCCGGTCCAGGCAAGCAGCGCCGTTACGACGCGGCTGACGTGCGCCGCATGAAAGGCCGCAAGGCCGCAGATGATTATTCCGGCGCGCGCCCCCTGACCGGCGACCCGGTGCTGGAAACCGAATTGACACTGATTTCGGAAACCGGGCCGGTCTATCGCGGCCGCCCGGCGGTCGAACTCGCGCAAACCTCGACGCTGGAAACCGTGGCAACACTGCTGTGGGCTTCGCAGGAAGACCCGTTTGCCGAAAGCGCACCACTGCCCCCGCCGGATCTGCCGAAAGGTCTTGCACCACTGGACAGGCTGATGGTTGCGCTGGCCGCCTGGCCGCTGCAGGACAAGGCCGCCTACACCCAGGCGCCCAAGCTTTTGCAGGTCAAAGGCGCGGCCCTGCTGCGCTATGCGGTCGCCGCGCTTCTCAACGCAGATCCGGTCGACGTCCCGATCCACACGCAGATCGCCAATGCCTATGGCGTGTCGTCTTCGGCAAAGAACGTGATCCGGGCAGCGCTGATCCTGTGCGCGGACCACGAACTCAACACCAGCGCCTTTGCAACCCGCTGCGCCGCTTCCACCCGCGCACCCCTGCACGCAGCCCTGATTTCGGGCCTCGGGGCCTTTGCCGGTCCGCGTCACGGGGCGGCCTCCGACAGGACGACAGCCTGGCTATCGGAGGTCGGCCCTGACACTGACATCGAAACCATGCTCTCTGACCGGTTGAGCCGGGGCGAGCCCCTGCCCGGCTTCGGTCATACAATCTACCGGGGACCTGACCCACGGGCCGCGTGCCTGCTCGACGTCCTCTATCGCAGCGAGCCCGCGCATCCTTTCGTCCAGCGGCTGCCGGGTTTGATCACGGTTGCCCATGATCTGTTCGGCGAAGCGCCGAACATCGACCTTGCCCTGGCCGCCACGCAAAAAACCTATGGCCTGCCCAAGGACGCCGGAAAGATCATCTTCTGTGCGGCGCGCATGACAGGCTGGATCGCACATGCGCTGGAGCAATACGCCGCGCCGGAGCAGATCCGGCCACGGGCCGCCTACGTCGGCGAACGCCCCGAATAGGCCAGCTTGCTGTGGCGGGCCGCTTGTATCGACCCGTGTTTGCGCTTATCTGGAAAGAGCGCCTGACAAGGCGCGACCCATGGAGATTGGATGTCAGAGATTGCGTGAGCAGGCTCTCTGAAGATCAGAGAGCCTTGAATACATGAACCGGTGCCCCAACGGGCGCCCGATGACGTGTGTTTAATTCACGAGACAATCTCATGGTACGGAACTATTCCGCCTTCTTTCCCTCGCGCCCGACAACCGAAGGGCCGGACAAGCACCCTTCGCCACTTCAGGCGCTCGGCTGGCAACCCTTTTTTGCGCAACAGATCAGCTCCGACGAATTGACGGCAACACCGCCCGTTCGCGTGGTCGAGGTTCATCGCAACGCGTTTCATGTGGTGGGCGAGGGCATCGACGAGACGATCCTGCCCGTAAAGGACGCCACGGTGGGCGACTGGCTTCTGCTGGAGCGAACCCATCCGGCATCAAGCCGGGTGCTCGAACGGCTTAGCCTGCTCAAGCGCCGCGCACCTGGAACGGATCGGCAGATCCAGCTCATCGCCGCCAACATCGATACGGTGTTTGTCGTGTCCTCCTGCAATCAGGATTTCAACATCGCCCGTATCGAGCGCTACATCGCGCTTGCTTTCGAAGCCGGCATTGCCCCGGTGATCGTTCTGACCAAATCCGATCTGGCAACCGATCCGGAAAGCTATGTCGACCAGGCTCAGGCGATTTCGAACGCGGTTCCGGTCGTGACGCTGGACGCGCGCGGAGAAGAGCCGGGCATGAAACTGGCTGACTGGTGCAAACCGGGCAAGACAGTCGCTTTCCTGGGCTCGTCCGGCGTCGGCAAGTCGACGCTGACAAATGCGCTTTCCGGCTCGGAAGACATCGCCACGCAGGCGATTCGCGAAGACGACGCGAAGGGCCGTCACACGACGACCCACCGGCAGCTTCACGCGGTGCCGGGTGGTTGTCTGGTGCTGGATACGCCGGGCATGCGGGAACTTCAGCTTACCGATGCGGCTGCGGGGATCGATGATCTGTTTTTCGATGTGTCCGGCCTTGCCTCCCAGTGCCGCTTTTCGGACTGCCGGCACGAAACGGAGCCCGGCTGTGCGGTTCGATCGGCACTCGAGGATGGCAGCCTGGAAGCCGGAAGGTTGACGAGATGGCGCAAGCTGAAGGCGGAAGAAGCCTTCAACTCCGCCAGCCTGGCAGAGCGCAGGTCGAAAGACCGGGCTTTCGGCAAGATGGTGCGCGGTGTCATGAAACAGAAGAAGCAGAAAACCTGGGGCCCGGAATAGCCGCCCGGGACGCCCACAGCGCAGGCAAGATCATGAAATTCAGGGCCGGGTGGAACCCGGCCCTGAATGACTGTCTTTCTGTGCGACAGCCCCAACGGAGCTTCTCGGTCACAGCTGCAACCGCATATGGACGATCCGCTTGTCGCCGCGCTGTTCCTCATGGGTTTCAGTGAACCCCGCCCGTTGATACCAGGCCCGGTTCTTTGTCATCAGAACGTTGGTATAGAGCCGGATTTCGCTCAGCCCGAAGTCCGTTGCCCGGTGCCGCGTCCAGTCGAGCAGTTGTCTGCCACGGCCCTTGCCCTGCTCTTGCGGATCGACGGCGATGCTTTCGATCAGGAGATGGCCGGGGTGCCGGATCAACACAAGGCTCGCGGCAAGGCTGGTGCCGGAGCGGAGCACCCAAACGTCGTCGTCGCGGATGTGGGCGGCGTAATCGGCGGTCATCGGAACGGGCACGGCGTTGATGACCGGGATGTAATGCGCATAGGCCCACCGGGCGAGTTCCGCCATCGCATCCGCATCATCAGGGGTAGCCATGTCGAAAACTTCAGCGATACCTGGAACGCTCATGCAGTGTCAGGGCCTCGTCTTCATGAAGGATTCAAAATCGGGAATCTCCTCCGGCATGGTTTCGGTCCTGTCGAAACAGCCGAACGTCCCGCCGTCCTTCATGTCCTCGGCAGCAGCAATGAAGGCGCGATAGGCAAGACGCGCCAGACCCGCTCCGATGGAGACGCGCGCAACGCCCATGTCGCCCAGTTCCTTGCGGGTCAGGTGAAAGTTCTTGCGGCCGGCCAGGATGTTCATCGGCGCACTGACCCTGGCCAGTACCGAAGCGATCTGTTCCTTGTCCTTCAGCTCCGGTGCATAGACGCAATCAGCGCCCGCTTGCGCAAAAGCGTTGAGCCGCTTGATGGTTTCTTCAAGCTCATACGGGGTCTGCACGGGCCCCTCGCTGCGCGCGGTCAGGACGAAATCCGGCGCTAGCCGGTTCTTCACGTCCACAGCCGCCTTGATCCGTTCGACCGCCAGTTCCAGATCGTAGTAGGGGTGCTTCGGATCGGTGGAGTAATCCTCGATGGAGCAACCCGCCAGGCCAACCTCGATCGCGCCCTTGACCGTTGCCACCACATCGTCCGGACTGTCGCCAAACCCGTTTTCCAGGTCCCCGTTTACCGGAATGCTGGTGGCGGCAATGATATCGGCCGCATGACTGAGCGCATCGTCCCGCGTGACAAGTCCTTCGGCGTCCTTCACGCCTTGCGTCCAGGCGTAGCCCGCGCTGGACGTGGCCACCGCGTCGAACCGCAATCCATCCAGGATGCGGGCCGTGCCGATGTCGAAGGGATTCGGCATCAGGAAGGCCCGTCCTTTTTCGTGAAGAGCTTTGAAGGCGGCACGGCGTTTGGCTGCGGTCGGCATGACCGGATCTCCCTTTGGGTGTATTTTCGCAATGTTTACCGTTAAAGTTTAAGTCGGCAATGCGATCCCTTTATGATGGGTGCAATGGTGCGCAGGTAAGATCCAGTTTAGCCGGAATCGGGGCGCCAGTTCGGAAAAAGGGTGATTCCATGAAGCGCCTTGCCTTTGCATAAGCGGCGCCGTTTGATGGTGAGCACGCCAGCGGGCAGATCCAGGGAGGTTGCCATGCCGGAAGATCCCGAGACTCTTGCAGATTTCAACGACCTGATAACAACGCTCGACCAGCTCGAGGCCCATGCCGGAACCGCCCCCGAAAAGGTGAAGGTAAAGGAGATCACGGCACTGGACGACCTCTGCCGGCAGTTCATCGCGCGATCCCCTTTCTGCCTGATCGCGACAGTCGATCCGCAGGGCGTGATCGATGTCAGCCCCAAGGGAGATCCGGCCGGTTTTGTCACCGTCTTGAGCGACACGCTGCTGGCCATCCCCGACCGACCGGGAAACCGCCGCCTCGACAGCTACCACAATCTTCTGAAGGACCCGCGCGTCGGGCTGATTTTTCTGATCCCCGGCAAGGGCGAGACCTTGAGGGTTTCCGGGGAGGCTCGCATCGTTCGCGATGCCTGGCTCTTGGAGCGGATGCAGGTGGAGGGCAAGCGGCCTGCAATGGCGCTGGCAGTGCAAGTCACCCGGGCATTCATGCATTGCCCGAAGGCGATGATCCGGTCGAAGATCTGGCAATCGGAAAGCTGGCGGAATGCTGACGATCTCGGCGACATCGGCGATGCGATGATCCGACATGGCAACCTGAAACAAACTCCGGAAGCGCTTCTGGAAGAAGCCACCTCCGAAGGCTTGCTCAGGCTCTATTGATCAGGTCCACGCAGTGCGTGTGACCTTTGCCGCGTAACAGCCGCGGCGGGCAAAATGCAGGTGAATGTAGTCCACATCCGGATTGTCGAAGAAGGACGCGATGACACCTTTCAGCTCGCGGCCTTCGACGACTTCGGCGTCAATGATCTCGTGGGCGCGGTTGAATGCACGCACGGAAAGCAGGCGATTTGCCACGGCATCCGGAACCGTGTCCGGCTCCGGACGGTATTCTTCCGCGCCCTCGGCAACAAAGATCGCGTGCCGGGAACGGTAGGGTGTATCACCCGGCTGATGTTCGAAATTCAGAAGATAAACCCGTGTGCCTTCAGCGGCGTCGGCAAGCGACACCCGGCAGGGAAATGCGCCGTCCGAAACGTGCACCTGAATGCCTTTCTGCGCAAGCTCTGCGTCGCTCAGGCTGCTCAAGTGTGTGAATTCGGAAGCAGGAAGCGGCTCGATCTGAAACATGGTGTTGTCTCCTCAACTGTTGTGAGAAGACCCTAGGCATCCGGAAAATCTGAAACGACCCGATTTGCGAGCGCAGAAAAATTATTGGCCACACTCTGTCAGGCGGTGCCTTTACGCCCCGCACGGCGCGCCATTCCGAGGGATCGCGGTGCGGTTTCCTCAAAGCCGAACTGGGCATAAAGCGCATTTGCCGGAACATCGGCTATCAGGCTGACATAGGTGGACGGCGGAAACGCGCTTTCGATATGGTCGGTCAGAGATGCCATGATGCGCTTGCCGAGGCCCTGCCCCTGATAGGCCGGCAAGACCGCGATATCGGTCACCTGGACAAAACAGCCGCCATCACCGATGAGGCGGCCCATGCCGATTGCTTCATCACCGTCATAAAGCATCACGCAAAAAAGACTGTTCTTCAGGCCGATTTCCGCGGCTTCCCGGCCGTAGCCGCTCAATCCGGACTCGATCCGCAGGCGCAGATAGGTCTCGACATCAGGGATCTGGGTTTTCAGCGTGATTGTCATGCAGGGTCCTGGAATCGGCTGCAAACAGGCGGGAAGGTGACCCTAGCCGATCGCATTGCTGCTCGCCACCGCCATGTTCAGAGTACAGGTCGGCAAGCCGATTGACCGGTAATCGCGGTCATGTCTCCATGACTCTAACAGGGAGACCAACGTGACGATAAGAATTGCCGCCGCCCAGACAATCGTAACGCCGGATATTTCCGAAAACGGCGACGCTATTCGCAGGATGCTTCGCATGGCTGCAGAGGAAAACGTTCGGCTGGTAGTGTTCTGTGAGGGGGCACTGTCGGGCTATTCAAAAGCGCAAATCACTTCACCAGAAGACTGGCACAGCTTCGACTGGTCGCTGCTTGAGGTTGAAATCAATCGGATTGGCACCCTGTGCCGGGAACTCGGCATCTATGCCGTTTTCGGCTCAGCACGTCCCGTGTCCGAAAGGAAACATCCTTACAACAGCCTCTACGTAGTGTCGGACGAAGGAAAGGTCATAGGCCGTTATGACAAGCGGTTTCTTTCGAACAGTGAGGTCGGCGACTGGTATACACCGGGCAGTGAACCGCTCACGGTCGATATCGACGGATACCGGTTCGGCTTTGCCATCTGTATCGAGGCCGCCTTTCCCGAAGTTTTTTCAGACTATGAGCGCCTGGACGTGGATGCGGTTCTGTTCGCCTCCTACGGCATCAAGCCGCAATTCAGGCTGGCGTTACAGGCATCCGCCTTTACCAATTGCCTCTGGATTGCGGCCGCAACGCCTGCCCAGAAGGCGCACAAGGGGCCAGCATTCGTTTGTGGACCGGAAGGCAACACGCTCGCTGAAGCTGCCGTCGATAAGGAAGCGGGGCTTGCTATCGCTACTCTGGACAAGGAAGACCCGGCTTACGAGATCGCCTTGAAGAAGGCCCGGCCGTGGAGGCGGAAGGCAAGGCTCGGGGCCATCTACGATGCGAAACGGGCAGCATACACGGACTATTGAACCCAGGTCCGTGGCCTTGCATCCACGCCTGGAGGCAAAGGATTTCTTGCGTTCCTTCGGTGTTCTAACCGATAACGGCAGGTGGCTGAGGATAATCGGCCGCGTACCGGAACGAACAGACTGAGCAGCCGTGGATTTTTTCAATCTTCAGCCAGCGGAATGGCAGGCCCTTCTCTTGACCCTCAAGGTCGCTTCTGCCGCCCTCGCTGTTGCGCTGCCACTTGCTGTTCTGATGGCCTTCGTGCTTGCCCGCTACAGGTTCACCGGCCATGGCGCCGTCAACGCGCTGGTGCATTTGCCATTGGTCCTGCCACCGGTGGTCACGGGCTACGTGCTGCTGCTGACCTTTGGCCGCAAGGGGCCGGTCGGCTCATTTCTGGACAGCGTTTTCGGCGTCACCTTTGCCTTCAACTGGACCGGGGCGGCGCTCGCTGCCGGTGTCATGGCCTTTCCCTTGATGGTTCGGCCAATCCGCCTTTCCTTCGAAGCCGTGGACCCAAAACTGGAGGAGGCGGCGAAGTCTCTTGGTGCTCATCGCCTGACGGCCTTTCTGACGGTCACCCTGCCTCTTGCCTTGCCGGGCATTCTCGGCGGCGCGATCCTGGGTTTTGCCAAGGCCATGGGCGAATTCGGAGCGACCATCACCTTCGTTTCCAACATCCCGGGAGAAACGAGAACCCTGTCGCTGGCGCTTTATACCGCCACCCAGACCCCTGGGGGGGAGCTGGCCGCTTTCCGCCTGACATTGATCGCCGCCTTCGTCGCCTTCGCAGCGCTGATCGCCTCTGAAGCACTGGCGCGCCGATTGCGCGCACGTATGGGGGGCGGTCATGCTTGATGTCGACATTAAAGGCCGCGTCGGTCAGCTGGATCTTGAAGCCCGTTTCGAAAGCGGCGGCGGGGTGACATCGCTCTTTGGCCAGTCGGGCGCCGGCAAGACGACACTCACCAACATGCTCGCCGGTCTGATCAAGCCGCTCAGCGGTCATATTGCCGTCAACGGCACGACGCTGTTCGACGCACAAAAGGGCATCAACCTTTCGGTTCAGGCGCGCAGGATCGGCCACGTCTTTCAGGATGCCCGGCTGTTTCCGCATCTGAGCGTCGCCTCGAACCTGACCTATGCGCGCTGGGCGGGCCGCAGACCGGGTACCCGGGACATGGCAGAGGTGGTCGACCTGCTGGGGCTGGGCAACCTTCTGGAGCGCAAACCCGGAACCCTTTCTGGCGGCGAGAAGCAGAGGGTGGCCATCGGCCGGGCTCTTCTGTCAGATCCGCGGCTGCTGATCATGGACGAGCCGCTGGCCAATCTCGATCAGGCGCGGCGAAACGACATTCTGCCCTATCTGGACCGCCTGTGCGTGGAGGCTGGGATCCCGATTCTCTACGTCAGCCATTCCATCGAGGAAGTGGCGCGCCTGTCGAACACGCTCGTGATCCTCTCCGATGGTCGCACGCCGGCTTTCGGGCCCGTGGCCGACATGCTCGCCCGGACAGACCTTGGCCGGGCAACCGGACGTCACGAGGCCAGCGCGCTGCTGGAAGGCACGGTTACCAGATGCGACCCGGACTGGGGGCTGACCGATGTCGATATCGGCGGAGCCATCCTTCAGATCCCGGATATGGTCGCCGAGCCAGGCGATGCGGTGCGCTTGCGCATCCGGGCCAGAGACGTCGCTCTGGCGGTCGTGCCGCCGGAAGGCTTGTCTATCCGAAACGCCTTCCCGGCGACGATCCGCAGTATCTCCAGCGAAAAAGGTCCCTATGCGGAAATCCTGTGTTCCGCCAGCGGTCAGGTGCTGCGCGCCCGCATTACCCGCGCTTCCGTCGCCGATCTGGATCTTCACACAGGCAAGGACGTGACGGTTCTGATCAAGAGCGTTGCCATCGACCGGCGCCAGCGTGCCCCGGCGCTGACAGATGCCGCCACTGGGGGGACCTCCGCTGGATAAGGCCCCCGCTTCACGCGGCGCGCGGCTTGTTTATACTGACGCGATGTTGCGCAAGAACAAGCGCCGGACCTGGCGCAGGCTGAAGATCGGTATCGGAGCAGCGGCGATCCTGTCGACGCTCGCCATGATGTGGCTGACAGGGCTTGCCAGCTTGCGGATCTCGCTTGCAGAAGTGGAAACCGGTGCACGGGCGAATCTTGCGGTTCAGACGGCCGTTCTGGAAAGACTTCTCGACAAGTTCCGTCTGCTGTCGCCGCTGTTGGCACGAAGTCCGGATATTGGACAATTGCTGATGAAATCCGGCGCACCGGAAGATCCCGGCATCGCCGCAATTGCCGCCGGCATGTCGGGGGCGGAAGAAATCTGGCTGATGGACCGGCAGGGCAAGGTCGTGATCTCAAGCCAGGATGGCGTCCCGGTCGGTTCGTTCGGCGGGGCTGAACGGATCGGACAGGCTTTCGAGCAGGCGCTGCAAGGCCAGCTTGGCCGGCAGCTTATTCCCGGCACCCCCGGGGCGGTCTCGAACTACGTGTTCGCTTCGCCCATGCGCAGGAACGGCGCCGTTGTGGGCGTGCTCGCGGTTCGGGTCTCTCTGGAAGATGTCGAGCAGGCCTGGGCCCTCAGCAAGGAACCGCTGGTCGCGCTGGATGGTAGCGGCCGTATCGTCGTTACCAATGTTCCGGCATGGCGCGGCAAGCACATGGATGAACTCTCTGTCGGCCGTGATATTGCCGACATGCCGATGGCGGAGCGCATAGAGGTGCTGCTACCGGTAGCCCAGACCTCAGATTATTATCTGCAACTGACTGAGAACCTTGCTGTTCTGGGCTGGAAGGTCAGAACCCTGGTGACAGTCGAGGAGGCGCGCATGCAATCCGGCTGGGCGATGCTGGTCGCGCTGCTGGTCTGTGTGATCGCGGCCGGGGGGATCGCCATCCTGATTGTCCGCCGGGAAGAATTCGTGCGCCAGGAACGGCGTAATCGGGCAAGTGCGCTGCGCCTGGAGCGCCGCGTGCAATCGCGGACATCCGATCTGCGCCATACCAACGTTCTGCTGGAACAGGAAGTGCGCGAACGCGAGCAGGCGGAAGCCGATTTACGTCTGGCCCAGGCCGAACTCGTGCAGGCGGCCAAGCTGGCAACGCTCGGCCGGATGTCGGCGGCGCTCAGTCACGAATACAACCAGCCTCTGGCGGCCATTCGCTCCGATGCGGAAGTGGCTGGCATGCTGATCGAGCGGGGACGGGCGGACGAGGCCCTCGGCAATCTTTCGCGGATCGAAGGCATGGTCAGCCGCATGGCGGAAATCGCCAAGACGCTGAAGGGGTTCACGCGCAAATCCGGCACAGACATCAAGCCGGTGTCCCTGCGCCAGGTGATCGACGAGGCAACGCTGTTGCTTCAGCCGCACATCAAGCAGAGCAAGGTGCGCCTCGAGCTGGCTCTGCCGGCGGAGGATATCATCGTCAAGGGCGGGCGCATCCGTCTGGAACAGGTGGTCATCAATCTCCTGTCCAATGCGCTGGACGCTGTCAGCGGCAATGCGGTGTCGCTCATAGGCCCCGAGGTGCGGCTGGAGCTGCGGCAGGAGGGTGGAGAAGCAGTGCTGACTGTCAGCGACAACGGCCCGGGCATCGATGCCGATGTCTTGCCGCAGATTTTCGACCCCTTCTTTACCACCAAGGACGTCGGTGCCGGGCTGGGGCTGGGCTTGTCGATTGCCTACAAGATCGTTCATGACTTTTCCGGATCGCTGAAGGCAGCGAATCGCGACGGTGGCGGCGCGGTTTTCACCATGCGCCTGCCGGTGGCCGACGAGGATGTTCTTGCAGCGGAATGAAATGAGATAGGTGGTAATGGATCAGGCAACCGTCCTACTGATTGACGATGAAGCGGACCTGCGCGGCTCCCTGAGCCAGGGGCTGGAATTGTCCGGCCAGGCAGTGTTTGCAACCGGAGAGCCGGAAGAAGCCCTGGAACGGATCAACCGTGGTTTCTACGGCGTCCTCGTCACCGACATCCGCATGCCCGGCACGGACGGGTTCCAGGTCATGAAGCGGGCCTTCGAGATCGATCCCGCCCTGCCTGTGGTGCTGATCACCGGTCATGGCGACGTGCCGCTGGCGGTCGAGGCCATGCGCGCCGGTGCCTACGATTTCATGGAAAAGCCTTTCTCCGTTTCACGCCTCGCTTCTGTCGTTGAACGCGCGCTCGACAAGCGCCGGCTGGTTCTGGAAAACCGCAAGCTGCGCGAGGAACTGGCGGACCGGACAGGCCTGGAAAGCCGCCTTGTGGGCCGCACCTCCGCCATGGAGCTGCTTCGCCGCAACGTCACGGCCCTGGCGGCAACCGACGCCGATGTGCTGATCCTGGGCGAAACCGGCTCCGGCAAGGAGGTGGTGGCCCGTGCTCTGCACGACGAAGGCCCCCGCAAGGAAAAGCCTTTCGTTGCGCTCAATTGCGGCGCACTTCCTGCCGAAATCATCGAATCTGAACTCTTCGGTCACGAGAAAGGCGCCTTCACCGGCGCCAGCGGACAGCGCATCGGCAAGCTGGAACACGCCCACGGCGGTACCGTGTTTCTGGATGAAATCGAATCGATGCCGCTGGAGCTGCAGGTCAAGCTCTTGCGCGTGATCGAGACCCGGACCATCGAGCGTCTCGGCTCCAACAAGGCGATCGAACTGGATGTGCGCTTCATAGCCGCCACCAAGGAGGACCTGGAGGCCGCCGGCAAGGAAGGCCGGTTCCGGCTGGACCTGTTCTACCGGCTCAACGTGGTCAATGTCGTCATTCCGCCCCTGCGGGACCGACTGGAGGATATTCCCCTCTTGTTCCGTCACCTGGCGGTGGAAGCCCGGGCGCGCTACCGGCGCGAGATCCCCGACATCAACGAGGAGTATCTCGCCGAACTGATGGCACGGGACTGGCCAGGCAATGTCCGCGAATTGCGCAATGTCGCCGACAGGTTCGTGCTCGGTGTTGAACTGGTCAAGGCACCCAGCAATGGTGCCGGATCGACCTTGTTCGATCAGGTCGCGGCCTATGAACGTGCGCTGATTGTCGCCGAACTCAAGCGCAACGACGGCGCCATCAAGCCGACTTACGAAAATCTCGGACTTTCCAGAAAAGCGCTCTACGAGAAGATGCGCAAATACGGTCTCGGCAAGGAAGAAACGGCTCTCGGCTGAGATTTGCAGACTGAGAGTTTCCGGTTCCCTTGATGTCATCCCCGCGAATGGGGGAGCCGGGAACCGGAATGAGTTTTAGCAAGAACAATTCTTCCCGAACGTCGTGGATGTCTGCTTCCTGCGGTCAAGGATGGCATCGGGAAGAAAACTGCAAGGCTGCGGAAAAATTTCCACGCCTGTGTCACAAATCGCTGCACCCGGTCGTCAACTCAGTGTCACACCCTGAAACTTGAATGGAAGACACGTCAATGACGACCTCGACTGCCATCAACCATTATGAAAATGTCCCCGATATCGTGAAGCGGTTTGTAGCCGCCAGCGGCGAAATCGGCAAGGCGGGGCTGGAGCCGAAACTGCGGCATCTGATTGACCTGCGTGCCTCGCAGATCAACCAATGCGCCTTTTGCGTCAAGATGCACACACAGGAAGCGCTTGATGCCGGCGAAACCCAGGAGCGCCTGCAGCGGCTTACGGTCTGGCGGCACGTCGATGACTATTCGCCGGCGGAAAAGGCGGCCCTCGCCTGGACGGAAGCCTTGACCAGCCTCGACATCGACACGAACTATGAGGCCCTGCGCGGCGAGTTGCGCCGTCATTTCGAAGATGCCGAAATCAGTGCGATCACCGCTGCTGTCGCGATGATCAATCTGTGGAACCGGGTACAGGTATCGAACCACTGAGATGAGTGACGCCCCAGGCATCGATGTTTTCGAGACGGTCCGCCCGAAGCTGATGGGGTTGGCTTACCGCATGCTCGGCTCCATGGCGGATGCCGAGGATGCGGTGCAGGACACATACCTGAAATGGCAAACCACGGACCGCGCGGACATCGCGAATCCGGAGGCATTCCTCACCACGGTCTGCACCAATTGTTGCCTGGATGCTCTCAAGGCCGCTCACCGGAAACGGGTCGACTATGTGGGCCCGTGGATTCCGGAACCGCTGCAGTTCGACACCGGCTCGGATCCGGAGACCGACCTTGACCGGGCGCAATCCCTGACGACGGCATTCCTCCTGCTGTTGGAACGCCTGAGCCCCAGGGAGCGCGCCGCTTACCTGCTGCGCGAGATCTTCGCGCAGCCCTATGAGGAAGTTGCCAAAACACTGGGGGTCACGGAACAGGCCTGCCGTCAGCTCGTTTCACGGGCGAGCCGGCATGTCCAGAAACCTGCCTCCCGTTTCGTTCCCTCGGCCGCTCATCAGGACCGGATCCTGTCCGCCTTTCTGACGGCGATTGAGACGGGCTCAACCGATCGCCTGACGGGTCTTCTTGCCGAAACCGTGCAGCTTCAGTCCGACGGCGGCGGCAAGGCAACGGCCATGAGCCGCATTCTGGTTGGCGCCGACGAGGTTGCCCGCTACGTCGTTCTCATTCTGGGCCGTCTTTGGAAGCCGTGTCAGATCGAGATTCTGGATCTGAACGGCACGCGCGGCCTCGTTCTGTTCCACGGCGAAGAGATCGTGACGGCTGTCATGTTCGGTTATGACGCTGATGGCCAACTGGAGCACATCTACAACATGCGCAATCCGGACAAGCTGTCACGGCTGAAGGTAAAGCTGCGCCATGACCGCTCCTCAGGCGCGATCTGGCACTGATTTGCGGCGCTCAACATCTCAAAATATGATGTAGCAGGCGGAAAATGTGTCGGTTTCGACACATCCGCTTCTGTGCCATGTGTCTGACTCGACCCATACTCGCGCGTGTCGCAGGGTCAGTTTATTTTCAGAAAATTTGATAACCGGCAGAAACCGGCGCTTTTTGAAGCCACTGCGGCAGTTGGCACGGAGATTGCCATTAAGGAACCGACCAGCCACTGCGCTGTCCGGCCCGAATGGCCGTCATATTGAAATGTCTGGGAGGACATCCGATGAAAAAATTCGCTCTCGCCGCAGCAACCGCGGCGTCCCTGGCCCTGTCCGCAAACGCCTATGCGGCCGATGCTTGTGATGACGGTGAAATCGTCATCAAGTTCAGCCACGTGGTTGCTGCAACCGGCCACCCGAAAGGCGACGCCGCCACGCTGCTGGCGGAACGCGTCAACGACGAGATGAACGGCAAGGCCTGTATGCAGGTGTTCGCGAACTCTCAACTCTTCGACGACGACAAGGTCATGGAAGCCCTGCTGCTCGGCGACGTTCAGCTTGCTGCCCCGTCGCTTTCCAAGTTCGAAGCCTACACGCTGAAATTCCGCCTGTTCGACCTGCCGTTCCTGTTCCAGGACCTGGATGCGGTCGAGCGCTTCGGCACCGGTGAACATGGCAAGGAGCTTCTGAACTCCATGACCGACTACGGCTTTCAGGGCCTCGGTTACTGGAGCTCCGGCCTGAAGCAATTTTCCGCCAACAAGCCGCTGCTTTTTCCGGACGACGCGAAGGGCCTGAAGTTCCGCGTGCAAACCTCCGACGTGGCCGTAGCCATGATCGAAGCCATGGGCGCCAACGCCCAGAAACTGGCCTTCAAGGAAGTCTATGGCGCACTGCAGACCGGTGTTGTGGACGGTCAGGAAAACTCCTGGTCCAACATCTACACCCAGAAGTTCTTCGAAGTGCAGGACGGTATCACCGAAACCAACCACCAGCTTCTGGCCTACCTGCTCGTCACCTCTGACGAGTGGCTGAACAGCCTTGATCCGGAAGTGCGTGACCAGTTCCTGACCATCGTGGAAGAAGTCACCGCAACCGCAAACGGCAATGTTGCAGCCGCGGAAGCCAAGAACCGCCAGAACATTCTGGATGCCGGTTCCACCATTCGTGAACTGACCCCGGAACAGCGCAAGGCCTGGGTCGAAGCCATGAAGCCGGTTTGGGAAAAGTTTGAAGGCGACATCGGCAAGGACCTGATCGACGCTGCCGTCGCGTCCAACAATGCCAGCTAAGGCTGACTTGACCTGACTCCTGGAAGGGCCGGATTGTCCGGCCCTTCTGCCAAGGTCCTACGACCGCCCGCGCAACCATGCCGGCGGACACGCTTAAAAACCAAGAGGCCAATTCGGGGGAAACGCATGCAACGCGTCGACAATTGGGTCACGCGCTTCGAGGAAGGTGTACTCGCCTTTCTTCTGGCCGCAATGACCATCGTATCCTTCACCCAGGTGGTGGCGCGATACGGCTTTAATTCCGGCTGGACCGGAGCCCTGGAATTCACACGTATCCTGTTCGCCTGGCTGATCCTGTTTGGCATGAGCTATGGCGTGAAAATCGGCTCGCATCTGGGTGTCGATGCGGTCATTCGCCTGTTTCCAAAGCCTGTGTTCCGAGCCGTTGCCGTATTCGGCGCGCTGTGCGGCGTTGTCTATGCGCTTACCCTGCTCTGGTCGGAATGGCTGCATATCTTCGGTCTGGATACCCGGGGCGGCGCCATCGACTACTGGTCGAAGATGTACAAGATCGGTATCGGCCTGGATGACCTGCGCTATCCCGACGCCATCATCGAAACCTTCGGCACGAAAGAGCGCGTTCAGCGCTGGATCGCCTATCTGATCCTGCCCATCGGCCTGTTCCTGTTCATGTTCCGCTGCATTCAGGCGGCCTGGCAGATTATCACCGGCGAGCGCGAAATGATGATCGCCGCGCATGAGGCGGAAGACCTCGTCGCTGAAAACAAAGACGTCTTGAAGGACTGAGGCCGGGGCAATGGAAGCAGCAATTCTCTTCATTCTCGTCCTGGGCTTCTTGTTCCTGGGCGTTCCGATCTCCATTTCGCTTGGCCTGTCCAGCGTTCTGGCGATTGCCATCTTCTCCAACGATTCCATCTCGTCGGTGGCTTTGCAGCTGTTCACGGCGTCGCAGAACTACACGCTCCTGGCGATTCCCTTCTTCATCCTGGCCTCGGCCTTCATGTCGACTGGTGGCGTTGCCAAGCGCATCATCCGCTTCTCCATTGCATCCGTCGGGGCGATCCGGGGCGGTCTGGCGATTGCCGGCGTCTTCGCCTGCATGCTGTTCGCTGCGCTGTCAGGCTCCTCGCCCGCAACCGTGGTTGCCATCGGAACCATCGCCATCGCCGGCATGCGTCAGGCAGGCTACACGAAAGAGTTTGCCGCGGGTGTCATCGCCAACGCCGGCACGCTCGGCATCCTGATCCCGCCGTCCATCGTCATGGTGGTCTATGCGGCCGCAACCAACGTTTCCGTCGGTCGCATGTTCCTGGCCGGTGTCGTGCCGGGTCTGATCGCCGGTCTGATGCTGATGATCGCCATCTACGTGATGGCGCGCGTCAAGAACCTGCCGGCCCAGCCGTGGCCGGGCTTCAAGGAAATCTGGCACGCCATGATGGAAGCGGCCGTCGGCCTGTTCCTGATGGTCATCATTCTGGGCGGCATCTACGGCGGTATCTTCACGCCGACGGAAGCTGCGGCTGTGGCTGCCGTTTATGCCTGCCTCGTTGCGCTCTTCGTCTATCGCGACATGGGCCCGCTCAGCGGCATTCGCTGGGTGCAGGAAGAGGACGGCCCGCTGGGTCTGGCCGGGTTCAAGACCATCACCTACGGCTTTACCGCAATGTTCGCCTGGTCGGGCATTGCCGGCATGGTCACGGACAGACAGGGCTTTTTCGGCATCGACAGTGCCATCGTGCTGCTGGCTGCACTGATCGGCTATCCGCTTCTGCGCGGCCGCGTCAGCCCTGCCGAACTGCCGTCGATCTACGGTGTGGGTGCGAAGATCTGGGGCCGGAACATCGGACTGATCATCTGGAAGTTCCTCCCGGCCATGTTCCACAAGGACACCAAGAAGGTGATGGTGGATGCGGCGAAGACGACCATCATGCTGATGTTCATCATCGTCAACGCCCTGCTGTTTGCCCACGTGCTGACATCGGAGCGGATTCCGCAGGCGATCACCGACTGGATGGTCGGAGCCGGCTTCAACTGGTTCACCTTCCTGATCGCGGTCAACCTGCTGCTTCTGCTGGGTGGCCAGTTCATGGAACCGTCCGGCCTGCTCCTGATCGTGGCACCGGTCGTGTTCCCGATCGGCATGGAACTCGGGGTCGATCCGGTTCACCTCGGCATCATCATGGTCGTGAACATGGAAATCGGCATGATCACACCGCCAATCGGGCTCAATCTGTTCGTGACATCAGGGATAACGGGAATGAGTCTGGTGCAGGTGGTCAAGGCGGCAGCGCCGTTCGTGCTCATCCTGCTCATGTTCCTCATCCTCGTCACCTACGTGCCGGCCCTGTCCACCTGGCTGCCCTACAGCCTGATGGGACCGGAAATCATCACAAACCGGTAACGATACGAACCATCCAGACACTCGAACGGCGGGCATTGCCCGCCGTTTTTTGTTACGGCACTCCACTGGTCTCACTCTCCCCCAGCGTCTCCCGCAACCTGTCATCCCCATCAGCCTCATCCTGAGGAAGCTCGAGACGCCCGGCCATGCCGTGCTCCTCAGGATGAGGTGGTGGAGATTAGGGAGATGAGTGATGATCGCTGAACAAAAAAGCCGGCCCCGATGGGCCGGCTGGAGAGGTTATTCTGCAAAAAGTCGCCTAGACGATGCTGCCGAGCTTCATGGCGACACTCATGTCGCCTTCCACCTGCATCTTGCCGCCCATGAAAGCCGCTGTCGGGTTCAGGTCGCCCGAGAGAAGATCGCTGAGGTCTTCTGCAGACATCTTGATGGTGCAGTCTGCTTCGGCGTCTTCGTTGGAAACAGTCGAGCCCTGCAGGAAGATGACGCCGGTCTCACCAAGATCGAACTTGACGGATTCTTCAATGCCGCCATCGGCAACTTTCGCGCGGACACCTTCAGTAAGTTGTTCCAAGGACATGTCGTTTTCTCCCGTATGAGGTAGGCCCAAGCCTGTCTTTGCCCCCTTGAAGCATGACGTTTACGTAACCGTCAAGAAAGAAATGGCGCAACGGCCATTTGTCATGCCACCAAAGCGCCGAAGACCATCAACACAAGCAAAATGCGATCCCGCGCGAAGGGGTCGAAGAACCTGACGGTAGCGATGGCAAACCTTGGTGTTTGTTTTTCGTCCGTCGAATTCTCTCCATCCTCGCCTTGGTATCGGCAAGCGCGAGACGCGTTTGCGGTCTGGCGGTCAGTGGTTGTCCCGTGGCAGCCCCCTGGTGTGTGCGACGTCCTGATATTTAACCGCTGGCTCCAGCACCATGCCTTTGTCGAACTGTCCGATCATGGCGCGCTGGATTTCCTGCCAGGGGGTCTGGCTTTCCGCGACCTTGAAACCGCCGGCCGCTTCCAGGTCCGCACGGCGCTGTGCGAGCTCTTCATCGGAAATGAGAATGTCAGCGGTGCCCTTTCTCAGGTCGATACGCACCTGGTCGCCGGTTTTCAGGAGAGCAAGCCCACCCATGGCGGCAGCCTCCGGGGAAGCGTTCAGGATGGAGGGTGAGCCGGAAGTCCCCGACTGGCGGCCGTCGCCGATGCAGGGCAGGGATGTGATCCCCCGTTTGATCAGGGCTGTGGGCGGCTGCATGTTGACCACTTCCGCACCACCGGGATAACCGATCGGGCCGGTGCCGCGGATGAACAGCATGCAGTGCTCGTCGATCTGAAGGTCCGGATTGTCGATATTGTCGTGGTAATCCTCCGGCCCTTCGAAAACCACGGCGCGGCCTTCGAACGCTTCCGGATCGTCCGGATTGGACAGGTACCGGTCGCGGAATTCTTCCGAGATCACGCTGGTCTTCATGATGGCGCTGTCGAACAGATTGCCCTTCAGGTTGATGAAGCCCGCCTTTTCCTTCATCGGCGTGTTGAACGGCTTGATGACGTCCGGCAGATCGGTAACGACGCCGTCGCAATTGGCGCCGATGCCCTTGCCGTTGACGGTGAGCGCGCCCGGATGCGGCAGCTTGCCGTTTCGCATCAGCTCCGCCACGACAGCGGGCACACCGCCGGCATGGAAATAATCTTCGCCGAGATATTCTCCGGCCGGCTGCAGGTTGACCAGCAGCGGAACGTCATGGCCGATTTCCTGCCAGTCGTCGTTGTCCAGCTCGACACCCAGATGGCGGGCGATGCCGTTCAGGTGGATCGGGGCGTTTGTCGAGCCGCCGATGGCCGAGTTGACGACAATCGCATTCTCGAAGGCCTCGCGGGTCATGATGTCGGAGGGTTTCAGGTCCTCATGCACCATGTCGACAATGCGCTTGCCGGTCTCATAGGAAATTGCACCGCGCTCCCGATAGGGCGCCGGAATGGCAGCGGCACCCGGAAGCTGCATGCCAAGGGCCTCGGCCAGCGAATTCATGGTCGTCGCCGTGCCCATGGTGTTGCAATAGCCGACAGAGGGAGCGGAGGAGGCGACAAGGTCCATGAAGCCCTTGTAGTCGATCTCGCCCGCGGCAAGCATCTGGCGCGCCTTCCAGACGATGGTACCGGAGCCCGTACGCTCGCCCTTGTACCAGCCGTTGAGCATCGGCCCGACGGACAGTGCAATGGCTGGAATGTTCACCGTCGCCGCGGCCATCAGGCAGGCAGGGGTGGTCTTGTCGCAGCCGATGGTCAGCACGACGCCGTCAATGGGATAGCCGTACAGCAGTTCGACGAGACCGAGATAGGCCAGGTTCCGGTCGAGCGTCGCGGTCGGTCGCTTGCCGGTTTCCTGGATAGGGTGCACCGGAAATTCAAAGGCGATGCCGCCGGCGTCGCGAATACCTTCGCGTACGCGCTTGGCAAGCTCAAGATGGTGGCGGTTGCAGGGCGAAAGGTCCGAGCCGGTCTGGGCGATGCCGATGATCGGTTTGCCGGACTGCAGTTCCTCGCGTGTGAGGCCGAAGTTCAGATAACGCTCGATATAGAGTGCCGTCATGCCCGGATTGTCGGGATTGTCGAACCAGGCGGTGGACCGCAGTTTCGGTGTTTTGGTGTCGCTCATGTCGCCTCATCCCTCAATGCACTCACAAAGTGTCAAAAGCCGATAAACACCAGCTCCAGAAGGCTGTAAAGGCGCTCAATCGCGATTTTGGTTCCACATTTCGAGAATGCCTTGGTCACGCGTTCCGGCGCAGCGTATCTGCAACGGAAAACCGGGCAAACGTCCACAGCACCGCCAGGCAGACGCCGAATACAATGGGTGCAGCGGACAGGGGCAAGACGGCGGACGCACCGCAAAGGCCAGCGCAAAGCCAGAGGCCTGACAGAACCCGGCGGGCGTGGACGGCAAGAAGGTTTCGGCGCATCGCCAGCGCCTTCAATGCGGGAAAGGCGCCGATGTCATCCGTGTTGCTGACCGCAAGGGGCATGATCCCGTCACCGGGGCTGTTAATGGGGCCGTCTGTATCGGGCGCGGCACCCTGACGCAACTCCAGCGCCATGCGATCCTGGGACAGGGTCAACACCAGAGGCGCCGTATCCGGAAAGCAGCGGCAGGCCGCTTCCTGGGCTGTTTCTCCCGGTTTCGGATCGCCGGTCAGTTCCAGGCCAAGCATGCCGGCCAGCGCGCTTCGGGTGTTGGGGTTGTCACCACTGAACAACCACGGCACGAGGCCCTCCCTGCGCAGCGCCATGCCGGCGACGCCCGCGTCCTGTCGCAAAGTGCCTTCCAGCCCCAGCACACCAACGACGCGCCCTCCGACGGCGACACGCAGCACCGTCTTGCCATCCGCTTCCAGCGACCGGGCGATGGCATCTGCCGTGAAACTGTCGATCTTGAGCCGCTTCAAAAGATCGGTCGTGCCGATTACCACCGTCTGCCCGCCGAGCAGCGCGACAACGCCGAGCCCCGGTGTCGGTTCGAACCTGTCCGGCATCTTGAGGGCAACCTGCCACTGGCTGGCAAGTTCACGCAATGCAAGGGCGACCGGATGGGAGGATCCTGCTTCAGCCGAAGCGGCGACCGCCAGAAGCGTCTTGGGTTCGTTGTTGAATGCCATGACATTGGTGACCATCAGGTTCGGTCCGGACATCACGGCGGCTTTGTCTATCAGGATATCGCGCGCTTGGGCGACCTTGGTGAAGGTGCCAGGGGCGATATCGCGGGCACCTGCCGCAAGCGCTGCCTTGTGAAAGACCTTGTCGGCAAAGGCGTTGATGCCGTCGATGAGCTGAGGCCAGGACAACAGCAGGGCGGAAGCCAGCGCCACCGGAGCCTGAGCTCTGTCGAAGATCCACCACCAGGCACCTGCCGCCAGAAACGCCAGCAGGACTGAGCAGCCCGCTTGCGGCACGCCGCTGATATCACCCCTTGGCGGCAGCAGAACCACACCGAGCGCCCGCAGCACCATCAGGAAGGCCGCGGCGAGCGCAGGGGCATTGGCTTCGGGGGAAGCTGGGCCGGACAGAAGCAGGACGGTGGAAACGGCAAGCAGCCCGGTGCTGGTCAGCGCCGTGACCAGCGACAGGGGCCGGCCAACCGACGTATTCAGCGAAAACGAGAGGCCAAGAAGCGAAAAAATCGCAGAAAACATGCTGAAAATTAAGGCGCTGCGGGAGCCGAATACCTCAAATGACGCAGCGGTGTCAGTCAGTTCACCGTCGGCCGTCGCCAGAGCGAGCGCAAGGCACACTGCCGCGAGTGCAAGAAACAAGGACCAAAGAATTGAAATAAATGACGTTTTCGGCATCGCCGGTCGGCTCTCATATCTGGAATTCTTGTGCTGGAACCGGGTCGTGAGCCAACTGGAGACATTTTCGGCACGCCCTGGGGACAGTTCGAAAATGCGGGAGCGGCAGCAGACAGGCAATGCCGTTTAGGCAAAACAACAGGCCTGGTGCCTGTCCCGGACGCAGTGCACTGGCAGCGGTGCCGACCATTTGTGCAGGCTGGAACTTGAGCGAAACTGAATTGCGGGTAGTATCAGGGAGTAATTTTTTAAACGGCCTGTAAGTATTGTTGGCCCGTATTTCATAGTCCTTTGGGCAAAAATTATTTCGGGGTGTGGTATATTAATGGGAGGGTCGAAAGACTCTCCCTTTTACGTTTGAGGGCCCCGGAAAAACATGGTTAATATTTATTAACGAACGGGATTTGGCGTTAATCAGGACGGTTCTATTTGGGCGGCGGTAGCCACGTGGGCCAAGGCGGCAAAAACTGCCCGGTCTGCATTGGATTGTGGTTATCGCTCTGCCAATCTCGTAGAATCGGGGAGCGCCTGCGAGTCAAGCCGGCGACTCGGCCAAATCTGAAAACAGACTCATCTTCAAAGGCTTGAAGAGGCCGGCGGCAGCGCCGCCGGGCCCGTCAGGCCGTCGCGAGGTTGGCCCTCGACAGCAACTCCAGCGAAGGCATCAGGTTCAGAAGTTCGCGCGTATAGGGGTGCTGCGGCGCTTCGAAAAGCTGGTCGCAGTCTGCCACCTCGCACAATTCGCCATTGCGCATGACGCCGATGCGGTTGCACATCTGCCGGATCACGGCCAGGTCGTGGCTGATGAATAGCATGGTCAGGCCGAGTTCCTGCTGAAGATCTTTCAGCAGGTTCAGGATCTGCGCCTGGATCGACACGTCGAGGGCCGAAGTCGGCTCATCGCAGATAAGGAAGCGCGGCCGCGTGGCGAGCGCCCGTGCTATTGAGATGCGCTGGCGCTGACCGCCGGAAAACTCATGCGGAAATTTCTTGCCGGCAGCTGCGCCAAGGCCAACGTGGTCCAGCAGGTCATCGACGATCTGGCGCACCTCAGCATTGCTTGAGGCCAGACGGTGGAACTTGATCGGCTCCCCGATGATGTCGCTGACGCGCATGCGGGCGTTCAGCGAGGAATAGGGGTCCTGAAAGATCATCTGCATCTGGCGGCGCATCGCCAGAACGTCCTTGCGGTTCTTGAGTGACGTCAGCTCGGTCTTGCCGAACCGGATCGATCCTCCGGTCGGCTGATATAGGCCGGTGACCAGACGTGCGATGGTCGATTTTCCGGACCCGCTTTCACCGACAAGGCCAAAGGTCTCGCCTTCATTGATATCGAAACTGACCTTCTTGACGGCCTTGAAATACTTGCGCCTGGAGGGCAAAATCGAACCCCGGGTCTCGAACTGCATGTCGAGATCCTTGATCTGGACCAGCGGGCCGGACACTTTCTCGTAGTCGCGTGCCTTGCCGAGCCAATGCGTGGCGATGTCGATCTGCTTTTGCGGGGTTCCGGCCTTCTCGATGTAGTTGACCACCGGAAACCGCTCGACCTTGATGTCCGGGCGCGGCACGGCCGAAATCAGGCTCTGGGTATAGGGATGTTCCGGAGCACCCAGCACCTGGGTCGTCTCGCCATACTCCACCAGTTCACCGTGATACATCACCGCCACATGGTCGGTTATGTCGGCAATCACGCCCATGTCGTGCGTGATCACCAGCATCGCGACGTTCCGCTCCCGGCACAGCTCCTTCATCAGGTCCAGGATTTGCGCCTGGATCGATACATCGAGCGCCGTTGTCGGCTCGTCCGCGATCACCAGTTCCGGTTCCGCGCACAGCGCAAGCGCAATCACCACCCGTTGGCGCATGCCGCCGGAGAACTGATGCGGATACTGCTTGATGCGTTCCGGCGCATCGGGAATGCCGACGGCTTCGATCAGTTCGATCGCCCGCTGGCGGGCCTGCGACCGGGAAAGCGGCAGATGGGTGCGGATCGTCTCCAGAAGCTGGCTTTCCACCGTTTGCAGCGGATCGAGAGACGTCAGCGGGTCCTGAAAGATCATGCCGATCTTGCGGCCGCGCAGACGGCGCTTTTCCTTGTAGGGCAACTGGTCGATACGCTTGCCGTGAAGATAGACTTCACCACCCGCAATATGCCCCGGCTCCTGCAACAGGCCGATCACCGCGTTGCCGACGGTCGACTTGCCGGCACCCGATTCCCCGACCACACCAAGCACCTTGCCGGCATCGACGCTCAAAGTGACGTCATCAACGGCGACGAAGACGGATTTTCGGCCCGGAAACTCGACCCTCAGATCCTTGATATCGAGAACGCTCATACCGGCCTCACCTGAGTTTCGGGTTGAGGGCGTCGCGCAGCCAGTCGCCCAGAAGGTTGACGTTCAGCACCAGCAGCGCCAGCGCGAGACCCGGGAAAATCGCGATCCACCATTCGCCCGAGTAGAGAAAATCGTTGCCGATAGCGATCAGAGTGCCGAGCGACGGTTGGGTGGGCGGCATGCCGACCCCCAGGAACGAGAGCGTTGCTTCCGTGACGATCGCGAGCGCCAGGTTGATGGTCGCGATCACCAGCACCGGTCCGGTGACGTTCGGCAGGATATGGCGCACCATGATCATGACCGAGGGAATCCCGATCACGCGGGCGGCCTGCACATATTCCTTGTTCTTCTCCACCATGGTGGAGCCGCGCACCGTGCGGGCATATTGCACCCAGAAGGACAGCGCCAGGGATACGATCAGGATGTAAAAGGCGAAGATCTCCCGGTCGATCGAGCCGAAGATACCATGGGCGACACCATCGATCAGAAGGGCGATCAGGATAGCCGGGAAGGTGAGCTGAACGTCCGCGATCCGCATGATGATGGCGTCCACGCGGCCGCCCATATACCCTGCGACCAGCCCCAGCGAAATGCCGATAACGGCGGCGGCGATGACGGAACAGAAGCCGACGATCAACGAAATCCGCATGCCATAAAAGATGGCCGACAGCATGTCGCGGCCCTGATCGTCCGTCCCCAGCAGGAACCGAGGGTCGGCATATTCCATCCAGAACGGAGGAACGCGGGCATCCATGATCGAGATCGACGCCAGGTCGAACGGGTCATGCGGTGCGATCCATGGGGCCAGGAATGCCAGCAGAAACAGGATTGCCGTCCCGGTGGCTGCCACAACGGTGACCTTCGATTTCAGGAACGAGTGAAAGATATCGCTGTCGAGGAGCCGGGCGATCCGCCCTGGTTCTTTGACCGGTGCCGCGCTGTCCGGGACGGCGGATTTTGGGTCTTCGTTGGTGATGAAAGGCATGACGTCGGTCTCCCTTATGGCCGGCCGACGCGCAGGCGCGGGTCGATGAAGAAGTAAAGGATGTCGACGATGAAATTGATCGTCACGAACAGGAACGCCGTCAGCATCAGGTAGGCGGACATGATGGGAATATCGACGTTCTGCACGGCCTGCAGGAACATCAGCCCCATACCTGGCCACTGAAAGACAGTCTCCGTGATGGTCGCGAAGGCGATGATCGCACCAAGCTGCAGCCCGGTGATGGTGATAACCGGAACCAGCGTGTTCTTCAGGGCGTGCCGGAAGTTCACCAGCCGGTCCGGCAGGCCGCGGGCCCGGGCAAACTTGATGTAGTCGGTCCGGATGACCTCAAGCATCTCCGCGCGGATCAGGCGCATGATCAGCGTCATCTGATAGAGACCGAGGGTGATCGAGGGCAGGATCAGCGCCTTCAATCCGGAAATCGTCAGAAAGCCGGTCGTCCACCAGGAGCCGATCTGCACGGTCTCACCCCGTCCAAAGCTGGGTAGCCATTGCAGCGTGACGGAAAACAGGAAGATCAGCAGGATGCCGATAAAGAACGTCGGCAGCGAAATGCCGATCAGCGAGACCGACAGGAACATCTTGGAAATGGGCGATTCCCGGTTGAGCCCGGCATAGATGCCCATGGGAATGCCGACAACCAGTGCAAACACGGCCGAAGCGAAACTGAGTTCCAAGGTCGCGGGTATGCGCTTGGCGAAGAGCTCGGACACCGGCTGGCGGAACTGATAGGACGTGCCGAAGTCGAACTGCGCGGCCTTGGTGATGAAGCGGAAGAACTGGACGGGCACCGGGTCGTTCAGGCCAAGGCGCTCACGCAGGGCTTCCCGGTCCTCGATCGAGGTTTCAATGCCGACCATCTGGTTGATGGGATCGCCGACAAAGCGGAACATTGTGAACGCGAGGAGAGCGACCACCAGCATGACAATCATCGCCTGCACGATGCGGCGCGTTGCAAATCCAATCATTTCGGCTCTTTGAATGCTTTCGTCATGAAAATACGCCCCCGGCGGTTGCCGGGAGCGTCAATTGCGGTGTCTCAGGATCAGTTCTTGGTCACAAAACGGAACTGGAACTGGTTGTCGGCGCGCTGGACGAGGTCCAGCTTGTCGGAAACACCCCAAGCCAGGCTCTGCTGGTGCAGCGGGATGTAATAGGCGTTTTCGTGGCTGATGCGGAACGCTTCGGCGATCAGGTTGTCACGCTTTTCCGGATCGATCTCGACCAGAATTTCGTCGCTCAGCTGGTCGATCTTCTCGTCGCAGAAGCCGCCGTTGTTGAACGGCGAACCCTTGCCGGATTCATCGCGGCAGTTCATCAGGTTGTCCAGAACGTTCCAGCTGTCAAAAGAACCGGGGGTCCAGCCGAGCAGATAGAACGATGTGTCGAAACCGCCGGACGCCAGGATCTTGGCGAAGTATTTGGCCTTCGGCTGGGCGTTGAGGTCCACCTTCACGCCGATGCGGGCCAGCATGGATGCAACGGCCTGGCAGATCGCCTCGTCGTTGACATAGCGGTCGTTCGGGCAGTCCATGCCGATGGAAAATCCGTCCGCATAGCCGGCTTCGGCCAGCAGCGCCTTGGCGGCTTCCGGGTCATAGGGGTAACGCTCGAACTCGTCCGACTTGGAGAAGAGCAGCGGAGAGATCATGAGGGCAGACGGAGTAGACAGGTCCCGCATGACCTTCTTCTTGATGCCTTCGATATCGATCGCCTGGTAGAATGCCTTGCGCACGCGGGCATCCTTCAGCGGGTTCTTGCCCTTCACGTCGGAATAGAGCAGCTCGTCGCGCATCTGGTCCATGCCCAGGAAGATCGTGCGCAATTCCGGACCGGTCAGCGCCTTGGTTCCCGCATTGTCGTTGATGCGTTTGATGTCCTGCACCGGGATCGGATAGACCATGTCCATCTCGCCGGACAGAAGCGCGGCAACGCGCGTTGCATCCGAACCGATCGGTGTGAATTCCACCGTATCGAGATTGTGCTTGGCTTCATCCCACCAGCCGTCGAATTTTTCATAGACGGTCTTCACGCCGGCTTCGTGGCTGGCGATCTTGAATGGCCCGGTTCCATTGGCGTGCAAGGCGGCATAATTCGCGGAGGTGTCGGAGGCGGAGGTGACTTTCACCGCGTCGTTCTCCGTCGTCCACTCCTTGTCCATGATGTAGAACGTATCCCACTCGTAATGCAGGATCGGGTTCGGACCGGTCAGAACGAAATCGACCGTGTAGTCGTCGACAATCTCGACCTTGGCATCGGCCGGAACGCGCGTGGTCAGATCGGAGCCTTCAGAGCGGACACGATCAACGGAAAAGGCAACGTCCTCGGCGGTGAAGTCGTTGCCGTTGTGGAACTTTACGCCCTTGCGCAGGTGGAAACGCCAGCGATTCGGTTCGACGATTTCCCAGCTCTCGGCCAGGGCCGGCTCGATTGCCAGATCTGCGCCGCGGCGGGTCAGGCCCTCATAGGTGTTGCCGAGCGACGACAGGGTGAAAGTCTCGTTGAGACTGTACGGGTCAAGCGCGTTCAGCGCACCCTGAAAGGCAAATTTCAGTGTTTCTGCCTGAACAGCAGACCCCGTTCCCGCCGCAAGCATCGCTGCGGCGATGAAAACTGTTCTCTTGTTCATAATCCCCTCGTTTTCCGGTTTCGGCATTTTTCGTGACGCATCCCTGCCAGGACCACGCGCCAACGTTGTCTAAAACAACTATGACACTGTAAACTTCTGTGTTCAAACCTGTTTAGCTGTCAAATTGCGACATTCTATCAATCAGTTTGTCCAGGAAGGCGGCGCAGCGGTCGAGTTCGGACAGGGCAATAAATTCGTCCGGCTGATGGGCCTGATCGATGGATCCGGGGCCGCAGACCACGGTGGAAAGACCGTGGTCCTGGAAGATCCCGCCCTCGGTGGCATAGACCACGACGTTGCGGCTGTTGTCGCCTGTCAGGCGTCTTGCGGTCGTCTCCGCCAGTCCGTCCGGTTCTTCGGAAAGCCCGGGCACATAGGCCAGTTCACTCACCTCGACGCGGCAGTCGGGCGAGATGGCCTGCATGCCAGGCAAGACTTCATTTTCGATAAAGGCCCTGTAGGCCGCGACCCAGTCTTGCGCGCGTTCGCCGGGCAGCAGTCGAATGTCGGTCACGAATTCGCAGTGCTGGGCGGTGATGTTATGCGCCTGTCCACCGGAAATGGTGCCGCAATGCAAGGTGGTGTAAGGCGGGTCGAAGGGGCTGTCCGGATCAGCCTTCGCCCGGTTTTCCGCAGTTCTGGCATCCAGCCATCCGATCAGCCTGGCGGCGACCGAAATCGCAGACACACCCCGGTGCAGCTGGCTGGAATGGACCGGGTGTCCCTCGATGCGCGTTTTCAGCACCGTGATGCCCTTGTGGCCGGTGACGACCTTCATGCTGGTCGGTTCCCCCACGATCACGAGCGAAGGGCGTGGTCCATTGGCCAGCATTTCAGGGATAAGCACCCTGACCCCGTCACAGCCGGTTTCCTCGTCATAGGAGAGGGCAATGTGGATCGGGCGTCTGAGAGGCGCGTTGAGGAAGTTCGGCACCTTGGCCAGCACCGTCGCCGCAAAGCCCTTCATGTCCGCCGCGCCGCGCCCGTAAAGGCGGCCGTTTTCCACCCAGGCGCAAAACGGGTCGCGCGACCAGCTCTGGCCGGCGACCGGAACCACATCGGTGTGGGCGGACAGCACTGTCCCGCCATCCACGTCCGGGCCGATACGGGCATAAAGGGCGGCCTTCTGGCCGGTTTCGTCCAGTGCCCGCCCGCACGCGACGCCCCATTGGCCGAGATAATCTTCAACGAAGGCGATGAGGTCGAGGTTGCTTTGATCCGAAACGGTGTTGAAGGAGATCAGTTTCTCCAGCATTTCCCGCGGCGTATAGGTCCGGCTCACGTGGTCTCCAGTGTCGGGTTTCAACGGAGGAATTGTTTCAGGCGGAAACGGCATCGCCCAGGTGAAGACCATCTAAGCTTTTCACCGCGAGGATTTGCAAGGGGATTTCCTTGCCGCGAACCTTGATTTCGGCCTCTTCCGCATCGTCAATTCGTGCGCCTGCCGCATCAACCACTTCCTTGGAAACGACAAGGAAACTGCCGTGATTCTTGTTTTCGGTTTCCAGTCGGCTGGCGGTGTTAACCACATCGCCAAGCGCGGTCAGGCTGTCGCGCTTGCCCTGTGCGCCGGCAGCACCGATCCGGCCAAGGATAGCCGACCCGAGATGCAGGCCGATGCCGAGGCGAATCGGATCCCGGAACTGCGGACCTTTTTCCTTGTCGAGCGTCTTCATCACCATTTCGATGCGGCGACAGGCGGCAAGCGCCTGCCGGGCACCGATTTCCACGCTGCTTTCCATGCCGAAGATGGCCATGATGCCATCGCCGATGAACTTGTCGACATAGCCGCCCTCGTCGCCGATCGCGGTGGAGGCCTGGTCCAGATAGCTGTTGAGCAGGTAAACGACGTCATAGGCGAGCTGGCTTTCGGTAATGCCGGTGAAGTTGCGCAGATCCACGAACATGACCACCACATCCTGCTCGACACCCCAATAATAGGCGTCTTTCAGGTGCTCACTGAGAATGGCGCTCGCCTTTACCGGCACCAGTGGCTGCACTTCCACATTGTTTTCCGGCCGCACCTGGCAGGCTAGGCGAATGTTCTTGCCCGCACCGATCCGTGTCAGCACGGCGGATTCGGCAGGCCCGGGTTTCGGCAGGCTTTCGCCGCCGGAAATCATCTTCACGCGGCAGGTGGAGCATCTGGCACGACCGCCGCAGACCGATGCAACCGGTACGTCGTTCATGCGACTGATTTCCAGAAGGGTTGCCCCCGGATGCGCCTTCACCGTCAGTCCACCCGGATAGACAACGGTGAGGCTGCGCGCTTTCAGCCCAAGCAGATACCGGATCAAAATTGCCAGGAGACTGACGGCAATGAAGCCGAACACCACCGCACGGAACTGGACGACGACGTCGCTTGCCCACAACTGCTGCTCCGGGGTGATCCGGAGGGTGACCTCCCGGCTGAGGGCGAGCCTGCGCGCCCCTTCGATCCAGCCCCAGATCGCCAGAACCGGCATGGCGAATGCGAAACCCGCCGCCAGCGGTTTAAGCCGCTGATACACCGGATAAAGACGCAGGAAAAAATGCAGGCCGATCATGGCATGCGTCCACACCACCAGCAGCAGAATCGACTGGTTGACTGCCGCATTCGGCCAAAGCAGCGTGAGCATCTGCTCGTAGACCGGCAGAAAGCCGAACTCCTTGGCGACGCCCATGGTCGTGGTGACATGCGGGATCAAAAGCCACGGAATGTAGAGACCGAGGGCAAGCTGCAGAAACTCCCAGCGGGAGATCTTCAGCGTCCGGCGCTTGCTTGTCCGCCACAGGGCCAGCAGCACGTGGGTCAGCGCGGCCAGGATCAGAACAGTCTCTCCGAGCGGGCTTCGCCAGACCCAGTAGTGCCAGATCGAAGCCTGGTCCATGGCCTCAAAGGAAATGATGCCGAGCGCGTGGTTTGAAAAATGGCTGAGGCAGAAGGTGAACAGGATCAGGCCGCTCCACAGCCGGAGCCGCTGACGCCAGTTGCCTCGTCCAACCATGACATCGCCGGATCTCTTGACCGTTTTCAGAGCCGGCCCGGCTCTTTCAGAAGATTTGGCGGCCGTCTCGGGCGGTTGGGGCCGGACTGTGCCGGGAGCCTCTTCCTGCATTAATTTTCTGTCTCCGGTCTTGCTGCACCGGTTTGTTGCCGGTCCGCCCTTTCAGGTGCCACTTCAAGCGCGGGCGGAAGCTGAGGTCAAGAAGACAAAAGGAAAATGCGGTGAACTGCCCGTGAAGGTGTTTGCAACGTGGAAAACTCCCGATCGGAAAGCCCTTGCGATGTTGTTTTTCTCAAATTTCCGGGTTTTCTCCCACTGCGGCCTTGCATCCCCGGCTCCAGTCGGCACATTCCGGGCCAAACAACCAGTAACCAGTAACCGGGAAGAGGCGATGAAGGTCTACGGCATCAAGAATTGCGACACCGTCAAGAAGGCGAGGAAGTTTCTGGAAGAGGCCGGAGTGCCTTATGAGTTCCACGACTACAAGAAGGATGGTGTCGATGCCGACAGGCTGGCCGGCTTCGTCGGCGAATTCGGCTGGGAAACGATCCTGAACAAACGCGGCACCACGTGGCGGCGTCTCGACGAGGCGACCCAGGACAGTGTCGTCGACGCCAAAAGCGCACTGGATGTGATGATCGAGAACCCGTCGGTGATCAAACGACCGATCGTCGCGGGCGAAACCAAGAACTTCGTTGGCTTCGACCCTGTTGCCTGGGAAATGGCCCTGGAGCTGGGCGAACTGAAATAACGCACACCTTCTTTGCGGGTGAGCGGGCCCCGCCACATGCCGGGGCCAGTTTTTGCCGAGCCAGTGTTAATCAGGGTCAGTTCCTACCAGGTCCGGCGCGGACCGGTGTCGATGTGATAGTGGCCGGAAGAATAGTGCTTGTATCCGCCCACTTCCGGCTGCGCCTTCAAAAAGGCGATGACCGACGACGGGTTGCCGCGGACGGAGAAATCGACCGCGCGGCAGTTGAGATGGTAGGAATCCTTTGCGCCGCCCTTCCACCAGTTTTCAAGCCACCAGCGCTTGGTGGAGCTGACGGTCACCTTGCCATACCTGGCCGCGACCCGGTTCAGCACCTTTTTCAATTTGCGCGGGACGCACCACGAGCTGTCGTTATAGTCGATTGAATTGTGGGATGCCGTCATCCAGCCCATGCCGGTAACGCCGGCGACGGTTCCGCAGCCGGCAAGTGTGGCGGTCAATCCTAGGAATACGATCCAGGCGATGAGGCGCTGACGCATGACGGGCAGCCTTTGGTTACTTAATTACAATCTCGTCCCCCGCGCGCAGGCTGATTGAATTTTATTAAAATTCTAATGAAAAACATGGTTAATGCTGCGGCGAAACAAATGTTTCAGAAGATGTTATTTTCTGATACAAATGCGCCAGCCTGGTCCGGGCACAGCCGTCATTCGCCGGAAAATCTGCCATGTCTCATGTCTTCCCCCGCCACACCAAAGCCGATCTTCCCGTCGCAGTAACCGGCGACGGGTGCTACATTCTCGACCGGTCCGGAAAGAGTTATTTCGACGGGTCCGGCGGAGCCGCGGTCTCCTGTCTCGGCCACAGTGACCCGGATGTGACCGCCGCCATCAAGGCTCAGGTCGACAGGATCGCCTTTGCCCACACCGGTTTCTTCACCAGCGAACCGGCCGAGGAGCTGGCGGATCTCCTGATCGAAAAGGCGCCCGGCAATCTGGACCGTGTCTATTTCGTCTCAGGCGGTTCGGAAGCCATGGAAGCGGCGCTGAAGCTGGCGCGGCAGTATTTTCTGGAAAAGGGCGAAGTGTCCCGGCACAGGGTGATCGCCCGCAGGCAGAGTTATCACGGCAATACGCTGGGCGCGCTGGCGGCGGGCGGCAACCAGTGGCGGCGGGAACCTTTCGCGCCGCTGATGATCGACACCACCCACATCGCCCCCTGCTACGAGTACCGGAACCGCCACGAGGGGGAAACCGCCTTCGACTACGGCCAACGGGTCGCCAACGAACTGGAAGCGGAGATCCTGCGGCTCGGGCCGGAAAACGTCATGGCCTTCGTCGCCGAACCGGTTGTCGGCGCGACGGCGGGCGCCTTGCCGCCTGTCGAGGGCTATTTCAAGCGGATCCGCGAGATCTGCGACAGCTACGGCGTGCTTCTGATCCTGGATGAGGTGATGTGCGGCATGGGCCGCACCGGAACGCTATTCGCCTGCGAGCAGGATGGCGTCGCCCCGGATATTCTCTGCATCGCGAAAGGCCTCGGCGCCGGCTATCAACCAGTTGGCGCCATGTTGTGTACCGCCGCCATTTATGAAGCCATCGAGACCGGCTCGGGCTTTTTTCAGCACGGCCACACCTACATCGGTCATCCTGTCGCCTGTGCCGCGGCGCTGGCCGTGTTCAAAAAGCTGACCGGCGGCGTCGCCGACCGGGTGATGCCGATGGGCGAAAAACTTGACGCTGCCCTCACCGATGCCTTTGGTCAGCATCCCCACGTCGGCGACATTCGCGGGCGCGGGCTTTTCCGGGGCATCGAACTGGTGGAAGACCGGGCGTCCAAGGTCCCGTTCGACCCCAAGAGGGGCATCAGCAAGGCCCTCAAGAAAGCGGCCTTCGAGGCAGGGCTCATCTGTTACCCGATGGGCGGGACAATCGATGGGGTGCAGGGCGACCACATTCTGCTGGCGCCGCCGTTCATTCTGGAAGACCGCCACATCGGCGAGATCACCGACAAGCTCGCTCAAGCCTTCAAGGCGGTCTTCTGACCATGGCCGCCCACTTCGTTCCTCCGCCGCTGCCATTGATCATGGCGGCCCCCAACGGCGCACGCCGGACCAAATCCGACCACCCTTCCCTGCCGATGACCATCAGTGAGACGGTCGCGGCGGCAAAGGCCTGTTTCCAAGCCGGCGCCGGCGCACTGCATGCCCATGTGCGTGACACAGCCGGTGCCCATGTGCTCGATGCAGGGCTTTATCGGGAGCTCTTGTCGGAAATGCGTGTTGCGGTGCCGCAAATGCAGGTTCAAATCACGACAGAAGCTGTTGGAAAATACACCCCGGAACAGCAACGCGAACTGGTATATAACGTCCAGCCGGCATTGGTCTCCGTCGCGGTTCGGGAAATGGTTCCCGATGGCGGCGAGGATCAGGCAAGGGCTTTTTACGAATGGGCTTTTAGCCATGAATGTGCGGTCCAGCACATCGTCTACAGCGCAGACGATCTGGACCGGTTTTTCAATCTGGTGGCAGCCGGCACCCTGACAGGGGACAGTCATCAGCTGCTGTTCGTTCTGGGGCGCTACGCGGCCGGCCAGGAAAGTGCACCGGAAGATCTGGTGCCGTTTCTGGACAAGCTCGCGGAACGCGGCAGCAGGCAGGGGCTGGACTGGGCGGTCTGCGCCTTCGGGCACCGGGAGACGGACTGTCTGGTTGAGGCGGTCCGGCGAGGCGGCAAGACCAGGATCGGGTTTGAGAACGGCCTGTGGAACAGGTCTGGAGAACGCGCGAAAGACAATGCCGACCGGGTCAGCGATCTGGTATCGGCCCTGAAGGAACACAGTCTGATGCCTGCCTGACCGTTCGGGCCGGCATTCGGCACGAACCAAAATCAGCGGGCTGCGGCCCTCAAGGTTGGAGACTGGAATACTATGGCGGATAGCCTTTACGTTCTGACGCTGTCCTGCGCGGACAAGCCTGGCATTGTGGCGGCGGTCACGACGGAACTGGCGGATTTCGGCGCCAATATTGCCGAAAGCGACCAGTTCTGGGACCGGGTGACCAACCAGTTCTTCCTGCGCATTGCCATGCTGGCTCCCGAAGGTGTGACCCTGGAAAGTGTCCAGAAGGCGCTCGACCCGGTCATCAGCCGCTTCGACATGAAGGCGAAACTGGTCGACACGGCCAAGCGGCCGAAGGTCATCGTCATGGTGTCCAAGTTCGACCATGCCATGTTGCACCTTCTCTACCAGATCCGGGTTGGCTGGATGGATGCCGAAGTTGTGGCAATCGTTTCCAACCACACCGACAGCCAGCGCACGGCCGAGCATGAGGGCATTGCCTATCATCACTGGCCGGTGAACAAGGAAAACAAGGCCGAGCAGGAAGAAAAGCTGCTGAAACTGGTCAAGGAAACCGGAGCCGATCTGGTGGTGCTGGCCCGTTACATGCAGGTCCTGTCCGACAATCTCTCCAAGCGGCTTTTCGGCAAGATCATCAACATCCACCACTCCTTCCTGCCGAGCTTCAAGGGTGCAAAGCCCTATCACCAGGCGCACACTCGCGGCGTCAAGATGATCGGTGCCACCGCTCACTATGTGACGCCGGATCTCGATGAAGGCCCGATCATCGAGCAGGACGCCGAACGCGTCAGCCATGCGCTTTCCGCCGACGACTTCGTCGCCCGCGGCCGCGACATCGAATCCCGCGTCCTCGCCCGTGCCGTAAAATATCACCTGGAAAACCGGGTCATGATCGTCGGCAACAAGACGATCGTGTTCACGCCCTAGCATGAGTTTTGCCGCCGGGACCTTTCGCGTAAATGCCTGGGTCCCGGAATGTGCAGCATGCCTACACCTCAACAGACGTCTTCCATTTCTCGAGAAGGTAGTTGGCAACGATGCAGGTCAGAGTGCCAAAAAACTGAGGCCTGATCAGCTGCGGGGTGTAGCTTCGGCGATTTGGATTGTTGGGCCAACGCAATTGATTGCACTTCTACTACTTAATGGCGATATCGGCCCGATTGTCCCTATTTTGCAGTCTTTTCGGCAAGGTGTAATTTCCTGTAAGTATCTGATTAAAATCAGTTAATGTAAATTTTAGTGTCGTTACGAGATGCGTATCTAGGGTTGAATTTAAACTTCAAAGCAGCAAGTCACATGTATATAAGCTTCTCGACATACAGAAGCTGACGACAAGATATGACCAAACGCGTTTTTGTAAAAAAGGGAATTGCTGAGCTTGAGAAGCTCTTTGATCAGCAGAAAAATGACAGCCGATTTTTGGACGATTTGGTTGGTGAACTGGAATTTCGAAAAACGCAACGCGCTCTGAAGTTAAAGCAGACCGCAATACGGCAGAAGCGTTCTTTGGAAGGTAGAACCATTGAACCGGAAGCGGAGCCACGCCTCCCTATTGATGAGCCGAAGCCGAATAAACAATTCACCGCTGCGGCTAAGCCGAAGCCAACACCGTCGAAAGTGATTTCTTCAAAGCCAGCGCCTATTCCGGTAGAGCGAGCAGCACCAGCCCCAACCGAAATCACCAACGACACAGCCCAGATTTTGCGAGCTTGGACAGCGATGGAGGTTTTGTCTCCCGCCAGTTTTGATAAGCCGGAAAAGCTTGCGGGGGGAAGCAAGTGGGATGTTGCATGGCTCGAAAACGGTTTGCCTTGGGAGACAGGGCAGAATATCGGTAAGAAGAATTACCGTCTTTATTACCAGATCATCCTCGGCACAATTGACCTCGAAAGCGCGGTCAGCTCGTTGCTATCTGTCTATACGGATTCTCGTATCGAGCGACCGCCCGCAAAGGGAGAAGCTGTCCTTGCTTCCGTGATAGTGGATAAGGATGGGCGTCCAGTAGATGAAGACGGGCTTGCCCTTTCGAGTTTTGGGTGGGGCGTTCCCATCGCGCTTTCAGGGAATCTCAACGGACTTGGTGCCTGGACCAGCGCGGAAAAGAGTCTTCTGGAAAAACTGAATGATCTTTTGGTTGTCGAAGACGAAGATCGCAATGTCCTCCCGCTCAATTTGGAGGGCATCGAAGAGGCGTATGAGTGGTTGTTGGAGGCAACAGGTCTCGATAGGCGACTGACCAAAGCACCGACATTCGCAATCCGGCAATTTCAGTACTATACGAATTCGGAAGCGCCGGAGTCGGTTCTCCTAAACTCGTTCTTCCTAGGCGATTTGGCGCTGGCTACAGGTCTTGCGCAACAAGATAAGCTTACGTCCAATCTGTCTCTCTATCTCGGAGATTCGAGACCGACGGAACGCCGAAACCTCTTACGTGAAACCGACGCAATTCAGGACGCTCTCGAGCCGAAAAAGTTTCCCAAAGGTGCATGGCCGGGCGATGGACGATATCCATTGGTTACGCTGCAGCAATGCGCGGTCAATCTTGCCTCTCATGACCTTAAGCAAGAAGGTATTCTTGCGGTCAACGGTCCGCCGGGCACCGGGAAAACCACGCTATTGCGGGATGTGATCGCTTCCATCGTGACGGACCGGGCGCGGGTTATGGCGTCCTATCGCGATCCCGAAACAGCCTTCACTCACTCGGGACAGAAGCTGAAAAAAGGACAAGCGTTCGTCCATCTCTATCGGTTGGACGATAAACTGCGCGGCTCCGAAATTGTCGTTGCCTCGTCCAATAACAAGGCTGTCGAGAATGTCAGCGCCGAATTGCCCGGCATTGAGGCTGTAGCAAAAGACGCTGACGACCTTCGCTATTTCAAAACGGTTTCAGATCAGCTTTTGCAGAAGGAAAGTTGGGGCGCTATCGCAGCGGTGTTGGGCAATGCGGGTAACCGCGCACAGTTCCGGAAAATGTTTTGGTGGGATGAAGATCATGGGCTTCATACCTACCTCAAGCATGCATCGGGCAGCGGAAAACTCGTGTCCGAAGGGCAAGGCGAAGACAGAACACAAAGACCTCCTATTATTGTCGATCGGGAAGATGCCCCTGAAGATCACGACCAGGCTCTCCGGCGATGGCGAAAAGCTGTGGCGAAGTTCAAAGAACTCGACAAAGCGGTCGAACAGGAGATTGCGGAGTATCAAGCCGCCCACGAGTTAGCAGCGGATATTGGACGTGAAAAGGCTGTGGTCGAACTGCTCCTTGAGGAGATTGAAAACAAAGCAGAAGAACGAGAAACAGCATCCGCGAGCCTTAAACTAGCCAATGATATCTGTATTCGCTGCCAATCCGAGGTCGAGGCAGCACGCGCAAAGTTGGATGAAAGGCTTGCGGTAAAACCTGGTTTCCTCAAAAGGTTGTTTGATCGCGCCAATTACAGAATTTGGCGCGCGGCGTATGATGAAGCCGGCGATCAGTTTGAACTGGCCACAAGCAATAACAGTCAGGCGGTAAACCAACACCGCGAGGCAGAAGCTGCCCTTGTCACCATTCAGGAATTCATAAGGAGTGGCGAGAATACCATTGCCCAAAAACGGCAACACATTGATCAAACGACAAATGAGTATCATCAGCTGATCAATGAGCTTGGGGGTACGCCCATCGACGATGATTTTTTCGATCAGTCATCGAAAGAGCGACAAACAGCTGCGCCTTGGTTCAGCGAAAAACTATCACGACTGCGTCAGGACCTCTTCCAACAGGCAATGGCTGTTCACAAGGCGTTTGTTGACGCTGCCGCAAAACCGATCAGGCACAACTTGAATATCCTGCTCGACGGATTCGGAACAAGATCTTTGGGCTCTGCTGAGAAAGACGCGTTAATTCCGCATATGTGGTCAACACTTTTTCTCGTCGTTCCAGCGGTTTCGACGACTTTCGCATCTGTCTCGCGCATGTTTGGGCGACTTCACCCGAATGAGCTGGGCTGGCTTCTGATTGACGAAGCCGGGCAAGCATTACCGCAAGCAGCGGTCGGGGCAATCATGCGGACAAAGCGTGCTATTGTCGTTGGAGACCCTATCCAGATCGAACCTGTTGTAATGTTGCCGGAGTCTTTAACTGAAGCGATATGCAAACAGTTTGGGATCGATCCGTTGATTTACAACGCGCCGCAAGCGTCTGCTCAAACGATGGCTGACAGCGCGACCTCATATTTTGCGACCTTCGAAGCACAGTTCGGTACACGCGAAGTTGGTGTGCCGCTTCTTGTTCATCGGCGCTGCGCCAACCCGATGTTCAGTATTTCCAATCACATAGCCTATGAAGACCAGATGGTTCCGGCGAAAGCCGAGAAGCAGTCGAATATCAAGTCTTCTCTTGGCTCGCCGCGATGGATTGATGTTCGCGGAGATGCACAAGAAAAATGGTGCCCGCAAGAAGGACTGGAAGTTCTGAAACTGCTGCAGGCGATGAGGCAAAGCCGATGCAGGGCGGATGTTTACATCGTTACGCCATTCGTCGTTGTACAGAATCGTATGCGCGAACTGCTCCGCCGGGAAAGAATAATGGAAGGCTGGGTCGATGAACCAGGTCGTTGGATTAACGAACGAATTGGGACAGTCCACACAGTTCAAGGTCGTGAGGCCGAAGCTGTGATTATGATCCTCGGAGCTCCTCGAGCCGATCAGCGAGGTGCGCGTGGCTGGGCTGGCGGGCGCCCAAATCTGCTCAATGTGGCGGTGACCCGAGCCAAGGAGACGCTCTACATTGTCGGAAATCGTGAGTTATGGCGGGAAGCCGGGCACTTCAAAACACTTGATGCATACCTGAATTGAGGTGCTGCCATAGGGTCAAGCGCTGCTGTTTATGTATCAGACTTAGGAAATTGAGATGATTCCGTTTCCCGCGAAATATTACTAACACCGATCAAAAGAGATACGAATAACACCCGTTGGCGTCATAGTTGCATCCGATCTAGGTGTTGAATTCAGACTGTCACAGCCACTGGCGCTGCGACGGGCATGCCGTCGTTTTTCAGTTCCGCATGAACCCAGTCGCGGAACAGCCGGATCTTGCGGCTGGAGCGCAAGGCCGGTGGGTAGCTCAGATACCAGCTTTCGTTGTTCGCCCGGCAAGTCAGCTCAAAGGGCTGGATCAGTTGGCCGCTCTCAAGGGCCGTTCTGCAGAAATAAGGGGTCAGGATGGCAACGCCCTGGCCTGCGATGGCCCGGTTGGCCTCAAGCGCCTGTGACCCCATGCGCGAGCTCGGATGGCCGCTCAGATCGACATTCGGCAGTCCGGCTGCCTCGAACCACATCTGCCACCAGGGGTCCTGCGGATCGACCAGCGGCAATTTCAGGAGGTCTTCGGGCTTGCTGATGCCGCCAATTGTTTCCGCAAGCTTCGGGCTCAGCATCGGCGTGAAGTCTGCGCGCACGATTTCATGGGCCGGCCAGGTTTTTGGCGGTGCCTTGCAGGCGGAAATCACGATGTCGGATTCGTTGAAATCCGGCTCCGCATTCGGACCATAGGGCACGATGCGCACGCCCACATCCGGGTTCTTCATCTGGAATTCGAACAGGCGGTAGGCCAGCCAGTTGACGGCAAACGTGGTGTTGCTGGACACGACAAGCTGGCTGGCGTTCTTTTCGGAAATATCCTCGAAGGCGCTGCGAAGCGAGGAAAACGCATCGACCACCCGCGTTGCCAATTGTGCGCCGGAATCGGTCAGCTCGATCTTGCGGGCCTTGCGCGTGAACAGCTGAAAGCCGAGGCGGTCTTCCAGAACCTTGATCTGATAGCTGACGGCCGCCTGGGTCATGCCCAGCTCGTCCCCGGCCTTGGTGAAACTCAGGTGCCGGCTTGCAGCTTCGAAAGCCCGGATCGCGGACAGCGGTGGCAAATGCGATGACATGCATAAATCTCCCTTATGCATGTCTATTGAGATTTCGTTGGTAAGACAAGCCGGATCCGTCGATATGTAGCTCACTTAAATCAGGAGTTTCCGACGTGTTCAGGCGCTTTCAAATGAAATCAGGCTGTGTGAATCATCAACATGACTTGGGCTTTTCATTCAAAACCATGATCGGTTCCCTGTTCACACGGGCAGCGATGCCGCGCCGCAAACGTCTCAACGCGGCTGATCTGCCGGATGATCTGCGCCGGGATATTGGCTTTGGCTCAGACCGGCATGAATCGTCTTTCGAAGCGCGCTGGCAGAGGGAGTTGAAGGACCTGCAGCGCTAGTTGAATTTCGATACCTGACGTGTTTCCGGCTGCGGTCTCCCCTGTTGCCGGTCGCGGGCAGATCCGGTGGACGTCTGTTGCCGGATCTGCCTCCTCTCCCGCGCTGTATTCTGTCAGCCGAGTTTCCTGAGGGCGGGAAGAAGGGTCTCATAATCCAGCGTGCCGCCGGTGAAATGGCGCATCAGCAAGGCACCCATCAAAAGGCAAAGGGCGCTGTCGGCTGCCTCGCCCCCCACAAGGCCTTCCACGTGCCGTCGAAGATGGTCATTGGCCAGTTGCATGGCCGGATCGTCGGCGATCTCCGTGGCGGTTTTTCCGCGCAGATAGTCAAACAGAAGCGACATTTCGCTGGCAAATCCCGGTTCCAGGCTCCTGGCGAAATCGATCAGGGCGGTGCCTGGGTCTTGTGGCGTCGGGCCCTGTAAAGCCGGGCCCGTGTCGCCCCCTGCCGTCATTTCCGTCATCACCGTTTCCGTGCAGGCCAGGAACAGGCTCTTCTTGGTCGGAAAGTAATGGTAGAGCGCGCTTTTCGACAGGCCGAGGGCTTCGGCAACCTGTCGCATTCCCAGACCCGAATATCCCCGTTCGGAAAAAAGCGGCGCGGCCTTCCGGGCAAGTTCAAGCCTGTAGGCTTCGTGGTCGATCTGTTTCGGCATTATTTCGTCCAGTTGGTCGATAAACACATTGACCAGTTGGCGAGGCAGCGTCTAGATTTCTTTTTCGTCCAGTCGGTCGAAAAAGAAGCTGCGGTTTGAAGGCACCGGTCCCGGCATGGGGGCAAAGGAGAAGTCATGGCACAGCCCGGAGGCGTCAGCCGCCAGCACGATACGTCGCTCGGTCAGAAATTTGTCTTCGCGGCTCTTCATCTGACCAGCGTTCTAGTCAGCCTCTGGCTGCTTCTGGGCGGTGGAATTGAGTTGGTCGCCTCCTGGTTCGGCCAGAAGGTGGTTGTGTCCGATCCGCAGCGCGGATTGCTTCTGCTTGCCTGCACCCTGCTCTACTTCGCTCGCCACCTGCTGACGTTGTTCTATCTGCTCGCCCGGAAGGTGGCGTTTTCTGAAGTGTTCGGACTGGGCGCTTTCATCGCTTTCCTCGAAATCGGCTTTCTCGTGCTCGGCAGCGGCGCTCTCCGGCAGACGGTGGTTCCGTTATCCCTTCTGGACGGGGCGGCGCTAGTGATGGTGTTGACTGGATCATTTCTCAACAGTTGGTCGGAATTGCAGCGCAAATGGTGGAAGCGTGACCCGGCAAACCGCGGCCAGTGCTACACCGGCGGCCTGTTCGCTTATTCCATGCACATCAACTATTTCGGCGATACGGTGCTGTTCACCGGCTGGGCTCTGCTGACCCACAGCCTTGTGGCGCTTTCGGCGCCCGCGTTCATGGCCGTCTCTTTCATCACCTTTCATATCCCGGCGCTCGATGCCTATCTTTCGCGGAAATATGGCGCGCAATTCGATGCCTACGCGGCGCGGACACGCAAGTTCATTCCTTTCGTTTATTAGACGAAACTCTGCCGCCGCCCTCTTCCGGCGTCATATAAGCAGCGCCCATACCGTTGCCACGAGCATGGCAATTGCCATGGAAACCGTGATGACCCGCATTTCGGGGCCATCCCCGATCAGGGCAAGAATGGAGACGCCGGCCAGGGCCCAGAGGGAATGGAATACCATCCCGCCAAGTGTGAAGCCCGCCACCAGGATCATTGCGTTTTCGTGGATGCCAAGCCCGTTGCCGGCCAGAAAGGTTGAAAAGGCGACGAGGTTCATCGCCCAGGTTTTCGGGCTGAGCGGGTGTATCAGCAGCCCTTCCCAAAAACTGGGCAGGGCAACTTCGCCTTTCGGTTTGACGCTGAGGCAGATGATCCGCCACGCAAGATAAGTCATATAGGCCATGCTCAGCACCTTGAAGACGGTCACCACCAACCCGCCACCTGCCATCACATGACCAAGGCCATAGGCAACACTCAGCTTGAGCGGCAGGGAGCCGATCTGCGAGGCGACAATCACGGGAAAGGCAGTGCGGTAGCCGGCAGACGCGCCGATGGCCAGAAAGGTCAGATTGCCCGGACCGGGCGTGCCGGTCATCACGATGACGAAGACCGCGAAGGCAAGAAACGTCGCGTAATCCATGGGTATCTCCAGACAAAGCATCGAGTGAATCGATACAATCGATACAAAATAGCGGAGATACTAATTGTCTTGAGCTATTGTATCAGTCAATGATAACATTGTTCTCATGACAATGTGGATTCCGAACATTGAAGCGGCCTCCGGTCCGATCTATCTGGCGATTGCTGATGCACTGGAAGCCGATATCAAGGCGGGTGCGCTTGCCCAGGGAGACAGGTTGCCGCCGCAGCGCGAGCTCGCCTATCAGCTTGGCGTGACCCTCGGCACCATCACGCGGGCCTATGGCGAAGCGGAGCGGCGCAGGCTGGTGAAGGGGGAAACCGGGCGGGGCACCTATATTGCGTCCGAAACCCAGAAGGTTTCACCTCTCATTCCAAAGGAAGACGAGCCGGAAACCTGCGACCTGGCACGCAATTTCGCCTATCCGCATCTCAACCCCAGTCTGTCTGACGGGCTGACGCGGATGGCGCATACCGTGGGGATCGACCGGCTGAACGGTTTCGTGCCCTCGGAAGGCCTCAAGGCCCATCGCGAAACCGGTGCGCTCGTGTTCAAGGACTATGGTCTGGAAGCCGACCCGGACAGGGTGGCGGTGACCTGCGGCGCGCAGCACGGAATTCAGGTCACTTGTCAGGCCCTGTTCCGCCAGGGCGACGCGGTTGCCGTCGACCGGTTCACCTATCCCTCGATCTTCAGTTCCTTCGCCAGCATCGGCCTGAAGCCGGTGCCCCTGCCCGCGCTGACGCGCGCCGACGGCGGTTTCGGCGCCATGGATCCTGCGGCCCTTGCCCAGGCCGCCAAGACGCATGGTGTCAAAGGCGTCTTTCTGATGCCGAACATGCAGAACCCGACCACCCACACCATGTCCGTCGAAGAGCGGCAGGATCTGGTCGCGGTGGCCCGACAATACGGCCTCAAGATCGTCGAGGACGATCCCTATACGCCCTTTCTGCCCGAGGCCCTGCCCGCCTTCGGCGCACTGGCGCCCGAGCGCACGGCCTCCATCGCCAGTATCTCCAAGGTCTGCTCGCCCGGCAGCCGGATTGGCTTCGTGCATGTGCCCGGACCTTTCGGCGACAGCATCCGTAACAAGATCGGCGAAAGCACCTGGATGGCTTCCCCCATCACCGCGGAATTGATCGCCGGCTGGGTGCGCGAGGGGCATCTCTTCAAGACCCTGCGTTTGAAACGCAAGGCAAACCGCACGCGATTTCTGGCGGCCCGTGAGCTGCTTGCCCCACATTTCCTGCAAAGCGACGTCAACAAGGTGTTCGGATGGCTGCGTTTGCCGGACACCGTGGATCCCGACGCCCTGCAGAACGCACTTGGACATCAGGGCATCTCCGTGCTGTCGTCCCGATATTTCCAGGCGAAGGACTATCGGCCCGCGCCGTATCTGCGTCTGACCTTTGGATCCGAACAATCCGACGACCGGTTCCGTTGGGCTCTGGAGCGCATCAGATCGACCATTGGCCAATTGGCCGAATTGCCCGATCTGATACGCCCGGTAGGGTAAAGCCTTGCGGCAATGGGCGATTTCGCCGGAAAACCGACAGTCTTTGACAAGGCGGCAGATCCAACCGATAAGCTGCGCGCAATCAGGGACCGGCCGTTGCAGGAAGCGCCGCCCGCGACGAGGTGACATGGCATTCTGGCCCAAAATCAGAAAACCCAAGGCGCAGCAGCGGGTCTGCAATCCCGATGCCAGTCCCTATGCTGTGTTTGACAGGGTTGGCCTGAGCGCCGGCAGCACGCCTATTCTGGAAGATCTGACCTTGCAGCTTGCAGAGCACCGGATCGGGATCATCGGCCTGAACGGATCGGGAAAGAGTTCCTTCGTGCGCCTGCTGAACGGTTTGCGTGCGCCGACGAGCGGCAATCTCACCCTTTTTGGAGTACCCTCCGACGAGGCGGAACTGGAATTGCCGCGCCATGTCGGCTTCGTGTTTCAGAACCCGGATCACCAGGCCATTTTCCCGACCGTTGAAGAAGAGATCGCCTTTGGCCTTACCCAGCTTGGGACCGGCAAGGAAGAAAGCCGCCGCCGAGCGCGTGCGTTCCTTGCCTTGCATGGTTGTGAGGGTCTGGCCGGCAAGCCCATAACTGAGCTTTCCGGCGGGCAAAAGCAGCTCATCTGCATCCTGGCGGTTCTGGTAATGGAACCACGCCTTCTGGTGCTGGATGAACCCATGTCCAGCCTCGATGCCCTGACGACGGCTCGTATCCGTCAGAAGATCCTCTCGCTGCCGCAGAAGATCGTTCTGGTGAGCCATGACTTTGGCCAGTTTGACGGATTTGACAGACTGCTCTGGCTGGAGGATGGGCGCTTGCGCATGGATGGCACGCCCGATGCCGTGCGTGCCGCCTTTCAGGAGGACGTCCTTTCGCGGCAGGGCATGGACGTGGAGGTTACCGAGCTATGATGTCGGTCTATCTCCAGGGCAATAGCTGGGCTCACCGCCTGCCTGCGGGCCTGAAGCTGCTGGCAGTCGCTCTCGCCAGTCTGCTGTTGCTGCAGTACACGTCGTTCTGGGTCCTGGTGCCGGCTCTTGCAGCCGTTCTCTCATGTTATGCCTCCCTTGGACGCGACGGCCTGGCGCAGCTGAAGCTTCTGCGGGCAATGTCGTATCTGCTTGCCGCGCTTTTGGTGCTGCACTGGCTTTCCGGCAGTCTTCTGGAAGGCGTCACGATCATTCTGCGGCTCGCGATCATGATCCTGGCTGCCAATTTCGTTTCGGTGACCACCCGCATGGACGATATGCTGACCGCCGTTCAGCCGCTGTTCAAACCGCTCGAGATTTTCGGGTTTTCTCCCCGCACAGCGGCGCTGAGCGTTGCGCTGGTGCTGCGGTTTGCGCCCTATATGCTTGTTGTCTTCGCTCAGCTTCGCGAAGCCTGGCAGGCGCGAACCGGCACACGCAATTCGTGGCGTCTGCTGGCGCCTTTCGCCATTCAGTCCTTGAGCATGTCGGACCATGTTGCCGAAGCACTCAAGGCGCGCGGCGGGTCGCAAGGCCTGTCAAGATGACCGAAAAGAAGCCGGTGACGACTGGCTTTCGGCGGAAAACTGGGCTATCCCGCCCACAGATGACGATTTCCACCCCTCTAGGGATCTCTTCGGTCCGAGGGTGAGTGGCCGTCCCGTTGTTCTTGAGAAGAAGGTCGAATTCATCATGGCTGACAGATCGCTTGTGCATGTTGCTTTCTATGCCGCGCTGATCGCGGCCCTGGGGCTCGTTCCGCCGGTTGCGCTTGCGTTCCTTGGCGGCGTGCCGATCACGGCGCAGACCCTTGGTGTCATGCTGGCCGGCGTCATGCTTGGCCCGATCCGGGGCGCACTTGCCGTGCTGTTGTTCCTGTTTCTCGTCGCACTCGGTTTGCCGTTCCTGTCCGGAGGGCGCGGGGGCCTGGGCGTCTTCATGGGCCCCTCCGTCGGTTTCCTGATCGGCTGGCCGGTCGGAGCGCTTGTGGCCGGCTGGATCATGCGGTCGACCCGAGAGCTGAACATCCTGCTCGCTGCCGCCATCTCCGCTGCGGTTGGGGGCATTCTGGTGGTCTATGCCATCGGCATTCCGGGCGTTGCCATCATGGCCGGTCTGTCCCTGCCGAAAGCAGCGCTCGGCAGTGCCGTTTTCATTCCCGGAGATCTGCTCAAGGTAGCGCTGACGGCAATCATCGTTCAGACCGTCGCGCGCGGTCTGCCGAGCGCCGTTCTGTCTCGGTCGTAATCGAAAATACCGAGCGAACCGCCTCATGGCTTTTGTCGGCGACAGTCTCGGCCGGTTTGCCAGTCAAAAAGCGTCTGCGCCCGCACTGACATGCGGTGCGCATTCGTTTTCCTGGCAGAACCTGGCTGAGCGTGTTGCCCAAATTGAGAACGCGCTTTCAACGCGTTCCCGCCGCGGCGGATACGTGGTTTTGCGGCTCCGGGATCCGGCGTCGCTGATCGTCTGTTTCCTGGCCTGCGCCCGCATCGGCCGCATTGCCACGATCATGGATCCGGATTGGCCTGCAGCACAGGCTGCAACGGTTCTTGAGGCGATTGCACCGGATCTCGTCATCGATGATGAAGTCTTTCCGGCCCTGCGTGCAGGCGGCCCCGCCCCCTCGGCGGCGCTGATTGCGCCGGAAACGCCGCCGGATGAAGACGATCTTTTTTACGCAGGCTTCACGTCCGGTTCCAGCGGTGTTCCCAAGGGCTATGTACGGTCCCATGGGTCGTGGCTCGAAAGCTTCAGACTGTCTGCTCGGGCCTTTGGCATCTCGGATCAAAGCCGCGTCGTCGTGCCGGGTCAACTCACCCATTCGCTTCATCTTTATGGCGCGGTCTGCGGACTTGCCTGCGGCCAGCATGTTGTGCTCATGCCCCGTTTCGATCCGCGCGTGGTGTTGAGAGACCTTGGCAGCGCTGCTGAGGGTTCGGTTCTTTATGCAACGCCGACGCAGTTGCACTTCCTGGCGGAAAAGGCCCGGCGGAGCGGGGCCGTTGCGGCGGTAAAGCAGGTTCTTGCCAGCGGCGCCAAATGGAGCGAAGCGGACCGGCAGACCCTGAGGTCGGTTTTTCCCCAAGCGCATCTTTTCGAATTTTACGGGGCTTCGGAAACCAGCTTCATCACGCTAGCCTCGCTTGAAGACGATATCCCCCCAGGCTCGGTCGGAAGGGCTGCATACGGGGTTGAAATCGCGATCGGGGATCCGGCGGACCCTGTCAGCCCGGGCCGTGCAGGCGTCATCTGGGTGCGGAGCGGGCTGCTGTTTTCGCACTATATCTGTGGCACTGCGCCGGAAACGCTCTGGCAGGACGGCTGGCTCACCGTTGGCGATCACGGTTTTCTCGATGAGCAGGGGTTCCTGTTTCTGACTGGCCGGGAAAACCGCATGGTGATCACCGCCGGTCTGAACGTCTACCCGGAAGAGGTTGAGGCCGTACTGGCCGAGCATCCGTCTGTCGCGCTGGCCGTCGTCGCGGGGTTGCCCGACCGTGTGCGCGGTCACCGGCTGGAGGCGGTGGTTGAACTGAAAGCGCCGTTGGCTGACGCAAAACAGATATTGCTGCGCCATTGCCGTGGCCGGCTCATAGCTGGCAAGGTGCCGAAGCACATTCACATCCGGGCAAAGTTGCCGCTGACGCCGGGGGGCAAGCCGGATATTCAGAAAGTCGTGGCCGATTTGGCGAAAGAAGGAGGCAGCGGGTGAAACACGGATGCAAGGCAGTGATTGCAGCAGCGCGGCGCACGGCGGTCTGCCCGCGCGGCGGAGCACTTGCCAAGTTGCAGGCCGATGAGCTTGCCGCACCTGTTCTCGCGCAGCTTATTGTCGATGCCGGTATTGAACCGGGTGAGGTCGATTTCGTCTTTCTGGGCAACGCCCTTTACGGTGGCGGCAATCCGGCCCGTCTCGCGGCGCTTCGGGCGGGGCTGTCGCAAACAGTTCCCGCACTGACCATAGACACGCAATGCTGCTCAGGCCTCGATGCGATCCTCATGGGGGCACGCATGATCGAAGCCGGTGCGGCCGAGATCGTTCTGGCGGGGGGGATGGAGAGCTTCAGCCGGTCACCGATCCGGATGACCAGACCTGCCGACAGGGCAGAGCCGCCCGTCGCCTATGACCGGCCCGCCTTCGCACCCGAATCTTTCGATGACCCGGATCTTGCGGAAGCAGCTGCCAGGCTTGCCGCGGAAACCGATACGACGAAAGAGGCTCAGGCCGCCTATGCCGTCGCTTCCCACGACAAGGCAATGGCGGCGCTGGCACATTTTCGGGAGCGTCTGGTCAATGCCGGTGGCAGTTTGCCAGAGAAGGACAGCTTCACGCGAAACCTCTCGCTGAAAACGGCCTTGAGGGCGCCGGTTCTGGTCGGCTCAGAGGAAACCGGGCTCAGCGCGGCGACAATTGCCTGCGAGGCAGACGGAGCGGCCGCCGTGCTTCTGATGTCCGACGACGTCTTTCGCCAGCGCTTTGATCAGCCAGCAGACGGGCGCCGGAAAGCCGGCCTGAAAATTCTGACAGGCCATAGCATAGGGGGAAGCCCGGCCGATCCGGCCCTGGTTCCGATAGAAGTGGCGAAGGCCATGTTTTCCGAGCTTGGCAAGACTGCGAACGACCTGGCTGCGACGGAGCTCATGGAAGCCTTTGCGGTTCAGGCAATGGTGACTACCGAGAGGCTGAACCTTGCATCCGAAGATTTGAACCGGCTGGGTGGGGCTCTTTCAAGAGGCCACCCGATCGGCGCATCGGGCGCTATTCTGGCTGTTCACCTGTTCGATCTGCTGGCAGGCGAGGAAGCCCCTGCGGAAGGTGCCCGAAACCTGGGCATGGCGCTCATTGCAGCAGCCGGCGGACTGGGCTCAGGCATGCTGGTTTCACCGTCTGTGTAGAAAGGTGGATAAGTACTAACTATCTGAAAAAACGTTCTTTTCCCGTCATCTTGAAAGTTTTTTCGCTTTTTTTGATTTTTTTCGAAAACGGTTGTTGACGGGTTTGGGTGAGGTGCGTATAACCCGGTTCATCGACGGCGGCAACGTCGCTGGCGACAGGGTTTTGTGACCTTAATTCCAGAAAATTGGTCCAGGTGGCCGAGCTTGATGGTTCGGCGAGTGGGTTGTTTTTGTTGAGTTTTGGTTACGGCTTGAGAGGTTTTGAAGCCTCTGTTCTTTGACAATTTGATTATTGAAGGAAGGGAAGCGTAGGCGGCGTTGGCCTTG
>NZ_JAZDVZ010000005.1:0-189979 GCF_036350355.1 Roseibium sp. FZY0029
CTTAAATTGGGAACAGACTAACCTCAAAACGAGGAACTTTCAGGGGAGCAGGTCATTTGGCATTGAGTTCTCCGTTTTCCATTGAAGCAAACAAGCGCGATAGAGTGGTCTTACCCGAGCCGTTGAAGCCATAGATCAAATTAAATTTTCTTAGCTCTAGACTTGCCGCATTCGCAAGCCGATCTGCAAAGATACCCATCTTCTGCATCTTTTTCAGGTTGGTAATTTTAGAAGGCATCTATTCCGCCGAAGTATTGAAATAAGAATTCATATATTTGAATGATACCTTAAAGATATGGCGGCTTCAAATACAACTCTTACCTCTATAGCATTTGGGGGGCTTTTGACTGTGCGTTAGCCAGAGTGTTTTACATGGATGTTTGCAACATGCACTGAACAAGGCAATTTTATCGCCCGTGAAAGCGTCAGGGGAGCGACGCCGTAGGCTCGGGCGATGTGGGTGATGGTGTGCCGGCGCGATTTGATCTGCATGCGGGCGCATTCAATCTGTCCAGCGGTCAGTTTCCTCGGCCTACCAATATGCTTGCCACGGGCTTTGGCTGCGCGCATGCCTGCCTTAGTACGTTCACTGATTTGCTCACGTTCGAATTCCGCAAAGACGGCGAGTTGTCCGTATAGCATCCGACCAACAGCGGTGGTGGTGTCGATGCCTTGGGTGATTGCCTGGAAGTCGATACCCCGCTTTCTCAGATCATCCAGCATTTGCAGCAGATGGATCGTTGAGCGTCCCAGCCGATCCAGCTTCCAGACACAGAGGGTGTCATCAGGTTTGAGCGAGGCGAGTAGGTCTTCCAGCCCTTTGCGGGTTCGGATGGCACCCGAAACCCCATGATCGCCATAGATCACATTACACCCAGCCAGTTTCAGGGCGTCGATCTGCAAATCTTCGGTCTGTTCGCGGTCGGAGACACGGACATAACCGATTTTTCTGCCCTTGTTTTTTGTTGCTGACACTTCCTGTCTCATCGCTGAAATCCTAGCGTTTCCAGCCGCTTGTGCAACGCGCCTGCATGCACGCGCAACCCATCAAAAGGGTTCGTTTTTGAAAGCGTTGATAGACAAGGCTTTGGCGACAGAGCGGGTGTCAATGAATCAAGCCCTTAGCCCAAAAGCAAGACAGAAAAACCGAATTATGATAATAAAAACAAAAGGGAAGCCTTTTGATAGGTCGGCTCCGGCGATGGTCAGTTCATTGATCGGAGACTTATCATGCGTCATGGAATTCTTACCCTTTTAACCGTCAGTGCCGTGACGGTCGGGCTTGCAGCCTGCAATACCACTACATCAAGCAGTTCCGGTAACGGATCAGCAGAACAAGCTTCAACCAACACGCAGACAACTGCCAAGCGGGTGCGTTTGTCGCGCGCCGAAATCATCCGCCTTTATACTGGCAAGACCACGCGCGCATCGGACCACTCCATAACCTATAAGCCAGACGGAACGTGGGTGAGCGATAGCGGTACCACAGGTCGTTGGTCCGTCACGTCCGATGGAACGCTGGTCTTGACGGGCGGACTCAATCTGCGTTTGCAGGTGTTCCGCGACGGGAACCGCTTCTATCATCGCAATGCCCGCTCGGGTGCTGGCGGTTACTACACTCTCGGATAGGAAGGACAGCACAATGCGCATGACAATGCAGCGGGCGGTGGTCCTGTCCTGCCTGATGGTGACTTGCGAAAACGCAGGAGCGGAGGAGTTTGCATCCTCCTTTGCGGGGCTCGGCTTTGATGTTGACGGCGTCCGCCTTGATCTGTCAGCGGAAGACAGTCTCAAAGGCATCGACCCGAAGTACCGTCTCAAGATCGGCAAATGGCGGGATAGCCAAGGCAATGCTGTCCGCGAGGATATCGGACAGCAGAATTACGCGAAGGGCAATATCAGGGACGTTCGGGAAGAAGTCTCGATATCGGTGACGCCTTGGCATACGGGCAATTTGATTGAGCGGCTTGTACGCAAAGTGGCGATCAAACCCGAAGCGAAGATGCCGACGATTGATGATTTCGTGGCGGCGACGAAAGCCAAATACGGTGAGCCCGCCCAGACCCTTAATAAGGGTATCGGTGGGCTGAGGGCTGTCCAACTCGTGTACTTCGTAAAAGACGGCAAGGTTGCCAATGTCCCTTGCTTTGATCCCGAAGAGAGATGGAACCAAATCCGTGCGTCTGATGCCGAGCGGATCACGACCATTCAGAGGCATTTGGACAGTGTGAACAGCAGCCATTGTGATGCGGTGCTGTCCATCTTTTATACGGGCTATTTCCGCAATCCCGAGCGGGTCTCACATTACGGTGCCTATGCCCGTGATTTCCGATTGGAGTTCGAGAGCTTTCTGGCGGATGTGAAAGAAAAGCAGGCGGCGACTGAAGCACGGCAAGCCGCAACGCCGAAAGTTGCCCCCGAACTGTAACAAGTCCCATAGGGGATTTGATAAGGCTCCGTTCCCTTGGAACGGGGTCTTTTTTGTTTGTGACGGGGAAGCCTAGAGGCTCTGCCTCTTATCTCCCCGAAAGGACAATAAACACCGACCGTGGCTCATTGCATTGCGCCCGCACCACTCGGCATTGATTGTCCTTTACCCCTCCCATCTCCGTCCTCGGCCGGAAGCAGGGTTGCAGGAGCGCAACCCACTTTCAAAGGAGGACAAAATGACAGTGACCTTTTACGCCCAGCCCTACGATATCAGTGCGACAGGGTTCTATTTTACCGACGAACAAAGCTATCGCGAGAACATCACAGGCAGGGTCAACGCCTATGGCCAGACTGTCGAAGAGTTCGAGATTCAGTTCATCAATGGCTTTGTGCTGGACAGCAAGCTTGCCCGTGCCATTGAGCCGAGCCAGTGCAACATCATTGCCATGATGAAAGCGATGGAAACATGGACGGAAGAGCAAAAGCTGAAAGTGATCATCGCCGTTGGTGAAGGCGGGGCGTCTTTTGATATCATGGCCGATGATCCCGATGATATCGAGATTGATCTTTACAGCGATATGACGTTGGAGGATTTGGCGTATCAGTTTGTCGATGAAGGATTGTTTGGCGAGATTCCCGAACGGCTATCCTTCTATCTGGATTATCAGGCTATCGCTCGCGATCTCGGACATGATTACGCCGAGATCAGCATCTGTGGTGACCACTACGTCTATCGGCTGGCGTGAGGGAGGATGCAATGAAACAGCGATCCCAACTCTCATACCGCGATTACGGCACTGGCCACCCTTGGTATTATTTCCTCGGCGGTGCCATCCTCAGTCCGAAGGTCATCAAAGCGATGACCAAAGCATCGGGATATAAAGGCTACCTGCGTGATGAAATCGCCGATGCTGACAGTAAGGCGGAACCCGCACGAAGCACGGCCTTGCGCACACTACGCTCAAAGGCCGTGCAAGACTTGCACGCCGATCTGTCAGGCTATCGGCACTCAGCTTTGCGCCTGCATCTCTATCGGAAAGATAATCGAGTCTCCGACGATGCCCACAGCAGTTCCGATGTGCATACGGCCATCAGTCTCAAGCATAACCATCTGGTCAATGATTTTGCCCACCTGATCACGATTGACGATCTGCTGGACAGGCAGGGGGATTTGTTTGGATTTTAGGTGGTTGGTCATCCGCCTATTCGGCAGGATTGTGTTTCCAGTCTTCACGGCCATGCCGAACACGGATGATCAGAACGTCATTTTTTGCATCGACCGTATAGATGACGATATGTGATCCGAACGGATGGATATGAACGGGCGGATCAATCTCCTGCCTCTCCCGTGCAATGCGGGGATTGCTCGAAATCAAATCGAAGGTGGCTTCCATCTCCGCATGATATTTCTCGGCCTGGGCGACACCAAATCCGCTCACACCTTCAATATAGATGTTTGCAATATCCTCAGCCGCTTTGCGGGAAACTTTATACGCCATCCGAAGAGGGGGCGCTTCCTGCCTGCGCGCGTGCGGCTTTCAAAATATCGGCCATCGACTGATCGCTGACACCGCTCTCAATGCCTTCTGATACCAGCTTTTGAATGTGCGCGATTTTATCAGCGCGCTCCTGATCACGGCGGATCAGATCGCGGACATAATCGCTTGCGTTTGCATATCGGCCTGTTGCTGTTTGCGCTTCTACCCAGTCTTTCATTGGATCAGGCAGGGATACGTTCATCGTTGCCATATCGTTTTCTCCTTACTATTATTATGGCAGAAATTGGCAAAGATTGTCAATTTTTGATTGATGATGTTAACTGGAACGCTGAATTTTCATTTCGTCGCGTTCCAGCTTGCGAGCTGCTTTCACGAACTCAGTCTCAATTTCATCTCTTAACTTAACAATAGCTGCAACATGGAGTTGGTCTGCCATTCGATTTAGGTTTCCGAACAACAGTCCGGTGAATTGCACGAGCGTATAGGCGGTATTGATAGCTGGCATTTGCAAACCAGCATTACTCGCTCCTGCGATAGGTATTGTACCTTCACCCAAGATTCCTAGACCCGAAACTAAGCCAGCCACTCCGGCATGAACTCTATAGCTGGCCATCTTGTAATTAGGAGGAAGCTCAGGCAATCCGACCGATATTTCTAAATCTTGAAAAGTGGGTTTCTTTTTATTCAGTGTTTCCGCAGCCCACCCGTAGGGAGAGGCAAAACTGTTTCCATATAGGTTAATGACTTCGGCGAAATTATCATTGACGACTTTTACGTGATCAGGATCTATATCTTCAGATCCACTGTGGCGAATTTCGTTATCCATCTCCCGTTTTGTGGTGACATGTTCGTGATCTAGGTACTTTACTGCAATCTCGTCACCAAATTTCTCTACAAGTCCTGCAACTATGCGTAATTCGTAAAGCGTTCTCCAGCGCGCCATTGCACCATCTGCATACCCGTTTTCTATTAGCGTAATAATTTCCGCTGTAGTCTGTGCGGCGCGAAGATGAAGCATGAGGAGAACTTCGCGCTTTCGAATATTTTTCTTGGCCTTCGAACGAAGCAACGCGTCGAGTTTCAACTGTCCAATTTGGAGTGTCTCGGATAACAAGAGGCGTAAAAGATTTAGTCCTTTGCCCCATCTTAGTTCTAAGTTGTCCTTAAATATCTGGTGCTGACCACGTTCCCAGATATGGTATTGAGGCCATTCTTTTTTTGCTGTTTTGAGTTGATTTGATGCAATTTCACTAACAGTGGAAGTTAGAATATCTGGCAAATCATCCTTTAAAAAAGATTTGACGCTTTTTTCAATGTCTTCGGTGTCTTTTTCTGTGAAAGTAAGATCTATTGATTTGTGAGCGTTTGATCCGTCGTCCCAGTTGAAGTCACCTTTGCCACCACTTAACAGGTGTTTCGATAGTGCCTCTGCAATTTCAGTTACATTTTTTGTAACGCCAGCGTCTTCAATCTTTTTCTCAATTTTCTTTACTAGAAACACTCTAGGCAAATCTTTTAGTTGCTCGTGCAACAGATTGCTTAAGAATTTTTCCATGTGGTCAGCCCTCAGATAATCTTGAGCCAGTTGGGCAACGGGTGATTGTTTTTCTGACGCTCGGTCATATCCCAATACAGCCATTCCATCAGGTTTTCCGATAGGGTCTTATCATCGCGGTACATGTCGCATTTCTTGATCCATGCTTCCATGTCCTCGCCCTGATCACTCGCGACCCAATCGACGTAACGCCAATAGCTGGTGGGTAAAACAACGCGCTCTTCAACGTCGAAGGCGTTTTTTACCATCCGCCCTTCGGACTCGGTTCCACTTAGTTTGGGTTGTTGGTCTAGGTATTTTTCGAAATTATATTGATCCATAAAGCAGAATAGCAGGACGATGGCTCGCCCTGCTATTTGAACATATTCCTAAAGCTGTCTACCGCTCGTGCCCCTGATCCTTTTCGGGCGATTGCGTGACAAGGGGTTTGAACTCTCGCCCAGGCGGGTCAAACACCTCGCGCACTTTCTCGACAGCTTGCATGTCACGCGCATTTTTAGGCTCGACGTTCCAGCCACGGTCGAAGTTGGCAACAGGGGTTTTGTCCCGATACATCACCAGACGCTCGATCTTGCCGTTTTCCAGATTGCGCTCGGACGGCAAGTCCGAGAGCTTCACTGAAAACTGATAGCCCCGCATGGTGACGATCCCGCCATGCGTCCAGCCTTCCTGTTCGGGATGATCTTTCATCAGATCAGGCATGGCCTTCTGGCTTTCGGGTGTCATGAGGCCAACCTTGGTTCCGCTCGCGCCACGAGGCGCAGTGTTGCGCGTGCCTCCTAGCGCGTATTGCGGTGGTTTGGGGGCATGGCCCGTGTCGCCCTTATCGTGGATGTTATCCAGCTTCTGGGCCTTTTCGCTCTTCTCTTTGGCTTTGTTTGCCACGCCGTCATTGAACGGCTTTTTCGGGTGATCGGTCATGTGTTCGGTCCTCTCAACAAGCCTGCAATGGTGGTGTGATTGTCTTTGCCATCCAGATCGTCGGGATAGCGGGGCGGATAGCGCAGATCGAAAAGGCCATGGATGGCAGTGGTGATGCCGCGCCTCGCAAAGAAGCGCACCAAATCCATCGACCCGTCGGTCTCACGGATGGCGGTGTCATCAAGTGCGATGGGCAGGCCACCAAGACGGGCAGCGCGGCACAAGGTTGGAAGATCGAGTTCGATGTTCAGAATTTCACGGTGATCGTGTTGACGCATGATCATCTCCAGGATGGATTGGAACGGGGAGCGAGGGGCATGCGCCCCTCGCGAGGTCTCAGGCGTTGTCCTTGGCGTAGAGATTGACGCCACGGTCTTTCAGTTCGGGGTCTTCAAACCACGGCACCTTGTTCGCCATGATCGGGTTCATGTTCCCGATCAGGAGCAATTGGCGATCTGACGGCATGCGCATCAGCTCATCCGGATAGGCGAGCTTGCGCTGCGTTCCGGTGGCCGTGTCCGTGGTTGTTGTGGTGTCTGACTCCGAGGTCTCTTTGCCACGCGTGATGCCGAATGCTCGGGCAATCGCCGTCGAGAAATTCCAGACTGTAGTCTCGCCACACAGCTTTGAGAAATACTCAGCCGTGAAGCTGTCCCGTGACCCGAAATATTGCAGCACACCGGCATTGGCGACGAAGGTTTCCCAACCATCACCATAGATGCGACGGAGCTGGCTCATGTCCTGGGCGATGCCGTGGATCTGAAGGCCGTACCCTGCCATCAGCCCGAAGGCTTGCTCGATCATCGAGAGCCGGCCAAGAGCAGGCATCTCGTCCAGAATGAACAGTACCGACTTGTCAAGCTTCTGCTCGATGTTCCGCGCGTTGACCGTCAACGCCTGCTGGATCAGGAGGCGCAACAACCGCCCATAGGCTTCAAGCCGGTCAGATGGGAGAACCAGATAGATGGTCATCGGCTTGGTCTTCAGATCAGCAAAGCTGAAGTCGGAACGAGACAGACTTTCCCGCACGCGCGCCGAATCCAGAAACGCAGTCTGGGCTTGCATTGACGCAAGGATGTTGGAGAGCAGCTTCGGGTCCTTCTGCAACATGGAGGCCCCCGTCGCCCGCACCTTGTGATGCGGTGATTTGATCATCCGCTTGAAGAGGGCCTGCAGATCGTCGCCATCGAGCATCAACAGGTCGCGCACACGACCGAGATTCCGCTGACCTTCTTCGGCAGGATCGGTTGCGACATAAAGGATCAGGCCGTCCAGTGTTGCCTTGGATGAATTATCGAAGAACGGTTCGCTCTTGCTTTCCATCATGATGATTGCATCAGCCAGCAGGAGCGAGTTCTCGCCGATATCGACGTCTCCTGGCACCAACCAATCAAGAGGGTTGAAGCATGCCGTCTCAAGGCCAGTGATGCCCCAAGGGTCAAAGGTATAAACCTCTTGCCCCATTTCCTTGCGGTGCCCTGCTGTGATCATAGAGTTTTCTCCCTTGGGATCGATGACCACGACGGAACTTTCACGCGTGAGCAGGTTCGGAATGATCGTGCAGGTGCCTTTGCCCGAGCGGTTCGGCGCAACGGTGAGCATATGCCGGTCATCGACGTAGGAGAGCGGTTCAAGACCGTTTGCACTTGTGGACGTAAAACCCAGACGGAAGCCTTGAGCGGTGACGATGCCTGCCAGCATCATCTCGCGGGTTGTCGCCCAACAAGCAGAGCCAAAGGTGGTTGGACGTTCTGTGATCCGCTCGACCACACCGCGGAACCAGTAGCCAAGGCCAGCAGCAAACGCGATGACGGAGCATAAGGTCGAACTGCTCCAGCCGAGCGACCCGTGATCGAAGATCAGGAGGAAGCTGAGCAGACCAAGCAGCAGGCCCGCAAGAACACTGCGCAGTTCCTTATGCTGGCCGGATAGAAACCAGCCAATCCCAAAACCGCTCAGTCCCGAGAGAAGGACGAACCCCACACGGTAGGGTGTTGCATCGACATAGACGCTATTGCGCCAGACGATCATGGATTCCAGAAACGCGCCGTCTGTCACGTTCAATAGCAAGACAGTGAGAAGCGCGCTCGCGACAAAGAGGATGCGGGGACTGATGCCCCCATTCCCGAGATTGCGGAGCCGATCAATCGGCTCCAGGTTCGAGGAGGTATGCTCTGACATGATTGATCCTTTCCAGGATTGCTTGATGGTTAGAGGGTGAGGTTGAGATCAGACCGGCTTCGACTTTGTTGCCGTGTCTGGTCCTGCATCCGCTCGATCTGGTCGCTCATGCGCATGGCCTGGGCGATATCGCGGGTGAGGATTTGGCGATCTTTGATGTGCTTGCGACGAAGCTTTTGGATGTCGGCTTGGAGTTTGCGGCGCTCGATCATCTGGGCTTTGATCAGCTCGTCGCGTTGCCGTTGGTGACGCATGGCAGCGTCCCAGGCTTCTTTCTCGTTCTGCCGTTGAACCTTGAGACGATTGCCCGACACACGATCCCAGAGACCGCGTAGCCCTTTCGACATGCGGGCATTGCGCGCGCGTGTTTCTTCCCGCTCGCGCTGTCTTTGTTTGGACTTGAGGGAGAGACGTTCGGCGCGATGCGCCTGCTTCATCCGTTGCCGTTCTACGGCAAGTGGAGCCATGTCCTGATCATGCTTGGCATCGACCTGGCCGATATAGGTCTGGATATGATCGGTCAGCTTGTCCGCGATGATCTGTTTTGTTTGATCGGCGGGATCGAATGCCGAGGGATCACCAAGTTTGGCTTTGACCTCTTTGGTCTTGATCCCCAGCATGCGTGGGACGGAGAAAACCTCTCCGTGGATATCGACCGCAACGAAGCCGCGCCGATCACCACGAGCAAGAAAGTAGCCTTTATCCTCCAAAGCGTGCTTGAAGGCTTTGGCACTATCCGATCTGTTCCACGCATCCTGAAAGCTCTGTTTAATCTCGCGGGGATCGAGCTTCAGGCGTTTGGCTTGCTGCCATTCGGACAGGGTAAAGTTGAGGGGCGATTTCCCGCCATCTCGGCGCAAGCCGTCTGGCATCTCCCAGCCGTGGTCGAGATACAGCTCACGGGCGAGCCCCATCAGCCTGTTCTTGAAGTGGGGGAGGTTGATGGCCGTCATGGTGGCGGCATCAATCCGCGACCACACCACATGGGCATGCCGTCTGCCTTCTTTCTCGTGGAAGACAATGGCACGCGGTTGGCCGTCCAGACCGAGCACTTGTTCGGCGCGGTCTGCGGCGTCCTTCAAATCCTGCTCGGAGGCGAGAATCTCTTGCGGTGGGTTGAGGGAGAGCGAGAACAGGAATTGCTCGCACTTTGTGCCCTTCGAAATCGCATGGGCTTCGGCCAATGCGCCGTGCAGGTCGCGCGCCACAAAGCCACGCACTTCGAAAAGCGTGACATGATCATTGTCCCGATCATTCATCAGATGATCGGCGAGGTTCTTTGCACCGCTGCGCTGAGAGCCTTTGAGGATCATGGGATCAATCCTCGCAGGCTGCGACTTGGGCAAAGGTCTGTCGCAAGGACTGCGACAGTTCAGCCTCTTCAAACTGGAAACCAAGTGCCCGCATCAAAAGCAGGCGCATGGTCAAAATCTCTTCGCAGGCTTTTTGGACAGCGGCGGGAGCGTCATCGTCCCATTGCAGAACGCCTGTCTCTGCGGCCTTCGCCAGTCGATCCAGGCTTTCGACCAGACCGCTTGATCCAAGGCAGGCGAGAACCTGAGCCAAAGCAGTATGGTCTTTGACAGGAGCACGGGCACCGCGATGGCGGCTCTTTGCGCCATCGGCAAACAGGATAGTTTTGATATACGCCCCAACAGCCATCGCGCCCGCGCGGCGTTGCAGTTCCGCGCGTTCGTCGGCTGTCAGGCGAATCCCAAAAGTTTGGGTTTTGGATTTGGCTGAGTTGCTCATGGCCGAGGCCCTCGCAACTCATTGGCATAGGGCTTTAGGCACTCATGCCAGTCTTCTAAAACGGTGCAACATTCCTCGAAGGTTTGTCTTTCGAGGCGCACCATATTCGAAGCATTCCTACCGATGCTTCTTCAAAAAGGCTGCCCCTCAGGGCAGCCTTTTTGCTTTTGGGCGCGTGCCTGCAAAATACCTGATTGATCTGGGAAAATTCAGATATCGGCTTTTGGCGCAGGGTGCGATGTGCTTTTCTGCCCGGAACAGGCCTCAGGGTTCCACCAGCAGCAATAGGCTGGCACATTCATGCGAAATCGAAGGAAGCCGCACGTGTCCAATTTCCGTTCCCTCTTCAGTCTTGCCAATGCCGTGGTGCTGTCCTCGATTGTCCTGTCCGTGCCGGGTGAGGCGCAGGAGCAGCCGCAGCAGGAGGCGATGGTTCCGGCCGGCGCGATTGCCGGGGCGGTGACGTCTCCCGTCGATGGCGATATAAATCGCTTCCGTGCAGTCCTCGTGGAAACAGAGGAGGGCGGGGATCTCTACGTCTTTACGGACGCAGGAGACGGCTGGAAACAAGCTGCTCATACCAAGGACATGGTATGGCGTGGTGGCATGTACGGCCAGGAACCGTGGATGGAGGCGACCGAACATGGTTCGCTGAAAATCTATTCAGAAAATTCGGCTGTCGGACGCAATCGCTGGGAACAGATCCTGACGATCGCCTATCGCAATGGCGTCTTCCGGGTCGCAGGCTACACCTATTCCTACTACGACACGCTGGATCCGGATGCGAACGGGCAGTGCGACGTCAACCTTCTCACAGGCAAGGGGGTCTTGAACGGAAAGAGCTTCAAGACTTCTCTGAAAGCGTTGCCTGTCCAGGACTGGACGATGGACACCAAACCACCGGAATGCGAGGTGGAATGATCCTGACGCGAGAGCCAAAGGAGGTAGTCGCATGACCGAAATCGCAATGCGGGCAGGTGCAGTCCCCATGGTCCTGACCGGAAGTCTTTATTCGTTGGATCCGCGCTGCTCCCGTTCACTGAGCTGTTGCTGATGGATGCCCCTTTTTCCAGGAAACTGTCTGCCAATGCCTGAGACCCGGAGGCAAGGCGCCGATTGCATGCCATGGGCAAACCTGTGCCGGGTTGGATTTGTGGTGCTGGCCCTTCTATGCCCACCGGCTGCGGCGCTGGCGCAATCGCTTCATGTCAATCCGGCCGTTGATCCCGGACAGTTCGGCGCGATGACCTGCCAGCAGCTCTGGTACGTCGAACAGGAAGTGCTGGCAGCAGGCAGGGTCTGCCTTTCCAGCGAGCGGGCCCGCCGGGCCTTTCGCCGTGCGGAGCGCTGTATTTCGAGCGACGAGGATATCCTGCCACCGGACACCCGCGACTATCTCGGCCATTTGCGAAGCGTCGCAAGAGACAAAGGCTGTGAAGGCCCCAGGCTGCGCTGAAGGGGCGCTTGGCACACCTGTCGACGCCATGAGCAATTTCATATTGCGGGGTTAAGTCTGTGGACCGGTTTCGTTTTTCCGGTGGCGCTTTGTTGCGGCAAACGCTAGATCTTGTGGTGAGTGTCCGGTGCGTTTTGCCGGAAAGTTTCTGCGCGTTGTGAGGGGAGGCGCTTGATGAGTGAAGCATCCGAGCTTGATGTTGCCGCCTCTCCAGTCCCGGATATTCCGGTGCGCGACGAGGATGAGCATCTCAATCGCGACTTCATTGCAGCCGTTGAAGCGGCAATCGAAACAGGCGATCAGGACGGCCTGAGGCACCTTGCCGCCGATCTTCACGAGGCGGACACCGGGGACCTTCTCGAGACATTGCAACCCGAGGACCGGGCGTCGTTCATTCGGCTTCTGGGCGAGGATTTCGACTATACCGCCCTGACCGAGATCGACGAGGCGGTGCGTCTGCAGGTTCTGGAAGACCTGCCGACGGAAGTTATCGCCGAGGGTCTGGGCGAACTCGATTCGGACGATGCGGTCTACATTCTGGAAGACCTCGACGAGGACGACCAGGCCGCGATTCTGGAAGAGCTGCCCTATGCGGACAGAGCGCAGCTCCAGAAGGCGCTGGACTATCCGGAAGAAAGCGCCGGCCGGCGCATGCAGACCGAGTTTATCGCGGTCGCTCCGTTCTGGACCATAGGCCAGACCATCGACTACATGCGTGAGGCGCGCGATCTTCCGGACAGTTTTTACGAAATCTATGTTGTCGATCCGACCTTCAAGCTGCTGGGATCCGTGCATCTGGACAAGATCCTGCGCACCAAGCGGGACGAGAAGGTTACTTCCATCATGGAAGAAACCCGCCAGGCGGTGCTTGCAACGGAAGATCAGGAAGAGGTTGCTCGACGGTTCGAGCGCTACAACCTCGTCTCCTCGGCCGTTGTCGATGAGAACGATCGGCTCGTCGGTGTTCTGACGGTCGATGACATCGTTGACGTTATCCAGGAAGAGGCGGAAGAAGACCTGCGCGCGCTCGCCGGTGTCGGTGACGAAGAGATCTCCGATAACGTCATGACCATTGCCCGCTCGCGCCTGACCTGGCTGGTGGTCAACCTTTTCACCGCCGTGCTTGCCTCCGTGGTGATTGCGCTGTTCGAGGACACGATCGAAGCCATGGTGGCGCTTGCGGTGCTGATGCCGATCGTCGCTTCCATGGGGGGCAATGCAGGCACACAGACGATGACAGTTGCCGTGCGAGGTATTGCTACGCAGGAGTTGGGAGCACGCAATCTTTTGCGCATTCTCAACCGCGAAATCCTGGTGAGCGTCTTCAATGGCGTTGCCCTGGCCATCCTCATTGGTGTGACCGCCTGGCTGTGGTTTGGTAGTCCCGGGCTCGGCGTGGTCATTGGCGGAGCAATCGTGATCAATCTTCTTTTCGCGGGGCTTTCCGGCCTTTTGATCCCGATAGCGCTCGACAAGATGAACGTCGATCCGGCAATCGCCTCCAGCGTTTTTGTGACGACGGTGACCGATGTGGTCGGGTTCTTCGCCTTTTTGGGCATCGCTGCGCTGTGGTTCGGCCTGCCGTTTTAACCGCTATTTTTCGTCGCGCTCACATCACCCTTCTGCGTTTCGCCTTTCCGCAGGGCCTGGGGGGACATGGCTGGACTAAAGCTGCTTCCCGTCGAATGTGTTGAGCGGATATTCACGCGCGTCACTAGCGGCTTTTGAAATCACGTCCAGGTGCGAGCGACCGGACGGGAAAAAGGCAACTGCCAGCGTAGAAAATGCCAAATGCCGCCCGAGCAACGCTGGCAGGCGCAACACCAAAAATCACGCATTTGTCCTGGTGATAGTCAGAACAAGAGGGTTCGAGAGGTTCGCTGATACGGCGACTTCCCGAAGCCCGTCTCATGGCAATTCATTTCTGCCGGCGCCAAAGTCAGGCGTCACTCCAGGCCTGCCTCACGCAGATTGTCGCGCAGGCGCATGACCTTTTGCTGAAGATCCATAACCTCTTCCAGCTGCAGGCCTGTGGACGACAGAATGCAGGAGCCGAAATGCTCCGTTTTCTTCTGAAGAGCGCGGCCTTTGCGGGTGAGTTTCAGGATCACCTGACGCTCGTCCTTGATATTGCGTGTACGCGTGACCAGCCCCATGGCCTCAAGCCGCTTCAACAGCGGTGTCAGCGTGTTTGTGTCGAGCTGCAGTTTGGACGTGATTGCACCAACCGGAATGTTGTTTGTTTCCCAGAGCACGGTCATGGCCAGGAACTGCGGGTACGTAAGGCCGACTTCCTTGAGCAAGGCCTTGTAGACGCCATGCATCGCATGGTTGGCGGAATAAAGCGCAAAGCACAGGAAACGATCGAGCGGGAGGGCGCCTTCTGAAGCCTGCAGGCTGCCTTCATCGAAGTCCGTTTCACCTGAAACGGACGCGGACGGCCCGGCGCCGGCAGCTTCTGCCGCTTTGGCTTCCGGAGCCACGTCCGGGGTGTTCTTTGCGTTGGGCTTTTCTTGGTGGATCGGCGCTTCGGCGACAGCAGCAACAATTTCTGCTTCGCGCGCATCATCACCTTCAGCGCCAGAGGCCGTTTCTGCTTCTGCCTCAGGCTTGGCAGCGGCCTTCTTGCGTTGTTTCTTCTCAGACTTTCCAGCTTTTGCCGGCTTGTCTTTTTTCTGTTTTTCGGTCGCTTCCGGCGCGGAAAATCCAATCGCGTCCAGCAGGGACATCTGGTCAGTGGTCTCGCTCATTCGCCCCTTATAAATCGTGCGCGATATGGTCGCAACATGTTGACGATTTGCTGGTGTGCGTATATGTGGGTAATTTATGTCGCGCACGATAAAAGGCGATGCGATATAAATGAATGAAATACGCTTACAGGTAAAGAAGGAGCCATCAGATGGCTGTCGACGTGAAATATGAAACCAGTGCCAAGGCAACCGGTGGCCGCGACGGTGCGGCGGAAACCCTGAGCGGGTCCTTCAAGGTCAAGCTGGCAACCCCCAAGGAACTCGGTGGTGCGGGCGGCGAAGGCAATAACCCGGAAGAACTGTTCGCAGCCGGTTATGCGGCCTGCTTTATCGGTGCGATGAAGTTCGTCGGTGGACAGGAGAAAATCTCGGTCCCGGCAGATACGTCCATCACTTCGACGGTCGGTATCGGACCGCGCTCCGAGGGCGGTTTCGGTCTTACAGTTGCACTGGAAGTTTCTGTTCCGGGTATGGACAAGGCTGTGGCTGAAGACCTTGTTGCCAAGGCCCACCAGGTATGCCCCTATTCCAACGCAACCCGGAACAATATCGACGTCAAATTGACGGTCGCCTGATGCTGAAAGTCCGGTTCTGTCGCTTGCGGCGGAACCGGACTTCCTTTTTCAGGGGCAATTTTTCAGGGAGGCCGATTTGAATGGCCTTCCGGTGTTTTTTACTGACACCGACGGGATCCAAAAGCTATTTGCCCTCGGCTCAGACTGCGCAAGCCTTCCGATATTTCTTTTCCGCGACGAGAGCTTCGTGAAAGTTTCCCCCAACGAGCCGATGCTCAACAGGAAACGTTGCCGCATGCCCTGCAATCCCTGTCAGTTGAGTGATAAGAAGGGCGAGGGGTTTCAAACGGAGTAAACGAGAACATGCGGCCAAAGCTTGATGGCATTCTGGAAACTGCTGTTTATGTCGATGACATGCAGGCGGCGCACTCTTTTTATTCTGACATATTGGGATTGGATCGCATGGTCGCCGGAGAAAGGCTCTCTGCGTATGATGCCGGTCCCGCCCAGACCCTTCTGGTGTTTCATCGCGGCCATACCGGAGAAGACGTTGAAACGTCTGGCGGTGTCGTGCCGGGGCACGATACGACCGGGCACAGTCATTTTGCCTTCCGTATCAGCGCAGATCAACTGGCTCCGTGGCGAGACTATCTGAACGAAATGAACGTGGAGATTATCAGCGAGGTCACGTGGCCTGCTGGTGGTCAGAGCCTTTATATCAACGATCCGGACGGCAACGTTCTGGAGCTGGTCACTGCACCCCTTTGGCCAAATTTTCAGTCGTAAACCTTCAAGGTCTTGCGACAGGGTGACGGTGTTTGAAGGTCATATCGGGTGGCGCAATGAATTTCTTGCAAGCGGTCCTGCGGACATTGTTCTACGTTGCCGTCGGCGGGGTTATTTCGATTGTCGGAGCGGCGTTTTTCTTCATGAATTGGGAGCCTGACCGGAACCACTACACGATCCGCGGCATCGATATTTCGCACCATCAGGGAGATGTCGATTGGGCGCAGGTGGCCGCGGATGATGTTGCCTTCGTCTATTTGAAAGCGACTGAAGGCGGAGACTTCAAGGACCGTGCCTTCGCCCGCAACTGGGCTGGGGCCGGTGGCGCCGGTCTGGCGCGGGGAGCCTATCATTTCTTCAGCCTGTGCAAGTCTGGACGGGAGCAGGCTGAAAACTTCCTGTCCGTCTTGCCTCAGGACGGCGACATGCTGGCCCCCGTGGTGGATCTGGAATACACCGGCAACTGTGCCCGACGTCCGTCCGCTGACGAAGTTTTGCAGGAGATCAGTGACTTTGCGGAGCTGGTCGAGCAGGGGCGTGGCAAACAGGTCATTCTCTATGCGCCGGAGGACTTCTATCAGGACTATCTGAAGGGAAGGGGCCTGAACCGCCGGCTCTGGACTAGGTCTGTGTGGCATTCGCCCAGTTATGTGTCAGACTGGACGCTCTGGCAGTACCACGACAGGGGAGCGATCAAGGGCATTTCGGGGGACGTGGACCTGAATGTTCTCCATCCGGACAAGAGTCTGGATAACCTGAAGTCCTGATTGCACAAGCTTATGAAATATAAGCTTTAAAATAGACGTGTTGACTTTAACGTAAAAAGGCGGAACTGTGCGCCCCAACAAGGAGCGGGCATGCAGCGTTATTTCACCATTACCCAGCTGACGCAGGAGTTCGACATAACGACCAGAACGCTGCGATTCTATGAAGCGCAGGGGTTGGTGTCACCGACGCGCCGCGGCCGACAACGCCTTTACACGCCAGGCGACCGGACCCGCATCAAGCTGATCCTGCGTGGCAAGCGTCTTGGGTTTTCCTTGAACGAAATCAAGGAAATGATCGAGATGTACGGCAGTGCGCCAGGCGAGGCTGGCCAGTTGCGGCTGCTGCTGGACAGGATTGCGGCCCGCCGGGCAGAACTTCTCGAAAAACAACGCGATATCGAATTGACGCTTGTGGAGCTCGATGATGTCGAGGCTGGCGCGAAGGCGCGCATGGCCGTGCTCGAAACAGGTCCGGGCAAAACGTCCGGCGCAGATGCTGCATCGGAGAAAAGCTGATGGATCTGTTTCCTCGTGACGAGAATTGGGAAACACGCGTACGTGCGAGTTTTGCCGCTCAGAAATTCATGACCCATCTGGGCGCGCAGATGGTTCACGTCTCGCCAGGCGCTATCGATCTGGAATTGACGATGCGGCCCGAACTGACACAGCAGCATGGTTTTTTCCATGCGGGTGCTACCTCTTCCATTGCTGACAGTGCGGCGGGATACGCGGCTTTGACACTGTTTGCAGCCGGCTTCGGCGTGCTGACGAGCGAGTACAAGATCAACCTTTTGAACCCGGCAAAGCAGCCTGTGCTTCTTGCTCGGGGACGTGTGGTCAAACCTGGCCGCACTCTGACCATTGCCAAGGCAGATGTTTACGGACTGGACGACGGCACGCAGGTGCATGTCGCAACAGGCCTGTTCACGCTCATGAGCGTCGCAGGCGTTAAGGACTGAAGAATGACGGAAATCACCACCCGGCCTCTCAAGCGGTCGGACAAGCAAGGTTGGCTCAAACTGTGGGCCGCCTATCTTCTGTTTTACAAGCAGGACCTGGCACCGGAGGTTACAGAAAAGCTGTTTGAACGCCTTCTTTCCGATACGGGCCACCGGGCTTTCGTAGCAGTGCAGGGTGATGAGCTTGTCGGCCTGGTTCACTACCTGTTTCACGAAAGCACCTGGGCTCTGTCGTCGACCTGCTATCTGGAAGATCTGTTTGTGAGCGAAAACCTGCGCGGAGGAGGGGCTGGCCGCAAGTTGATCGAGGCAGTCTATCAGGCCGCAACGGATGAGCCGTCCGCCAGCGGCAAGGTCTACTGGCACACCCATGATCACAATACGCGCGCCCGGCAGCTTTACGACCGCATCGGCGTGTTGAGCGATTTTGTCCGATACGACAGGCCATAAGAACTCTGGGAGGTAATCAACATGATCCGTAACGATTTTCCGGGTTTCAATTTCGATCTCGGCGAAACCGCCGACATGCTGCGCGACACCGTCCGCTCCTACAGTCAGGACCGGATCGCGCCTTTGGCGGAAAAGATCGACCGGGAAGACTGGTTCCCGCGTGAGCTCTGGCCTGAAATGGGAGAGCTCGGTCTTCACGGGATCACGGTGGAGGAAGAATGGGGCGGTTCGGGGCTCGGGTATCTGGAGCACTGCATTGCCATGGAAGAAGTCAGCCGGGCGTCCGCCTCAATCGGCCTCAGCTATGGGGCCCATTCCAACCTGTGCGTCAACCAGTTGCGCCGCTGGGGAAGTGACGACCAGAAGAAGCGCTATCTGAACAAGCTGGTGACCGGTGAACACCTGGGCGCATTGGCCATGTCGGAACCGGGGGCCGGGTCTGACGTCGTTTCCATGAAGCTGCGGGCGGAAAAGAAGGGCGATCGTTACGTCCTCAACGGATCCAAGATGTGGATCACCAACGGCCCGTCTGCCGATACGATGATCATCTACGCCAAGACCGATCCGGAGGCCGGGCCGAAGGGTATCACGGCCTTTCTGGTCGAAAAGAGCTTCCCCGGTTTTTCCGTCGCTCAGAAACTGGACAAGCTCGGCATGCGCGGGTCCGAGACCGGCGAACTGGTGTTCCAGGATTGCGAAGTTCCGGAAGAAAACGTCCTTGGTCAGGTTGGCAAGGGCGTCAACGTTCTGATGTCGGGTCTCGACTACGAGCGTGCCGTTCTGGCGGCGGGGGCTGTCGGCATCATGCAGGCAGCCATGGATGTGGTCATCCCCTATGTGCACGAACGCGAGCAGTTCGGTCAGCCCATCGGCACGTTCCAGCTTGTGCAGGGTAAGGTGGCCGACATGTATGTGAGCATGAATGCCACCAAGTCCTATGTCTATGCAGTTGCCAAGGCTTGTGACAGAGGCGAGACGACCCGTGAAGATGCGGCTGGTGCGATCCTCTATGCGGCCGAGAACGCAACCAGGCTGGCACTTGATGCAATCCAGCTGCTTGGCGGCAACGGTTACATCAACGAATATCCGACCGGCCGTTTGCTGCGCGACGCAAAGCTTTACGAGATCGGCGCAGGTACGTCGGAAATCCGGCGGATGCTGATTGGCCGGGAGATCTTCAACAAGACGGCGTAAACCTAAGCAGAGAGACCGGCATGAAACAGACACGGCTTCCGGACAAACCTGATGCAAAGTCTCCAGCAGGGGCCGATATCCGTTTCATCATGGATGGCCCGACAGGAAACATGATCCATTCGACTGTTCCTGTCGGCCAGACGAACCGCGCGACACGGCACAAGACCGTGCATGAATTCTGGCACGTGCTTGCCGGCAGAGGCCAAATCTGGAGGGCTGACGATGCCAGCCAGGCTGTTGTCGACCTTGAGGCCGGTGTCTCCATTGATATCCCGGCCGGAACGGCCTTCCAGTACCGGAACACCGGTGAAAGCGTGCTCCAGTTCATTTGTATCTCCATGCCTCCCTGGCCTGGTGATGAGGAAGCCGCTTTTGTCGAAGGCCCCTGGGAGGCGACGGTCGGCTGAACCTAGGGCCGATCCCGTTACCGAACCGATCCGGCTTTTTCTGCGTATCGCTGTCATCACGAAAGAGAGGCAGTGAATGACGACAGTAGCGGTGATCTTCGGTGCCAGCGGCGGAATTGGCTCTGCCGTGAGGTCGCATCTCGAAAGCGCCGGTGGCTATGACGCGGTCATCGGGCTTCATCGCAAGTCTTCACCACCCCTCGATCTGATCGAAGACCACAAGATCCAAGCCTGTGCCGAAGAGGTTCGGCAGGCTGGCGATGAAGTGCGTTTGCTCTTCGACGCGACCGGTGCACTCACTCTGGGGTCCGCGCGTCCCGAAAAGAGCCTGGGGGAACTTGATCCTGAAGTCCTTGCCCGGTCGTTTGCAATCAATGCCATTGGCCCGGCACTGTTGATGAAACACTTCTTGCCGCTGTTTCCGAGAGAGGGACGGAGTGTTTTTGCGACCCTTTCGGCCAGGGTCGGTTCAATCGGCGATAATGGCCTTGGCGGATGGTATAGCTACCGGGCCTCGAAGGCCGCGCTCAATCAATTGGTTCGTACTGCATCGATTGAGCTGGCACGCAAGAATCCCGAGGCAATCTGCGTCGCGCTTCATCCGGGCACGGTGAGAACCTCCCTGACCGAGAATTTTGCAAAAACCGGGCTAGACGTACAGGAACCGGCGGTCGCGGCAGAGCGTCTTGTGGACCTTATGACCAGCCTCACGCCCGCTCAGTCCGGAGGGTTTTTCGATCAGTTCGGCAGGCCCATCGCCTGGTAGGTGCGGGTAACCCGCGATGATGGGAACATTGCGGGTAGCGGTCGGATTTGGTCAGCCCGCACAGAGTGTTGGCGGGGCTCCCCTTCGATTTTTACCAGTCTCTCATTTCCTGAAATTCTGCATCAATCATAAGGCCTTCACTCCAAGTCCTTCCATTGGCGGCAGGGCAGTTGCCGTGCGTCCGCATCCAAGTAGATTGACAACATACCAACCGGTTGGTATGTGTTGAGCATGGTAGAGAAATCTCAAAAGACAAAACGGCCGGATGCGCGGATAAAGCTGCTGGATTCTGCTTTGCGTGTGATCCGGATGAAGGGCTATTCGGCCACCACCGTGGATGATCTGTGCCGTGAAGCGGGCGTGACCAAGGGAGCCTTCTTCCATCACTTTCGATCCAAAGACGATCTGGCGGTGGCGGCTGCGGACTACTGGTCTGAAACCACCGGAGCGCTTTTCGCACAGGCGGCGTATCACGATCCGGAAGACCCGCTTGACCGGGTGATTGGCTATCTCGATTTCCGCAAGGCCTTGGTACAGGGCGATGTGCCGGAGTTCACCTGTCTGGTCGGGACCATGGTGCAGGAGGTCTATGACACGAACCCTGCCATCCGCGATGCTTGCAACCGAAGCATCACCGGGCACGCGGCAACGCTGGTTTCCGATATCGCAGAAGCGGCCGAGGCCAGGGGTATTGAGGTTCCTGGAGGAGCAGAAAGTCTGGCGCTTCACACGCAGGCCGTCATTCAGGGGGCTTTCGTGCTGGCAAAGGCAGGCAATGCGCCATCAATAGCGACAGAGAGCATCGAGCATCTGAAACGTTACGTCGAACTGCTGTTCGGGCGGTCGTGAGAGGGGAGAGTGCAATGAGTGAAGTCGAAATTCGCAAGGAAGATCTGACACTGGAACTCAGCCGGGTCATTGCCGCACCGCGCGAGGCCGTTTGGCAATGCTGGACCAATCCGGAATTGCTGAAGCAGTGGTTTTGTCCGAAACCCTGGTATGTGCAGAAGGCTGAAATGAACGTTCGACCAGGTGGGCGTTTCAACACCGTGATGGCCGGGCCGGAAGGTGAGCAGTTCGAGAACGTGGGCATGTTCCTGGAAGTCATCGATGGTGAGAGGCTGATGTTCACGGATTCCTTCTCCGAGGGCTATGTGCCGCGGGAGACGTCGTTCATGACAGGTTACGTCCAGCTTGACGATGTTCCGGGTATCGGCACGCGCCTGACATGGGGGGCGCGACACGCCACCGAAGCAGACAGGAACAAGCATCTTGAGATGGGCTTTGAGGAGGGCTGGAAAGCAGCCTCCGCCCAACTCGATGCGCTTGCCAGGTCGATTGCTGTCGAGGGGCTGCAAAGTGAACCGGCGTTTGCCGCCAAGGTGCGCACCTGTCTGTTCTTTCGTGAAAAGGGAGAAGAAGCTGCCGGCTTCTACACGTCCCTATTGCCGAACAGCGAGATTGAGTCAGTCTTCCGCCCGGATCCAAACGGGCCAGTGCTGGTTGCCGAGTTCACCCTGGCAGGGGCGCCCTTCATGATATTGAACGGCAACCCGGATATGCAGCCAAGCTATCTGACGTCGATTTCCATACTGACGGAAGATCAGGCGGAAACGGATCAGTTATGGCAAGCGCTTCTTGCCGATGGCGGGGAAGAGGGCCAGTGCGGCTGGCTGAAAGACCGTTACGGCGTTTATTGGCAGATTGTTCCCAAGGCATTGCCCCGGCTGATGCATGGCAGCAATCCGGAAAGCGCCGGACGCGTGAGCGCGGCTTTGATGAAGATGAAGAAGATCGACATTGCCGGCTTGGAAGCCGCCGCCTGACCAACAGCCTTCGCGGAAACTTTTGTCTGGTTCGGCTCGCACTGCACATGTGAAGAGACAAATGCGAAACGCCGCCTGATCCGCGGCGTTTTGCTTTTGTGGAACAGACACTTTCGCCGGGATTGCCGTCTTTGTTCTTTCCGTGCAACGTAGCAATCGAAGGGAGTGGATATGAGCCATAACGATCCCGTCGACATTCAACTTGCGACACCTGAGCGCTGGGCCGATCTGGTGGACCTTTTCGGGCCGGAACGAGGTGCGTCCGGCGGTTGCTGGTGCATGTGGCCTTTCTTGCGGGGCAAGGACTGGAACGCGATGACCCGTGAAGAGCGGCGCGACGCCTTTCAGCACAAGGTGGACGTTGGCCCAGCCCCCGGGCTTCTGGCGTATCGTGGCGACCTTGCCGTCGGCTGGAACGCGCTCGGTCCGCGCAGCCGGTATCTGCGGTTTCAACTTGGAAAAACCAGCCAGCCCCTGCCGGAAGACAGTGAGCAGGCGATAGAGACAACGCACGCGGTCACCTGTTTCTATATCCGGAAAGGGCACCGCGGTACCGGTTTGATGTCCCTCCTGCTGGACGCGGCCATTGCCCATGCGCGGGAGGAAGGGGCTCGACAACTGGATGCCTGTCCCATGGAGACGGACAAGCCTCTTCAATGGGGCGAGGGCTTCGTTGGCATCGCCGACGTCTTCCGCCGTGCAGGCTTTGTCGAAATCGCACGCAGAAGCCCCAAGCGGCCACTCATGCGCAAGACACTATGAACGGATTTTCCTGATGACCGGCGAAACAGACCTTGCCACCCTGATCTCCCAGATGCGCCCGATGCTTGATCCGCAGCCTTATGTGTTCTGCACATTCGTATCGAAATCGATGACGGATCTGGCAGAGTACGACCCGATCGGCCTGTTTGCGGAAACCGAGGGGCTGACGGCTGTTCTCCCGGTTGAGCGGGCGCGTGAACTGGGATTGGCAGAGGCCGAGTGGTTCCGGCGGATAACGCTGACAGTGCATTCCTCGCTGGAGGCTGTCGGTTTGACGGCATCTATTTCCGCGGCTCTGACAGCCGAAGGAATTTCGGCAAATGTGGTTGCGGCCTTTTTTCACGATCATGTTTTTGTGCCCGAGGAACGCGCCGAGGATGCACTGGCGGCGCTGCGAAAACTTGCCGGAGACACTTGACCGCAGTTTTTCCAGGTGTGCCGAACTTGCGTCACAACGGTGAATTCGGTGGATTCTCCCTTGCAATTTCCGGTGCGCCTTCCCATTCCTAAGCGGGAGCAAGCGGGGTAAAAGCATGCAACGGGTCAAGCGGCGTCTGGCGGCAGTTATGTGCGCGGACGTTGCACAATATTCCAAGCTCATGGAGCGGGATGAAGACGGAACTCTGGACCGGCTGAAAGCCTACCGATTGGTGATGTCGGCGCTGACAGAGCGTCATAACGGACGCATCGTGAACACCTGGGGTGACGCCGTCATCATCGAGTTCGCATCCGTCATGGAAGCCGTTCAATGTGCCGTTGACATCCAGAACGAGCTTTCGGTTCGCAACGCTGACCTGCCGGACCTGAACCGTATGGAGTTTCGCATAGGCATCAACCTCGGCGACATCATGGTCGAAGGCGAGGACATCTACGGCGACGGCGTGAATGTAGCCGCCCGATTGCAGGAAATTGCACCGCGAGGCGGCATCATGTTGTCTCAGTCGGTCTATGACCAGGTAAAATCAAAAATGGCGCTGGGCTTCGATCCGCTTGGCCCCCAGCACGTCAAGAATGTCACAGAGCCCGTCGAGACCTACTCGGTGCGTATCGGTGGTCGAAATTCGCCTGCAGACACCAAGGCCAGGCAAGGGGCGCAGAACAAAGGCGCGCCGCGCCAGGAGGGTATTCCAAGGCCGGAATGGGAACGGGATACCCAGGCAGTCGCCACGGGTTTCGAACAGGCCCGCCGCTGGCTGAGGGCTCAGCCGAAACGGGTCCGAGGCTGTGTTTTCATGATCGGCCTCTTTTTCCTGCTCAATGTCCTGACCTCCGGATTGTCCACTTTATGGTTTGTCTGGCCTTCGCTGCCATTTGCGGCCATGCTGTTCTGGCACCTGCTCGTTGGCCGCCAGCAAAAACGGCTCGGCAGGACGACGGGAACAGGCGATTGAGGACATGTGGCCTTGCCTGTTGCCGATCTGATAACTGTTTTCACGCTAATCAGGGTCTGATGATTTGCGAGTGCAACTGACTTCGCTTACACATGGACCAACGCAGGGCGGTGGAACCTTCCGTCAGCCCATCGAAAATGCCGGCCCGGCCGGCCCAACAGCAAAGGGAGCTTAATCCTGCGCATGAAAAACTATTCGACCACGGTGCCTGCACGCCTCGACGATGAAGACGAGGACAAGCCCAAGAGCCAGCCGTCGATCCAGGTCGACAAGCATCTGTTCGAAGCGCGTACGGTTCTGATCACCGGTCCGGTGACACAGGAGATGGCCCGCGACGTTTGCGCCCGGCTTCTGGCGCTGGCGCAGGTTTCCAATGACCCGATCACGGTCATCGTTTCGTCCCCGGGCGGTCATGTCGAATCCGGCGACATGATTCACGACACAATCAAATTCATCGCTCCTGAGGTCCGCATCCTCGGCATGGGCTGGGTCGCCAGCGCTGGAGCCTTGATTTACGTGTCGGTTCCCAAGGACAAGCGTTTCTGCACGCCGAACACGCGCTTCCTGCTTCACCAACCGTCCGGCGGCGCCGGCGGCATGGCTACGGATATCGAAATCCAGGCCAAGGAAATCATCAAGATGCGCGATCGTCTGAACAAGATTTTCGCGGATGCAACCGGTCAGCCGATTGCGCGGATCGAAAAAGACACCGACCGCGACTACTGGATGAGCCCGGAAGAAGGGATCGACTATGGCCTGGTCGGCAAGATCGTCACCACTGTTGACGAACTGGGCTGATCACCAACGATCTTCACGAAATACAGAAACGCCGGCTTCGCCGGCGTTTTTTTTCTGAGTGCGGTCACATGCAAACCGCTTCGGGTTGAATGGAATAGTCTCTTGCGCGGGCGACCGGTTTGCGGCCGATCACATGCGGGCGAAGCCGGTCCATTAGGTCCCGCAGGTCTGCTTCGTCACCGGGAGCCCGAACGCCGTTGAAGATGACCGCGACCAGGTGATCGACAAACCGTTCATAGATGTTGTTGCAGGTACAGATCGGCGCCAGCAGATCGCTGACAGGCTTTCCGTCGTAAATCGGAGCTCCGCCTGAGAGAAAGATCAGGAACTCTGTCAGATCGTCCGAGTGTTCGAATTCCGGCAGAAAGCTGGACACGTCGAAACAGGGATCCTGTTCCAGCCTGGCCTTCAGGTGTGGCATTGCCTGCATGATCGCTTCGCGACCACCGAGTTTCATATAGAGTGTCATCTGGTTACCCTCGATTGAGCCTTCAATACGATGGAAACAAGATGACTCGAAAGGCGTGCCAGCCCTGTGACTCTGATCACGGATAATGCCTTTGTTAAAATCACCAGTGCCTGCAGATGGCCAAGGTCAGCCGCAAATTCACTCTTTTGGCCGCGCAAAGGGCCAGAAAGGGCCGAAAAAGGCCCGCAACTGGCCGCAAGCGAAGCCGGCTTATCTTGTCACGGTCAAGTGACGTTGGGGCATCATCCAGGGCACTTAGACCCTGATTCCAGTGGAGAGCTATAGTTACGCGCCACGATCTGCGTCACACCGGATCTGAGCAAATTCCAGATTTGATCACGGCCGAAAAAGAGATCTTAGGGCAGAAAACAAAGGATTCGTTTTCCAGCTAAGTGGTTGAGGATTTCTGCAAAACGGCGATGAGTATGCGGATCGTTTGCCTGCTTGATGGGATTGATCAATCAGGGAGACGCAAAAGGCATGGCCGTCACGGGCGGAACGGATGTATTGCTTGTCACGGGCTGGGCCGAAACGACTCGGATAATCTCATATGTATGTTTTCCTCTCGAAGATCGGCGGTTTTCTCATCCTGCCGTCGAACTTTCTCATTGTTTTGTTGGCTGCCGGCCTGTTGCTGAGCCTTTCGGCCAGATGGCGCCGGTATGGCCGGCTCTTGACCTTCGCCGGGTTTGCCGGACTGATTGTTTGTGCTTTCTCACCAGCGGCAAATTGGCTGATCGTGCCACTTGAGGACCGCTATCAGCGTCCTGCCACGCTGGAAAACTATGACGGCATCATCATTTTGGGCGGCGCCGTGGACACGGTCGTCACCGGTGTGCGGGGCGATACGGCGCTGACCATGTCCGCGGAACGGGTCACCATTACCGCACGTCTTGCAAAGGCGCTGCCGGAAGCGAAGATCATCCATACCGGCGGGCAGGGCATGATTGTGTCGTCTCAGGCAACCGAGGCGGAAGGAGCTGCGAGACTGTTTCGGGACTTCGGCATTTCGCCTGATCGCATCATTCTTGAAGATCAATCCCAGAACACATGGCAGAATGCGGTCTACGCCAAAAGGATCGTTCAGCCGCAGCCCGGCCAGCGCTGGCTGCTCGTCACGTCAGCCTACCATATGCCGCGTTCGATGGGAGTGTTCGAAAAGGCCGGCTGGACAGGCGTGACAGCCTATCCGGTGGATTTCCGCACACGGGGACCTCAGGACAGGATGCTGGGCTTTGACGGTGCCTCCAAGGGCCTCAGACGCTTCGATATTGCCTTCCGTGAGTGGGTAGGCCTTGCGGTCTACAAACTGCTTGGACGGAGCACGGCATTCTTCCCTGGTCCTTAAGCGTGCAAAACACGTTCGGCAGACGCCGACTTTTGAAATCAAACCTCTTTTACTGCAAAGAGCCTGTTCCCATATAATGGGCTCATTCAGGGATTCGAAAGGACGTGGGCTGATGGTCCTCGAAGCGCCGATCGTTGCGGCAGACGTCGTACAATGGCTGTATAGCGATGCGCCCCGACTGAAGGGGACACTCGAAATCGTCACTGAGATGGCGAAACGTTTGCGGGCCGGAAAAGTTCCGGTCGACCGTGTCACCACCGGCATCTGGGTGGTGCACCCGAACGTGCGTGCGGAAAGCTCGATCTGGGTCAACGGTAAGGCGCCGGAGTTGCGCCTCCATACTGCGGACAACACATCGCAGGATGAATACCAGAAGAGCCCTATCAAACGTGTGCATGAAGATGAGACCCCGGTTCGTGTCGAGATCGGCAAGACGCCGGGCGCTGCCGACGAATTTCCGATTACCGCCGAGCTGGCCCGGGACGGCTTTACCGACTACATCGCTCTGCCCATGCGCTTCTCGGACGGCACGGTGAAGGTTGCCAGTTTCGCTACGAAGTCGCCGGGCGGTTTTACAGGCTCTCACATTGGCGTGTTTGAATCGCTCATCCAACCGCTTGCCCTGGTGTGCGAACTGAAGACGCTGCGCCGCACAGCCGAAACGGTGCTGGACACTTACGTCGGCCCCCGGGCAGGACTGAAGGTTCTGGACGGCACCACCCGGCGCGGCGAAGGCGAGTGGATCAAGGCGGTTGTCAGCTTTGCCGACATCCGCGGCTTCACGCGTCTGTCCAATACGCTTCCCGCAGACAAGATCGTCCTGTTCCTCAACAAGTACTTTGGTGCGATGACGGCAGCCGTCGAAGCCCATGGCGGCGAAGTGCTGAAGTTCATCGGCGATGAAGTGATGGCGATCTTTCCCTACGACACCCAAGAGGAAGCCAGGGACGCCTCCATGCGTGCCCTGATGGCTGCACGTGAGACGCTGACGCGGATCGAGGCGATCAACAGCTCCCGCACCTGTGCCGTCACACCAGACCTGAGCGTCGGAATAGCCCTTCACGCTGGCGATGTGTTCTATGGCAACGTGGGCAGTGAAACCCGCCTTGACTTCACTGTCGTTGGTCCGGTGGTCAATCTTGCGGCCCGCATTGCGGAACTTGCGAAGGACCTACAGCGCCAGCTTCTGGTCTCTGACGCCCTGGCCGATATCATGGGCTGCCGGTCCGGCCTGTTCGGACGCTATCAGGTGAAGGGGTTCGATGAACCTGTTTCAGTGTATTCGCCCGATCTGTCGGCCGATCCCAAGTCGGGATATTGCCCCAAAAGCACGGCATCCCTGGCTTTGGAAACAAACTGACGCCGGAGCAGGACCAGGAGAACGGCAAGGGTTGTTGCCGCAAACACATAGGGCCCTGCGAACCAGCCCAGGAAGCCGATTGAAAAAAACAGGGCGCGCTGGCCGCGATTGAAGTGGCGGCCGGCGAGAACGCCCAATTCCCCGGCCTGTGCCGCCATCTTGGTGATCACCTCATCGGGCGCTTGTCCCCTGTGCGGGACCGCTCCCATGATGATGCTGGCATAATTGAACAGCCGGTACGCCCAGCCGAACTTGAAGAAGCCGTAGGCAAAGATCAGCATCAGGGCGAGCACCTTGATCTCCCACAGTGCCCTGTTGTCCGCTACGGGAATGGAGAGGTCTCCGGCAACCTGCACAATGCGTTCCGTTGCATCCAGAAGCGCAAAGCCACCTCCAATCGCCAGAAGCGACGTGGATGCGAAGAAGGCTGTGCCCTGCTGCAGACCGGACATGATCGAGGTGTCCATGATGCGAACCTCGCGCAGGCTCATGACATGCATCCAATTGCGCCGGTAGGTTTCCATCGCGCTGGACAAGGTCTTTTTTCGCAGCGGACTGAGATCGATCAGAACGTTAAAACCGAGCCAGGCGAAAAGAAACCAGGCCGCGGCTGCCAGGTCCAGAGTCGAGAGCGCGTGCATCGTGATCCCTTCTGATTCTCTTGCGGTCGAATCCGACCGTCACCTGTCTTACCAGACTTTTCCGTGTCCCTGACAGACGGACTTGTGGGCGCTAAGTGGCTGAAATTCCAGCAGCGGGAAGAGGTCTGCAAAAATGCGGGATCAGCTGCTCTCTTTTTGCGCTTGCGAAATGGTAAAGGATCGTTTACCTCGTCGCCTCAATGGCGCCATATTTAAAGGTCGGTGGGACCTGGTGCCACACAACAATATGTAGGGTTTTTATGGACGAAAACGTGCAGAAATCTTGTTGGAGCGTCACTCTCTGGACTGTCGCTGCAGTGGGCCTGGCATTGACGATGGTTCTTCTGTTCAACGATGTTGAAAGTGCACAACAAGCCGTCGCCGCCGCCAAATAAGCCAGCGGGACGCAAGGAAAACAAAGGCGCAGCGTGAGGCTGCGCCTTTTGTCGTTTTGAAGGCCGATTTATTGCTCTGCAGCAACCTTCCAGACAGGCCTTCAAAAGCTCTTGTCCGGTGTTAATCAGGTTGGGTCAGGCTGGATGAAAACGAAATTTCAGGCCTGTCCGAAGGTCCGTAGAACTGCCTGAATTCCATTTGCCGCACCACTGTCTTGTCATTGGGATGGCTGATGAGAAACGCCGTGTAGGCGCGGTCACCCAGAGGCAGGAGCACGAGTTGGACTAGCCCGGACCCGGGCCAGTCAAGCTCCGCGCCCCAGGCGGGAACATCTGCCGGATCGTCTTTTCCGAAAAGCGCACGGACGTCGATGTCGTGGAGCAGGGCCGTGCCGTTGGCATCCCAGGTGAGCGCGGCAAGGCCACGGTCCAGAGGAAACAGAGTGAGCAGCGCGCCGTTGATCTCGACCTTCAGGCGGTTCGCGGCGTCTCTTTCAATCAGTGCGGTGCCTTCGCTCATGTCCGTTTCAAGTGCAACACGCTCACCGTTGCTCTGAACAAAGCCTTCCGTATTGACCACCTTGAAGATGCCAACGGGAACGGCGACTTCCGCCTGCAGTGGCACGACGGAAGCGATAAAGAGCAGCAATGAAATGAGTGTACGAAACACGCCCGGACCCTGTTTTGGAATTTGGCCCGACCATACATCTTCAAAACTTTAGAAAGTCTTTGCCCGATACCGGAGTCGCTGTGTTTTTCTGCGAAAACTCAAGGTTATCGTCTATTTTGACAGGGATACCACCAGATCTTCTATTGTAGAATGCTCCGGCTGCCAGCCAGTTGCTCTTTGGGCATGGCTGACGTCAACGGATTGCGACAAGGCATAGCCGGCAGCCCAGTCGGTAAGCGGTTCGGCAGCCTCAGGCGCGGGAACCGTCTCGATCTCAAGCGGCAGCCCATGGCGGGCCGAAATATGCGACGCCAGGTGACCGACGGAAATACCTTCAATGCAGCTTGCTATCAGGGACATCCGGAACCGGGCATTCTTGAGTGCGAGCGTGTAGAGCGCTGCAAGATCGTTGATTTCCACCAGCGGCCACTTTGTCTGGGCGGTCGCACGGGTTTCAAAGGGCCGGCCTTCCTTGAGCGCGTCTGTCATCAAGGCAATCGGCCCGGTTGTCTGGCTGCAGGCGAGCGCCGGGTGAATGACCGTGAGATTGAGATCCGTGCCGTGCGACAGGGTTCTGATCGTCTCGGTCATGAATCGAAACGCAGGCAGGGGAGCGAACTGGGTTTTCTCGCTCAGTAGCTGGCTTCCCACCGTTGCGGGAAAAAGCCAGATGCCGCCTGTATAGATGATCTTGAGCGGCTGCTTGCGGTGTTTAGCGGCTTGCTTCAGAGCGAGCATGCTCTGCCGGTCGACCCGCCCCATATCTTCCGAGAAGGTCGCGCCAAGATGGATGACGGCATCGCACGAAGCTGCCCTGGATACCCAGCTTTCCGGCGCGCGCAGATCACCGGGATAGGCGCTTGCGCCAGACGCCCGGAGCTTGGCTGAAGACGCGTCTGAGCGGGCCAGACCGATTACCCTGGCACCGTCCTGAACCAGCCGCTTTACCACAGCAGAACCGATCTCGCCGGTTCCACCCGTTACAAATACTTCCATGCGCAAAGAGAACCCCGTTCTGGTTAGCGGCGCAAGCTGAAGCTGCCCGGGACGGGCGACAATCCACCGCCGTTTTCTGCCACAATCTTGACCTTGGCCGGAAGCCTGCTAGGTGAGAAGCATGACCTTGCATCTGGTAAAACTGTGCGTCGGCGCGGACAGCGTCGAGTCCCTTCAGGCCTGGATTGATTTTCGCATGGACAATGCCCGCAAAACCGGGCTTCCGGCGGAAACGATCCATACGACGCGCATGGTGCCAACCCGAAAGGACGAGCTTCTGGACGGTGGCTCCCTGTACTGGGTAATCAAGGGCAAGATCCAGGTGCGCCAGCACCTTATCGACATCCGACCGTTCACGGACCAGGCGGGTGTCAAACGCTGCGATCTGGTCATGGAGCCGAGACTGATCCTGACACAGTTCCAGCCCAAGCGTCCGTTTCAGGGCTGGCGCTATCTGAAAGCGCAGGATGCTCCCGCAGACCTGAAGGCCGGCGGAGCGGCGCAGGCAATGCCGGAGGATATGCGGCGGGACCTGACGGAACTCTGCCTGCTTTGATCGGCCGAGATCAGCCGGAAGCCTGCAAAGCCTTGTGAAGATGCCCCATGAGTGTGCTGAAGTCCGGCCAACCACGCCCAAGGCCTGGATTTTCCTTCTTGCGCGTCATGGCAAGATGCGCATAGCCATGCACCAGAGACCAGACGAGGATCTCGATTTCCTCCGGGTCAGTCCCTTCAGGGATCAGCGGTGCGCATGTTTCGCGCAAGATCGCATAGGATCTTGAGGTGTGAAGAGCAAAGTCCTCATCGGTTTCGTTGAACTTCTGTCCCGAAAAAATGAACAGGAACAGCTCAGGGTGCTCGGTTGCGAAATCCAGGTACCCCTGACAGATGGCGCTCAGCCGCTCTGTTGCCGCAGGAGCGGACGCCTCGAGCCGCTTTTCCATGGCCTCACAAAACAGAGCAAACCCACGCGCGGCAATTGCTGTCGACAGGCCCGTGATATTCTTGAAGTGATAGCCAGGGGCAGCATGTGAAACGCCGGCCTTGGCGGCGCACTCGCGCAAGGAAAGCTTGTCCGGACCGCGTTCGCGCAACAGAGCCACACCCGCATCTACCAAAGCCATTCTCAGATTGCCGTCTCGTTTGCGGCGGGAGGGGGAAGAAACTGTCATGGGATCTTCATCGGCGATCTGCTTGACAGTGTCAAGTTTTGCTTTATCTTGACACTGTCAAGTTAGCTTGGAGAGGCGGAATGACGATGGTTTCAAGGTTTGCTGCAAGCATAGCCTTCTGGACAGCAGCCGTTAGTGCTGCCCTGGTTGCCGTGGCTTCATTGAGGTTCCTGGCGTTGGGGGTATCCGCGTCGATGGATTTCGTGGCGCATAATCTCGATGGAAATGCGCTGATGCTTTATGCCCACATAGGTGTTGCACCGATCGCGCTTGCGTTGATGCCGTTTCAATTCATGACCCGGCTGCGCGCATGCCGGCCGAATCTGCACCGCTGGATGGGCCGCGGGTATGTTGCGGCAGTCCTGGTCGCTGGTCTTGCGGGGTTGCAGCTTGCCTTTCACACGACGGCGGGGAGTTTCGCTGCAACAGGCTTTGCGCTTCTTGCGGTCTTGTGGATGCTAACAACCGGTATCGCGCTGGTTTTTGCCTTGCAGCGGAACATTCCGCGTCACCGCGCCTGGATGCTGCGTTCTGCCGCTCTTACCTTCGCTGCTGTCACGTTGCGGGTTTACCTGGGAAGCAGCATGGCGGCAGGTCTCGACTTTCAAATCGCCTATCCGCTCATTGCCTGGCTGTGCTGGCTGCCGAATGCGGTTGTCATGGAAATCTATCTTCAGTTTGTTCGTCCCAGACGCTCGCACCTGGTTTCTGCTGCTGCCTGAGAACAGTGGGCTGCACCATGTCGCAGTCCTTGGGCTGAGACTTGCCAAAACGGTTTCCCGGACCCAATTTGACTGTCATGAACAGGCAGAAGGAGGCGGCCGTGAACGTGAAGACCGGCAAAGGCACGGTAGACCCGATGGTCCGGCAGGAAACCGGGGTGCCTTCAGCTGCTTCCGAAGTCGCCGCCTTTCTTCGCAAGGCAGAGCAAATCGCGCCGCAACCTGGCAGCGGGGGGCGTCTCGTGTTTGCCTTGGATGCCACCATGAGCCGCCAGCCGACCTGGGACCAGGCCTGCCAGATCCAGGCCGAGATGTTTCAGGAAGCGGGCAAGATTTCCGGCCTCAATATCAAACTCGTCTATTTTCGCGGTTTTGGAGAGTGCCGGGCCTCCCGCTGGTTTGACAGTGGAACCGAACTTGCGCAGGCCATGAGCCGCATTTCCTGCCAGGGCGGGCGGACACAGATCCGCAAGGTGCTTTCAGCCGCGCTGACGGCTGCCAATACCGAAAAGATCGCCGCGCTCGTTTATGTGGGCGACTGCATGGAAGAGGACGTCGATGCCTTGTGTGACAAGGCGGGCCAGCTTGGCCTTCTCGGCGTACCTATGTTCCTGTTTCAGGAAGGTCGAGACGCGGTGGCAGAGCGCGCGTTTCGCGAAATGGCCAGGCTCACCAACGGCGCCTTTTGCCGTTTCGATTCCGGCTCGGCTCAGCAACTGGCAGATCTCCTGAAAGCGGTTGCCGTTTTTGCCAGCGGCGGGCGAACGGCGCTCCAGAAGCTGGAAAAACAGGGTGGCAAGGGCGCAACGCTTTTGCTGCAGCAGTTGCCTTCCGCCCGTTAGGCCTGGAAGGGAAGGGACTGCGTTTCCTTGCTGTAGCCTTTGTCACAGGTTTACATAACCGGAAAGATTCAACACGTGACTGGATTAGGGCCGCTGCATCCATATGGCACAGGCCCGGGCCGGCGAACGGGGACCCCACCGCCACATGATTTATCTGATTATCGGCTTGATAGCGCTGACCGCCCTATTGACCCTTGGCAACACGTTCGTGAACGCCAATCCGGCGAAGCTTGCCAGGGGATTGCGCCTGTTCGCGGGCGGCTTTCTTATGGTCGTGGCGCTGATCTTTGCACTGACCGGACGGTTCCTGTTTGCCATCCCGCTTTTCGGGCTTGGTTTGTCCGTCCTGGGGATGTCCGGTCTTCCGTGGCTTTCATCAGGTTACAAGCCTCAGAAAACCTCCGGACAACGCTCGCGCGTGCGAACCGCCATGGTCGAGATGGAACTTGATCACGATACCGGTGCCATGACCGGAACCGTGCTTGCGGGCACCTTTCAGGGGCGCGAGCTGGACGAGCTGACCGAACCGGACCTTGAAGCCTTTTGGCAGGAAACAGCCCAGGACGGTCAGAGCCAGAAACTAGTCGAAGCTTATCTCGACCGCAGGCTTCCCGGATGGCGTGAACACTTCCAGGCGGATGGAGCAGAGCGGGAGGGAAGCCCGGCGAGCTCGGGCCCCATGACAGATGAGGAGGCCTACCAGATCCTGGGGCTTTCGCCCGATGCCGGGGACGCGGAAATTCGAGCTGCGCACCGCAGGCTTATGATGCGAGTCCATCCCGACCAGGGAGGCTCCGGTTTCCTCGCGGCGAAAATCAACGAGGCTAAAGACACGCTTCTCAGAAGACATTGACGGCATCCGTTACGCGGTTACTGGTAGATGGCGAAGCAAGCGTATTTTGCCTTTTTCAAGCTTTTGCAGGCATTCCACGCAGCTGTTTTGGTGTCGAAGCCGACAAAACGGGCGCGGTAAAGCGTCTGTCCGTTGGTATCGACGGGTTCGGTGTAGGGGACCCGGCCCCGCAGGGCGGCTCCGGTTCTGGCCTTGGCATCCTTCAGCATGGTGATGGCCTGGCTTTCGGATTCGGTTGCAGCGATCTGGACCTGCCAGCCCGGCTCGACATCGCGGGTATCGCTTGTCGCAACCGTGACGCTGTCGTCGTCGCTGCTGTTGTCGGCAGATACGGTTTCCGGTGCAGCCACGGTCTCAACAGGTGTGGTGTTGATTGCGATCGTCTGAACAGAGACCGTTTTGACCGGCGACGCGGAACCAACGGCGCGCTGTGCGCCGCCTGCCTTCGCGCCTTCGGACTTGGCGGCTTCAATCAGGGCAGCTCTGGAAATCGAATTGGTGTTCAGCGGCTCGTCCGGGCTTGACGGCGGGATTGGCGGCAGTGCGGTTGCAACCGCAAACGTGCTGTCAAACCGTTGCTTCACGAGCTTGGGCGGCAGCGGTACGTCGTCGCCAAAGCCTGGAACCGGAGCCGGCGTCTGGACCGAAGCCGTGACAGGTGCATTGGATGCAGTCACCAGGACGGGTGCAGGAGCCGGTGTCGGAATGGCAGAAGCTTTGGTCGGGGCAGTGAAGGCCAGTACCATCGGCTCACCCGACGCCGGCACCGGGTCGTTGCCGGGTTTGAAGTTCGGCAACGGCGGGTTCTTGAGCGCAACTGCAACATATGCCGGTTCTGAAACGTTCTGGACGATCAGCGGCGCCGTCTTCGGACCACGGCTTGCCTTGGGCAGATAGGTGTTGATGAGCTTTGTCATCTGGGCGTTACGAGACGCGCCGGTCCTGCCACCCATGACAACGGCAACAATGTGCCTGCCGTCCCGGTTGACCGAGGTTACAAGGTTGAAGCCGGAGGCGCGGATGTAACCGGTCTTGATTCCGTCGACACCCTTCACGCGGCCAAGCAGCTTGTTGTGGTTGCCGTATGTACGTCCCTTGTACTTGTAGGCCCGGGTCTTGAAGTAACCGTAATACTGCGGAAACCGTTCCTGAATGGCGCGGCCAAGCGTTGCCATGTCCCGCGCCGTGGTGCGCTGACCGTTGTCCGGCAGGCCGTGCGGGTTGCGGAATGTGGTCTTCGACATGCCGATCTGACGCGCGGTGCGGGTCATGCGTTCGGCGAATTTCTTTTCAGAGCCGCCAAGGTTTTCCGCAATGACGGAGGCAACGTCGTTGGCTGACTTGGTGACCAGTGCAAGGATTGCATCCTTGACCTTGATGGTGCCACCGGGTTTGAGGCCCAGCTTGGAGGGCGGCCGCGCGGAAGCGTAGCTGGAAACACTCAGATTGGAGTCCAGCGACAGCCGTCCGGCTTCCAACTCCTCAAACACCAGATAAAGGGTCATGATCTTGGTGAGAGAGGCGGGATACCTGTAGGAATCTGCCGATGAGGAGTAAAGTGTCTTGCCGGTTTTGGCATCGACGACGATCCCCGCATATTTAGGGTTGGCCATCGCCGTTGCCGGCAGCCCCAAAAGCACAAGGCCGAGGGTCAAGAACTTTGCGGTGCGGGCGAGAGCTCGCCCTTTGCGAAAAATACGCATCCCAAACACAATTACTATCCCATTCCGGGTCACGTGGGTTGTCTCTGGAGCGGCGCGTTTTGGATCTTAACCCCCTGCGATTCAGAACCGCTGCCCCGTCGTTCTCCATGCCATTTGATGGAATTACGGTTACGAATGGGTAAATGAATGATCGAAAAACCACTTAAAAAAATAGTTTTTTGATAGAGTTAATTGTTGGTTAAGGTTGCAATTTTTCGTATCTCCAAGTAGTTTTTTTATAAAATCTTCTTTGCTCACGTTCATATTGTTAATGTTCCGTTTATTATCAGTTGTTTTTGTTTTGAATTGGGCCACGTGTAAGCATCAGGCCGCTATCTTGGTTAGGGTTGGATGTTTCCTTCTTCAGGTTGCTGTTATTTGTCCGTGTTTTGGTCGCTGTTTTTCAGGCATAAGTGCGATGACTCACGCTGCGAAAGAAAAATTAAATTCGCGTAATGGTTGTTTTTGCAATGCAAAATCGCCTTGACAGTTATTGTGCAGTGCATTATCACAAAATCTCGTTAGGTAACGCTATGCGCGCGCCGGACCGCCCCATATGGCCGATGCTTGGGATTGGATGCCGGTTCGCCGGAGAAGGGCAGAAAAATGATGAACAATTTCGATGAACTGCAGAAGATGAGCAAAGACAACATGGACATGGCCATGGCGTCTTTCGGCTCCGTCAGCAAGGGTTTCCAAGCCATCGCCGCTGAAATGGCCGACTATCAGAAGAAGTCTTTCGAGGAAGGTTCTGCAGCTGTTGAGAAGCTCGTTTCCTCCAAGTCCCTCGACAAGGCTTTCGAAGCGCAGGCCGATTACGTCAAAACCGCTTACGAAGGTTTTGTCGGCGAAATGACCAAAATCGGTGAAATGGTCACCGATATGTCCAAAGATGCCTACAAGCCTTACGAAGGCGTGATGGGCAAGCTTGCGAAATAAAGTTCCCTTTTAGCCGTCGCAGGGCGGCTTGAAGTCTGAAACCCGGCTCATGCGAGCCGGGTTTTTTCGTATATGCACAGGTTTACCGCCGAAAAACGGCCCAGGCTGCCATTTCGGACCGCATTTTGAAATGCGTTCTCTTGCCACCTTTTATTCATTGTCAGGCAACCTACATTCCTCTTGACCGGCAGCGCTTGGACTACAAATGCGCTGTTGACCTTTATGTTGATGAAATCGACCATTGCGCGAGCGCGGCTTGCGCGGCAGGATTACCACTGAGAATGCGTATTCGCGGCGCAGTCCATGCTGCGGAAAGCTCTGGACCAGCTGCGCAGGGCAGAGTGTTCAGGATTCGAAATTTGGTGATGGCCGGAGTGATAGAGGCAAAAGAAACGGCAATGTCGGCGGGCTCTGATTATGACAATGACGGTGGCGACGCCGGAACGGTTACAGTCACCCGTACCAAAACAGTAACCAAGCGGCCAAATCTCTATCGAGTGCTGCTGTTGAACGATGACTACACTCCGATGGAGTTCGTTATTCACGTTGTGGAGAACTTCTTCCAAAAAAACCGCGAAGAGGCGACCCGCATTATGCTGCATGTTCACCATCACGGCGTCGGGGAATGTGGAATCTATTCCTACGAAGTCGCGGAGACTAAAGTCACCCAGGTGATGGATTTTGCGCGCAAGCATCAGCATCCGTTGCAATGCGTCATGGAAAAAAAGTGAGGACAAACGCACGTGCCTTCCTTCTCACGCAGTCTAGAAAAAGCACTCCACCAGGCTCTGGCCTTCGCCAATGAGCGGCAGCAGGAATATGCAACGCTAGAGCATCTTCTGCTGGCCTTGCTTGACGACCAGGACGCGGCTGCGGTCATGCGAGCTTGCAACGTGGATCTGGATACGATCCGCCGCAACCTGGTTGAATATATCGAAACCGAGCTGGACAACCTTGTCACCGACAGTGACGAGGATTCCAAGCCGACCGCCGGCTTCCAGCGCGTCATTCAGCGGGCGGTTATCCACGTTCAATCGTCCGGCCGGGAGGAAGTGACCGGCGCCAACGTGCTCGTTGCGATCTTCGCCGAGCGCGAAAGCCATGCTGCCTACTTCCTGCAGGATCAGGACATGACCCGTTACGACGCGGTCAACTATATCTCCCACGGCATCGCCAAACGTCCCGGCATGTCCGAGGCTCGTCCTGTCGAAGGGGCGGATGAAGAAGATGTGATGCCCGGAGCTGAAACCGAGAAGAAGTCCAGTCAAAAGACGGACGCTCTTGAAGCTTACTGTGTCAATCTGAATACCAAGGCCACCAATGGCAAGATTGATCCGCTGATCGGGCGCGACAGCGAAATTTCGCGCACGATCCAGATCCTGTGCCGCAGGTCGAAGAACAATCCGCTCTTCGTCGGCGACCCGGGTGTGGGCAAGACCGCCATCGCGGAAGGTCTGGCGCATCGCATCGTCAATGGCGATGTGCCGGATGTCCTGAAGGATGCCACGATCTTTTCGCTCGATATGGGCTCGCTGCTGGCGGGGACCCGCTATCGCGGCGATTTCGAGGAGCGGCTGAAGCAGGTGGTCAAGGAGATCGAGGACTATCCGGGTGCGGTGATGTTCATCGATGAGATCCATACTGTGATCGGCGCCGGTGCAACCTCGGGCGGGGCGATGGATGCGTCCAACCTCCTGAAGCCGGCGCTGGCTTCCGGCGCGATCCGCTGCATCGGTTCGACGACCTACAAGGAATACCGCCAGTTCTTCGAGAAGGACCGGGCTCTGGTTCGCCGCTTCCAGAAGATCGACGTCAACGAGCCGTCGATCCCGGATGCAATCGATATCCTGAAGGGTCTGAAGCCCTATTTCGAGGACTTCCACAAGGTTCGTTACACCAACGATGCCATCAAGGTGGCCGTGGAACTGTCGGCGAAATACATTTCCGATCGCAAGCTGCCGGACAAGGCGATCGACGTGCTGGATGAAACCGGTGCCTCGCAGATGCTTGTTCCCGAAGCTCGTCGCCGCAAGACCATTGGCGTGAAGGAAATCGAGAACACGATCGCGACCATGGCCAGGATCCCGCCGAAGTCCGTTTCCAAGGACGACGCGGAAGTTCTGGAAAACCTTGGCAAGGATCTGAAGCGGGTTGTCTACGGTCAGGACGAGGCCATCGGAACGCTGGCGTCCGCCATCAAGCTGGCGCGCGCCGGCCTGCGGGAGCCCGACAAGCCGATCGGCAGCTATCTGTTCTCCGGCCCGACAGGCGTTGGCAAGACGGAAGTTGCGCGGCAGCTCGCGTCTTCGCTGGGGGTCGAACTGATCCGGTTCGACATGTCCGAATACATGGAGCGGCATACCGTGTCGCGCCTGATCGGTGCACCTCCCGGCTATGTCGGCTTCGATCAGGGCGGTCTGTTGACCGACGGTGTTGACCAGCATCCGCACTGCGTGCTGCTGCTGGACGAGATCGAAAAGGCCCATCCGGACCTGTTCAACATCCTGTTGCAGGTGATGGACCACGGCAAACTGACCGACCACAACGGCAAGCAGGTCGATTTCCGCAATGTCATTTTGATCATGACCACCAACGCCGGTGCTGCGGATATGGCCAAGATGCCCGTTGGCTTCAACCGGATGAAGCGGGAAGGCGACGACGCGGAAGCGATCAACAAGCTGTTCACGCCGGAATTCCGCAACCGCCTCGATGCGATCATTCCGTTCGGCAATCTGCCGATGGAAGTCGTCTACAAGGTGGTCGAGAAGTTTGTCATGCAGCTGGAAGTCCAGCTGGCTGACCGCGGTGTGACCTTCGAGCTGACCGAGGATGCCGTCAAATGGCTTGCCGACAAGGGCTATGACAGCCAGATGGGTGCTCGCCCGCTTGGGCGGATCATCCAGGAGCATATCAAGCGGCCGCTGGCCGACGAGGTGCTGTTCGGCAAGCTGAAGAAAGGCGGGATGGTCAAGGTTACCGTGTCCGAGGACGGCAAGGGTCTGCTTCTTGAAAGCATCGAGGAGCGGGCGACACCGCCCAAAGCAAAGGCGAAGACCGAAGCCAAGGCCAAGCCGAAGCGCCGGCGCAAACCCGCCGCCAAGGCCGCGGCCGCCAAGGATACCAAGCCGCCGGCTGGCAAGAGCGGCCCGTCAAAGAAAAGCCTTGTCCCCAAGGTTCCCCTGGCCGACTGAGGTCAAGCAAATATCAGATCGGAAAGGCCCCGGAGAGATCCGGGGCCTTTTTGTTTTGGCCAGCGCAGACGATTGATGACGCTTGAGTTGGCCCGTGGGCAGTGCGTTGAGCACACTGTTGGTCAGGCGAGCGGCGTTGGTCTCATTCATCTTTGGAATTGGAACCATTCAGGAAAATCATTTGCAGCAGCCGGGTCACCCGCCTAGCTAAGAAGCAGACACTTTCGGGAGACTGGATATGAGCGATACCAAGGTTGCCATGATCACCGCAGGCGGGTCCGGCATGGGCGCCGACGCCGCAAGACGGCTGGCCGCGGATGGGTTCCAGGTCGCTATCCTGTCGTCGTCCGGCAAGGGGGAGGCGCTTGCGGAAGAACTGGGCGGCGTCGGGTTCACCGGGTCCAACCTTGTGACGGACGACCTGACCTCTTTCGTCAAAAAGACGTTGGACTCGCTTGGCCGGATTGATGTTCTGGTCAATTCGTCCGGACACGGTCCGAAAGGCGACATTCTGGAAATCTCCGACGAGGACTGGCACCTCGGCATGGACTATTATTTGATGAACGTCATTCGCCCGGCGCGCCTCGTCGCTCCGGTCATGGCAGCACAGGGCGGGGGAGCGGTGATCAACATCTCCACCTTCGCCACCTTCGAACCGGATCCGCTGTTTCCGACATCCGGTGTGTTCCGGGCAGGACTTGCCAGCTTCACAAAACTGTTTGCAGACAAGTTTGCCGCAGAGAACGTGCGCATGAACAATATTCTGCCGGGCTTCATCGACAGCCTGCCGGAGAAGGAAGACCGCCTGGCCCGGATCCCCATGGGCCGCTACGGCCGCGCCGACGAGATTTCCAGTCTGGTTTCCTACCTTGCCAGCGACGCGGCAGCCTATATCACAGGACAGAACATCCGCATTGATGGTGGACTGACGCGGTCTGTGTGAGGGAAGGTCAATATTGGATCGCAGGGTCTTAAGAGTCGAACTGTTTCACCCTTTGGGACTCTGGACAGAAAATCTCCAAAAAGGTAAGGCTACCTTACTAACTGCCCAGAGATGAGTCAGCTTGATGACGGCTCCTGATCAGCCAGAAACCACCCAGAACCTGCAACACCCGCCGGAGCATGCCCGGGTCTGGATGACGCGTGGGGCGCGGGCGGCGGTGTCTATTCCGGCGTTTATTCTGACCGCGGCGTTTGTCGGCTATGCGGGGCTTGCCCGGGAAACAGGGCTGACGCTTGTCGAGACCCTGGCGATGACCGGGTTCGTCTGGGCGCTGCCTTCCATCGTGGTTCTTACCGGCGCTATTTCTTCCGGAATGGGAATGATTCCTGCGGGAATTGCCGTAGCTCTTGCCTCTGTCCGTTTGATGCCGATGACCATGGCCTTGATGCCGCTGATCAAGGTGCCCGGCAAGACCAGGACATGGCAGTTGCTGATCGCTTCTCATTTCGTGGCGGTGACCGCCTGGGTGTTTGCGATGAAGCATCTGCCGGATATGCCAAGGGAAGGGCGCTTGCCGTTTTTCCTTGGTTTCGGTGGGGCGGTGACCAGTTTCGTTTTCTGTATGACCGGTGTCTCCTACCTGCTGGTGGAAAGCATGCCGGGCATAGTGGCGGGCGCCTTGTTCCTGCTGACGCCGGTCTATTTCCTGTGTTCGCTCTGGGGGGCAGCGCGGCTCAATGCAGACCGGGCGGCGATGGTCGCGGGGCTGCTGCTCGGGCCGGTCTTCTTCAGCTATCTGCCCGGGCTCGATCTGCTCTGGACCGGCCTTGTCGGCGGCACGATTGCCTATCTGGGGACACGTATCCTGCGCAGGGGGCTGTCTTGATGGATGGATCAACGGCAGGCGGATTGGTTTCCGAAACCTGGTGGCCCTTGGCTATGATCATCGTCGCCGGCTGGTTTGCAACCGACGTCTGGCGCTGGCTGGGGGTCTTTGCCGGTGGCAGGCTGCGTGAAGATGGCGAACTGCTGATCTGGGTGCGCTGTGTCGCGACTGCTCTGGTCGCCGGGGTGATTTCAAAGCTGATCCTGTTTCCGCAAGGCGTCCTGGCCGAGACGCCACTCTGGCTGCGCCTGGCTGCTGCCGGTTTCGGTTTCGCCTCGTTTTTTGCCGCCCGTCAACGTGTCTTTGTGGGCGTGCTTGCCGCCGAAGTTTTCCTTGTTGCTGGCTGGCTCCTCCTCGACGCAATGGCTTCCTGATCCAAATCGATTTCCCGTGTTCATTTGCTCGCCAGATGGGGTAGGTTGAAGGGAACGGTGATTGTACCCGGTCAGGGAGAGCGAAATGACGGATCAGGTCGAACTCTTTTACGCACCGCAAACACGTGCCACTGGTGTGCGCATTCTCCTGGAAGAGCTGGGAGCGCCCTACAAGCTGAACGTGCTCAACCTTAAACTGGGGGAAAACCGGTCGCCCCAATATCTTCAGGTAAACCCTGCGGGGAAAGTTCCGGCGCTGCGTGTCGGCGAGGCGGTGATTACCGAACAAGTTGCGATCTATCTCTACCTGGCAGATCTTTTTCCCGAAAAGGGGCTGACACCCGCGCTGGACGATCCGCTGCGCGGGCCTTATCTGCGCTGGTTTGTCCACATGGCCTCCTGCTTCGAGCCGGCCCTGATCGACCGTGCGCTGAAACGTGAAGAACCGCCGCATTCGATGTCGGCCTACGGGTCCTTCGACACGGTTATGGAGAATATGCGTATCCAGCTTTCCAAGGGCCCGTTCGTTCTTGGGGAGCGTATGACGGCTGTCGACATCCTTTGGGGCGTCGGAATAAGGTGGGGCATGATGTTCGGCATCGTGCCGGAATTCGAAGAATTCACGAGATATGTCGAGTGGTTCTCCGAGCGGCCTTCGGTGGTGAAGGTGCTGCAGGAGGATCAGAATATGGCCAGGGAACAAGAAGACGCTGCTGTTCAAGCCGGCGTTGCCTAGGCTCTTCGTCGAGCCGGCGTTTTTCCAAAATATCCCGGATAATCGGTCAGCCTGCCAGAAGCCTGTCTGCCGACATGCAGCCAAATTCAACGACTGCCGCAATTTGCCTTGCCGCGATGTTTCCAGTCGTGCGCTGCCCCGTCAGCAGTTACCACCAAAACTATCCGTAATCCTGACAGGACAAACTATTGCTGCGCACTATCTAAGGAAACGTCGGTTTTGCGTTACTAAACTTCGAATGGCGGATGATCGGATCAAACGTGACCGACCTAAAGTTAACGATTGAAAGCAGGTCGAAGCCGAATGGATGACGATTAACTTGGAGGTAATTGGACGATGAAGGACAAGTTCAAAGATACGGAAATGCTGGAAAGACTGGCAGACGCTGCAAAGTCCGGCCGCATTTCCCGCCGCGATTTCCTGAATTATTCCATGGCTGCCGGTGTCGCAGCTTCCGCCGCAACCGGGCTCTGGACCACGAAAGCCAGGGCGCAACCAAAGCAGGGTGGAACCTTCAAGGTCGGCATTCATGACGGCAACACATCCGACACCCACGATCCGGGCACCTATCTCACCATCGCCATGATTGTTCTGGCGCATACTCACCGCAGTTACCTGACCCTGATCGAGCCGGACGGCTCTCTGGGGCCGGATATTGCTACCGAATGGTCGGCGAACGAGGATGCGACGGAATGGACCTTCAAGCTCAACGAGAATGTCACGTTCCACTCCGGCCGCAAAATGTCGGCAGATGACGTCATCGCGTCGATCAACCATCACCGCGGCGAGAGCACAACCTCTGCTGCCAAGGCGTTGCTGACCGATGTGGTGGATATCGTCAAGGATGGCGACAATGCGATCGTCTTCAAGCTTTCCTCCGGAAATGCCGATCTGCCGTGGCTGATGACCGATTACCATCTCGTGATCTGCCCGGCGAACGAGGACGGCACCATCGACTGGGCCTCGGGTGACGGCACAGGTCCGTACAAGATCGAGGACGGTGATTTCGGGGTCAGGTTCTCGCTGTCGCGTCATGACGGCTGGCATCTGGATGGGGCGCATTTCGATGGTGTGGAACTGATTGTTCTGACCGATCCGAACGCCCGCCAGACGGCCCTTGTCACTGGCGACGTGGATGCGGTTTCGCTCATCGACCTGAAGACGATGGGTCTGCTTGCGCGGAACCCGAACCTGGAGATCGACAATGTGCCGTCTGCCTCGACGCTCACGATGCCGATGTTCTGCGATACGGCTCCGTTCGACAACAAGGATGTTCGCAACGCTTTGAAGCTTGCGATGAACCGCGACGAGATCATCGAAAAAATCGCCTTCGGGGCAGCGACCAAGGCGAATGATTTCCACCATTCGCCGGCCATGCCCTATTGGCCGGACGACATTCCGCAGCACGACTACGATCCGGATCAGGCTAAGTCGCTGTTGAAGAAGGCCGGGGCCGAAGGATTGTCCATCAGCATTTCCTCGGCGGAATCCATCTATTCCGGAGCGGTTGACCTCTGCGTTCTCTATGCCGAACAAGCCAAGGCAGCGGGCATAGACATCAAGGTCGTACGCGAACCGAACGACGGATATTATTCGGATGTCTGGCTGAAGAAACCTTTCTGTGTGGTGGCCTGGGGCGCGCGGCCGACACCGGATGTGATGTACTCGCTGGCCTACAAGTCTGACGCCGCCTGGAACGAAAGCCATTGGCAGAACGAACGCTTCAACGAGTTGCTGTTGATGGCCAAGGCCGAGCTGGACGACGCCAGGCGGGCGGAGATGTACCGGGAAATGGCAATGCTGGCACATGACGACGGCGGCACGATTATCCCGTTCTTCCGAAACTTCGTCTATGCCCGCCGAAGCAACGTCCAGCATGGCGAGCAACTGGCATCGAGCTGGGAGCTCGATGGGGCCAGAGCCTGCAGCCGCTGGTGGTTCTACAGCTGATCGAAGAACAATGAAAAGCGCCCGCCCGGTCTCAAGCCGGGCGGGCGTTTTCGTTGTGTTTTGATTGGTCTGAGGACGTAGCCAGGTTCAGGCCAGCGCAGCCCGGATTTTTTCAGCTTGAGACGACAGAAGGTCGTTATCGGCCATATCGCCGGTATGGGGTTTCAGCGATACGCCCTCAAAGCGCGGAATGACATGGACGTGCGTGTGGAACACCACCTGGCCACCGGCAGGCTCGGAAAACTGCTGGATGGTGGTGCCATCGGCATCAAAGGCCTTGATCACCGCTCTGGCCATCGTCTGGGCCGTGGCCATCACCGCGTTGAGATCGTCCTGGGCAATGTCCAGAATGTTGCGGGAAGGGGCCTTGGGGATCACCAGAACATGACCGTCGCCGCGTGGCATGATGTCCATGATCACCAGTGTCTTGTCGTCTTCGTAAACCTTGTGGCTCGGCAGTTCGCCGCGCAGGATCTTGGCGAAGACATTCTGGTCGTCATAAGCGGGTGTGGACATGGTTCAATTCCTGTCTGGTAGGCAAAAGATTTCGCGAAACGATGTTACTGGGCAAGTTGCCCCAACACTGTAGGGCCGATCAACCAGGGTTTAATCGACTGCGGCCGGATTCCACACCCAAGTTGGGAAATCCCTCAAGGGTGTTCACCTGCAATTCTGGATATGAGACTGGCCGGTGACCAAACGCAATCAGTTTCAAAGGAACCGGCCGGAGGATCAGTTCCGGCACTGAGGCGGGAAGAGCCACCACCAGCGCCGGATCAATGCTGCAACAGATCATTGTCATGAGCCAAGCGTCAGGCAGCTTCACCCAGTTCGGATCCGTCCTTGACAAGTTTCGCAACCGCTGCGAAGTCCAGCTTGCCGGAGCCCAGGACCGGCACCTTGGAGACCACACGGACTTCTGCCGGTATCATCAGGTCCTGCGCGCCGCGGGCTTTTGCCCCTTCAATGAAGGCGGCACGGTCCGCGTCCGGATTTTCCGTCACAAGCACCAGCTTCTCGCCCTTGCGTGCATCCTTGACGGCAGCGACAGCTGACAGGTGCTGCGGCCAGATCTGGCCCGCCAAGGCTTCCACGGCGGACAGAGACACCATCTCACCGGCGATCTTGGCAAAGCGCTTGGCGCGGCCTTTGATGATGATGTAGCCGTCGTCGTCGATTTCGACGATGTCGCCGGTATCGTGCCAGCCATCGACCAGAGGCTCGACCACACCCGGATTGTCGGCCTTCAGATAGCCGACCATGACGTTCGGCCCTGAAACATGCAGTCTGCCACCTTCTTCCACACCAGGCACAGGTTCGAGACGAGCCTTCATTCCCGGCATCAGTTTGCCGACCGTGCCCGGACGATTGTACATCGGTGTGTTGAGCGCGATGACCGGCGCGGTCTCGGTCACGCCATAGCCTTCCAGAACCCGCAGGCCGAAGCGTTCCTGATAGATCTGACGCGTTGACGGTTTGACGGGCTCTGCGCCTGCAAAACAGTAGCGCAGGGAGCGGAAGTCATAGGCATGGGCGACACGGGCATAGCCGTTCAGGAAGGTGTCGGTGCCGAACAGGATCGTTGCGTTGGAGGTGTAGATCAGCTCCGGAACGATCCGGTAATGCAGCGGCGAGGGATAGAGATAGACCGGCACGCCGGAAATCAGCGGCAGGATGGTGCCTGCCGTCAGGCCAAAGGAATGGAACATCGGCAGCACGTTGAACACCTTGTCGTTTGGCGTGAAGTCGACCCGGGCAGCTGCCTGCGTGGCATTCGACAGAATGTTCCTGTGTGTCAGAACAACGCCCTTGGGTGTTCCCTCCGATCCCGAGGTGAAAAGGATCACTGCCGTATCGTCGGCCTGGCGTTGCACCAGGGGACGGCTTTTGGTCAGGAGGCCGCGGATCTTGTCAGCAAATCCGATTTCAGCGCGCAGGTCTTCCATCCAGATGACGCGAACGTGGTCCTCAAGGTTTGAGGCCAGTTGCTCCAGCCGCGCCTGCTTGACGAAGGCACGGGACGACAACAGCGTGCGAACCTCTGCTGCGCGGCATGCGGCGAGAATGTTTTCCTGTCCGGCCGTGAAATTGATCATGGCAGGCACCTTGCCGGCGGACATGGTCGCCAGAACGGTCACGGCAGCACCATTGGCATTGGGCAGCATGATCCCGAGGGTTTCTTCACCGCTGGTATGTTGCATCAGCTTGCGGCCAAGCACGGAGACACCTGTCAGCAGTTTGCCCGCACTCAGCTTGCCGGATACCGGATCTTCCAGCGCCAGTTTGCCGTGGCCGTGTTCTGCGGCTGTGGCGATCACCTTTTCCAGAATGGTTACGTCTTCCGTCAGGCTGGTTTCAAACATCAGTTCTGACATGACGCCATAAAGCTTGGCACCGGCTGCCGCGCGGCGTTGACGGCCTCTCAGGTCGTCATTGAGGTCCAGGCGGGTCGGTTCCATAATCGTTACCTTCACTTTGGGGAACAGACGTTTGCGGATCTGGCTGGGGTTCAGATAGGAGAACGGCGTTTTCTCCAGGCCGTCGATGCGGATCGGGACGATCATGGCACCGGTCTTGTCGGCCACCATGGCCGCGCCGTCGTAGACTTTCATCAAGCTGCCGGTCACGGTCAGCCGGCCTTCCGGGAAGATCACCATCGGTTCGCCGGAGTTCACGACCTTGATCAGTGCGCGTGTGGCCATGGGTTTTGTCGGGTTGATCGGCAAAGCGTTTGCAAGGTGCAGGAAGGGTCTTACCCACCAGCGCTGCGCGATGTCATAATCGATCGCAAAGGACGGCTTCTTGTCGGTCAGGGTCAGTGCCAGCCCTGCATCCAGCAAGCTGACGTGGTTCAAGGCCAGGATCGGCGCTTCGCCGGCTTTTTCCAGATTTTCCATTCCCTTGACTTCCATCCGGAAGATGGCGCGATAGAGGATCGAAATCGCATCGCGCAGCGGATTGGTCGGCAGGATCTTCAGCATGACCAGTGCTGTGACGAGGTTCAGTCCGGCCAGCGCGAGAAAAATTGCGGGAACGGAAAATCCAAGTTTCTGGGCCCCTGCCAGCAGAACTCCGCCAACCGTCATCAGGGCTGCGCCAAGAGCATTGGAGGCTGCAATCCGGCGGGCGCGGACTTCTGGCTTTGCCCAGGTCTGGAGCGCTGTGAAGGTGGGGACAACCAACAAGGCACCGGAAATGGCAAGTCCTGCCATATCGATGCTGAGACGTATGACGCCTTCATGTGTCAGAAACTCCTGCAGGCTCGACGCGGTTGTTGCGACCGGCAGGCCAGCCAGGGTCAGCGAGGCGTCGAGACAGAAGAGCGCCAGCAGGAAGGTTCCGACGGGGGCCGGCAGGAGGACGACGCGGCCAGCCAGAAGCCAGGCGGCAATTGCTGAGCCGATTCCGATCGAGATGGCGAAGACCGTCAGGAAATAGGTGACGGCGATTTCCTCACCGCCCAGGAACGTTTTGACCATCAGCGGCAGCAGCGCGAGCACCATGGCGCCGATGAGCCAGAACCAGGCATTCATCAGGGCAGCCAGAAACAGACGACGGTCGGACGCCAGGTCCCGCACGACGCGCCATGTCGAGGTGGCAAGGTTCCAGTCAACATTCAGGCCGGGAGCCGCGGCGGGTGCAGAGGGGATCTGACGGCTCAGCGCATAACAGCCAAGTGCCAGTGCTATCATCACCGGAGCGAAGATCAGGGTAGGAGCACCGGTGCTGAATAAAAGCCCGGCGGAAATCGTGCCGCCCAGAATTGCCAGGAACGTGCCGGCCTCGATCCAGGCATTGGCGCGCGGCAGGCTGGCCGCCGGAAGGTGGTCCGGAAGAAGCCCGTATTTGACGGGACTGAACAGGGCGGACATAGCACCGAATAAGAACAATGCGGCAAAGAGGACGGGCAGGGAGGAGAGGGCCATGCCTGCAACTGCCAGGCCGGCGCCGGCGATTTCGACCAGTTTGGTCACCCGCGCGATGCGTCTTTTGTCGAACTTGTCCGCCAGCTCACCCCCCAGCGCCGACAGAAACAGGAAGGGAGCGATGAAGACCGCTCCGGCCAGCGAGATCAGAACGCCGGTGTTGCCACCGTCCGCTGCCTGTCCCCCGACCTGGAACAAAATCAGGAACACCAGGGCGTTTTTCAGGAAATTGTCGTTGAACGCGGAGAAGAACTGCGTCCAGAAGAGCGGAGCGAAACGCCGGGATGTCATCAGTGGAGCGCTCATAAGGTCCTCCTTCGAAGCTGCCGTTGTTTCGGCTGCTGCATAACCTTCGGTGTAAAAATCCCGGGCGGAGCTAAAAGGTCTCCGCCCGGTTTGAAACCGGGATCAGACGTGTTCCGGCTTGCTGATGTCCATCAGCAGTTTTTCTGTTTTCGCGTCTTCCAGACGGTTGTGAAACTTGCTGGCTTCCTCGCGGTCACGCAGCGTCTTGGTCAATGTTACCGCAGTATGGACAAGCATGATCGCGGCCATGGTGTAGAAACCCTTGGCGGAGAAACTCGCCTCCAGGTTCCAGATACCGAGGGCCATCATGATAGCGGCAATGGCAAAGCTGCCCGCGGTAAAAATGGTCCAGTTGTTGGAATGTTTGACTGTTGCTTCCTGCATGGTCTTGTCCTCGTGTTAGCTGCTTTTTTCCAGAAGAAGGGGTAGGTCGGATCTCAGGCGGGCGAGCACGTCGTCCGCTCTGGTTTTCACAGGCGCGCCGCATCCTGCGTCGCCCAGTTTTTCGATAACCGCGCTCGGACTATCTGCTGCCGAAAGGGCCTTGAATTCCTGCTCGGTAAGGTGATCGCGCTCCTGGCGCCGGCGGATCTCCTCCAGCTTGTCTTCGGCAACGGCGAGGGCCGACTGGCCTGTCGTTGAGCCGAATGACTGCGCTTTCTGGATCTGGTCCCGAACTTCCACCGTGCGTTCGCCGCGCTTCAGGGCGCGCAGACGGCTCTGGGCGCGGTGCAGGGTTTCGGTGAGGCTTGAAAGCTCGCCGTCGAAGGAATGGATTGCTTCTTCGAGAGCCGTCTTTTCGTCTTCCAGCAACGCAATGGCTTCCGCTGCCTCTCGAGCAAGGGTCTCAAGACCTTTAAGCAGGGCGTTACGAGCCCGGTTTTCAAGATCTTCAAGGGATGCATTGATTTGCGACAGCCGCTTGCGGTCCTGCTGCTGTTCTGCCTTTGCGCGGGCAAGAGCAACCTGGGCAGTGCGGACGGATGCCGCGGCTGTGCGGGTGTTGATCGACAGGAGAGCAAGGGACTGGCTGTCCCGGCTTTCCTCTGCGCTGGCTAGAAACAGCGCCTTCAGTTGGTTCATGAATGGCTCAAACATCGTGCCTCTCTCAAAAGGTGAACGTTGTTCACTATTTGACAAAGCCACATCATTTTGATTAGGTCAAGAAGAAAAATGAACAAGGTTCACTTTTGAGGTGCGATACGGTTAATGGCCGGAGTTCAAAAAGCTAAAAGCGAAGAAACCCATCGTCGTGTTCTTGAGGCGGCGATTGCCGCCGTGGAAGCGGGGGGTATGGAAGCGGTCAACATCAGAAAAATCGCGGCCGATGCCGGTTATTCCGTCGGGTCGGTCTACAAGCATTTCGAGGATCAGGATGCGTTGCTGCTTGCGGTCAACTCGGTGACCCTTGGGCGCATCAAGGATCTGATGGCATCGAAGGTCGAAACCGTGGACGAGCCATTGGCGCGCCTGAAAGTGCTGGCACTGGCCTATCTGGGGTTTGCGCGTGACAACCGTAATCTCTGGATGACCCTGTTCAGCCACCAATTGCCTGAAGGCAAGGCGGTGCCCGAGTGGCACATACAGGAAAACATCGCGCTCCTCGGCTTCATTGCAGCGCCCCTGCGCGAGCTCGATCCCACTATGCTGGATGAAGACCTTGCCGCGCGCACTCGCACAGCCTTCGCTGCCGTGCATGGTCTCGTCACGATCAGCCTGGAAGCGCGTTTCGTTGGCCTGTCTGGCGAAAAGCTGGAAGAGGAAATGAACTTTCTGGTCGAGCGCCTGGCCGGCTAGAACGACATTGCCAGCTTATCGCGCAAAAGCTCGCCTGAGCTTCAAGCCCCGGAAAACGTCCGTTAGCGGAAAATCTCTGGTCACGTGCCGCAAAAAGTCTGGTAGGGGCCAAAGGCAGCAGGTGCGGGGAGTGCATAGGCCTCAAAGCCGGATTTCTCTTCATATGGAGATTTAAGAATACCCAGTAAGGTATTGACCAGGTGATACTCTCCGGCCTCTGCGCTTTGAAGGGCTTCTTCCACGAGATGGTTTCTGGGAATGTAGACGGGATTGACGCTGTCCATTTCTGCCTTGATCTCAGCGACGGCTCTGCCTTCCCTTTCAAGGCGTTGCCTCCAGCGCTCCAGCCAGCCATCAATCTGTGCCGGGTTCATGAAGAGATCACGCAGCTTTTGTGGGTTGCCGACAGCAGCTTCCGCGAGATGCCGGAAGAACAGCGTATAATCGACCGATTGCTCCTGCAGCGTCGAAAGCATGGTTTCGAAGAGATCCTGATCATCTTCCACTTCGCTCTGCAAGCCGGTTTTCGCACGCATACCGCTGAGCCATGCAGAGCGGTAGAGGTCGGGGAAGCGGGCGAGTTCCGTGCTTGCCAGATCGACTGCCTTGTCCGGATCGTCGGGCTGGATCAGAGGCAGCAGCGTTTCTGCAAGGCGCGCAAGGTTCCATTGCATGATAACGGGCTGGCGGCCGAAGGCATAACGCCCACCATGGTCGATGGAACTGAACACGGCGGCCGGGTCGTATGCGTCTATGAAGGCGCAGGGGCCGTAGTCGATTGTTTCGCCGGAGATCGTTGTGTTGTCGGTGTTCATCACACCGTGAACGAAGCCAACCAGGACCCATTTGGCCATGAGTGCAGCCTGTCGCTCGACCACACCCCGGAAGAGCCGCAGGTATCTGTCTGATTGTCCTTCGAGATCCGGAGCATGGCGGGCTATGGCATAATCTGCAAGCTGGCGCAGTTTGTCGGTTTCGCCGCGTGCCGCGAAATATTGGAATGTTCCGACGCGCAAATGGCTTGCCGCCACGCGCGTCAGCACCGCGCCGGGTTTCGGACCGTCCCTGTATATCGTTTCTCCCGTTGTCACCGCAGCGAGCGCCCGCGTCGTCGGAATGCCCAAAGCATGTATGGCCTCACCGAGGATATATTCGCGCAGAACAGGCCCAACCACCGCCTTGCCATCGCCACCACGGGAGAAGGGGGTCGGACCTGACCCTTTCAACTGAATGTCCTTGCGATTGCCGGCGCTGTCGATGATCTCGCCGAGAAGAAGCGCGCGGCCATCCCCGAGTTGCGGCGAGAAGCCACCGAACTGGTGGCCGGCATAGACCTGAGCAAGAGGTGAGGCGCCGTCGGGCTGTCTGACACCGGCAAAGATCTCGGCACCTTCCGGCGTTTCCAGAAGGTCTGCGTCCAGGTTGAGGTCTGCTGCGAGATCGCGATTGAACAGGATGAGTTCAGGAGCGGGCACTTTGGCGCCTTCCCAGGCCACGTAGAAACCGGGCAGATCCCGTGCGTAGGAATTGTCGAACTGGAAAATGGGCGGTCGGGCGGTCATGGAACCTACTGTGGTCAATGGGACTGGTTTGTAACGCCTAATATAAGAGCTTCGGACCGTCTGTCCGCCCCGGTCGGTCCGGATTTTTGATCGATGGGTGCAGTCCCAACGGCCAAGCGCTGGCTGTTATACGGCGTATGCTGCCATGAACACCTTGACCGCAGCATCGATGTTGTTCTCGAATTCATCCTGGCTCGGCTTGGGACTGGCATTGAGAAGCATACGTCTCAGCACGCCTGCCACGCACAGGTCGAAAAACTGACCGGCGGCCAGTTCAGCGTCGCAATCCTTCAACTCACCACGATTGATCCGTTCCTGGATGAAAGCGCCCAGGTCTCGCCGGCCCTGGCAGGGCCCGGCTTCATACAACAGCATGCCGAATTGCGGGAACTTTTCGGCGGCACCGATCACCATGCGAAGGGTCGACAATTTGTCCGGCTTCGACATTTTCTGCAGATAGCTGCGTCCGATCCGGCGCAGATCGGTTTCGACATCCGCCTTGCTCACGAGAGCTTCGCGCAGGATTTCCGCCTGGCTGTAGCGATCTTGCAGGATCAAAGCTTCAAACAGCGCTTCCTTGCTGTTGAAGTAGACGTAGAGCGTGCCCTTCGAGACACCAGCTTCCTTGGCGATCACCTCCATACTGGCGCCATCGAAGCCCTTTGCCAGGAAGACTGTTCGCGCCCCTGCAAGGATCTGCCGGTATTTGGCGTTGTCGGTTTTCTGGGCCGGGTCTTCTGAAAGCGCCGGTAGTTCCTGTGTGTCGGTGGTCATCGCAATCCCGAATTTCTGCTGTCTTTCAGTGTTTATAACAAGATATTTCGTCAAATATATGCTGTTTTGCGGAAGTTTTCTTGTCGGTCCCGAAGTCAACTTTCCGCAAGGCGATTCATCAATCCCATTACTATCGGCCAATTACCAGAACCGTTCAATCTTTCCCGACCAAACTTGCAACAGGGAGCATGTTGCAAAGCCGCAAGGGACCTGTCAGCAGGATCCTGTGGTCCGGTCGGTGCTCATGGGATGCGGCTGCAGCTTCTTGCTGTTTTTATGTCTGTCTGTCCCGGTTGCTCGACGGCATTGAGTTTGTGTGCGCTGCAAAAAATTTGCCGCAACCCTTGCGCTGACTAGGATTATGAACATATAAATGCCATTGACCGAACCGTTCAGTCAACGTCTGAGCGATCATGAATTTGGGCAAAGGATATCATCGTGGCACTCAGAGAAGGCCGCAACGAGAGCGGTGCGATCGGTGGCGGGCCGCAAACCGCGAGCCCCCAGAAGGATGATGGCAACACTGCAAGCGGCGCGGAAAGCAAGCAGGCAACGTCCCCTGATGCGAAAGACGCGAGCGAGGCCAAGGGTGACCAGGTGGCTGTGCCGTCAAAGGCCCAGGTGTCGACTTCAACAGCGTCTTCGCAAACGCCTCCGTCCAAAAAGAAGGGCAAGGCCAAGCGGGTCTTTACGCTGATCCTGCTCGCGGGCCTCGGCTTCGGCGGATACGAAGCCTATCACTGGTGGACCGAAGGCAGGTTTATCGCTAGCACGGACGACGCCTATGTGAAGTCCGACATAACCGTGATCCTGTCCAAGGTTTCCGGATATGTTGCATCGGTTGCCGTTGGCGACAACCAGCGTGTGAAGGCCGGCGACGTCCTTTTGAAGATCGACGACGGAGACTACAAGCTGGCCGTTCAGTCGGCCAAGGACTCCATCGACAGCGCCCGGGCGACGGTCAATCGTATCGCAACCCAGATCACGGCTGCGAAGGCCTCCGTTCAACAGGCTGAAGCGTCTGTTGCGGCAGCCAAGGCAAAGAAAGAAGAAGCTTCCGCCAATTTCGACCGCCAGAAAAAACTCGCGGACAACAAGTTTGCCAGTCAGGCAACACTTGATACGGCAGACGCTGCCCTGAAGGGCGCGCAGGCGGATCTTGAGAATGCCCAGGCAGCGGTAACGCTGGCCAAGGCCAATATCGATGTGCTGAACGGGCAGAAGAAGGAAGCCGAGCAGGCGGTGGTTGCTGCCAAAACCGCTCTTGAAAAGGCCGAACGCGATCTTGCCTTCACGGTCGTTCGAGCCCCTGTCGACGGCATTGTCGGGAACAGGGCGGCCCAGGTGGGCTCCCTGCTTCAGCCGGGCAGCAGGATTGCGGCGGTCGTGCCTTTGGCCGACACTCATATCGATGCGAATTTCAAGGAAACTCAGCTGGAGGGCATCAAGCCCGGGGCAGAGGTTGAAATTTCCGTCGACGCTTATCCGGATCAACCGATCCGCGGAACGGTTGAAAGCATCGCCCCTGCGACGGGTTCGGTGTTCAGCCTGCTGCCGTCTGAAAATGCGACCGGCAACTTCACCAAGGTGGTTCAACGCGTCCCGGTGAAGATCAAGGTTCCGGAAGAGGAAATCACAAGCGGCCATCTGCGGGCAGGCATGTCGGTGGTGGTCGCTGTCGACACCAGAACTGGTGGCCAGAAGGCCAACGTCACCGTTTCTGCGCTTCACTAGGATTGCGGTGCATGTCGATGATCCGCACCGATTCAAGTCATCCCCGCGGCCTCCAACCGCACACGCCCGGTATCCGCCTCTGGCGGATACCGCCCCTTTGATGAGCATCCCTTGATTGGCAGCTTGCCATGAGGACTCAACTTTTTTCGACTGACTGGCAAACAGATTTTCTGCCGCTTTCGGCAAAACGCCAGCCGGTCCAAGGCTACGTCACATGAGCGAGACGGCACAAAGCGAATCCATCGACGGGCGCAAGCTGTTCACCTTTCTTTGCATGGTGTTCGGCATGTTCATGGCGATCCTGGATATCCAGATCGTGTCCGCGTCGCTGTCTGAAATTCAGGCAGGCCTCGGCGCTTCCCAGGACGATATTCCCTGGGTGCAGACAAGTTACCTGATCGCGGAGGTCATCATGATCCCGCTGTCCGGATATCTCTCGCGCATGCTGTCCACCCGCTGGATGTTCGCACTGTCGGCGGCCGGGTTCACCATAATGAGCCTGATGTGCGCGACTGCCTCCACCATCGAGGAAATGATCATCTACCGCGCCTTGCAGGGGTTTCTGGGCGGCGGCATGATCCCGACGGTTTTTGCGACTGCCTATCTGATTTTTCCGCGTGAGAAATTCAACGTCATTTCTCCGGTCATCGGTCTGGTGGCCACGCTTGCGCCGACCATCGGCCCGACGCTCGGTGGTTATCTGACCGAATTCGGCTCTTGGCACTGGCTGTTTCTGATCAACGTGGTGCCGGGCATCTTCGTAACGCTTGCTGCTGTCACCCTGATCGATTTCGACGAACCGGATCTGTCGTTGCTCGACCATTTCGACTGGTACGGCTTTGCCGCCATGGCGATTTTTCTCGGGTCACTGGAGTTCGTCCTGGAAGAAGGCTCGGGCGACGACTGGTTCCAGAGTGGCGAGATCGTCCTGTTCTCCGCGGTGACCGTTCTGGGGGCCGCTATCTTCTTCTGGCGGGCCTTTACCGCACGCGAACCCATCGTCGACCTCAGGGCGTTTACCGACAAGAACTTCGCGATGGGCAGCTTGTTCAGCTTCATCATGGGCGTGGGGCTTTACGGCCTGACGTATCTCTATCCGGTCTATCTCAGCGGCGTTCGCAACTACACGTCTTTGCAGATCGGCGAGACCATGTTCGTAAGCGGTCTTGCCATGTTTCTGACGGCGCCGATTGCCGGCCGGCTGATGTCGCTGCTCGATCCGCGTGTGATGATGGCAATCGGCTTTTCAGGCTTTGCCATCGGCACCTACATGGTGACCGGCATCACCCACGACTGGGACTTCTGGGAGCTTTTTGTTCCGCAGATCCTGCGCGGCTGCTCGCTTATGCTCTGCATGGTGCCGATCAACAACATCGCACTTGGAATGCTGCCACCGCCGATGATCAAGAACGCTTCGGGCCTGTTCAATCTGACCCGAAACCTCGGCGGAGCGGTAGGCCTTGCGGTCATCAACACGCTTCTGACCAATCGTCAGGATTTTCATTACGAACGGATTTCCGAAACGGTCAACTGGTCGCGTCCCGTCGTCAACGAGACCTTGAGCAACATGACACATGCCTTTTCGGAGCTTGGCCAGAACGCGGAAACCGCGGCCTTGAAAACCCTGTCGGGCATCGTCAGCCGGGAAGCGTTTCTGCTCTCTTTCTCGGATGTTTTCCTGATCCTGACTGGGATGTTCGTTGCCCTCGTCGCCGCGCTTTATTTCGTGGAGCGGCCGAAACCGGCGCCTGCCGGCGGAGGTGGAGGTCATTGATTTGGGTGGGCCGGCCATGAAGCCGGACCAGCTCTGCTTAGTGGATGCCGTGTTTTGTGATCAAAGGACGGTTTTCAACGCCTGGACCACGCCCTGATGCGGCAGATAACCGATGATGCCATGGGCGTTATCGGTGAAGTTGTCGACTGTGCCATCGTCCTCGATGCCTGTTGCAAATTCTCTATGCAAAGCTTTGCCGAGTGAGACGAAGTCAGACGGATCGTAGAAATTCAACCATCTTTTGACGGAAGCCGGCTTGAACCGAGGCGGACCGAGTTTCTTCTTGAATGCCTCCAAGCCTAGCGGTGATCCCATTGTTATCAGGAGCGGGATCTCGATGTCCGTTCCACTCTTTTGTATTTCTCTCAATAGTTTGAACGCGACCACTGTTCCAAGGGAATGTGTGATGACAACCTGTGGACTTTCTTTCAGGTAAGGCCTGACAAGATTGTCGACCGCCGTGCCGGCTCCAGGTGAGGAAAGGTAGGTGTGTCCCTGTTTAACGACGCGGAGCAACAAGGAGCCCTTCAGCGGCGAAATCTTTTCCAGTGCGCGTACGAGGCCGACGAGAAACCGGCCAGTCATGCTGTCCATGGCAACGACCTCAGCAGCGTCTTGTTCCGCCGAGGCAATGTCTGCATCCGTTAGATTTTGAACTTCTGCCGCTTCTTGAAGTGCGGATGTGAGAAAGGCAATTTCGTCTGCGTCGCCGATGTTCACATCGGTTGCGCCTGTGCCCATTCCCACGGCCGTATCACCATTGGCCCAGTTCGCCAGTGTCGTTCCGTAGTAGGCCATCCGCGTTTCTGCATTCGCAAGAAGCCCGGGCGAAACCTTGTGAAGGCTCTCAGTCCACTTTTCGAGAAGCTCTTTTTGGGTTGAACCTTCCTGCCCAATGCCATGTATCATAAGGACCTTCATCAGTTTCCCTCCATATGAAACTTTCGGATCAAAATTTCCGCGCCATCTCGGCTAAAGGACGTGAACTGGGATGGGAGCAGATAAGGAATGACGTCTCGAATGTGCTCAGCGGGAATAACTTCCTCATTCTCCGGCTCTTCGACAAACTCCCATCCCTGGCGCAGCCAAGGCCAAAGACCTGCAACGAAACCGGAAATCGGCTCGGTACCTCTCGTGACCCATTCAGGCAATCTATCGTTTTCCGGAGAGGCGCTACGCGCGGCTATTGAAGGGACATCGGTCGCGTAGGCTGGTCCGTTCCTGTGAAAGGGCAACAGTCCCATATAGGCGATATCGAACGGGATGGCCTGACCGTAGAGGCAGTAGAAATATGCCATGCGACGAATGCTGTCGATGTCTCCGCTATAGTCGTAAAGATAGCTCGATATCGCTCCTAACGTGGGGTTTACGTGCTTCATTTCTCTAAGTTGGGCGGCGATGTTATCAACCTGGTCGGCGGAAAGGCGTCCCGCCTGAAGGTTGGAAATGGCATCGATTGAGGAGTTGATCTGGGGCTGCGCCTCGGCCCAACGACTGGCGCAAGCCCAACCGATCACCCCACGTTCGTCACGGCTCAGGACGGTGAGAAGCTCATCGTAGACGACAGTCGATGCAAAGATGCCATCGTCGAACTCAACCAGGATCTGGGTCGCGCTTTGAGGTGAAACATCAACCTTGTACTCGCTTGGGCGTGCTTTATTTCCGCTGTCGGCTGCGTGTTCAGTTGTCCAGAGTCTTGTCGGCGTCGGCCCGAGGATGACGAGATTAACATCTTCATGTGCATATTCTCTTCCAAGACGGAAGCTTTGTCGGATGTCGTGAGGCGGTCTTTCGTCGTGTGGAGCCGGCGCTAATTCAAAGAGCGCTTCATCTTCCTGAGGCGGCGCATGCTTCGAAATTTCAAGCCCGGCACTTGGTGCCGATGGCGTTTCCGGCGGAGCGGGCCACAGTAATGTCGCGGCATCGCCGTTTCCGGGATTGTCGCGGCGGAAATAGATGAAATGATCCCTTGGAGTGCCGACTGTATTTTCAGGAGCGCACTTGAGACGATAGAGTTCGCTAATCTCTTTCATTCTCGCTTTGCTGAAAAGATCCAGTGACTCGGAGGTAACGCAGTCACTAACGTATTTGTCGAACGCTTCATCGCGATGGCCAGAGAGGCCTTCGAGCAAAACGGAAGAAAAGATACACCGGGCAGGGGCGTTTTCATCGCCCGGCAACATATACGCTTCTTTACCGTCCGTGACGGCGTTGAAGCGGTCGATGATCGGAAAACTGGGGTCGTAGGGCCCCCGTGGCAGAACCGAATCCTGACTGAGGTCAGCGATATCCACGCTGGATGGAAGCGAACGGCAAGCGTCACTCAATATGGTCAGGTTCTCGATGCCGTGGCCATAGAGGCGCTTTTTCAAACCTTCTACCGATATTGCACGTAATTCGGTGTTCCAGTCGCTTGGGAGCCACATGTTCTGTTCTGCTCCGGCGCGGTAGCCATGGCCGGCAAAATGCAAAACAAACGCGTTCACGATGTCGTTTTCCGGAAGGAGTTCCAGAAGCGCCGTGCGAATGCGGGAGACTGTAACGGGGTCTTTCCCGTCATCCGTGAGGATCGTCGTCCTATAACCCGACCGCTCAGCCCATTCCTTCATTTCCTTCGCTGCTGTAATGGCGCCAGGCAAATAGGAGAGCGGTTGGGCTCTGGACACACCGATGGTCAAGCAAAGTTTCACCAACTGGGGCCTCCTCCTCCAGTTTTGATTGGGCATTGTTCATCCTGCATTCATTGGTTGCAAGCTCAATTTCAAGACGCCTGACAAGGAGTCGGATGACAATCGGCCGCTTCTAGGAGAGGGGAACGAGGTGATGGCGCTGACTGGCGGGCAACCCGACACGCTATCGGGAGAAAAAAGTTTTGCTGACCGAACGCAGGAAGTTGTCTTTTTGGGGTTGCCGGAACCGATGGTTCCAGATCCGACGGACCGGAAAATCATAACTGGTACTTTGGGAATATCCGGTGGTGGACGGCTGAGTTTATTGAGGCGGCGAAGCGGCACTCATGATCCGCGTCGACATATCCTCATCCGAAGCGGAGAAACTTGCGGTACGGGGCGGATATTCCTCGAAGAAGCAACGAACTTGTTCACCAGGCCAAGAGCCGGAACGATTGCCGAGGACGTGTTTTCCTGCCATTCGCCAAACCCTCGGGAGCGGACTACAATTTCCAGTTCGGGCAGACGCTTGTCTCGACGCGCGTCAAGGTTTACCGCGATTTGCTGCCGAAAACCATCTGGAGGGGACGTCAGCCTATCTGACCCAGACGATCCAGCTTGGTGCGAAACAGTAGAACGAGCAGTGCCCGTTCAATTGGTGGTCAATGCGAAGTGGCAGCTTGGAAGAAATCTTGCCACTTGTAGGGAAGACTCGCTGAACGACAAAACCCGCCCGATCGTTTCCGACGGGCGGGTTTTTTCGTCTGGGCGCCGGGAGCCGCGCTGTGGCTGGTGGACACCGGCCTGGGCGAACTCCCGGCTAAGCTTTAAAGCACTCAAATCCAGACCTCCGGCCGCTGCCGACCGGATGTAGAGGCGACCTAGGTTTGTCTCCAGAATGAGAACCCCCATTGAATCTATTTAACTTTTCGCCCCGAAGGCAAAAACTCTGTCTCCAGGGCGACTTAAGGTGTGTCTTCCGACGCTCCTTCCATCCGGATTGCAGGCAAAAGAAAACCCCGCACGATGGCGGGGCTGGGTAATCGACGATCGAGTCTTGAAGGCTTGCTGCCGGAAGCCGGGCTAATTTAGATGACCTCCACCCTGTTACGGTGGTCTGGGCTAGATCGCGTGACCGCTTCGGCTCAGCGTAGACAGAGCGTCGGCCCGGCGAAAGATGACAGACCGATGGGACTGAACAGTGAAGACAGGTTCGATCCCCATGTCCGCCAAGAGTTTTCCAGCGCGTCTCGGCCAGCCTTCGGATCCGATTTTCTCAGCGAGCTCCTTGAGGGAAATATGCTCGGCTGCAAATGCCTCGACATCATCGGGTTGCACAAGTCGTGCTTCTCGAGTGCTGTTGGCATAGACCTGATATGGGGTTGACGGCAGATCCCCGTTTTTGATGAGGGCTTGCGCTGTACCCAGGACGACACCGAGTTTTTCCGCAACCTGCCTTGCCGTCAGCCCGGGGAGCGCCTTTCTCTGGACCTTTGCCGATACTTCCGAGGCATCCACGAGCACGCCCGCAAATCCGGCGTGTTCCGGATCGACCGAAACTCGTTCCAGCTGGTTACCCTGAAGCAGACGAACCACATCGGCATAACCACAGGAAGCCAACTTGATGCACTGTGAAAGAGGGACCAGATCTCCGCTGGATCCTTTTTCATACCGAATGCTCGCCAGAAACCTATCGAGGCGGGCCTTTGAGTGCGACAGTCTTGTGCCCGGGCCATCTCCCAACAACGGCTTGATAAAACCAGCGACCTGAACCTGTTCCCACTGTGTCCGGTTCATACCGAGATACTCGCGCGCATTATTCCCGGAGATCTCTTCTGCGGCGTCCTGAAGAAGAGGGAGGGCCTCTCCGGCATCGAAAAGGATGCGAAGGTCGCTCAGGCTTGCCTGCTCTTCGGAAATGATACCGTTCTGGAGCAGGAGTTTTTTCAACCGCTTCGGATGGATGTCGTATTCCAGGTGTGCCGAATAGACCGAATGTACCTTTCTCGGCTCCATGATGGTTCCCAAAAACTCGTCGCCCGGGCCGAGCGGCAAGTGCCCAAGGGCATGGGTGCGAACCATTTCACGGAGAGGCTCCATGTCTGGGTTCTTTCGGCCGTCTTGTAGCCAGGCAAAGAAACTGGCAGCCAACCCCTTGGCACCCCGCGCTCTGACACGCGACCAATCAGAATAATGAAGCTCCAGGAATTTCAAAAACGCTTCTCTACCATCGGAAATGAATTCGAAGCCCGTTGCGCCAGCTGCGACGCGATCTTCTTCCCGGAGTCCGTTCCAGGTAAATGTCCGTCCGATCCTCAGTGTCGCACCAACCATCTCGCAAAGCTTAATCGCGAGATAGAAAGGAAGCACGCCCAACAGATCTGACTTGTCTTCTCCCCCGGCCAGGCGTGAAGCTGCGTAATCTGCGAGCGGGGAATACGCAAGTGCTCTTGCCGCCGTTGCCAGCCTATGTACTTCATCACTCCGTCGCTTCATGAGCGCGGCAATATCATTCCTGATCGAATGATTTTCACTGGCATTAAGAGTAACCAAAAGATTGCGGTGAATGTGACAAGTACGGACCTGCGGGACCGACCAGCTTGCTCGAAGCCAGGCACGCGCTTCCGGTTTGTTTTCGGGGCCACGGACGATGTCTTCGATCAAGCAATGAGGGCAAAACCGAAAGAACGATTTTGCGGTTGCCCTTCTTGAAATCAGCTGTCCTCCCAGAAATATTCCGTTGCCGGTCTTCCGAATTGAGGACGTCTCGAGTTCAGTGACGGCAACTCCAGAATATCCAGCGAGCTTTTCGAGACTGTCCGGATCCGAGTTGTCGATGCCGCGCAAGTCCAGTCCCATGTCCTTGGAGAACTGGTGGGCGGTGGAAATTCCATTCATCGCTGCCAACCGAGAGACCAGACTACGTGGCGTTTCACCAGGTCGCAGTTCAACCGTGCGAGAAAGTGGGCTCATTTGCTCGCCCTATTTTGGCTAAAACGACGTGCTTCCTGCTCCTGACGTTGGGCGGTAAGCAGGTAGTCCTTCAGGGCATTGCCCGGGATGACCGCCTTCCAATCTGCCGCGGTGAAAATGTTGGCGTCCGGCTTACATCCCGAGAAACGGGCATAGGCCTTCACGAAATCCCGAGCTTCGACCTTTTCCCGGTTGTCTCGTAGGACATCGAAGATGACCTCCCGGACAAACTGGATCGCTGTCCCGAATGCGTTGTTGGTTGCGTGCATGACGCGGTTCGCGAACGGCCCGCTCAAAACCGCATCTTCCGCTTTCATTTCTGCATGTGTGCAAATCACCCCCTCAATAGATTTGCGAAGCCTTTCGGTATCAACCCCAGGACGAAGCGGGTCGAACCTGATGACTTTGCATCGGTTCTGGAGCTGTTTGTCTTCATGCTGAAGAAACTGTGCGAGACTCGGAACACCGGAAAAAATCGCGTTGAGAGGCCAGTCCGGCATTTGAAGCAAGCTCTTTACGACATCCGCGGTTTTTTGAATTCCGACGTGGTTCGTACTGCGGATCGCATGTTGCATTTCATCGATGTGAAGCCAGAGCACGCTTCGCTCCCTGATCTGGTCGCGAAAGAGATCCCACATCTGGTTTTCTTGCCGGTCGCGTTCGATCGGGTAACCGATGGCCTCGAGACCTGTTCTCGCGAACAATTTCATTGTCAACGGCTCAGGAGCGTCGAAGGAAACTGCCGGCATGATCTCCTGACCGAAGTCGTCGATGTAGGGCTGGAAAGTCCGCTCACGGCTGAACAGACGTCGAATGGCCGTCGACTTCCCGGAACCAGAGTCGCCGATCACAAACAATGCCCTTTGCTTGTGGGCTTCGCTCGCGGCATAGCCGGAGTGGTCGAATGCAGCTTGTGCTTCGATCATCCTCTGGATCATCTCCTCAAGTTCTGCATCCAGGCTTCGCGCCACATAACGAGAGTTGATCCATGCGATCCGCTCTGCACGCTCCTTGGCATCCGGAGACATCTGACTACGAAGGCGGTCAAGTGCTGGATTCAGGTTCACGTGGTGTCGTGATGAGGGGATGTCATTTCTCAAAGCTGTCAAACTCCTTCTTCTATTCAAAACTGATGTCGCTGGCGTCGTCGTCAGACCAGGTGTCGATCCTTGGATCTTCCACTTTCACCGGGTCGTCGCCCGGGACATTCGAGCCGTCAGATTTGTCCTCATCCCGCTGATAGCGATCCTCTTCCGGTACCGGATCGGCCAAATCCCAAAACGCCGGACGTTCGTATTGCTTACCGTCCTCCTCGCGAGGGGCGGTCAGGTCAATCCGCTTGTGAGGGGAGCTTTGTCGTTTGATCGTTCGGAGGCTGGCAAAACGTTCTTTGTCCAACCATTCAAGCCATGCTCTGTCGCTTCCACGATTATGGAGCGGATTGATACCGGATCTGAGTTCGGCAATCCGAGCGCTATTGCGGACATCGACGGCGGCCTCAGCTGCCATGTCCATTTCGAGAGCAACGTTGGCTCCATGTTCCGCCTCGTGGCGAGTTCCAATGATCGCCCATTCGTAGATGCTCATGTCGGAGGGAGGGGCAATGTTCGCCGTGACATCGAACCATTCGTGCAACTTGCCATTCCAGACAGAGATGGTCGAAATATCGAGCCGGTCGATACGGCAGAGTGCCTTCTTCCCATGAAGGTGCTTCTGGAGGTGCTCGGAGTTGTATTGCAGGCCGAGAAAGCGGATGCCCTCCGAGTTGACTGTGCGCTCCGCGTCAATGCCCAAACATGCGCGAAGGGTATCTCGGTCTGGAGCCTCTTCCGGCGGGTGTTGGCGGGTCATTCTCAGCCAGGCGCTTCTAGGCGATTCACCACCAAGGTTTTCGTGTCCAGTGCGGTGGTAGATGTCGATAGCTTGCCGCAGGATCCCATGGGCGATCGTGTCCGCGAACAACGTGGCTTCCTCTTTCGGGTCACGGTCTCCCTTTTCCAGCACGTTGGAGAAGGTGCGGCCACTGTACTCGTTCAAGAACGTTTGCGAGAAGGTCTTGAACGAGCGCTCGATGTGAGGGCGTGCGCGAGCATCTCCAGCCTTGGGTCGCATCAATTCGATTCCCAGATCCAGAGCGGCGGTTTGGAAGCTTTCCGACGTGAAGGCAGCGCCATTGTCGGTGACGATGGTTTCGATCATTCCGTGGTAGGGCCAGGAACATGCGGCGCCAATAAAATCCGCAATTGCGGACTTGTCCGTCAATGCCAATTCCAGCGTTTCGATCGCCATGTCGCCGGAAGGATCCCGGTCATGTAGTTTCAGAGCCAGCACGCATCGTGTTGCAACGTCGATGGCAACGGTTGCCCACAGCCGGGCGCGCTCGACCGCCTTTCTTTCTTCTTCGTTCAGCGTTTCCCAGACGCCGAGGTCAGTTAGGATCACAATCAGATCCAGCTTCCATTCGTCCATTTCGACGCGCTCAAGCGGATACACGTAATCAAAGCCGATGCCGCTCGACTTGTATTTGGCCAAGGCAACTTTCTCGCCGTCTCTTTGTGCTGTCACATGGAATTGGTCCAATTCACTGATGTCCTTCTCGAAAGTCTTTCGGCAAACCGGGGTCAACAAGGGAAGATTCTTTTCTCCTCGTGTTTTGTTTTCGGCACGGATGCGCTTGAAGTACTCGCCGTACTGGTGAGCCATTGATGGGCGGCGGGGAGAGGCATACCCGAGAACGTAGGGATTGCGGATCAGCAACTCATCCGGGTTCGTTCGCCGTGCCCGGGTCACGCCGTTTCGATATCGATGGACGAATGCCTCGCCACTGCATTCATGGCGCTGATATGCCCTATAAAGGCGGGCGAAATGGCGGGTAGACGGAAGTTCCTGGTTGAAGCGTGGCTGTTGCTTGCCGCTTCGCGCCCGAGTGTTGAACGCTTTCTTCAGCTCGGCCTGCGCTTCGGGCAGCAGCCAGTCGAGACATGCTTTGCCGAGGTTCACCTTGCTATCAATGAGCCCCTTTTCCCACTCGACTTTCTTGTCGTCGAAGTACCGGCACAGTTCCCTGTAAAAAAGGATCCGCTCCCTTTCCGACAGGGGGAGGTTACGCAGGATTGATCGGTCCTGCCGACGATCCTTGGCCGAATTCGAAAGTGTATTGCGCTTGCGGATCACAATGGATCCATCAACGAGGCGTTCCGAAAACTGAACATGGTCGAAAAGCTTGATTTCGGCAGAGCCGGAACGTTGTTTGAAGACGTGTTGGCGATGGTCCGAAGCGATCAAGCGACACTCAATGCCATCAATGAAATAGTCATCGCGTTCACTGAGGTTATAGCGCCGGGGTTCGACCACCACCGAATTCTCACTGAATCCATTCATCACGCCACCTCCATGTCATTGGAGATGACGCGTAGCCATGAGCGGTCGATCACATGACCGGAAAGTTCCGGGATCAGGACACCGTCGTCAATAAGATTCCAGACTGCGAGCCGCCGATATCCTGGAACATCGGAATTCTGAAGCAGCGTATGAAACAGGACACGTGACCCGACAGTGGAGAGCAGCGCGCGGACTTCCTGGACATATTTTTCGTCGCGGAAACGCCGTGCGCGACGGAGGTACCTCGCGTTGTGGACGTTCCCAGGGCTAAAATCCTGATCGGTCACGATGACTGCGCGATGAGCGTATCCGTCCAGGGATCCCTGCGCGTGGATCAAGTCGATGGTGTCGGCGAGCGAAGGACGTCCATCTTTTGGCTTGGAAACCACGCGATCTGACGGCTTGACGGCATAAGCCTCAGCATATCCCGAGGAATACAGGGCGCAGTAGTCGAACGTGTGAGTTCGCTCGTGTCCCTCGGTATCAATGAACTTCACCTTGGGCCACTGGTCTCGCAGTCCCACTAGATCGGTCCGAGATAGGAGAATGTTTCGGACGGGCCGTTCGATGTTGCTTTCCGCCGTGATCTCCCTGTTGAATTCGGGAGCAACGGCGAACGAACGCGTGGATCCAGCGGACCGGGTAGGCGGCCGACGGGTGCCGGTCGAACGGAACGGTGGTTTAAACGAGTTAGAAGTGCTGTTGCTGGGAGCGTTTACGTCCGCAATATCGCGCATTCCTCGGAAGCGACATTTGCTTCGCGGCGTCGCGACTTTGAAGGTGCGGAAAGATAGGTGGTGGACTCCGGGATAGAATAGTCTTCCGGAACTCCAGCACGGCGGTTTAGCAGGTGTTCGAGTTTAAGGCGGGCTTTGTTCACGAGGGTCTCCTATGCTGTTGCGAAGGTTCCCTGGCCCCGTTGCTTGTCGGAGTATCGACGAAGGCACGAGGCGGAAACCAACTCGAGGCAATGCGTCCGCTGGGACGTATTATCCGCAAGTGTCGAGCTCGAAGGGCGCGCCAAAACGCGTCCTTCAGCAGCAGTTCTTGAGCCACGATCCATATCCGTTAGGGAGGGGCATGGCTGTCCGGGATGCGGGAGTAAGCGGTTGACCGCGGCCTCCTGTCTCCAGTTCCGCCTGAACGGGATTGTTCAGGTGTGGTGGCTGGCAAGCGCAAAACTATCGTCAGCGGGGGATCAACGCCTTGAGGCGTCGAAGCTCGACTGAGGAATGTCTTTTCAGGCCAGCGATATGGAGATGAGGAGATTGGCTTCGGAAGAAGCGACGGGTGAAAGCATGGTATTCATGGCGGCTACCTCCTAAATTCCTGCCAGCCTAAAGCCGGTGGTTGAAGCCGAAGTCGAGACACGGAACGAACCCTATGAACGTCCAGCTCGGGGGCGCGGTTGTACCGGCAACCCCCCATTGGAGTCGAGCCCGGGTCTCGATCCCTTAGTCGAAGTTTTCTGGAATGGTTATTGAACATCTAAACAATTGGCTAGATTGTGTTTGTATTCGATTGAACCAAGGGCGAGATCTCTTCCCGGGAGAGACGCCCCTTTTTCACCAGTGCATTTGCTACGTCTTCCAGCTGCTTCATGTTTGAAGCCAACAGCCCTCGCACCCGCCGCATCTGAGCCTTCAAAACCAGGTCGCAGGATTTCGCGAATTGCTCGTCGTCCCGCACCATCCTCTTGAGTTGGGCCATGGTGAGGTCGGCCCTGAAAACCAGATCACCATAAATGCCGGAGGACGCAATAAGCCGTGCCGCGATCATGGTGGCGCGTTCCAGGTCCGATCCTGCAACCAACCCCGATCCATCAGACGGATGATCGAAAAGTATGGCTTCCGCCGCATGCCCGGCAAGAAAAACGGCAATTCGATCTTCGTAGTCGCTTCTAACCTGGAAGCTGGAATGGTCGTGGGAGAAGACCGTGTAGCCCCCATCTCGGCTCTCCGCGACGTTCGTCGTACGGAAATACTCGCGGATGACGAGTTCTGTCGCGACGATTCCTCGAATGGCATATGCAGCGACCGCATGACCAGCTTCATGGACCGCGTTGCGTCGCAGTTGGGATGAAGGTACTTTCAAAAATTGGTCAGACAGGACGTTGAGCACGTGCCGCCCAACCGAAGTGCCTCCAGAACGCCGGGCTGATCTCCGACAGTCCCGCGCCAGACGTTCCAGATCTGCTCCAGAGCAGCCCTCCGTCAAAAGCCCAACCTCGTCCAGTATCGTCTCGGGGGGATCGGTTTGCAGGTGCTGTTTGAAGATTGCTTTACGAGCTTGGAGATCCGGAAGCGGAATTTCAATGATCCGCTCCAGCCGCCCGGGCCTCAAAAATGCAGCGTCAACTGTTTCGATGCGATTGCAGGCGGCTACAACAACGACGCCATTCCGCTTTTCCGTTCCGTCCATGAGTTCGAGTAGCCCGGTGATCACTTGGGTGGCATATTCCGGCGCGTGACGAGAAAGTGTCGCCCGGTTGCCAATGCCGTCGAATTCATCGATGAAAAGTACCGACGGAGAGTTTTTTCGTGCTTCATTGAAAGCCTTACTCAGACCTTTCAGCATGTCGCCAAGATGCCCCAGAGCTTGGTTCTTTGTCAGGGAACACTCGACGAAATGTGCATCGCACGATTTTGCTAGCGATCGGGCAAAAACCGTCTTTCCTGTCCCAGGCGCACCTAATAGCAGTACTCCACGGTCGACGTCCGACCATTGCAGTGCTCCATTTTTCCAATCACGCAGGTCTTGGGCTAGTTCGAGGCCCCAGCTTTTTGCTTCGCCATATCCGGCGATGTCATCAAGGGATGGTGCATTGCCTTCTACGTCGACAATTGGTTGAGCCGTCTGCTCTGCCTTTCCAAGGGCATTGATGATGCGAAGCGCAGCGTCGAGCGGTCGGTTTCCCCGAAATGCGATTGAAAGGTTAGAGATATTGCTCGTGATGAGCTCACTGGCGATTTCATCGCTCAAATGAAAATCGCGAGCGATTTTTATGGCCGCTTGAAGATGCCTTTGTTCCGGACGAACGACGACGATTGCTTCTGCGATAGTTCGGAAGGCCTCGGACAACGGGTGCTTGGGCGTCCCGATGGCGATCAATCGCTGGTTCTCGGTTATGCTTTTGCCGAGAGAAAACTCTTCGAAGGGCTTATTGCGCCTGTATCTCTCCCTCCCGCCGTCCTCGATGAAATAGTGAAATTCCGGCGCAGTAGTTCGACCCGGTCCGTCCGGGGCGTGGCTTTGAAACTCAAGTTCAAACGCCCGTTCGAAGAGCGTCGTGTCAACGTCATTCGGCAACTCCGCACCTAGGATATAGGCGGTTCGATATAGGAGCTCCGGACATTCTCGAAGTGCACGACGGACCGCCATGCGAGCCATCAGCAGGCCGACGGATCGTCCGGTTCCGGCGATAAGGTTGGATCTTTTCATTGAATTCCCTGAGGCAAACGCCTCCTGATCGTTCCGGAGAGCAAATCCCGGCACGCTGGGGCGTTGATGTAATTGAACGTTGGTGGGCTGTTTTGGTTAGGCGGCTGAGATGGGTAAGCCAGGAAACGGGACCGGTCTGGCTGGCTCCTCAGATGCCGGACTCAACGACCTATTGAACGACGTCCCTCAAGGTAGACGTCGATGTGATTTTCGAGCCGAACCCAGCCGCTGGAGAGGAGCGCACTGGAATTGTCGTCTGAGAAAGCAAAGACGGGTTCCAGGATGGGCGTTGTCTCAAGCGAACCGATAATTGCTGGGAAGGGAAGGAGCGTCTTGCTCCAGTCCGTCACGATGTGGTCGGTCAGGCGATTGCTGCCTGACGGACGTCCTGTTGAGCGGAGCGTCTGGATTTCATGGGCAAGTGAAAGAAATGTTTCCGGTTCAAATGCAAGCGACCGCGGAGTGAAGCGAGGGGGGAATTTCATAGCGTGGATGTTCCTGACGGGAAGAAAAAATGGACCTCACGCACGGATTTGTCGTGCCAGGTTGAGGTCGTTCCGAGAATGTGGTGGTACGGGTGCGTATTATCGGTTCTTCAATGTCCGCGATGGTGCGCGAGGCATACCTTGGCCGATGCGGCATCTGCTTTTCTCCAATGGTTCAGTGGTGCGTTACAGGGGCGGGAGAAAGGGCTTCCGGATCGGAGTCGATCGGATTGATCAGCCCGGGTAACGGAAAGTAGCGATCGATCAGTTCGAAGGCAGACACGTTGCGGGTTACCAGGCACGAGCCGGATGTGATTGCGGTCGCGGCTATAGCCAGAGCCTGAGAAGGTCGTGGACGTTTCTTTCGTGGGTCGTTTATCCAAAGATGCGTTAGCGCACGTTCAGACGTCATTTCGGCGTGGATCCGGGAGGCTTCCAGTGTCATCGGAATGAAGGGAATCCTGGTTCTCAAGTCATCAAACCAGAGGTCCAAGCTGTCCGCTTTTAAAGGATTCGTATGGCGCAGCCGGAATATGCCTCGTTGTATCTCCAGCGCGGCGCCATAAGGCACGTAGAGTGCGCAGTCGGGAACCAGATTTAACCAATTACGGAGGCCAGCATGTTGCTTGCACGAGTCCTTTGCGAACTCACTTATGATAGATGTATCAAGAAGATAGCGTGTTTCTTGGTCGGTCACTTTTGTCTCCTGCGAGTCGGTGAGACCGGTTTTTCCGGAACTTCCCGGACAAAAAGTTAATGAACACGATAAAAATTGTCAGAAATGACAATCAGGTAGAGTTGGAGAGATGACAAAGGGTACCGCGCGGAAAGGCCGTGCGAAGACTTCACCACGCTCAGTGGCGCCCGGGTCTTGGGAGGCAGATATTGTCGGGATCAGTGCAGTTCATTTCGGGCAGGAAGTTCAGGACGGTCCTCCCAGGCATGTGGTCGAGTTTTCTTACGTGGTGTTGTCGGCCGTTCTCAAGGGCGAGTGGAGTGACCTTCGGTGGCCAGCCTCTGTTCTGATCGTGGCCCCAACGACGAAGATGACGGCACAATGTGATGCCGGGTATTTACATCAGGTTCGCGGATCACCGCTGTTAAGCATGTCATTGCATGTCACCCGGCCCCAATATTCGGATATGTTGCGTTCATTCGAGCGCGGTTTGCCGAACGGGTTTTATTTCACTCTTGAGGACGGTGTCGACGGAGTGTGGCCCGTGCGGTCGTGGGGGATGGCAATGGATTCGGTATGCAAAAAGGGACGTTAAGCCACCCAGAGAGCAAGGCATGAAATATATGGAATATTATCTCCTACAGACCCGTCAGGATCTGCAAAATGGTTCTTCAATGACATGATGAAGCCGACCGATGACCATGGCCGCGAATTGGATGCACTTTTTTCCGTTGAACGATGGAGTGAAGGTTTCGACCTGATTGTTGAGTCTCGTGGTGGTTCTGATCATGGACCAAACGCAGCCAGAAATAGTGACTATGCACCTGCTATGGAACTCCATCTTTCCCGCATGGGTGCTTTAGGAATGGTACTTGAAGAGGTACAGGTAGCCAGTTCGATCGCAATGAAACTGCCAGAATCTGGTCGAAGGGTTTCTCTGGATCGCTTCATGTTTCCAGTGAATCTGTCCCGGTTGAGTGAGTTCACTGAATTGCGCCATTCTATTGGTCGAGCCTCAGCTGCTTACGGGAGGGTCGACGGAAGCGATCGCGGCAATAGAACAAAGCGAATGCTGCTGCGCATGAGTTGGCCTCGCGATAACGGATCCGATGCGAGAGGCATTGAAATTCTTCTGGCGTTCCCACGTGAGTACCTTTCCGTTGAAGAGGCGCCAACAGCTCAGCCTCGAGAACTAGACGTTAGGGTGGAAAGTGCGGTCAAACGCATTCGGGCGAAAGCAGAGACAGGCATCGTGGACCCTCCGCCCGGGCAAACGATGGCCGGTTCAATTTCGGTGAATGTAACGCGGTTCGTTCGAGATCCGAATGTTATCGCATGGGTGTTGAACGAAGCAGGCGGGCGATGTGAAATTTGTGAAACAATCGCACCGTTTCTACGATCGAATGGCGAACCGTATTTCGAAGTGCATCATGTCAGGCCTTTGGGAGAAGGGGGGCCTGATACGATAGACAATGCGGTGGCATGCTGCCCGAACTGTCATCGCAAGCTGCATTATTCTGCTGAAAAGGACAGTTTGAGAGTGGGTGTTATTAGCAAAATTCGCCGATTAATCGACTATCCAAAGGTCAAAGCGCACTCGCCAAAAACAGGCAATGGTTTCGAAATGTGAAGGTCGAGCAGTTCTCGCACTTATTCGCTTGGTTTAAGGTAGTCGCGAAGTACAGAAGTTAACTGATCTATATTTTTGGTTTCGCATTCCCAAATAATTAAATTCTCCCAACCAAGCTTCGTCAGTTCCGCAAGTTGCCTGTTGTCACGTTTTACATTCGCCTCAAACTTCGCTTTCCAAAAATCAGTTTTGGTTTTCGGCGTTGTTGTGCGGGAACAACCATGCCTATGCCAAAAGCAACCGTGAACAAATATTACTTTGTGAAGTCTTGGAAAGACCATATCTGGTGTACCAGGAAGATCCCGCCTATGGAGCCGATAGCGGTAACCTAGTCGGTGAACTATCCTACGTACGATCATTTCGGGTCCAGTGTCCTTTGCTTTTACGCGGCCCATTAAATTTGATCGTGCGTCTTTTGTTAATCTGTCCGCCATTGTCTTGTTTGATTCAAAGGGATCCTGCCGGAAGATCGTAGTGAGCACAAAATGCTGGTCTTTTTCACATGGTTCTGTCTGATTGTTTGAAGCTAACTAGCACAATCACTGTGTAATTATTCGAAAGTGGTAAACGCTCGTGTTTGCCTGGTCACTTTTGCACTGTGTTTGACTTAAGATCGGATGAATTTGCACGTGATCGTTCCAGCACTTCACGCAGGTATTCGCAGAGGAAGCGTGCCAATTGGACAGGAACTGCATTGCCGATTTGGATGCCAGCAGCCATCAAGCCCCCCTCGAATTCGAAGTCATCCGGAAATGTTTGCAGCCGAGCGGCTTGACGTGCGGTGATTCCATGATGTTCGGTGGGGTGCACAAACCGTCCTTTAGACGGGTTTATACAAGCTGTCGTCATAGTTGGCGATGGGCGTGCAGGGTCGATCCTTCCGTAAACGTCTTTATGTCCGTTGTGTTTCTCATGGCACGGTAAAACTCGATTAGACTGGCTACGAGACCCTCCATTAGGTGGGGTGCTTTTGAAAGTTTCAATAAGCGCTGCGCCATGTGACATATGTACGTCGTTCTTGTCATTTTCTCGGGCTGGCATTTCGAATGCCACTGCTGCCGAAATCCAGGGTAAAAGTGGATTGTTGGGAGTGGAGCGCGAAGGGTCTCCATAAATCGGTAGAGGCGGCCAAGTCGCATCGAATGTGACCCGCGACGGATCGTATCCAACGATGAACACTCGTTTCCGGTTTTGAGGGACGCCAAAGTCGCGAGCATTGATCATAATTGGGTCGATCACGGCATAGCCGCTCGAACGCGCAGTCTCTAGAAATTTTTTGAGGTAGCCTGCATGCTTCGGTTGCAACATCCCTGGAACGTTTTCTAAAAGGAACATCCGAGGCTGTATAGCTCGAACAAACTCGAAATACCTCAGAAGCAGTGCATTTCTAGGATCGTCGACTCCAGTCTTTTTAAGTCGATGAGTTGAAAAACCTTGGCAAGGAGGTCCACCAAGCAGCAAATCACAGTCCCCTTCAATCAGACCTGCCTCATCCATAAGATCATGGGGGTTGAGCTCAAGAATGTCCCTTTCGAAAACTGCGATTTCTCGTCCGGACAGGTTTCTTATTTTCTTTCGATACGTACTTGCCGCATGACAGTAGTATTCAACCGCCGATCGGACCTCGAAACCCGCTCCAATCGCCCCCAGAGAAAATCCACCTGCGCCCGCGAATAGATCGACGCATAAAGGAGACTTTGCCGCGTTTTCAGGCGAAGTCGAATATGGTTGTTCGACTAAATGATCAAAGTCGAACGCACTCGACTCCTCCGCTTCAATTCTAGGAGACTTCAACACTTTAGTTGCCTCCTTCAGTGGTATCGATGTCTTCGCCCTCGAAATCCAACCCTATTCTTGATTGCGATGTTATAAATTTTGATTGAGTTTCTAAGGCATATTCGTACCTCAACATGCCGCAAACTCTTGCTTCCGCATGTTTTACAATTGGTGTCGTCGGGCCCTCTACTGAGCTTGGATCAGCTACAAAACTAACGTGGCAAACCGCGCCAGAGGAATGTGAAAGAAAGCCGTCTGCTTGGACGTACATCGTCATCCAGGTAGGAGAAGCACCAAGGTTAGGGGCTACGGAGAATGACCGACGAGTTGTTTTACCTTTTTCGTCAAAAATATTTGCGAATACTTGTCCTCCTCTTGTTGCAGCGGCCAGAGCTTCCTCAGTATTGCGAGGTAGGAGTTTCAACGCTGTGAATCGTTTTACTCCTTCTATCCTGTCGTATGGTTTCCCGCGGTGCCGTTTGGGAACCATGTCACATGCAGGCGTGAGACAAACCCAGTAATCTTCCCCAATTTGGAGTATGTGACCTAGTTCTAAATGGGCACTATTTACTGGTTTGCTTCCAACAAATGCGTTGTGACCAACTTTTGCATGAGCTTTTATTTTTTCATCAGATAGATCCAGATTGAAACGGGTTCCCGCCGCTTCTATTGGGTCGGTGTTAGAATCAACTTGTCTAATTTTTTTGGCAAACTCACTTACACTGGGTAGGAGTTGATCAAGCAATTGCTCCGCGTGATTGCGCACCGTCCTGTCCACTATGGTGTTGAGGTTACGATCATCAGCTTCGAGCAAGCGCCAATACCATACAGCAGCGACATCGGTTTCACCTAGAGCTTCGTCCTGAACTTCAATTCCCCGTTCGTTCATTTCGGCCCTTAATTTTGTCAATACCAGTCGAGATGGGCGTGGGTTCCAAGCAAAGAGTGCCTCGCGAACCTTTGGCATGAGTTCCTGTCCGGTTTCTTTGGACTTAAAGGCAACGAAACCTCTTCGTGATCTAATGAACATCTCAGGCGTTTCTTGCCAGTTTAGGACTTCGATGTCCTTTTGTGAAAAGCGGTCAGAGTTTTCGACTTCAAATGTCTCAAGCGCATGCCATATAGCATCTCTCCATTTGCTCGGATGCAAGTTTCCCGATGCAAATAAAGGCTTCAGATCACCCCAAGGAGGAGTTCTTTTGTGAACACAGCGTAATAATTCTTCGAAATTGCTTTTGAAAAATTCTCTTGCGGATACATATTGAGCGTCGCTGATGGATGCCAACAAAGCATCTTCATGTAGATCAAGAAAAGATTGTAACTGTGCGCAAACTTCTAGGTTACTGTCGATGCTGAAGCAGGGTTTTAGTAGACCGACAATGAATTCTGGGAATACACGGTCTAATTTTTCCTGCGTGTGTACTAGAATTAAGTTAAAGTGCTTGTTTGTAAGAGCTTCTCGAGCCATTCTAACAGCTTTTGTGCCGTCACCTGCTTTCTTCTTGTCAAGTTGGTAATCCAATATCAACAGATCTGTCTGTTGCAGGGTGCCGACTTTGTCTTCGTCAGTATCGTCGCTTGGATAGAACCCATCGTGAATGTCCAATAGATAAGGAGCTCCCGGGCGACGAAACTCTTCAATAACCGCTCGAACCTTGTCTCGGTTTTCCTGAGACTTATTCCAAGTCTTGTGATCGTGAAATACTTTCTGCTCTTCAGGGTTAAGCAAGATTTCATTTAAAGTCGGATAGTCGTCGTCGACAATTAATACGGATCGAATTGGATCTATGAATGCTTCGACGATGAGGTCTTGATAAGTATGTTCAGTCATTCCGCAGCCATTTCTTTAAAATCGACTCCTTGAAATTTGATCAAGAATGCGGCCCCTGAAAGTGGTACATCGTCGTCTTTGGTCTTGTAGCGAATCGTGTGACCACCTGCTGACAAGTTGGCTCTTACGAGGTAGAGACCCACGCCACGGCCGGAGCGCTGCTTCCGAGTGAAGAACAACTTGAAGATCTGATCGATATCTTCTTCGGCAACTCCTGGCCCACTATCGGAAACAACAATTTCTTCGCCGACAACATCGAGGATAATGTGTCTGGTGGATCTGGGCATTGTGCCGACCCAATAGATGCTGTTGTTTATCAAGTTCACGAAGACCGGAAAAACTCTCGCTGGCCGTTCATAAAGACGAAACTCTCGAAACGCAGTTGTTGTTTCGAAATTTATTCCCGCCCTGGTGAGGGTTGGTGCAAAAAAACGTTCCACGAAATTTTCGATTTCTGCACCTTCGATCCAGCGTTGAATCTTGTCACCGGATAAACGAAGTGGTGAAAGGAAGCGGAGCTGGTCGGTCAAGCCTTCTAGGCCAAGTCTGATGTCTCGCACAGCCTCACTATCCCGCATTTCTTTTGGCAATGCGTTTAAGCCTGTGGTCGCCATTTCGTCGAAGTCGGCAAGATCATGTGCAGCAATCTCCACGGCGATGCCCAGTTGGGCTAGAGCAGTCAAGCGGTCGAGTTCTACTGCTGCTTCCCTTAGATCTTGTACTTGAACGCTCGCGAGAGTCTCCAGATCAATTTGTTCGCGCACAGTTTCGAGCGCTGAAACATATAATCCGAAAAAACTTCGGTTCTCATCCATCCAATCGTTTTGTAGCGAAGCGAGTGTTTCGAAGACCTCACTGAAATCGGAACGGCCTGAAGAGAATCGTGCTTGAATGGCCTCCGCTTCTTGTTTGAAGTCAATCACCCGTTGGCTCGCCAACAGTCGGACCTCGTCGTATTGCTCCCGCTGAAGGTCTTCGATTTGGGTTTGGTATTTTTCAATCTGATCACGCACAGCCGACAGAGAGTCTTTGATCTGATCGGCTAGTATTTGTTCTGGCTTTGCCGCGCTGTACCTTGCGACTTCCTGACGTAGTTTGACTTCGTATTTAGATATCGCTTCAGAGACTTCGTCGACATGAGCTTGAGCCGCTAAGTAGCGCGGCTTTAATCTTGCCGTACCAGAAGGTTGGGGCCGCAAGGGAGTCTCCGCAATTACGTTTCTCCACCGAGACAAGTTAGAGGCCAACCTTGAAACGTCGGCGTCACGTGTGATGGTTAGCGCGCCAAGTTCTTTTACAATCTGTTCGTGTAGCTCCGGGAGTCGTGTTTCGGCTATTTCCAGTTCTCTTTGGAACTGTTTGCGCTCTCTTTCACGTAGTTTTTTTGCTTCCTCTTCCGCCTTACCTGCGCGATTCTTAGCGTTAATTTCTGTAATTCTGGGTTTTCTTATATCGGAAGCAGACCCAAAATATCGGCGTGCGGAAAGGTCGAGGATATTCCCCACCAGCGCACGAAATGTTTTGGCCGCTGTGTTGTCTATGAAACCTTCCCGCCCAGCCTTGTCTTTCAAGTTTGGATTAGCTTCGCGCTTGAGCGCAATTCTGCCAAACATCTGGCGGTGGTTCCAAAAATAACGACCTGCATTCTTGCTTCTTTTGTATTCGATTTCGAAGAAGTCATTGTCCGGTCGGCCATACGGAAGAACGCGAAGGCCGTCTCGGTAAATCATCAGTCCCGAGTAATGTTCCGCCAAGTCCTTGTAGCGCGAGTGTTCGCTTCTCGGATGTGTTGAGTTGTCCAATTCGAACTCCATTGAGGCAATGAAGATTTCGAACGATCCCACACGCGCATTGGCGCGATCTGGCATGGAAAGTTCTCTTGGCAGTTCAAACTCAACGCTGCCTTCAATCCAATTCCCAAACGCTTTAATTCGGCCACGGAAGATGCCGTCCTCTCCGACGGTGCCTTCTAATTGATGTTCCATCTCCTTAACTTGGGTTCTGTCGATAGTTTTTTCCGCTCCGACTATAACCCTAGTCTGTGCGCCATTTTCTTCAGTCGTGCGAACATCTGCACGATAAGAAAATTTTGGTTGTTCAATCCCGGCAGCATAGGGATCGACGAAATTGGAGAGGGTTTTTTCGAAACGGTCGCTTATCTCGTCGTTGACCATACTCGAGTCTCCTCTGGATGGTAGAGCTCGCAGAGTGTCATCAAGTTCAAATACCAGCATGGCAGTGCCCGGGCCTTCCCAATCCGATAAATGGTCGGATCTAAAGGGGAGCCTCTTCATGCTTTGGATTATTTTTTTAGAGGGTGGGAGGCTGGTGCGTATCGGCAATTCATTCGACCACGTTTCATCGTAGCGTTTCCATTCTTGTCGAATAGAATTTGGCTCTCCCTCTCTGTCCATAACGCTATTTGTCAGCGTCTCTGCAAAGGCTGGCAAAGACAAAAAAATCTCATTTTTGTTCTCAAAAGTGCCCGCAGCAATAGCGACATCAGACAAATTGAGGAAAGGATTTTCAAACATTCTCCAGTCAATAAGGGCGACGACATACGGATCATTTCGGTACTTCGTGATGAGCAGCAATACCGAACCCAATTTAGCGCTAGAGAGACGCCCGATACCTTTTTGTCCTTGGCGTGCGCGAACTTTCAATCCTTGCCGATCTTGAGCCGATGTAGGGCGGAGATCTGAAATTTTGCTTTCTGTACCGATTATTAGCCAACGTTCAAAAAGATCAGTTTGGCTCATGCCATGTCCGTCGTCGGTAAGTACAGCGACTGGGGTTTCTTCGTCGAATATCCTGAGCCTGACGTTACGGGCGTAGGCATCCCAAGCGTTCTTCCAAAGCTCAGAAATGGCAGTCGGGCAATCAGCAATCTGTTCGCGGCCGAGATGATCAATCGTTCTAGCGCGCGTTGCAAAAGTCTTGATATCAACGGACGGGGGAGACACTGTGTCTGTCAAGTTTGAAGTTTCTCCGCTTTGCAATTTTAGATTACTGAATTTGTATCAGCGTGAGGACCAATATCATTATGCCGTCAGAGGGTTAACGAGCAATATCAAATTTTCCTGCATCGCAAGGTTGCAGGCCCTGGTTCGCGCTTGAGCGCCTTCGCGGAACATAATTTAGTAAAGTTCATTTCGGTACAGGTTTGACTTGTCCGCGCCAATCGGTCCGGCAAGCAGGATTAGTGCCGGATTCATCTTTCGGATTGAACGTCCACGCGAGCGATGTTGTCGGAATCATTCAGCGTCGAAGGCATTTCCGCTCTTGCGCAGCTCGGCAAAGAAGGCTTCCTCATCGGGGCCAGGTTCCGACATCTCTTCCAGGAACCGCTCCGACCAGACCGCTTTTTCCTCTGCGGTGAGGGCGCTGGTCTCCATCTCGCCCGCGAGCACCTTCGAAATCTTGGCGTGGTCGAAATTGCCGGAGCGTTCGATGGCGCGACCGATCCGCGCCCAGTGCATGATCTGACCAGCGAGCGATCGGCTCTGGAGCTCGGACATTAGACGTGCATCATTAACGAACGTGTCGTCGGCAAATTTAACAGACTCGGCCATCGCTGATGCCTCCATTAGAGAACGACGGTGGAAATTTGCCACCTTTTTGTCAAGGTGGAGTGATGCGCGAGTACGCCCAGTGACAGAAGAAGCACGAAAACATTGCTGCTACCAAGGGCTCATGTGGTCGGCCTGGATGAACAGACAAACTCGCCCGATCGTCTCTGATGGGCGGGTTCTTTTCTTAAATCGCGACTGCCGCGTTTTCGGCACTCTTATGGCAAGTGAGCTGCCTTTGAGTGTCGGATGGGCAATCTATCCTGACGCAGAGCGAGAATGGCTGTCATTTTAGGCTAAGACTTAGCAACGAATATACCATTTGAAACACGTGACATTTCGTAGCTTCGTCACGCATTCGGGCGCCGAAGCGCCCGAATTCCTTCCTCTCAGCCTATAGAGACGGACCTTAAGTCGCGCTGGAGACGCAGAAGTCGCCTTGGAGACAAACCTAGGTCGCCTCTTCACCGGAGATCCGTTGATTGTCATGAACATTGTAGGACGGTCAAAATTGTAAACTGTTTGTTGTGAGCAAAGAAACCCGAGCGTTTCAGCAACATTGGCTTTGGTCCATATGGATATTTTGTAAACAAAACCGCCAAAGCGCTGTCCATGGCCAGCCGAAAGTTTACGTTTTTTAGTAAACTATTTCAAACGCTGAAATTTTTTGTGGACATGCTGCAAAAAGGTCCGAAGTATTCTCGTTGAGTGACCTGAAACGCTCATGCCTAAGATTTGTTTGGCGCCGGTCTGTTCTGGCCTCATTCCGAAATGGCTAGATCTTGTGCCTTTGCGCAGGCTCCGCGGAGTGAGCCGAAGTTGGTGGATATCGACTGCTCCCATTGATCTAAACTTGCAGAACGAAACCAAAGGCGTTGAACTTCAGAAACGAGATTAGCGGAGAGCCGACCTTCACTGCGACCGGGACGAACGGCGGAGATGCGCAGATGGCGGTCACTGGAGAGTACGCACCGCGCCGTCAAGGCAAACGAAGTATCCGGACCCAAACGTACCAATACCTTGTGGGTTTTGCCCTGGGTTTCTTTACATACTCACGTTCTCATGTTTCGAAGGAATGCTAGGGGGAACATAAGCGACCGTTTTTGCCTCATAGGTATTGGCGTAGGGCTTATATCCGGATGCGGGAGAGACACTATAGACCTTCGCTGCCCACTCCTATTAGGAACGCTTTTTGTCGATCAAACTTTCGACCCTATCCTTAAAGTCTTTGGACTGCCGCAGTTCGGCTTGTACAGCCTCCAAGTCTTTCTTGTTCAGAGTTTTGCACTTCTGCCGTGTCCCCACATCGTAAACATCACCCGTGATGGCATCCAGTTTCAGCCCTTTGTCGTAGTCATGCCCATGCAGAAGTGACGGCCAATCGTCGGCATCTGACTTGTGGAAGAGCCAGATATAGTTTCCGCGCCTCACTTGCTTTTCGGTAAGGAAGCGGACGACATCGTACTCCTCCGCTATGCTGTCGCCGGAGGTCTCAACAGTGAGCAATATTGGGGCGGGTTGGTTCTCAGCAAGTTGAGAAAGTCCGTGGGCGAACCAACTTAGTGGAACAACCCAATCGTCGCCTGCTTCATATTCTATTGTTAGGCGGACCGAGGAGCGGCCGTCCTTGAAGATATGCTCGCCCACTTCCTTGCCTCTGTAAGTGATCTTGCCCGTACTCGGGTCGAATTGAAGAGACATGGACAGCGACTTCCTCGGCAGTAGGGATGATGCAACAGCTAACAGCAATGATGGGTTTGACAAAAAACCACAGTCGCTACGCTGCCGCAATCATCAGTCAGCGCTCGCACTCTAAGTGGGCAATCAGGGAGCAAAGACGCTGGTCTTTCAGTCGGACTGTCCGCTGGACGACGTTCGGCTCCGTGACTCAGAAAAGATTGGAAACGTCACAACTCGCTTTTTGAGAGCGTACCGAGGCGTTTTTCGGAAAAAACTAGGTCTAAACCCTATTTCCAGGGGATTTGCGTTTTTCCGCATTTACAGGAGATCGCTTTCGCGCCGGGCACTTCAATCCTTGCAGAAATGTAGCGGTCGCACTCGGGACAAGAAAACAGTGAAACGAGCTTTTCAATGTCCTCCAGAAGCACATCGATATCTTTGCCCACGATCTTGTCTGTATTGTCGTGCGAGACAAGATTGGCCACGAGCGCAGACCCTGCGAGATCAGAGAACACATCGTTGTTTTTGAGATCGGGAGACTTGTTGCCAAGCGTAGACCGAAGCTGGCTTATCAATTCATCGGCCATGCGCTTTTCATTCCACTCGTTGAAACGAAAGGCGACCTTCACCTCCAGTGATGCGCAGATTTCCTTGAGCACCATCTCCAGAAGCTTGCGCAGATCGTTGGTGACGTCATCCTTGCCCTTCTTCTGAGCGATGATCTCCTTGAGGCTGGCGGGGGAGTCGTCCAACACAATGCCGTTGGGCCCGTCCGTACGGACTTCGTGAAACTTCCAGCCATGCTGGGCCATCTCCTTCTTGATTATCTCGAACCACACACTCTCGTGCGTCAGAATAATCATCTGCCAGTCGGAAAACTCGTCGCGCAGCAGACGCAACAATCGGCGGCGATGTGAGGTGTCGAAGCTGGTGACGATGTCATCGAGCACCAGAAACCTCGCTTGCTTGTTGAAGATGCGAGCATTGGCGAGGAACAGCACCACGCCCAGCGAATTCAGATGGCTTTCGCTCAAATATTTCCTGGGCGGCTGAACCTCCTGTCCATGGAAGGCATACTGAAACTCGACCCCTTCCTCGCCCACCATCGTGAGGCGAACATTGTCGACGCTCTCATCGGGATGGAGCTTGGCATAGAATTTCCCTACATCTGCACTGATCGTATCAAGAACCGATTGAAGGGCCGCATTCTGGACCGTGACGAAACGCTCGAAGATCGCATCCAGCGTCAGTATCTGCGCTTCATGGGCATCGATGACGCGCTGTGCGCGTTCATAATCCCGGACTTGACCTTCCAACGTCCTGAGAGACGATAGAGCGGTAGCGATTTGTTGTTCCTGCTCGCTCAGCCCGAGTTTGCCCGCCTCTTCCTCCGCTTTGGCGGCGCCTGTTTCACAGCAATGTTGGAGACGCGCAACGTCATGTTCGAAGCCATCGGGGGCTTCGAAGACCGTGAGGCCTTCAAAGGCCGCGGTTATGCCTAGATGCGCCGCCCGCAATACCTTCCGCGCTGTCGCGGTTGCGGCCATCAAGTCATCGAAGCCTGTGAGGTCGGTGTATGTCTCACCAATGGCCTTGGCCTGGATCCCGATGGAGAGGATGGCCTGTAGCACTGCGTCCTTCTGGTCCTTGACGTTGTCGAGACGCTCCTGAATTGCGCTCATGCTTTCGATGCGTCTGGCGACTTCGCCCTGCAAGAGACCGAGCTCGTAAGCGCTCAAACAGAATGGACAGGCATCATCGACATAGTCTTCGGACTCAATGACAGCGTGCCCTTTGTTCAGAAAATCACTCAGCCGGAGCTGGTTTACGCTTTCGCGCTCCTTGGCGAGTGCATTGTAACTGGTGACGAAGGCTTCGGCGTGTGGAGCGAAGGTGGTGATCTCAGCGACCAGGGCTGTACACGTCTTGGCGAGTTGATCCAGGCGCTGCGCTTTTTTGATTTTCTCTTCACTGTTGCCGAGGCCGTTTAGCGCTTTCACGACTTCTGCGAAGGTGGCCTCATCCGTGATTTCAATGCCGAGTGCGAAAGGTGCGACGATGTTTTGCGCTATGGTCAAGAATGCTTGCCGATCCGGCACGATCTGACCGACGTCACGGACCATGTCGCCTTCCAGAGTCACGGAATGCGACTTTGCTCCGGTGTAGGCTGGCTCGCGTTTGAGCGCATTCAGCGTGCCCTGGATGGCATCCCGGAATTTGTTGATCTCTTCATAGCCGATGATATCGGCGATTGCCTTTCGTTTTGCGCCTTTTTGCTGGTCGAGGAAGGCGACAATGTCAGCGTGACGCAGAATGATGCGGTCGTCCTGAAGCCCTTCGACAACGGCGCGAGTGTTGTCGTTGGCCAAGTCGGTGCTTGTTCTGAGGGCGGAAGAGAGGCGCTTTACGCCTGTGAGACTATCTCCGATGAATTCCACCGCGACCGTGCTGTCATCGCCTTCCGCGATCAGGACGTGTCGCAAGGCCTCCTGTTTGCAGTCTTCCCGCCAGAGATGGCCGACACGGTCGGTCAAAAACCACTCCAGCGCGTCGGTGATGGTGCTCTTCCCGGCGGCGTTTTCGCCGAAGATTGCAAGACTTCTGCTCTTGTTCGTAAAATCCAGCGGTAGCGCGAAGCGCGCGCCGCGAAATCCCGAGACGGAGAGCTTGCGCAGTTTGGTCATGACCCGCCTTTGCCTTGCATATCGCCGTCGTTGATTGCCGCCTTGCGGGCCTCGTCGAGCTTGCGCAGAAGGTTGGTGCGGGTGAGCTTGTCATCGCCGCGCAAACTGGCAATGACGGCGATGGTGACCTGGTCAAGGCTTGCATCTTGCGCTTGTTCGCCCATGAAGGTGTCCAGCACCAAGCCGGCGGACTGGATTTTCTGAATGGGCATCGATCAACGGCTCCGCTAAGGTTTTGTGTATGAATATTGTTTTTACAAGAACGTACAATTTGCGCGAGCAAGAGGTCAAGTTCGTTCAGGGCATGGCGGGCATCTACTTCATCTTCCTGACCGACCTGCGCATTGCCTACCCGTTTCACCCCTCGGGCCTAATTTATATCGGGATGAGCGAGTCAAAGCAGAACAGTATTGCGATGCGCCTGCGGGGGCACCTCACAGGGCAGTCGGGTAATTTGGGGATTTCGAATTACGCCAAAAACCACGAAGTGAAATTCACTACCTACTCATCTGAAGTCTTGCGCAACTACGGTAACGATAACCTGTTTGACGTCGAGAGTTTCTTCTTGAGCGATTTCCTAGAAAAACACGGCGCCTTCCCGATCTGCAACGGCCAAGCGGGGCACCAGCTGTCAGCGCCCGAAAAGAAGCTCTCGGCTCGTGTTGAATGGAGCTTCTTCTGGTGACCAACACTGCCTGATCATAACGCAATAAAACGGGGCGCAAAGAATGAACGTCCGTCTAGCTCAATGTGGCGTTTGCTATCCCTTTTCCGCTTGTTTAACAGTTGGTGCAAAGCGGGCTGCCAATAGCAGCTCTACCGTGACCGTAAACTGAGTTGCTCTTATGAAATGTGGTATCCTGATCATAGGCTCGCTTTACTGGGACGATGACAACGGCCGGGACGAATGGCGGAGACGGCGCTTGGACACCAGTTCAAGCATCTCAGTCACCGCACCTATATACTACGGCCGCAAGTCGGATTCGCGTGGTGGAACGTATACGATGACTTTTCGCCCAAGCGACGCGTCCGGCAGGGCGGTTCTTGTGCCTTGTCAGCGCGAGATTGAGACGATTGATGATCTGAGAGCCGAAACCGCGGCCCTTTGGAAAGCGGAAGCTCCCAAGGCAGGGGCGGATGCGATCGGAAGCGGGTGGGGCTGCGTCGGTGCGCTGCTTCGAAACGGTGAAGCAGACGAAAAACTGGCGCCAGCCTGGCGCGATCATTTCCGGAAGGTCAGAGCGGAAGGGCTGTCAGTCGTCAACGCTGACGGCGGACTTGATATTGCGTGGCCGGAGACAACCGACGGCATTCCAGCGGATATGGACATCATATTGGCTACCGCCACCAAACCAGAGGCCACTCCACCCGGAGCGCATTCCGTCGCCTGTGCTTGGCTCGGTCAGGATGGCGGCTATGAGCGCTACTTTCTTGAGAACGTGCGCTGCGGAATCCGCACGGCACATGACCTTGAAATTTGGCATCACATAGACGTCGATAGGCCGACCTGGCTGGAAGCGGAGGGCTACCGCGAAGCTGTGGAAATTCTGCGGGGCGAGACCGAAAAACAGAATGCGTCATCGTGACAAGCGGACGTTCGACATAACGCTCATGACAGGTTGTTAAGGGCCGAAATTTCCAATTCTTCCAACGTGAGAATGGTCACGGACAGAGAAGTGACCGGAAGTCGGCTGAAAGCGGACTGTGCCGTTTATGAGTACGCGTCCGAGTCTTCAAACGGACAGTCCTAACAGGTGCGCTTTCGTTTGACTGCCTACCCACAAGGTTTCGCGAGATCGTGAAGTCACCGTGCCTTGAGCGACGGAAACGGCAATCTCTTGCTCAAAGAAATCCACTCTCAGTCCGCTTCCTCTTGGAAACGAATCCCTGAGCGACGCCATCAATCTTCGGTTCGGAGGCCTCTGTGCAATTTGGGGGGCGTCGCCGTTGGAGGAAATGTGCCAAGTTTCCATCATTCGGTGATTCTTGGCCCGCTGGAATAGCCGGTCAGCCGAAAAAGTCTTTTGTTTCAACATCGTGAAGGATTCGCCAGAACCGCACGGTGTGGCGAAAAGGATGGCAAATGAAGTACAGTTTTGAAACGCTCGACGTCGCGCAAAAACATTCCATCGTTCAGAGCGCGCTCCGTTCGATGACCCATATTCGCACTGGCCGACGAATCCCTGCCACCGTGGAACTTGAGCTTGGGTTTCCATTCTACAAGAATAGTCTGAGGGAGGATCTAATTAGTTATTGCAATCATTTGTGGGAAATAGACCCGTTTTTTGTCTCGGAAACTGATCTGCTGTCAAACGCGCCGTCTGGAAATGACGAGTTGATAAAGATTTGTAAAGACTATCTTGTTTCAGCAAGTTCGACCAATTTCGCGCTCAGTAGCAACTTTGAAGACTTCAAGCGACGCCTCGACGTATATTGCTCCCGTCATGAAAAAGATCCAGATCTTGAGGTCGACGGGTTTGCCAGTGTTATGGACAGTTTACATTTGCTATCACGCGTTTTTTCCAAGGTCATTGAAGGCTGCAACAAGACAGATGCTGCGGAGATCGCGTGTAGCTTCGGTGAAAACATGCAATTTCTTGAACGATGCCTAGTCGAAGCCGTAGATAGTTTCAGTTCGGCAGCGTACGAAGTGTTTCTGATCGAAGATGCGCTCGACAGCCAAGACGCCGAAATGAAGCAACTGGCTCTGTGCCGATTGGGGGCAAGGAGAGGGATCACACCGGAATGGCCGGAAAAACCGCTTCATGGCGGATCTGTGCATGATACCACGACCTCCGAAAATGCGTCGTGAAATCGAAGTGCAAAATACGGCGTTGTTCTCCGAGTGATGTCCTCAATCCAAACGATTGCGACATCGACGTCGGGTCTGAGAGACCTCATAAACAACGAAAGTTCCCAAGTCATGCCTCGTCTTCGCGTCCTCTCGGACCTCCACCAAGAGTTTGTTCGCGATCCTCGTTACGGTAAGCATCCGCTGACAAAATTCGATCCGGATGTCGAAATGAATTCCGACTTCGATGTGCTTGCCATCGTTGGTGACTTAGACGTCCCGCTGACGCGTTCGCTCGAATGGATCGCCGACAGGTTCCCGGGCGAGACCGTTCTATATGTGCCGGGCAACCACGATTTCTACAGCAATCCCGGGAAGCACGAGGCTGGCTTCACCATGCTTGAGCAGATCGACGCCGGACTGGAACTTGCCGACAAGCTCGGCATTCATCTCCTGCACGACCGCGTTCTTGAATGCCCCAACCACGGGATCCGTTTCATCGGCGCCACTCTCTGGACCGACATGGCCACCGTTGGCCTGGGCACGAAGCATTCGAAGATGGCGCAGGCCGAAGGCAAGAACGGGATGAACGATTACAAGAACATCAAGCGCGAATCCACGACGAAGCCCGGGAAGCGGAAGCGGATCCGGGCGCAGCACATCGCGGATGCCCACGTCGTCTCTCGCAGTTTCATCGAAAGCGCGCTTGCCGAGCCTTTCAACGGCGAAACCGTCGTGCTGACCCATCACGCTCCGCATCCTGAAAGCCTATGGGGTGACAATCCCAACCTGGTCGATCTTGCGTGGTGCTACGCGTCCAATTTGTCGTCGATCCTCGAGGCTGAGACAGCACCTGACCTTTGGTGTCATGGCCACATCCACGACAGCCGGGACTACCAGATCCCCAACAGCCGCACTCGTGTCGTCAGCAATGCGCGAGGATACGCGTTCGTAGAGGATCCCACGAAGAGGGCTGCGGCGTTCGATCCCAACTTCACGATCGAAGTCGGCTATCGACCCGGTACGAAATCATGAAGATCTGGATCGTCAGCGATTTGCACTATGAGATGCAGGCTTTCTCCCTGCCGTCACCGGAAGATGTGCCGAATGCCGACGTCATGATCATTGCGGGGGATTTTCACAACGCCCACGCCACAAAGGACTACATCAACGAGCTGATCGAGATCGTCGGTATGGATGTCGTCATGGTGGCTGGAAACCATGAATTTTACGGCATCGGAATCGAAGAGGGTTTGGGGCGCCTTCGTGCGATCGACAATCCGCGACTGCACTTTCTCGAGAACGATACCGTTGCCCTCGGCGGCACCCGCTTCATCGGAGCGACGCTCTGGACGGACTTCAAACTCCTCGGCGAAGAGCACGCGATTGCGGCGAGGGAATTGGCTCGGGCCAAGATGAACGACTTCGTTCAGGTATGGCGGTACTCGGATCCGAACGTGATCGATGACCTTGCGGACGAGATGGTCGTTATGCACGCCGAAAGCAAGGCGTATATCTCCGATGTCCTGGCCGAGAACTTCGACGGCCCGACCGTCGTCGTGACTCACCATGCGCCACACCCGGAATGCTGTCATGAAAAGCACGGGAGAACGCTCCTGGACGCGGCATTCGCATCCGATTGCCGTGACCTAATGCACGGCGACAACGCTCCGGATCTTTGGATCTCGGGTCACACGCATGACGGACACGCATTCACCGAAGGCAGAACCAAGCTGATCGGGAATCCCTACGGATATGTCTGCCGATGGACCGGAAAACCGGAAAACGAAATCTGGCAGCCGGATCTCGTGATCGACACCGACATGCTTCCGCGCTTCCGGTCGGGAAGACTGGCTCCATGAAAGTCTGGGTCGTTTCCGATCTCCATTTCGAGCGCTTCCCGCCGGAAGAGGTCGCAGTGCTGGAGAAGCCCGTCGACGCCGATGTCATGGTTGTCGCTGGGGATACGCACAAGAGCCCGAGGGTACCCGATTGGCTTCTTCGTCAGCGGGATGCTTCCGGCATACCCATCGTCGTCGTGGCCGGGAACCATGAGCACTACGGCCAGAACGACATCTATAATTCGCTCAGTCTCCTGAGAGTGGTTCTGGGCCGGGAGAAGGGCATCCACTTCCTTGAGAACGACGCCGTGACCATCGGCGATTGCCGCTTCGTCGGAGCTACCATGTGGACCGACTTTCTGCTTCACGGAGAGCAGAACAGGAAGAGCCGGATGACGAAGGCGCACTTCTACATGAACGACTACGGGCACATTGCAACCGGCTTGTACAAGTCCCTGACGCCGGCCGACACGCTTGAGTTCCACGAGAGCACGAGACGGGAGTTCACCGAAACTCTGGACTGGTATCCGCACGACGGTCCGACGATCTTCGTGACGCATCACATGCCGCATCCGATGTGCGGCGTCCGGTATGACATGGATGACATCTTGAAACCTGCTTACGCCTCCGACATGTCCGACATCATGCTTCGCGATGACGGGCCAGATCTCTGGATCTCGGGGCACGGGCACGAGAGTTATGATTTCGAAGTCGGCCAATGCCGAGTGGTCGCGAATCCTCGCGGGTATCAGGACAAGCGTAGTCCCAACGGCTTCGAAAACCACGATTGGGATCCAATTAAGGTCATCGACACAAACCTGTTGCCGCGATTTCGACCCGCGGGACCGACGCCTTAACACCGCCGGCGATTTCACCGCGGTCGTTTGCAGTCGAAGGAAATAAGTCGATCGCTGGAACCGGATTGCTCAAGATATTGACGTCAGGTCCTTCTGGATGAAATCGGAGTTGCTATCAGCCGCAAGTACCGAGCATGTGAGATCTAGAACATGAACGAAGACGGAGATGACGTTCGGAAAGCGATGGAGAAGCTCGGTGATACCGGAAGGTTGCCCGAGCCCCAGAATAAGCTCGATACGTTGACGGACAAAATGGCGGTGCCGGGTCCGAATGAGGAAGCGTTTTTCGAGGAGCGACGGCGGAAGGGCCTCGGCGTCGGGCTAAACGACGACGGCAAGCTCATCGACGCCAGAGATGGCGCGAACAAATAGCCGTCTGCACACGTGCGCGAATGACCGATCTCCGTTCCCGATGCCGAGGTCCGCCAAGCGGACAATCAGGGGAGCAGGCTGAAACAGATCGGGTTGGCATCCTACAGCTTATGTCCAATTGCCTACCAAACACCGAGGGTCATTGCCGTGGCAAATTTCGTAGTGAACTAGCGTCGGAAGGCTTTCATGGTCAATCGCTTCACGCTCCTGCCGCCATTCCTCATCAAGACTTCGTTCAGCCCGGGCTTCTCGAGAAGCACGGTTTGAAGCCGGTGCGAGCTTGCGAGAGCCGAGGCATCCGTTGGAGCGATGTCCGCAGCCAGAATGAGGAGTTCCGCGCATCTGGCTTCCGTCTTCGGTGCTCCGATCTCGAGCAGAAGGCGGTCTTCCATCGCGGCGACGAGATCGTCCGAAGCGCGGATCGCCACCCATCGTTCAAGTTCGGATCCGCCCAGGTTTGTTTCGAGATCGAGATTGCGGGCTTGCAGGCATGCAATGCGGCGGTCACAGGCTTCGATCAGGTCGTTGTGGAGATCTTCCGCTGCGGCAGACATTCTAGCGATCCATTCGCGCATGAGGCCGGACTGGACGGCGTTCTTGACCGAGCTATTGGCCATGAGGGCCGCGCTGCCGATCACGGGGGCCAGAACAATGGCTCCGGCCGCCCCGATGGTGACAAGCCCCACCCACGCACCGGCCTTGGTTCCGACCGCTCCCAACAGGCCGCGAGAGGCCCCGTCGATCATCATCCACGCCGGGAGATCCCCAATGGGAATGCGCCCCCGGGCGACTTCGAGGCCGCCGCGCAGTATACCGATGGACAGAGCGAACTCCAGAATATCCGGGTCCGCCAGATCGGCTGCGTGTCCAAGAGTTTCCGAGAGCATCTCCTCTACGGTGGGGAGGTCGAAACCGGGAAGGGTCGTGACCATGGGAGCCCATGGCTCTCCGTGCGCCCGTGCGGCCTCCACAAGCGCCGCATTGGCGATCACGGGAATGTCGGGGTTTTTCTCGAAGTGCTCGGACAGGATCGAAAGGCTCTTACCGCACTTCACCTGTACCTCGGACCCATCGACCAGCAGATCGAAGCCTTGTTGGTTGCTGGCCGCCGGGAAGGAGACTGCGTGTCCGTCCGCAACGAGGCGGTCATATACGAGACGCTCGGCGGTGTATCCGCGCAAAGAGATCCCGGCGCCGACGCTGGTGAATTCATGGACGCTCGCCGCGAAATCGAGAGGATCGGCGAGATCCGCCTTGCGGGAGAAGTCGGCGGCCTGAAGGACCTTGGGGTCCATCGCCATCGAATGCCAGATCATCTCTCCGGCGCTAAGACCGAAGACAAGAAGGCCGTCGGCGACGTCGGTGCCGGACGGTCGGACGTTCCAGCGCCCCGGAGGCGCTATGGCGGCGCGCGGTATCGGAGATCGCATCCACCCGTCCAGTGTGGCCGTGCGCTTGCGGAGCGCGAGAAGGTCCCTTTCCCGCAGCCAGAGGACGTCCCCGTCGTTAAGGCCTCCAAGAACGCGCATGTCGGAAAGGAAGGTCTCCAGACCAACATCACGACTTCCCGACCCGGAAGCGGACAGGAGAACCGTTAAACGCGAGGCGATCTGACTGCGTACGATTTGCGCGCCCTTTCCCATGCCGAGCCAGGCGATGGCCGATACGCCGACCATGACTGTCAGCGGATTGATCAAGGTGGCCAACAGGGAAACAAGGGCAGGCCCACCGACCAGAGGGATGAAGGCGCTCGCTTGTGCCGCCAGAATGTAAGGGGCGAACCCGGCGTTGGCGACGACGAGGGCGAATGTGGTCCAGCTGCCGCCGGCTGCCATGGCCGCAATTGCGGCTTCGTGGCCCTTGCGCAAAGCCTTCGCGATTTCGGGGTCCGCGTTTCGAGCAACGGACTCGACCATCTCGGTATCTGCGAAGAACGCCAGGAGTTCCTCTGCGACGATCTCTGGAAACGGCATGGGAACGGAGCGGCTCGCCATCCGCGCGAAAGAGTTCCGGATGTCGGAAGCGGCGCCGCCGATGCGCGATTTTAGGTCCGTGCCGCGCGTCGGTTTCGCTTCCGCGTGAAGGCGCTGCCGTACCGCCGGGCTGAGGCGTTCGGACGTTCGCACCGCCATGGCGGATGCGGATTTGATTGCGTATTTGACGGAAAGGGGTGGCGACGAGGGAAGGTCCAGGCCCTCGGAAATGCGCACCAGAAGACGAAACCTCAACGAGGCGTCCGGTATTCTAGAATTGAAAAGACGAGTCCGGGCCTCTTGCAGGCTCGTCGCAGTCTCCTCTCGACCAAGACCGATGCGGTCGCGCACGGCATCGACGGCGCCGACCGCCAGGGACAACCCGTCGACGGATTCGATCATCGCGATCATTCCGCTGAGTTGCTCTCGGGATAGGGTTCCGATCCCCGAGAGGATGTCTATGGCGCGAATGTCGGGAGCGGCACGTTGAATTGCTGCGAACGCGTCTTCGCTCAGTCCGGGGGCGGAAGCCGGATGGTTCACCCTCATGAAAACTATTTCTATCCTCTTAGCTGTCACGCCACGTTGTCGTGACACGTCACTCGGTGAACAATGTCCACCGAACCATCTCAACTATCAAAGTTCGCCGCCCTTCTGCTGCAACCATTTCCGTCGTGCGTCGAAATCTGGGATGGCGAGACCAACGTGCTTCCAGAATGTTGCAGAGTGGTCTGGAACCTTAATGTGTGCGAGTTCGTGAACGACGATGTAGTCTATCATTTGTGGCGGTAACTGCATGATACGCCAGTGGAAGTTCAGAGTTCCATCGGCACTGCAAGAACCCCATCTGAAGCCGAGATCCATCACCTGAACAAATCGCGCAGGCTCTACGCCGACGACCCTCTTCCACCTTTGAACGGCGTCATTCAGGTAGGGATGGGCAGCTCTTGTGTAATACTCGGCAATCCTCTTCGCTCCTGCGACAGATTGCTCTCGCCGCAGCAGGAGTCGGTCCCCCTCGAACCGAACGCTCGGTATATCGGTGGCGTGCTTGGGAATATCAACGAGTTTGAGGCGATAGTGCTTGCCAAGAAAATGGAAGCCTTCACCGTCTACGAACTCTGCGGGTCGAAAAACTTCGTCTCGTGCATTCCCACCTTGCTCGGCGAGTTTTTGATGTACCCACAGCAACTTCGTGGCTATCAGGTTTTCTGCCTCATCGAGCGTGGCCTCTTGCGGGAGGTGAGCGATGAGATGCTTGTCTCGTTCGACCGTAATGCCGACCGTTTTTCGTCTCGTGCTTCGTTTCACCGAAAAAACGAGGTCGTCGATGTGGATTGCTTCGCTCATGACGTGAATGCCGCCCGGTTTGCTCTTGCGACCCCCATGCAGTCAGAGGAGATCGCGTCCAGGTCACCGAAGTCGAAGATGCTACTGTTGTCGAGATGTTGGAAAATCCAACGCCTAGCTGCCTCCTGGCTTACTGAATTATCCCAGAATCCTGAGACAGCGCTTTCCTCTCGCAAGTGCTGAACGATCCTGGCCGAAAGCTCTGCCAAATCCGCATCTCGGTCATCATTGCCATAGCGCAGGCGGAGGACACCGAAGATCGGAGCTTCCGTGTGAGGTTCCAAACCATGGACCGTGAAGCCGCCCCCGGAGCGAGCGACAGTGTCATCGATCAGCGCCTGAAGTTGTCGGGCGATCTCATCCCAATCCTCATGGTGGCTTGTGAGGATGCCCTCAAGGCGATCGCTTAGCGTCTTGTACTTCGCAGGGTCTTTATCGAAGGAAATCGAAATGTGGTGGCGAAGAGCGTTTTCCATTTCCGCCGCCTTCGCCCGCCCGCTCGGCTTCCGTGCCACCTCGGCGGCAAAGTTCGGGTCCAGGATCTCGATGGGAGGCACCTTCGGGTCGATGCCGTGCGCCTCGATGAAGGCATCGAGCATGGCTTGAACCTTGTGGGCGACCCCTCGGACGTCGAGCGAACGATCTCGGTAGAGGTTGGCAGCAGCTTTGGCGATGAACGCAAAAATCTTTACGTCACGCGTGAATGGTCGTGCCTCGGGGCGCGGCATGAGAGCATCGAACAAGCTGACCAGTTGCTTGACGAGAACGAGAAACTGAGCCCGGAACTTCTGGTCCTTCAGCTTGGCCACGCAGGCGTCGACGTAGGCTTGCAAGTCGGACCCGAGTGTTATTCCGACATCGGTGAAGTGCTTGACTACCGCGTCACGGGCTTGTCGCAGCTCTGGCAAGAGGTCTTCGGGCTTGCCGATGCCACCGGCTAGATCGCTCTGATCTTCCGCATCGTAGATCGCCAAGGCGTCCGCCAGGTTCTTTCCGACGCCATAGTAGTCCACGACGATTCCGAAGCGTTTGGCTTCCCCCGCCGTTCGGTTGGTGCGAGCGATGGCTTGCAGCAGTTCGGCGCCTGATATGGCCCGATCAAGATACATCGCCTGTTCGACCTTGGCGTCAAAGCCAGTGAGCAGCTTGCTTTTCACCACCAGGATCGCAAGAGCATCCTGGGACAGAGGCTTCTTAAATCGTTCGATGCGCTGCTTCGTCTCCGCCACGCCGCCCCAAGCCTTCAGGTGTGGCAGGTCGTTGTGGTCGATAGATATGACTGCCGCGAACTGGAGAGCCTTGATCGTGTCCAGATAGGGCAACGCTGTGGAGAGGAACGCGACGTCGCCGCCAGCCTCCTGAGCGTCTTCTGGGGCGATATCCTTCAGGATGTCAGCAGCGCCCTCGATGGCGGCAACGATCTCTTCGCGGGCGTCATCCAGGGCGTCGACGTATTTGACTGCCAACTCTCGGCTCGCCGCAACGAGCTGCGCTTTCAGATCGTTGGGGAGAATGTTGATGATGTAGTGCCGGAGAACATCGATCGCCTTGGCCTTCAGCGGATCAGCCGCGTTGAGGACGCGAGCGCGCGTTGCATAGCGGTCCTTGATGGCTTCCCGCTCGTCGGCCAATTTTCCGGCAAAGGTGGTGTCGAACAGCCCGTCCAGCGTGCCCTTGTCCGTGACATCGGCCCTTAGCTCCCGTCCCTCGTACAGGATCTTCACGATGGCGCCGTCGGCCTCTGCGTCCTGGAGGAGATAGCGATCGATGTAGGTGCCAAAGATTTCCCGCGTCTTCTTCTTGTTCTTCTCTTCGATAGGCGTCCCGGTGAATCCGATCCGCGCGGCGTTCGGCAGAGCGTCGAGCAAGTTTTGGTGGAGCCCGCTGGTGTGGGAACGGTGCGCCTCGTCGATGAGGACGAGGACGTCCTCGCTCTCGTTCAGGACGGGGAACGCCTTTCGCTCGCCGATTTTCGCCACCAGTTTGCCGGAGCGCAGCTCGTCGGTCGTGGCCAAAAGGCGGTTCTCGTCCTTGGCGTCGGACTGCTCGTGGTTCTCGGCCGCGAACACGATTTCCTGTTCATCGCCTTCGCCGTTCCGCTCTTGAAGCTTCTGGATCATCACGAACACGAGGTCTGGCTCCTGCCGGCCCAGATGTGTCTTCGCGCCATCGGCATTGCGCGCGACCCGCATGACCTGGCCGGCCAGTTTCGCGGTCTTTGATAGTTGATCCTCGAGGTCGGTCCGGTCGGTGACCACGACCACCTTGAACCTCCGAAGTGCGGCGATTGTCCGCAGCTTCCTGACCAGGAACACCATAGTCAGGCTTTTTCCCGAGCCCTGAGTATGCCAGATGATGCCGCCCCGGCGGTCGCTCATACCATCCTGCCGCCGGGTCTTGCCCTCCTGAAGGCGCTGCAACGCGATGTGCACCGAACGGAACTGCTGGTAGCGTGGCACCACCTTGATGCGCACGCCGTCGTCCGTCGTCATGTAGACTGTGAAAGAGCGCAGCGCGTCGAGGAGGTACTGAGGCCGCAGCAGGCCCGCCGCCAGAACCTCCTGCATCAACAGTTCCGTGCACGGCGCCTTGCCAAGCTCACCGCAAACCTCGTCCATGGCGGCGCGTGTCTGCTCGATGCCGACCGGCTTGACCGAGCGCCACGGCAGGAAGTCGTCCGGCCGGGCGGTGACCGAGCCGACGCGGGCGTCGTAGTAGTCGGTGGCGACCAGCAAGTGGTTCGTCCAGAACAGCCGCTCCGCGCCCTCGTTCTTTTCGGGCACGCGCCTGTTGGCGTAGCGGCGCATCTGGTCGATGGCGGTGGCGATGGGGTCGGTGACGGCGGGGCTCTTTGCCTCGGTCACCACCAGCGGCAGGCCGTTCACGAACAGCACGACGTCGGGCACGATGAACCCGCGGTCGCCTACGGCCCCGGGCGGGTCCACGCGGAACTGGTTGACCGCGACGAACTCGTTCTCGTCGCCCGGCTCGAAGCCGATGAAGCGCACGCGGCGTTCGTGCTCTCCATCGGAGCCTGAGACGTTGACGCCCCGCACGATCTTGTCGTGCAGCTCCTCGTTGATCGCGATGAAGTCCCGCGCGGTCGGTCGCTCGAGCTGGGAGATTGCCTGGCTAACACGGCGCTCGTCCAGCCATTCTGACCCATCGTCGTTTCGGTTCAGCCGGCGCAGCGCGGCCTCTAGCCGGTCGTGCAGCAGCGTCTGCTGGTAGGTGTCGCGCCCGAGCAGGTGGTAGTCTTTGCGACCTGTGCTGGGGTCCTCGTCAGCGCCCTCGACATGTGTCCAGCCCATGACGCCCAGCTGGCGCAGGAGCGGGCGTTCGACGACGTTCAACTCGTCCAGACGGTCCTGCTGGCTCATTCGGCAGCCTCCCGTATGGCCATGACGGGCTTGCGGCCAGTGAGGAGGTCATCGCGCAGACCTTCGCGAAGTGACGAAAGCTTGGTGCGCTCGCGGCGATGGTCTTCGATGGCCGCAGCGACGCCGTTCACGCGTTCGATGATGGCTTGCTGTTCATCGAGCGTATCCGGCACCGCGATCAGCGCGCGCCGAAGGTTCGTGGGATTGATGTTCACCTGCTGCACGCCGGGCGTGGCGAACTGCCGAATGGCGCGCTGGACCGGCGCCCAATTTAGCCAGAGATGAAGGAACTCCGGCAGCAGGGCATCGCCGCAGTGAAGCCGCACCAAGTATGATGCGAAGGCCGGACCGGGTTCGTCCCTTCGCCAGATGGCTGCCTTGCCCACGTGCTCCCAGCTGTTCGTGCGGTTGAACAGAACATCGTTGCGCTGGAGCCGGAAGCGGTCGACAGCGTGGGCGGGCGCGTATTTTAGATCCGAGAGATCGAACTCGCCGTCCTGAATGTTGTTCATCCGAAGGACGGGGATGCCGGCGCTGCTATCGCTCAATGAAAGGTTGGTCCCGTATTCTGCGCCAACGACGAAGCGCCCGAGGTTCGCGACCTTCCATGATGCAGGCCGGGGGCCGACTTCCGTCTCCGTGAGGCTGTAGAGTTCTCTGGGTGAACCGTCTCCTGAGAGGCCACACGTCAGCAGATCGTCGATAAGGCCGATGTGGACGGTGCGCAACTTTTCGATCACCGCTTCGGTTTCGAGGGTCGCATCGTCGATGGCGTCTAGGATGTCGGCGATTAGGGTCTGGCTTGGCCCGTCTACCTCTCCCAGTCTCACTCGACGCAGATCGGACTCGTTGATGGCAGGATAATTCGAACCGACTTCGAACTGCGCGACTTGCCGTTTGAACTCGTCAAGAAAAAACGAGTGGAAAAGAAAGCGGCCGTCAGCGCCCTCCTTCGGTGAGAGCACAGCGAAACCAGTGGATGCAATCAAAGGAAGCTCGGACGGTTCGCGCACCATTCCATGGCCCATCAAGCCAGGCCGAACGGTCGAAAAAAGCACGTCGCCAGGCTTCACAACACGGCGCGCGCGGCTGGGGCTGTCCGCGTAAGTGAGTGCTCGGGTCTTTTGCCATTCGATCTTGCCCTGGTTTACGCTGCTGAGGTCGATGTATCGAAAGCGGAACTCGGTCGGCGTCTCCCGCCCCAGGCTCTGCATGTTGGCATCACAGTATTTGCTCAGCGGCTTTGTGGTGCTTTTGTCAGGCATACCTGAGCTCCTTCAGGTAGCCGTCGAGCCGCGTCGTCGCGTCGGCCCTGTGCCCTTCGATCTTCTTCAGGCTGACCCGATACTTGTCCCAAAGCCGCTCCAGCTCGGCCACCAGCGCGCCGACGCGGCGGACCCGGGCGCGCTCAAGCCGGTCAAGCAGCCGCTCGCGATCGATGCCCAGCACCAGTTCGCGGCAATCGTCGTCGTTCAATTCGGCCCTTGCGGCCGTCAGCCGCTCGACGAACGCCGCTTTGAGCCGCCGCAGGGTGGCGCGCGCGTCCTTTAATTCCTCCTTGATCGCCTCATAGGGGACGAGCATGGCGTCGATGGTCGCGGCCTCGTCGACCAGCGGTGCGAGACGGCGTTCGATGGCCGCCAGTTCGGCCTCGAACTCCTGCACATCCATGCCCTGCGCGCGCATCCAGTCGATGGAGCCCTTGGACGGCTTGCCGGTGCCCGTGGTCTTCACCAGCTCCTTCCGGCGCTTGTCGTCGTCTTTCATTTCGGCGCGCAGTTCCTTGCGCCGCTTTTCCAGTTCCTTGGCGAGGTTGCTGCCTTCCTCGGCCCCGTCCAGCCAGTCCTCGGCGCCCTCGACCCCGTCGCCGGTCTCCCAGGCTTCCTTCTCGGCCTTGATCCGCTCCACCTCGGCCTGCGAGCCGGACAGTTCGGTGACGTAGTCCGCCATGCGATGGCGCACGAAGGGATGGGCGAGCAGCTCCTCCAGCGTAACCTTCACGGTCTTCTTGGCGTCGCTGTCCTCGTCGTCGTCCGCGTCTTCATCCTCCAGCGCCGAGCGCAGCGTCTCGACCCAGCCATCGACCAGTTCGGCGAACCCGTTCTCGACGATGACGCGCAGCTCGTAGCGGATTTCGTCCCACCAGCCTGCGATGGAGCCCATCAGCGCGTAGCGGTCGAGGCAGCCAACCGGCAGCATGGCGGGCTCAAAGCTGTCGAGCATCTCGCGGCGCAGCGGCATCAGGCGCTTGCTTTCGGGAAGCTCCGCCAACCCGGTCCGCGCCGAAGACCACCAGGCATCAAATGCCGTGACCATCTCGTCCCGTCGGGTCGCGACGCCAGCGTCCGACTCGACGAGGACCCTGATATCGGCACGCTTCTTAACGGTATCCGCGAACTCTGCGTAGTCCGCATCGCGGTCGGCGAACGGCGTGTCGACGTTGAAGCCCTGAGCCTGCGCGTGCGGGCGGACAGTCTCGATCTCCCGCTTCGGCACGCCGCCATGGAGGTGGGCGCGCACGTCGTGGGGCTCAGGCGGCGGGCTGCTGTCGGCATAGCGCCGGATGTTCAGGTTGCCGGCTTCGTTCTTGATGATGGCAGTGTTGTCGATGACCGCTGCGAAGTCGGGCACGTCAGCGAACGTGTCGTAGGCGCTGACGATCTTCTCGATGTGCTCCGGGTCGATGAAGTTCTGCGCGCGCCCCTCGCGATACTCCCTGTCGGCGTTGATAAAGAGCACCTTGCCCTTGCGCGCGTCCGGCTTCCCGCCTGGGTGGCGCATCACGAGGATGCAGGCTGGGATCCCCGTTCCGTAGAAGAGGTTCTGCGGCAGGCCGATCACCGCTTCAATGCAGTCCTCCTTGAGCAGCGCGATCCGGATCTTCTTCTCTTCGCCGCCGCGGAACAGCACGCCGTGCGGCATCACCACGGCCATCTTGCCGGTCTGCTTCAGGCTGGCCAGCATGTGCTGGGCGAACATCAGGTCGGCCTTTTTGCCCGTCGTGGGGCACCAGCCAAAGCGGAAACGGTCGCCAAACTGGATGCCGCGCTTCGTGTAGTTCTGGCTGAACGGAGGATTGGCGATCACTCGGTCGAACCGCATGAGGCGGCCGTCTTCGATATGCTTCGGATCGACAAGCGTGTCGCCGTTCCGGATGTCGGCGTCGGGGATGCCATGGAGCAGAAGGTTCATCCGGCAGATGGCCCAAACCGCGCCGTTGTCTTCCTGGCCATAGAGGCTCAGGCGTCGGCTGTCATGCTGTAGAGCGTATTCGTAGCCTTGGTTCAGCATGCCCCCGCTGCCACAGGTGGGATCGTAGAGCGATGTGCCGCCCTGCGGATCAAGGATGCGCACCATCAACTGTACGACGCCCCGCGGCGTATAGAACTCACCCGCCTTCTTGCCCGCGGAGTCCGCGAATTCGCTGATCAGGTATTCGTAGGCTGCACCGAGGAGGTCGGGAAATTCGAAGTCTTCATCGAGAAGACGGTACTTGTTGAAGTGGCTGATGAGACGGCGAAGCCTCTCGTCCGGGATCTCCGACTCGCCGACCTTGCGGGCGAAATTGATGTGCCCCAGCACGCCCCGCAATGCGTTGTGGTTCTCATTCTCAAGCCCCTCGAGGGCCTTGTTCAATTCGTTGGCGACGTTGGTGTGGACGTCATTCAGGAGACGATCCCAACGGGCGACCGGAGGCACGAAGAAGGTCTTGGTGTAGGAGGACGGATGACCCGCCCGTTGCAGGGCTTCCTGCTCTGATCGGCCAAGACCTCGTTGCTCCTTCAGTATCCTGTCTCGCTGCTGTTCGAACACATCGGAGCAGCGCTTGAGGAAGAGGATCCCGAAAATATACTCCTTGAACTCCGACGCATCCATCTTGCCGCGAAGAATGTCGGCTGCTGCGAACAGGTGGCGTTCGAGTTTTTCAAGGGTAAGTTTTGCCATTAATTTTCTTCTCGATCTTTACGCGGATACGCACATTAGGTCCTGCGAGGCTTGCAGTCACCATGACAAGCTTGACCAGATTCTGCACATAAGTTCAAATCCAGGCATGTACATGCTGGTTGTACAATTTTTGCTTGTTTGCCGTGGCTACTTTGAACCACGTTTAAAGGCGTATTCCGGTTCAAACAGCTATTTGAATGCCTGATGAAATGTTATCGAAAACTGATTTTATCCAGTATCTGAATTGTCCCAAGTCTCTCTGGCTGAAGCAGCACAAGCCAGACGTCTACCCGCAAGGGGAGTTCTCCGATTTCGCCCAGAAGTTGGCGGCGGAAGGCTATCAGGTCGAAGAATACGTGCGTCAGTTGGTCAAGGATTGGCCGGATGCCGAATCCTATTCATTCCAGGGTGTGTTCGAGACGGGTGAGGGACTCCATGCCCGTGCGGACATGCTCCGGGAGAACGAGGACGGCACAATCGATCTATTCGAGATCAAGTCCTCGACCAGCGTGAAGGACGGGAAACCGCACAACCAGCTGAAGGATGCGGCGTTTCAGACGATCGCAGCCACAAGGGCAGGGCGCGACGTCCGGAACATATTCATCGTTCACTTGAATAAGGACTACGTCCGTGATGGCGAGATCGATCCGGGGGGCCTTCTTACCTTCGCTGACGAAACCATTCGGGTGAAGGGCCTGCTGGACGAAACAGAGCGGGAAATTGCCGAGGCGCTCTCACTCCTTAATGAGGCGGCGATAGACGAGAGCTCGTGTACCTGCCTGAACCTCAGTCGGTTGCATCATTGCGACAGCTTCGGCTACTTCAACCCGGGCATTCCAGAATACTCGATCTATTCTCTGCCGCGGTTGTCTGGCAGGAAGCTGGAGAACTTCGTCGCAGAAGGACGGTTTGGACTGGATCAGATCGAACTCGATGAGGTTTCACGCCTCCAGCAGCCGATTGTCCGGGCACACAACATCGAGAACCCGTATGTTGATCTCGCCGACATTGAGAACTTCATCGGCGTGCTGGCGTACCCGCTCTATTTTCTTGATTACGAAACCTACCTTTCCGCGATCCCGATCGTTGATGGGACAGGGCCGCAACAGCAGTTGTCGTTTCAGTTTTCCCTCCATGTCCTCCATGAAGATGGTCGGGTCGATCATGTCGAATATCTAGCGGATCGGCCGGAACTCCCCCGTCCTTTGGTGGAAGCCCTGGAGGGCGCCGTCGGCGCGAACGGATCCGTCGTCACCTGGAACAAAACCTTCGAGAACGCTCGAAACAACGAGATGGGGCAGGCGTTCCCGGACAAAAAGGACTTTCTCCTTGGGCTGATCGATCGAACAGTCGACCTTATGGATGTCTTCAAGACGGGCTATGTCGATATCCGTTTCAACGGATCGACCTCCATCAAGAAGGTGCTCCCTGTTGTCGTGCCTGAACTCAGCTACGAGGGGATGGAGATCGGCGACGGGACAGCCGCAATGGATGGCTGGAAAAAGATGATCAAAGAAGCCGATCCGGAGAAGCAGGCACGACTGCGACGGGCTCTCCTAGAGTACTGTAAGCTCGATACGCTCGCGATGGTCCGGATCTTTCAGTTTGTTGAGGGGCTGGTGAGGGCAAGTTGAAGGCATTCAGACCGCACAACGGACCGCCGTTGAGGTATGCTCGTAAGGTCGGGAGAATCCTGTTGTGACAACAAGTAGAGAAACCGTCATCGCTACCATCGACCGCATCCTGGACGGTGCGGATCGCAGTCTGGTCACGGTCCTGGTGACGGATCCAAGAGAAAGCCTGCTGGAGTTCACAGACCGTTGGGACGCAGCCGTTGAAAAAGGCGGCACAATCGTCGTCGTGGAATACGATCCGGTTGCCGTCTTGGTTCGGTCCGGAAGCAGTGACATTTCTTGTACGACCTACCGGGATCCAAAGGACATCGTTGAGATATCGGATCTCGGTGTGAGCTTTCGTTTGAACGAGTTGTGCATTTAACACAACATCAGGCTTGCCTAACGACGCCGTGATTTAGCTAGGCGTTCAGTGCATCATCCAGTCGAGCAGGTAGACGGGTGCGCCGTTGGTGGACCGTCGACGTCTCAATGATCGCTCTTTCAAGCGCGGATCGATCGCCCAGGAGGATCACCTGAGTTTTTGCTCTCGTGATCCCCGTATAGATCAGTGTTCTGTCATTCAGCGGGTTCGGGAACACTGGCATGATCACGATGGGCCACTCTGAACCTTGCGACTTGTGGACCGTGATGGCGTAGGCAGGAGCGACATTGAGTGCGTCGTTAGCCGACAGGGTCACCGATCTACCATCAAGAACGCAATGGGCGCGTTCACCATCGGTTTCAATGAACCGCCCCATACTTCCGTTGAATATCTCGCGGTCGTAGTCATTGACCTTGAAGATAATGGGCTCACCTTCAGCAAGACCGTCTCGTCCCGGGAAAAGCCGAATGTCGCGTGGATTGCCGTTCTTGTCGTGAGACCGGAGCCAGTGGAAGTGAGCGTTAATGGCGTCCACTCCGGCTTTTCCGCCGGAAATGGGAGAAATGATTTGCATATCATTCCGATCAACTCCGGATGCAGCGAGTTGTCGGCCAATGCTGATGATCGTGTCAACTGCCTGATCGGCGTTGCAGGGAACGAAGGACACGCCCGTCTTGAGACCTGCGAACTGCTCTAACCTAGGTAAGCGGCCGAACCTCACGTCTTCAGCAAACTTGGGAATACCAGTCTCGGCAGATTGTCGCATTACCTGGTCGAGTACCACACGCGGTATCCTCGCGTGTTCGACAAGGTCATGATACGGCCGTCCGAATCCGATGGGCGGGAGCTGAGCTGGGTCACCAATGAATACCAGTCGACCCGTCGGCATTCGGTCGAAGAGAACACTCAATGTCCCCAGGTCAATCATGCTGGCTTCGTCCAGGATCAGAGTGTCTTCCGGTCCGAATTGGATCTTTCCATCTCTAAGACGCCGTACTAGGGCCGCGATGGTCAGAGCGGACTTTCCGGTCTGTTCGCGCATTCGCTGAGCTGCCCGACCGCTCAGAGCGGCCATGACGACGCGTCGGCCTGCGTCTTCCAGAACTTTTACGAGAGCAGAAAGGGCCGTTGTCTTTCCCGAGCCTGCGTATCCGCCCAGAACGACCGCTGGAGCATTCGCTGCGATCCGAACGGCTTCCGCCTGGCGTTCGGTCAGTGGATAACCTTGTTGGCGTTCGGCGGATTTTAGAGAATTGGCGAGAGCCGAAGGTGTAATTGATGTGCTCGCAATGAAGTCTTTCTGTCGCGGCTGAAGGCGTTTGGCGATTGCTTCTGCGACATGGATTTCCATGTCGTGCGCTCCTGGTCCCTGGAAACCATCATCAACGTAAACGGCGCCGCGCGCTGGGATGGCGATCTCGACGGCTCGTTCAGCCCAATCCGCTTCACCAAGCAATTCTGCGACTTCATCGACGAAAAGTTGTTCAGGTATCCAAGTGTGGGCGTTTCGGATGTGTGCAATCAATACGGCTTCAACCGCCCCAACCAACCTTCGATCATCACTTGCTGGAATGTCGAGGCGTTCACGAAGGTGTTCGCAGCCTCTCCATCCCAAGTGCCGAATGAGCAGATAGATGTTTTCCTGCACAGCACGAGCGCCTTCGTCTCCCCAAGCCTTGATGACTTCGGTCGCGATTGCAGGATCGATGCGGAGATCCATCAACCATTGGATCAGGTCCATGCGGGCCAGCAGAAGCTGGTAACCGTCGAGGAGGGGGCCGATAAGGTCTCCCGGAAGAACGTCAAAGAGTTCGGAATCGCCATCGGATAGAACTGCATGGAGGCGATCTCCGAACCTCTCACGCAATTTCCGGGCCCGAGCTTTTCCGATCCCTGGGAAGTCCTCAGACTTTGCAAGTTCGCGTTCGAGCAGGTCGAGATCACGAAAATGATATCGCTTTTCGGACTCTCCAACGACCAGGGCCTGATCTCTGTCACCTTGCTGTCGCCTTTCTTCAGTCTCACCGGTCCCATCCGTCCGCAAGGCTCGCCTGGCGGCGTCCGCCTCCGGCGGCTTTGGCCTTGCATCCATCAGGTCCAGGTGAAGACCTTCGGGCGCGACGCGGCGGCTCCGACGACCAGACTCAGCAGTTCCCGGCGAGGTTTTTTGGGGAGGTAAATTGGGCCGATATGCCTGACCCTGAACGTCCATCAGGTAGGTTTCTGCGTCGACCTGCATAGCGCCGTGTTCGGTGACTGCGACGCATGTGAGGATTCCACCGAGAGTAAACGTTCGCAGCTCGTCGCGTAGACTGCATTGACCTCGAATGGTTCTTGCGCCGTTTTCTTCAATGAGCCGGGCGTTGGTCACCTTTCGGGACGTTACAGTGCCGTGTCTGTCCCTGTAGGTGATCGCCAAAGTGGTCATTTTTTGCGGGCCTCAAGTTCCCTACGCTTTGCAAGGCTCACGCGAAGACCGTGTGGGCGCATGGCTTCGCGTGATTCATGAGGTTGGTTTTGCTCCCGGATCAGTTTGGCGACCAGCCTACGTTCTTGAGCGAGAGCGGATTTCAGCTGATCGATCTCTTGCTGTTTTTTCCTGAGGAGTCGATCTACCTTTTCGGCAAATCCCGCCGCATTGCTTTGATGGTTACCTAGGGCAGTCCGAGGCTCAAGGCCGATTTCCATCACCGCGTTGTCCAAGTCCTGTTTGAGACTGCCATAGAAGGCGTTTCTGCCGATCTTCGTCGCCCTAGCTATTGCCGTTATGTTCGGACCACCATCGCGCTGAGGAAGCTTCTCGCCGGCCTCTTTCAGGGCATTGAGGTAGGTCTTGAGTTTAGCTCGGTTCTTCGCCTCTCCGGCTTTGCCGCGTTCGATGACTTCACCCATGAATCAAACCTCATTCGGTTTCCGGCGTTCGCGCTTCTGGCGTGTCTGACGATCGAGGTGCGTCTTCCGGGCAGGCAGTGGGCGGTTCAGGATCTCCTGACTGATACCGTTTTTCTGTGCGTTGTACTGCCACCTTTGGAACTGCTCGAGCAGATCATGGTTCTCACGCTCAAGCCGGTCAACTTTCGCCCTCAGACGACGGTTCTTCTCAACCTCGTACTCGAGCGCCATGTCGCCGTGTCGAACGATACCTGCTTTGGCAGCAATGGCTTTTCGGCTGACGGCAATCCTGGTCTTGGCTTCGTCGAAGGCATCGACGATCCGTTGGTGCTTACGGATTCCCTGGCGAGTTATACTTATTCCGGTGACCTGTTTCAGGACTTGCAGATAGACGTCCCATGTCAGTTTCTCATGCCAGCCATCAAGGATACGGAGGGCATGGTCAATGTGCGCCTCGGTGAGTTTTTCCCTTGGCATGGTTTGTTTCAATCTCCGTCGAACATGGTTTTCATGTCGAGCGTGAAGGGTACGTCTTTGTCGTCCGCGTTGGAAGTTGGATGTAGTGTGGCCGACGCCGCGACCTCATCCATGATGAGTCCTGCTTTCGATTGATCGTGTTCCGGAGGTGGAAGGGAGATGATCGTGCCGCTTGGAGTGTCCTGATCTGTGATCAGGTAATGAATCATGTCCCAGCGAGCGAGCTTGCGCTTGTGTTTTTCTATCCAGCGATCGACCCCGGGTTCGCCTTCCTGCTTGGCGTTCAATGAATGCTTGAGCGCGTTCTGGTGCATAGCAATGCTTCTCTCTGCCTCCCTGATGTGGCGTTCATCATGGGCGACAACCATGTTCTCTCCGCACTCCTCGCAGTTTTTGTCTTTGGGGCAGGGGGTGAGCGCGAAGTTGTGTCGACACAAGCCCTTGCTGGTTACGTGGATCGCCCCGAGCTCAAGTTTCAGAGCTTCATCGTAAGTAATGGCTTCATTGATCGATCGATCCTTGGCTTTGTCGGCAAGTGGCCCTGACACTTTGATGTCGACGCCGGACTTTTCGTCCATCAGTTGCCAGCTTTCGATGATGGCTTCTTGAGGAACATGATCATAGAAACTGTTCTGGGAAACGCTCTTGCGTCCGGACCAGAACGCGATGAGAGCCTGGGAAAGGTATTTGCCTTGGGCCAAGGTGTTCAGCAAGTGCCTAAGCTGATGTGTCGTGAGCTTCCACGGTTTCCCGGTTGCGGGGTTCAATAACTTGTTTCTCGAAAAAATTGTCAGGGCTTTTTGCCCCTCACGGTGCTGACCAGAAAGGGCGGTAATGATTGAATTATAGTTTACCCAAAACGGAATATTCCAGAACGTTGCGTTGTCGGCGATTTGACTATTGAATCCTAAGCAAAAAAGAGCTTGAGAGAAGTACATTCTAGTTTCTGGGTCAATGATGGGGAAGTCTTTTTGAATTTTTCTTAAAACGAACTTCTCTAGGCTGTCAAAACTGTAAGTGGCCAGAGACCTAACGTCCAATCGGCCCAATCGGTTCGGATCTTTGGTCCTGCCTACCTGGTCCAGCTCGTCTGTGGTGATATATCGAATGGAATTGGGCTTCACCAAGTCATTCTCAGTGACATTGATTATAGATAGGGCTTCACTGAGGGTAAGTGGTTCGTCACGCAGATTCTGGAGTTCGTCGGTCAGGTATGGTTGGTCCGAATGTTCGTTGAACCACTTTGCCATGGGTCTTAAGTGGTCGGGCAGGGGACCGATATAAGCCGCGATGAAACTTCTAAGATACCTATCAATACTTTTTTGAGAAAAGGTTGGTCGTGATCTGTTTGATTTAGCGGCTGTATCGATTGTCTTGCGTTCCACGCGCGCCTTGTCGGTAGTGGTTCCGTGCCGCCGAAGCAATCTAACATTTCGCTGATCTAGCACTTTCATGGTGCAAGGAGAGTCGGAATATTCGTCTAATAATCTGACTATCTCCTTTTTGGTGAGTGGCTCTCCGTCCAAGTGAACCAAGTCTTCTGGCAATAACAAACGGTCTGGATTTGTTTGGAACCAATTCTTCATTCGAGTGTTGTTTGGGCCTTTTTTTGCGTTTGTAGCGTTGACCCGCTTCTTAGCCAACGCAACAACTGAATCATATGTGTAAGTCGCCGCGTGTCCAACTTCTTGGATGTTCTTCTTAAGATTACCCATTCGCTTTTTGTCGCGAGTTGTCCCGACTTGCTCAAGCGCTCGCATCATGCGGAAGGCGTCTCGAAAGGCTGGCTTATCGACCGGATCCCAATCCAGGATTTCCGCGACTTCAAGCCATGTCAGTGGCTGTCCACGCAGATGGTCCGTACCGGGAGGCAGGTAGAGTTTGTTCGGGTTTTCTGCATACCATTTGGCTGCGCGTCGAGCGCCGCTGCCGATCGCTTTAAGGCGCTGCACCGCCTCACTCGCAACAGCTTCCCATTCGGGGTTCTGGCCCTTGCCTACAGCAAATTTGGTGATTGGCTGCCCATTTTTCGCAGGGCGCCAACTGAGCCCCATACGCGTGCTGCCTGCTATTTCATCAACAGATGAAGTGATGCAATCTACTGGCAAAGTGGTGATTTCCGACTGCCGGGAAGGAGCGAACATCCCCAACGCCACGAATCCTGAGTAGATCATGTTATAGATGTGGTATGAACCGCCGTGGCGATTGAAAAGCGATGCAATATCGATGATTGCCTCAATGTCGGGAAGTCTTTCATTTTTTTCTTTGAAGTCAGCCGACTGCATGTCGCGGATGAGCAGATTTTCTCTGTTCTGCAAGTCTCTCCATTTGTACGGACTGTGGTAGCTGATCTCGAAACCCGTTAGGGCAAACTCGCTCAATACGGAGTTGATGACGATGTTCATATGACGGCCTTGTGACCACCAGCCACCTGGTTCGCTTTGCTCAATGTAGTCGCCAAGGCCGTCAATCAAGAGTTGATCGACAAAGACAAGATCGGGTGGTTTCCCACCTGCTAGGAGCGCTTCATATATTGTCCGAAGGGCCCTGAGGATTTTCTGGGGTTCGATTTTCGGGTTCTTACGAAAAAGCTCACAAAGCACAGCTTTGGCTTGATCCAGGAACGGTTCCGAAAACGGTTCGCTGCCGTTTGGTTCAGTAACAAAGTTGGCACGTACGACGCCCGTTTTTCCCCGGGTTCGGTCAAACGTCCATGTCGTGTCGGTCCAGCCGATTTCGTACGCCGTCATAAAGTGACCGTGCTTCTTCTGGTGCGCGATGAAGTCTGCCATGTTTCGCTGCGCGACGGACATTGCCGCCGATTGGCGGTCTGGGGAAGTTTCCGAAGGGCGAGATTCCTTGGGAATGAACGGAATGATTACCGCTGTCATACCTGGGCCCGCTCAAGGAGCTTCATCTTGGCGGCGCAGGCATTCTTGATGCTATGTACTGCATTCAGCTGATCGAGATGGATCTGCTTGATCCTGGAATCGCTTTCACGTTCATATTCGGCCTGAATGACACGTTCCAGATCACCCCAATGTGCATCGACAAAAGGTTCGAATTTGAAGCAAGTCAAGCAAGCGCGCGGGGCGTCTTGGTAACAAGTTGAACGAGCCCCACAGGCGCCTATTTTTTTGCCGGTAAGACGTTCGAAGTCACGGATCAGTTTATTGTAGTCACCCGAATTCGTTGCTTCATCGAAGTCGTTGATTATCTTCCCGCTGAACACGCCGGCGAAAAAGTCCATCTCCTCGCCCAAGGCTTCATTGATAGGCGCTTGGTTGTTCGCAAGCGAAGCCCGATAGTGTTTGATGCTATTTGTATTTTTATGAGTGAGGAGGCGGGCGACCTGCGCATCCGTGGCGCCTTGGGCGACCGCGCGGGTGGCCAACGTGTAACGGAACCGGTACGGAGTTATGTGAATTGGCCCTTTAGTCCGGTTGGAGTAGGTGTTTATCCGGCGAAAAACTGCTGTAAGTCGATTGTTGAGATAGCTTGCAGTTCTTAGTCCAAAGAGACTTTCTTCTGGATCAGGGTTGTTTTTGGCTGTTTGGTACCGGATCAATATGTCTGCCAAGACGGATGGGGCGCGGCGGCGAATATATCCGGAAGTCTTACCCTGCGTGTCCTTGGCCAAAGGTACGAGAAGTGTCACTTCCCGTCCCAACCCAGCCGGCCCATCTTGGATCATGACATGCTTGTTTTTCATGCGAGCTGTTTGGATCGGACGAACACCCGTTCCAATTTGAAACCAGGTCACGACATAATCTTCGAAGGCGACGTCGCCGCTCAGATAGGCTTTGTTCAACCCTGCTTGAATGCTTTTTAGCTCTTGTTCTGTCAATGCTCCGCGATCGGGGTCGTTGGTCAGCAGAGCAAAATAGGGACCCGAGCCGTCGTCGTTTAGTTCCCTGGTTTCAGGATCGAGGATGAAGGTGCGCAGCTCTTCATCGATAAGTTGGTCGTCCTTGGTTTGAGTGAGCTGGAAAAGGAAGAATTTCAGGAACGGCCAGTAAGAGAGTGGGGTGATCATTGACCATCGTTCAATTTGCTTTAGCTTAATTGGTGCATCTAGAGAAAACGTTCCAGTTTCAAAGGATTTTCTTATCACATAAGCTATTTCTCGTGCGTAGTTTGTGGAAAATTTTCGTAACGACTCAATGATTATTTTGAAAATCATTTGAGCCATCATTGTGGGCTTATTTAGAAATTCTAGTCGAACAAAATAGGCATCACTTCCGTCAACTGACGGAAGGTAGAACGTATTACCAGGAATAGGATTGATCACCTGTTTGTCGTGGAGTGTGACAAACACCCCATTTTGCCATTCAGCATCAGAAAAATATTCCCTCGACTGAAGATGCAGGTTCTCGATCCTAATCATCGTTAGCTATCTCCATTTCCCATTTTGGATTGGAGACGGTCTCTGCGTCTTCAAAAAGCTTCTCGTTGAGTTCGTCGGCCTTCCTGCGGATGTGCCGGCGCAGGTATTTGTCCGCGGATCGGCTGTTTTCACTCCAGCCCATCAGCCGATTCCGGATGCGACGTTCCATCTCCAAACTCGGCGCATTTTCACTGGCGTCGATCATCTGGGAGAAGAACTCATTCCATGTGCGCCGCATTGTGTGTGGCGTGACGTAATCGGGAATCCGATCGTTTCTATTCCGTATTTCTTCGAAGATCCGATTGATTTGACGTTGCGAAAGAGGGTGTCCGTCCTTGCTGGTGATCAAGTAACCGGCCTTTCGGGACCATTTAGGCAGTTTGGACCAGTGTTGCTGGATAAATTCATCGATCAGGATGCAAGTTGCAGGACGGAACGGGACGGTGCGCTGCGCGGTTTTAGACACATGGAAAGTGACGTTGCCCTGCGACATTTGAAGATTTGCGAGGACAATATTATGAACTTCGTCCCTGCGCCCTCCGGTCTCCAAAAAGAGACGCCATATCAGATAATTGCGATCCCGGACGAAATGGTCTTGCCACGGATTCTCTGGACTATGCGGGTTTACCGTATCCTCAATGATCTGCACGACTTCTCGGGACAGTCCCTCGAGAGACTCGTCCTGATCACCTTTGTTTGAAAGTCGGGGAACGTTAGAATGGAATTGATTCAAACCTTCAATCGCGTTCTCCCACTGTTCGTGGCCGAACTCTGCGTCTCCGTCCGAGAACCGCCGTTGCCGATAGATCCATTCGAGGAAGGAAGCGATATTCCGAAGGGTCGAGGCATAGGGCTCGTCCTCGATCACTTCGAGTCGAGTGTGTGTGGTGCTCCGGCGGCTCGGTCGTATCTTTTCGAGCTTTCGAACTTTTTGGTTTTCCGATTGAGTTTTTGTCGCTTTGATGAGCTTGAGTTCTGTTTGCTGGGCTTTGGCCGTTAGCTGCAAGAACTTCGCAAGCGCTGTTGCCTCTTCGAAGGCCAGCGGATTGTCCCTCATGACGCGATCAGCGAAATCGACATTTTCCCTGGCGAGCATCCAGTTGGAGGCGCGGCAGATCGAATTAAGGTGGTTTCTGATGGTCTTGGGAGAGAGCGCCTGGTCGCGTAAGACCGCGGAAGCGTAGTAGTTCGGCCAATATGAAGGAATGCCGTTCGGACACATCAACATGTGTGTCTCTTCACCTTTTGATGAGGTGAAATGACGGACATTGTAGCGATCCATGATTGGGCCCTTGCTTTACAAAACTGCGGGTTCCTAGACTCTCCAAACCTTATTGTGGACCGAAATCCCGGTTTGTAAAGTTAGGAACCCGCAGTTTTGTTAGCTTAGGTCCGAGTTCGACGTCTTTAGTTTACATTTTTTGTTGGTGAGGGACCCAAAGAATTGCCGCAACCCGTGTTGTAGGTAATTGATTCAATGAAATAATTTTGAGCGTGTTTTTTGAGGAAGCAAAGTTCTGTTCCAAACGGAACCAAAGTTTTGAACCCATCGCCGCAGAACCCGATTTCAGGAAAACTTTGGAGCCTATTCCCATTCGAGAGTTTTTGGGGTCGGGCAGGGCGTGCGAACAGGCTTTTTGAAACACGAATGAGCTCTGATGACAGGCACCGGCTCGACCTTCGCTCCATTGATCAAAGTCTGATGTGGGGACGCTAAACAAACCGCTGCGCGGTAGGTGCGTTTTGCAAGGTCTCGGAATTAGCAATTATGTGCTCAGCTGAGCGATCGTCCGCATGGGCAGGTGATCTACAGGAGATGCTTCGAACCACGGATGGACGGAGCCATTACCGCTTTGCGTAGACTGTTTTGGGTGCTCGATCAGTAGTTGCAAAGGGGGGCGGGATGCGGAACATTGCGCTGATCGACGCGGAGGCGTGGGATAAGGCGACAAGGATTCTTCCTTGTCGCTCTTTGCGTAGGGCGGAAAAGTCTCTTGTAGCGGAGCCTTCTCATGAAGATCGAAACTATCTCTGTACGAAATTTTCGGTGCTTCGGTCCTGAGTGGATGGAAGTGAGCCTGCAAGAGCAGGTAACTGCCTTCGTTGGGGGAAACGGTTCAGGCAAGACAGCCCTCTTCCAGGCGCTTTCCCGACTCTTTGGTGTGACGAGGACGGACAGGACCGTCACCAAAAAAGACTTCCATATCGCGCATGACGAAGAGGAACTGCCGGATGGGCGCGCTTTAGAGATCGAGTGTCTGCTTGGCTTCCCGGAGTTGGATGAAGAAGAGGACGAAGACGCTCCTGCCGTCCCCGACTTTTTCAATCACATGGCCGCCTCGGGTCCCGATGAACCGCTAAAAGCTCGCATCCGGCTTGTCGCCAGGTGGATCGAAGACGGCACGCCGGACGGGACCGTCGAAGAAGACATCAGATGGATCACGACGCTCGGCAACGAATTTGAATGGGATACCTTTCCGAAAGTCTCCGCTGTGGATCGCGCGAGTATTCAGGTCGTCTACGTTCCCGCCCTTCGCAACGCCGCCGACCGTGTCACCGAGCTTCTGAAAGGACGTTTGTGGCGAGCGGCACTCTGGTCAAGTGATCTTGGCGCCCGGGCGACGGAAGGGGCCGAGCTTATCCAGAACCAGTTCGATCAGGAGGCCCCATCAAACTTCATCATCGAGCGTCTGACGCACAGATGGCAACAGGTTTACGAAGGCGACACGGACACGATTCCTAATCTTCGGCTTATCGAGAGCCGGATCGAGGAGCTTGTGCGGCGCGCTGAGTTTGTTTTTCATCCTGACGAGGCTGGTAGAAACCGAATCCTTGCCGACCTCAGCGACGGTCAGCGCTCGCTTTTCCACATCGCCCTGACGGCTGCGACGCTGGAAACCGAACAGGCTGCACTTGCGCTCGCTGCGGCAGAGAGCCCATTTGACCAAGAAAAGCTGCGTCGAACGCACTTGACCGTTCTCGCGATTGAGGAGCCAGAGAACAGCCTTTCCCCGTTTTTCCTCTCCCGGATCGTGACGCAGGCGCGGGAGATCGGCGAAATGAGCACGGCTCAGGCGCTCATTTCAAGCCATAGCGCGAGTATACTTTCACGCATCGAGGCGGATGAAGTCCGCTACTTCCGACTTAACCGGCAGATGCGCCGCGCCTCTGTCCGGCTACTGACTTTGCCTGAAGACGATGCCGAAGCGAGTACCTATGTGCGCCTCGCAGTCCGCTCCTACCCAGAGCTGTATTTTGCTCGGTTCGTGATCCTGGCGGAGGGGGACTCGGAGCGGATCGTCGTGCCCCGGCTTGCAGAAGCCAGAGGCGTACCACTTGACCCGTCATTTGTTCCAGTGGTTCCCTTGGGTGGACGCTATGTCTCGCACTTTTGGAGACTGCTCAGCGATCTCGGCATACCCTACGCCACGCTGCTGGATTTTGATCTAGGCCGCGCCCATGGCGGAGCCAACATGATTCGAACCGCGTTCGCTGCTCTCGAACAGGTGGGCCGCGATCTGACCGCAAATCCCCTCGTCGTCAATGGCACGATCAATCTCAATTCTCTCGAAGATCTGGCCGATGAGGATGTTCTCGAAGACTGGGAGGTCAATGACTGGCTTCAGACACTTAAGCATGAAGGCGTCTTCTTTTCCGACCCCATCGATCTTGATTTCGCGATGTTGCAGGCGTTTCCTGCTGCCTACCAGCACCCAAATCCGGGCGGGCGAGGCCCCCGGACAACCGCGAAGGCGATTGCCGAAAAAAAGAATGTGGTTCTCAAAACCAATGGGAATCCAGATATATACGAGGACGACCAATGGGACGATAGCTTCGCTTGGTATCCATATCTTTTCCTGAGCCGCAGTAAGCCGGAAACTCATCTCGCCGCGCTGAGCAGGATCAGACGTCGAGACCTTTCGCGCCACGCTCCTCCGGAACTTCGCGCTTTGATCGATCATGTCAGAGACATTTTGTTTCCTGAGCCGGATGATGATTGATGCGAGTCGCGCCGGAAGATTGGCTGCCACAAGGCGTTGCTGACCTTGAGCCGCGAGCCTGGGAGGCTCTTCGAGAGACAGCGCAGAGCGTTTGCGTTACTGCTGGAGCCGGAGCGGGCAAGACCGAATTTCTGGCGCAGAAGGCCGCCTATCTCCTTCAAACCGGTCTTTGTCCAGAGCCAAAGCGCATTCTTGCGATCAGCTTCAAGCGCGATGCCGCTCAAAACCTTGCAGCGCGGGTTCGCCAGCGCTGCCCAGCGGTCCAGGCCCGCAGATTTCATTCGATGACGTTCGACGCATTTACGAAGCACATGCTGGATCACTTCCGCCTCGCTATCCCCGAGGCTTATCGACCGCCAGCCGACTATAGTATCGCCTTTCCCACACGAAGAGACTTTGAGTTATTCCTGCGCAGGCACGGCCGCCAGGACGTCAGTGCAGACCGGTTTGAACGAGCGGTCGCACGCGCGACGCTGCCGCTTGAAGAAACCGTTGAGAATCCGCGCGCACGAGAGTTGCTTCGGGCCTACTGGGATGACCAGAACGCCATGCCGGGCGGCGCACTGATCTCTTTTGCGATGATCAATCGCCTAGTTGAGTACATGCTGCGCTCAAATCCAAGGATCAAGCGCGCTCTGCGTCTAACCTATCCCTTTGTTTTTCTGGATGAGTTCCAAGATACGACTTATGCGCAATACAGTCTCGTTAATGCCGCTTTCAGAGGCAGCAATTCTGTCTTCACCGCTGTCGGAGACGACAAGCAAAAGATTATGGGCTGGGCAGGCGCAATGGATAGCGCGTTCGACGAATTTACCGCCGATTTCAATGCCGTTCGCCATGCGCTTCTCAGGAATTGGAGATCACACGAAGCCCTGGTTGCGGTTCAGCATGTCATCGCACGGCAGATCGATCCCGATGTCGAGGAAGTCGAGGCCCGCGGCGAGCTGGCGGTCGAGGGCGATACAGCGGCCATCTGGCGCTTCGACAGCCGCGAGCAGGAAGCCGAGCAGATAGCGCGATGGATCAGAAGCGAAGTCGATGAGGGCCGCATTGCCCCGCACGACGTCGCAATCCTTGTGCGTATGCGCGCAAACGACGTCGAAAACGAACTTGCGCCGGTTCTTCGAGACCACGACCTGACACTGCGAAATCTTGCTAGGAACGTCGGCGAAATCGCCATCCAGGATTTGTTAGCCGAGCCTCTTACGGAAGTTCTTCTTCCGCTCTTGCGGCTGGGAGCATGCTCGCGCGACCCGGACGCCTGGAACGCGACGCAGGAGCGTCTGCAAGCGTTGGCCGGCACCAGCCCGGAAGATGAGACCGGGCAGGAACGTTTGCAGCGCGAGATCGGAGAGTTCTCCAGGAACCTTCGACAGACAATGCGTGACGAACAGCCTGATCCAGAAGTGGCCGACCGGCTGTTCGCGCAGGCTCTGGGATTCGCCGGGGTCGATCGGCTGCGTCAGGCCTACCCCGAATATCGGCGCGACGCTGATTTTCAGCGCGTGCGCAACGGCTTTCAGGTACTTCTGCGAGAATGTGTAGAGAATGCTGAGGACTGGAGAGGCGTCCTTGATCGCTTCGAAGGCAAGGACCAAGTCTCACTCATGACAATCCACAAGAGCAAGGGTCTAGAATTTCACACCATGATATTCTTTGGGCTCGATGCTCGGACATGGTGGAGCCTTTCGCCAGATAGAGGTGAAGAGCTCAATTCATTCTTCGTCGCCTTTACCCGCGCCATGCAGCGAGCATATTTTGCTTATTGCTCCGAGCGGGGCAACGCAATCGGTTGGCTGGAGCAACTTCTCCTGCCCGCAGGTGTGGAGCAGATTGACGGAGCCGAAATCATCCCTCCCGATGCCTAAGAACAGCAGTTTCCAGACCAGGAAGTCAGAGTCTCAAGGGTTATAGCGGCAATGCAATGCGGTCCGATCGCGAATGCTCGAACGGCAAAGGACGTGACTTTGGACCCAATCCTCTTCTGCGCGGAGGACTCATCTATGAGGTTGAGCATCCGTGCAGACGATTTCGCCTAAAACATCAAGGTCGAAGGCGTTGCCGCTCTTACGTAGCTCCGCAAAGAAGGCTTCCTCACCGGGACCTGGTTCCGACATCTTCTCCAGGAACCTCTTCGACCAAACTGCCTTTTCCAGTTCGGTCAGGCAGGTGGTCTCGTGTTCGCCGGCGAGCACTGCTGCTATGTTGGCGTCGTCGAATGTGCCGGGCATTTCGATGGCGAGGCCGATACGTAGCCAATGTGTGATCTGTTCGGCGACCGACCTGCCTCGCGGCGCACGAGCGACATCACATCGTCGCCAAGTTCAATAGACTTAGCCATCGTGAAGGCCTCCATTTAGAAACGAGGGTCGCAATTTGCCCCTTTTACGTCAAGGTAGCGTGCGTCTCGGGTTCATCACGTAAGCCGCCACCCCGTAATCAATCTTGCCAAATTGGGTTGTCTTAAGGCGCTAATACGTGTCCGGACAAACGACGTAATACCTTAGCGTTCCGGGTCATGCCGTATCCCAAACGTGTTCATGGGTTGCTCGGGATTATTCGTGCGGGAAGATGGGGGTTGAAAGCAATGGGAAATTTCAGCCGTTCGATGCCGAACTGAAGCCTGCTGTTACAGGACTTTGGGTCGAATAAAGCACCTATTGGTCCCACATCTGTGGACGTGTTCTTTCGGCTGTGAGAATTTGGCTCCTGTCATATACAAACACGCCAAATCGAGCTGTATCGAATGCCGTCTGGACATCGACTGAATTCAGGATCTTCCGGACCTGCTTGTGATGGAGCCCGCGGTTCCTTGATAATTCACCCAGAGACACATATCTGGCGACAAATGCGTCAGCACTCTCACGGGAGACCACTGGCACCATCCGTCGGGCGTCTGGGCTGTACTCTTCGACCAACTCGAGTTCTCCGGCCTCGATGAACTTCAGGACATGCTTTCCGATCCCGGGAACGTGCTCGTCGATCTGGTGCTTCGGAATACCGGAGCCCTTGGCCTCGCGACGGACCTGCTCAATGACTTCGTCGACGTCGACCAGCAGATTGGGAAAGATCTCCGGTCCCGGAAGCCGTCCCTTCCATTTCAGGTTCCCCTCGAACACCAGGCTCATGATGAAATCGATCGACGTCACGGCCGCTGCTCGCGCTTCCGGAACCGTCATCTGCCGATCGGAAGGTCCAGAAACCATTTCCGCACCATCGAACATTGCCGTCAGCGCACTGGTCACATCCTGAGGCAGGAACTGGTGTTTTGCGTTCGAGCGTTGGTCGGATCCTGTGACGGTTCGCAGATACCCCTGTTCGATCACGCTATTCAGGTAGTGTTTGGGGATCTGCATGCGGTCCATGACAACTGGGGTCGATACTGCCTCTCGCAGCTCCGCGATGATCGTGAGAAGTTTCTCGTTGGAGGCAATGACCCGGTGATCCGGAATGGAGTAGATGTCCATGTCACCATGGAAACCTTCCCGTTCGAATATCTTGCGCATGGTGTTGGCGTGTACGTTGGCGGCCATCGCCGCTGACCGGATGGAGTGGACGGTCTGTTTGCCGACGACATCCCCCAAGACAACTGTGCCGGTCGCAAGCGGCAACGTTTCCATCGCGAACTGTCTGACGGTGTTCCGGAGTTTTTCGTATCCCGGATCATCGGTCGTTTTTCGCAAAACATCATAGACGTGACCATAAGTGTCTCGAAGGCCAAGGACGCCCTTGGTGTTCACTTGCGCGTCGTTCAGCTTCTGGAGTTGCAATCGGATCGACGTCTCACCGTCTCTGGCGATCAGGAAACCGGTCTCTGCGGCTGCTGCCCAATCAACCTCGGTAAGCTGGCTGGTTTTCACCTTCGGTGGATGAAGGGTAGAAACGCCAAGCCCTTCACAGAATGCGATGGCGGCGTATGCCGGAACATCGTCCAGCCATGTGCTCTCGTTCGCGTCTCCCCTGATACGAGCCAACAACCATTTCTGAAATGAGGAAGGGGGCATGGGGCGGGCGTCTCTCGCAAGCTGCTCAAGCTCGGTGCGGTAGGCATCTAGGGTCTTGGAAAAATCGAAATATTGATACCTTTGACGCTTCGGGTCTGTTCGAACCAGAAGGACGTCGTGTTTCGGACAGGATCGTATGGGAGCGAGTATCCATCCCAGCCGCAGCCAAGGGCGGGCGATCACCGGTCCTTCATAGGTTGCATGGTCTTCCCGAACACAATGCGGACAGAACCGAAAGTACGTCCGGTGGATCGAACGGGAGTCGAAGACCTCACCGCCTAAGTAGAAACGCTTTCCTTCCGACGAGCGGACAGGTGTAGAGCGAAGAAGTTCGTTCTCGTTGGTTCCGCCAAGTTGGGCGACTGCCCTGATGGCGCTCTCGTCAGCTTGTTCGAGGCCTCTGGTCGGTATTCCCGTATCTGCAAGGAAATATCGAAGCGGTCGCCCGTTCAGTCGGGCGAGCCGAGAGGCAAAGCCGACCGCGGGCTCCAAATCTTCATGTCGATGGCGGAAACCACATGCGGACCGTGCACGTGGATCTGCACTCATCGGAGAACACCATTTTTATACAGGAATGATCCGGGGTTCAGGTGCTTCCAGTTGTCTATCAGGAACGGATTGCGGTCCGGGTCATCGAGGGTCTCGCTAAGTTCAAAATACGCTTCGATGAAATGTTCCCGGTTCAGGGATTTCGCGTTTTTTGTCAGCGCAACATGAATTGCCGATGTCATGACGGTTGAGATGCGCCCATAGCGGTTGTTCGCAGCGTGGGTAATGCGTTCCGGAATATCGCTTTCAAATATCTCTTCTGCGCCCAGATCGGCCGCTTTTGCGAGCTGGGAAATGATATCCAGGATAATATCCTCGTCTTCTGGAAAGGAGACATCCGGCAAGAGCGCAAACTTGCTTCTCCTTTCGAATTGTTCATCCAGAGAGGCTAGTTCTGTTGTTCGCGGAAGTCCGGACATTATGAAGCTCACAGGCCAGTCGGGTGCATTCATGAGGCCCTTGAGGGCATTCGCGAGGTTCTTGCGTTCGCGGTCAGCCTCCGTCTGCTTCAGCATATGCTGAGTTTCATCAATGTGTATGAGAAGGACCTTGCGGTGTCTCAATTGCGCCGGCAGAAGATCCCAGAGTTCATTCTGTTGGCGGTTGTGGCTCGCGTCATAACCGGCAGCTCTCAGAATGTCGACTGCGAGGGTCTTCAGCGTGCCGGGACCGGATAGGGTTATGGAAATGACCGGGTGGATCGTTCCGATCGAAGTGTTCTTTGGTTGAAGAGCTGGCTCAACACTGAAGAGGTTTTCGATCGCTCGTGTTTTTCCAGCACCGCTCTCTCCGGTGATAAAAAGGACACGTCCATCATCGCGCCTGCCATTCTTTTTGGTCAAAGCATGTTCCAGCAAGCGGCGAAGCTGCTTCGCGAGGAACTTGTCGCGACGGGATGAGACGTAGACGCTCTTCACTCGTTCAAGACGGGGCTTGATGGCGTTGAATTCAGGTGACATGAGGGCGGAGATGCTTTCCAGATAGGCATCGTCGTCTTCGGCACATAACGCATCCCGCTCATTCGTGCCATTGAACGTCTCTATTGCTTTGGTCATTCGTCATCACCGTATTTGTTCATGCCGCCACGATATTTCTGATACTTGTCAGGCGTTTCACCACCAGCTTTGTTCTCGGAAGAATTTCGTTGTCCTCGTTTCTTCGACGAACTGATCGTCTTACCCATCTGCCTTGCAGACTTTCCTGGCGTCTTTGAATAATTGGGCCGTCGAAGAGCTGCTCTTCCAAGCCGGTCGAGCGCTCTAATCAGCTTGTCGTATTGGTCCTGGGTCAGCGCGTCTTCTTCCAAGCCCGCCTTCTTCCGAGCTTCTCGGCTCGTCTCCAGAATTTTCGAGAAGGCTTCGATCCGGATCTCTTGATCGGCTTTCTGAGTTGCTTTGATGATTTCCTTCAATTCGGCTTTGGTGGTGAGGTATTCCGCCAACGTTTGGCCGTTGAAGCCAGTTTCAGGTGTCGGGACGGCCAGCAGGGGAGCGTCGTCGGAAATGCCGAGCTTTGCGCGATGCTCTCGTGATGGTAGGACGAACACCCGGCCGAGATCCAATTGGTCGACGAACACGTCGACGTGGCTGCCTTTGGTCAGTCCGTGGAGCTCCCCTAATTCCTCGCTGACATAACTGATGCCGTGCACGAGAATTCCATGTTTATCGATCTTTCGGGGCACATACAGGCCAAGGCAGGCGGCTAGGTTCTCGCCCGAAATGGGCACAGTCTTCGCGCCACCTGTGAGTTTCTCCCACTGTTGCTTTGGCGTTCGATCTCCAAGACCACGATGAGGTGTGTTGTGATAAACGTCGACGACGTAATGGATCAGTGTCTTGTAAAATATCTCGTAGGTGAGGCTCGCCTTTGCTTCTGAAGCGTAGTCACCGCGTTCGACAACATTCGCGAACGATTGGCCTGTAAACTGGCGACAGTATTTTTTCAGACCCCGGAAGAAGGCTTCGATTGTTCCTCTTTTCCGCGGATCTTTCTCCGGTATCTGCTGGGGGATTCCGAGGCGGGCCAAAGATGCTGAGAAACTTCCGCGGAAGGCGGGGCCGCCATCAGAAACGATCCTTCGGGGGCGCCCGTGCATCGGCCACTCGTTCTTTGCGCCGGCCCAATTTCTCAGATCATTTTTGTCGGTGAGGATGCGTCTGACTGCTGCCTTGGACGTTGCCGTCGAGGGACTACGCGGGCTGACGTTGAGGCCGACGATGCATTTCGTCGCGACGTCGATCGCGGCCGTCACCGTACACCGTGCTCTTTCAACTTTCTTGCGTTCGGCAGGCGACAGTTGCGACCAGACACTGGTTTCCTTCAAGAGGACGAACAAGTCGGCTTCCCAGTCGTCGATCTCGACCCGTTCCATGTATTTCCTTATCTGCATTCCTCGACCAACGACCGCATATCGCCTTGTTGCGCGGTCGATGCCCTCTCTCCCGGCATCCTTGATGAAAGGTGGAATTTTATGGATATGGCGACGGACGGTCTTGTAGCTAACCGAGAGAGCTGGTTTGTCTTTCCTCTCTTGGTTTAGGTAGAACAGGCGTTGCTCTACGTCCCAGTAAATGTCGCACATTGCAGGTTTGCTGGCACTCGCATAGCGTTTGACGCACTGCTCTATAACCTTGCCGACGACTTCATCGAGCTGATTTCGGTTTCCGCAACGATGATAGTTTGTCTTGAAAGCTTCCGCCCGCTCGTCGAATTTGCGGTAGTTTCGTAGCCAATTACGGAGGGTGCTGGCACTCGGATATGCGAACTCCTTGCGCGTGCCCGTTCCAGCTATGATGCGGCCCTTTTCCGGACGTTCGCCGTAGATCTGTACGTACCAATCGTACATCGGACCTTTCCGGCTCTCGATGAAATCACCCAGTGACTTGAGGGACATGGTCGGCCGGTTTTCGATCTTCGATTCCAAACGGGCGTCATTGAAGCGATCGCACCATTCTTTTTTCCAGAGAATGGCCCTCAGTTGCTTCTCGTCGCAGTCATAGAGGTTGGAGGTATCGTTGCGAGCTTTCAGTTTTGCCGCAGTCCGGGCGAAGTAGTCATGTTCGCAACGAAGGCGATGCGTACGCAAAAGCGTAGCGATCTCTGTGTCTGATTTTATGATAAAATGGTTTTCGACAATGTCGCCGTTGACCAACTGCAAAATGTGAGAACGATTGTCTTTTCCGACTGATCTGTAGTGGGCGCTGTCGATGACAATCCGGTCGTGAGGTGTGAATACAAAAGGGCGATACTGTGCGTTACTCATAACAAACTCAAGAACAACCAATGGGCATGCTCGCTTGGAGCATGCAACCTAATTGGTGGTGTTGATTATCTGATTAACGTTGGCGCTCAAAATCTACGCGGCAAATTTACCAGTGTTGATAAGAGCACTGTGGACGTCGATCGGCTCATGGTCGTACAGCTGGAGAACTCCAGACTGAAGCAGAGCAATGGATGCGATTTCTGCCGATCTGCCGAGACCTGTGAACATGCCGATTTCGTAGGGTGTTACGACATCAGGCATGTCTGGCAATGCGTCGATCACTGTCTTCCGCGTTGCAGAATTGCTCTCCTTTGCTGATTCGATGATCTCTTCGGCATTCTCAAAGTCGAGGATGTTGATGTCCTCTTCAGTCATGATGACGAAATCATCAGCGATATGCTCGTTGTCATAGTCGGCAATCGCTTGGACAATCTCCTTCAGTTCAGATCCTTCGACATCCTCATCGTATTTCACGAAGACCGCGCGTCTCAAACCGCAATTGAAGTGCTGGATAACATCAATGGTGTGATCCTTCAGAACACCGTTCCGTAGATAGCGGACCTTCTGTTGCTCCAGCACGGCGACCACTTCTTTGTCGACGATCGAGACGGTCAAAACCTTCATTTCGATGTCACTCTCGTACCAGATTTGCCTAAAGCGGAATGGATCGATGACGAAACCGACGGACGAACCACGGTCCTTTGGGGGAATGCTCCTCTGGGCGACGCTGGGGTCGCAGACAAATGCCATTGCTGGAATTTCTTCAGAATAACTGGAAACAACCTCGGTATGGAGCAGTCCGGGCCGGATCCGGAGTGACCGGCGGCGGCACGGCCGCGCTGGTGGGCCGGGAGCTTCATAAGTTCCAAAACTTCCTGGTTGTTGTTGTACATGACTGCGTTCCAATTTCTGCACCGGGCCACCCGACGATCGGGCTCCGGCAAATGGCAAGTCCCAGGAACCAGGCGAAATCCGGTGCGGCGAGGGTTGGCTGTGAACGCCGGCCTTTGCCGCGGAAGGAAGTCGCAGATGGACCGGGAAAAAGACGTACGGCTCCGGTCTGCGTCACCGGTGGTGACGCAGTCGAATGGAGGGGTGTCTTTCATCGGAAATTCAGACGCGGAGAGGACACCTCGGATCACACTCGCCCGGTGGGCGAGTGTGACCTCTGCGTCAGGAAATCCGCGCCGAGTTGACCGTCAAAAGGATGACGGTTGAAAATGCTGTCAGGTGGAATGTGCCAAGTTCATTCTCCTCGTCTACAAGCGGCTGAAGCCGCAACCCCGGAATTGGGGATACGTGAGGTTCGGCCAGTCGATCCCGGAGGGAACCGACGGGTCTGAAGTCACGCTATCGAGCGAGGAGTTTCGTAGGCGGCTTCGGAAGGTGCCGGATACGGATAAGAGATATTCATGTTGGCTGCCTCCTTTGTCTTGCTGGCAACGGCCAGTCAATGAAGCCGATCTCAGTAAGCACGGGAGTGCTTTCCGAGGGACGCGCCTCCTATCATGCCTGCTGTCGGGGCGACAGCGATACCCGGCCGAATGGGAAATCATTTGCGAATGGGGTCGGCGCAATTTGATTTGATTAGCGGACATTTCAAATCTCCAGGGCAACCGGCGTCTCGACGCGCGCACCAGCTCCCTCAAGCAGACGTGCGATATCGCCCCTCGAGAGTTTCTTCCTTTCAAGGAGGGATCTTGAGAATTTTCGGAGGAGGGGCTCATTTTGCTTAAGGAGTTCGGCCACTTCCTTCATCTGCTGCTTGAGGATGTCGTCGCACGCCTTGGCGAAACCGGTATCGAATTTGAGGATCTGACGAAGTTTGTCTCGGGCACCTTCGCTCCGGAACACGAGATTTTCTCCAACTCCGGAACTCGCCAGCAAGCGGGCGGCCAAGAAAGTAGCGTGATCGAGATCGGACCCCGTTGCGACGCCCGCACCGTCGGAAGGAACTTGAAGTACGAGATTTTCTGCGGCATGTCCGGCAAGAGCCACCGCGATCTCATTGAGATAGTCCGAACGCAGCTGAAAGGCTCTTTCCTTCCTGATGAGAATGGTTTCGCCGCCGCTCAAGGCAGTTTCGCCCGCATCCCTGCGATAGAACTCCTGGATCGAAACCGCCACAGGCATGATGTCTTGTAGACAGTAGGCCGCGATTACATGACCAGCCTCATGGACCGCGTAACGTTCGAGCTCGATAGAGCTGGATTTCCTGACGGTGCCAGAGAGCTGCTCCAGCACCTGGGTGCTTTCGATAGCGGTTCCCGATCGTCTCACTTTCCGGCGCGTGTCACGAGCAAGGCGTTCAAGATCCGCCCCTGTCCAGCCTTCGGTCCGTTGACCGATTTCAAGCAGCGTTTCTCCCGGAAGTTCAGTCCCGAGGTATTTCGCGAAGATTTTCTGCCGCGCAGCCAGATCAGGTGGATCAATGCGGATAACTCGATCGAGCCGTCCCGGACGGAGGAAGGCGGCATCGATATTCTCCAGGGAATTGCAAGCCCCGATTACGACGACGCCTTCACGCGGTTCGGCGCCATCGATGAATTCCAGCATGCCGGTGATGACGCGTCTGAGGTAATCTCCATGCTCAGAAGATAGTGACGCCCGGTTTCCGATCGCGTCGAACTCATCGACGAACAGAATGGCCGGGGTATTCTTTCGAGCTTCGCTGAATGCACGACCGATTGCTCGAAGCATGTCGCCGAGATGTCCCTTTGCCTGAGTCTTGGCGAGTGAGCACTCTACGAAATTTGCGTTGCAGGTTACTGCGAGTGATTTTGCGAAGCGGGTTTTCCCGGTTCCAGGCCTTCCCTCCAGAAGCGCGCCTCGATCAACATCGGACCAGGACAGGACTCCGCTCTTCCAGTCGGTGAGGTCTCGCGCCAGTTCAAGGCCCCACGCTTGCGCTTGTCCGTATCCATGCGTGTCTTCTAAACGTGGTGCGGGGTCGTTTTTCGCATCGATGGGTAGCCGGGAGGTACTAGCAACCGTCAAGGCGTCGAGCAGCGCGATGGCAGAGCCAATTGGGCGGTTTCCACGAAAGGTGGTTCCGAGGTCGGTCAGACTGTTTGCGATCAAGCGTTGGCAATCAACTTTCGGAAGGCGATGACATTTCAATAGGAAGATGGCTGCGCCTATATGGATCGGATCCTTCCGGATCTCGATAACGTTCTCGGCGACGCTCAAGAAGTTGTCCGGCATGGGATGTTTGGGTGTTCCGATTGCTATGAGCCGTTGGTGATCTTCGATGCTCCTGGAAAGAGAGTATTCCTCGAAGGGAACACGCCTTCGAAATTTTCCGTCTTCCGGTTCGTCGAGAAAGTAATGAAAGCTTGGGCCGACGTTCTTTTTCCAGGCGCCATTTTCCGTCCGCTGGAGTTCGATCTCCAGAGCGGTCTCGTAAATCTTGGTGTCGATGTCATCGGGTAACAGGACGCCAATGATGTAGGCGTCCCGGTTTCGGATTCCGGGAGCGTGGCGAAGCGCTTGCCGAACAGCCATGCGGGCAATGAGAAGACCGGTGTTCGTCGGGCGCTCCAACGCCCGGATTGTGGATCTGTTCATGAATGTGCTCTTGGACAAATGGCGTCGTTCCGTGCGCGGCCGATTACGGACAGGCACAGGAGACTGCGGATTTCGAGATGCGACGTGATGTTGCTTCAGGCGGCGTCAGATGGCCGGCGCAAGTCGTCCTTCCGGACAGAGATTGCGCTCATGATTTTCAGCGTGGCTGGCGGCCTATGGACAAGCTTTCATCGACGTGTCCGTCGAGGCGGGTCCAACCGCTGCTCACCAGTGCCCAGGAACGGTCGTCCGTTATGGCGAAGACGGGCTGGAGAACCGTTATGTGGTTCAGGGAACCGATAATGGCGGGGTGAGGGAGTAGAGTGCGGCTCCAGTTCGAAATCACCGGAGCGGCGGGGAGATCGGTGCCGGTCGGGTGGCCGATCCTCTGAAATGCCCGAAGGTCTTTGGCGAGCGAGAAAAGTGTTTCCGGATCAAACGGAGTGATGTGCCGGAAGTTGGATACGAGATTGTTCATGACTTGCAGGGTCCATGCTCAGAGATACGACGTATCTCGACTGCGAACGAAGTCCATGCAGTCGAGAATGTGAAATGGGAGAGGAGCGCCGTATGGCGCCTATTATCGCCTCATCGGCATTGGCGTCTTGGTTGCGGCGTGTAGTGTTCATAACGGTCATTATCAATTTTCCTTCGGGTGGTCAGTGGAAGGTGGTTGGCGAGATAGGGGTCTCAAAGACGTTTGTCTGATCGATCGGGTTGAGTATTCCGGGCAAGGGGAAGTATCGGCCGATGAGCTCGAAATCGGAGACGTTGCGGGTGACGACGCAGGCGTCATGGGCGATAGCGGAAGCCGCGATCGCGAGATCCTGACAAGGCCGGGGCCGTCGACACCTGGGATCGTTTATCCAGAAATGCTTCAGTGCCTTCTCCGAGGTCATCTCGGCATGAAGCCTGACTGCGCGTCTCGTCATGGGTAAAAAGGGAAGCTTGCAGCTGATCAGCTCCTCGAACCAATGGTCCAGCTGCGCGGCCTTTTGAGGATTCACGTCTCTCAGCCGATGAATCCCACGCTCGATTTCCAGCGCAGCCCCATAAGGCACGTGGAGCGTGTCCGGAGAGACCTTAGTTAACCAGTTACGCAACGAACTGTCCTGTTCGCACGGATCCTTGGCGAGCTCACTTAATATAGAGGTATCAACGACATATAGGTGTTCTACGGGCATCGTTCCGGGTCCTGCGTTTGCGGCAGAACCGGTTTTTCCGGAACTTCCCGGACAAAACGTTAATGAGAGCGATAATATTGTCAGAAATGACAGTTAGGGCGGTTTCTTGGTATGGAAAAGAAAGACACGATCAAGCAACGAAATTTGCTGAGGCGTAAAGCTGAACCGGGCCATTGGAAAGGCGAGGTGATAGGGATTAGTTCAGTTTATTTCGGTCAGGAGGTTCAGGATGGACCGCCTAGGCAATCGGTTGAATTTTCTTACGTGATCCTGTCGGCAGCCTTGAAACATCATGATGCTGATGAGATTTGGCCTGCGACAATCGCTGTTGTGGCGCCTACGCCATTAAAACCTGAGGTCCAGGACGCCGGTTTTTTTCATCAGACGGCCAATTTTCCGCTGCTGAATCTTGAGCTTAATGTTACTCGGCCACAGTTTTCGGATCTGGTGAGGTCTTTCGAAAATGGCATCCCGAAGAATCTGCATTTCACCGTTGAGAAAAAAGCAGATGGATTGTGGCCAATTCGGTCGTGGGGGATTACGGCGAGTACCGGAGTGCGTCCAAGGCAATAAACACCGTTCCGCAGAAAACTGGCGTCGTTGCACCCCTTAACGTCATGAACGGCTTTAAGCCGCTGTCGCAAAGCCTCCACTCACGGCCTGTTGCCAGACATGTGCATAGACGTTCTCGGCCAATGCCTCCTTGTCCTCGGTCGAGAATGGCGGCGTCGGCAGGCTCATATAGACCTTGTCGAGAATGAACGTCTTGACCTCCGCCTTGGTCTGCTCTTTTTCCCAGAAATGGTCGAGCTTCGCCAGTTGGTCCTTGATCGCTGTCAGGAGATCGCGACTGGCCTGTTTGACCTTTTCGCGGTCTGCTTTCGTCAGGTCATTCTTTTTCAGAAGGTCGAACATGGCAAGTTCGTCCTCGTTCAGTCCCTCCTCAACGGCCCGTTTCTGTTCCTCGTCAAGCTCATTCATGAGTTCCGTCAGGCGTCGAAAAGTCTCTTCCACACTGACGCGATCTTTGTCGGCGTTATAGGCCGCGACTATCTCTTCGTATTTGATCTGGTAATCCATCCGAGTGGGATTGCGGGCCAGCATCTGGGCGAGCTTCGCTTCCACGATCTCCCGGATGTCCTGGACGGCGGTTGCCTTGTGGCGGACCTTCTTGGCGAATTCGTCGCGCAGCCGCTCCATGTCTAGCTTACTGAGATCAAAAGTCAGACCCTCGGCCTGGTCTTCCCCGGGAGCCTGCGTCCGGATCGCCGCATTGACGATCCGATGCAATTCCTTCAGCAACTCGGTGACATCAGCAGTGTCCCGTCGCTCGGTGAGCTTCTTGTAGATCGCCTCAATATTGTCGTGCCGCTCGGCATAGGCGAAAGCCGACGGTTCCATCAGCAAGGCCTTGAAGCGCATAAACACCTGGCGGGCCATCACTTCAAAACGCCGCTTGGTTTCATCTGTCGTGTAGACAGCCTCCTCGGCATCTTTGATCCCTTTGATGCGGGTGAATCCCGTAGACCCAATCAAGGTTGCGGGATCAAAGCCGAGCTTTTTCAGGTGGTCTTCAGTGGCTTCCAGGGCTTCGATCAATGCCTGAACCCGCTCTTCGATCGGTGCGACGATCTCTTCCTCTCCAGATCCGTCATCGCCCAAGGCGTATTGAGCCAGGGCTTCTCGCAGGCTCTTCAGCATGCCGTTGTAGTCGACGATCAGGCCGAAATCCTTGCCCGGGTACACGCGGTTCGCACGGGCAATAGCCTGCATGAGCGTATGGGCCTTCATGGGCTTGTCGAGGTACAGCGTCGAGAGACTCTCCACGTCGAAACCTGTGAGCCACATGGCGCAGACAATCACGACGCGGAACGGATGTTTGGGATTCTTGAAGGCGCTCTCGACGTCGACACGGTCTCCGCCTTCCGTTTCGAACCCCTGCTTCATCAAGGCCCGATGAGGGATGATGTCGAAGCCCCATTTCTGGAAGTCTTTCACTTCATTCTGGGCTTCACTGATGATGATCTGGATGATCGTCTCGTCCATCCAGTCAGCCTGCCGCTTCAGCTTCGCCGCCTCATCGTTTAGCTGAGCCTGAATCTGTGGAACCGTTGCGGCATTGGCCTCGGCGCCTTTTGCCTTTTCAGCCTCGCGAATCTCGGCGGTCTTGGCCTTCCACCGTGGCTTGATCCGCTTATACATGCGAGCGCAGGTGATCTTGTCGATGCAGACGAAAAGGGCCTTGCCCGACTCCCATCGTGTGGCGCAATGCTCGACGAAATCGGCAGCGATCTTGTCCAGACGTTCATCGGCGGTGATGATCTCGTAGTCCTTACCCAAGAGCTTGTCGAGCAGTGCTGCCTGATCCGGGTCAAGCTCCGCTTCTTCGATCTTCGCCGCGATCTGATCGTTCAGATCTGTCCGGGCGACACCGAGTTTCTCCCCCCGGTTTTCGTAGACCAGCTTAACCGTCGCGCCGTCCTCCTCGGAGCGCTTGAAGTTGTAGCGTGACACATAGTTCCCGAAAATCCGTTTGGTGATCTCGTCCTGCTTGAACAACGGCGTTCCGGTGAAACCGATGAAGGCGGCATTCGGTAGAGCCAAACGCATGTTCCGGGCGAGCCGTCCGGCTTGGGTCCGGTGGGCTTCGTCGGACACCACGATGATATCGTCGCGTTCGCTGTAGGGCTCCTTCGGATTGACGTCCTTGTTGAATTTGTGGATCAGGCTGAAGACGTATTGATGGTTTTCCTTCAGCACCTTTTCCAGCGCATTTCCGGAGGAGGCGCGAGGCGTATCTTCTCCGGCAATGCCGCAGCCGACAAAGGTTTTGTAAATCTGACTGTCGAGATCCTGCCGATCCGTCATCAGGAGGAAGGTGAAATTCCCGGGAACCTTCCGGCGTACCTTCTCCGTAAAGAAGGCCATGGAATAGGACTTGCCGCTGCCCTGTGTGTGCCAGAACACTCCGAGCCGTCCAAGGTCGGGATGGGCGCGTTCGATGATTTCGACTGGGCCGTCGGGAACGAAGGACGGGAGAGCCGCCTTTGCTTCGACCAACTTTGCATCATCGGCTTTGGCCTTGCGCTTGGCTGGAGCCTTACGTTCCAGGGGCAGTTCAACCACCCGGTGCGTAAGCCTCTGGCCAGCTGGCAAGTCCGCCTTGATTTCTTCCTGGTGCACCACGGAAGCGACTGCACGGTTTACGCCGAGCACCTGGTGGTTTCGAGCTACGACCTTTCGGGTTGTACCCGCTTTGCTTTCGTCAAAGAGAATGAAGTTTTCCAGGAGGTCGAGGAGACGGTCATGAGCCAACATGCCGTTGAGGAGCCTCTCGGCGTCCACGCTTCCCTTGTCATCCTCGTCGAGGCGCTTCCACTCGTTGAAGTGCTCCCAGGTACTGGTGATGGAACCATAGCGGGCGCGATCTCCGTTCGACACGATCAGGAATGCGTTGTGATGGAAGGCTTGGGCGATGACGTTCTCGTCCATATAGTCGGAGAGGTTGCCGTCAAAGCCTGTGCGGATGTTCTTGTAGACCGCCTTCAACTCGATGAAGACGACAGGCAGGCCATTGACGTAGCAGACGAGATCCGCCCTGCGATTGTAATTGGGGGTCCGGATCCCGGTCAGCCTCAGTTCGCGGACGGCGAGGAAACGGTTCGAACCGGGCGCATTGTCGAAGTCGATGACCCGGGCGCGGGCGGATTTCTGTCGGCCGTTTTTGTCCTTGTAGGTGACAGGGACGCCGCCGCGGATAAGGCGGTAGAAGTCGCGATTGTGCTGAACTAGGGAACGGCTGACGTCATAGACGGTCAGCTCCCGCATGGCATGATCAATGGCTTTGTCCGGGAGGTCCGGATTGAGGCGTTGGAGCGCCTCGCGCAGGTCGCGTGATAAAACCGCTTCTTTGGTGTCTTTTCGCCCGAGGGTGCCGCTGTCGCCGAAGGTCTCCTGGTTGAAAGCGTAGACGCTTTCCCAGCCGAGCTTCTGTTCAAGGTGGTCTGCGAAAGTTTTCTGAACCAGACGGTCTTCACTGTTGATGCCTGTGACGGCCATGCAATCCCTCTTCGACGAAATCAGCTCAATCTAAATCGCCTTTTGGTTGAGAAAGGTATTCACCCACACCGTCAAGCACTTGGTCAATCATTTTCAGGCAATGAGCGATGAATTCATCGGTCATGTATAACACCCACGGCTCATGGTTGCTCTTGGCACATGAGAACCAGGTTTCCGGCCAGCCATCATTCTTGATGCGATTGGCAAATTTCTGGCGTGTTTCTGTCGGCCATTCGAAGCCGTTGTGAAACATGTTGTTGCGGTAGGCGAATAGAGCCTGGAAGGTCTTTTGGTAATTGTCGGGAAGGAAGGGGTGCAGACCAATCGACTTAGCGAGCTGTTTGATGCCCGCAACGATGTCGTCCCTCGGGCCATCCTTGCCAAAGTAAATCTGAGGGTTCCAGTATTGGTTTTGGGTTGCAGTCGCCCGTGGGTCGTCGGTAGCGGCCTCCTGGAGCTGCTCGCCTAGACCGCGAAAAACTGACACAAACAGCGACTCAATGAGGGGGGCCAGCATACCAACGGCTGACATGCTATGTGCGGCATCTTGAAATACCGACCCGTGCATTGCGTCGACCCACTGGTCTTCCAGGTGTTGCTGGTATTGGTCACTATTTCCGCCGTAGGCGCGGACGTCGGCATCAAGCGCCTTTATTTCCTTCGAGACGAGCTTCTCCGTTTCGGTATTGCGCCTCAGCGTGCCTTTGATGGCGATCAGTTGAGCTTCCAGATCGGTTTCGTCAATCAGGAATAGAGCACGATCTCGGTTGCTGATCTCCGGCAAACCAAAATCCGCGGATTTTAAACTTGCGGCCTCCTGTTCCAGTTCGGAACGCAGGTATTCGGGAATGTCTTCATCGTTTGCAATCACACGGCGATCTCCCCACTCATGAGGCGCGGCAGGAGGAGATCTCGGGCCTGGGCGAGCTTCTGGTTCTGTTCGACCAGCGTTTCCATGAGTTCGAACTGGGGCTCGACCGCTTCCACATAGAGCTTCTGCAATCGTATCGGCGCGCACGGGATCGGAACTTTTTTCAGGGCGCCAGCGCTCAGGTTCGGCATCGTCGATCCCTTTGCCTGGTTGGCGATGAACCCGGCGACTTGGGGTGTGCCGAGCGTATCGAAAAGGTAGCGCGGATCGATCAGAGAGGATATCGGACGTATGCGGAGACAACCAGTCCCGCAGAAAAAACCGTCCTGGCGTCGGCCGATGAAGGCCCTCCTGCCAATGTCACCGCGGCGACCATAGACCGTATCGCCAACTTCCATTCGGTGCCTGCCAAGCTTGTCCGCGAGTTCTTCAGGAATACGTGCGATGCCGTCGTTTTCGATACGAAAGCCCTTTAAGTCTCTGGGCATGACCACCGGGACACCAGTTTCGGTGTAGTCCGACTGGTGAAGCTGACTGCCGAAAGGTCCGGTCTGGATCCCGTCTTTAGGATTACAGAGGTCGGAAAGGTGATGAATGTCCCATCCTTCCGGTAGGCCATCGGTGATTGGGACGTGTTCATGGCCGGGGAAGCGGAAGTGGACGAACCACTCGCGATAAAGCAGACGCGCCGCTTCCTCCAACAGCGCAATCCGTCGTCGGTTGTTTTCGATCAGGTCGTCGTAGGCAGAGAGGATGTCGGCGATCTCGGACTGCACTTGCACAGGAGGAAGTGGGGCCAAGAAGCGCTCGATCATGTCTTTGGTAATCGCTTTTCGCGTTCCCCCAGCGCCAGAGAGTGAAAGCATAGTCTTTTGCATGAACGGCGAGACCATGAAATAGGAGAGAAATCGACTATTAATTCTACTTGGTTCTGGTCGAATAATGGCGACGTGCTGGTTGACTCTCGCTGGAAGAATATCGTTCGGAACCAGACAGCTGCGAGCAACCGAGTCTCCCGTTATATTCAGGAGAATGTCGCCAGGTTCGACGGTGACATTACGCAGTTTGTCTGCCGCTTTCTCATCAATCCTGGCTAAGCCTTCATAGGCAAAATGCCCGTTATAGACGTTCTGGCTTCGGATGAACGCGACGCCTTCTTCACGATAGACAGTTGCTCCTCCTCGCGGCGTTGCTCCACTCCCGATCTTTGCGCATAGATTGCCGATAGGGTGCCATCCCCAAGCAGAGTTTCTCAAATCCCAGACTCCTCAAAGTTCCGGGCAATCCGTGCAGCCAGTTCCTCGGCCTCTTCGTTCAGGCTTGTCAGGTCGATATGGATTGAGCGCAGCGCCTCCTCGAAGTCGAAGCCCTCATCCTCTTCATCCGGGGCCACGCCGACATAGCGTCCGGGTGTCAGGCTCCAGTCATGGTCTTCGATATCCTTGCGATTGACCAGCTTCACCAACCCCTCGACATCGCACAGCACCGCGTCGGGGAAACGTTCCTGGAGCCAGTCGGCCTGCTTGACAAAATACCGCGCCTGACGCAGCGCCTCGACCACGTCGCCTCTTGCACCGTAATCGTTGTCCTTGTTCGTGCCGACGAGCGCGCGCTTGGCCTTGTTGATTTCGGCGTTGTTCCAGAGGTCGGAATCCCGCGCTTCCAGTTCCTTCACCGCCACATCGGCCACGCGGACCGAAAGCTTCGCCGCCAGGTCGATCTGTTTGGTTAGGTCCCGGCAGCGCTCGGCCATTGCATGGAGACCCTCCCGTGCCGTGTTGAGTGCCGCATTGTCCCGAGGCTTTCCGTTTGAGCCGCCTTCCCAGTCCTTCGCCCGCGCGGCGACCTCGGCGGTAAAGACCGCGGTATCGTCCTTCAGGGTTTTCTGGACGGCTACCAATTCGGTCCATGTTTCGGCCAGTGGATCCGGATCTCGGGTTTCCATCGCAAACGGCGCCATCAGATCGATCAGTTTGGCCAATCCGGTCTCGAACGCAGTGAAGTGCTCCTTGGTTGCCTGACCTTTCACAATCGCCTCGGCAAGGTAGGATTCCACCAGCTCCAGGAAACGATCGGTCTGACCGCGATACAGCCACACAATCGCGGCGATGTTTTTTTGCTGTTCAGGGCTAAAGTCATAAATGGCGCGGGATACTTTCCGGTATATGTTCCGCGCATCAAGCATCAAAACCTGATCCTTACGTGCCGCATCTTCCTCCTTGGTTCTATCAAAGAACCAGAGCTGGCAGGGAACCGTCCGCGTGTAGAAAAAGTTGCCTCGGATATCGATCATGATGTCGACGGCGCCCGTCTCTACGAGCCTCTGCCGGACCTTTGCCTCATCCCGGCCTGCACTGGAGGCCTGGGACGACATGACGACGCCAGCGCGCCCGGTGTCCTTCAAATAGCTGTAGAAGTAGGACATCCAAAGGTAGTTGGCGTTGGAGACCTTCTTCGCCTTGTTCACTCCCGGGAGGCCGAACGGGAGGCGCGGGTCGTTCTTCACCTTCTCCGCGTCGACCTCGTCCACATTGAACGGCGGATTGGCCATGACGAAGTCGCACTTGCCGACGAGCTCGTGCGGATCCTTGTAGTAGGTGATGGCTTCGTTTCCAGCCTGAATGGAGCCCTGAAGGCCATGTACGGCAAGGTTTATCTGCGCCAGCTTAGCGGTCGTTTCGTTCTTTTCGTGGCCGTAGAAGGTGACACGCTTCATCGTGTCCTCGCCTTCATGCTCGATGAAGTGACTCGACTGCACGAACATCCCGCCTGATCCGCAAGCCGGATCGAAGACGATGCCGTGGTCAGGTTCGATAACGTTGACGATCGTCTGAACGATTGAGGGTGGCGTGAAGAACTCACCGTTGTCGTGAGCGCCTTGCTTGGAAAATTCGGCCAGGAAGTACTCGTAGATGCGGCCGAAGACGTCGCCCGACGCCTTGCGCAAAGCCTCGGTGTCGAACTTGCGCATCATGCTTTCCAGCAGCTCGTCATCGAACCGCTCGTAGTCCTTGGGAAGCTGTCCAGCCAGCGGTGGGAAGTGCTCCTCGACGGCTTCCATGGCGGCGGTCAACGCTTCGCCGAGGCTGCCATCTTTCGGCTGGTCAAGGATCACATCGTAGCGGGCCGTTTCCGGCAACATCATCGCCCTGCGGCGGGTGAAGTCCTCATCCCGGAGGGGGCGGTCTGGCATATTTCCCGCAGCTTTGTCCGCTTCGACGGCGGAGAGTGCTTCATAGTAGCGGTTGGTGGCCTGGCGGAGGAACAGGAGCCCCATGATGGGCATGAAATATTCGTTCGAAGCGAGGCCGGAATTTGCTCGCAAATTGTCGGCTATCGTCCAGAGTTCGGCGTCGAATTGCTCGATGTCGGTCAGGTGATCAGCAATCATTATGTCGTTGTCTTCCCAAAGGTATTTTCCAGGCGAAGTCTGCGATTGGTATCTTGTTCTTATTGCAAACTTTGGTTGCGTTGGCAAAGCGGGTAATCTGTTCGCCAAATTGTTTCAGATTGCCCTGGAGGAGGCTGAACAGGTTCAGGTTCGACAGGGGGGTGTAGGTTCTCTGTTGTGATGGGATGGCGCCGTGGTTCGGCCAATCCTCCATGGTTGTTTATAGCCTTTGTACCTGGAGTCTTGAGGGCAGTGACATGTTATCGAAAACTGATTTTATCCAGTATCTGAATTGCCCCAAGTCGCTCTGGCTGAAACAGCACAAGCCGGACGTCTACCCAGAGGGAGAGTTCTCCGATTTCGCCCAGAAACTAGCGGCAGAAGGCTATCAGGTCGAAGGATATGTACGCCAGTTGGTCAAGGAGTGGCCGGATGCCGCTTCCTGTTCGTTCCAGGATGTATTCGAGACGAATGAGGGGCTCCATGCCCGTGCCGATATGCTCCGGGAAAACGAGGACGGAACGATCGACATATTCGAGATCAAGTCCTCGACCAGTGTGAAGGACGGGAAACCGCACAACCAGCTGAAGGATGCGGCGTTTCAGACGATCGCAGCCACAAGGGCAGGGCGCGACGTCCGGAACATATTCATCGTTCACTTGAATAAGGACTACGTCCGTGATGGCGAGATCGATCCGGGGGGCCTTCTTACCTTCGCTGACGAAACCATTCGGGTGAAAGGCCTGCTGGACGAAACAGAACGAGAAATTGCCGAGGCGCTGTCACTCCTTGGTGAGGCGGCGATTGACGAGAGTTCGTGTACATGTCTGAACCTCAGTCGATTGCATCATTGCGACAGCTTCGACTACTTCAACCCGGGCATTCCAGAATACTCGATTTATTCTCTGCCGCGGTTGTTTGGCAGGAAGCTGGAGAACTTCGTCGCAGAAGGACGGTTTGGACTGGATCAGATCGAACTCGATGAGGTTTCACGCCTCCAGCAGCCGATTGTCCGGGCGCACAACATCGAGAACCCTTATGTCGATCTAGCGGACATCGAGAATTTCATCGGCGCCTTGGCGTATCCGCTCTATTTTCTGGATTATGAAACGTACCTTTCCGCAATCCCGGTCGTTGATGGGACAGGGCCGCAACAGCAGTTGCCGTTTCAGTTTTCCCTCCATGTCCTCCATGAAGATGGACGGGTCGATCATGTCGAATATCTAGCGGATCGGCCGGAACTCCCCCGTCCATTGGTGGAAGCCCTGGAAGGCGCCGTCGGTGCGAACGGATCCGTCGTCACCTGGAACAAGACTTTCGAAAACGCTCGAAACAACGAGATGGGTCAGGCGTTCCCGGACAAACGGGACTTTCTCCTTGGCCTGGTCGATCGAACAGTCGATCTAATGGATGTCTTCAAGACGGGCTATGTCGATATCCGTTTCAACGGTTCGACTTCCATCAAGAAGGTTCTTCCTGTTGTCGTGCCTGAACTCAGCTACGAGGGAATGGAGATCGGCGACGGGACAGCCGCAATGGATGGCTGGAACAAGATGATCAACGAAACCGATCCACAGAAGCAGGCGCGACTACGACAGGCCCTCCTAGAGTACTGCAAGCTCGATACGCTCGCGATGGTCAGGATCTTTCAGTTTGTTGAGGGGCTGGTGAGGGGAGGTTGAAGGGTTAGGGAACTTGATCCAATGTTGAACGAGAAAACCTGCCCGATCGTCACCGAGGAGCGGGTCTCAGGTCAGCTGTTTGAGCCGCCTATTGGTCCGAATTGGCCCTGCTATGTGACAAGGGACAACAGGAACTTTCAAGTTTGTCGAAGTGACAGAGTAAGCTAGCGGATCACAGGCGATCAACGTGGCTCGCAGAACTGCCGCACTTGGTTTTCCAGTTCGACACGACGGGGCTAAGCCGCGACCAGTTCGGCGATTTTGGTTGCAACTTCTGCCATAGAATCTTCGGCAGTGTTCAGCCCAGCTCGAGAGGCTAACAGCAGGCTGACTTTCTCAAGCTCCTCGTAGGTTGTTCCATGAACGACCGGGACGAGTCGCTCACGCCGGAGTAGGGCAGAAAGTTCCTTGTCGGCGATACCTTCCGCCGGGAGGCGTTTCAACATTGCCGGGGTCACCAAAACGATCCCGACGCGTGAATTCACCAGGCCCTTGTCGATCGCCCTCATCATAGGCACCCCTAGGCCAAGGTCCTTTTCGCTGAACCACACGCGGACATCGCGAGCTTCGAGCAGATCATGGAGCTCTTTGGCGGAGCCCTGCCTATCATCCCACGCGTGACATAAGAACACGTCTCGAAGGTCAGGTTGCGAGACCGCAAGGTTCTCTACGTTTTCTCGAACCGGTGTGAGTGCCTGCACCTGTTCGGGAGTGTACAAAGCAGCCGAACCTGCTTTCGACCAGCGCGGCTTTGCCGTTCGACTTCCCGATCCGCCACTGCTCCGACCGCTGCTGCGTGCTGGGACGGAGTAGGAAGGAGCAGAGTATGAGCCGAAGCTGCTGCTGTACCCGCCATAGCCACTGTATCGGCTATAGCGTCCTCCGCATGCAGGACAATCGGCTGCGGCGGCCGATGAGCGATGGCCCCTTACTGGTGCAGTGCATCTAGCCATGCCGTTACAATTCCTTCTCACACAGGCAGCTCTCTGAACCAATGCAGTAGAGGTCGTTTGAGTCGCCAATTGTCCTAGTCAGCCTTACCTATGCGACAAGGGACGCTTAGGAGGATGTTTCTTGCTTTGTTCTCATTTGCACATTCCGGACACCTTTCGGTGCCCGGAAATTTCTGCCTTCGTTTTTCACCCATCTCACATTCCGAGCCAACCCAAGGAATTTCCTCGGGTTGGTACAAAACATTGGGTGTTATGAACAAAACTTTGGTCCTTTCACCATTTGTAAGGGTCGCTCTAGCTGCAGCCGCTGGTGGAGCCGCAGGTGTCGCATTTCAGGCAGGTGCCGTTGCGCACCATGGTGAAGTTTCCGCATTCCGAGCAGCTCTCGCCTTCGTAACCCTTCATCCGGGCCTGAGCGATTTGCTGAGCTGCGGTTTTCACCTGCGGGGCAGGGGCCGAGGTCACTTCGACTGCGGCGGCTGCTTCCGAGCCGCGGGCGAAGGCCGTTGCGACGGCGGAGGTCTGTGCGGCGATCGTTGCGCCCAATTCCACTTTCACCGCTTCTGTGATTTCACCTGCCGGTTCGTTGCCGGAGACGAGACGGAAGCGCTCGGTCTGGCCGCGGACGAGGCCGTGGGAAACCACACCGCCGGAGTTGCCCTTGTCCATGGTCTTGACCGCGCCTGCGCTGACTGGGCCGCTGAAGGCTTCCGGCGGAACGTGGGCAAGGTCATGACGACCGAGATAGGAGACCGCCAGTTCGCGGAACACGTAGTCGAGGATCGACGTCGCGTTCTTGATCGCGTCGTTGCCCTGGACCATGCCGGCCGGTTCGAACTTGGTGAAGGTGAACGCGTCGACATATTCCTCGAGCGGCACACCGTACTGCAGGCCAAGCGAAACCGAGATCGCGAAGTTGTTGATGAATGCCCGGAGCGCAGACCCTTCCTTGTTCATGTCGAGGAAGATTTCGCCGAGACGGCCATCATCATATTCGCCGGTGCGCAGGAAGATGGTGTGACCACCGATCTTTGCCTTCTGGGTGTAGCCCTTGCGGCGGGTCGGCAGTTTTTCCTGTTCGCGAACAACGCGTTCGACGATCCGCTCGACAATGCGTTCGGCAACGACTTCAGCCTTGGCAGCCAGCGGCTTGGCAGCCAGCGCCTCGATGGCGTCATCCTCGTCTTCGTCCTCATCGGCCAGAAGCTGGGAGTTGAGCGGCTGGGACAGTTTGGAGCCATCGCGGTAAAGGGCGTTCGCCTTGAGGGCGAGCTTCCAGGACAGCATGTAGGCTTCCTTGCAGTCCTCGACCGTCGCATCGTTCGGCATGTTGATCGTCTTGGAGATCGCGCCGGAGATGAACGGCTGGGCAGCAGCCATCATGCGAATGTGGCTTTCCACCGACAGGAAGCGCTTGCCGATACGGCCGCACGGGTTGGCGCAATCGAAGACCGGATAATGCTCTTCCTTCAGGAAAGGCGCACCTTCCAGCGTCATTGCACCGCAGACATGGGTGTTGGCGGCTTCAATGTCGGCCTTTGAATAGCCGAGGAAGGTCAGGAGGTCGAATTCCGGATCTTCCAGCTGCTCGTCGGAAACACCGAGCGCCTTCATCTGCTCGTCACCTAGGGTCCAGCGGTTGAAGACGAACTTGATGTCGAAGGCCGACTTCATGCCGTCCTTCAGCTTGGTCAGGCTTTCGTCGGTGAAACCCTTGGTCTTCAGCGCGGACGGGTTGACGCCAGGTGCCTGGTCGATGGAGCCATGGCCAACGGCATAGGCTTCGATCTCGCCAATCTCGCTTTCCGAATAGCCGAGCTTGCGCAGGGCTTCGGGAACAGCGCGGTTGATGATCTTGAAGTAGCCGCCACCGGCCAGCTTCTTGAACTTCACCAGCGCGAAGTCTGGCTCGATACCGGTGGTGTCGCAGTCCATGACCAGACCGATGGTGCCGGTCGGGGCAATCACGGTGGACTGAGCGTTGCGGTAGCCGTTCTTTTCGCCGAGTTCGAGAGCGCGGTCCCAGGCTTTCTGGGCGCGTTCGATCAAGACCTTGTCCGGGCAGGACGCATGGTCGAGCGCGACCGGTGCCGTGTTCAGGCCTTCGTAGCCCTCGTCTTCGCCATAGGCTGCCCGGCGGTGGTTGCGCATGACGCGCAGCATGTGGTTCGCGTTTTTCTTATAGCCCGGGAAGGCGCCAAGTTCGCCGGCCATTTCCGCCGAAGTGGCGTAGGCAACACCGGTCATGACGGCGGTGAGCGCACCGCAAAGCGCGCGGCCTTCATCGCTGTCATAGGGAATGCCGGAGGTCATCAGCAGGCCGCCGATGTTGGCATAGCCGAGACCAAGGGTGCGGAACTTGTAGGACAGTTCAGCAATTTCCTTGGACGGGAACTGGGCCATCAGCACCGAGATTTCCAGAACGATGGTCCACAGGCGGACGGCATGCTCGTAGTTGTCGATGTCGAAGGAACGGTCTTCCCGCCGGAACTGCATCAGGTTCAGGGATGCCAGGTTACAGGCCGTATCGTCCAGGAACATGTATTCCGAGCAAGGGTTGGATGCGCGGATCTCGCCATCAGCCAGGCAGGTGTGCCAGTCGTTGATGGTGGTGTGGTACTGGAGGCCCGGATCTGCGGAGGCCCAGGCGGCGTAGCCGATCTGTTCCCACAGTTCCTTGGCCTTGACGGTCTTCAGAACGTCGCCGGTCCGGCGGGCGGTCAGGTCCCAGGTGCTGTCCTCGACAACGGCGTTCAGGAAGCCGTCGGTCACACGCACCGAGTTGTTGGAGTTCTGGCCGGCAACTGTCAGATAGGCCTCGGAATCCCAGTCCGTGTTGAAGGTCGGGAATTCGATCTTGCTGAAACCCTGGCGGGCGAACTGGATGACGCGCTGGATGTAGTTTTCCGGCACCATCATCTTCTTGGCCGCACGGATTTCGCGCTTCAGGGCCGGGTTCTTGGCCGGGTCGAAGCAGTCGCCGTTGTCCGCTTCGCAGTTGACACAGGCGCGCATGATCGCGGAAAGGTGTTTCTGACAGATCTTGGAGCCGGTGACGAGGGCTGCCACCTTCTGCTCTTCCTTGACCTTCCAGTTGATGTATTCCTCGATATCCGGGTGGTCGACATCGACCACGACCATCTTGGCTGCACGACGCGTGGTGCCGCCGGATTTGATCGCGCCGGCTGCCCGGTCGCCGATCTTCAGGAAGCTCATCAGGCCGGAGGATTTGCCGCCACCGGACAGGCGCTCGCCTTCGGCACGAACATGGGAGAAGTTCGAGCCGGTGCCGGAGCCGTATTTGAACAGGCGTGCTTCGCGAACCCAAAGGTCCATGATGCCGCCTTCGTTCACCAGGTCGTCGCCGACGGACTGGATGAAGCAGGCATGCGGCTGCGGATGTTCATAGGCGCTCTTGGATTTGACGAGCTTGCCGGTCTGGAAGTCGACATAGAAGTGACCCTGGCCCGGGCCGTCGATGCCATAGGCCCAATGCAGGCCGGTGTTGAACCACTGCGGGGAGTTCGGTGCCACCTTCTGGGTCGCCAGCATGTAACGCAGTTCGTCGTAGAAAGCCTGGGCGTCGGATTCCTTGTCGAAATAGCCGCCTTTCCAGCCCCAGTAGGTCCAGGTGCCGGCGAGACGGTCGAAGACCTGGCGGCCGTCGATTTCAGAACCGTAACGCTCGTCTTCGGGCAGGTCTGCCAGTGCGGCCTCGTCGGCCTCATGGCGCCACAGCCAGGACGGGACGGTGTTTTCTTCAACAGCCTTCAGCTTGGCCGGAACGCCGGCCTTGCGGAAATACTTCTGAGCCAGAATGTCGGACGCGACCTGCGAAAACTGGGCCGGGACCTGAATGTTTTCAAGACGGAACACAATGGATCCATCCGGATTCCGGATTTCGCTGGTAGCGTTCCGGAATTCAACGCTGGCGTAAGGCGATTGACCTTCCTTGGTGTAGCGCCGCTCGATCCGCATCTTCTCAAGTCCCCTTTTAGATTACCGCCGGTTCCCCCGAACCGGGCTTGACCGCATCGCATCCGACGTGGCGTGGCCGCCTGCCTCTAAGTTCGGATGCCGCCCTGCAAGTTACAGGCTTCGAGCCTGTATGTAGCGTATCTTGTGTTTCTATCCACTATATATAGTAGTCATCAACAGGTTTGTCACGACATGCGCCCGGAACTCGGCACAACAAAACCCGTCTCCCGGCTTTGGGGTCAAAGACCTGGAGCGGTACGCTTGATACTGGTGGTTTTGGATGACCGGAGTGCCCGGTTGGGCTCCCGACTACTCACATCGCAATGATGAGAAACTAATGTAAACGAATTCTTAAGGTCAAGGTCGGAGTGACAACAGGTAGTGCCTGGATTGTGGGCAAACGCAAAATCTTGTGTGGCCGTGTGGATAATGGGGACCGGAGCGGGGACAGTGTTTTAGCAAGGAATTTAGCGCTTGCTTTCCCGGCGAAGGAGTGCCCGCGCAGCAGGCATAAGTCCCTGTGGATGACGATAGACCGGATTTAATGACAATTTGAAGAAAATGGCACTGACCGACTTCAATCGGGTTTAAGCCGGGTCTGGTTTCATGCGGACGGGATAGGGAAAAAGGTCCGCATTTCATGAAACATCACGCCGCATTCGGACTGGCGATGGAGGACATCGATGCTGTCGTCGTCGAGGACAGCAAGCCGATGCAGACGATTCTCCGTTCGATACTGCTCAGTTTCAAGGTCGCGCGTGTACGGGTGTTCGATTCGGTCGACGAGGCTCTGGAGGCGAGTCTCGCCGAACCACCGAATGTGATTCTCACCGACTGGCGCATGGCGCCGACGTCCGGCTATCAATTTCTGCGCCTTGTGCGGCATCGCCACATGGAGCCGCTCTGCTATGTGCCGATTCTTTTCATCACCGCGCACGGCACGCGGCCGCTGGTGGATAAGGCCTTGAGGGCAGGGGCTCATCATGTGCTGGTCAAGCCGGTTTCTCCGTCGACGCTCTTCAAGCGCCTCAAATGGCTTCTTGCCGACGACCGACCGATGATCCTGGAGAACTCGGGCTTCTACAACATCTATGGCATCCAGAAGGCGATGGATGAGCAGGCGGAAAAGATGCAGTCGCTTGCCGGCGCGCGGTTGCACCACCGCGTTGCCACGCAAAAGCGCGCCGAGGTGGAAGGGGCTGTGGAAGCTGCCTTTGACTCCAAGGAGGAAGAACCTCCAAAGGTCTTTGCCGGGGTCAAGAAAGAAGCGCCGCCCAAACAGCACTCGGCCGCAGCCAAGCATATCCGCAATGCCGGCTTTGCCCCCTTCAAGGGTTTGAAACTTCACTGAGGCGGTTTGTTTGTGACCACCTGGGCGAGGTGTGCGCGGGGCGCGGCTGCGGCAATCGGCCCGCAGGCGTAAAAACCCGTTCTTTTCTGGTTGCCAAGTCTGGACAGACGCAGCCGATGCCGCCATAGTCCGCCGAAATCCGTCCCGCTGCAACAGCTGGGCAAAGGATGTTTCCGACTTGCAATCAAGGGACCTTCAAAGGGCCATGAAAACTCTGCTGCTAGAACTGTTTACCTGGTGGAACAGCCAGACAATGGGCACCCGCTTCTTCACATGGCGCAAGGGTGAATTTGTCGGTGAGGATGAGTTCGGCAACAAATATTACAAGGAACGCGCAGGCAAACGGCGCTGGGTGATCTACAACGGTCTCGCAGAAGCTTCCGCCATTCCTCCGGGCTGGCACGGCTGGATGCATCACCGCGTCGACACGCCGCCGTCCGATGAGACCTATCACGCCAAGCATTGGCAACAGGCCCACCGGTCCAATCCGACAGGCACGCCTGCAGCATACCGTCCGCATGGCTCTATCCTGACCCCGGAAAAACGTCCGGAAGTGACCGGAGATTACGAAGCCTGGACCCCAGGCAGCTGATCACCGAAATCTTTAAACACAAAGACTGGATAAGCCCCGCAACCGCGGGGCTTTTTTCGTTTTGGGCAAATCCAACCTTCAACAACCAGACGGTGCTGCAGATGTGGGCTGGTTGAATGTTGTCTGGAGAGATAGCCTCAGATTATCCGCGCTCAACGCGAGAACTGCAAAAGGGGTATACGTAAATATATTTTGCAATCAATAGTATTTAATTTGAGTTATTTATAACTCAATATTATTTATTTGTGATTTTAAACATATTACGCAAGGTAAAATAAGATAAAAGGAGATAGGTGTTATTATTAACTCAGGAGCAGACAAATGGACCAGGAATGGATGAAGCTCCAGGAGTTGAGCAACCGTCTTAACAATGTCTGCAAACCGGCCTGGGAAAATATCCTGATCAAGACAGGCAGCAGTTATGTGAATGCTGACGAGGCCGTTCGAAAGCTATTGCCGAAAGGCCACGATGCAGAGCCGGGTTGGATCTGGACGGCGCTCAAGGGCACCATGAAGGGTCCTCTTGCGGCTGTGATTACCAATCCCGTGGCGGCGGGAATTGCGACTTTCTACATCATAGATGCCGTCAAAGGTGAAAAAGAACCGCTGCCGTCGCCGCCGCAGTTTGATACCAATCCGCAGAAATATCTTCAGTACATCAAGTTTCACTACAATCTGGTCTACATCAGCTCCACGCAGAAGATACTGAAAATGCAGGAAGCTGCGCGCACGGGCGGTTCGGTGAACATCGAACAGCTTCGCCGCTCGCTGGAGCGGTCTCCATTCGCGCATGTGCCGCGAGGCTACAAATGGTTCAAGCACGACAAACTGGAAGAAAACATCGAAGCCGGTTTGTGGGCGATATGGCTCAGCAACCTGAGCAGCAATCACAAACTGGAACAGGTTTCCCGAGTGATGGGAGAGGATGACCGACATAACGCCAGCGGCACGGCTCGAAAGTCCGACGGGAAATACCGTCACCACTTGTGGCAGAGACTGAAGGAGCTTGGAGCGTTCGACCGGGCCTATTCGGGCGGTGTGAAAAAGCGTGACAACGCTAAATCCACCGATGGTTTCCTGGGCAGCGGCACGCCATCTTACGAATATGAATTCTGGCTCAAGATAGCCCGGGATTTCTGGGCGAAAAATCAGTCACCGACGGAAATGTTTTATATCGCCTTGGAGGACCCGGCAGCCGAACTGGCTTTCCGGAACGCCATGAGGACGTTTGAATCGCAAGATTTTACGCACAGAATGTGCGCTTTCCTTTCGCCGTCCTGGTCGACAATTCGCGATATGGTCGGCACTAGCGCAGGTGGAAAGAACTGAGCGCGTCGCGCTGGTTTATGAAGCCTGAAAAGGTTCGTTTTGCCCATTTTAGGCCAGAGACTGCTTGGCGAACACACGTCTGAAAGCCATGGCATTACCAGAGAGTTTCAGGTCTGTTGTAAGCGTACCTGGCCCTGAATTGTCGGTGACGAATTAAGGTTGGACGCAGGAGACCCTAACGCTCATGCCAGCTATCAATCACCGCCAACACTTCCTCACCGCTGGCCTGCGGTGACAGGGCGTAGAAGTCCGTTTCCAGTTTCAAAGCTTCATTGAGCCGTTCGTTATAGGTGGCCTGAGGCACTTCCTCGGTCCCGAACTTGCTGAGGTGGTCGGTCACGAACTGGGTGTCGAGCAGGGAATAGCCACCGGCAATCAACCGGGCGACCAGATGCGCAAGACAAACCTTGGAAGCGTCGGTGCGGAAGGTGAACATGCTTTCACCGAAAAAGGCTCCGTTCAGGCTGACACCATAAAGTCCTCCGACCAGTTCACCGTCCTGCCAGGCTTCTATGGTGTGGCAATAGCCCATGTCGAAGAGCTCACCATAGAGGCGTCTGATTTCGCGGTTGATCCAGGTTTTCTGCCGCCCCGGCATGGGGTGGGCACAGCCGTCGATCACGCCCTGGAAATCCGTGCTGACCCGAACCTCGAAGACGTCGTTCCGAATCGTACGGCGCAAGCGGCGGGGCAGGTGGAAATTGTTGAGGGGAAGAATGCCGCGGCGTTCCGGTTCCAGCCAGAAGAGACCGGGGTCGTCGGCGGATTCCGCCATCGGAAACAAGCCGCAGGCATAGGCTTTCAAAAGGACCTGTGACGTGATTTCCAGAACGATGTCGTCTTTGTAACCAGCCATGAGGCCTCACTCACCAGGTGGGAAAAGACAGACCGGCAGGTGCTCAGTTCGAACAACGCATATCTGGTCGTCACCGGAATGCCGGAGCATTTGCCACGCGTTCAACTGAACACGACATGCTCCGGGCATCCGTTCCAGTAACCGGTCAGCTGGACTTCTTTGCCAGATATTGTTCCAGCCAGTGGATGTCGTACTGACCGTTCGCTATGTCCTGATTTTCCACCAGATCGCGGAAAAGCGGAATAGTCGACTTGATTTCGTCAACCACAAATTCATCCAGGCATCGGCGCAGACGCATCATGCATTCCACGCGGTTGCGCCCGTGCACGATCAGCTTGCCGATGAGACTGTCGTAGTAGGGCGGGATCTTGTAGCCCTGATAGACACCACTGTCGACGCGAACACCCAGACCGCCAGGCGGGTGGTAATAGGTGATGGTGCCCGGTGACGGGGTGAAGTTGACCGGATCTTCCGCATTGATGCGGCATTCGATGGCATGGCCTTCGAACTTGATGTCGTCCTGGGTCATGTCCAGCGAGCCGCCGGCCGCGATGCGGATCTGCTCGTTGACGAGATCGATGCCGGTGATCATTTCCGTAACGGGGTGTTCCACCTGCAGGCGGGTGTTCATTTCGATGAAATAGAACTCGCCGTTTTCGTAGAGGAATTCCACCGTGCCGACGCCGCGATATTTCAGCTTGCGCATGGCGGCGGCGACGATTTCGCCAATTTCCTTGCGCTGGCTGGCATTAAGGCTCGGGGAGGGCGCTTCTTCGAGCACCTTCTGGTGACGGCGCTGCAGCGAGCAATCGCGTTCACCGAGATGAACCGCATTGCCCTTGCCGTCGCCCAGAACCTGGATCTCGATATGCCGGGGCTTGCCGAGATATTTTTCCATGTAGAGCGCATCGTCGCCGAAGGCTGCCTTGGCTTCTGAACGTGCCGTGGACAGAGCCGTGTCGAGTTCGGCTTCGGAGCGGGCCACCTTCATGCCGCGGCCACCGCCACCGGCTGCGGCCTTGACCAGCACCGGGTAGCCGATTTCGCGGGCGATCGCGTGTGCGTCGTCGCCGGCTGTCACAGCGCCGTCGGAACCAGGAACAACCGGAATGCCGAGGTCCTTGGCCGTCTGTTTGGCCTGGATCTTGTCGCCCATAATGCGGATGTGTTCGGCTGTCGGGCCGATGAACTCGATGCCGTGGGCTTCGAGGATTTCCGCAAACCGTGCGTTTTCCGACAGGAAGCCATAGCCCGGGTGGACAGCATCGGCGCCAGTGATTTCACAAGCCGCAAGAAGCTGCGGGATGTTCAGGTAGCTGTCACGCGCTGCGGGAGGGCCGATGCAGACGCTTTCGTCTGCGAGGCGAACATGCATGGCATCCGCGTCGGCTGTGGAATGAACCGCGACGGTGGAGATGCCGAGCTCTTTGCAGGCGCGCAGGATGCGCAGGGCAATCTCGCCGCGGTTGGCAATAAGAATCTTGGAGAACATGGCCACGACGGCTCCTTATTCGACGATAATGAGCGGTTCGCCGAATTCCACCGGCTGTGCATCTTCCACGAGGATCTGCTTGACGGTGCCCGCCTTGGTGGCAGGAATGTGGTTCATGGTTTTCATGGCTTCGATGATCAGGATCGTCTGACCTTCCGTTACCTTGTCACCAACCTGAATGAAGGCCGGTGCACCCGGTTCGGCCGCAAGATATGCCGTGCCGACCATGGGAGAGGTGACTGTGGTGCCTGCGTGGGCCGGTTCGGCTGCCGGAGCGGCCGCGGCCTGGGACGGTGCTGCTGCCGGCGCCATCGGGGCGGCCATGGGCGCTGCAACGTTCACCGGTGCGCTGATCGACATCTGACGGGCAACGCGAATACGCGTGTCGCCCTGTTCCAGTTCGATTTCCGAGAGATTTGTCTCATCCAGGAGAACGGCGAGGTCCCGGATCAGGGCCGTGTCGAATTTCTTGTTATCATTACGCATCATGTTTGGCTCTCATACTCGGTCCGCAAGACACTAGGCTGGCCGGCTCGCCGGGTGACCGCTCCATACTGGGATGGGGTCAGACCCGGACTATCCTTCCCTGCAACTCTAACAGGGTCCGTCAGGCCGGGGCCGCAACCACGCTCTTGCTCCGCCGTTTGTTCGGGCGGACAAAGATCTTTAGCCCGTCTCTGCTGGAGGCGAGCCACGCTTCTTATAGGGATTCAATTGAAACAGGAAAACCCCCGATTTCTCACTGACATGAGGAATGGGGGTTTCCAACAGGCAAGTGGATGCCGGAACGATGTTTCGGCCCACCGGGTCAGCAGGTGGTCTGGCCGCAGTTCTGAAGTGCGTCCAGCTTCTGGCTCAGTTCCTGGTAACCAACAGCCCCCATGACCACGTCGTTGCCGACGACATAGGACGGGGTGCCCGTCAGGCCGAGACGATTGGCGAGGGAATAGACCTCTTCAATGGTCTGACCGGCTTCGTCGGTCTTCATGGCTTCCTGAAGATCGTCTTCGGAAATGCCGACGGATTTCGCTGCTTCCAGGGCGCTGGCGCGGTTAGCCTGTCCGCGGCTCAGCAGGAGTTTTTCATGAAACTCGCCGTATTTCTCAGGCGCGATGGAATTGACGGCAACCGCAACCTGAGCCGCTTCCACAGAACCCTGGCCAAGAACCGGGAACTCCTTCAGAACCACTTTCAGGTCCGGGTTTTCCTCGATCAGCTTGACCATGTCGCCATGCGCGCGTTTGCAGTAGCCGCAGTTGTAGTCGAAGAACTCCACGAGCGTCACGGAACCTTCCGGATTGCCGAGCACAACCTGGCGGGACGAATTGAAAAGAATGTCGGCGCTGTCGGTCAGGGCCTGAACGCGCGCGGCTTCGGCAGCTTCCTTTTCCCGGCGATCAAGTTCGGTCAAGGCTTCGGCAACAACTTCAGGATGCTCCAGCAGGTATTCCCGCACGATCTTTTCAATCTCGGTGCGGTTCAGGTCCTGTGCGGCAACCGGGCCAGCCAGCAGGGTAAGCGCGAGCGCGCAGGCCGACAGGATGCGCAGCAGCACCGGCGGGCAGAGCGACCCGGTCTTCAGGAACAGGGGCTTCGGGAAAATCTGGGTCATTCAAGGCTCCTCAGGCAACCGTCTCTTGCGTTCGGACGGCATCCCATACGTGTCACAGGTATCAGCGGCCGTTGGTCGGCAGATTAGGTGGGTTGTACGCTACAATGTCGTCCGCTTGAAGCCATGCTGGCGTTCCCCTCTTCAAACTTTTTTGAGCACGGGCCGCATAGCGCTTCGCCGCCTGGAAATCTCCGCTCACCATAAGGCCCTTTGCGGTCGCCAGATCAGCCTCCGCGCGCTCGCCCTGGCGGCCATGGGCAATGGCCAGCTGGCTGTAGGCTACGCCCGAGTTCTGGTCCCGCTGGATTGCCTCTTTCAACACCCGCTCGGCTTCCGGCAGATTCGATTTGTCGTTCGAGGCAACCAGCGCGTATCCGAGCCAGGTCAGGAACTGGGGCTCTGTCGGCTTGAAAGACAGGGCTTTGCGGAACGGGGCAATCGCGCCTTTCGGATCGCCGCCCTCAATGAGGGCCTGCCCCTTGAGTTCGTAGTAGTAGGGGTTGTTCGGCTGTGTGCGGATCAGGGCGTCAATTTCCTTGACTGCGCCTTTGCCCCGGCTCTTCATTGCGGCGATGGCGCGGGCGTACTGCGCGGGCGGGCTTTTGTCGCTGCGCGGATAGGCGCGCAAGGTCGCGGACGGGTGGCTGGTGAAAGCGAACAGCTTGGCGCGGACCATGTCGTGCCGGTATTGCAGCACATAGTCCTCCGGCTGATTGAAGTACTTTGATTTCTGCGCGTCGGTTGCCAGGCTGTTGTAACGGTCCTGGGCCATCGGGTGGCTCTGGGCGTAAGGGTCGGCATATTTGCGCGTGAACATTTGCTGTTCCGACATGCGCTCGAAAGTCTTCAGCAGTCCGCGCGGGCTTTGTCCGGTGGCGCTCAGGTACTTCAGAGCTGCCCGGTCTGCCGCTGCTTCCTCGCCGCGCTGATAAGACAGGAACGATCGCTGACCTACGGATCCCGCCCCCATGATCACCGCACCACCGCCGGACGCGACTTCGCCGGAACCGGCGGCGGCCCCCGCCGCGGCGGCACCGGCCCCCAGAATCATGCCGATCACCGAAATGATCTGGGCGTTGGCCGCAGCAGCCCGCAAGCGGACAAGGTGACGGCCTGCGATGTGTCCGGTTTCATGAGCAATCACGCCGATCACTTCGCCGGGCGTTTCCGATTCCATGATGACGCCGATGTTGATGAACATGCGGCGGCTGTCGGGAACGAACGCGTTGAAGCTCTTGTCGTTCACCAGAATGATTTCCGGTTCTGAATTCGAAATACCAGCCGCCTTGAAAATGGGCGTCGCATAGTCCTTCAAAAGATGTTCGGTCTCCGCATCGCGCACCAGGGGCAGACCGCGCCCCTGCGCCATTGCAGGAAAAGAAAAAACCGGCAAGGCGAGGGCGGTTGCACACGCAAGTGCGACCGCTTTGCGCGCCAAGCTGCGCGGAAAACCAATGTTCAAAATGGCGGAACCAGGCACAGGTGCAAAACTCCAATCCGGATCGGAACGCTTTCCAGGCTCATCTTTGCAGACAGATCTCATCCTGGGACATGAATGTGTGGCGAAGGTATGGAGGTGAGCGGTGTGGGTCAAGGAAACCGGCATGACAAAAAGGTAAGGTGCGCAGCTTGCCTCCGCCTGAAACAGGGAGAAAACTGGAACTGACCCGATGCGTTGCATCGAATGGAAAAATCCGCGATAGGGTGGTGCCAGTTTCACAGCTGGATTTTCAGGTCATATGAATCAATCTCCCTCTCAGCCGTCTCGCCGCAGCAACGTTGCGCCCTTCATTGCTATGGACGTTCTTGCCGAAGCTGCGCGTCTGGAAGCACAGGGCCGCAAGATCATCCATATGGAAGTAGGGCAACCGTCGGCGCCCGCCCCGAAAGCGGCATTGGAAATGGCAAGGAAGGCGCTCGACCACGGCCGTCTCGGCTATACCGAAGCCCTCGGTATCCGCCCCTTGCGCGAGGCATTGGCAGCGCATTATCGAAAGGCATATGGCGTCGATGTTCCCGTTGATCGGATCATGGCAACAACGGGGTCATCCGCAGGGTTCAATCTCGCCTTTCTCGCCGCGTTTGATCCCGGCGACCGCGTCGTCCTCACCGCGCCCGGGTATCCGGCCTATCGCAACATCCTGAAAGCTCTTGGCCTTGTGCCGGTCGAGATCGAAGTGGGTGCGGAAACCCGGTGGAGCCTGACCCCGACCCATCTGGAAGAGGCTCAAAAGGAGGGCCCCGTCAAAGGTGTTCTGGTCGCCAGCCCTGCCAATCCGACCGGCACGATGATGACGGCGGAGGCCCTGGAAGACCTGATATGCTATTGCGACGATGCGGGGATCTGGTTCATTTCCGACGAGATCTATCACGGCCTTGCCTACGACGGCGATGAGCGAACTGCACTCGAGACCTCGCAGAACGCCATCATCGTCAACAGCTTCTCGAAATACTACTGCATGACCGGTTGGCGTATTGGCTGGCTGGTGTTGCCGGAACAACTGGTGCGGCCGACGGAACGAATCGCCCAGAGCCTTTATATTTCCCCACCGGAACTGTCGCAGATCGCGGCGGGTGCGGCGCTGACTTCGGTTCAGGAACTGGAAGCGGTCAAGGCAGGTTATGCGGCCAATCGCGCCTTGTTGCTGGACGGCCTGCCGAAGATCGGCCTTGACCGGCTTCTGCCGGTGGACGGAGCCTTTTACATCTATGCGGACATAAGCCGCTTCAGCTCGGACAGCCTCGACTTTGCAAAACGAATGCTGCACGAGGCAGGCGTTGCGGCAACACCCGGTGTTGATTTCGACCCGGTGCATGGTCACGAATTTCTGCGCTTTTCCTTTGCCGGTGCCCATGAAGACATGAAGGAGGCTTTGGGAAGGCTTTCCGGTTTTCTTGATGCCGGGCGTTAGGTACTTCGTTCCAACGGGCAGTAAAAAAGGCGGCACATTGGCCGCCTTTTTCTATGTCAAAACTGGTTGAGCGCTCTTCAGAAGAACGAACGGCCGCGCTGCCACCAGCCACCACGCTTCGGCTTGTCTTCCTTGGCGTCGTCGCCAGAAGTTTCGCTGGTGACGACAGGTTCGGCCGGAGCTTTGCGTGCCGGAGCTTCCTCTTCGGCATCGGCTTCGCTGGCGACCGGTTGCTCGGACGTCGGCGTGTCGACCACGATGGTTTCATCTTCGCCAGCCGCCGGGCTTTCGTCTGCAGCATCGGCCTGAGCCGGAGCGGCAACACCGTCCTGCTGCGGAGATCCTTCCGCCGGGCTATCGCCGCTTTCGTCAGACACTACCTCGCCGTCGACGGCCTTCACCTCATCGCCCTGTGCCTCATCCTGGGAAGCGGCTTCGGCGGCCTCTGTGTCGGTGCCGTTTTCGGCAGAAACCGCGGTGTCAGAACCGGTCTGAACGTCCTGTTGATCACCAGCGGTGGCTGCCTCGCGATCGTCACCGTTGGTTTCGCCGTCATTTTCGGCGTCACCTTCAGCCTGTGCCTCGTCACCGTTGCGGCGTCCACGGCGTCCGCCTCGCCGTCCACGACGGCGCTTGCGGCGCGGTTCGTCGTCGCCGTCTTCTTCGCCTGAACGGGCTTCCTGAGGCTGGTCGTCATCGCCTTCGGCATCGTCTGCATCGGCGTTGACATGACGTGATTCGCCATCATCCTGCTGATTGTCGGAACCGTTTCTCCGGCGCTTGCGGCGACGGCGGCGACGGCGGCCGTCGTTGTCGTCTTCCTGCTGCGCAAATTCCTCGATGTCCGGCTGCTCGGTGTCTTCGTCGATGATATCGATCGTGTCCGGCTGGACAATCGCTGGAACTGGCATCGGTACGCGATCGCGATCGACCGGCGCACCGCGCTCCAGCACATAAAGCTGGCCGTTGACCATGTCGTCCGCATGCACTTCGACATCAATGGCAAAGCGGGTTTCCAGATCGACCAGGTTCGAACGCTTCTGGTTGAGGATGTAGAGCGCTACCTGCGTGGTGGTGCGGATGATCAGATTGTGGGACGCACCCTTCAGGAGGTTGTCTTCAACCGACCGCAGCACGTGCAGGGCAACGGATTCCACCGACCGGATCATGCCGGTGCCCTGGCAGTGCGGGCAAGGCGTGGTCGAGCTTTCCAGAACCCCGGTGCGAATGCGCTGACGCGACATTTCCAGAAGACCGAAATGCGAGATACGGCCAACCTGGATGCGGGCGCGGTCGTTCTTCAGGCAATCCTTCAGCTTGCGCTCGACGGACCGGTTATTCTTCGACTCCTCCATATCGATGAAGTCGATGACAATCAGGCCGGCAAGATCGCGCAGGCGCAACTGGCGGGTCACTTCTTCCGCGGCTTCCAGGTTGGTCTGGAGCGCAGTGTCCTCGATGTTGTGCTCGCGGGTCGACTTGCCGGAGTTCACGTCGATCGAGACCAGAGCTTCTGTCTGGTTGATGACAATGTAACCACCGGATTTCAGCGTAACCTGCGGCGAGAACATGGCATCGAGCTGTGGTTCGACACCGTAGCGGATGAACAGCGGCGAGGGGTCGCGATAAGGCTGGACGTTCTTCGCATGGCTCGGCATGAGCATGCGCATGAAATCCTTGGCCTCGCGGTAGCCTTCTTCGCCTGCCACAAGGACCTCGTTGATGTCCTTGTTGTAAAGGTCACGGATCGAACGCTTGACCAGACTGCCTTCCTCGTAGACGAGGCTCGGGGCACTCGATTTCAAGGTCAGTTCGCGGACATTTTCCCAAAGCCGCATCAGATATTCGAAGTCGCGCTTGATCTCCGCTTTCGTCCGGCTTGCACCGGCGGTTCGCAAGATGACGCCCATGCCTTCCGGCACATCCAGTTCGGAGGCAATCTTCTTGAGACGCTTGCGGTCGGTCGGCTGGGTGATCTTGCGCGAAATGCCGCCGCCACGGGCTGTGTTCGGCATGAGCACGGAATAGCGGCCTGCCAGCGACAGATATGTGGTCAGCGCAGCGCCCTTGTTGCCGCGTTCTTCCTTGACCACCTGCACCAGAATGATCTGGCGGCGCTTGATGACTTCCTGGATCTTGTATTGCTTGCGCGACGGGATAATGCGCTCGGGAACTTCTTCCATCGCATCTTCCGCACCGACGGATTCGACGGCATCGACATCGTTGTCGGCATCATCGTCATCATCGTTCTGGCGCTGGCGGCGACGACCGCGGCCTCGGCCGCGCGAGCGAACCGGAGCCTCTTCTTCTTCTTCGTCGTCAGTTTCTTCCGAAGAGGAAGACGCTTCGTCGTCTTCTGCGTCCGATGCGTCCTCGTCTGCGCTGCGTGCAGACAGAGCTTCGCCGTCCGTTTCGTCGTTGGAGGTCTCTCCGTCGGCTTTTACCGCCGCTTCGTCGCCATCAGCTGCTTCGTCGGATGCATCCGCTTCAACCTTGTCGCTAGCGACAGAATCGGTGGCTTCATTTCGGGCCGCACGGGAGCGGCGGCGGCGCTTGGGCTTTTCTTCGCCGTCCGAATCGTCGCGCTGTCTGTCTGCCGCTTCCGCTGCCAGCAAGGCTTCGCGGTCAGCTACAGGGATCTGGTAATAGTCCGGGTGAATTTCGCTGAAAGCGAGGAACCCGTGGCGGTTACCGCCATATTCGACGAATGCCGCCTGCAGGGAAGGCTCAACCCGCGTTACCTTTGCAAGATAGATATTTCCGCGAAGCTGCTTCCGGTTAGCTGCTTCAAAGTCGAATTCTTCAACCCGATTGCCACGCACGACGACGACCCGGGTCTCTTCCGGGTGGCCCGCGTCGATCAGCATTTTGTTTGCCATTATTAAACTTCTCCACGGCAGCGCTCATGGGCGCATGTGCGAAACGCGCATCGCCCAGTAGGAGGATGTCTGCCGTATTTGTTTTGCTAAGATGAGAAAGAGCGTCTGCGCCCGGCGCGGTCGTATGATCAACGCAGGCAGCCGCTGAAGCGGTACCTTGCTTTATGTTGATCACCATGTGCATCGCGCGGGTCCTTCAGGCAACGCAGGCCCTTTAGTTAAGTCATTGTACCTTGCGCCGGAATGCAGCCTGGCATCGCCAATGGACCTGCATCCGGTTCCGGAATGGGTTCGCTCTCAACGGCCGCCGAAAACCTCGCCGGGGAAACTGCCGTTTTGTAAGGGCATCACGTTGCGAGGCGGGCGGTCTCAAAGAGGTGCCGATACCAGATCCACTTTCTTCCAGGGCTTGTCTTGAAGCGGCAGAACGGCCTCTGTTCTGTCGTTTGAAGGCCTGGGAATGCGATAGCGTTGTGGATAGATACCCATGTCCGCTACCCGGGATGGTATCGGTTTCAAACCGAAATCCGTAAGGTACTTTTACGGTCCGACGCAGCGCATTGCAAGCAATGTGAATTGGATATGGCATTTTCCTTGCGTAGCGTATGGCGTATGACAGGGCTGGTGGGGGGCTCAGTACGCGAAGTTTTCGAACAACGTGACCGAGATAATTGAGTTCAAGGACGGAATGAAACCGCAAGTAAACCATGCCCTGAGCGCAGTTTTGAGACTGGCGATGTCTGTTGCCGTGGTTCTTGGCCTCGGCGCTGGTGCGCTCGCCGGTCTGAACTTGACTGCATCTGCCGAGCCGGAGAAAGCCCAGGTGACAGGAGCGCGCGTGGCGGGTGACGAGACGCGCACGCGATTCGTTCTGGATATGAATCGGCAAGTGACACCGGTCATTTCGGGTCTCGCCAATCCGGACAGGCTGATTATCGATCTGCCGGAGGTGGAATTTTCGATACCGGCCGATTCCGGCGAAACCGGGCGGGGGCTCGTCGCCGACTGGCGCTTTGGCCTGTTCGCGGTGGGCAGATCCCGCGTGGTCATGGACCTGACGGGGCCGGTCAAGGTCGACAAGACGTTCTTTCTGCCGGCCGTGGACGATCAGCCGGCCCGGCTCGTGGTCGATCTGGTGAGTGCGTCCGCAGAGGATTTCAGGACCTTCGTCGAAACCTCCAGGCCAAGGCGCGTCATCGCCAGAGACAATTCCGCCCCCAAGAGTGACCGGCTGACCGCGCCCAAGAACAAGGAAAAGCCCTTGATCGTTCTTGATCCGGGCCACGGCGGCATCGACACCGGGGCAATTGGCGTTCACGGCACCCTCGAAAAGGCGATCGTTCTCGACTTTGCGAAGCTTCTGAAGGAAAAACTGGACGAAAGCGGTCTCTACAATGTGCGACTGACCCGGGAGGACGACACCTTCATTCCACTGGGGCGCCGTGTGGAGATCGGGCACGAGCTCGAAGCCGACCTTTTCATCTCCATTCATGCCGATTCTGTTCGGCGCGGTCAGAAATTTGCGCGTGGGGCGACCGTCTACACGATTTCCGACAGAGCGTCGGACCAGCTGGCCGAGGACCTGGCCCAGTCGGAAAACATGTCGGATGTCATTGCCGGCGTGGATCTTGCGGAAGAGCCGACGGAGGTCACGGATATCCTGATCGATCTGGCGCGACGCGAAACGAGGTCGTTTTCGGTTTATTTTGCCAGATCCCTGGTGGACGAGCTGAAAAGCGCGGTCCGGCTGATCAATAATCCGCACCGTTCTGCAGGCTTCAGGGTGCTGAAAGCGCATGATGTGCCGTCCGTTCTGGTCGAGCTCGGCTACCTGTCCAACGAACATGACGAGAAGCTTCTGATTTCGGACGAATGGCGCGAGCGCATGTCGAAGGCCGTGACGGAGGCCGTCCATGGATTTTTCCGGCCCCGGCTTGCCCGGCAGCAAGCTCCGCCGTCTCAGTAAAAATCCTTGCATTGCTTTAAAATTGGCAGTTTTGCACTGGCGATTGCCTCAGCATCGCCATATTGGTGCACGAGGAAGGCAGACGAGTTTGTGCGACTGTCTGCATCGGTGATGCTGAGCAAAAGTTTCCGTGTTAGAAAGCTGGAAGCGCTAAGAACGGGGAAAGACGAGCCCGCGGTATGAAATTTTTGGTGAAGTTTTTTGGCTACCTGTTCGGAATCGGCGCAATCTTTGCGTTGCTGATTGCTGCCGGGGTCTGGATGTACCTGCAGGACCTGACCAAGGACCTGCCGGATTATACGGCCCTGAAGAACTATGAGCCGCCGGTTATGACCCGCGTGCATGCGGCCGACGGTAGCCTTATGGCCGAATACGCGACCCAGCGTCGTATGTTCCTGCCGATCCAGGCCATCCCGGATCGGGTCAAGCAGGCTTTTGTCGCGGCCGAAGACAAGAATTTCTACACCCACATCGGTGTCGACCCGGAAGGCATCGCCCGTGCCGGGGTGCGCTTCATCCAGAACTATGGCTCTGGCCGCCGCCCGGAAGGTGCTTCGACCATCACGCAGCAGGTTGCAAAGAACTTTCTGTTGTCGGATCTCGTGAGCGAGGAGCGCGAACGCCGCTCTGCCGCCTATGAGCGCAAGGTCAAGGAAGCCATTCTGTCGCTGCGCATCGAGCAGGCCTACACCAAGGACGAGATTCTCGAGCTCTATCTCAACGAGATCTATTTCGGTTTCGGCGCTTACGGTGTCGCGGCCGCCTCTCTGATCTATTTCGACAAGTCCGTGCACGAGCTGTCGCTCGAAGAAATCGCCTATCTGGCCGCACTGCCGAAGGGCCCGAGCAACTACCATCCCTATAGGAAGACCGAGGCTGCGATCGCCCGGCGCAACTACGTGATCGACCGAATGATCGCAGACGGCTATGTCAGCGCCCAGGAAGGCGAGGAAGCCAAACAGAAGCCGATTGTCGTCAAGCCGCGTGAAACCGGATCCCGTCTCTTCGCCGCCGAGTATTTTACCGAAGAAGTCCGCCGCGAGGTGGCTGACATCTTCGGCGACAAACGTCTTTACGAAGGCGGGCTTTCGGTCCGCTCGACGCTTGATCCGGAAATGCAGAAACTCGCCCGCAAGTCGCTTATGGATGGTCTGATCGATTTCGACCACAAGCGTGGCGGCTGGCGCGGGCCGGTCGACAAAATCGAAATTGGTGCTGATTGGGGCATTGATCTGGCCAAGGTCGAAGCCTTGAGCGACCTTCCGGAATGGAAGCTTGCGGTGGTTCTGGAAGCCGGTGGTGAGGAAGCCAAGATCGGCATTCAGCCTGAGCGTAAGGTTAGCGGCCAGCTCTCCGAAGAACGCAAGACCGGTCCCTTGTACCTGAGCACCATGAAATGGGCTCGCGTCAAAGGCAACGCACCAAGCGCCGTCTCCGATGTGCTGACACCCGGTGATGTGGTTTATGTGGAAGAGAGCCCGGTTGCTCCGGGAAGCTACGAACTGCGTCAGATCCCGAAGGTTTCGGGCGCGCTGGTAGCAATGGACCCCTATACCGGACGTGTGCTTGCGCTTGTCGGCGGCTTCAGCTTCGCGCAGAGCGAGTTCAACCGCGCAACGCAGGCCTATCGCCAGCCGGGATCGTCCTTCAAACCGTTCCTCTATGCAGCGGCGCTCGATAACGGCTACACACCGTCGTCGGTGATCATGGATGCGCCTCTGGAAATCAGCCAGGGGCCGGGTCTTGGAACGTGGCGCCCGCAGAACTACGGCGGCAAATTCTACGGTCCGTCGACCTTGCGTACAGGGATCGAGCTGTCGCGGAACGTCATGACTGTCCGGCTTGCGCAGGACATGGGCATGCCGCTGGTTGCCGAATATGCGAAGCGCTTCGGCATTTACGACAACATGCTGCCGGTTCTGTCCATGTCGCTCGGTGCGGGGGAAACTACCGTGCTGCGCCTGACGACCGCCTATGCGACCATCGCCAACGGCGGCAGGAAAGTGCGCCCGACCCTGATCGACCGTATCCAGGATCGTTACGGCCGCACCATCTACAAGCACGACAGCCGCATTTGCGACGGCTGCACGCAGGACGTCTGGGAAGGGCAGGACGAGCCGACCCTCATTGATGACCGCGAGCAGGTGCTCGACCCGATGACCGCTTACCAGATCACGTCCATGATGGAAGGTGTGGTTCAGCGCGGCACCGCGACATCCGTTCGTGCAGTTGGTCGTCCGGTTGCCGGCAAGACCGGCACCACCAACGACGAAAAAGATGCCTGGTTCATGGGCTTCACCCCGGATCTGGCCGTTGGCGTGTTCGTTGGCTATGACAACCCGAAACCGATGGGTCGCGGGGCAACCGGCGGGCAGGTGGCAGCGCCTATCTTCACAAACTTCATGAAGGCAGCGCTGGCCGACAAGCCGCCGGTGGAGTTCCGTGTACCCAAGGGTCTGCAACTCATTCCAATCAACCGCCGCACAGGTCTGAGAACCGCGGCAGGTGCCCCGGGATCCATTCTGGAAGCCTTCAAACCGGGCATGGCTCCGCCGGACAGCTATTCCGTGATCGGCTTTCAGGACACGATGGGTGTTCCGACGGCTGTCTCTCCTGAAGCGCAGCAGGCTGTAACGGTCGGCACAGGCGGTCTTTACTGATCTGAGCTTGGCCAAGGTGCAGCCTGACCGGCCGGTCGGCTGGGGATCCGTTTCGACGGTTTACAGCTCAGTCCGGCTTGGGTAATGTCCCGCTCCAATTCTCGGCCCGGTGTCTCTTTGTGAAGACCGGGCCGCTTCACATCAAAAGCGAGGTATCCGATGCGCGCCGAAATGGAAGCGATCGTCGATGAAATCAAGCAGGCCATAAGCCTGCTGAGGAGGCATCTTTGACTGGGATCAGGCCGTTGTCCGTCTGGAAGAGCTGAACGCCCTTTCCGAAGATCCGAACCTGTGGAATGAGCCCACGAAGGCACAGAAGCTGATGCGCGAGCGTCAGCAGCTTGATGACAGCATCAGTGGCATCAAATCGCTGGAGCAGGACCTTTCCGACAATATCGAGCTGATCGAACTCGGTGAAATGGAAGACGACAAGTCTGTCGTTGCCGATGCCGAGGAAGCTCTTCGTGGTCTGAAAGGCAAGGTCAACCAGCTCCAGCTCAATTCGCTCTTGTCCGGTGAGGCAGATGCGAATGATACCTACCTGGAAATCAACTCGGGTGCCGGTGGCACCGAGAGCCAGGACTGGGCGTCCATGCTGCTGCGCATGTACCGCCGGTGGGCGGAAAAACGTGGCTTCAAGGTTGAAGTGCTGGAGTATCATGACGGTGAAGAAGCGGGTATCAAATCCGCAACCTTGCTGATCAAGGGCGAGAACGCCTATGGCTGGCTGAAGACCGAGTCGGGCGTGCACCGGCTTGTGCGAATTTCGCCCTATGACAGCAACGCGCGCCGTCATACCAGCTTCTCCAGCGCCTGGGTCTATCCTGTGATCGATGATTCCATCGAGATCGACATCAACGAGAGCGATTGCCGCATCGATACGTATCGTGCCTCGGGCGCGGGCGGTCAGCACGTCAACACCACCGATTCCGCCGTGCGTATCACGCACCAGCCAACCGGTATTGTGGTGCAGTGCCAATCAGAGCGCTCACAGCACAAGAACCGGGCTACTGCCTGGTCAATGCTGAAGGCCCGTCTTTATGAAGCCGAACTGAAAAAGCGCGAAGAAGCCGCCAGTGCCGAAGCGGCCTCGAAAACGGATATCGGCTGGGGGCACCAGATCCGCTCTTATGTCCTGCAGCCCTATCAGTTGGTCAAGGACCTGCGCACGGGGGTTGAAAGCACATCCCCGGGCGACGTTCTCGATGGTGACCTGGACGAGTTCATGGAAGCTGCGCTGGCACAGCGTGTCTTTGGTGGAGACCCGGTTGAAGTCGCTGACATCGACTGAGGACACATCTCCAATGCACATGAAAACGGGGCCTTTCGGGCCCCGTTTTTGTTTGTAGAAGGTCACTATCTTTCAGAGCGCGAGCGCGGCGAAACGATCACCCGCGGCCAGGAAGGCGGCCGGGTTGCTGGGTTTGTCGTTCCGGCGAATTTCGTAATGAAGATGCGGGCCGGTAGACCGTCCGGTGGAACCTACATTGCCGACAAGATCACCTGCCAGGACATGATCGCCTTCCGATACCTGAATGCGGCTCATATGGGCGTAGCGCGTGATGAAACCGTTCGCATGCCGGATTTCCACCATCTTGCCGTAGCCGCCATGACGTCCCGCGCTGATCACGGTACCAGGTGCTGTTGCGAAGACGCGTGCGCCATAGGGGGCCTTGAAATCGATGCCGGTGTGCATCGCAAGGCGTCCCAGAAACGGGTCCACCCGCGGGCCGTAGGTGCTGGAGACCGAGCCGTTGCGTACCGGCCGCTTGATCGGCAGACGCAGCGCGGTGAACTTCACGCGGCGCAGGGTTTCAAGGGCCGTGTTGGCGCGGTCTAGACGATCGGGAAAATTTTCGTCATTGAGTGGCTGAAACGGGCCGCCAAGAGAAGTCTTTTCACGCAAGGTCGCGTTGAGGCCGGGCGTAATCGATCGTGTGATGCCCAGAATATCCTCGATACGGCCCTCCGTGGCGATGGTGATCGCGTCAACGGCGGCCGTACTCTCTTCGTCCATGACGGAGATATGCGCCTTTACTGCGTCAAGCGCAGCCTGCTTCTCAGAGTTTTTTTTTACGTCGGCGGCAGATGCGGCGGCGTCGGTTGCCGGCTGCTGAAGGATGGTCAGCGGATCAAAGGATCTCGTTGACCCGTCTCGCAAGCCAAGAGCCTTGACCGGTTCTTCGATCAGTTCGCTCTCGCCGCCGATTGCCGACTTGTCACTGCCATCGAGGGAGGCGAGATTACGTTCGTCGAGGGAGGGTTTTTGCGGCGGCATCGGCTTGTCGCTGCTCAGGTAGATCCCGACGCTTTCTGCCCGTGCAACAAGGTCGGCAACGATGGCATGACGCTGATTGAGGTCCTGCTGCCGGCGCAGTACATCCATGACCTTTATCTCGACGGTTTCCCGGTCGACCATCTGGCGGCTTGTCAGATTGGCAATCTCGGTGCGCAGGCGGTCGATATGGTCCTGGTATTCCAGCACCAGTTCTGTCCGTTCCGCACTGGCTTCTGCCATCATGTCGGTGCGCAGGGCGTAGTAGCCGATCGTGCCTGCGACTGCCAAGGTGGCCGTTACGCAGCCGATCGCTCCGCAAATCAGGTGAACCGGCCTCACGCTGTACGTGGTCGTCTTTGCGCCCTTTTCCAGTACCGGATGATGTGGCTCTGTGCGGGGGGCTTGATAGGTCCGCGTCGTTTCTTGGCGCTGTTGCATTGTCACTCAGTCACTGTCTGCATTCTGCAAGAGATCTGAGCCTGATTAGAATTTGGTAAGGTTAATAATTCGTCTTCATGTGTGTGAAATTTATCCGACGAGACGCGCAAGAGGCTTGTAAAAACCGGGGGTTAGGCCCGCTTCAGAACGCGCGCGATCGTTGAAAGGCGGTTTTAACGCTCCCCGGAAATGGCGGCGCACATAGCCCTGGAACGCCGGCTCGGGTCTGATTCCCTGCCGGTCGCACAAGAATCGGAACCATTTCGCGCCGAAGGCGACATGGTTTTTCTCGTCGCGATAGATGATGTCGAGACATTTTGCGGTGTCTTCATCACCGATTTCGCGCGCTTTCTCGATCATCGGCGGCGTGATGTCGAGACCTCTTGCCTCCAGGACAAGGGGGATGATGGCCAGCCTTGCTGCAAGGTCGTGCCCGGTGTCCTGTGCTGCCTGCCAAAGACCGTCGTGCGCGGGAAGATCCCCGTAGGCGGTATCAAGCTTTGCCAGTCGTTCCTGCAGCATTGCAAAATGCTTGGCTTCCTCCAGCCCGACCCGGACCCAGTCGTCGTAGTAGGATCGCGGCAGCCTGACGTACGCAAAGCGGCCAATCAGGTCCCAGGTCAAATCCACGGCGTTGAGTTCGATGTGTGCCAGCGAGTGAATCAGGGCGAGGCGACCCGCCTTGCCCTTCAAGTTGCGTTTGGGCATGTCGCGAGGGGCCAGCAGAACCGGCTTGTCCGGCCGCCCGGGTCGGTCGGGCATCCCTCCGTCCAAGGAAGGGGAGCCGAGTGCCAGGTCCCGTTGAAACCATGCCCGGGAGACAGCATATGCAAGCCGCACCTTTTCGGCCGTGTCGGTCGCGCAGACAATCGCCTTTGCTCCGGCAACGAGGCTGTGGGGCATGGTTTCCATTCCAGTGTGCTTCACGAGGTTGCCGGATGGTGTCGCGGAGAAGGCCTCACAGGGCCTGCGCGGCCTCAAGCACGGCGTCTGCGTGGCCGGGAACTTTCACCTTGCGCCAGATCTGCGCGATCTTGCCGTCCGTGCCGACGAGAAACGTGGAGCGTTCGACGCCCATGTAGGTCTTGCCGTACATGGATTTCTCGACCCAGACCCCATACGCCTCGGCTGCTTCCTTTTCCGTGTCCGCCCCAAGCCTGATCGCCAGATTGTGCTTGGCAATGAACTTGTCGTGCTTTGCGGCGGTATCAGGCGACAGCCCGATAATGGTCACACCGAGTTTGGCAAAAGCATCGGCCTGCTCGGTGAAGGCAATTGCCTCCTTGGTGCAGCCCGGGGTGTCATCCTTGGGATAAAAATACACCACAACGGGTTTTCCCTTGAGGGCGCTCAGCGATACCTTGTTGCCGCCATCCCCTTCCAGTTCGAAATCCGGTGCGACATCTCCGACGGCCAATTCGCTCATCATGCCTTCCTTCTGTCAAAGTTTGTGCGTTAATGCCGGTTTCCGGCTGCTTCTGCAACGGCTGCAGTCGCTTTTAGCAAAGCTTTCGCAGTATCATCAATCGCCAAGCGACTCGACCGGAACTGCGGTGGAATAACACGGCGCTTTGCTCCGACCTCGAACCGAAGTGCCTGTCTTACGCTTGCAGGCGAAAGATTGGATTGACGTATTTGCCAAAAACCGGCGAACCTCAGAAAACGGCCAAGGTGGAGCGGCCAAAACGCAAACGCTTGCGCTACATTGCCGCCGCCGTTCTGTTTGGTTTCGTTGCCGGGCTTGTCATTCTGTTTGCAACCGGACCGGTGCGCATACCGCTTCTCGGCAGCCTGCTTGCCTATCAGGGCACGCGCGGCCAGGTTCAGCTTTCCATTGGCAGTGCGAGCGTCGATTTCACCGCGCCGGATGGAATCAACATCCTGGTGTCCGATGCCAAGGTGGACATTGCCGGTGAGTCACCTGTCAGCATCAGTTTTCCGGAGCTCACCGCGCCGCTGAACCGCGACGCGCTGCTTTCGGGCAAGGTTCATTTTTCGTCGCTCAACCTCACCAAGCCTCATGTGCGGATCGTCCTGGCCGGCGGGCCGGCAAAGCTTCCTGAAATGGGGCCACTCATAGAGGCGGTCGACAGGGTCAGCGATGTCGTCGACGACCAGTTTGCCCGCCGCGGCCTCAGTTTCGTGAAGATCCGCGACGCTTCTTTCGAATTGGCCGGATCGTTCCCCCGGCGCTACTCAGGCATCGATGCGGATATTCTGCGCGACGATAACCGCTCGATACGTGCTTTCGCCCGTGTTGCCGGCAATGTGTCGACCTGGCGGCTGGAGCTGGCACGCAATGCGCCCCCGGGCGCCAATGCCAAGAGCATCGGTGTTGTGGTCAACGGCATCACACTTGCCGAATTGCTTGGCCCAAGTGCCAAATCGGTGCAAGGCAAGGGGCTGGGACTTCCGGCTTCCGCCAAAATCGAAAGCCGCCTGACGGGAGACGGCAAATTCGTTTCCGCCAACGCTGTGGCTCGCATTCGCAATGGCTGGTTTCAACTTGGCAAAACCCTGGTGGCTTTTGACGACGCGGCTCTGTCGCTGTTGTTCGAAGCTGGACAGGACGTGATTGAAATTACCAGCTCGCATGTCATTCGCGGCAACTCACGCATCTTCTTCACGGGGTCTATCGGACCGGCCGCTGGGGAAACACCCGAGTGGCAGATCAATCTCGATTCCGAATATCCTCAGTTTGGCTCCGCTGATATTCCCGAAGAGCCGCATATGCTGGACGGCGTTCAGGTCCGTGCCCGGTTCGATCCGCTTGAAAAACTTCTGACAGTCGACCGGTTCACCGCGCGTTCCGGCAAGGCGGTCGTCCACGGGGTGGCCTCGCTGCAAATCACCCCGGAAGGGCCTTATCTGGCGCTGGCCGCCAACGGCGAATTGATCCCGGTGGCCGTTGCCAAGCAGCTCTGGCCGATCACACTTGTGCCGCCGGCACGCCAGTGGATCATCGAACGCCTCAAAGGCGGCCTCATCGAGACGGTCTCCTATACGGGCGCACTCCGTCCACCGGCCTTCGATCCGCGTGACCCTGATCCGGGTTGGGCGGGTGATGACATGCGCCTCGACATGACCTTTTCCGACGGCGCGGTGACACCGGTTGGTGACGTTCCCCAGATCGACGGCCTGGAAGGTACGCTCACCATCAAAGACGAAACGCTGACCGTGACGGCGAAAAACGGAACGGCAACGTCTTCGAACGGTGGCGAGGTAGTCTTGCCGGGTGGTGTGTTCCAGATTCAGAACCTGCCTCTGCGCGATGGCAAGATTGCGAGCGTGAAAGCGAGCATGGAAGGATCGGCAGCCGATCTCGGCGCCATGGTCAACAGTGCACCTTTCCGTGTGCTGGACAGGGCGGACCTCAAGAATGACGGTGTTGAGGGATCGGGCGAACTCGACATCACAGCGTCTTTCCCGCTCGGCCAGGAAATCGATCTTGCCGAAATCGATTGGCAGGCCAACGGCCGGCTGAAGAATTTCTCGGACAGCAACCCGATCATGGGGCACACGGTCCGCAAGTCGGATGTTACGCTGGAAGCCAACAAGGATCAGGTCGCGATCACCGGCAAGGGCATTCTCGACGGACTTCAGGCTGATATCGATCTGATTGTGCCATTGGGCGAATCCGGTGTTGCCGCCCGCCAGGATGTGGTTGTCGCACTCAATGCAAAGCAACTGAAAGACAAGGGCGTTGATCTGACTGCCTTTCTTCAAGGCAACATGACGTTGAGCGTTGCCAAGGTGAGCGACGGACAGGAATTTGTCATCGACCTGAAGCAGACGGACGTCCGGCTGCAGGCGCTTGGGTGGCAGAAAGCCAAAGGTGTTCCGGCGACGGCATCCTTCAAGCTGGTCGAGACGGACAAGCAGCGCCGGGTGAAGGACTTCAAGCTTGTCTCCGAAGGGGTCGATGTGGCCGGATCGATGCAGCTGTCGCTGGCCGGTGACCTTGTCAGCGCTGCCTTCACGACATTCAAGCTGCGTCCGGGAGACGATGTCGAGGTCGACATCCAGAAGGCGGCGGACGGGCGCTACGATATCATCTTCGCCGGATCGTCGTTCGACGGCCGGGGTCTGATCAAGAGCATGCGCAGCCCTGGCGGCAGCAAGGGTGCCGGCGATTTTTCAGGTGGCGCGAGAATTGCAGCCAATATCGACCGGGTCACCGGGTTCAACAATCAGGCAATCGAAAAGTTCGCGGGCAAGATCGATACCGGGGCCAAGGGACTGATTTCGGCCGATCTGAAAGGGCTGGTGAACGGCCGCGCGAATTTCGAATTCACGGTGACGGACCAGGGAGGTTCACAAGCGGCTATCGGCCGATTTGCGAATACAGGCGCGACGCTGCGGTTTCTCGATCTCTACAAGCGAATGCGTGGCGGTGCTGGCGTCCTGAATGTTGCTATGGCTGATGAGGACAGTTGGGTCGGCGATTTCAACGTGCGCTCTCTACGGATCACGGAAGACCCTGCCATTCAGCGCATTCGGGAGCAGAACCGCGCTAACCAGATACCCGACGGGCGTCCGGTCAATGCAAGTGAAGCAGCCGACACTGCGAGTTTCGAAACGCTCGATATCAATTTCTCGCGGGACGGCGATTTGCTGACCATCAGCCGGGGCGCACTTCAAGGAAATGCCCTTGGAGGAACCGTCAGCGGTTCGGTGGACCTGTCGCAACAAACGCTGAACCTGACCGGTACTTTCGTGCCGATCTACGCGCTCAATAACTTCTTCGCCAAAATCCCGCTGCTGGGCTTTGCGCTCGGCGGCAACTCGGGTGAGGGCTTGATCGGCGTGACCTATCGTTTGTCGGGGTCCGTTTCCGATCCGGTGCTTTCGGTCAACCCGATCTCGGCGATTGCTCCCGGCATCTTCCGCAAGATGTTCGAGTTTCAAGCCAACTGAGCCAACAAGCTTTTCCATGCCGGGTGTGTTGGCCTGACGTCGCAGGGCTGTTTCTGACCTATGCGAGACTGCGTCCGAAGTCACCAGGCAGACAGGCAGAACAAAAAAGCCGGGCAGGGCCCGGCTTCTGTCCGTCAGAGGATGGTGTCGTTGCTTAGACCGGCTTCAAAAGCACATGCTTCTTCTTGCCCAGAGACAGTTTGACGATGCCGTCATCGGTGACGTCTGCGAGCGTGATCTGGCGCTTGTCGTCCTGTTCGCCATTGTCGTTGATCTTGACCGCGCCACCCTTGATGTTGCGGCGCACGTCACCGTTGGAGGCGCAAAGCCCGGCGGTCACGAATGCGGACAAGACCCCGAGGCCCGCTTCCAGATCCGCCTTTGCGATTTCCACCGTCGGCAAGCCTTCGGCCGACTGGCCTTCTTCAAACGCCCTGCGAGCGGTTTCGGCAGCCGCGTCAGCGTTTTCCCGTCCGTGGATCAATGCCGTTGCTTCTGTCGCCAGGATCTTCTTGGCCTCGTTGATCTCGGAGCCCTGGAGAGCTGCAAGGCGCGCAATTTCGTCCATCGGAAGAACCGTGAAGAGCTTCATGAAGCGCTCCACGTCAGCATCTTCCGTGTTGCGCCAGTATTGCCAATAGTCATAGGCGGAAAGCTGCTCTTCGTTGAGCCAAACCGCACCGGCGGCGGTCTTGCCCATTTTTGCGCCCGACGAGGTGGTCAGAAGCGGTGAGGTGAGGGCGTATGCTTCGACATCGGCCAGGCGGCGGACGAGATCGGTACCGGACAGGATATTGCCCCACTGGTCGGAGCCGCCCATCTGGAGACGGCAGCCCGTGCGACGGTAAAGCTCCAGATAGTCGTAGCCCTGCAGCAGCATGTAATTGAATTCGAGGAAGGACAGATGCTGCTCGCGTTCCAGGCGCAGGCGCACGCTGTCTCGCTGGATCATCTGGTTGACCGAGAAATGCCGCCCGATGTCGCGCAGGAAGTCGACATAGTTCAGTTTCAAAAGCCAGTCGGCATTGTCCAGCATGATGGCGTCGGTCGGCCCGTCACCGAAGGTGAGAAGCTTTTCGAAGACCTTTCGAATGCCGGCCTTGTTTTCCTCGATCACCTCTTCCGTGAGGATCTTGCGGGATTCGTCCTTGCCGGAGGGGTCGCCAACGCGCGTGGTGCCGCCCCCCATCAGGGCAATCGGGCGGTGACCGGTCTTCTGAAACCAGTGCAGCATCATGATCGGCACGAGAGAACCGGCATGAAGGCTCGGGGCGGTGCAGTCGAAACCGATATAGGCTGTTACGGTTTCCTTCGCACAAAGTGCATCGAGACCCTTGGGATCCGAGATCTGATGAATGAAACCGCGTTCTGAAAGAACGTTTAGAAAGTCCGATTTGAACTCGCTCATGTTCGCCTGTCCGTCCGTCTTGTGTGCCTGCCGGCATTCCTGCGGTCGTGCTCTAGCGCGTGCCGCAGGACTTGTAAATTGCGACTGCCGGAAAATCCGGAGACTGGTGCCTTCAGGCGGCGCTTAGTTGCCGACCTGGCCGTTGGCACGCACCTTCACACAGACGAATTTCAGCTCGCCCCCTTCCCAGGCAAGGCGCATGCCTTCGGACAGTGTCCGCGGAACAGCTTCACTCAGTGCCGCCTGGCATTCAGCCTCATCCTGAAATGTGCCTTCGTCAGCGACGGGCCAGACGTTCGGGCCACTTAACAGCTGAATCGAAACGGCCATGATCACCCACATGGAGAACTCCTTTTTTCTTGTCAGCCCACAAGGGGCAAGCGTTTTCAAACTCACTCCGGCAAATGTGACGCTACGTGATGGTGGTCACAGCCAAATTTGCCGGCGACCCCTAGATTGAAATCATCAGCAGCGCACGGAAAGCCGCTGTTCAACAATTGAAAGGAGCCGTCATGTTTCGCAAGTTTGCAATAGCCGCCGTCGCAGTCGCCACCATGGCCACCGCTGCAGTTACCATTACCCCGAACGAAGCTCATGCCAAGAACCGCGGTGGCGCAATTGCCGCTGGTGCCATCATCGGCCTTGCTGCCGGTGCAATCATCGCGTCCCAGGCGCAGCCGCGCTACTATCAGCCGGTCCGCTGTCAGAACCGTCCAGTGACCCGCTGGAGCCCTTACTACGGCCGTTATGTTGTCGTCGGTTACCAGCGCGTCTGCTACTGATCTCATCCACAGCATCAGCGAATGGCCTCCTTCGGGAGGCTTTTTCGTCTTGAGGTTTTGGTGAGCCTGCTTTTCAACACGGAACAGTGAAATTTTCATCCGGTGTTCCATGTCTTCCGATCTCACGCTCTCTCCCTCCCGTGCCCATGGCCTCTTATGCGGCACACTGGAACCAGGCCCTCTGAATGCCATCACGGATATAGACGGTGTCTCTGTCGGTCATCGGACCGTGAACGAGGGTGATCTCAGAACCGGTTTCACCGCTATCGTGCCACATCCCGGCAATCTCTTTCGCGAAAAGCTTCCGGCCGCCGTCGAGATTATCAACGGCTTTGGAAAGAGCGCGGGCCTGATACAGGTCGATGAACTGGGTACGCTGGAAACACCAATTCTGCTGACCAACACCTTCGGCGTTGGCGCCGGCGTTAATGCGCTCATCCGCAGATCGATTGCCGAAAATCCGGAGATTGGCCGTTCAACGGGCACCATCAATCCCGTGGTCATGGAATGCAACGACGGCTACCTGAGCGATATTCAGGCAATGGCCTTGAGCGAGGCTGACGCGGAAGCGGCTCTGGATGCTGCCGGTTCAGCGGTAGACCAGGGAAGCGTCGGGGCCGGAACAGGGATGAGCGCGTTTGGCTTCAAGGGCGGTATCGGGACAGCGTCTCGTGTCTTTGAGCTTGGTCGCCGCCAGCACAGGCTCGGCGCGCTGGTGCTTGCTAATTTCGGCCGTCCCGGCGATCTGGTGCTGCCGGACGGGCGGCGGCCACACCCGAGGGAGGCTCGACAGAGCGAAGAGCGCGGTTCGGTCATCGTGATCCTGGCGACCGATGTCCCCCTGGAGAGCCGGCAATTGAAACGGATTGCCCGGCGCGCCGGGGCGGGGCTCGCACGCCTGGGAGCTTACTATGGCAACGGAAGTGGCGATATCGCGCTTGCCTTTTCGACCGCCGGCAGGATCGAGCATTTCGAGGAGTGCGATTTCATCGCTCGCGATATTCTCAAGGAGGACAAGATCGACGTCCTGTTTCAGGCTGCCGCCGAAACGACGCAGGAATCCGTCCTTAACGCTATGATCGCGTCTCCTGCCATGCGTGGCCGCGGCCGCAACAAAAGGCTGTCTCTTGCCGATTGGCTGAACGCACAAGCTTAGATCGCTTGCGATTTATCAGGGGGAGGTTCGAGTCGAGCTGACTTTCCGCCAGGTCCAGTTGGTGGTCACCAGCTGACTTGCAGCACGCGTTGCGTTTGGCGGAAGCAATGACAGCGCGACACTGACCAAACAAAAAGGCCGGGCATTTGCCCGGCCTTTCCGTTGATCTGAACCTGATGGGATCAGACAGAGTAGTACATGTCGAACTCGACCGGGTGCGGGGTCATTTCGAAACGCTCGACTTCTTCCATCTTCAGTTCGATGTAAGCGTCGATCTGGTCGTCGTCGAACACGCCGCCGGCTTTCAGGAACTCACGGTCTGCATCGACTGCTTCCAGTGCTTCACGCAGGGAGCCGCAAACGGTCGGGATTTCTGCGAGCTCTTCCGCCGGAAGGTCGTAGAGGTTCTTGTCCATTGCGTCGCCCGGGTGGATCTTGTTCTTGATCCCGTCGAGGCCGGCCATCAGCAGAGCGGAGAAGCAGAGGTACGGGTTCGCGGACGGATCCGGGAAGCGAACTTCAACGCGCTTTGCCTTCGGAGAAGCGGTGAACGGAATACGGCAGGAAGCCGAACGGTTACGCGAGGAATAGGCCAGCAGAACCGGTGCTTCGTAGCCCGGGACCAGACGCTTGTAGGAGTTGGTCGACGGGTTGGTGAAGGCGTTCAGAGCCTTGGCGTGCTTCAGGATACCACCGATGAAGTACAGGCAGCTTTCCGAAAGGTCGGCATACTGGTTGCCGGCAAAGGTCGGCTCGCCGTTGTTCCAGATGGACAGGTGGCAGTGCATGCCCGTGCCGTTGTCACCGAAAACCGGCTTCGGCATGAAGGTGGACGTCTTGCCGTAGGCATGTGCGACCTGATGGACGACATACTTGTACTTCTGCATGTTGTCGGCGCAACGGGTCAGGTGATCGAACTTCATGCCGAGTTCGTGCTGTGCAGCAGCCACTTCGTGGTGATGCTTTTCGGTCGGAACGCCCATTTCTGCCATGACGGACAGCATTTCGGAACGGATGTCCTGTGCGCTGTCAACCGGCGGAACCGGGAAGTAGCCGCCCTTTGTGCGCGGACGGTGGCCGAGGTTGCCGGTTTCGTATTCGGAACCCATGTTGGACGGCAGTTCCGAGCTGTCCAGAATGAAGCCGGTGTTGTACGGGTCTGCGTTGAAGCGGACGTCGTCGAACATGAAGAATTCTGCTTCCGGACCGACGAAAACGGTGTCGCCGAAGCCGCCGGACTTGACGTAGGCTTCTGCTTTCTTCGCGGTCATGCGCGGGTCGCGGTTGTAGCCTTCACCGGTGACCGGGTCGACGATGTCGCAGAAGATTGCCATGGTGGACTGAGCGAAGAACGGGTCGATATGAGCGGATTCCGGATCCAGGATCAGCATCATGTCGGACTCGTTGATGGCTTTCCAGCCGGCAATGGACGAGCCGTCGAAGGCAACGCCTTCAGCGAACATGTCTTCGTCAACGAGTGCTACGTCCATGGTGACGTGCTGCATTTTACCCTTAGGATCGGTAAAGCGCAGGTCGACGAATTTCACGTCTTTTTCCTGAATCTCCTTAAGGATTTCAGCGGCAGTGGTCATAGTGTCCATCCCTTTAGTTTTTCATGTGAACGGTTGGGTGCTGTTCCGGGCCTGCAGAGTGACTGAAATTTGGCTCCGTTGCGTGGGACCGGAATTCGGATTGCCGGCGGATGCCGGAACGGGTGGGTCAGATAGCGTCTATTCCGGACTCACCGGTACGGATACGGACTGCTTCTTCGATATTTGAAACAAAGATCTTGCCGTCGCCAATGCGGCCTGTTTGCGCGGCGGATCTGATGGCGTCAACGGCTTTCTCAACCATGTCGTCGCCAAGTACGATTTCCACCTTCACCTTCGGCAGGAAATCCACGACATATTCAGCGCCGCGGTAAAGTTCCGTGTGGCCCTTCTGGCGGCCAAAACCTTTTGCTTCTGTAACAGTGATGCCCTGGAGACCGACCTCTTGCAGAGCTTCTTTGACCTCGTCCAATTTGAAGGGTTTGATGATCGCTTCGATCTTTTTCATCACCTTGTGTCTCTCTCCACTTTTAAGGCCGGATAAGTTCGGCGTGCCCTTTTCCGGTGGTGCGGGTCAAAACGACCCGGCCGAGCCCGGAAGGGACCGTTGCCAGCAATAAAGCACGATGTGTGCCAACCGGGGAGGACACCCCGGAAATTTTACCCGTGCAGGGAAATCCGCCACTAAAAGCGGCAAATTAAACGAGCTGGTTGGTTGTCTATCACATCTGATGTTTGTCATATGGTGACAAAATGAGCAAAGAGCCTAAAAAATAGGCTGATTTTTATGAATTGGTCGAAAGATGGCACCGCATCTTTGGCAGCAAATTGCACAATCTCCGGTCAATCGGGCGGTCTTGTTCAGGCGGCGAAACAGGCAATGGCCTGCAGAGCGGCATTCTCCCGAGGGAGGAACCATCGGCAACGTTGCGCGTTGCAGAGAAACGGAAGAATGGAGACGGCTATGCTCTTTTATGCTTTGGCCCTCGTGGCCATAGCACTTGTCGCGGGGGTGTTCGGTTTAATAGGAATGGGGGGCGTTGCGGCGCCGGTTGCTCAAATCCTGGCCGGATTGTTTGTTGCGGTTTTTATACTTTCGGTGATCGCAGGCGTGCTACGAAGATGAATGTTGAGGTGCCAGCTCCGCAGATTTTCGGCGGATGCAGCGTCTGGTCAGAATATTATTAGTGAGGACATCTTTGCGCAGGCTTACGTGGCACAATGCCAGCCAGTCCGATGAGCAGCTTCGGGAATACCTCATTCTCGCCCTGCTGAGATCGCGTGCCTGCGTGATCCTGCAGGACGATTCGCTGAATTACCTCTACATCACCAACCTGCCGCATATTTGGTCAGTGCCCGAGGGCAAGGCTCCGACGGACGAGACGATCTTTGGCGTTGGCATTGGACGGCAGCTTGGCGAGGCCAAGGAGATGGTGCTGGAGACCGGGCAGGCGGTCAAACTGGAAGTCATGGCCGACGGTGGCCAGATTTTCGAAATCCACATCGAAACGATTGCCGGTGTCAAAGACGGTACACAGGTTCTGACAACCATCGTCGATATCACTGAAAGCAGCCGTAGAGAGCAGGTACTCAAGGATCTCCTTCTCGAGGTCAGCCACAGATCGAAAAACCTGCTGGCGGTCATTCAGAGCCTTGCCACGCAGTCGGCCCGCTATTCAGGGTCGCTGGATCAGTTCATAGCCGAATTTCAGGGACGCATCTTTTCGCTGTCCAACTCCCAGGACCTTGTGACGGAGGCTGACTGGTTCGGAGTGCGCCTGTTTGATCTTGCGCGATCTCAGATGATGCTGTTCGGCGCAAGGCGTGCGGTTTCCGTCTCCACGACTGGCGAAAATCCGCTACTGACACCCAATGCGGCGCTTTATGTCGGGCTAGGCCTTCATGAGTTGATTGCCGCGACCTTCGCCGATGCCGGGCTGGAAGGTGTTGGCAACATATCACTGACTTGCAAGACGGTGATTCATCGGGGACGGGCGTGTCTTTCCATCAACTGGAACGCAGGCTGCTCCGCTGCCAAGGGGGCGGAGGAGATGTCAGCAGTCAGCGAAGATGAGATGCATAGAAGCGCCTTTTCCGCATTGTTGCTGGAAACAGTGCTGCCGCAGTCCTTAAGCGGGTCTGCGACGTTCAGTGTCTTTTCCGGCGGTATTGCCTACAGCCTGATATTTCCCAAAACAGACTACAACGTTCGCCGGGAAGTGCGTGAAGATATGGTTTGGGCCTGAGATTCACGTTGAACTTCTTGCGATCCTGAAATAACACTGCCGACCTGATGAGCGTTCTGTATTTTATTTGGGAAAATATTTATCAAATACTTTTCTGAATATTGAACTTAACAAATGTTAAGTCGGTTCTTGTTGTTTTCTTGTTAGTTATGCAAATGATTTTTGTTGCCGCGTTCGGGAAAACTTTCTAATTCTGTGTCCTCCAAACGTTCTTCCAGGGTCAGGCCAGCGGCGATGAAAAGACACATTCCCCTTCTTGTGTTCGTGATAAGTGCGGCGATTGGCCTGTCGCTCACCTACATCATCCTGGAAAGGGAGCGGGCGGTCGAGCGGCGCGAGTTCGAAATACTCGCCGGAGAGGCTGTTGACCGTATTCGCGGGCGTACCGAACAGAATTTTTCCCTTATTGCGGCGACGCATTCGTTTTTTGAGGCGGATCGTGGATCGATCTCTCGGGCGAAGTTCCAGAGCTTTGCGCTGGGGCTTTTTCTCAAGGGGCATCTTTCGGGAATGCAGGGCATCGGCTTTGCCTCGTTGATGCAAACCGGTCGCGAGGAGGAAGCCAGTCAGCTGCTGCAGAGGAACTACGAACTGATCCGTGAGGTTTGGCCTGAAACAGATCAGGCGTATCGCACCCCGATCGTTTTGCTGGAGCCGCTGGACCTGCGCAACAAGGCTGCGCTGGGTTTTGATATGTTCGCCGATGAAACACGGCGAAAGGCGATGATGGCGTCTGCGGAGAATTTTGCCGTAAGGGCTTCTGCCCCTGTGGTGCTTGTTCAGGAAATCACGGACGAAAAGCAGACCGGCTTCCTGGCGTATCTGCCTTTGGTGGCAGAGGGCGAGGGCAGCGGGGAGCCGCTGAGCGGAGAAGAGCGGATCGAAGGCTTTGTTTATGCACCGTTCCGTGCCGGAGATCTGCATAAGGCTGCGCTGACCTCACCAACGCCGGTTCCTGTTCTCGTCAACACCACCGATGTCACGGATGGAGCTTCCGAACACCTCTACACATCAGAAGGTTATGAGGAGCGGGCCGGGGAGGCGGAATATCTCGTTACGCAGCAGATTGAAGTTGGCGGACGGGTGTGGGAGATCTCGGTCATCGAAGCGGCGCCCAAGGACTATGCCTTTCTTTATTGGCGAACGTTCATGCTTGGCTCCGTGTCGCTGCTATTTTCTGCCGCGTTCGCGGTTTCGATTCGTTCCCGGCTGCGGGCAAGGGAGGCCAATCAGCGGCTGAAGGAAATGTCTGAAAAGACAATCCAGGAAAAGGATCTGATGCTTCAGGAAATGAAGCACAGGATCAAGAATTCGATCGCCCGCATTCTCGCGATTGCCCGGCAGACAGCCAACGCCTCCGAAAGCCTTGAGGAATTCAACGATTCGTTCAGCTCGCGCTTGCAGGCCATGGCGAATGCACAGGATCTGCTAACCCGTTCCAGATGGTCGAAGGCCGATCTGAAGGCACTGCTTCTGCAGGAGCTTGAACAGGTTTTCGGCGAAGGGGCGAAGGGCATCAAGCTTGCAGGGCCGGTGGTCCAACTCAACGAGACGGGGACCCATGCGCTCGGACTGGTGTTTCATGAACTGGCGACGAACGCGATGAAATATTCCAATGTTTTCGCCGAGAACGGCCGCTTCGAGGTTGTCTGGAAAGTTGTGCCTGCGAAAAAAGGCATGCAGCTTGAGCTGGACTGGCTTGAGGAGACCGGCGAGGTGGTCGAAGCTCCGAAAAGCTTTGGCTTCGGCAGCAGGCTTATGGAAGCCCTGGTTGCCGGCGAGATGAACGGCAAGATCGATCGGCAATTCAGCGCCAAAGGTGTCGCCATTCGCATTTCCGTTCCTCTGGCCTGAGCCCTGGCAAAGGGTTCAAGGTCGAGTTTTGCGTCGTCTGTGTCACGGCCAGAAAACAGAAGAGGTGGCTGAAAAATGACCCGGCACGATGCAGCCCTGAAATGTGCGTTGCTGACCCCGCACGAAATGGGGCAAGCGGACCGCCTCACGATCGAGGGCGGGGTTCCCGGAATTGATCTGATGGAACGCGCTGGCCAGGCCGTGGCAAGAGCTGCCGCCGATATGGTGCCTGCATCCGGACGGATTGTGGTTCTGTGCGGCCCCGGCAACAATGGTGGCGACGGTTTTATCGCCGCACGTTGCCTTGTGGCTACGGGATACACTGTCGACGTGAGGCTACTCAAATCACCGGACGCCTTGAAAGGCGATGCGCTGGAAGCTTTTCATCGTATGGGCCTCACCAGCGCTCTTGCTTTTGATGACGATCATATCGCAAGCGATTTAAGCGCGTTGCTGAAAGGTGCCGATCTGATTGTGGATGCGCTCTTTGGGGCCGGATTGGACCGGGCTTTGAGCGGTGGTGTTGAGAGCCTGGTAAGAGCCGTCAACGCGTCTGGTACACCTGTTCTTGCCGTTGACCTTCCGTCCGGAGTTCAGGGCACGAACGGGGCTGTTGAAGGTGAGGCGGTCAGCGCAGGGCAGACGGTCACCTTCTTCCGTCAGAAGCCGGGGCATCTGCTCTACCCGGGTCGGCAACACTGTGGGCGGACAGTGGTTGCGCAGATCGGGATAAAGGCGGATGTGCTCGACCAAATCGCACCCGCAACATTCTTCAACGATCCCGATCTCTGGTTGGACAGCTGGCCGCAAGCCATGCCAACCGGGCACAAATATTCCAGAGGACACGCGGTTGTCTTCGGTGGACCGGTCATGTCAACGGGCGCTGCTCGGTTGTCGGCGGGCGCAGCGTTGCGGGCAGGGGCGGGCCTTGTCACGCTGGCTTCGCCCCCGGATGCGCTTCTGGTCAATGCTAACCATCTGACGGCGGTGATGCTGAAGAAGGTTGCGCCCGAAACCGGCATTCACGATCTCTTGTCGGATCAGCGCCTCAATGCGGTGCTGATTGGTCCGGGCTATGGGGTCGGTGAAAAGACCTGTTCAGCGGTTGCGGAGATCCTGGATGCCAAGCGCGCGGCTGTTTTTGACGCAGATGCTCTGACGAGTTTTGCTGATGACCCTGGCCGCTTGTTCGATCGTCTCAAATCGCATCCGAAGCCGGTTGTCCTGACGCCGCATGAGGGGGAGTTCGCCCGTCTTTTTCCTGATCTTTCCGGCGACAAGTTGGCGCGCGCTCGCGAGGCGGCGCGTAGATCCGGTGCTGTCCTGATTCTGAAAGGGCCTGATAGTGTTATTGTCGCGCCGGATGGGCGTGCGGCGATCAATTGCAATGCGCCGCCGTGGCTTGCTACGGCCGGATCCGGCGACGTACTTGCCGGCATCGTTGTCGGTCTGCTGGCGCAGGGTGTTCCAGGGTACGAGGCGGCTGCCATGGCGGTCTGGCTTCATGGTGAGGCGGGCCGGGAGGCCGGGCCGGGACTGACCTCCGAGGATCTGGAGAGCGCCCTCAAACCTGTGCTTCGCGCGCTTGTGGAGAAAACCGATTAACCGTGAGGCAGGGCACTGCTTTTTCCTTTGACGGGAAAATCAGCGATGTTATAGAGGCCCCGCTTCAATCGCGGGGTGCCCAGTCACTCATGAGCGATGCGGATGTGGTGAAATTGGTAGACACGCCAGATTTAGGTTCTGGTGCCGCAAGGCGTGGGGGTTCAAGTCCCTCCATCCGCACCAATGTTCTCAAAGATCGCGATATTGCTGCCAGTCGATATCCGGGCGGAGTGAGCGTCAGTTTTCAGCAGTGATCCAGTACGATTGACCTTCATGCTGTTCGTTGGAAGCGCTCTCGCTTATATCGTGCAGGAGGGCCGCTTCGCTTTGGAGTGGCATTGTGATGAAGCGGCAGCGAGGCCGATGCCGCGGGGGCGGTATCCGGTAGCAAAGGACGCTGACTGAATAGCGGTGGGCCCGAGGGCGAGCGTTTCGACCCAGGTGGTCGGAAAAGATCAAAACGCCATGCCGAAAGACCCGATTTCTGGCGATTTAGGCCAGCAAAACCCCGCTCTCCCCTTGACACTTTCGGGCCTACGCAGTATCGCGCTCCCATCGTGCGTCTTGGACTGTGTTCAAGGCGATGCGTTGCCGTTTGAACGCTCCCGGCAAAAGGGGAGTGCAGGCAATGCGGCACACGGGATTTTAAAAACGAAACCTCCGGGGCGGATTGCCGCTCGGGACCGAGGACGACAAAACCCATGCAGGTAACCGAAACCCTCTCCGAGGGCCTCAAGCGTGAGCTGAAAATCGACATTCCGGCTGGTGATCTCGCCGCCAAGCTCGACGATTACATGGCCGACCTGAAATCCAAGGCCAACATCAAGGGCTTCCGCCCGGGCAAGGTTCCGCTGGCCCATCTGAAAAAGATGTATGGCCGCCAGGCCATGGCCGAGATCCTGTCGAACACCATCCAGGAAACCACTCAGAAGGCTGTTGAGGAGCGCTCCGAGCGCCCGGCTCTGACCCCGGAAATCGATCTGCCGGAAGAAGACGCCGAGAAGATCCTGGCCGGTGACGCCGATCTTTCCTTCAAGATGACCTACGACATTCTGCCGAGCTTCGAGATCGTCGATTTCTCCGGCATCGAAATCGAGCGTCCGGTCGTTGAAATCGCAGAAGAAGAAGTCGACGAGCAGGTTTCGCAGATTGCCAAGAACAACACGCCGTTCGACGCGAAGGACGGTGCGGCTGCAGACGGCGACCGCGTGACCATGTCTTACCTCGGCAAGATCGACGGCGAGCCTTTCGAAGGCGGTGCGGACGAAAACGGCATGCTGGTTCTCGGTTCCGGTCAGTTCATCCCGGGCTTCGAAGAGCAGCTCGTTGGCGTGAAGGCTGGTGACGAAAAAGTTATCGAAGTGTCTTTCCCGGAAGATTATCCGGCAGCACATCTGGCCGGCAAGGCCGCAACCTTTGACATCGTCGTCAAGGAAGTTGCAGCTCCTGGCGAAGCCAAGGTCGATGATGAGTTCGCCAAGAACCTCGGCCTTGAGTCTCTCGACAAGCTGAAGGAAATCGTCCGTGGCCAGATCGAAGGCCAGTTCGGTCAGATGACCCGCCAGCGCGTCAAGCGTCAGCTTCTCGACAAGCTGGACGAGCATTATTCGTTCGATCTGCCGGAAAAACTGCTGAACTCCGAGTTCGATGTTGTCTGGCGTCAGGTCGAAGAAGACATGAAGCGCAACGAAAAGACCTTCGAAGACGAAGACACGACGGAAGAAGAAGCGAAGGCGGAATACCGCAAGATCGCTGAACGCCGCGTCCGTCTCGGCCTGGTTCTGTCCGAAATCGGTGAGCAGAACAACATTCAGGTGACCGATGAAGAACTGCAGCGCGCTCTGTACGACCGCGTCCGCCAGTTCCCGGGTCAGGAACAGCAGGTGTTCGAATTCTACAAGAACAACCAGCAGGCCCTGGCTTCCCTGCGTGCGCCGATCTACGAAGAAAAGGTCGTCGACTTCATGCTGGAACTCGCCAAGGTGACCGACAAGACGGTGACCAAGGAAGAGCTGGAGAAGCTGGTCGCTGAGGAAGAAGACGAGGCTTAAGGTCAATCCGCTTTCGGGAGCGTGCTCCCGAAGGCGGCCTGATTGGCCGAGCGGTTTTCCCGTCTATCCCCAGATGTGGCTGCATATTTAACCTTGCATTCACGCCGCATCTGTCATGACTTTGCGTTGAGGGCGACATCCCATATATACGGGGTGTCGCTTTTTTCGAGTCAGGCCCTGAATCGATGCGCTTCAAGGCCTGTTTCCTGTCTGGAGTTTCTCCAGGCAACATCTCAAGCATATGGATGAGGTATGAAGGATCCTGTCGATATCTACATGAACACTCTCGTGCCGATGGTTGTCGAGCAGACCAACCGGGGAGAGCGGGCCTTCGATATCTATTCGCGCCTGCTGAAGGAGCGCATCATCTTCCTGACCGGCCCGGTCGAGGATCATATGGCAACCCTGGTAAGCGCTCAGCTTCTGTATCTGGAAGCTGAAAACCCGAGCAAAGAGATCGCGATCTACATCAATTCGCCGGGTGGTCTCGTCACCTCCGGCCTCGCGATCTACGACACCATGCAGTTCATTCGTCCGGCCGTGTCGACGCTCTGCATCGGCCAGGCCGCTTCCATGGGCTCGCTCCTGCTTACCGCAGGCGAGAAGGGCATGCGCTACATCCTGCCGAATGCGCGGGTGATGGTGCACCAGCCTTCCGGCGGGTTCCGCGGTCAGGCGGCCGATATCATGCTTCATGCACAGGAAATCCTGGCGATGAAGCGCCGACTGAATGAAATCTACGTGAAGCACACCGGCCGTACTCTCGACCAGGTCGAAGAGGCGCTGGAACGTGACAACTTCATGACCGCTGAAAAAGCTAAAGAATTCGGGATCGTCGACAAGGTGATCACCGATCGCAACACGCTCGGCGCCGACGAAGAGAAGTGAGGGAGTTACCCGGCTTTAAGCATGGATTGAATTTCCTCGCTTAAAGCCGGAAAATCCCCAGGTGATGCCGGGTTTTCATCTTCGCCTTAAACCTATATTGATTTTTACTGGCGAAGCATGATGACATCACATTGTGAAGTGGCGGGTGTTGCCGCTTCAGAACCGGTTCAGTCATAATTTGGCCGCAACCGGAAAGATAAGGGGAAACACTCCCCCGTAAACGCGAGGTTGACTACATGACCAAGGCCAGCGGCAGCGATTCCAAGAATACGCTTTACTGCTCCTTCTGCGGCAAGAGCCAGCATGAAGTTCGCAAGCTGATCGCCGGCCCGACTGTTTTCATTTGCGATGAATGTGTCGAGCTGTGCATGGATATCATTCGTGAGGAAAACAAATCCTCGCTGGTGAAATCACGGGACGGGATCCCGACCCCTCAGGAAATTCGCGACGTTCTGGATGATTATGTCATCGGTCAGGGCAGCGCGAAAAAGGTTCTGTCGGTCGCCGTTCACAACCATTACAAGCGCCTCAATCACGCATCGAAAAACAACGATGTCGAGCTGGCGAAATCCAACATCCTTCTGGTCGGGCCCACCGGTTGCGGCAAGACGCTGCTCGCGCAGACCCTTGCCCGCATTCTGGACGTGCCTTTCACCATGGCAGATGCCACCACGCTGACCGAAGCCGGTTATGTGGGCGAGGACGTTGAGAACATCATCCTGAAGCTGCTGCAGTCCGCCGACTACAACGTCGAGCGCGCGCAGCGCGGCATCGTCTACATCGATGAGGTCGACAAGATCAGCCGCAAGGCCGACAATCCGTCGATCACCCGCGACGTTTCCGGTGAAGGTGTTCAGCAGGCCCTTCTGAAGATCATGGAAGGCACCGTGGCTTCCGTGCCGCCTCAGGGTGGTCGCAAGCATCCGCAGCAGGAATTCCTGCAGGTGGACACGACCAACATCCTGTTTATCTGTGGCGGTGCTTTTGCCGGTCTCGACAAGATCATCTCCGATCGCGGCACACAGACCTCCATCGGTTTCCAGGCAAAGGTCCATGCTCCGGAAGATCGCCGTATTGGCGAGCTGTTCGCCGAACTGGAGCCGGAAGATCTGCTGAAATTCGGTCTCATTCCGGAATTCGTCGGTCGTCTGCCGGTGATCGCGACCCTGGAAGACCTCGACGAGGAAGCGCTGGTTACCATCCTGACCGAGCCCAAGAACGCTCTGGTCAAGCAGTATCAGCGCCTCTTCGAAATGGAACAGGTTGAACTGTCCTTCCACGAGGAAGCCCTTAAGGCAATCGCCCGCCGGGCCATTGAACGCAAGACCGGTGCACGCGGCCTGCGCTCGATCCTCGAAGCCATCCTGCTTGACACCATGTACGAGCTGCCGGGCCTGAAGGGCGTCAAGGAAGTCGTGATCTCTCCGGAAGTCGTGAAGGGCGAGGCTCGCCCGCTCTATATTTACGAAGACCGGGAAGAAACGTCGGCTACCAGCGCCTGAGGCACTCAAGACTGTTTGCAGTAACGTTGACGAAATGCCGCTCCAACCGAGCGGCATTTTGTTTTTGGGCGATGAAGCCGCGCGGCACCGCGTTTTCCACCGGCACGATGAGTCGTCAACAGACAAGACCTGTGGGCAGCAACCGATTGCCTTGACACCGGCAGGTCTGGTGTCCACCTAATAGACCTAAGGACGGCTTATGCGGATTGTCGGCGCGCCCATCAGGGGTGCCGTGGTCTGGCCTTCAGGACCTTCCGGTCCGAAGCCGTTTTCCAGTGTTTTGGCTGCCTTTTACCGAGTGGGGCCGGGACACGCTGAGAAAGGAAAAAAAATGAGCGACGCAGAAATTCGCGCCACAGATCAGGACAGCACGTCTGTCTACCCCGTCTTGCCCCTGCGCGACATCGTTGTCTTCCCGCACATGATCGTGCCGCTCTTCGTCGGCCGCGAGAAGTCAATCAAGGCGCTCGAAGAGGTGATGACCACCGACAAGCACATTCTTCTGGCGACACAGATGAATGCGGCTGACGACGACCCCAACCCGGACCAGATCTACAATGTCGGCACGCTCGCGACCGTGCTGCAGCTTCTGAAGCTGCCCGACAACACGGTCAAGGTTCTGGTGGAAGGCGGCGCACGTGCGCAGATCGGCGATTACACCGATCGTACAGACTACTTCGAAGCCTCCGCAACGGTTCTGCCGGAGCGTGATGGCGAGAACATCGAAGTGGAAGCGCTTGCACGCTCGGTCGTGTCCGAGTTCGAGAACTACGTGAAGCTGAACAAGAAGGTTTCACCGGAAGTTCTGGGCGCGATCAACCAGATCGACGATTATTCCAAGCTGGCCGATACGGTTGCCTCTCATCTGGCGATCAAAATTCCGGAAAAGCAGGAAATCCTCGGCGTTGTATCCGTCGCCGAGCGGCTTGAGCGCGTTCTGGGCATGATGGAGAGTGAAATCTCTGTCCTGCAGGTCGAAAAGCGTATCCGCTCCCGCGTCAAGCGGCAGATGGAGAAGACCCAGCGCGAGTACTATCTGAATGAGCAAATGAAGGCCATTCAGAAGGAACTCGGCGACAGCGAGGACGGCCGCGACGAGATTGCCGAACTCGAAGACAAGATCAAGAAGACCAAGCTGACCAAGGAAGCGCGCGAACGCGCCGCTGCCGAGATCAAGAAGCTGAAGCAGATGAGCCCGATGTCCGCGGAAGCGACCGTCGTGCGCAACTATCTGGACTGGCTGATCGGCATTCCGTGGAACAAGAAGTCCAAGGTCAAGCACGACCTGGCTTTCTCCGAGAAGGTTCTCGACACCGATCACTATGGCCTGGAGAAGGTCAAGGAACGGATCGTGGAGTATCTGGCGGTGCAGAGCCGGGCCAACAAGCTGCGTGGTCCGATCCTGTGTCTCGTTGGCCCTCCCGGCGTCGGCAAGACCTCGCTCGGCAAGTCGATTGCGAAAGCTACGGGCCGTGAATTCGTTCGCATGTCGCTTGGCGGCGTGCGCGATGAAGCGGAAATCCGTGGTCACCGCCGGACTTATATCGGCTCGATGCCCGGCAAGGTCATCCAGTCGATGAAGAAGGCGAAGAAGTCCAACCCGCTCTTCCTGCTCGATGAAATCGACAAGATGGGCATGGATTTCCGCGGTGATCCGTCCTCGGCTCTTCTGGAAGTGCTGGATCCGGAACAGAACTCGTCCTTCATGGACCACTATCTGGAGGTCGAATACGACCTGTCGGATGTGATGTTCGTGACGACGGCGAATACGCTGAACATTCCGGGCCCGCTGATGGACCGTATGGAAGTGATCCGTATTGCCGGCTACACGGAAGAGGAAAAGGTGGAAATCTGCCGCCGTCACCTCATCCCGAAGGCCGAAAAGGATCACGGTCTGCGCGAAGGCGAGTTCACCATCGAGGACGAAGCGCTTCACTTCATCGTGCGTCGCTACACCCGCGAAGCCGGTGTGCGTAACCTTGAGCGCGAAATGGCGACCCTTGCCCGTAAGGCGGTCAAGGACATCCTGATGAGCGACAAGGAAAGCATCACGGTCACGAGTGAGGTCGTCGAGAAATATCTTGGCGTGCCGCGTTACCGCTACGGTGAAGCTGAGCTGGAAGATCAGGTCGGTGTCGTGACAGGCCTTGCCTGGACCGAAGTCGGCGGTGAGCTGCTCACCATCGAAGGCGTTATGATGCCCGGTAAGGGCAAGATGACCGTCACCGGCAACCTGAAAGACGTGATGAAGGAATCGATTTCTGCGGCGGCATCCTATGTCCGTTCGCGTGCGATCGATTACGGCATCGAACCGCCGACCTTCGAGAAGAAGGACATTCACGTCCACGTTCCGGAAGGTGCCACTCCCAAGGATGGTCCGTCCGCAGGTATCGCCATGGCTACGGCCGTCATCTCGACCATGACCGGAATTCCGGTTCGCCGGGATGTGGCCATGACCGGTGAAATCACCCTGCGCGGTCGCATCCTGCCGATCGGTGGTCTGAAAGAGAAGCTGCTGGCCGCTCTGCGTGGCGGCATCAAGCTGGTCATGATCCCGGAAGACAACGCCAAGGACCTGGCGGACATTCCGGACTCGGTCAAAAACTCGCTTGAGATCATCCCGGTTTCGGGCATGGAAGAAGTGCTGAAAAACGCTCTAGTCCGCTTGCCGGAACCCATCGAATGGGATGAAACAGCTCACGAAGCTGCAACCAAAGCGCGTGAAAAGGACGACGACGCCTCCGGTGTTCTTGCCCACTAATCGCGACATTGCAGCGCACAAATTGGAAAGCCCCGGGAAAACCGGGGCTTTTCTTATGAATAATCGGTCAAAATGGCTGTTTTCTGCGAAAAAACCTCTTGCGTTTCAGTCCAATTCAACCGAATTTCGCGCAACGGCGCTGACAGGAATCGTCGGCAATCTGCCGTTTCTTAGAAAGGTATCTGCTATGAATAAGAACGATCTGATCGCAGCTGTTGCAGAAAAGACCGGCCTCACCAAGGCGCAGGCAGGCGAAGCAGTTGACGCAACTTTTGATGCTGTGACCCAAACGCTGAAAAGCGGTGACGAAGTCCGCATCATCGGTTTTGGTAACTTCACTGTTTCCGAACGTGCAGCAACCGAAGGCCGTAACCCGCGGACTGGCGAAACGATTCAGATCCCGGCTTCTAAGACGCCGAAGTTCAAGGCCGGCAAAGGCCTGAAGGACGCCGTGAACGCCTAATAGCGCTCACTTGCGATTTCTTCGCTGAGCCCCGTATCCGGAAACGGATGCGGGGCTTTCTTTGTTTGGAAGAACAGTTTTGGGTTGAGCGCTGGCGACTTTTCCCGTCTGCAGTATAGTGCGTTAGTCGTGAGGTGATGCCAATTGCTCAACAGGAGTTGGAATGTCACTGCAAGCCTTGATCCGCAGGCGCCAGCGCGCGCTGTTTGATGCCTGGGTCCGTAACCCTCTTGTGCAGGTTCAGGTGGAACACCCCGAAGCCCTCGGTCGCCTGGTGTTTCTCGATGATTTCGACGACGACGTGCAAACCGGCAAGGCTGGCAGACGCAGCCTGAAGAACGTCGCCATCGTACAGAAACCCGGCAACCCGGACGAGAACGCCAGCGTCTGGGTGAGGGCGGGCTATTCGTCCTATCAGAAAGCCTGGTTGCGCTTTGTCGAGCAGGTCTATGGCATCAAGGCGGCCTCGTCAGATCTTGCCGGCTATAACATCGACCACCTTCTCAACAAGGCGCGCAGTCCGGACAAGGCCGGTTTCATTCGGATCGAGGCCATCAACGATGCCGTCAATCAGGCCTGGGGTGGCCTGTTCGAACGGGCTGCAAGCAACCCGGAATTCAGCGCCAATCAGAACCGCCTTCGCCGGACGATGTCCTGGATCATTGCGGCAAAGCTGATGGATCAACCGCCGCCGAGGGGGCCTAACGACCAGCAGGGGATTGCCCGCCTGGTGCAGTTCTTCAATCGGAACGGACTTGCCGCGGACAACCCGCAACGCGGTCTCACGGACATGCTCCAGTTTGCCTACAAGTTCCAGTAAGTTTATCGGACGTGTGCGATTACGTCGTGTGCGGCGCGTTGGCCGGAAAGCCAGGCGCCGTGTACGGTTGCCGGATAGTCCGAAGCGGTTGCTTCTCCGGCAAAGAAGACACGGCCATTGAGGTCGGCAGCCAGAGCCTGTCTTGCTCTTGGCTCCACTCCGACCGGCAAGAACGAGTAGGATCCCAGCGTTCTTTGGTCCTGCTGCCAGGTGGAACTCACGCTGGCGGCAGGTGGCGGGATGTCGCGGCCGAACATGGTCTGAAGTGCCTCGAAGGCGGCGCGTCTGCGCCCCTCTTCACTGAGTTCCTCAAGTTCCAGCGCAAATGCTCCGGCATTCAGCGCGCAGAGAATCGGTTTTCCGGTAACGGGCAAAAGATTTGGCCAAAAGGCAAAAGCGTCAGGCGTGTTTGAGATCCGGCCGAAATTGTGGACTGTCTCGTCCCAGAAGGGCTCTGGAAACGACAGATATATTTTGTCGAGCAGGCCCATCCCAAGAGCATCGATGGCGTGGCGCTTGGCATCAGGGAGGCGCGGCGAAAAGGCTATCGAACCAGCCTTCAGGACACCGAGGGGTACGGCGCAGATCGCGAAATCGGCATCAAGGACCTCACCTGATACAGTGACGCTGACCCCTTTCGAGGAATGCTCGATGCGGTCCACCACGGCTTTGGTGAGGATTGTGAGCCCTGCAGATAACCCTTCAGCAATCTTGTCGTAGCCATCCGGAAGCACAGCGTCGGGCCCGCCAAATGCAGTGCCTTCATCCAAGCCTGCCAGAGACAGGTCGCTTGTTGAAACGGCGAACTCCTGTTCCAGCAGGATATGCGCCAGGAATCCGATTTCGGCTTCTGTAAGGTGCGATAGGGCCCGCTGCTGGCGAATCGTCTTCACGGCGTCGGCAGCGGACATCCGGGAAAGGGATGTCTCATGTTCCTCCATGAGGTTGTCCAGAGCGTCTGAGAAGACTTCAAAATGCTCGACCGAACGGCTGCCATTTCCGGTCAGGTCAAAGACCTCTTCGTTTTCATAGTCCCACTCGAACAATGGCTGAGAGAAGCGCTGCGCGAGCTTTGTAATCGGGTTGGACCTGGTGCCGTGGATCCAGCTTGCTCCGAGATCCAACGGCACTCCCAGAGACCTGTCGGTGCGCAAACGTCCGCCGATCCGGCTGCCTGCCTCAAGCACGGTTACGGAAAAGCCGCTGTCTGCGAGCGTTCTGGCGGCGGCGAGACCGGCGATGCCTGCGCCAATCACCAACACCTTCCGCCCGGCGGCAGACGGTGCTGCGCGGGAGCCCGCCAACAGGGGCAGGCTGAAGAGGGCCGACAAAACTCCTGTCAGAAACGACCGGCGGGGCATCAGCATGGGTTGGGCTTTCTCCGGCTTCCGGAACATCCTGTTTGCCTGTCTCTGGTGCAGTCATCCACAGGCTTTGGCTCCGAAACGGAAATCTGAGATTTTGCTCTTGCCAAGCAGCAAGGGAGCCCCTAAAAGGCGTCTCACCTCGTTGAGGGCGATTAGCTCAGTTGGTAGAGCGCTTCGTTTACACCGAAGATGTCGGGAGTTCGAGTCTCTCATCGCCCACCATTCCCCCTTTAAAAACCGACATTTGTAACCTCGGTGCCTATGCATCCGGGGATTTTGTCTTGTTCGCCGCCATCAGACTACGCCAGGCGGCGGGCTGACAGAAAATTTCCAGCCCTCACTGCTGCATTGGTTTTCTCTCTCGGTTTGAATTGTCGCGCGAATTTGATTTCGTTTTGCCTTCGAATGGTGAGTTTTCTTTTTCTTTTTTGTCCGATAAACTTCTGCGGCTAACTAAAAAACTCTTTTGAAGGTAGCGACTTGGCGCGATGGGAATCCTAGTTTTCATCAAGATGTTCGGAGCGGTGATGCTGCTCCTCTACGCGGTTCGCATGGTGCGAACGGGGTTCGAAAGGGCTGCCGGGCCGTCCTTGAGGCGTGCCATCGGCAAGGCGTCTTCCGGGCCGCTTGCCGGTGCTTTGTCCGGAACAGCGGTTGCCATATTGCTGCAAAGCGCGACGGCGGTCGCCATTCTGGCGGCCGGTTTTGCGACATCCGGTTTCATTTCCACTGCCGCCGGACTGGCGGTGCTCTTGGGAGCTGATCTTGGGTCGGCCCTTGTCGTGCAGTTCCTGGTCTTCGATCTCAGTTGGCTGGTGCCTTTGCTGTTGGGGGGAGGGGCGTGGCTCTTCCTGAAACTCGACGCACGATCCGCAAAGCAGATCGGACGCATTCTTCTGGGAATCGCCTTCATCCTGATCGCGCTGCAAATGATCGGCGAGGCGACAGCGCCTTTGAAGGAAGCGCGGTTCATGCCGCAGTTTGCCGGATACCTTGCGCAGGATACGCCGACGGCGATGGCTGTTGGGGCGCTCCTGGCATTTCTGGTACATTCCAGCGTGGCGGCCGTCCTGATGATCGCGGCGCTGGTGCAAAAGACCGGCCTGCCACACGAGGCAGCCATCCCTCTTGTTTTGGGGGCGAATGTTGGCGCGGGCTTTGTTGCTCTCTGGCTGACGCGCGGAATGGATCGCAAGGCCAAGCTTCTGCCGCTCGGAAACTTTGTCTTCAGGTCCACCGGCGCTGTGCTGGTGATGATGGCGCTCAAAGTTCACGATTTGCCGCTGGCTGCGCTCAGCAATGATGCGGCGCAGCAGATCGTTGCCGTTCATGTGCTCTTCAATCTCCTGCTGGTTCTTGTTTGCCTGCCGCTGACGCGGCCGGTCGCCTGGCTGGTCGAGCGCCTGGTGCCTGACAGAGAGGATGCGGAGGAGAGGGACCGACTGATGCCGCAAAGCGCCCTCGACAAGCAACTGGTCGGCAATCCAAGGCTTGCCCTTGCCAGTGCGACGCGCGAACTTCTGCGCATGGGAGAGCTGGTCGAGGTGATGGCCAGACCGGTTCTCATGATGCTGGAGAAGGGAAGCGAGCCGGAGATCAGGCGCCTGCAGCAGCTGGACACTCAGGTCAACGCGATCCATTCCTCGGTGAAACTCTATATCGCGGAAGTGAACCGCGGGGAGCTGACCGGAGAACAGGCCGAACGCAGCATGGAATTGGTTGGTTTCGCGGTCAATCTGGAGCGGGCAGGTGACCTTGTGGCAAAGAACCTTCTCGAACTTGCGCTTGAACTTCAGAAAAACAAGATCAGCTTTTCGCCGGAAGGACTGAAGGAGCTGACCTGGATGCACGACCGCGTTCTTGCTAACATGGAATTGGCTCTGAATGTTCTGGTCTCCGCCGATGTCGCGTCTGCGCGCGAGCTGATCGCGGAAAAGGACAAGATGCGCACGCTGGAGAGGGAAAGCCATAACCGTCATCTTGAACGGTTAAAGTCCCGGACGGTAGAGAGCATGGAATCGAGCAACGCTCATCTGGAAGTGATGCGCAGCCTCAAGGAAATCAATTCCCTGTTCGCTGCTGCGGCCGTGCCAATTCTTGCAAGGGAAGGCCTGTTGCGCGATACGCGGCTGGTGCCTGCGGAATAACGAGGCCTCTTTGGCTCAACGGAACCGCGCGGTCCTGAGTCTTCCTGTGAGCCGGCGAAAGGCTTCAGGGTGAAGCCTGGCGAAAAGCGCGGTTCAAGGGGCAGATAATTCCGTTACGAAACAGGAAGTTATCCACACTGAATGGTGAAGCGGCCTTGGGGAAAACCTGCGATTGGGCGGTGCTTTGTCAAAAAACGGCAATTCGGATGGAATAGGGTGCTTGACTTCCAAAACCAGCCGCCGTACATCAGCGCCACTTCAGGGCGACAACACGTTGCCTGACGAAGCGGGTGTAGCTCAGTTGGTTAGA
>NZ_JAZDVZ010000005.1:190079-647330 GCF_036350355.1 Roseibium sp. FZY0029
GTGCCGGCCTGTCACGCCGGAGGTCGCGGGTTCGAGCCCCGTCACTCGCGCCACTTCCCATTAATGTACTCCGGTACGAAGGGAAATGGCGCAACTACCGTGAATGTGCGGGTGTAGCTCAGTTGGTTAGAGTGCCGGCCTGTCACGCCGGAGGTCGCGGGTTCGAGCCCCGTCACTCGCGCCACTCACGGTTCTTCTTCTTCACCAGATACTTCTGCCGAAACGTTCAGACCGCGCTTGAAGCGGTTGTCTTGTCGCGCCGCTCGTCTGCCCCCTTGGCATCGACGGCAATATGGCTATCATGCGCTCAAGGCAGCTGCGGCGCAGTCCATTCAAATCTCAGCTCTTTTGGTGTTTGATTGGCGCAGTTCGCGATTCTGCGGGAGGGGTGGAAAACGTACGCAGGTGCGGCATATTTCCTTGAGGGTTGTGCAAAGTTTTTGCCATCCTGCAAACTGGCTGAAATTAAGGATTTGTCGGGGGTAGGTGCGAAACAGGTGCAAACATGGCAAGAGTTTGACCGCACGTGGGTCTTGCGTTGCACCAAGTCGTAAGCTAAGCGTGCGCTCGCATGTTGGTTTCATTATGCCGACGGGCACTGCGTGACCTGCCGGTAAAATGAGGCAACGGGGCGCGCAGCCCCGGCACCGGATCGCCTCCCGATCCGCCTCCATATGCAAGGACGCGAAAGACATGGAAGAACTCTTGCGGGAATATGTCCCGATCGTCGTGTTCATCGGCATTGCGCTGGTGATCGGCCTTGCGCTGCTGATTTCACCGTTCATTCTGGCCTACAAGAATCCGGATCCGGAAAAGCTGTCGGCTTATGAGTGCGGTTTCAACGCCTTCGACGATGCGCGCATGAAATTCGATGTGCGCTTTTATCTGGTCTCGATCCTTTTCATCATATTCGACCTGGAAGTCGCGTTCCTGTTCCCCTGGGCAACCGTGTTCGGTGACCTCGGCTGGTACGGTTTCTGGTCCATGATGGTCTTCCTCGGTGTCCTGACCGTCGGCTTCATCTACGAATGGAAAAAGGGAGCGCTGGAATGGGATTGACCACGACCGAGCCGCTCGTCGCACCGCAGCCGCAGGGTATAATCGACCCGAATACGGGAAAGCCTGTCGGCGCGGATGACGCATTCTTCCTGGAAGTCAACAATGAGCTGGCCGACAAGGGCTTTCTTGTTACCTCCACCGACAACCTCATCCAGTGGGCCCGAACCGGCTCTCTGATGTGGATGACCTTCGGCCTGGCCTGCTGCGCCGTGGAAATGATGCAGATGTCCATGCCGCGCTACGACGCCGAGCGCTTCGGTTTCGCGCCGCGTGCTTCTCCGCGCCAGTCCGACGTCATGATCGTTGCCGGAACGCTGACCAACAAGATGGCGCCGGCTCTGCGCAAGGTCTACGACCAGATGCCCGAGCCGCGCTACGTGATCTCCATGGGCTCCTGCGCCAATGGCGGCGGCTACTACCACTATTCCTATTCGGTGGTGCGTGGTTGCGACCGGGTCGTACCGGTCGATATCTATGTGCCGGGCTGTCCTCCGACAGCCGAGGCTCTGCTCTACGGCGTGTTGATGCTTCAAAAGAAGATCCGCCGCACGGGTACGATCGAAAGATAAGGATCTGCCGCCGGAGAGGCGGCGGATTTTTAAGGAAGCCGGCGCATGGCGCCTGCCAAATTGACTATACGGGTCGCGCCCTGCTGGCGCCGAGGAGCCCGGCAAACTGGATCGATCTGCAGTTGGCATTCAATCGGAACCGGTTGGCCGCCTGTTGATCTACGAGTGAGGTCGAACACGATGGACGAAACGTTGAAGGAACTCGCTGAGCATATCGAGCTCGGTCTGGGTGAGTCCCTTGTGTCCTGGAAGGTCGAATATGGTGAGCTGACGCTGACCGTAAACGCGACCGACATTCTCGATGCGATCCGCTTTCTGCGCGACAACAGTTCGTGCAAGTTTGTCAATCTGACGGACATTTGCGGTGTGGACTATCCGTCGCGCGAAAAGCGCTTCGACGTGGTCTATCACTTCCTGTCTCCCGTTCAGAACCAGCGCATCCGCGTAAAGATCGCGACCGACGAGAATACGCCGGTGGCTTCGCTGACACCACTGTTTCCGGGTGCCGAATGGTTCGAGCGTGAAGCCTACGACATGTACGGCATCCTGTTTTCCGGCCATCCGGACCTCCGCCGCATCCTGACCGACTATGGTTTCGACGGCCATCCGCTGCGCAAGGACTTTCCGGTCACCGGGTTTGTGGAAGTTCGCTACGACGACGAGAAGAAACGCGTTGTCTATGAACCTGTCCGTCTGAACCAGGAAATGCGCTCCTTCGACTTCCTCTCGCCCTGGGAAGGCACGGATTACGTGCTGCCCGGTGACGAGAAGGCCACGACGAACTGAGGGGCAGGGCAGGAATGAGCGAACGGCTTTCAGGTGGTTGTCTTTGCGGCGAAGTGCGGTTTTCCGCCACGCCTGTCGACAGCGAAATGGGCGTTTGTCACTGCGCCATGTGCCGTCGCTGGACCGGTGGCACGTATATGGCCGTGAACTGCGGACCGATGGACAGTCTGGAAATCGAAGGCAAGGATGCTCTCGGCGTCTACAAGTCTTCCGACTACGGTGAACGGGTGTTCTGCAGCAAATGCGGCTCCTCGCTGATGTGGCGCATGGCTGACGGGTCTCATGTCAGTGTCTCCGCGCAAGCCTTTGACGACCCGGCTGCGTTCAAGTTCACGTCCGAGATTTTCGTTGACGAACAGCCGGCAAACTACGCGTTCGCAAACGATACCCGCAGAATGACCGGTCCCGAAGTCATCGCCTATTTCACGCAAAAAATGCAGGAACCTCAAAATGGCTGAGGCTCAGGTTCGTAACTTCAATATCAACTTCGGTCCGCAGCACCCGGCAGCGCACGGCGTGTTGCGCCTCGTGCTTGAGCTGGACGGCGAAGTGGTCACCCGGGTGGATCCGCATATCGGTCTCCTGCACCGTGGAACCGAAAAGCTGATCGAGCAGAAGACCTATCTGCAGGCCGTTCCTTATTTCGATCGCCTCGACTACGTGGCGCCGATGAATCAGGAACATGCGTTTGCCCTTGCTGTAGAGCGTATGCTCGGTGTGGAAGTGCCCAAGCGCGGCCAGTTGATCCGTGTCCTTTATTCGGAAATCGGCCGTCTGCTATCGCATCTTCTGAACGTTACGACCCAGGCGATGGACGTTGGCGCCTTGACACCGCCGCTCTGGGGCTTCGAACCCCGCGAAGAGCTGATGGTATTTTATGAGCGGGCCTGTGGAGCGCGCATGCACGCTGCTTACGTCCGTCCGGGTGGCGTTCACCAGGATCTGTCTCGTGAACTGCTCGACGATATCTGGGACTTCTGCGATCCGTTCCTGCAGACGCTGGACGATATCGAGGGGCTTCTGACCGATAACCGCATTTTCAAGCAGCGGAACGTCGACATCGGTGTCGTCGATCTTGACGATGCCTGGGCCTGGGGTTTCTCGGGCGTGATGGTCCGCGGCTCCGGTGCGCCTTGGGATCTGCGCAAATCGCAACCTTACGAATGCTATTCCGAACTTGATTTCGATATTCCGATCGGCAAGAACGGCGACTGCTACGACCGCTACCTGATCCGCATGGAAGAAATGCGCCAGTCAGTCCGCATCATGAAGCAGTGCCTTGAAAAGCTGACTGTCGAAACGGGTCCGGTTTCGTCTATCGACGGCAAGATCGTGCCGCCGAAGCGTGGGGAAATGAAGCGCTCGATGGAAGCGCTAATTCACCACTTCAAGCTCTACACCGAAGGGTATCACGTCCCTGAGGGCGAAGTTTACGCAGCCGTCGAAGCGCCGAAGGGTGAATTCGGCGTCTATCTGGTCGCGGACGGTACCAACAAGCCGTACCGTTGCAAGATCAAGGCTCCGGGCTATAGCCACCTTCAGGCCATGGACTTCCTGTGCCGCGGGCACATGCTTGCCGACGTTTCGGCAGTGCTGGGGTCTCTGGACATCGTGTTCGGTGAGGTCGACCGCTGATGCGGGCGGCTCACAACCACTTTTCGACCCTGGCAGCCGCCCGTCCGGCTCCGGTCATTATGACAGAACGGGGATAACACCATGGCAGTTCGCCGACTTGCCGCGGAACAACCAGAAAGCTTCGCGTTCACCGAGAAGAACCTCGAATGGGCGAAGAAGCTGATCGACCGTTATCCGGCAGGCCGTCAGGCCTCCGCGGTCATTCCGCTTTTGTGGCGTGCGCAGGAACAGAACGAAGGCTGGGTGAGTGAGCCGGCAATCCGCTACATCGCGGAGCTGCTGGACATGCCGAAGATCCGCGTTCTGGAAGTGGCGACGTTCTACACCATGTTCCAGCTGCAGCCGGTCGGCAAGAAAGCGCACATTCAGGTTTGCGGCACGACACCCTGCCAGTTGCGCGGCTCGGAAGACCTTATCAAGATCTGCAAGAGCCGCATCGCCAAGCACATGCATGAAATCTCCGAGGACGGCATGTTCTCCTGGGAAGAAGTCGAATGCCTTGGCGCCTGTGTGAATGCACCGATGGTGCAGATCTTCAAGGATACCTATGAAGACCTGACGCCGGATAGCTTCAATCAGCTTATCGATGACATTGCCGCCGGCAAGGAAGTGACACCGGGTCCGCAGAATGGCCGCCGGTTCGCCATGGCCGAAGGCGGTCAGACGAGCCTGACCGAGCTCGACGACGATACCAAGGGTGTGCTGCCGGTGCCGCACCTTGTCGATGGGTCCGAGAAGGCCTCTCATGCCTTTGCCGGTCCCTCGATCAACGCCGGCGGAAACGATTTTGACGGCGTGCCGACACCGGCTGAAGACGCGGTTGCTCGCGTGAAAGCTGCCCATGCAGCCAAGTCCGAGCAAAAGAGCGAAGAACCCGTGGGTAAGGTGGCCGCGCCGGAAAAGGCAAAGCCTGCTGCTCCCAAGAAGGCGCAGGCCGCCGGAGACGACGCCAAGACATCTCCTGCAACGCCCAAGGCGCGTAGCGAGAACAAGGGCCGTCCCGATTCCAACGACCGGACCGAAGTCGAGGTTGCTCGCACCGCCGATACCAGCGGCGACGATGCGGCCGCAGCTGACAAGGGCGGTGAGGGTGAGAAAGAGCCTGAACTGCTGAAGAACGCTCGCGGCGGCAAAGCGGACGACCTCAAGAAACTCAAGGGTGTCGGACCAAAGCTGGAAGCGACGCTCAACGAACTCGGGTTCTTCCACTTCGACCAGGTCGCAAGCTGGGGACCACAGGAAATTGCCTGGGTCGACAGCCGGCTGAAGTTCAAGGGCCGGATCGAGCGTGATGGCTGGATCGACCAGGCAAAGATCCTCGCTTCCGGCGAGGAAACTGAATTTTCGAAGCGCGTGGAAGCCGGTGAAGTGGCCTCCTCCAAGAGCGAAGACTAGGGGGAAGAGATGCTGAAGGATCAGGATCGGATCTTCACCAATATCTACGGTCTCCACGACTGGGGCCTGGAAGGCGCCAAGAAGCGCGGACAGTGGGACAATACCAAGGGCCTCATCGACAAGGGGCGCGACTGGATCATTCAGGAAATGAAGGATTCTGGTCTGCGCGGCCGAGGCGGTGCGGGTTTCCCGACCGGCCTGAAGTGGTCGTTCATGCCCAAGGAATCCGACGGCCGTCCGGCTTATCTCGTCGTCAACGCGGACGAGTCCGAACCGGGCACCTGCAAGGACCGTGAAATTCTGCGTCACGACCCGCATACGCTGGTCGAAGGGTGTCTGGTCGCCGGTTATGCGATGGGCGCCATTGCTGCCTATATCTATGTTCGCGGCGAGTTCATTCGCGAGCGTGAGCGCCTTCAGGCCGCGATCGACCAGGCTTATGACGCCGGTCTGATCGGCAAGAACAACAAGAACGGCTACGACTTCGACATCTACGTTCACCACGGTGCCGGCGCTTATATCTGCGGCGAGGAAACTGCGCTGCTGGAGAGCTTGGAAGGCAAGAAGGGCCAACCGCGCCTGAAGCCGCCGTTCCCGGCCAACGTCGGGCTCTACGGTTGCCCGACCACGGTGAACAACGTGGAATCGATTGCGGTTGCGCCGACCATCCTGCGCCGCGGCGCTGCCTGGTTCTCGGCCCTCGGCCGCCCGAACAACACCGGCACCAAGCTTTTCTGCGTTTCCGGTCACGTGAACAAGCCGTCGACCTTCGAGGAAGAGCTGGGCATTCCGTTTGCCGAGATGATCGACAAGCATTGCGGTGGCATTCGGGGTGGTTGGGATAATCTCCTCGCCGTTATTCCCGGTGGTTCGTCTGTTCCGTGCCTGACGGCAGAGCAGATCAAGGACGCGCCGATGGACTTCGATACGCTGCGCGGCCTCGGCTCCGGTCTGGGCACGGCAGCTGTGATCGTGATGGACAAGTCGACGGACATCATCAAGGCCATTGCCCGCCTGTCCTACTTCTACAAGCACGAGAGCTGCGGACAGTGCACGCCGTGCCGTGAAGGCACGGGCTGGATGTGGCGTGTGATGGAACGCATGGTGAAGGGCGAATCCTCCTATGAGGAAATCGACATGCTGTTCAAGGTGACCAAGCAGGTCGAGGGCCACACGATTTGCGCACTCGGGGATGCGGCCGCCTGGCCGATCCAGGGTTTGATCAAGAATTTCCGGCCTGTTATCGAGCAACGCATCGATGACTATGTCGCCAAGTCGAAGTCTTCTTCGACCATGGTGGCGGCTGAGTAAGCGGAACGGGATTTGGAGAGCAACGGATGACGAAGCTCATCATCGACGGCAAGGAAGTGGATGTCCCGGCGGACTACACGCTGCTTCAGGCCTGTGAAGAGGCGGGCGCCGAGGTTCCGCGCTTTTGTTACCATGACCGGCTGTCGATCGCCGGCAACTGCCGCATGTGCCTGGTGGAAGTGAAGGGCGGACCGCCCAAGCCGACCGCCTCCTGCGCCATGGGCGTGAAGGATCTGCGTCCGGGCCCGAACGGCGAACCGCCGGTGGTCGAGACCAAGTCCGAAATGGTCAAGAAGGCCCGCGAAGGGGTGATGGAGTTCCTGCTCATCAACCATCCGCTGGACTGCCCGATCTGCGACCAGGGCGGCGAGTGTGACCTGCAGGATCAGGCGATGGCCTATGGCGTCGACGGATCCCGGTTCCACGAGAACAAGCGTGCCGTTGAGAACAAGGAAATCGGTCCGCTGATCAAGACAATCATGACCCGCTGCATCCACTGCACGCGCTGTGTCCGTTTCACGACGGAAGTGTGCGGCGTCACCGATATGGGTCTGATCGGCCGCGGTGAAGATGCGGAAATCACTACCTATCTCGAGGCAGCCCTGTCGTCCGAAATGCAGGGCAACGTCGCAGACCTTTGCCCGGTTGGCGCTCTGACGCACAAGCCTTACGAATTCCACGCTCGTCCGTGGGAGCTCACCAAGACGGAGAGCATCGACGTGATGGACGCGGTTGGCTCCGCAATCCGTGTCGATACACGCGGCAAGGAAGTCATGCGGGTCATGCCGCGCCTCAACGAAGAGGTGAACGAGGAATGGATCTCCGACAAGTCCCGCTACATCTGGGATGGTCTGAAGACCCAGCGCCTCGACCGGCCTTATGCCAAGAAGGACGGCAAGCTGCAGCCCGTTTCGTGGGGTGAAGCATTCCAGATCATCGCCGAAAAGGTGAAGGGCACGAGCGCCGACAAGATCGGTGCTCTCGCTGGCCAGATGGCAGGCGTTGAAGACATGTTCGCGCTGAAGAGCCTGATGGACAAGCTCGGTGTTGCCAACATCGACAGCCGCTTCCCGGGGTCTCCGCTGCATCCGAAGAACGGCCGCGCAAGTTATCTCTTCAACAGCACCATCCAGGGCATTGAAGACGCTGACGCGATCATGCTGATCGGCACAAATCCGCGCCAGGAAGCGCCGGTTCTGAACGCCCGTATCCGCAAGCGCTGGGTCCGGGGCGATGTCACCATCGGCCTGATCGGCGAAAATGCCGACCTGACCTATCCGGTGACCTATCTCGGCGCCGGTCCGGACAGCTTGAAGGAATTCGTGAAGCACGCTCCGGCGAAGGCCGAACGTCCGATGTTCATCATCGGACAGGGCGCGCTGAACCGCCCGGACGGGGCCGAGATCCTGGCAACGCTTGCGGAAGCCGCCAAGTCGCTCGGTGTCGTAAAGGACGGCTGGAACGGTTTCAACATCCTGCACACCGAAGCTTCGCAGGTGGGCGCACTCGATCTCGGGTTCGTACCGGGCGAGGGTGGCAAGGACACCGGCGCAATGCTGGAGCCTGGCGCTCTTGATGTGCTGTTCCTGCTGGGCGTCGATGAGGTCGAAGTTCCGGAAGGGGCTTTTGTCGTCTACCAGGGAACGCATGGCGACCGCGGTGCACACCGTGCGGACGTGATCCTGCCGGGTGCCGCCTACACGGAAAAATCCGCGATCTACGTCAACACCGAAGGCCGCGTCCAGATGGCCGACCGGGCTGCGTTCCCTCCGGGCGATGCCCGCGAAGACTGGGCGATCCTTCGCGCGCTTTCCGCGGTTCTCGGCCAGACGCTGGAGTTCAACTCTCTTGCAGAACTGCGCGCCAAGCTGTTCGAAGCCGTTCCGCACCTGACGGGCATCGATGCAATCGAGGCCGGCGATGTGGGCGATATCGTAAAGCTCGGCAATGCCAAGGCCAAGATGGACAGCGCGGGCTTCACCAACGTGATCCGCGACTTTTACCTGACCAACCCGATCGCTCGTGCGTCGAAGACGATGGCCGAGTGTTCGGCCCTCGCCAAGACGCGAGCGGCAGAAGCAGCAGAATAAGGGGTAGGGGACCGATATGACTGAGTTCATGACGACCTACGGTTGGCCGTTCCTCTGGATGGCGTTCCAGAGCGTTCTGCTGATGGTCGTGCTTCTGGTGATTGTCGCCTACGTGCTCTACGCAGACCGCAAGATCTGGGCTGCCGTTCAGATTCGCCGCGGCCCGAACGTGGTTGGTCCATGGGGCTTGTTGCAGAGTTTCGCCGATCTTTTGAAATTCGTCCTGAAAGAGCCGGTGATCCCGTCGGGATCCAACAAAGTTCTGTTCCTTCTGGCGCCGCTGGTGTCCGTGCTTCTGGCTCTTGCGGCCTGGGCCGTGATCCCGGTCGCGGACGGCTGGGTGATCGCCAACATCAATCTTGGCGTTCTCTTCGTCTTCGCGGTGTCTTCGCTGGAAGTCTACGGGGTCATTATCGGTGGTTGGGCATCCAACTCCAAATACCCGTTCCTGTCGGCTTTGCGTTCGGCCGCGCAGATGGTTTCCTATGAAGTTTCTATCGGCTTCGTGATCGTAACCGTGCTTCTGTGCGCCGGAACGTTGAACCTCTCCGGTATCGTCCACGCACAGCAGACCGGTCTTGCCAACATGCTCGGTGTGCCGTGGCTGTCATTCCTGAACTGGTACTGGTTGCCGCTGTTCCCGATGTTCGTGGTGTTTTTCATCTCGGCACTGGCAGAAACCAACCGTCCGCCGTTCGATCTTGCGGAAGCGGAATCGGAACTGGTTGCCGGCTTCATGGTGGAATACGGCTCGACCCCGTACATGATGTTCATGCTCGGTGAATATGTCGCCATCTGCCTGATGTGCGCCTTGATGAGCATCTTCTTCATGGGCGGATGGCTGCCGCCGTTCGATTTTGCACCCTTCACCTGGGTTCCGGGCATCGTCTGGTTCCTTCTGAAGTGTTTCCTTGGCTTCTTCATGTTCGCCATGGTGAAGGCAATGGTTCCGCGCTACCGCTATGACCAACTGATGCGCCTGGGCTGGAAAGTCTTCCTGCCGCTGTCGCTGGCGATGGTCGTGATTGTTGCCGCAGTTCTGATGGTCATGGGCTGGGCCCCGGGTTCGGCGTGACCATCTCGCTCGCCGGTGCAATCGGTGCCGCCGTCGGTCTTTATGTCGGCTGGCTCGATTGGAAGATCCTGAAGGGCATGCTTCAGGCGGCTGAGACGAAGAACAGACAAGCTGGCGGCGACGGTGGTGTCGCGGCCAGGCACAAGGCGCTTCTGGGCGCACTGGTTTTTGGAGTTCCGGTGTTCGGTTTCCCGATCATCGGCTATTGGGCCGCCAGTCAGCTGGCTGGTTGAGGAAAGAGAGGCTAAAAGCGATGGGACTTAGTCAAGCCGTCAAATCGCTGTTTCTGCAGGAGTTCGTGTCGGCCTTCGTTCTGGCAATGCGTTACTTCTTCAAGCCGAAACCAACGGTCAATTACCCGTTTGAGAAGGGCCCGGTGAGCCCGCGTTTCCGGGGCGAGCATGCCCTGCGTCGTTATCCGAACGGCGAAGAACGCTGCATTGCCTGCAAGCTGTGCGAAGCCATCTGCCCGGCACAGGCAATCACCATCGAGGCCGGTCCGCGCCGCAACGACGGCACGCGCCGGACCACGCGCTACGACATCGACATGGTCAAATGCATCTACTGCGGCTTCTGTCAGGAAGCCTGCCCGGTGGATGCGATCGTCGAGGGACCCAATTTCGAATTCGCTACGGAAACCCGCGAAGAGCTTTACTACGACAAGGAAAAGCTGCTTGCGAACGGCGACCGCTGGGAACGCGAAATTGCCCGCAACATTGAAATGGATGCTCCTTACCGTTAGGAGCATACCCACCAATGGATTCTCGCCCGGCAATCCGGCCGGGCACCGCACTTCCGGCCTCAAGGCCACACGACAGGCAGGTCTTCGAAATGATCCTGAAAGCCCTCTTTTTCTACCTGTTTGCCGGCGTCACACTGGCGTCAGCATTCATGGTGATCGCGTCGCGCAATCCGGTGACGTCGGTTCTGTTCCTGATCCTGGCGTTTGTGAATTCCGCAGGTCTTTTCATTCTGCTGGGCGCTGAATACCTGGCCCTTCTGCTGGTGGTCGTCTATGTCGGCGCGGTGGCGGTGCTGTTCCTGTTCGTCGTCATGATGCTGGATGTGGACTTCGTCGAGTTGCGACAGGGCTTCCTGCAGTATCTGCCCGTCGGCGCGCTTGTCGGCGTGATCCTGCTGGTCGAGCTGCTGATGGGGCTCGGTGCCTGGATCATCGCACCGGGCGTACTCGGGCACGGGGCCGAGCCAATGCCGGCCCTGAGCGACGTGAGCAACATCCAGGCGATCGGATCGGTGCTCTACACCAAGTACATCTACTTCTTCCAGGTCGCTGGCCTGGTTCTTCTGGTGGCCATGATCGGGGCGATTGTCCTGACCCTGCGCCACAAACCAAATGTCAAACGTCAAAGCATTCCGGACCAGGTTGCGCGCAATCGCGAAACCTCCATCGAGGTCCGCAAGGTGGAAACGGGCAAGGGTATCTGACGCAACAAGGTTGCGTTTTCGAGAAAGTCCGGGAACCTGCACGCTCCTCCGTGCTGTTTCCGGTTGGGGTAAACGAGGGGAGCACGGCGAGGCGCCCATGGAAATCGGTCTGTCGCACTATCTGTCGGTCGCGGCGATCCTGTTCACGATCGGGATCTTCGGGATCTTCCTGAACAGGAAAAACGTGATTGTTATCTTGATGTCTATCGAACTGCTGCTGCTGTCGGTGAACATCAACTTTGTCGCCTTTTCGTCGTTCCTCGGCGACATGATGGGCCAGATCTTTACCATGCTGGTTCTCACCGTGGCTGCCGCAGAGGCCGCCATCGGCCTAGCGATCCTGGTGGTCTTCCACCGGAACCGCGGCTCCATCGCCGTGGAAGACGTCAACGTGATGAAAGGGTAGGAGCTGATGTATTCCGCAATCCTGTTCCTGCCGCTGATAGGCTTCCTGATCGCCGGTCTTTTCGGCCGCGCCATCGGTGCCAAGGCCAGTGAATATATTACCAGTGGTCTGCTGATCATTGCGGCGCTGCTGTCCTGGATCACCTTCTTCGGGTTCTGGCTCGGCGGCTCCGAAATGCAGATTGTCGATCTGTTCCGCTGGATCGATGCTGGTGATCTCAAGGTTTCCTGGTCCATCCGGGTCGACACGCTGACCGCCGTCATGCTGATCGTGGTGACCACTGTGTCCGCGCTGGTGCATGTCTATTCCATCGGCTACATGCATCACGATCCGCACCGGCCGCGCTTCTTTGCCTATCTGTCGCTGTTCACCTTCGCGATGCTGTCGCTGGTTACGGCCGACAACCTTTTGCAGATGTTCTTTGGCTGGGAAGGCGTGGGCCTTGCCTCATACCTCCTGATCGGCTTCTGGTACCAGAAGCCTTCCGCAAACGCGGCCGCAATGAAGGCCTTCGTCGTCAACCGCGTTGGCGACTTCGGTTTCGCGCTTGGTATTTTCGGTGTCTTCTATCTGTTCCAGAGCATCGAATTCACGACCATCTTCAACGATGCGCCGTCCTTCATTCAGGAGCACGGCGAGGTGATGACCTTCCTCGGGTATCATCTTGATCCGCATGCCGCGATGACCATCGTCTGCCTGCTGCTCTTCATGGGGGCTATGGGCAAGTCGGCTCAGTTCCTGCTGCACACCTGGCTGCCGGACGCCATGGAAGGCCCGACACCGGTTTCCGCCCTTATTCACGCGGCAACCATGGTGACCGCGGGCGTCTTCATGGTTGCGCGCCTGTCGCCATTGATGGAGCTTTCGCACACTGCTCTGACGGTCATCGTGTTCTTCGGTGCGACGACGGCCTTCTTCGCCGCGACTGTCGGTCTGGTTCAAAACGACATCAAGCGCGTGATTGCCTATTCGACCTGTTCGCAGCTCGGGTACATGTTCGTCGCACTTGGCGTCGGGGCATACTCCATCGGTATCTTCCACCTGTTCACCCACGCCTTCTTCAAGGCGCTCCTGTTCCTATGCGCCGGTTCGGTGATCCATGCCGTTTCCGACGAGCAGGACATGCGCAAGATGGGTGGTCTTCGGAAGCATATCCCGATTACCTACTGGACGATGATGATCGGCACGCTGGCCCTGACCGGTGTCGGCATTCCGTTCACTCATATCGGTTTCGCAGGCTTCATTTCCAAGGACGCGATCATTGAGGCGGCCTTTGCCGGTTCAACGGGCGAACATGCGAATCCGATGGCGCTCTACGGCTTCTGGATGACCGTGATTGCTGCCGCGCTGACGTCTTTCTACTCCTGGCGTCTGACATTCATGACCTTCCACGGTAAGCCACGTGCCCCTGTCGACGTCATGAAGCATGTGCATGAATCGCCGCTGGTCATGACCGTACCGCTGTTCGTCCTGTCCATCGGTGCCGTGCTTGCGGGCATGGTCTTCTACGGCTCGTTCTATGGCGAAGGTTATGCCGAGTTCTGGAAGGGGGCGCTGTTCAACAGTGAAACCAACCACATCCTGCATGCCATGCACGAAGTTCCTGGCTGGGTGAAGGTCTCGCCGTTCGTCATGATGGTTCTGGGCTTCCTGGTTGCTTACCAGTTCTACATCCGCTCGCCGGAAATGCCGAAGCAACTGGCAGAGCGCCATTCCGGCCTCTATCAGTTCCTGCTCAACAAGTGGTATTTCGACGAGCTCTATCACTTCATCTTTATCCGTCCTGCCATGTGGCTCGGCCGGGTCCTCTGGAAGAAGGGCGATGGTACCGTGATTGACGGTTATGGCCCGAACGGCGTTGCCGCCCGTGTCCAGAATGTGACCGCGTGGGTCGTCCGCCTGCAGACTGGATATCTCTATCACTATGCATTTGCGATGCTGATCGGTGTGGCTGCGCTTATCACCTGGTCGATGTTCACCGGTGCGGGCACCGGCGGGGGTGCACACTAATGATTGACTGGCCAATTCTGTCACTCACGACGTTCTTGCCGCTGCTGGGCGTGCTCTTCATTCTCCTGGTTCCGGGGAATGACGAGGGCAGCAAGAAGAACATCCGGATGGTCGCTCTGGTGACCACCTCGGTGACGTTCCTTCTGTCGCTGTTCATCTGGGGTAATTTCGACTACGGCAATTCCGGTTTCCAGTTCGTGGAACACCGCGAATGGCTGGGCAGCAACATCAGCTACCGCATGGGTGTCGACGGTATTTCCGTCCTCTTCGTGATCCTGACCACCTTCCTGATGCCGTTCTGCATCCTGGCCTCCTGGGACAGCGTGCAGAAGCGGGTGAAGGAATACATGATCGCCTTCCTCGTGCTGGAAACGCTGATGATCGGCGTCTTCTGTGCGCTAGATCTGGTCGTGTTCTACGTCTTCTTCGAAGCAGGCCTTATTCCGATGTTCCTGATCATCGGTGTGTGGGGCGGAGCGCGCAGGGTCTATGCATCCTACAAGTTCTTCCTCTACACGCTGCTCGGCTCCGTGCTGATGCTGATCGCGATCATGGCGATGTACTGGAACGCGGGCACCACCAACATCGAAGAGTTGCTGGTGCATCAGTTCCCGGCCGGAATGCAGACCTGGCTCTGGCTGGCTTTTTTCGCGAGCTTTGCCGTGAAGATGCCGATGTGGCCGGTGCATACCTGGTTGCCGGACGCGCACGTGGAAGCTCCGACTGCCGGTTCCGTTATTCTGGCAGGCGTGCTCCTGAAACTCGGCGGTTACGGTTTCCTGCGCTTCTCGCTGCCGATGTTCCCGCTTGCCTCCGACATGTTTGCGCCTTTCGTGTTCACGCTGTCGGTGGTGGCGATCATCTACACGTCTCTGGTGGCGCTCGCCCAGGAGGATATCAAGAAACTGATCGCCTATTCATCGGTCGCGCACATGGGCTATGTCACCATGGGCATCTTCACGATGACTGAGCAGGGCGTGCAGGGCGGTATCTTCCAGATGCTTTCCCACGGCATTGTCTCCGGTGCGCTCTTCCTTTGTGTCGGCGTCATCTACGACCGGATGCACACACGTGAGATCACGGCCTACGGCGGTCTGGTCAACCGGATGCCGAAGTATGCTGTTGCCTTCCTGATCTTCACCATGGCTAACGTTGGCCTGCCGGGTACGTCCGGGTTTGTCGGTGAAATCCTGACGTTGATGGGTGCGTTCCAGGTCAACTCCTGGGTGGCCTTCTTTGCGACCACTGGTGTGATCCTGTCCGCCGCCTATGCGCTTTACCTCTACCGCCGTGTCGTTTTCGGTGCACTGGAAAAGGAAAGCCTCAAGTCGATCCTCGACCTGAACCTCAGGGAGAAGGTTATCCTGGTCCCCATGATCATCCTGACCATCTTCTTCGGCTTCTACCCGATGGCGATCCTGGATGTGACCCAGGGGGCAGTCGACAATCTCATCAATCAATACACCGCGGCGCTTGACGCGGCTGGCATAGTCCAGCACGCAGCCTCCGCCGCCGTGGCCCACTAGGTTTCGAGGACGAGACAGAGCTATGTCTGAATTGACCCTATTGCCAGATCTCAAGCCGGTTCTGCCGGAGATCATCCTGGCCCTCGGAGCCATGGTTCTGCTGATGATCGGCGCCTTTGGCGGCAAGCGTGTCAGCTACGCCGTCTTCGGCGGAGCAATGGGCCTGCTCGGCGGCACCTTCCTGGTGCTTCTGTTCGTGCCGGCCTTTGGTGAAACCTTCGGCGGTTCCTTTATTCTGGACGATTTCGCCTATCTGCTGAAATTGCTGGTGCTGGCGGGTTCGTTCTTCGCCATCGCCATGTCCTGGGCCTATGCCAAGAGCCAGTCGTTCGACCATTTCGAGTATCCGATCCTGATCGTTCTTGCGACGCTCGGCATGATGCTGATGCTGTCGGCCAACGACATGATCGCGCTTTATCTTGGCCTGGAACTGCAGAGCCTTGCGCTCTACGTTGTTGCCGCCATCAACCGGGACAGCGTGCGCTCGACCGAGGCCGGCCTGAAGTACTTCGTGCTGGGTGCTCTTTCGTCGGGCATGCTGCTCTACGGCATGTCGCTGGTCTACGGCTTTTCCGGCCAGATTGCTTTCGATGGCATTGCAGAAGCCTTGTCGCACGACGAAGCTTCCATCGGTCTCGTGATCGGCCTGACCTTCATTCTTGCCGGCCTTGCCTTCAAGATTTCTGCGGTGCCGTTCCACATGTGGACGCCGGATGTTTATGAAGGTGCGCCGACCCCGGTCACCGCCTTCCTGGCAGCGGCACCCAAAGTCGCTGCAATGGGCATGCTTGTCCGTATCGTGATCGAAGGCTTCCAGCCGGTTACCAGCGACTGGCAGCAGATCATCGTGTTCGTGTCGATTGCGTCCATGGTACTCGGTGCGTTCGCGGCTATCGGTCAGCACAATCTGAAACGACTGATGGCCTATTCGTCCATCGGTCACATGGGTTATGCGCTGGTCGGTCTGGCCGCCGGCACCCAGACCGGTGTCGAAGGTGTGATCTTCTACATGATCGCCTACATGGGCATGACGCTTGGCGTCTTCGCCTGCATCCTGTCCATGCGCCGCAAGGATGGCATGGTCGAGGAGATCAGCGATCTTGCAGGCCTTTCTCAGACAAACCTGCCGATGGCAATCCTGCTGGGCCTCTTGATGTTCTCGCTCGCCGGTATCCCGCCGCTGGTCGGTTTCTTCGGCAAGTGGTACGTCTTCAGCGCGGCCGTCGAGGCCGGACTGTTCCCGCTTGCCGTGATCGGTGTGGTCGCGTCTGTCGTGGGGGCCTATTATTACCTCCGCATCGTCAAGGTAATGTTCTTTGACGAGCCGGTCGAAGGCTTCGAGGCCATGCCGATGGAGCTGCGGGTTGTGCTTGGTCTGTCGAGCCTGTTCGTGATCTTCTTCTGGCTGGCGCCCGGGCAGATCGTTGGTGCGGCTAGCACTGCCGCACAGTCGCTCTTCTGACCGACCGCATGACACGTTATGGAAATGAACGTCCGGCGCCCGGTGCGCCGGATTTTCGCTTTGTGGAGCTTGAAACAGTCAGCTCCACAAATTCGCTTTGTTTCGAGCGGGCGCGGCAAGGCGATGCCGGGCGATTGTGGATTCGGGCGGATGAGCAGACCTCTGGGCGAGGCCGGCGTGGACGTGACTGGTCTTCGCCGAAAGGAAATCTGTTCGCGAGCCTCCTCCTGATCGACCCCAAACCGGCCCAACGGATCGGCGAATTGCCGCTTGTCGCGGCCGTCGCCCTTGCTGAAGCCGTTGACAAAGCTGCCGGTACACTGCAACTGGTAAGCCTGAAGTGGCCGAACGACCTGCTTGTTGACGGTTCGAAACTGTCCGGCATTCTGCTGGAGGCTGAAACACTGGCGGATGGACGCCAGGCAGTCGTCCTAGGTTTCGGTGTGAATTGTGTTTCCCACCCGCCGTTGTCACTGTACCGGGCGACAGATCTGAGGAGCCTCGGCTATCTGGTTTCGGCTGAGCGCCTGTTCGAGTGCCTTACGGAGGCGCTTGCGGACAATCTGTCCGGCTGGCAGCACCCTGATGGGTTCGATGGAATTCGCCGCTCATGGCTGAAACGGGCGGCACATCTGGGCAAGACCATAACGGTTCGAACTGCCCAGGAAGAAATTACCGGCACTTTTGCCGATCTGGATGCGCGCGGGCACCTTGTCCTGAAGCAGGATGGTGGCAGCGAGCGCACGATTTATGCGGGTGATGTGTTTATGCCTGGTGCCTGAGCGCCGGGCCGTCACTCGATCTGACCTTTAAAGGAGCAATTCATGGCTTCGGCCAAGAACAACAACAACAACGATATCGTTTTTCTGCCGTTGGGCGGGGTCGGCGAAATCGGCATGAACCTCGGACTGTACGGCTATGGGCCGGAAGACGACCGGACATGGCTCATCGTCGACTGCGGTGTGAGTTTTGCCGGACCGGAACTTCCGGGCATCGATGTGGTCGTCCCGGATATCAAGTTTCTGGAAGATGAAGTCGACAATATCGCCGGCATGGTCATTACCCATGCCCATGAGGACCACTACGGTGGCATCCTGCATCTTTGGCCTTTCCTGAAGGTTCCGGTCTATGCGACGGCCTTCACTGCCGGTCTGCTAGCCGCGAAGACGGAAAGCGAACCGGGGGCGGAAGAAGTGCCGGTGACGGTGGTCAAGCAGGGCGAGCGTCACAAGATTGGCCCATTCGATGTCGAGTTTGTCGCCATGGCGCACTCCATTCCCGAGCCTTGCGCTCTGGCGATCCGTACTCCGGCCGGAATGGTGCTGCACACTGGTGACTGGAAGATCGACAGGACACCGGGCGTCGGGCTGCCGATTGACCTCGACCGGCTTGCCGAACTCGGCCGCGAAGGTGTGATGGCGCTTGTCTGCGACAGCACGAATGCTATCCGTGATGGGGTCAGCCCCAGCGAGGCTGATGTTTCCGTCGAACTGAAGAAGGTGATGGCCAAGGCCAGCAAGCGCATTGCCGTCACCACGTTCGCATCCAACGTTGCGCGTATTCGCGCCATTGCGGAAGCCGCCGCTGCCAACGACCGCGACATGGTGATTGTCGGCCGCTCGATGCATCGGGTGATCGAGGTCGCCGGGGAGCTTGGCTATCTGGATGGGCTGAAGCCGTTCCACGATGAAGAAGCGTATGGCTATGTGCCTCGGGAAAAGACCGTGCTGCTGTGCACGGGATCTCAAGGGGAAGCGCGCGCAGCGCTTGCCAGGATCGCTGCTGGTGACCATCGCAATATCGCCCTGTCAAAGGGCGATATGGTCATCTTTTCTTCTCGCACGATCCCCGGCAACGAGAAAGCCGTTGGTGAGGTACTGAACAACCTTGCCGACAAGGATGTCGACATCGTCACTGACCGCGATGCGCTTGTGCATGTGTCCGGTCACCCGCGCAGGGGCGAATTGGAACAGCTTTACAAGCTGGTGCAGCCGAAAGTCGTGCTTCCCGTTCACGGGGAACCGTTGCATCTTGCCGCACACGCCGCGTTTGCAATGGGCCTTGGAGTGCCTGAAGTGGTGCGCGGCAAGAACGGGGACATCATCCGTCTGAGCGCGGGCCGTGCCGGTATCATCGACGAGGCTCCGTCGGGCATTCTGGTGAAAGACGGCGACATTCTGGACGATCCGGAAGTCACGGGTGTCAAGGAACGGCGCAAGCTGTCCTTCGCAGGTGCTGCCGTGATCGCGCTGGTCGTCAACCGGGCAGGGGAACTGCTCGACGACCCAAATGTCACGCTGCTTGGCTTGCCGGACACGGACGATGACGGTGATCCGATGGAAGATATCGTCATCAAGGCCGTAAGGGGGGCTGTCACCAGCATCCCGAAGAGCCGGCGCAAGGACAAGGATCTGGTTGCCGAGGCTGCGCGCCGTGCGGCCCGGTCCGAGATCTTGAACGTCTGGGGCAAAAAGACGCTCTGCAAGGTGATGGTGACCCAACTATAGTCATCACGGCGGCCCGGGAGGCCGCCGGAAGCGGAGGTTTGTCAAATGATCGGACGGCTCAATCACGTCGCCATTGCGGTTTCGGATATCGAAGCTGCAACGGCAGTTTACCGGGATACGCTCGGGGCAGAGGTTTCGGCCAAGGAAGAGCAGCCGGATCACGGCGTCAGCACGGTGTTTATCAACCTGCCGAACACCAAGATCGAGCTGCTCGAACCGCTTGGCGAGAATTCTCCCATTGCAAAGTTCCTGGAAAAGAATCCATCGGGCGGCATTCACCATGTCTGCTATGAGGTCGACGACATCATTGCCGCGCGTGACAAGCTGCTGGCAGATGGTGCCAGGGTACTTGGCGATGGTGAACCGAAGATCGGGGCGCATGGCAAGCCTGTGCTGTTTCTCCATCCCAAGGACTTTCTCGGCACGTTGACCGAACTGGAAGAGGCTTAATTCATGTCCATCGCGTTTGGCATGGCCATCTACTTCATGCTCTGGTGGATTATCCTGTTTGCCATTCTGCCGTTCGGCTTGCGCCGGACGCAGGAGGAAGCAGGCGAGGTTGTACCTGGTTCCGAGCCAAGTGCACCCGATCGGCCGCATTTCAGCCGCGTCATTATCCTCACCACCGTAGTGACAACGGTGGTCTTTGCCGCGTATCTCGGTTTGCGCAGCTCAGGATATGGTCTCGACGACATACCGTTCCTGAATCCGCCCGCAGGCAGCTATAGCCACCCGTCCAACTGACGGGTGCGCTGTCCAGGCCGACTTGTGCCTGGCTCTGTGATTGTTCAAGTTCAGCGATAAGAAAAACGGCAGCAGGACTGCAAAGAAAAAAGGCAGAGCCAAGCTCTGCCTTTGAAAAGTTCCGCGTCTAAATTCGACCCTGTACCCTTACCATCCGGTATTCCCGTATGGCTGGGCGGCTGCTAACCAAAAGGTGCGCCTGAGGGTCCTTCCTCCCAAGACTCAGACCGCGATGTCCTTGAGCCTCTTGGCATTTCTGCCAAGGCATCTTTTTGTTATGAAGATGGAAACTAACGGATAGATTCAGTCTTGTCACCTATTTGTCGTGCACAGGCTATTTTTTTTGCTTGCCTAATTCCTTAGCGGTAATTCCTGCCAGGGTCCTTGATGCGAAACCGGCTAAAATTTAGACGGCAAACCGCAGCCAATGCCTGCATTCATGCGCTATTTTGCCCTCATTTCTGTATAAGGCAGCCCTGTCTGCGCAAAGGACTTGTATTTGGTGGCGGCTTGCGCTTTGACTGCGCACAAAACAGGCGATGCCCTAGATTGAGAGAACATTCATGCGTCTTTCCCGTTACTTCCTGCCCATCTTGAAAGAAACACCTAAGGAAGCGGAAATCGTGTCCCACCGGCTGATGCTGCGTGCCGGCATGATTCGCCAGCAATCCGCCGGAATCTATTCCTGGTTGCCGCTGGGGTTGAAGGTCTTGCGCAAGATCGAACTTATCGTGGAAGAAGAGCAGGCCAGGGCAGGGGCCATTCAACTGCTGATGCCGACGATCCAGTCTGCGGATCTGTGGCGGGAAAGCGGCCGCTATGATGCCTATGGCAAGGAGATGCTGCGCATCACCGACCGTCATGAGCGCGAGATGCTGTTCGGGCCGACCAACGAGGAGATGATCACCGACATCTTCCGCGGGTACGTGCGTTCCTACAAGGACCTGCCGCTGAACCTTTATCACATTCAGTGGAAGTTCCGTGACGAGGTGCGCCCGCGCTTCGGTGTCATGCGCGGCCGGGAATTTCTGATGAAGGATGCCTATTCCTTCGATCTCGACAAGGAATCGGCCCGCCACGCTTATAACCGGATGTTTGTCGCCTACCTGCGCACCTTTGCCCGGATGGGGTTGAAGGCGATTCCGATGAAAGCCGACACCGGGCCGATCGGTGGCGACATGAGCCACGAGTTCATCATTCTGGCCGAAACCGGCGAGAGCGAAGTGTTCTGCGACAAGTCGCTGCTGGAGCTGCCGACGCCTGCGGAAGACACGGATTTCTTCTCCGATCTCACACCGATCGTGACCGAGTGGACGACGCCTTATGCGGCGACGGACGAAATGCATGACGAAGCCGCCTTCGGTGCGCTGCCTGAAGATACCCGTGTGTCGGCACGCGGTATCGAAGTGGGTCATATCTTCTATTTCGGAACCAAGTATTCCGATGCGATGGGTGCCAAGGTCGCGACCGCTGAAGGCACCGAAGTCCCGGTCCACATGGGCTCTTATGGCGTCGGCGTTTCACGCCTTCTTGGCGCCTTGATCGAAGCCAATCATGACGAGAACGGAATCGTCTGGCCGAAATCCGTCGCGCCGTTCCATGTGGGACTGGTCAACCTGAAGCCGGGTGACGAGCTGACGGATCCGGTCTGTGAAGATCTCTATGCCAAGTTCGAAGCTGCGGGCATCGAGGTTCTTTACGATGATACGGACACACGCGCCGGTGCAAAATTTGCGACGATGGACCTGATCGGCTTGCCGTTCCAGGTCGTTGCCGGGCCGCGCGGTCTGAAAGACGGATTGCTTGAGGTCAAGGACCGGGCAACTGGGGAAAAGGAAATGCTTTCTCCGGAAGCCACCTTGAACAAGCTGACGGCGGCATTGACGGACTAACCAAGTCCGGTGATCCTCTGTGTGGGGATTCGGCCGCGGCGCTCCGCTGCGGCCAGCCGGTCTGCCGGAGCAACTCTGCTTGCAGGCTGAGCTGATTTTGGGGCTGTGCTGAACTGGATGGACAATGACAGCGGTAGATACGGCGGACATTGACGACGGTCGCAAACCGGCAGCCCCAACACGAGCTTTTTCAGCATTTGAATGGATGATCGCAGGCCGCTATCTGCGGTCCAGGCGGCGCGAGACTTTCATCTCGGTCATCGCAGGTTTTTCGTTCGCTGGCATCATGCTTGGGGTTGCGACACTGATCATCGTGATGGCGGTGATGAATGGCTTCCGGACCGAACTTCTCGGCAAGATCCTCGGTATCAATGGACATATGCTGGTTCAGCCGATCGATCAGCCGCTGACGGACTATGATGCGGTTTCCGCCCGGCTTCAGGGCGTGCCGGAGGTTGTCAGTGCGATGCCCTTCGTCGAAGGTCAGGCGCTGGTTTCCGGGCCCGCAGGGAATTTCGGAGCTCTCGTGCGCGGGCTTCACGAAAGCGATCTGCGCCGGGTGCCACTGATTGCGAATAACGTCCGCGCCGGCTCTCTGGATGGCTTCGATGCCGGCGAAGGCGTTGCGATCGGTTCGCGCATGGCACAGCAACTTGGCATTACTCTTGGCGACAACGTCACGATCATTTCGCCGCGCGGCAGCGTGACCCCCATGGGGGTGACCCCGCGGCTGAAGGCTTATCCGGTTACCGCCATCTTTGAAATCGGCATGAGCGAATATGACGCGACCTTCCTGTTCATGCCGATGGAAGAATCGCAAGCCTATTTCAACATGGACGGCAAGGCGACCGGTATCGAAGTCTATGTGGCGGACCCGGACAGGGTCGGCGCCATGAGAACCATGATCGAGGAAGCTGCGGATCGTCCGACGTTCGTGACCGACTGGCGCCAGCGCAATGTGACGTTCTTTTCGGCTCTGGAAGTCGAGCGCAATGTGATGTTCATCATCCTGACGCTGATCGTTCTGGTGGCCGCGCTCAACATCATTTCCGGCATGATCATGCTGGTGAAGGACAAGGGCAAGGACATCGCCATTTTGAGAACTATGGGTGCGACGCGCGGTTCGATCATGCGCATTTTCCTGATTACCGGTGCCAGCATCGGTTTTGTCGGAACGTTCGCCGGTTTCTTCCTCGGGCTTCTCGTTTGCCTCAATATCGAATCCATCCGTCAGTTCGTTTCCTGGATGACGAGGACCGAACTTTTCGACCCGACGCTTTACTTTCTGTCTCAGTTGCCGGCTGAAATAGACTCAGGCGAGACGATAACCGTGCTCATCATGGCGCTTGTGCTGTCGCTTATGGCGACGGTTTATCCAGCCTGGCGGGCAGCGCGGCTCGATCCTGTCGAAGCCCTGAGATATGAATAGGGAGACGGGAGATGAACATGGCCGTTGACCCCAACCAGACCCCTGGACTGGCACCCGCTGCCCTGCATCTTTCGGGCATCACCCGCAGTTTCGATGAAGGCGACCGCGAACTTCATATTCTGAACGGAGCCGACCTACGCATCGAGGCAGGCGAGATGGTTGCCCTGGTCGCCCCCTCCGGAACCGGCAAATCAACCCTCTTGCATATCGCGGGTCTGCTGGAGCGGCCTGACGACGGCGATGTGTTTCTGGGTCCGGTCAACTGTTCCGATCTGTCTGATGACGAGCGGACCGCCATTCGGCGCAATGACATCGGGTTCGTTTATCAGTTTCATCACCTGCTGCCGGAGTTTACCGCGCAGGAAAACGTGATGATGCCGCAGATGATCCGCGGTCTTTCTCGAAAAGTGGCGGCCGAGAGAGCGGACGAGCTGCTGAAATACATGCGTCTCGGGGAACGGGGCAGCCATCGCCCGTCCGAACTTTCCGGCGGGGAGCAACAGCGGGTCGCGGTTGCACGCGCGGTGGCGAATGCGCCTCGGATACTGCTGCTTGACGAGCCTACGGGAAACCTGGATCCAAATACTGCAGGGTACGTATTCGACGCCTTGCAGGCCCTGGTGCGAGCATCCGGCGTTGCAACGCTGTTTGCGACCCATAATCTGGAACTGGCAGGCCGCATGGACAGGGCGATCACGCTCGCCGATGGTCTCGTCAAGGATCTCTAGCTTTTCCCGACCGGGTCGCAGACAACAAAATCACCTCCGCAAGTCTTTCTAATCGGCCGCATACAAGTGTGGCCGCGACGGAGAACAAAGCAAAAACCCCAAGTTTTCTGCAAATTTGATTTGTATTCTGACAAGGGGAACAAAAAGGGCTTGCAAAAGGAACAAAGATGGAACATCATCCAATTACGCAATGAGCCAAGGTTGGAGGGTGTGATGATCCATATCGCTCGTGATTTTGCCGCTTTCGGTGCAATGGTTTGTTTTTGTACGACGCTCGCCGTCTGGGGTGATGTGCTGCTCTCCGTCGGGTGAGCCTTTCCCGCCGTATTAAATTCGTCCTGGCGACCCATGCCTATGCACGTTCGTTGTGATCCAGGGCTCGAGTTGCCGAAGGGTGGACGAGGCCTGCGGTAAAGAACAGCGGGAACAACTCGCCCGGCGTCTCGACAGGCATTTCCGAACGCGCTTCACTTGAGCGCTGATTCTGGAAGATGCTAAGAGAGCCGCCATGTCTGGTACAGATCCCAATATTTCTCGGTCTTCTGGTGTCGCAGAAGGTGCCGGCAACGGCTCAGGTGGTCCCGGTTACGTTCATCTTCGGGTGCATTCCGCCTTATCGCTTCTGGAAGGCGCCCTGCCGATCAAGAAGCTTCTGGACCTTGCCAAGGCTGATGATCAGCCGGCGCTTGCCATTGCCGATACCAACAATCTGTTCGGGGCGCAGGAATTTGCGACCAAGGCGTGGGGAGCCGGTATTCAGCCGATCGCCGCCTGCCAGCTTTCCGTGTTTTTCGATGATGGTCTGGAGAGCGGTCGGCGAGGCGAGCCGGCGCTATCGGATGTCGTGCTGCTTGCCATGACAGAAGCCGGTTACGGCAATCTGATGGAGCTGAGTTCTCGCGCCTTTCTCGATACGGAAACCGGTCTGAGGCCGCATGTTTCCTCCGGCTATCTTCTTTCCAAATCCGAAGGCGTTATCGTCCTGACAGGTGGCGTCGGCGGGCCGATTGGGGCCGCGCTCCTTGCCGGACGCAAGGACCTTGCAAAAAGCCGGCTTCAGACACTGGCGGATCGTTTTCCGGGCCGCTGCTACGTGGAAATTCAGCGCCACGGTATGGAACAAGAGCGCAAGACGGAAGATGCTTTTCTGGATCTGGCCTATGAGCACGGGCTGCCGCTTGTTGCCACCAACGAAGCCTTCTTTCCCAAACGCGAAGACTATGAGGCGCATGACGCCCTGATCTGCATTTCCGAGGGCAGGGTGCTGATCGAGGATGACCGCAGACGCCTGACGCCGGAACACTACTTCAAGAGTCGCGCCGAAATGTGCGCCCTTTTCGCGGATTTGCCGGAAGCGCTGGAATCAACGGTGGAGATTGCCCGCCGGTGCAGCTTCCGCCCCTTGAAGCGCGCTCCAATCTTGCCGCGCTTTGCGGGGGCTGACGCGGATCCGGAAGAAGCTGAAAAGGCAGAGGCGGAGGAGCTGATCCGCCAGGCCCGCGAGGGCTTGCGCGCACGTCTCGATGCACATGGATTGGCGCCGGGCCTTGAGGAGAAGGACTACTGGGACCGTCTCGACTATGAGACCGGTATCATCGAACGCATGAAGTTCCCCGGCTACTTCCTGATCGTTGCGGACTTCATCAAATGGGCCAAGGCGCAGGACATTCCGGTCGGGCCGGGACGTGGTTCCGGTGCAGGGTCCCTGGTCGCCTGGTCCCTGACGATTACCGACCTTGATCCCATGCGGTTCTCGCTGCTATTCGAACGCTTCCTCAACCCAGAGCGCGTGTCGATGCCTGACTTCGACATCGACTTCTGCCAGACCCGGCGTGAAGAAGTCATTCGCTATGTGCAGGAGAAATACGGCCGTCGGCAGGTGGCGCAGATCATCACCTTCGGTTCGCTTCAGGCCCGCGCGGTGTTGCGCGACGTCGGGCGCGTTCTGCAGATGCCTTACGGCCAAGTCGACCGGCTCTGCAAGCTCGTGCCTGCCAACCCCGCAAACCCGGTAACGCTCGGTCAGGCGATCGAAGAAGAGCCGCGCCTGCGAGAGGCGGCGAAGGAAGAGGAAATCGTCGAGCGCCTGCTGGGCATGGCCCAGAAGCTCGAAGGCCTTTACCGGCACGCCTCCACGCACGCGGCGGGCGTCGTTATTGGCGACAGGCCGCTGGAACAGTTGGTACCGCTCTACCGAGACCCGCGTTCTGACATGCCGGTCGCCCAGTTCAACATGAAGATGGTGGAAGAAGCCGGGCTTGTTAAGTTCGACTTCCTCGGCCTGAAGACGCTGACGGTTATCGACACTGCGGTGAAGCTCATCGAGCGGCGCGGTATCGACGTCGACGTGGCGGCCTTGCCGATTGACGACGAAAAAACCTACCAGCTCCTGGCGCGCGGCGAAACGTTCGGCGTGTTCCAGCTGGAAAGTCAGGGCATGCGCCGTGCCATTGCCGGCATGAAACCCGACCGCTTTGAAGATATCATTGCGCTGGTGGCGCTGTATCGCCCCGGACCGATGGAGAACATTCCGGTCTACAACGCGGTGAAGCACGGAGAACAGGATCCGGACTGCCTGCATCCGCTGCTCGAACCGATCCTGATGGAGACGAATGGCATCATCGTCTACCAGGAGCAGGTGATGCAGATCGCGCAGGTTCTGTCCGGCTACTCTCTCGGAGAAGCTGACCTTCTGCGCCGCGCCATGGGTAAGAAGATTGCCGCGGAAATGGAAGTCCAGCGGGCACGCTTTGTCGACGGCGCGGTGGAACGCGGCATCAACAAGAGCCACGCCGGAACGATCTTCGACCTTGTGGCGAAGTTCGCCAACTACGGCTTCAACAAGTCCCACGCAGCAGCTTATGCGCTGGTTTCCTATCATACCGCCTGGCTGAAGGCGAACCACCCGGTCGAGTTCATGGCAGCGTCCATGACACTGGATCTCGGCAATACCGAAAAGCTCGGCGACTACCGGCAGGAAGCCCGGCGCATGAAGATCGAGATCGAACCGCCTTCAATCAATCGAGGGCAGGTCTATTTTGATGTTGCCGACGGCAAGATCCTTTACGCAATGGGCGCCATAAAGGGTGTCGGTGAGCAAGCTGTTGAACACATCGTCGAGGTTCGCGGCGATAAACCATTCAAGAGCCTAGGCGATTTCGCCCGGCGGATCTCGCCCAAAGCACTCAACAAGCGCACACTTGAAAATCTGGTGGCGGCCGGTGCCTTCGATGAGCTGGAGCCGAACCGGGCGCGGGTGTTTGAAGGCCTGGACCGGATCATGGGGCTGGCGCAGCGCACGGAAGAAAACAAGACGCTCGGTCAGGACGAGCTTTTTGGTGGCAGCGACAGTGAAGAACCCTTGCAGCTTGACGAGGTTCACGGCTGGACCAACGAGGAAAAGCTTCAGCGGGAGCACTCCGCCATCGGCTTTTATCTGTCTGCCCACCCGATCGACGAATATGCCTCTGTCCTGGAGAAGATGCGGGTGCAGCCGTGGAGCCAGTTTTCGGAAGCGGTCAAGAAGGGGGCTTCCCATGGCCGCCTCGCCGGGACTGTGGTCTCCATGCAGGAACGCAAGACCAAGACCGGAAATCGCATGGGGATCGTCCGTCTTTCCGACGCGACGGGCCAGTATGAAGCGCTGCTCTTCCGTGAGAAACTCGAGCAGTTCCGTGATGCCCTGCAGGCAGGGCGTTCCGTCGTGGTGCTTGTCGGCGCCGACATGCGTGACGATGAGCCGTCCCTCAGGATAGAGCAGGTCGATCCGATCGACCAGATGGCAGCCCGCCTGCAGAAAAGCATGCGCGTCTTTGTTCGCGACGAGCGCCCAATCCCTAGCCTCGCCAAGCAGTTGCAGGTGAGGGGGGAAGGCGATGTGACGGTGATCGTTCTTCTGGAAAACGGTGCGCGTGAGGTGGAAGTCAAGCTTCCGGGGCGTTTCCGTCTATCCCCGGAAATTGCCGGGGCATTGAAGGCGGTGCCAGGCGTCACCGACGTTCAGGTTGCCTGAGGTGGCTGGAAAGCACCTTCCCTAAAGCACATTATGGTGGGCTTGCAGCGTCGGAGCCCTACCGGTTTTTAAGTCAATTGGTTTGCCCGGAAGTTACCTGACCTTGCATCTTTTTCAGACAACACAGCGTCAAGAACGCGACGGTACTTATGGCTGCCAAAAGGTTTAAGACAGACGTCGGGCCGGTATGGACCAGCACTGCGGCAAGAGCAGGTGGGGCAAGCGCGTTGATGAGGTGCATTGGAAGGGCGATCGCAGACATGGCGGCCGCATAGTCTGCCTTGCTGAAAAAGGCCAGCGGCATGGTTGCGCGGGCGACCGCAAACGCACCGCTGCCAAGGCCGAAAAGACAAAGATACACTGTGATCGTCATCGAGTTTTTTCCGCCCAAGGCAATGGCCAACAAACCGAGCGGAAGGACAATGCCGGAGACGAGCGCGGTTGATAGCCCGTCCCAGTTCCTGCCACCGAGCACGTCAATCAAACGTCCGCCAACCTTGAAAATGCCGAGAAGAGAAGCGACTGCGACAGCGGAGGCAAGGTCACTGCCGAGCGCACGAAAAAGTTCAATACCGATGGCATCAATACCGAAGGTGACGAAACTGTTGAGAGCTATCGCCAGAACAACGAGCAGAAAAATCGGTTTGCGAGCATATCTGATCTTAGCTCCCGTTTCAGTTGTTGCCATTGCCTTTGAGGTTTCAGGCAGACCCAGATAGAGGGCAGGAGCAACGAGGAAGGTCATGCCGCCTGCATAAAACAGGATCGTGATCCTCCAGCCAGTAACATCGAAAAGAAAAGCCGTTACGGGCCAGAAAACACTGCCCGCAAGTCCGGTAACAAGCATCAGGCTGCCAATCATGCCACGGGCCGCTTGATCGGCATGTTCTGCAAGGTAGGCATAGGCTGCGGTGGTCAGAAACAAGGCTCCTGCAACCCCAACAATACCCCAGCCGAGCAGAAAAAGTTCTACCGAGGTGCTGCGCGATACAAGGCAAAGGCTTGCCCCGATCAAGGTTGCGCCGGTGGCCATTGATCTTCTTGGACCGAAACGGCCGATGAGACGACCTGCCCAGGGAGACGTGATTCCCATCGCGACGAACATGATAGATGTGCCGAAAAAAACAGTCGTCAGATCTACTCCGAGGTCTCTCGAAACCTGCGTGGCGAGAACAGGCAAGCTGCTGACGGTGCCCCAGCCAAAAACTTGTGTTGCAGCGAGAAGAGAAAAGACGAGCAAGTGACTGTTCATCTGTCATCACTAGCGCCTTTTCTTGACACTTTGATTTCCGCCGTAAATTGCTAGCCTGTGTTCGGAACCGGACCGTCGGATGGCGGTCGTTGACTTTATCAGTGGTGCCGGCGTCACGCACGTTCAGGTTGCCTAGGCTGAAATAGCCTAGACCCCGGCTGGCCAGATGAGTTCCAGCCGGATACCGCCGGGCTCTGTGAACATCATGTGCCTGCGTGGGCCGCCGCCGAGAAGTTCCGGCTCGAATTCGATTGCAATACCCGGCCAAGTGCGAATCCTGGCCGCGAGGTCAAGAAGCTGTTCCTCGCTTTCAACTTCCAGCGCCACGTGGTGCAGTCCGATATTTGTCTTGCGGTCGAATGATGTCATGGGCTGCGAGCGTTCGGCTTGCCAGAGGGTAAAACGGGCTGTGCCGTCCGAAACAGTGGTGCGCGGATAGGCTTCATCGCGCGCCAGCAGTTTCCAGCCGAGCACTTCGGTGAAAAATTCGGTGGTCTGGTCCAGGTCCCGGACAGTGAGACCGAGGTGGTTAATGCCTTTGGTGGTCAAGATGAGGCTCCGTGGAGAGTAGCGGGAGCATATCCATACACGGACGAAGTGATTGCGTCGTCCCGTCAGGGATGAGCGACGACAGCTGTTCCGCCGAAGATTTTGACCAAACGGCTGAAAGAATTGAAAGAATGCGCAATCATCGATCGTAACGGAAGGGAGTGTCTGCAGACCGGCGGAGGGCGGGAGCTGTTTGGCCTGCTGTCCCCCATTTGGTGCATGGTTGCAAAAGTGGTCACGGACTGATGCTTAGAAGATCGAAGACGGAAAATAGGGCGGAATAGCACCAAGTTTGCCGGCGATGCGCGTAAAGGTCTGCAAAGGTGCAAAACCGGCAAGAAAACGAGCCTTTAGGCCTTGAAATAAAATTGCTAGCCCACTATAAGGCGCGCATTCCACACGCAAGGGGCGGAAACCGAGCTTATCGGGGTCCTTCCGGTGGCCGAAGGGAAATCTCTCCGGTCCACATCCTCTTGCGGAGGTTAAACCGGAAAACTCAGGAGATAAGGGCCATGTCATTGCCCGATTTCACCATGCGTCAGCTGCTGGAAGCTGGCGTCCACTTTGGTCACCAGAAGCACCGTTGGAACCCGCGCATGGGTCAGTACATCTTTGGTGTACGCAACGATGTTCACATCATGGACCTGTCCCAGACCGTTCCGCTTCTGCACCAGGCACTCAAGGCCGTGTCCGACACGGTTGCCGGCGGTGGCCGCGTTCTGATCGTCGGTACCAAGCGCCAGGCACAGGAAGCCGTTGCTTCTGCAGCGCGTAACTCCGCTCAGTATTATGTCAACGCACGTTGGCTCGGCGGCATGCTGACGAACTGGAAGACCATCTCCCAGTCGATTCAGCGCCTGCGCAAGCTGGAAGAAACCCTGTCTTCCGACGCTGCCAACGCTCTGACCAAGAAAGAGCGTCTGTTCATGGACCGCGAGCGCGAAAAGCTTGAGCGGAACCTTGGCGGCATCAAGGACATGGGCGGCATTCCGGACCTGATCTTCGTGATCGACACCAACCGTGAAGCCATTGCCATCCAGGAAGCCCGTCGTCTGGGTATCCCGGTTGCTGCAATCCTCGATTCCAACTCCAACCCGGAAGGCATCACCTATCCGGTGCCGGGTAACGATGATGCTGGCCGCGCCCTGTCGCTCTACTGCGACCTGATTGCACGTGCTGCCATCGACGGTATCTCCCGTGCACAGGGTGCTTCCGGCATGGACATCGGCGAATCGGAAGAAGCACCGGTTGAAGAAGTTCTTGCTGAAGCTCCCGAAGAAGCTCCGGCTGAAGCAGCAGCTGCTGAGGCTTAAGCCTCTCCTGCCGTGGCTAGCCACGGCAGAATACTGTTGAAATTCGCAAGGCGGGCTGCACTTTGTTGCAGCCCCGTCATAAAGACGCGGAAAGCCATCGGCTAAACCGTGTCTGATCTGAAACCCCCATGCACGAGGCAATCGATGAGCATTACCGCTGCGATGGTAAAGGAGCTCCGCGAGAAATCCGGCGCTGGCATGATGGACTGCAAGACCGCCCTGACTGAAGCGGGTGGCGATATGGAAGCAGCCGTTGACTGGCTGCGCACCAAAGGCCTGGCCAAGGCTGCCAAGAAGGCTGGCCGTGTGGCTGCTGAAGGCCTGGTCGGTGTTGCCGCTGACGGCAACAAGGCTGCAGTGATCGAACTCAACTCCGAAACCGACTTCGTTGCTCGCAACGAAGGGTTCCAGGAGCTGGTTTCCAACGTTGCCAAGGTCGCCGTCAGCACCGATGGTTCCGTTGAAGCCGTTTCCGCTGCAAATCTCGACGGCAAGCCGGTTGCAGAGGCGATCACTGACGCAATCGCCACGATCGGCGAAAACATGACCCTGCGCCGTACCGCGGTTCTGGCCGTGAACGAAGGCGTTGTCGCGACCTACGTTCATAGCGCCGTTTCCGACGGTCTGGGCAAGATCGGCGTTCTGGTGGCTCTGGAATCTGCAGGCGACAAGGACAAGCTGAACGGTCTCGGCCGTCAGATTGCCATGCACGTTGCTGCAACCAGTCCGCTGGCTCTGAACACCGATGAGTTGGATCCGGCTGTTGTCGAGCGTGAGAAGTCCGTTTTCTCCGAACAGGCACGCGAATCCGGCAAGCCGGAAAACATCATTGAAAAAATGGTGGAAGGTCGTTTGCGCAAATTCTACGAGGAAGTTACCCTCGTGAAGCAGGCCTTTGTGATCAATCCGGATCAGACGGTTGAGCAGGCCGTAGAGGCGCTCGCGAAAGAAATCGGCGCTGAAGTCAAACTTACCGGCTTTGTCCGCTTCGCCATCGGCGAAGGGATCGAGAAGGAAGAGCAAGACTTCGCCGCAGAGGTGGCAGCAGCCACCGGGCAGTAAGCTCAAGGAAAAGCGCCGGCAAGTCCGGCGCTTTTTTTTTAGAAAGACATTTTAAAAAGGGTGCACCCATGACGAATTCCTTGCGCTGGAAACGGATCCTTCTGAAACTCTCCGGCGAGGCCCTGATGGGATCGCAGGCTTTTGGAATTGACCCGGCCATTGTGCAAAGGATCGCCAAGGAAATTGCCGACGCAGTGGCTCTCGGGGCCCAGGTCGGCGTTGTCGTCGGTGGTGGCAATATCTTTCGCGGTGTCGCCGTTGCCGCCAAAGGTGGCAACCGTGTGACCGGCGACCACATGGGTATGCTGGCAACCATCATGAACAGCCTGACGCTGGCAGACGCGCTGCGCCGCCTGAAAGTCAACGCCCGTGTTCTGTCCGCCGTCTCGGTGCCCTCGATTTGCGAGACTTTCTCGCAGCGTGTCGCCGACCGCTACATGGAAGACGGCGACGTGATCATCTTTGCGGGTGGTACCGGCAACCCCTTCTTCACCACGGACAGCGGCGCAGCACTGCGGGCTGCCGAGATGAAATGCGACGCTTTCCTGAAGGGGACGCAGGTGGATGGCGTCTATTCGGAAGACCCGAAGGTCAATCCGAACGCAGAACGCTACGAGACGCTCGGTTATGACGAAATCATAACCCGGAACCTGAAAGTCATGGACACCACGGCCATTGCCCTGGCGCGCGACAATTCCATTCCTGTCATTGTGTTTTCCATTCATACGCCCGGCGCCCTCGTCAGCGTGCTTCAGGAAACCGGCACCTACACCGTCGTGGGTGACTGAAAGTTTTAAGAACCAATCCCGGTTCAAGCTCTTGTGTTTCGGTGCGTTTATGCCATGTTGGCGCGCGCCGAGACTCTATTCAGCCAAGCATAAAACAACAGTGAGGATAAAATGTCGGTAGAAGGTGTGGACCTTGATGATCTGAAGCGCCGCATGCAGGGAGCCTTGTCGGTTCTGAAAACGGAATTTGCCGGTCTGCGCACCGGCCGTGCGTCTTCGTCCATGATGGATCCGATTACCGTTGAAGCCTACGGACAGTCCATGCCGATCAACCAGGTAGCCACCGTCTCCGTTCCCGAACCTCGTATGCTGGCAGTTCAGGTCTGGGACAAGAGCATGGTATCGGCCGTCGAAAAGGCGATCCGTGAATCCAATCTGGGCCTGAACCCGGTTGTAGACGGCATGCTGCTGCGTTTGCCAATTCCCGAGCTCAACCAGGAACGCCGCCAGGAACTTATCAAGGTGGCTCACAAATACGCTGAACAGGCGAAGGTTTCTATCCGTCACGTCCGCCGTGATGGCATGGACGCCGCCAAAAAGGCGGAAAAAGACGGTGACATTTCCCAGGACGACAGCCGGGTTGCCTCCGACGAAGTGCAGAAGTTGACCGATCAGATGATTGCGGAAGTCGACAGCATGCTGGAGAAAAAAGAGCAGGAAATTTCCCAGGTCTGATTGACCTGGGGAGTGTGAGTTGGGGGAGCAAATGAGCGTCAGCCCGGACCGCAACCTGCATGCACCTGCTGCGGATGATACCGGTGCGAAAATGCCCCGTCATGTTGCCTTCATCATGGATGGCAACGGACGATGGGCAACCGCGCGTGGTTTGCCGCGCACCGAAGGTCACCGGCAGGGCCTTGCAGCGCTGCGCAAGGTTATCCGTCATGCTGGCCGTGTCGGCATCGAAACCATCACGATCTACAGCTTCTCCTCTGAAAACTGGAACCGCCCCCAGGCGGAAGTCTCCTTCCTGATGGGGCTGCTGCGCCGCTTCGTGCAGCGAGACCTCAGCGAGCTTCACGAAGCCAATGTGCGTATCCGTATCATTGGCGAGCGCACTGATCTGGAACCGGGAATCCTTGCGCTTCTCAAGGAAGCTGAAGACCTGACCCGTCACAACACCGGCCTCAACCTGGTGGTTGCCTTCAACTATGGTGCTCGGTCTGAAATCGTGCGCGCGGCACAGGAGCTGGCTGAAAAGGTTCAGGCGGGCGAAATGCAGCCAGCCGACATTACCGAAGATGCGATTACGGCAGCACTGGACACATCCGGGCTGCCGGATCCGGACCTCATCATTCGCACGAGCGGCGAAATGCGCCTGTCCAATTTCCTTCTTTGGCAGGCAGCCTATTCCGAATTCTATTTTTGCGATGTTTACTGGCCGGACTTCGATGAAACGGCCTTCGACAAGGCTTTGAGCTGTTTCTGCAGTCGCGAGCGCCGATATGGCGGCCTCGACGCCAAGGCAAACTGACCTCCGGCTCGAGCAATGGCAGAACCCGACCAGCACCCTAAAAAACTCTCCGACCTTCGTCTCAGGTTTCTTTCGGCTCTCGTTCTGGGCCCGCTTGTTCTGCTGATCACCTATCTTGGCGGTCTGTCCTTTGCCGCGCTGACGCTTGCTGCATCCGGCCTGTTTCTCTGGGAGTGGTTTTCGATCACAGGTACCCCGGCAAAGTCGGCAAGTGCCCTGACCGGTTTCGGCACGCTTTTGGCAATCGCAATCCTGTGCGTGACCGGGCATCCGGGTCTTGGCCTTGCAGCAATGGTGGCAGGCGCTTTGATTGCCTATGCTACCGGCGGCTTTTCGAAGACCGGACGTTGGGCGATCGAAGGGATCGTCTATAGTGGGCTTGCCCTGTTTTCACTGCTTGCGCTTCGCGAAGGCAGTGAAGGACTGTTGGTGGCGTTTTTCCTGGTGTTCGTGGTCTGGGCAACCGACATCTTTGCCTATTTTACCGGTCGCGCATTGGGCGGACCCAAGCTTTGGCCGCGCGTCTCCCCTAAGAAAACCTGGTCCGGGGCCATTGGGGGACTGGTTCTCGCCACGCTGTTCGGCACGGGTGTTGCCCTTGTCGCGAATGCACAGCACCTTGTGCTTTGGGCTTTGTTGGCTGCCGGTCTCTCGGTTGTCTCGCAGGCTGGAGATCTTCTGGAATCGGCCATCAAGCGGCGGTTCGATGTCAAGGATTCCAGCCGGCTTATTCCCGGACATGGCGGCATCATGGACCGGATCGACGGACTGGTGGCTGCCGCAATCTTCGCCGTGCTGATTGGCCTTGTGGCAGGCGGCAGCCTTGCGGATCCGCTTGCCGGTCTCGGTCTGATCTAAATTTGGAGTAACAGGCATGGCAGCTGCCTCAGCAGCACGCGACCCTGGCGCGAAAACCCGGATAACTGTTCTCGGCGCCACGGGGTCCATCGGCCAGAGCCTGGCAGACCTTCTTGAACGAAATCCGGAGCGCTATGAAGTTGTGGCGCTGGTTTCGAACCGGAATGCCGCAGGTCTCGCCGATATGGCGAAAACCTTGAAGGCGGGGTCGGCGATCCTGGCCGATGAAACTTGTTATCCGGAGCTCAAGGACCGGCTTTCAGGGACCGGGATCAGGACTGGAGCCGGCGAGGCGGCTGTTCTTGAGGCGGTGGACCAGGATACGGATATCGTCGTCGGTGCCATTGTGGGGGCAGCGGGCCTAAAGCCGACCATGGCCGCTATTCGGCCCGGACGCCGCATCGCCCTTGCCAACAAGGAATGTCTGGTTTGCGCGGGCGACCTGTTCATGGAAAAGATCCGGGCAACCGGAGCGGAGCTTTTGCCCGTCGACAGCGAACATAACGCAGTTTTCCAGGTGTTTGAAACCGACAAGGCCGACATGGTCGAGAAGGTCATCCTGACGGCCTCGGGCGGACCTTTCCGGTCGCTTTCGAAGGCCGACATGAAAAGGGTAACACCGCAGCAGGCGCTCAAGCATCCCAACTGGGACATGGGTGCGCGCATTACCATCGATAGCGCAACCATGATGAACAAGGGGTTCGAGGTGATTGAAGCTTCTCACCTTTTCCCTGTTACTCATGACCAGCTCGGTGTGCTCGTCCATCCGCAATCGACGGTTCATGGCCTTGTGCAATACAAGGACGGTTCGCTGCTGGCTCAGCTCGGCAGTCCGGACATGCGCACGCCGATTGCCCATTGTCTGGCCTTTCCCCGCCGCATGAACGTTCCGGTGAAACGTCTCGACCTTGCCGAACTTGGAACACTTACTTTTGAAGCGCCTGATCTCGACCGGTTCCCGGCGTTGCATCTGGCGCTGGAAGCCATGCGGGCAGGGGGAATGGCGCCGGCTGCCCTCAATGCCGCGGACGAAATTGCGGTGGAAGCATTCCTGACCGGCCGGATTGGCTTCATGGACATACCGGCTGCGATTGAGGCGGTGCTTGAAACCATGGGGGCACGAGGGCTGTTGGGAGAGGCTGCCAGTGCGGAAGACGTTCTTGCGCTCGACGCCGAAGCGCGCCAGAAAGCCGCGGATTGGATCGAGGCGCGGCAAATGGCGTGTTGAAGGCTCCGAAATTTTGGTGGTCGACCATTAACACGCCGTAATTTTCTTTTTACTACAATGCTTCAAAACAATCCTAGCTGCGCAGGATCGGACACATTTCATGGAACTTCTCGCTTCCGCCTATTCCCTGATAGTCGGCACAATCATTCCCTTTCTGTTCGTGCTGACAATTGTCGTCTTCTTTCACGAACTTGGCCATTTTGCAGTGGCTCGCTGGTGCAACGTGAAGGTAGATGCTTTTGCGGTCGGCTTCGGGCGGGAGCTTTTCGGTTTTAACGACCGCAAGGGAACCCGCTGGAAACTGTGCTGGATTCCGCTTGGCGGCTACGTCAAATTTGCCGGCGACGAGAATGCTGCAAGTGTTCCAAGCCGGGAAGCCATAGCGCAAATGAGCGAGGAGGAGCGGAAAACGGCCTTTATCGCAAAGCCGGTATGGCAACGCATGGCCGTGGTGGCTGCAGGGCCGATCGCCAATTTCCTTCTCGCAATCGTGATCTTCACAGCACTCTTCGTCACCTCCGGCAAACAGGGCTACGAACCTGTCGTCGAACAGGTCTTTGCGGGTGGGGCTGCAGAACGTGACGGGCTTATGGCCGGCGATGTCGTGAAAGAAATTGACGGCAGGCCGATACAGACCTTCGGAGAAATGCGGCAGATCGTCCTGATGAACGCCAATACACCTCTTGTCTTCGAGGTAGAGCGTGCCGGAAAGGACGTTACCTTGACGGTTACGCCTGACGCGAAAGAGAAAGAAGTCTTTTTTGGTGAGAAGCAGGTGGCAGGCGACATCAGTCTTCGCGGCGTCTCCGATCCGTCACATCTCGTTCACATCAAATACGGTCTCGGCGAAGCTGCGCTGGAAGGCACGGCGGAAACCTGGCGCATCATCGAGAGCACCGTCAGCTATATCGGGGGCATCATTTCTCAGAGGCAATCGACTGATCAGCTTGGCGGTCCGATCCGCGTTGCCCAGATCTCCGGTCAAGTCGCAGACCTCGGGTTCATGCCGCTCATTTCCCTGGCGGCGGTCCTTTCCGTCAGCATCGGTCTGATCAACCTTGCACCGGTTCCGATTCTCGATGGAGGACACCTGGTCTACTTCGCTGCAGAAGCCCTGCGTGGCAAGCCGCTCAGCGAAAAGGTGCAGGACGTCGGTTTCAGGATCGGGTTGGGGCTCGTTCTGATGTTGATGGTGTTCGTCACCTGGAAAGATATCATGAGGCTAGTGGGGACCAATTCATGACACCCGTGACATTGACGCAACGTCTTCAGACTAAATCGCTTTCGGCCCGGAAGGGCGGTTGCGTTATCGGTAAAAACCTATAAAACACTCGTCGGTTCCGAGAATCTGCTGGGGTGAGTGCGGATTCCCGGAAGGGGTATTAAAAATAAAGGCATAGCGCAATAATGCAGCGATTGCAGAGACTTACACGGGCCGTACTGTTGGCGGTGGCCGTATTTTCGATCGGGACAGTTCTGCCGAAAGCTTTCGGGCCGGTGTCCCTGGTTTCACAGGCCCAGGCGGCGGTTGCCAGAAGCATTGACGTGCGTGGCAATACCCGTGTCGAGGACGAAACCGTTGTCAGTTACATGACCATTGTTCCCGGACGCTCCTACAGTGCGTTCGATGTCGATGAGTCTCTGAAGGCGCTCTACGCAACCGGCCTTTTTGCAACGGTCGATATCACCCCGCGTGGCAGCGTTGTCGTTGTGACGGTGACCGAAAACCCGATCATTAACCGGGTGTCCTTTGAAGGTAACCGGAAGATCAAGGACAGTGCGCTGGAACCCGCCGTTCGTTCTCAGCCGCGTTCGATGCTGTCCCGTGCGAAGGTTCAGGCCGACGTTCAGAATATTCTTGAAGCTTACCGCCGCTCCGGTCGCTATGGCGCATCCGTAGAGCCGCAGATTATTGATCGTGGTCAGAACCGCGTCGATCTCGTGTTCGAGATCAACGAAGGTGCCAAGACAGGCGTTGAGCGTATCAGCTTCATCGGTAACTCCGCTTTCAGCGATGGTCGCCTGCGCGACGTCATCCGTACCCGCGAAAGTGGCCTTCTGAGCTGGCTGCGCAGCACCGATACCTATGATCCGGACCGCCTGGCCGCGGACGAGGAGCTGCTGCGTCAGTATTACAACAAGAAGGGCTATGCGGATTTCCGTATCGTTTCCACCAGCGCGGATCTCGATCGCGAGCAGAACATCTTCTACGTGACTTTCACTGTGGAAGAGGGTGAGAAATACGAGATTGGCGACGTTGAGATCGTTTCCACGATCCCTGACGTTGATCCGGAAGACCTTCGTCGCCTGATCCGCACCAAGAGCGGTCAGACCTTCAATTCGCTGCGCGTCGAGCAGTCGGTCGAAGACATCACGCTACGCGTCTCGGAAGAAGGCTATGCCTTTGCCCGTGTTCGTCCGCGGGGTGCTCGCGACTACGACAACAACACGATTTCCCTGATCTATTACATCGAAGAAGGTCCTCGCGCCTACATCGAGCGGATCAACGTGATCGGCAACGACCGCACCCGGGAGTATGTCATTCGCCGTGAATTCGACATTGCCGAAGGTGACGCATTCAACCGTGCGCTCGTCGACAAGGCCGAGCGTCGTCTGCGCAACCTTGGTTTCTTCGAGAAAGTCTCGATCACCACACAGCAGGGCAGCGCGCCCGACCGCGTGGTCGTGAACGTTCGTGTCGAAGAAAAGCCGACCGGTGAAATCTCCTTCGGTGTCGGCTACTCGACTGTCGATGGCGTCATTGGTGACATTTCACTCACGGAAAAGAACTTCCTGGGTCGTGGCCAGTTCGTGAAGCTTGCTGTTGGTGGCGGCACGGACACGCAGTCCTACGAGTTCCGCTTTGTCGAGCCGTTCTTCATGGGCCGCCGCGTCGCTCTGGATCTCGATCTCTATCGCAAGGTGGATGATGCGAACGACTACCGCTCCTTCGATCAGGAAAAGACCGGTGGTGGCTTCGGCTTCACGCTGCCGCTTCGGGAAGATGAGCTGACTGTCCGTCTGTTCTATAACATCTTCCAGGAGAAGAACTCGGATCCCGACAACAACTCGACCAACATCAACAACTGCGACACTGCAAGCCTTTCTCTGGCGGTGTGTGACTCGCTTGGCACATATCTGACCTCTCTGGTCGGTTATGAGCTGCGTTACAACACGCTGGACCGTGTCATGGATCCGACGGACGGCATCTATGCGTCCTTCGGTCAGGAAATTGCAGGTCTGGGTGGTGACAGCTTCTACATCAAGACGGAAGCTCAGGCTCGTGCCTACAAGGAAATCCTGGCAGACTACGGTCTGGTCGGCAGCCTGTCGGTTCGTGGTGGTAACATCATGGCCCTTGGTGACGAGCGCCTGCGTGTTTCCGAGCAGTTCATGCTTGGTGGAACACTGGTTCGCGGTTTCGAAAATCAGGGTATCGGTCCTCGTGACGCTGCGACTGAAGATGCGATCGGTGGCCGGTTCTACTTCGCCGCGACTGCAGAAACCCGGTTCCCGTTCCCGGTCATTCCCAAGGAATTCGGCCTGAGCGGTGCGGTGTTTGCCGATGCAGGTTCCCTGTGGGATGCAGACAGCAGCCTGGTCAGCCTCGTGGAAAACAACGGCGGTCAGATCGACTCAAACGACTTCAATGTCCGTGCGTCGGTTGGTGCAGGTATCCGCTGGAACTCTCCGTTCGGACCTCTGCGGGCAGACTTTGCTTACCCGATCGTCAAGGACGACGCCGACAAAACGCAGATTTTCCGGTTGAGCGGCGGTACACGCTTCTAAACTGCGGTCACATAGGATAGAAAACGGCCGCCGATCCGTTCGGCGGCCGTTTTTGTTGGCTGGCAAGAAGGATAACATCATGTCCGAGCCAAAATTTTTTGAATCTCCGGCTCCGGTTTCTCTGTCAGACATAGCGACCTGGGCGGATGCGGAGATCGCTCGCGGCGAACCCGAGCTGATGATAACGGGTGTCGCGCCGCTGGAAGATGCAACGCCCGGCGCACTGGTCTTCTTCGACAACACCGCTTATCTGAAGAAACTCGATGGCACCACGGCAGCAGCTTGCCTGGTCAACCGGAAGCACAAGGACAAGGTGCCCGAGGGTGTTGCCGTACTTGTCTGTGCGGATGCCTATCGGTCCTGGGCGAAGGTGCTTGCCAAACTCTACCCGGCAGCGATGGTGCCGGTGGAAGCTGGTCCCGCAGCGATTTCAGAGCGAGCGGTAGTCGATCCGGCTGCTTCGCTGGAAGACAATGTCACGGTGGAAGCGGGGGTTGTGATCGGGGCCGGCGCCGAAATCGGGTCTGGCACGGTCATTCGGGCCAATGCTGTCATAGGGCAGGGCGTCAAGATTGGCCGTGACTGCGTCATAGGCCCGAATTCTACGGTTCAGCACACTGTAATCGGAAACAGGGTCTATATGCACCCCGGCGTTTGCTGCGGTCAGGATGGCTTTGGATATGCCATGGGGCCTTTGGGACATCTCAAGGTTCCCCAGGTTGGCCGCGTGATTATCCAGGACGACGTGGAAATCGGCGCCAACACGACGATCGATCGTGGTGCCAACCGGGATACGATCATCGGAGAGGGCACGAAGATCGATAATCAGGTTCAGATCGGTCACAATGTGGTGGTTGGACGCCACTGCGTTATTGTTGCCCAGGTTGGTCTGTCCGGAAGCTGCACCCTTGAGGATTTCGTTGCCATTGGCGGGCAAACCGGTGTGCGCGGTCACGTGACCATCGGCATGGGATCCCAGGTGGCTGCCGTAAGCGTTGTCAACGATGACCTGCCTGCCGGTGGGCGGTATGGAGGCACGCCGGCGAAGCCGGTCAAACAGTGGTTCCGCGAGGTCGCGGCCGTCAGAAAGCTTGCAGAGCGTGGCGGCGGATCGTAAACGGGTTAAAAGCAGGACTTTGCGGCGGTCATTCGCCAAGGGGTAGTATATGGAAGACGCAGAAAACAAAACACTTGGCAGCGCAGATATCATGAGGATCATGAAGCTTCTGCCGCACAGGTATCCCTTTCTTCTGATCGACAAGATCATAGAGATGGACGGTGACGATAGTTGCATCGGCATCAAGAACGTCACCATCAACGAACCGCATTTTACCGGTCATTTCCCTGAGAGACCGGTTTTCCCGGGCGTTCTTCTGATCGAGGCCATGGCTCAGACGGCCGGGGCGCTTTGCGTTCACGCGCGCGGTGACGATGCACCACCGCAACTGGTCTACTTCATGACCATCGACAAGGCCAAATTCCGCCGGCCGGTGGAGCCTGGTGACCAGGTTCATTTCCACGTCAAGAAGATCAAACAGCGCTCCAACATCTGGAAATTCGACGCTGTCGCCAAAGTCGACGGCAACAAGGTTGCAGAAGCAGAAGTCAGCGCAATGCTGGTAGATGCGTGAGGACATATGACTGACATCCATCCAACGGCCATAGTCGAAGACGGGGCCGTGATCGGCGAGGACGTTCGTATCGGGGCATATTCGATTGTTGGTCCGAATGTGAAACTCGCCGACGGAGTTATCCTGGAATCGCATGTCGTCGTTTCGGGCCACACCAGCGTGGGGGCCAACACGCATATTTTTCCTTTTGCGAGCATTGGACACAAGCCGCAGGATCTCAAGTTTTCCGGTGAAGTCAGCTTCCTTGAAATCGGCGCCAATAACCAGATTCGTGAACATGTGACCATGAACCCGGGTACGGAAGGCGGCGGTGGCTATACGAGGGTCGGCGACAATTGCCTGTTCATGATGAGCTCGCATGTCGGTCACGACTGTCAGGTCGGCAATCACGCAATTCTTGCCAACAACGCCACACTTGCAGGTCACGTCGAACTCGATGATTTCGTCATTCTTGGCGGCCTGAGTGCTGTCAGGCAATGGTCGCGTGTGGGAACGGGCGCAATCGTTGGCGGCATGACCGGTGTTGAATTCGACGTCATTCCGTTCGGTTCGGTGATCGGTGACCGGGCCCGTCTTGCCGGGCTCAATCTTGTCGGCCTCAAGCGCAAGGGCTTTCCACGGGAACAGATTCACGCCCTGCGCGCAGCCTATCGGGCACTGTTTGAGAGCAACGAAGGCACCTTGCGCAGCCGGGCCGAAGCGGTTGCTGCAGAGAGTGCCGATCAACCTTTGGTCAAGACGGTTACCGACTTCATCCTTGAAAAGGAAGACCGCCGGTTCTGCACGCCGCGCAGCGAAGACTAACCTATGGTCCGGGCAGACATGGCAACGGAACCACGCCTTGCCCTGATTGCGGGGAATGGCAGTTTGCCTTGTCAGATTGCGGATGCACTCAGCAACGCCGGGCGTGAATACAAGATTATTGCCATCAAGGGCGAAGCCGACGAACGAACGCGCGCCCAGGCCGACACGGAGCTTGGCTGGGGCGAAATCGGCCGGCTCTACAAATTCCTGAAAAAAACAGGCTGCCGGGATGTTCTTCTGATCGGGGGTGTTTCCAAGCGTCCCGATTTCACGTCTATCCTTGGTGATTTCGGTACCTTGAAGCGATTGCCGACAATTATCCGGGCTCTTGCCGGTGGTGACGACAGCCTTCTGACCAAGGTAATCCGGCTGTTTGAAGTTGAGGGGTATCGGGTCGTGGGGATCAAGGACGTGGCGCCGCAACTGCTGGCTTCAAGCGGAGTGCTTGGCAAGGTGCGGCCGGGCCAGGCGGACTGGCTGGATGCGGAACTCGCCTTGAAGGCGTGTGAAAAACTCGGCGAACTCGACATCGGACAGGCCGCCGTTGCCGTTGGCGGGCGGGTTGTTGCACTCGAAGGGGCTGAAGGAACCGACGCCATGCTGCAGCGATGTGCAGAGCTGAAGCACAGTGGCCGGATACGGGCCAAGGGCCGGGCCGGTGTTCTGGTCAAGACGGCCAAACCCAATCAGGATTTGCGCGTTGATCTGCCAACTGTCGGCCCGAAAACCATCGACCTAGCGGTTGCCGCAGGCCTTGCGGGCATTGCTGTTGAGGCGAGCGGGGCACTGATTGCGGAAAAGGATATCACGCTCAAAAAGGCAGATGACGCCGGTCTGTTTGTTATCGGTATAGAACACGGTTCGGCCGCACCATCCGAACAGCCTAACGAGCTTTCGTGATGAGCGGGAAAATGCCCACGATTTGTCTCGTCGCCGGGGAAGAATCCGGAGATCAGCTCGGCTCGGAGTTGATGAAAGCGCTCAACGAGCGATTGGGGTCTGGTGTTCGCTATTGCGGCGTTGGCGGAGAGCGGATGACGTCTCTCGGCCTCAAGAGCTTTTTCGATATGTCGGATGTGTCCGTCATGGGATTGACCGCCGTGCTCGCCAGACTGCCGCTGATCATCAAACGCGTGTACCAGACTGTGGATGCGGTGGTTGCGGCCAACCCGGATGTGCTGGTGATCGTGGACAGTCCGGATTTCACCCACAATGTAGCAAAGCGCGTGCGCAAACGGGCACCGCATATTCCCATCGTTGGTTATGTTTCGCCGTCCGTCTGGGCCTGGCGCCCAGGCCGCGCGCGCAAAATGAGTGTTTATGTAGACGACCTTCTTGCCTTGTTGCCTTTTGAACCTGATGTGCATCGCAAGCTGGGAGGGCCGCGCACGCATTACGTTGGTCACCCTTTGAGCGAAAATGCAGCCGAGTTGCGCCCGTCTGCGGGTGAAAGATCTTCGGTGGACGCGGACGAGAAGATCCTCCTTGTGCTTCCAGGCAGCCGGGGTAGCGAGATTGACAGGCTCCTGAGAGATTTCGGGGCGACAGTTGCTCTTGTTGAAAAGAAGCTGCCCGGCCTCAAGGTGGTTCTGCCTGCCGTTGCGCATCTGGAAGACAGAATCCGCCAGGAAACAGCCAGCTGGCCCGTTCCGGTCGAGATCGTCACGGGCCTTGATGCAAAACGAGCTGCCTTCAGGAAAGCGCAAGCAGCCCTGGCAGCGTCGGGTACCGTCTCGCTTGAACTTGCCCTTTCAGGCGTCCCGATGGTCGTTGCCTATAAGGTCGACTGGTTCTTCAGGCGCATCAAGGATCTCAATCGGATCTTCAAATTTTCCAGCGTCGATTCCTTCGTACTGCCGAACATCATCCTAGGAACAAAGGCGATCCCGGAGTTCCTCGACGAGGAAGTGCAGCCGGACGTTCTGGCCAGACATCTTGTCGAGCTTCTGCAGAACAGTTCAGAACGTCAAAAGCAGATCGAGCATCTTCAGAGACTTGACGATGTCATGCAGTTGCCGGACGGACACAGCCAGCGAGGCGCTGCTGCAGAGGTGGTGCTTGGCGCAATGAAGGCCGGAGACTGACGGGGTTTCCCGGCAAGTCTCAAAACCGGGTGGAATGCCCGACACATCTCTACGGTGTGGTGACCGTAACCCTTGCAACATAGACACAAAAAAACCGGGAGCGGAACGCACTCGGTTTCTCGATGTGGCCAGGCGGTTAAAGCCTTTGGATCAGGCGTTGGCCACGTTGTCCAGGAAGTGTCCAACTTCATTCTTCAGCATGTCGGTCTTCTGGGACAATTCGCTGGAAGCGCCGAGAACCTGATTGGCGTTCTGGCTGGTCTGGGCAACGGCCTGCGAGAGATCGGACATGTTGCTCTTGACCGATCCGGTGCCTTCTGCTGTGCGCTGAACGTTGATTGAGATTTCGCTGGTGGCAGCACCCTGCTGTTCAACCGCGGTCGCAATGGTTGAGGTGTATTCGTTGACCTCTTGCATGGTGTGCGTGATCGCTTCGATGGCGACAACGGCGTCCTTGGTTGCGCTTTGAATTTCCGAAATCTGCGAGCTGATTTCCTCGGTCGCCTTTGAGGTCTGTGTCGCCAACTCCTTCACCTCTGCCGCCACAACCGCAAAGCCCTTACCGGCCTCACCTGCGCGTGCAGCTTCGATGGTCGCGTTCAGGGCCAGAAGGTTGGTTTGCTCGGCGATCGCCTGAATGAGGCTGACGACTTCACCGATTTTGGTGGCCGCAGTCGAGAGGCTCTGAACCTTCTCGTTCGTGACCTGCGTACCCTGGGTCGCCCTGTCAACGACCTGTGTTGTCTGGCTTACCTGGCGAGAAATTTCCTGGATTGAGGTGGTAAGCTCCTCCGCAGCGCTCGCGACAGTTTGAACGTTTTGTGTCGCTTCGTCGGTCACGCCGTAGGTGCTGTCCGCCAGGCTGGAGCTCTGGCTGGCGATGGCGCTAAGGTCCTGGGCGGTGCCATCGAGCGTTTGCGCTGTTTCTGCAACAGACCCAAGCACTTCGGTTGCTTTCTCGCGGAACCCGGCAATGAGCGCTTCGATGCGGGCTTGCCGTTCTGCGCGCATCTGCTGGTCGTGTTCCGTTTCGTTCTGCAGACGCAGTCTTTCAACCGCGTTGTCGCGGAAGACCTGCATGGTGCGGCTCATGTCGCCAATCTCGTCGCCGCGTCCGGTTCCGTCGATCTGGACATTGGTATCGCCTTCCGCAAGGCGGGACATGGTTTCGGTGGTTCGGCGCAGAGGGCGTGTCACCGCAAAATTGAGCGCAATGGCCATGCCGACACCCGCCAGAACCGCAGTCAGTAGAGCGAGGCTGATGACGCCAAGTGCACTGGAGGAAGAAGCCCGTGCAGCTTCGCTCTGATTGGTCGAGATGGTGGAAATCTGCGTCTGAACAGTCTGCGACAGGTCCGTCATGGTTTCGATCTGTCCCGCGAGCTGGAACCGATTTGTCGCAAGCTCAGAAAAACTTGCTGCGAAACTGCTGATAGAGCTTTTGACCGCCGGGACGATATCCGAGATAGCAGGGAAGTCCTTTGCGCTCGATTCAAGCCGGGACGCCAGCTTGTTCAGGCCGTCAATTCCACCAGTGACGGCTTGCTGGGAGGCCTCATTGGGGGAAAGCATGAAATAGAAGGCGGCGGCCTTTACCGCGTTGGCGTCAGCTTCGATCTGCATCACTGTATCCGCGACGCTGTCGACCACATAGAAGCGCTGGTTGATCTGGTCCGCCTGGGCATAAACATTGTCGATGGCGACATTTGCCTGAGACCGGATATCCTTCACATCGGAAACAAGCTGTTCGAACCCGGCCTTCGCAGCATCGGTAAGGTCGAAGATCGCGATATAGTCCTTGGTTTCGATAAGCTTGCCAAGGGTCTGCTCAAGTTCTGCTGTTTCAGCCGCAAGCTTCTGGAACTTGCCCGGATCGACACCGTCAAAGCTGTTTGCCGCCATCTGCTTTGCGGATGGCGCGAGCAGGGTGACGCGATCCCTGATTTCGGCAAGCTGTTTGGCGTTGTTGGCGGCGGCGTTGAACAGGTTCTGAAGGGTGAGGGCCTCCTCCTGGAAGCCTGCGGCGGCCTGACCAACCTTATTGGCAAGTACAAGCGTCTTGCGTGCGTTGGTCTCGTCCTGACTAACGCCGTCTCGCGCCATCAGCGCCTTGCCCAGAATGTCCGAAGATATCTTCTCAAGATCTTGGACGGCGCTATCGAGCTGCTGTTGTTTTTGAGTTTGTAGCTGCGTCAGGCCAACGACCTTTTCGAAGGCTGCCCGGAAATCCTTCACGGCTGTGGCTGCTTCGGCAACGGGTATTTGGGCTTGAGGATCGGCGTTAAGCTCGTTCTGGAGTTTCTCCAATTCGGCTGTCAGTTCACCAATATCAGAGAGAGTGGCCTCTGCATCTTGAGGGTTCTCGGAAGACAGGAAGCTTTCCTTCTTGCTCGCCAGACTTTGCAACTGGGCTATTGCGGAAGTTGATTGCTTTGCAATCTCCATGCGTTCCGCCAAAGTCATGACGCTGTAAGCGCCAACACCACCCACGATACCGGTGAGGGCAACCACGGCGGCAAAGCTGCCGCCCACTTTAACCCCAAACTTCAAGTCAGAAGCGAACTTCAAAAAACCCATTTTAACCCCTCGAGAACCCCGGCATGCTTCATGCGCACTCTTTGAGGTGAAAGGTAAGCAACGAATCCTTATTATTAGTAAACTTTTCTAATATACGTGAAAGTGGAAGGTTTGTTTTGTTTTATTACTTTCTTTGATGTCTAATAAATTTGAAGAAATAGCCTTTTCTGAAATTTCTTGAATTTTTTACATAATTCCTTTTCGTATATTGTTTTGCGTTAGCAATTCGTTTTCGCGTGGATAATAGAGATATTTGGTGCGGAAGCTTTTTTCACTAACCTCATTTAATCGGGAAAATCATTTCTCGTCGTTGCTTTGGTTCCGCTGGGGCAAAAAACAAAGAAGACGCCCGCATGGAAGCGAGGCGTCTTCTTGTTTGATATGCACGCAGACGAAACTGCGGACTATTGCAGGCAGGCGACTGCCTGCGTGCGTCTTAGCGGCGCTGGTCGATCGGCGTGTAGTCGCGCAGTTTCTCACCTGTGTAGAGCTGACGCGGGCGACCGATGCGCTGGGACGGATCTTCCACCATTTCCTTCCACTGTGCGATCCAGCCAACAGTACGGGCAAGAGCGAACAGAACAGTGAACATCGTGGTCGGGAAGCCGAGCGCGCGCAGCGTGATGCCGGAATAGAAGTCGATGTTCGGATACAGTTTCTTCTCAACGAAATATTCGTCGTTGAGCGCGATCTTTTCCAGCTCCATGGCAACGTCCAGGAGCGGATCGTCCTTGATGCCGAGTTCGCCGAGAACTTCGTGCGTGGTCTTCTGCATGATGCGGGCACGCGGGTCGTAGTTCTTGTAAACGCGGTGGCCAAAGCCCATCAGGCGGAACGGATCGTTCTTGTCTTTGGCGCGGGCGACATATTCCGGGATGCGGTCCACAGAGCCGATTTCGGACAGCATGTTGAGAGCTGCTTCGTTGGCGCCACCATGTGCCGGGCCCCAGAGGCAGGCGATGCCGGCCGCGATGCAGGCAAACGGATTTGCACCGGAAGAGCCTGCCAGCCGCACCGTAGAGGTAGAAGCGTTCTGCTCATGGTCGGCATGAAGAATGAAGATACGGTCCATGGCGCGGGCCAGGACCGGGTTCACCTTGTATTCCTCGCAAGGCACCGCGAAGCACATATGCAGGAAGTTCGCCGCATAGCTCAGGTCGTTGCGTGGATAAACGAACGGCTGACCGACGTGGTACTTGTAGGCCATTGCGGCAATGGTCGGCATCTTGGCGATCATGCGCAGCGACGCAACCATGCGCTGATGCGGGTCGGTGATGTCCGTGGAGTCGTGATAGAAGGCGGACAGCGCCCCAACCGTGCCGACCATGACGGCCATCGGGTGTGCGTCACGGCGGAAGCCGGAGAAGAACCGGTTCATCTGTTCGTGGATCATCGTGTGGTAGGTCACACGATTGACGAAGTCGTCCTTCTGGGACTTGGTCGGCAGTTCGCCGTAAAGCAGAAGATAGCAGGACTCCAGGAAATCACCGTGGTCGGCGAGCTGCTCGATCGGATAACCGCGATAGAGCAGGGTGCCTTCGTCACCATCAATATAGGTGATCTTGGATTCGCACGATGCGGTGGAAGTGAAGCCCGGGTCGTAGGTGAACATGCCAGTGTCCTTGTACAAGGACGAGATGTTCACTACCGACGGTCCGATGGATCCGTCAAGAACGTCGAATGCGTGGTCGTTACCACCGACATTGAGCTTGGCGTTGTTGTCGGCCATTCAGAAACCCCTTTACGTTAAACGGATGTGCCGTCCTGGTTTGACCCTTCTGGCGTTGGGTCCCGTTGCCGGTTGCCGGATCAGCACTGGAGAATTTTTCGCGTCTTGCGTAGCCCATTTACTGCACTGCCGCAAGCTGGCCGATATAACGCTTTGGTCAAAGACGTTTTTCGCCCGCAAGTGCGGCCGCCGGAAGCCTGGTTTTTGCCAGAAAATGCATCCGGCGGCGCTTGATCTCAGACCGCTTGATCCTGAATTCTGGCCAGGGATTCTTCCCGGCCAAGAGCAATCAGAACGTCATAGATACCGGGCGATGTGCCGCGGCCCGTCAGCGCAGCCCTCAGCGGTTGGGCTACCTTGCCGAGTTTCAATTCCTTGCCCTCCGCGTAGGCTTTTACCGCTGTTTCCAGCGGTTCTGCTGTCCAGTCAGAGACGCCCGCCACGACGGCGTGCAGATCTTTCAGAATAGCTCTGGCATCGTCGTCCAGTATTTTCTGGGCTTTTTCGTCCGTGTCGAGAGGACGTTGACGCCACAGATAAGAGGCGCTTTCCGTCAGCTCGACCAGGGTCTTTGCCCGTTCCTTCAGGCCGGGAAGCGCCGACAGAGCGGTGGCCTCGTTGTTGCTGTCGGCAAGCCAGGAAAGAACCTTATCGCCGCCTTCGGCATGTGCGAGATAAACCTTCCAATGGCTCAGCAGTTCGGCGTCCTCGGTGGCGCGCATGTAATGCCCGTTGAGGTTTTCCAGCTTCTTGAAATCGAAGCGTGCAGCCGACTGGCCGACAGCATCGAAATCAAACCACTTGATCATGTCTTCAAGAGAGATGATTTCCTCGTCGCCGTGGCTCCAGCCGAGCCGAGCCAGATAGTTTCTCATGGCCTGCGGCAGATAACCCATCTCACGATAGGCTTCCGCACCAGTGGCACCGTGCCGTTTCGACAGCTTTGCACCGTCCGGACCGTGAATGAGCGGAATATGCGCCATTGCCGGCACTTCCCAGCCAAGTGCTTGGAAGATGAGCGTCTGGCGGGCAGCGTTGGTCAGGTGATCGACACCGCGGATAATGTGGGTGATGCCCATGTCGTGATCATCCACCACAACGGCGTGCATGTAGGTCGGAGTTCCGTCGGACCGCATCAGAACGAAATCGTCGAGATCCTTGTTCGGGATCACGACGCGACCCTGAACAAGATCGTCGACAACGGTCTCGCCTTCCTGCGGTGCCTTGATGCGGATGACGGGATCGACGCCGTCAGGGGCTTCGGAGGCGTCGCGTTCGCGCCATGTGCCATCATAGCGAGGCGGTTTGCCTTCGGCTCGGGCCTTCTCGCGCATGGCGTCGAGTTCTTCCGGCGTGCAATAGCAGCGATAGGCCGTGCCGTTGGCGAGCATCTGTTCGACCACTTCCTTGTGGCGTTCAACCCGGGAAAACTGGGAGATCGGCTCTCCATCCCAGTCCAGCCCGAGCCAGGACAGGCCGTCGATCAGCGCGTCAACTGCTTCCTGTGTGGAGCGGGCCCGATCCGTATCTTCGATCCGTAGCAGCATCTTGCCGCCATGATGATGGGCGAACAGCCAGTTGAAGAGCGCGGTGCGAGCGCCGCCGATATGCAGGAACCCGGTCGGAGACGGGGCGAAGCGCGTGACGATGTTCTGTGCCATGGTGCTTTATAAAAGTCTCTGTCAGTATGACGGCGCGGAGCGCGCCGAATTGATGGCGCGGTCTTACCACAGGCTTTGGCAAGGCTAAATAGGGGCCTCTGCCCTTTCTTGGACCAAACGGGGAGCTGGGGTGACGTCACTGACCGATCCGCAGGATAGGACTGACAGCCGGTCGCGAACGGCACCTGATGATGATCAGGGGCAAGGTTCGTCCGTTGCTGATCCTTTGCCCGATGAACGTTGGAAGCGGCGCTTCGGGTTATCAGGGCACAATCCCTATGCTGGTTCGATGAAAAGTTCAGCGGCAGATCGCCTTTGGGATGCGCAAGGTCTCTTGTGGTTCGCCTTCGCGTTTGCTGCGGGAATTGGCGTTTATGTCTGGTTGCCTGAAGAGCCGTCCTGGCTTCTGATGACGGGTCTGGCGGTGTTTGCAGGCCTCGCAGTCTGGCGCGTGGGGCAAGGTGGCAAAGTGGCGGTTCCAGCCATTCTCTGCCTGGCTTTTTTCGCCGGACTGGCGACATCCAGCCTTCGGACCGCTTATGTATCAACGCCGCGCCTTGCCGAGCCGATGAACGCTGATGTATCTGGGGTTGTTGAAGAGGTGGATACCGGAGCGGCCGGTGTTCGGCTTGTGCTTGCTGTAACTGCGGTTAATGAACGTCCGGTCGAGGCGCTCGTGTTTCCGGCAAAAGTGCGCGTGCGCATTCCGGCTGATAGCGCAGTGGAGGTCGGGGACACAGTTCGTATCAATGCGCGCCTGTTTCCTCCGGCGGGTCCCGTGTTCCCGGGAGGGTATGACTATTCCTTCCGGGCCTTTTTTCAGCAAATAGGCGCGACGGGCTTCAGTTTTGGTCCGCCTCAGGTCATCAAGGTTCCAGATCAGGGGATTGGGCTTCGCCCCTCTGTTGTCATTGCCAAACTCCGAAGCAATATCGCGGAGCGGATCAAATCCAGTCTTGCCGATGGGCCCGAAACCGCATTGATCGTCGCCCTTTTGGTTGGTGACAGAAGCGGCATTGCTGAAGAGCAGGAAGAGGTATTGCGTTCGGCGGGGCTGGCTCACATCCTGGCGATTTCAGGACTGCATATGGCGCTTTTCGCCGGTGGCGCCTACGGGGCAGTTTTGTTGCTGTTATCGCTCATTCCGGTCTTGACGTTGAGATGGCCTGTTCACAAGTGGGCAGCTCTCTCAGCTCTTGGTGCGGCCGTCGTCTATCTGCTTCTGTCCGGCGGAGCGGTTGCCACACAGCGCTCTTTTTTGATGATTGCCATTGTCTTTCTCGGGGTTCTTGTCGGTCGGCGCGGTCTGACTTTGAGGAGTGTAGCGCTAGCAGGCCTCCTGCTTCTTGTGATAGCGCCTGAACGCCTGTTTTTCCCTGGCTTCCAGATGTCATTTGCCGCCGTGATCTGTCTGGTTGCCGTCTATGATTTGTGGCGGCAACGGGATCGCTTTGGATCGACCGGTGACAGAGTATCCGGATGGGGCATGGCGACATGCGTTTTTCTTGGCAAATGGGTTGCGGGTCTGCTTGTTACCGCGCTGGTCGCCGGATTGGCGACCGGCATCATCGGAGCACATCATTTCAGCCGCATTGCGCCCTATGGCGTTGTAGGCAATCTTCTGGGCATGCCAGTGTTCTCGCTGCTTGTCATGCCAATGGGTGTGATGGCGTTTGTTCTGATGCCCTTTGGACTGGCTGCGCTGCCACTGGCCGTGATGTCTATCGGCGTGTCGCTGCTTCTGAAGGTGGCTTCATTCACTGCTGCGCTGGATGCCGGAGGCGGCGCGTCGGGCAGGCTCGACGGAATGGCTGCAAGTCTACTGCTGTCGGCGCTATTTGCCGGCCTGTTGTTGCCAGGAAGAAGGCGTCTGCTCGCCGGATTTCCGCTGCTTGCGGGGCTCATGATTGTCATCACTGACCAGCCTCCGGACATCCAGATTGCCGCGAGCGGCTCTCGCATCGCCGCTCGGGATGAAACTGGGGCCTTGCGTTACGAAGCTAGAGGCCGGTCCTTTGCAACAGACCTTTGGCTTCAGTCGGAAGGCGTTCCTGATGAAGCGATTTTATCGCGTAAGATGAAATCGCCTCAGAAAATGTGTGACGATGATGGATGCGTCGTCAGGGCATACGGACCAGGGGAAAGCGAAGAGGCGCTGCAACTGGCCTTACCCTATTTGGCAATCGCCCAGCCTAAAACGTTCGAAGCATTTCAGATGGATTGCAGATACGCCGATTTGATCGTGACCGATCTAGTCGCTCCGGAAAACTGCAGCTCAGTGCTTGTTTTGGACCAGGAAACGCGGTCGGCACGCGGCGCAGTTTCGATCTGGTTGTCGGCAAGCGCTGCTCGTCGGGGGGATGATACCAATAGGCTTGGCGACCGAGAGGTACTTCCGCCTGACGGAAAGCCAAAAATCGAAAAGCTGGTGTACGCCATCCCTGACCCGCCGCGTCCCTGGCATCGGCCAGGAACGGTCACAAGAGACGGGTTACGTCAAGCCAGCCGCGCTTCATTTGCAAAAGAGCGCGTTGACGAGTGACGGGTCAGTACTGTCGAAACAGGGCAACAAGTCGGCCCTGAACTCGGACGCGGCCCGGTCCGAAGATCCGGGTTTCATAGGCGGGGTTCGCGGCTTCAAGCGCGATAGAGGCACCTTTCTTGCGCAAGCGCTTCAAGGTTGCTTCCTCATCATCGACAAGAGCGACGACAATATCTCCACTGTCGGCACTGTCGGTCCTGCGTATCAGAACGGTGTCACCATCCAGAATGCCGGCTTCGATCATGGAATCGCCGCGCACTTCCAGCGCGTAATGCTCTCCACGCCCAATCAGGTCCTGAGGCACGGTAATGGAATGGCTGTGGGTCTGAATGGCCTCGATCGGTACACCGGCGGCAATTCGGCCCATAACGGGAATTTCCGTGACACCGATAACGGGTTCCGGTGCTGCCTTCGCCGGTTCCGGTTTACCGAGCGAGCCTTCGATGACTTCTGGCGAAAAGGTGCCCCTTGGCCGAGGAGTACCCAGGCCCGGTGCGATGGAATCCGGAAGGCGAACAACCTCCATGGCTCTTGCCCGGTTCGGCAAGCGCCGGATGAAGCCGCGTTCTTCAAGGGCTGTGATCAGGCGATGAATGCCGGACTTGGAGCGCAGATCGAGCGCATCCTTCATTTCGTCGAAAGACGGCGGCACACCGGTTTCTTTCAGTCTTTCGTGAATGAACATGAGCAGTTCGTACTGCTTGCGCGTCAGCATGTAGGCGTCCCCTGACCGAGAAAACATCTGGTACAAATCAAGAACATGGTACCTGTTCTCATTGTGTTCTGCAAGGGTAAATGTTCTCTTACTGTTCTTGGTGCCTTGCTGGCGGCCACGATCAATTTTCAACTGGCCCAGGCTTATTGTCACATGTTGATCGGGTCGTAATCAGCAATTCGCAAGTGACAAGCGTGGGCGCCCCGCCGGCAATGAGAATGCCATCATGCAACCCGCCATCAAGGTCGATCGCGCGTATGGGCACTTGGAGCTCCTGAGTTGCTCTTGCCCCGCCACCTGGGGAAAGCAATATTTCGGAAATCAGGCCCGTCATCGCGTCGGCATCGCGAAACGCCGCTCCGGCAAGGCTGCCAAGGCCCTAGACTTCGTAGGAGGATGAATCCAACAGAAGAGCAAGTTCGTGGATGCTGTTTGTCAGATCGGCAAACGGAGCCGGCGTCGTAATGAGAGCGTTGTTTCGAAGCGGTCTGGAGAGGGGTCCGGCCTGCTGTAAGCGGAACAACGTGAATTCGGTTTCCGGGTCCAACGAAGCCACAAATGCCGCGCCTTTGAGACCGTGGCCCCTGATGATGCCTGCGTGCGCTATCTGAAGCGTGTGAGGCAGCGGGTGACCGAGACGTTCTCTGCCACTCTCGTGCCAGTAGGCGTATATATGCGCAAACCAGTCGCCGTCCTTCCTGCCTAGAATTGCGACCGCTGTTTCGAGAGTAGAGCCCTTGGAGGAATGCGTGTCGCTGTACTACGCTGCGTGGCGGTCATCGATCGCACAGGCTGGCATTACGAAGTCGAATGGCCCAAGTGTCAGACCGGAAAGATCCCGCACCGCCGGACTCAGCTCATGCTGTTTGGCGTAGCGACCCAAGACCTCCAAAAGAGGCGCGGGCTCCGTGATGTCTATCTTTAGAGGTTCCGCCCGGCATCTGGCATAGGGCCGCCGATTTTCGGCGGCGGGACCAGGATGCCGGATGTCGGCAAGTGTCCTGGGCGGTGGCCGTCTCACAGTAAGCCCTGCTCCGTCAGATGCTCTCGCACCAGTTTCTTCGTGATCTTGCCGTAGGCGCTGGTCGGCATCGCCGGAATAAAGAGGTAGCGTGCCGGCAATTTGTAACGGGCGATCTTGCCGTCGAGATAGTCCGTCAAAGCCTGAGGGTCGGGGGACTTGCCCGGGGCCGCCACGCAAACGGCAAGTCCGACTTCGCCCCATTGCCTGTCAGGAATGCCTAGAATTGCGACCTCGGAGATATCCGGATGTGTGAGCAGGACTTCCTCGACTTCTTTCGGATAGACGTTGGAGCCACCCGAAATATACATGTCCGAGGCTCGGCCGGTCAGGAAGAGGTAGCGCTGTTCATCCATGTGACCGATGTCGCCCGTCCGGAACCAGCCATTTCTGAACGACTTTTTGTTGGCTTCATCGTCCTCCAGGTATCCCGCGCAGACAGCTGCGCCAATAACGCAGACTTCACCTGTTTCATTGGGCGGCAGAAGATTGCCGTGTTCGTCCTGGATCGAGACCTCGATGCCGGTGCGCTCCGTGCCGCAGGTGCCGCTGCGTGTCTCGGGACCATCCTCCAGAAAATGATCCTGGGGCCGCAGCACCGTGATGTTTCCGGTGACCTCGCCAAGCCCGTAGTATTGAACCAGAACGTGCCCCAGTTTCTGCAGCGCCAGTTTCTGGTCCTCCCGGTACATGGGAGCCCCCGCATAGATGAGGTGTCGCAGGCTTGAGTGATCGAACCGGTCGACCGCAGGATCTTCCACCAGGCGTTTGACGATTGTTGGCACAGTGAAAATATTGCTGACCTTGTGTTTTTCGATCAGCTCGAAAGCGGTTGCCGGATTGAAGCCACCTCTAGGCAAAAGCACATGCGCTGAACCGGCCACAAGCTGAGCGACCAGTTGTAGCCCTGCGCCGTGGGAGAGCGGAGCGATCACCAGCGATGCATCCTGTTCCGTTGTTCCAGGCAACAGATCCGCCATGTAGTTGACGCAGACGAAACCGATTTGCCCGTGACTGAGGACGACCGCCTTTGGGCGTCCTGTGGAGCCGGATGTGAAGAACAACCAACAGGGGTCGTTGTAATCTACGCTCTCATTCGCAAAGGCTTGTCCCGTGTGGCGGGAGACAAGATCCTCATAGCTGGTGCCAAAGTCGCTCGTGCCAATCGTTACGCAACCAGTCAGCTGCGGTCTTGCGTTCCGTACAGCTTCGGCTTGAGCGCTGAAATTTGCGTCACACAGGAAAACCTTCGCCTTCGCTTTTTCCGCCGCATAGGCTGTCTCACCGGGCGCCTGACGGAAGTTGCAAGGAACCCAGACAGCCCCCAGGCGGAAAGCAGCCAGCATGATCTCGATCATCTGAACAGAGTTTTCAGCCTGCACCAGGAGACTGTCCCCCTTGGAAACGCCAAACTCAGACTGCAGGCCTGTTGCAAGAGCTGAGACTCGCGAATCGATTTCCGCCCAGGTCCATGTGCGCCCATCCTGGACAACGGCCGGACGGGTTGGCCATCGTGCGGCATTTCTGGACAGAAAGTGTGCAAGATTGGACACGCGATTGGAACAGCGTTCCACCATATGAGTTTGCCTCCCGGTTCATGGTTTTTTTCTGACGTTAGGTTGACCCAGGTCTATTTGACAAGCTGCGATTGGCATTCAGGCCGTTCCGCTTTGAAAGGAAATCGTGCAAGGATGCCGCCGATCAATTTCGAAGGTTGTTAGAGGATTTCGAATGAGCGAGATGACGATTGCTGATTGGGACGATGCCTATTCAAATGCAGCGTATATTCCAGGTGCCGACGATTTTATTGTGCGCTGGGCGCAAGATGCCGAAGCCTTCCGGAAAAGCTGGGTCGAGAAGGATCTGGATGTTGTTTACGGGGAAGGGGATCGTCAACGGTTCGATGTGTTCCGGCCGGAGCGAAAATCCAAGGGGCTCGTTGTCTTCGTGCATGGGGGCTACTGGCTGAGATTCGACAAGAGTTCCTGGTCGCATTTCTCAAGCGGGTGTCTGGCAAAGGGCTGGACGGTTTGCATGCCATCCTATGAGCTGGCTCCAGATGCCCGGATCTCAGACATCACGCGGCAGATCAGTGTGGCAGTCACGAAAGCGGCGGCTCGTGTTGCCGGGCCGATCCGGCTGGCCGGTCACTCCGCCGGAGGCCATCTGGTCACTCGGATGATCTGTGAGGATACGCGCCTGTCAGAGGACGTTCTGGCGCGAATCGAGCGGGTCGTATCCATTAGCGGTCTGCACGACCTTCGCCCGCTCAGAAATACCGTGATGAACAAGTCTTTCCAAATGAGCGAAGAAGAGGCCGTTGCCGAGAGCGCCGCACTTATGAAGCCCGCAATCGACTGCCCGGTCGTCGCCTGGGTTGGAGGGGCGGAGCGTCCGGAGTTCCTCCGCCAGTCGAAACTTCTCGCCGACGCTTGGCCAACGGCGACTTATCGGGAAGATCCGGATCGGCATCATTTCGACGTCATCGATGGGCTTAAAAAGCCGGATAGCGAGTTGACCGAAACCTTGCTGGCCTCTTGAGCCAACCCACAGGGAGACGCTTATGCGTACTGAAAGCGACAGCATCGGTGAGATAGATGTACCGGAGGACAAATACTGGGGGGCGCAGACACAGCGTTCCCTCAAGTATTTTTCAATCGGCAGTGACTTGATGCCGATTGAGCTTGTCCACGCCTATGGCATCCTGAAAAAGGCAGCCGCTCTTTCAAACGAAGAGCTGGGCCTGCTGCGTGACGATCTAGCGAGCCTGATTGTCCGGGCAGCGGAGGAAGTGAGCGAAGGAAAACTGGACGAGCATTTTCCTCTGCACGTCTGGATGACCGGTAGCGGCACCCAAACCAACATGAACGTGAATGAGGTGATCGCCAATCGCGCCATTGCGCTTGCAGGCGGCGTACTGGGGTCAAAAGATCCGGTTCACCCCAACGATCACGTGAACCTGTCTCAGTCTTCCAATGACAGCTTTCCTGCAGCCATGCACATGGCGGCTGCGATCCAGGTGAACCACCGCCTGCTGCCAGGGGTTCAGACACTCCACAAAAGCCTTCAGGAAAAAGCCGATGCCTGGGACAGTATCATCAAGATCGGCAGAACCCATATGCAGGACGCTACGCCTCTGACACTTGGGCAGGAGTTTTCCGGTTACGCTGAAATGCTGCGGCAGGACATGGAACGTATCCGTTTTGCATTAAACGATGTCTATGGTCTGGCGCTGGGCGGAACCGCTGTGGGGACGGGGATCAACGCGCATCCCCGCTTTGCAGAGCTGTCAGCCACAAAAATCGCCGAACTGACTGGTTTGCCGTTTTATACGGCTCCGAACAAATTCGCTGTCCAGGGCGCGCATGATGCTCTTGTCATGCTGAGCGGGGCTTTGAAGACGCTTGCTGTGTCCTTGTTCAAGATCGCAAACGACATTCGTCTTTTGTCATGCGGACCCCGCTGCGGATTTTTCGAACTGATAATTCCGTCCAATGAACCCGGGTCCTCGATCATGCCGGGCAAGGTCAATCCGACTCAGTGTGAGGCACTTGCGATGATCGCGGCGCAGGTCATCGGGAATGACGTCGTGGTCGGGATTGGTGGCGCCAGCGGGTATCTCGAGATGAATGTCTACAAGCCGTTGATGATCAATGCAATTCTGCAATCGGTTAAGATCATGGGTGACGGCTGCACCAACTTCTCCCGTTTCCTTGTCGAAGGAATGCAGCCGAACGAAAAGCGCATCAAGCAGTTCCTGGATCAGTCCTTGATGCTGGTCACTGCGCTCAGTCCGCTTATCGGATACGACAAGGCCAGTCATGCCGCACATCATGCCTTTGAGCACGATCTGACCTTGAAACAGGCATGCCTTGACCTTGGCTTTGTCAGCGCAGAGGAATTCGACCGGGTTGTCGATCCCGCGAAAATGGTCCAGCCGACGCTTTGACGAGCACGCATGCTTCCTGATGTGAGACTGCGCCGAGCGCTGGGCTTAAAGCTTCCAGCTAGAGAAGGCCACGCTCTGCGAGGTTGCGCATCAGGGAGCTTATTCCGAAAGTCCATTCTGGACATTCCGTCGAAAGCCGGACCGTGTTGCTCAAGCGGCCCAGGCCCGGGCTTTCGATCGTGACAACGTCGCCCAGTTTGTGCGTAAAGCCTTCACCGGCGACGTCCCTGTCCTGGGTAGGGGCAAAGAGCGTGCCGAGAAACAGCATGATCCCGTCAGGGTACTGGTGATGCCGACCCAGAGTCTGCCGGACGAGGTCTTGAGGATCCCGGCTAATCTCCTTCATCGAAGACCGTCCCTTCAGGATAAACCCGTCCGTGCCCTCGACTGTCAGATCCAGCTCTGCCTGGCGCACGTCCTCCAGCGAAAACGTGGCGTCGAACAGTCGGATCATGGGCCCGATGGCGCAGGATGCATTGTTGTCCTTGGCTTTGGACAGAAGCAGCGCCGAGCGGCCTTCGACGTCGCGCAGATTGACGTCATTTCCAAGAGTCGCGCCGACAATCACACCTTTGGAAGAGACGGTCAGAACCACTTCCGGCTCAGGGTTGTTCCAGCTCGACACAGGATGCAGACCGACATCTGCACCCGGGCCGACGGAGGAAAGAACCTGGGCTTTGGAAAAGACTTCGGCATCCGGGCCGATACCAACTTCCAGATATTGGCTCCACAGCCCTTCGGAAATCAGCGCCTGTTTTACCCTGGCAGCTTCCTCTGATCCGGCGCGCAGGTTACGCAGACTGTCGCCGATGGTGGAGCCCACACGTGCCCGAATTGCTTCCGCCTTTTGGGGATCGCCTGCCGCTTTTTCCTCGATAACGCGTTCCACCATGGAATTGGCGAAGGTCACCCCACAGGCTTTCACCGCTTGCAGATCGCACGGTGCAAGAAAATGCAATTCGGTGGGATTATCTGAAGAAGCTGCTGCAATCAGGTCGAGAGCGCCGAGATCTTCTCCTTCTGCCGTGGCAACATAACTTGTCGGATCCCGCATTTCGCAGATGTCCCGCACGGTCGGGGCGGTCTTCGAGGTGATGTCGATGACGCGATTGCCGCGCAGAGTAACGACGGAAGGTCCGTTGACGCCGGGCCGCCAAACACGGCCCAGATAAGTGCCGGAGGACATTTCGGTTTCTGAATAAAAGCTCATGGCGTTTCCTGGTTGGCCTTGGGGTGTGGCCCATTGTTGATTTTCCCTAATCTGCTGGGAAAACCCTCACTTGTCCAACAAATCTGGAAGCGCGGCTTTTGGCGTGGTCAATACGGCTCTTCAAGCGCCTGGGTCATTCCTGAAGCGTTGAAGCAACCAGTTTGTCTGCCATCGCCTTGTTCAGCACCAGCATGTCTTTCATGCGTCCGCGCGCCAGTTCGGCATCGCCGGCATCGATGGCTTCTGCCACGCCTACATGATTGCGGCGTGCAACTTTCTCTTCCGGAGGCGTTCGCTGTGACGCGGCATAGGAAAAGAGCATGACCGCGTAAATCAGATTCTGGAGCTGGGAAAGCATCTGATTGCCACTGGCTTGTAGGATCGTGGCATGGAACATGTAGTCGGCGCCAATCATGCTGGACTGACCGTCCAGCGGGTGTATGGCCCGCGCGGCTGCCAGAATGGTGTCACGTTGGCTACGGCTTGCATTTACGGCAGCGAGTGCGGCCGCTTCCGGCTCGAATATCAGCCTGAGATCTGTTGCCTCTGCATAAATTCTTGCCGTTTGCGGACTTTTCGGGTCGTGCCAGCGAATGACGTCCGGATCAAGAAGGTTCCAGTCGTCAAACGGGCAGACGCGTGAGCCGTATCTGCGGGCAGTTCGGATCAACCCCTTGCCGCACAAGACCTTGATGGCTTCCCGAACAACGGTCCGCGAAACGCCGAGACTGTCGACGAGTTCATCCTCGCGCGGCAGGATCGCGCCGGTGGGGAAATCACCATGTGCGATCTTTTTGCCGAGATGTTCGACTGTATCCTTGACCGCTCCGGTTGGCAGAGATGTGAGGGCTTTGTCCGGTAGTTCGAAGAAATTTCGTTTCTTATTATCCATTCAACAGACTCGGGCAGTCGGGTCTCGCACACTGATCGTGTGCGGTGAGACCGGCGTTGCGTCCTGAGCATGTTTTACAAGCCAATTTTTTAAAATACTAGAATTAATAACCTTGAATAACGTTTTGCAAAGCTGATCTGTCACTTCTGTAGTCTGTTGGTGCCTCCGTCGTCTAAATAATTGACCAATCGGCAAGGAAATGGAGTTGGTAATTTTGAATTTGTAGGACAATTACTGAGGATCTATCCATCGAGGGCGTATAGTCTTTGCGCAAGTTTCCTCACTCCAGTGTTTCGGAAGTGACGTATACTTGCCGGTGGTACCAGATAAACGACCCCTGCTGACAGACCGTCTCGCCAACGGAGCTGGACCTCGGCGACAGTTTTCGGCACGGCGTCGAAAACATAGAACTCCTCTGGCAAGTCGGTAACCTCGTTCAGAACGAGGCGGATGCCGCCATCAGAGATGTCCCGGATGGTGCAATCGCAAATAAATTCATTGTCCAGACTGGCGAGTTTCGCCGGGCGAAGTCTTGTGCGTTGACGCGGGTGCAGGCGGCGCTGAATGGCGGCGGCGATGGAGTCCCGTTTTGCGGTCAGAAACGAAAACATGTCACAACCTCAGTTGTTGGGTCTTGATGGGGCAAGCGGTTCCATTGGCCTTAGCGGCTCTGGTCTGCTGGAACCAGGAAGTCGAGGGCGGTAGCTGGGGTCTCCCAGTGTTGAAGGCCGGTGCGTGACGGGAGATTGAGCGTTCCGACACAGACGATATGCCAGGTCGTAAAGTCCTCGCCAGCCGGCAGGTGTGCTGCCGAGGTTGTCTAGAACCGCCAAGGCACCGCCGGTCAAGGCGCCTCTACGGGCACCGCCAGGTCCTCGCCAGGCACCGCCAGCAACAGCACCTTCCATCGCTCCATCAACGATCGGCAGGTCCGACTGATCGAGGTTGATATGTGCATCTGCATACGCTTTTGCATAGGCGTCGCAGTCCGTGAACTGGGCCAATGCCGGTGGTGCAAGGCTGACAACGAAAAGCAGAATCGTAGCCGGAAAAACTCCGTTTCGTGTAAGCAAGTCGCGAGACGAAAGAGCCGTGCATCGCGCAATGGGGCGGAGTGAATGCCCGTCTGCTTTCTGTGCGCAGGTTCGCGGCAACAGCCGTTTCATACGCTTCTCCCAGATAGGGGTTTCAGAACGGGCAGGGGCGCCCGCGCAATCAATGTATGCAAACTGAAGATTGCGCGAACCTTGTGCGGCGGAGGTGCTGGAGGCCTGACCGATGAGCGCTTTCGGCCGAACAGTTTCGGACAAGCTTGGCTGACTATCCCTTGGGGCAACCTGAGCCGATAGGAGGTCTTCCATGGAACCTGTGTTCCTGACCAAACTCGTTTCGAACAGCAATGACTGGCTTTCCGTCCGCCAGGCGACCATTGCCGAGAACATTGCCAATGCCAATACGCCGGGCTTCCGGTCCAAGGATCTGGAGCCGTTCACAACGGTGATCAGCAGAACGCAGCTTGCCATGACGGCAACCCATGACGGCCATCTGGGCCAGACGATGGAAGCCGCGCGCAAGTCCGATGTCGAAAAGGCGGACAGCTGGACCGTTACCCATTCCGGAAACTCTGTCAGCCTGGAACAGGAACTCATGAAGGCAGGAGAGGTCGCGCGCGATCATTCGTTGAACGCCAGTATCGCGAAGTCTTTCCATCGCATGTACCTGTCCGCAGTGAAATCCTAAAGGAAAACAATCATGTCCGATCCGCTTTCCGCAACCTTGCAGATTTCCGGCGCCGGCCTGAGGGCACAGTCGGAGCGTTTGAGAGTTGTGTCCGAAAACCTCGCGAACGCCCGCTCTACCGGGGAAGCTGCCGGCGACGATCCTTACCGTCGCAAGACCATCACTTTCGAAAGCGAGTTCAGCCGTGCCGTTCAGGCCAACCTGGTGTCCGTGAAGGGCATTGGCGAGGACAAGGCCGAGTTCGCGGTGGAGTATGACCCCGGACATCCGGCGGCGGACGAGAACGGCTATGTGAAGATGCCGAACGTCAACACGCTGCTCGAGCTGGCCGACATGCGCGAAACCAACCGTTCTTACGAAGCCAATCTGAAAGTCATGACGCAGGCCCGCGAAATGGTCATGCGCAACATCGACCTGTTGAGGAACTGATCATGATCAACGAAATCTCCGCACTAACCTCGTCGACCGACGGTGTCCTGAAGGCTGCCTCCACCACGAGGTACACGGCAAGCACGCCAGATCTCGGTGGCACCGCCTCTGTCGGTGACATCAGTTTCTCCGACGCGATGGCGAAAGTTTCGACAGACGCGATCGACAAGATCAAGCAGGGTGAAGCGGCGTCCATTGCAGGTGTCGACGGCCAGGCTTCAGTTCAGCAGGTGGTCGAGGCGGTCATGGCAGCAGAATCCACCCTCCAGACCGCGATTGCCATTCGCGACAAGGTCGTGAGCGCCTATCAGGAAATCAGCCGCATGTCGATCTGATCGAGCCATGAGCCTTGATAAGCAATTGTAATTACCAGGAGAAAATCCATGAAAGCCCTTGCTATCGCCGCGACCGGCATGAGCGCACAGCAGATGAATGTCGAAGTCGTCGCCAACAACATCGCCAATATGAATACGACGTCCTTCAAACGATCCCAGGCGGAATTCTCTGATCTTCTGTATCAGGCCGAGCGTCTGCAAGGGGTGCCGAACCGGGGCGGAGAGGATCCCGTGCCGGAAGGTGCGCAGCTTGGTCTCGGCGTTCGCACCGCCGGCATCCGCAAGCTTCATGCGCAAGGCTCTCTAACCAATACCGGCAACCAGTTCGATGTCGCGCTTGACGGCCGGGGCTGGTTTGAGATCACCGGGCCGGACGACGAAACGCTGTTTACCCGGGCGGGCTCTTTCAACAAGAATGCTGATGGCAGACTGGTCACGATTGATGGTTACCCGGTTGAACCTGCAATCATCGTTCCGCAAGAAACCATCGAGGTGGTTGTCAACGAATCCGGTCAGGTTTTCGCCAAGGTCGACGGTGAAACGGCGCCGCGCGAACTGGGTCAGTTGACGCTTTCCAATTTCGCCAATGATGTCGGTCTCGAACCTGTTGGTGGCAACCTGTTCCGCGAAACGGAGGCCTCCGGCTCACCCGTTTCCGGTGTTGCCGGCGATCCGGGATTCGGTGTTATCCGTCAGGGCTATCTTGAAAGCTCGAACGTCGATCCCGTGAAGGAAATCACGGCCCTGATCAGCGCCCAGCGCGGATATGAAATGAACTCCAAGGTCATGAAGGCCGCTGACGAGATGGCAGGTACTGTCACCAACGGTATTCGCTAACGGGAGTTGAGGCGATGTTGATCCGATCCTTGTTCCTGGCGCTGGTCCTTGTTTTCAGCACTGCGGCAACTCGTGCTGCCGGAGGCATAGATCTGCCGGTGCCGCGCCAGACAATTCAGGCTGGAACTGAAATCTCACATCAGGATCTGATCGAGCGATCGTTTCCGACCCGGACAGCGCAGCAATTTGCTGTTTCCACCAACAGGGGCCAACTGGTTGGAATGGTTGCACGGCGCACGTTGCTGCCGGGACAGCCGGTGCCAATCAGCTCGGTCGAAAAGCCGGTCCTTGTTCGTCGTGGCGAACCGGCGCGGCTGGTCTTCCGGGAACAGGGCCTGATGATCATCATGCAGGTGGAAGCGCTTCAAAACGGTGGAGCCGGCAATTTCGTGCGCGTGCGCAATGTCGACAGCGGTCTGGTGGTTTCCGGACGGGTTCAAGAAGACGGCACCATACGTGTGGAGAACTGAGTTTATGACCCGGGTACTCGTTTTTGTTCTGGCTGCACTGTTGGCCTTGCCGGTGTCGGCAATGTCCATGGTCCGGATCAAGGATATCGCCAGTCTGCAAGGGGTGCGCGACAACCAGCTTGTCGGCTATGGCCTCGTCATCGGTCTGAAGGGATCTGGCGACACGTTGCGTAATTCGCCTTTCACGGAACAGTCGCTGCAATCGATGCTCGACAGCCTGGGGGTAAACGTGCGCGACGCGCGGCTGAGGACGCGAAACGTTGCGGCCGTGGTCGTAACCGCCGAAATGCCGTCCTTCATCGGCCAGGGATCGACGATCGATGTGAGTGTGTCTTCACTCGGCGATGCCACGTCGCTTGCTGGCGGGACACTTATCGCCACCCCTTTGCTGGGAGCGGATGGGCAGATTTATGCGGTTGCTCAGGGTCCGGTCGCAGTGTCCGGTTTTGCGGAACTGGGCCAGGCGGAAAGTCTGACACAGGGTATTCCGACCGTTGGCCGGGTTCCAAATGGTGGTCTCATCGAAAGAGATTTGCCGGCTAAGTTTTCGCAGATACCCAATCTGGTGCTCGAGCTTTCAAACCCGGATTTCCGGACGGCGGTGCGCATTGCCGACGCGATCAATCAGTTCACCAGGGAACGATACGGGATCAAGGTTGCCAAGGAACGGGACTACCGGACGGTCGTGCTCACGCCGCCGCAGAACATCAGCGTCACACGGTTTATTGCCGAGATAGAAGCCATTCGGGTGACGCCCGATCAGACAGCGAAAGTCGTTATCGATGAGCGGACCGGAACTGTGGTTATCGGCAAGGATGTGCAGATTTCGACCGTGGCCATTACACATGGCAATCTGACGGTCCGAATTTCTGAAGCGCCCGAGGTTTCGCAGCCGTCTCCGTTCTCGCAGAACGGTCAGACCGTCGTCGTTCCGAGAACCTATGTCGATGCACAGGAAAGCGGAGGCCAGCTTGCCGTCGTCGGTGGAACGGATCTGCCAACGCTGGTGCGCGGTCTCAATCGGATCGGTTTGCGTCCAACCGGCATCATAGCGATCCTCCAGGCGATCAAGACAGCCGGGGCGCTGCAGGCAGAACTTGTGGTGCAATAACACAGAGCCGGTTTGATCCCGCTAAGGGAGCTGTCCACGTCTTCTGAGATCGTGATGATCCCAATCCGTCTCTGCCGGTTGAGCAATTCCAAAAACGCCGCTTTTCGAAGCGGCGTTTTTCTTGCGACAGCCTCACGCAAGCTCGATCTCCGATTGTGCGTCCAAAGAGGTTCTGCACAAGGGAAGGCCTTATGCCACGACATTTGGACCGCGGCCGCACATTCACGCTTCTGGTGCTTGCGGCAGTTTCGATCACATTCGGTGGCCCGGCCGTTGCCCAGGCACCGCGCCAGAAGCCGCAAGCGCACGAGAGCGCACTTGTGCCCGTGCCGCCACAGGACAGCGAACTCTATTGCAAGAACATCGCCGAAGCGGCCTCGGATGCACGCATCAAGTGGCAGACCTGGAAGCTGATCAGCCTAGAGGCGAGCCTGCGGGACCGTATTGAGGAACTGCAGCGCAAGGAGCGCGAATTCGAACAATGGGTCGAGCGGCGGGAAGACCTGCTCAATGAAGTCGAGGATCAGGTTGTGTCCATCATCGGACGCATGCGCCCGGAGGCAGCTGCGGCGCAGCTTCAGACAACCGATGAGGAAGCCGCTGTTGGTGTTCTTCTGAAACTGAAGGCCCGCGTTGCCAGCAGCATTCTCGACGAGATGGAACCTTCCCGCGCTGCCCAGCTGACCCAATCGATGATGGGGCTGACCCATCCCGAAATACAACGGAGTTTCTGATGCGCGCTATTATGTTCTCCTTCGGAGCTGCGATGCTGACCGGTTGTGCCGGACAGTTGGAAGATGTTGGCCGCGCACCGGAGATGACACCGGTCGGGTATGGTCTTGCCGTTCAGCAGCCCGCCGCTTATCCGCTCAGCACTTTCGGGCAGGGCACCGTCAAGGACTACAACTCCTTGTGGGCGAGTGGCCGCGACAATTTCTTTGCAGATCCACGGGCAAAGAAAGTTGGTGATGTGCTGACAGTCACCATCCAGATCAACGACCGTGCCAATATGGACAACAAGTCGGACCGCAGGCGCACTTCCGACATCGGCTGGGGCGGCACGATGGACTACGACTGGGACGGCATCGGCCATGGTGGCAGTGGCAATCTGGGTGTCGATTCCGGCTCAGGCTCTGCAGGCTCCGGTTCCATCGACCGGTCGGAGGAAATTCAGCTTTCCGTCGCTGCCGTGGTCACGGACCGTCTACCGAATGGCAACCTCGTGATCTCCGGATCTCAGGAAATGCGTGTGAACTTCGAAATGCGCATTCTGCAGATCGCTGGCATCGTGCGTCCGCGCGACATCCAGGCCAACAACACCATTCCTTACGACAAGATTGCCGAAGCGCGTGTCTCCTATGGCGGCCGTGGAAGGATTACCGAGGTTCAGCAACCGGCCTGGGGGCAGCAGATCTACGACATCGTGACGCCCTTCTGAGCCCTTCCTGAAAATATCGGAAAGACCGAAATGCCAAATATCATCGAAGTTCCCTTTGAAGGTGCGCAGGAGCCCCAGCGAAGCTCCGGCTTTGTCGCGGCAATGGTGTTGCTGACACTGATTGGCGGCGGTGCTGGTGCGGGCCTTGCGAAATATGTCGCAGACTACACCGAAGAGGAAGTTCACGGCCGGCTCCGCCAGCAGCAGAGCTTCACCGACACGCTGCCGTTTTCTCCTTCGACGCGTTTGCAAAGGCTGGAGCCACTGGTGACGAACCTGGCATCGCCGCAAGATGCATGGATCCGGGTGCAGGCTTCAATTCTCCTCGAAGACGATCCGGACGGCGATGCCGGTGTTCTCAAGAAAAAGGTCGAGGATGATTTTCTCGGCTATATGCGCACGCTGACCCTGTCTCATCTGGAAGGCGGGATCGGTTTGCAGCATCTTCGCGAAGATCTAACCGAGCGTGCCCAGACCCGCACCAGAGGTCAGGTGAGTGAGGTCATTCTGGAATCGGTGGTCATTCAATGAGCCGTTTTCTAGTTGCCGGCCTCGTACTGGTCGCGATGACGGGGGCTGCAGCGGCCCAGGTGCCGGATCTGTCAGCGTTGCTGCCCGCCGGAGAGGGCAGTGCCAGCGGCCGGATCATCCAGATGATTGCGCTGCTGACGGTGCTTTCTCTGGCGCCGGGAATCCTCATCATGGTAACGAGCTTCACCCGCTTCGTGATCGCGTTCTCATTCCTGAGGTCCGGTATCGGTCTTCAGACCACTCCAGGCAATCTGATCCTTATTTCGCTGGCCCTCTTCATGACCTTCTACGTCATGGCGCCGACGTTCGACAAAGCCTGGGAGCAGGGTGTCCAGCCGCTCATGAATAACGAGATTTCCGAAGAAGAAGCCTATGTCCGGATCACGACTCCATTCCGGGATTTCATGTTGAGCCAGGTACGCGAAGAAGACCTTGTTCTTTTCGATGACCTTGCTGCCGGCCGGGTGACGGATAACGAAGCTGCCTCAGCGGAAGAAGTCGATTTGCGCGTCTTGATCCCGGCGTTCATGATTTCTGAACTGCGACGGGGTTTCGAAATCGGTTTTTTGATCGCGTTGCCTTTTCTCGTGATCGATATGATCGTTGCAACGATCACCATGTCCATGGGCATGATGATGTTGCCGCCAACGGTAATATCTTTGCCTTTCAAGGCCTTGTTCTTCGTCCTGATCGACGGGTGGAACCTTCTGGTCGGTAGTCTTGTGCGATCATTCTTGTAACCGGCGGGGGCGTCGGGGCGCAAAAGGGCGGGGCCGGAAGGCTCCGCCTTTTTATTACCGGCGATAAGATCGTGAGCGATTAGATCTTTTGTTGTGAATTTGTGTCTCGGTGAAATTCCAAAAAGATCAAATTGCCCGCATTGGCGTAAGCTTCGCGCAAGATTGAGCCGATACGGTCGTTTTCACAGCAGGTTGAACCTCAAACCTACCCACGGTTCAAAAGCATGACGCTGCTCCTGCTGTGCCGGTGAAAACCCGGCATGTCCCAATCCAATCCAGTAACACACTGACACATTGAAGGGACATATCATGTCTAGCTTGATGACGAACGCTTCCGCAATGACCGCTCTGCAGACTCTGCGGAACACCAGCGCCAATCTGGCAGAGACGCAGAACCGCATCTCTACCGGTTATCGCGTTGCCGGCGCGGAAGACAACGCTGCCTACTGGTCCATCGCAACCACCATGCGTTCCGACAACATGGCTCTCAGCGCCGTTGAAGACTCCCTGGGTCTGGGTGCTGCGACCGTCGACGTCATGTACACTGCTATGGACAGCACTGTTGATGTCATGAACGAGATCAAATCCAAGCTTGTTGCCGCCCGTACGCCGGGTGTTGACCGCGGCAAGATCCAGTCCGACATCAACGAACTGCAGAACCAGCTTAAGTCAACTGCCGAATCCGCCGTCTTCAACGGTGAAAACTGGCTGTCTTCCGACGTCACCACGGTAACGTCGAAGGAAATCGTCAGCTCCTTCACCCGCGTCGGTGGTGCGGTTTCCGTTCTGACGACCACGGTCGATATCACCGCTACCCAGCTCTATGACACCACTGGTGGTGGTACCGGTATCCTTGATCGTGCTCTGACGAACGGTAACGTTGTCGACACCATCGACATCTCCGCTCTGACGGACAGCGCTGCCGACCTGACCACTCTGGAAGGCATGATCTCGGATGTTGACGAAGCTCTGGGCCTCATCACAGACTCTGCAACCCTGCTCGGCTCCACCAAGAAGCGCGTTGATCTGCAGAAGGACTTCGTGTCCGCACTGATCGACTCGATCGACCGTGGTGTCGGCCAGCTCGTGGATGCTGACATGAACAAGGAATCGACCCGCCTCCAGGCTCTGCAGACACAGCAGCAGCTCGGTATCCAGGCTCTGTCGATCGCCAACCAGGGTTCGCAGAACATTCTGTCCCTGTTCCGTTAATCCATCCAGTTATCTGGCCGGATTACCAGGCAAGAGGACCGCGCCCTTCGGGGCGCGGTTTTTTTATGTCCGGATCTTCCGTCTGCAGCCCCGGGTAACAGGCTCGCGCAAGGTCCAGTTCCGATAGTGGGTCAAACAGAACGTTACGTGCATGAAGGGGTTATGCATGCCGGGCCGTGAACACGCCGAAAAACTATGGGCAAACCTGATGGAACTGGGAGTGCGCAGACTTGTCGCGCTCGCCATGATCGGGCTCGCTACAATCGCGACCGTCGGCGCGGGAGCATATTATCTTAGCCGGCCGGAACAGACCGTCCTTTACACGGGTCTCGACGGTGAGGATGTCACTCGCATCGGCTCCGCGCTTCGGGATGCCGGCATTCCTTTCGATATCAATTCGGAAGGCACCGCCGTCATGGTCAGTCATGCGCAGACCGCGAAAGCACGCATGCTTCTGGCTGAAAAAGGCCTGCCTCGGGGCGCCAATTCCGGCTACGAGCTCTTTGACGAGCTGGGGTCTCTCGGGCTCACTTCCTTCATGCAGGAAGTGACTCGGGTTCGTGCGCTGGAAGGAGAACTTGCCCGCACCATTCAGCTCATGAAAGGGATCCGTGCTGCCCGCGTTCATATCGTGTTGCCGGAAAAAGGATCGTTCCGTCGCGACCAGCAGCCTCCATCGGCCTCTGTCGTCATCCGCTCCGACGTGCCTGATGACGTTCGAACGGCTGACGCCATCCGTCATCTGGTCGCAGCCGGGGTTCCGGGAATGCAGGCGGACAAGGTTACGGTTCTCGACACGTCAGGGGGCATTCTGGCGGCTGGAAAGGACCCGACCAAGGCATCGGCAGGCCAGCTTGCCAGCCTTGAAACGGCCGTTAGCAACCGGATCCAGGAGAATATCCGAAAGACCCTGACGCCCTATCTCGGCCTCGACAATTTCCAGGTCAGTGTCGCGGCAGAGCTCAACACCGACCGCAAGACGATTGCCGAGACGATTTTCGATCCGGACTCACGGACCGAACGATCCATCCGGACTATTCGTGAAAACGAAAACGCCCAGAACTCCAGTGTGTCTGCACCGACAACGGTGGAGCAGAACCTTCCCGAAGAGGACGTGTCTGCCGACAATGGAGAGCGGTCCAGTGAAGAAAACGAGCGCCGTGAGGAAACCGTCAACTACGAGATCTCCTCTAAGCGCATCGAGACGTCGCAGGATGGGTACCGGGTCGACCGCCTGTCCATCGCTGTTCTGGTCGACAAATCCCGCCTTGCTCAGTCTCTTGGAGGTGAGCCGACCCAGGCTCAGATGCAGGAACAACTCACCGAGATCGAAGCGCTGGTCGCCTCTTCCGCAGGTATCGAGAGGGAGCGTGGGGATCTGGTAAAGGTCGCGGTCGTCGACTTTGTCGACGGCGGCCGGGCCATGGAGCCAATCCCGCCGATCAGCATCACCGAATATCTGATGCGTCAGTCCGGCAACATCATTAATGCGCTTGCGATCCTCACGGTATCGATGCTGGTGATCTGGTTCGGTCTGCGGCCCGCCGTCGCTGCCCTGGTGCCGCAAATAGCCAAGCCGCAGGTAGAAATGGCCGAACTCGGGATGACACCTGAAACGGCGGAAGGAACCGCGGAGGCCGTCGACGGAGAACAGACCTTCCTGATGCCGCCAGATCATTCGGACATGCTGCAAGACCTCAACAGCCGGCGCAACAAATCCGCGCTCCGGAAGCTGGAATCCTTGCTGGAATTCAACGAGGAACAGTCCGCCGCGATCCTGCGCCAGTGGCTCTATGAATCGGAGCGCATCTAATGACCACGTCAATCGCTTCCCATATTCCCGTCCTGTCCGCCTCCCGGTTCAAGTCCTTTGCGGCGTTCGATCCCGCGCTCGTGGATGTACTGGAACCTTGTGAGGAAACCGCGCCCGAGCCGAGCCTGGAAGAAAAGCTTCAGGCCGAATACGAGCGCGGCCTGGCAGAAGGCAGCAACAGCACGATGGCCCATTTCCAGGCTTTGCTGGAACAGGAGCGCGAAGAGCACGCGAAACGCCTCAACGAAGAGCGCGACCGCTTCGACATGCGGGAGGCGGCCAACGTCAGTGCTTCGATCGAAGGCTTTCTCAATGTGATGGAACAGCGGATTTCGTATTCGCTGGCCAAGCTGCTGCAGCCTTTCCTGACAGAGAAGATCGTCGACCAGCTGGTGGAGGCCTTTGCCGGCAACCTTCGGCAACTGACCGAGGAAACTGAGGGCAAGATGATCAGGCTGCGTGGGCCGGAGACGCTGGTCAGCCGTGTGCTGGAACAGTTGCCGGCCTTGCGAGACCGGATCGATGTGCAACACGCAGACCAGGTTGAGCTGGTGGCCTTGCTCGACGAAACGACCCTCGAGACGCGGCTCGGACAGTGGCTGGGCCAGCTTGATGCTTTGAAAGGGGAGGCAGACTGATGTTGGACGGCGTCCCGAATGAAATTGTCATTGTCCGGCGCAAGAACAGCTGGGAAGACGATCAGACGCCACATGGCGTCTGGAAGATCGCCTATGCGGATTTCATGACCGCTTTGATGGCCTTCTTTCTGGTCATGTGGCTGATCAACGTGACCGATGACAGCGTACGCCGCGGCGTGGCGCAGTATTTCAACCCGGTCAAGCTTGCGTCCACGGCCCCCAACCGCAAGGGGCTGAATGATCCCGAGATCAACGGCGAAACCAACGAAGCCGGCACCAAACTGTTTACGGGCAAGTTGGGCGGCTCGGATGCGCCGGTCGATCAGGACGAGAATTTCGGCGATGGCCGGGATGAAGGCCACAAGCTGGAGGAAGTAATCGAGACGCCCGAAATGGGCGGTGCGCCCGCCTCCGGGCAGTTTACCCAGACCCATTCGGAATCGATCCTGTTCACCGACCCCTATGCCGTTCTCGATACCCTGTCGCAGAAAATCCGCGTTGCTGATGTGCGCGAAGACAATCCCAAAGGCATCGGTACCGGGCTTCAGAAAAACGAAGGTGTTCAGGGTGGTCAGGCCTATCGGGATCCTTTCGATCCGATGTTCTGGCAATTCCGTCCGGGCCGGGGTGTGGCAAGTGCCGAAGCCGCGCCTGACGTGAGCCTGCCTGGCAATGGTACCGCGCCGTCCTCTCATGCGATGGCGGGCGACTTCGCCTATGCCGCTCCATTTGACGAAGGCACGCAATCGGAGACCGGCATTGCGCAGCAGAACGGAAACGCTGCTCCTGGCAAAGGGGCGGAGAAAGGCGACTACATGGCGGAAAAAGCCGGAACGACGTCCTTTGAATATGTCGGAACCGGCACTCTTCCCGACAACGGAGAAACGACGGATCCAGTTGTCGCCCACGTTCTCGGCAAATCACTGGAGCAGTCTTCCGGCGAGGTTGTCTTCGAAAGTCAGTCGGAAACGGTCGTTGGAGCCGGAGCCGGTGAAGGCGAGGGCACTTACGAAGAAGATTTCACGGCAAGCAGCGCTGAGGTGCTGGTTGCCCGGCTTTCGGAAGTCCTCGCTCAGACCGAGGGGACCGTCCTTGAGGAAACCGCCAGCCAGATCACGGTGACCAGAGAAGGCGAGGGAGCCTTGATCAGCCTCACCGACGACCAGAACTTCGGCATGTTTGCCATCGGTTCCGCCGAGCCACGCCCGGAACTGGTCAAGCTGCTCGAGCGGATTGGAAAGGTCGTTGCAGAGACACCGGGCCAGATCGTCATCAAGGGGCACACCGATGCGCGTCCGTTCCGGAGCAAGACCTATGACAACTGGCGTCTGTCATCTGCCCGCGCTCACATGGCTCTCTACATGCTTTCGCGTGGTGGTGTCGGCAAGGACAGGTTCAACCGGGTCGAAGGATATGCCGACAAGGACCTGAAGGTACCCTCCGATCCTCTAGCTGCCTCAAACCGCCGGATCGAGATCTACCTTCTGGAAGGGGCTCGGTAATGCGCTGCCTTTTTCTCAAGCGGATTTCTTTCTCCGGGCTGCTGATTGCCTTGATGGCTGCGCTCGTCTCCGTGTCGGCAAGCTGGGCGCAGCAGGTCGGCAAAGAGACTTCGGATCCCGAGCCTTATGAAATGATCCGGTCGCTCCAGTCCCTCCAGGAACAGATCGCCCAGGGCAACACCCATGCGATGCAGGCGCAGCGGGCCTTGCTGACAAAAATGGATGCCCATTTTGTGGTGCTGAACGCTGAGGTCTGGCAGGAGCCGCGCAATGCCCGTGCCGCCGTCATCCATCTTCTGAGTGGCGGACACCCGGAGGTGATGCGGTACCTCTTGTCCCTCGATCCGGCACCAGCAGTCGACCGAAAGCTCATGGAGGCTTCTCTGGCCTATGTCGAAGGGCGTGAGGACGAAATGCAAGTCCTTCTCGCGGACATCGATCCGCTGGAGTTGCCGGCCAGCCTTGGTGGCCATGTCGCGCTCGTGAAGGCCGCGCCCTATATCCGGACGGATCCGGAAAAGGCGATGGAACTGCTTCAGGTCGCCAGTCTGCTGATGCCTGGCACCCTCGTCGAGGAGGCAGCTCTTCGCAGGGAAGTTTTCCTTGCCGGCATGACCGCCAACGTTGACCGGTTCCGCGTGCTCAGCATCCGGTATCTTCGCCGATTCAGGACATCGGTATATGCAGGCGATTTCCGCAGACGGTTCGCGCTTTCACTGGACACGCTCGGTTTCGTCAAAAGCGAGGACAAGTTCGCGCTTCTGGATGATGTCCTGCATGAATTCGATGCCGACAGCAGGCGCGGTCTTTATCTGCGCCTGGCAAGGTCCGCCCTGTTGGCCGGTCATCTGAATGTCGCGGGAAAGGCAACGGGCGAAGCTTTGACCCTGACCGTCGAAGGCACCAAGGAAAACGAAATCCTGAAGATCTATCTCGCGGCAACGCGTCTCGATCCGGAATTCATCACCGCCAACCGCGATCTCCTGTGGTCCATCGACAAGTCGATCCTGACGGCGCAGGACCTGGCGATGCTCGATGGCGTCTACGTCGTGCTCAACTCGGTCCGTCATTTTCCGGAACCACCGCCGAATGTGATCGGCGAATTCAACGTGGCAAGCAACATGGACGCTCCGGAAGATCAAAGCTGGGTCACCGCGGACATGGAACTTGCAGATGTTCTGTTGCGCCGAACGGGAAAATCCCTCGCTCAATTGGGAGAACAGGATGAGCGTTAACACTCAGGCATTCGTTCCAACTGCGCCGAAAGCTGGCAAGTCCGCAGACGGGGGAACGGGCGAGCGCGGACAGACCTCTTCCAAAGAGGCCGCCGCCGCGTTTCAGGCCGTGATGCAGAACATGAAAAAAGGCGATGCCGCAGAGGAGCCGTCTGGAAAACCGGCTTCCGAAACGGCTGATCAGGCGGACGGGACTACCGGCGATGCCAACGGCAAGACCGGTTCAGGCAAAGAGCAGGCACCTGGTCCGGTGGCGTTTTCGACCAGTAATCTGGTCGACGCTCTGCGTCAGGCGTCTCAGAATGCACTGTCGCGCAAGGCGAAGGACAGCGAAAGCCTGGATGGAGTGGCTGAAGGCCAAACGGACCCGAAGGCTGAAACCATGCTGCAGAGCGCATCAGCACATGTGGGACTGTCGCTGAATGCCGTTCTTGCAGGCAAGCCCGGACAGGTTTCTTCGGCCCAGGCACAGGCACAACCCGGAGCGGCTCGGATGCCGCCAGTGTTGCAGGGGCAGGCAAACGGCATGCCGGGAGGTGATCCCGACGGACCAGGTCAGACAGGCACATCTTCGCTGTTCTCGCAGTTCGGGGTGGAACCGGAGGCAGTTTCTGACGGCGAGGGGCGCGGGGCGATCGGCCGGTCGATGTTGCCGGAGGAAGCTGCCGGCACCGTCAAGGTTCTGCGCCAGGAAACCCACTTTGCACCAAATATGCGTCTCTCTCCTGCTCAGCAGGTTGGCGACCAGATCACCGCAGCAGTGAAGGATATGGCGTCAAGGCCCGTCTCTCCTGACGCTGGGATATCTGCCAAGGCGGAAGGACCGGTGCTGAAAACACTGGATATCCAGCTTACGCCGCATGAACTGGGCACCGTGAAAGTGTCCCTCAGGATGGTCGGTGATACGGTGGAAGTGTCGCTTGTAACCAGCAGGGCGCAAACAGCCGAACTCCTGAAGCACGACAGGCAAATGCTTGATCAGATGCTCAGAGCGACGGGATTCAAGGCTGATGCCATCACGATCCAGGCCGGCGACGACCGGATCCAGGTCCAGGGCGGAGGCAACGCTTCGGGCCCGCAGGCGCAGAACCAGAATGGTGCCGCCGGTGGCAATCCGTTTGACGGCCAATCGCAGAGTTCCGGCAATGGTGCCGGACAGCAGAATGGTCGTCCGGGACAAAACTCCAGAGAAGACGCTTATCAGGCTTCCGAAACTGCAAGAGGAAAAGGTCATGAGGAAGGTTCTGACGTCAGCCTTTCTGACGGCATCTATCTTTAGTGCGCTCGCCGTTAGTCTGCCTGCGGCCGCCGAGACCCAGAACGTTTGCGAACGCGAGATGATCGCAGCCGCGCGCAAATACAACGTTCCGCTCGGTGTGCTTTATGCGGTCGGCCTGACGGAAACCGGGCGGCGTAATTCGCTTTATCCCTACGCCCTCAATATCGAGGGAAAGTCGGTGTTTCCGCCAAGCCGCCAAGCCGCGAAACAGGATGTTATGGATGCCCGGTCGCATGGCAAGAAACTGATCGACATCGGTTGCATGCAGATCAACCATCATTACCACGGGGACCAGTTCCGCTCCGTGGACCAGATGCTGGAACCGCGTGCGAATGTGCAATATGCCGCGAGGTTTCTGAAGAACCTGAGGCAGCGCCAGGGATCCTGGACGATGGCCGTTGCCCGCTATCATGCGGGGCCAAACAATGATCCGGCACAAAAACGGTATGTCTGTACCGTAATCCGCAATATGGTTGCTTCCGGTTTCGGCAATTGGACAAAGAAGTCCAAGCAATTCTGCGGCGCTTGAACTTTTAAAGCATCGGACGCCCTTATCCGGTGCTTTGTTGTTCTTCGAAAGTTAAAATTTTAGATAATTAAGTATCTGAATGAAAAGGATAATTATTTTCAAACAACAGCCTCGCGCAAGTTAGGTCGGTTTGACTGTCTCCAGTTGATTTTGACACAGGAGACCTGTCATGGGCCTTTTCGGAGTTATGCGTTCCGGCGTTTCCGGCATGAACGCTCAGTCGAGCAAGCTTGGCACAGTTGCCGAGAACATCATGAACTCGAGTACGACAGGCTATAAACGGGCCAAGTCGGAATTTTCGTCACTGGTGGTTTCACAAGGGGCCGGCTCGTTCAACTCGGGCGGCGTAGAGGCCCACACCCAATACGAGATCACCAAGAAGGGCAATTTCAGTTTCACGACGTCAAAGCTCGACCTTGCGATAGATGGCAATGGCTTTTTCGTTGTCGGTAACGAGGCAGGTGAAAGCTTCCTGACCCGCGCCGGTCACTTCGTTCCCGATGGAGATGGCTATCTCCTGAATACGGCCGGCTATTACCTCCAGGGTTATCCGATCACGGGCAACACCGCGCCAACAACCGTTGCCAACGGACTAGGTGGTCTGGAACGGATCAACATCACCCAGAATCAGCTGGAAGCCACTCCCACCAGTGAGGCGTTCCTGCGCGTGAACGTGAGTGAAGATGCGGCGATCGTACCGCCGGCGGATCTGCCGTCTGCCAACGCAGCAACCGCGAGCTATTCCCACAAGACATCTATGATCGTGTACGATAACCTCGGCAACGAGGTGAAACTGGACGTCTATTACTCCAAGGTCACGGAAACGGCTGCAGACAGTGACTGGGAAGTCACGATCTACAATGCGGCAGATGCAGCGCCCGGCGGCGGGTTTCCCTATGCTGCTCCGGCACTGAATACTCAGACGCTGACCTTTGATGTGACCACCGGCAATCTCACCGGTGCAAGTGCGACCGCAATCAATATCGCTGTTCCCAATGGTGGCACCTTCGACCTGGATCTTGATCAGTCGACCTACCTGAATGCCGATTTCACGGTCACCAACGTCGATGCAGACGGGAACGCACCGAGTGCGGTGAAGAACGTCGAATTCTCCGACGACGGCACTCTGTTTGCGATCTACACCAACGGTGATCGCCGGGCGATCTACAAGATCCCGCTGGCAGATGTACCGAGCCCGGACAGGCTCGCCAACAGGTCTGGCAACGTCTACAGCACGTCCTTCGATTCCGGTGATGTTCGGGTCGGTTTCGCGGGCGAGGGCGGCCTGGGCAGCATCAAGGTTGGCGGACTTGAAGACTCCAACGTCGATCTCGGCAACGAGCTGACCTCGATGATCGAATCCCAGCGCACCTACACGGCCAACTCCCAGGTGTTCAAGGCCGGGTCCGACCTGCTCGAGCAGCTCGTCAACCTGGTCCGCTAACGCGGCTTCCCCGCCAACCGGAAAGTTATTGTCATGAGTTTGTCTGTAGCCCTAAAAGTCGCCCAGTCCGCGCTGGCCGCTCGGCAGACAGAATCCTCCGTGGTTTCGCGAAACATTGCCGGGGCACAGGATCCCGGCTACTCGCGAAAATCCGTTCTGTTGAGCCAGACCTATACCGAGAGCGGCCAGGCCGGCGGCCTCAAGGTCGACGGTATAGGCCGGGTGACGGACAGTGCGCTGTATTCGTCACTCCTGACCTCCACGTCGACTGGTTCTTCCCAGGAAGCGGTTCTGGCGGGTCTGACCCGTCTGGCTGAAACCACGGGTGATACGCAGAACCAGATGTCCGCTGCGGCAAAACTTGGTGCGTTGAAGCTGTCGCTTCAAAGTTATGCATCCGACCCCAGCAACGCGATTCAGGCTCAGGATGTACTGCAAGCGTCCAAGGACATGGTGCGCACGCTTCAGTCCGGATCGGAGCTGGTTCAGGATGTGCGCACCAAGGCGGATGCGGACATGGCAACCTCCGTGCGCGAGATCAACACGCTCCTGAAGCAACTGGAGGATCTCAATTCGGTCATCGTCCGTGGAACGCAGTCCGGGGCTGATGTAACCGATGCTCATGACAGCCGTGACCAGGTTCTGCTCAAGCTGTCCGAGGAAATCGGCATTACCACTTTGAACCGCAGCAATGGGGACATCGTCGTCTACACCGACAGTGGTGTGACGCTGTTCGAAACCAGGGCGAGAGCGGTCACCTTCGAGCCAACCATTGTTTTTGGTGCTGCGACCACGGGCAACTCCGTAATGGTTGACGGCGTTCCGGTCGCAGGACCGGGGGCTCTCATGGAGATCAAGTCCGGCAGGCTCCAAGGTCTTGCGGAACTGCGCGACGAGGTTGCTGTGACCTATCAGAGCCAGCTCGACGAGATCGCTCGCGGCTTGATCGAAGCTTTTGCTGAAAGTGATCAGAGCGGGGGCGGTAACCCGGATCAGGCTGGTCTGTTCACATGGTCCGGCGCTCCGGCAGTGCCCGCATCCGGTACTCTGGTGCCTGGTCTTGCCGCGGAAATCGCCGTCAATGCCAACGCCGACCCGGATCAGGGTGGCGATCTGGACAGGTTGCGCGACGGGGGTATCTCCGATCCTTTTGATCCGAATTACAACTACAACCCGTCTGGTGCTGCCGGGTTCTCCGACCGTCTGCAGGAACTCGTATCTGCCTTCGACAAGGACACCGTTTTCGATAGTGGCGTCGAGCTCGATGCGACCGACTCGTTGTCCGGTTTTGCCGCTTCCTCCGTAAGCTGGCTGGAAGCCGGCCGAAAGACGATGACGAGCAACGTCGAGGTGCAGACAGTCATTCTCAGCCGGACGGCTGAGAACCTCAACAACAAGACAGGCGTCAACATCGACGAAGAAATGACGCTTCTTCTGGAAATCGAGCGCTCCTATTCGGCAGCGACGCGGCTCATCAGCGCCGTGGACGCCATGCTGGAAGATCTTCTGGCCGCTGCGAGGTAACAGTCATGAAAACCACCTACATCTCTACGATCACTCTTGCCGACGCTTCACGGCGGCAGATCCAGAACCAGGCCAGTCTCGTCCAGCGGCTGAGCATCGAAGTGTCGTCCGGGCGCAAATACGATGTTGGACTGGATCTCGGCACCAAAACGGGCGAGAGCGTCTCGCTTCGCTCCGAGTTCCATTTTCTGAACGGCATTACGGATACCAACGCGCTCACTGCGTCGCGGCTTGACGTCAGCCAGGCGGCGATGGGGGACGTTCTGAAGGACGCGCAGGATTTTCTGTCGACCCTTGTTGCATTGCGCGAGAACAACGGCACCGCCGACATCGTCAAGGCCGATGCCGTCGGCAATCTGGAACTTCTGACGTCACGTCTGAACACGCAGCTCAACGGCAACTTCGTGTTTGCAGGCATAAACACGGATCAGGAACCCTTCGTCGATTATTCCGATCCGGGCGCGCCTAACAAATTGGCCGCAGATGCGGCGTTCCTGACTGAATTCGGTATCGCACAGACAAACCCAGGCGTTTCCGGCATCACGCCGGCGGCAATGTCGACTTATCTAAACGGTGCCTTTGACCTGATGTTTCAGGACCCTGCCTGGGGAACCTCCTGGTCCAGTGCAACCGACAGCGTGATGGTGAGCCGTATTTCGGCGAGCGAAACGGTTTCAAGTTCGGTGAGCGCCAATGAGCAGGCGTTCCGGGACCTGGCCGCGGCATACACCATGATGTCCGACCTCGGGAACGAGGACCTTGATCCTGAAACTTTGAAGGTGGTGGTCAACAAGGCCATCGAGAAGCTCGGCACCGGCATTGCCGAGATCACCAGCCAGATGGGGCAACTCGGGAACGTGCAGGAGCAGGTCAAGCTGGCGAGTGAGCGGTTGAAGGTGCAGACCGACATCTTGAACCGGCGCATCAACGACCTGGAAAATGTCGATCCGGAGGAAACGGCCGTCCGTCTCAACACAGCTCTGACACAGCTGGAGACCACCTATGCGGTCACCTCCCGCATGCAGCGTCTCAGCATCCTCAACTACCTTTGATCGAAACCAAATGTCTGACTTTTCGCATAAAACTCAACCTTGAGAGGGCCCATGTACAATCTGTCTTACGCTGAGGTTATGGACGATCTTTGCTCTGACCAGCGGCTTAACGAACATGAGGCTATGACGATCGTGATCGGCAAGCTCAACGTCGCCAAGGAGCGCGGCGTCAAGTCTCCCGAAGCCGTCGACGCGCTGTTCTACACACGGCGTCTTTGGAGCTATTTCCTGGAACACCTGGCGGATGAGGCCAACGAGTTGCCCATCGAGACAAGGGCCAACCTGATTTCCGTTGGCATCTGGGTTCTGAAAGAAGTCGAGGCGCTGCGCCAGTGGGAGCAGGAAGACTTCTCGGACATCATCCAGATCAATTCCATCATCCGCGACAGCCTGGACGGTTAAACTCATGAAAATCGGTTTGAAAGCGGGCGAACGCCTGTTCATCAACGGTGCGGTGATCCGGGCCGAACGGAAGACCAACATCGAACTCCTGAACGATGCCGTATTCCTGCTCGAAGCCCATGTGCTACAGCCCGAAGAGGCCACGACACCGCTTCGCCAGCTCTACTTCATTCTCCAAACCATGATCATCGATCCGGCGGCTGCCGGTGCGGTTCAGGACATGTTCCATCTTGTGCTCGGTTCCGTGAAATCGGCGTTCTCGAACAAGGAGGTGCTGATGCACCTCGACAAGGTCGAGGAGCTTGCGAAGACGGACCGTTGGTTCGAAGCGATGAAAGTGGTGCGGGCGCTCTATCCGCTGGAGGCAAATCTGATGCTCGCTGAAAAGAACCGGCGCACGCAGGAAGCCCGCCAGGCTGCCCCAAGGACGGCGGAAGCGGAAAATTTTCACTACGGCCCCCGGCTGGCCGTCGTTTAAGGAGTGACAAGATGACCAGTGTTCAAGGCGTCAGTGCCACCGAGGGAGCTGCCTCGCCGGCAACCGCACAAAAGCAGCTAACGGTCGACTACGATACCTTCCTGCATCTGATGATGGCGCAAATGCAGAACCAGGATCCGACCAATCCCATGGATGCGTCCGAACAGCTCGCGCAGCTCGCAAGCTTCAGCCAAGTTGAGCAATCTATTCAAACGAATGCCAAGCTTGAAACCCTCCTGACAAATCTTTCCTTCGGTCAGGTGGACGATCTTATCGGGCGGACAGTAACCGACGCCAACGGCACGACCGGTGTGGTGGAAAAGGTCGAAGTCTATTCCGACGGGACCGTGCTCGCGCTCGACAACGGTAAAGGCGTCCTGCTTGGCCCGGGTGTAACCATATCCTGAGCGGATGAATTGACATGAATGAAGTTGATGCCCTGGACCTGGTCCGGACCGCCATCTGGACGATCCTCGTCGGTTCTGCTCCCGCAATCGTACCGGCAATGATTGTCGGTATTGTCATTGCCCTGCTGCAGGCCCTGACTCAGGTTCAGGAAATCACGCTCACCTTCATTCCGAAGATCGTTGCCATCCTTGTCATGATCGTGGTCGCCGGGCCCTTCATCGGTGGCCAGATCTACTCTTTGACGACCTTGATCTACAATCGGATCGAGACCGGGTTCTAACATCCCGACCTACTGACAATATTGTGTCATCCCGGTATGGCGCATAAGCGCCAAGACCGGTATCCGGTTTTCTCAGTCGTCGGTGTTCTGGAAAGCGGTAGCGCAGGTGGTTACTGAGTCCCGGCCGTCGCCGGGATGACAAGTAAGATGCATTTCTCGCTTCTGTTTCGACTTGAAGCGCGACCTGCTTCAAATGCGCTGAATGCTCTCTCCCGATCCTGGACCAATCATCTTCGGTCGGGGTGCACGAAGTTTCCCGAGCAAGCTGTCCCAATTTCTTCTCCGATAAAGCCTCACGCAAGCTTCAAGGGCGAGGTTGCCAGGTATCAGACCTGCAGCAGAGAGAAGGCATGACAGACACCTCCCTTTCGCCGGCTGCCGGCGGTGCGCCGGACAGCCGCCGCGACGTCGGCTTTGCCATCGGCATCGTCCTCATCCTGGCCGTTCTTTTTCTGCCGATCCCGACCTTTCTGATCGATATCGGCCTGGCCATGTCAATCGCACTGTCGGTGCTGATCCTGATGGTCTCGCTGTGGATACAGCGGCCGCTGGATTTTTCGTCCTTCCCGACAATTCTGCTGATTGCCACCATGCTGCGGCTGTCGCTCAACATCTCGACGACGCGCATGATCCTTGCCAACGGTCATGAAGGGCTGAATGCAGCCGGGTATGTGATCAACGGTTTTTCGCAATTCGTCATGAGCGGTGACTTCGTCATTGGTCTGATCGTGTTTGCGATCCTGGTCATCGTCAACTTCATGGTGATCACCAAGGGCGCGACGCGTATCGCGGAAGTTGGCGCCCGCTTCACCCTGGATGCGATCCCGGGCAAGCAGATGGCAATCGACGCGGATCTTTCTGCCGGCCTTATCGACGACAAGGAGGCGCAACGCCGGCGCAAGGAGCTGGAAGAGGAAAGCTCCTTTTTCGGTGCCATGGACGGTGCCTCCAAATTCGTCCGCGGCGACGCAATCGCCGGCCTCATCATTACGGCAGTCAATATCCTGGGCGGCATCGTTATCGGCGTTACGCGCTATGACATGACGGTATCCAACGCGGCCGACGTCTTCACCAAGCTTTCTGTCGGCGACGGTCTTGTCTCCCAGATCCCTGCACTGATCGTGTCTCTGGCAGCAGGTCTGCTGGTTTCCAAGGGTGGGACCAGAGGTTCGACTGACAAGGCGGTTCTCGGCCAGCTCGGAGGGTATCCGCGCGCGCTATTCGTGGCCGCGATCCTGATGGCCATCTTTGCCTTGATGCCGGGACTGCCCATGTTGCCGTTCCTGTTGCTGGCCTGCCTGATGGGGTTCATCGGCTATGCCATTCCAAGGCGTCTTGCAGCGGCGAAAAAGGTCGAGGACGACAAGAAACGAGCGGCCGAGGAACAGGCGAAGCTCGAGGAAAAGGATTCCGTCAAGGAGACGCTCAAGTCTGCGGAAGTCGAGCTGGTTCTCGGCAAGCAGCTCTCGGCAGAACTGTTGACGCGGACCGGCGAGCTGTCGCGCCGCGTTGCCAAGATGCGCCGGAAGTTTGCCGAGCAATATGGTTTTGTCGTGCCCGACATTCGCGTCACCGACAGTCTGACGCTTGATCCGAAGAGTTATCAGATCAAGATCCACGGTACGATCATTGCCTCACAGCACCTGAAAGTCGGAGAGCTTCTGGTCATACCGCACAATGACGAGGCTTTGCCGGTGCCGGCGGACCAGACGCGCGAACCGGCATTCGGGATGCAGGCCTACTGGGTTCCGCAAGCCTACAAGGATGAACTCAAACGCCGCGGTATGACACCGGCCGAGAACATCACCGTCATCCTGACGCATTTGAGCGAAGTGATCCGCAACAACCTGCCGCAGCTCCTGTCCTACAAGGACATGCGCAAGCTGTTCGACAGGCTGGACCCGGAATACCAGAAGCTTCTCGATGATATCTGTCCGGCACACACGTCTTTCTCAGGTCTGCAAGCTGTTCTCAAGCTTCTGCTGGCAGAGCGGGTTTCGATCAGGAACCTCAACCTGATCCTGGAAGCGGTTGCCGAGATCGTGCCGCATGTGCGCAGATCGGAGCAGGTGGTGGAGCACGTGCGCATGCGCATCGCCCAGCAGATTTGCGGCGACCTTGCCGAAGGCGGACCTTTGAAGGTGCTGCGTCTGGGCAACCGCTGGGATCTTGCCTTCCACAACGCTCTCAAACGGGACGGCAAGGGCGATGTCATCGAGTTCGATATCGAGCCGCAACTGGTGGAAGAATTCGGCACGCAGATGTCGGAGGCCGTCAAGAGACACATGAAGGATGGCAGCCGATTTGCCGTGGTGGCAGCACCGGATGCCCGGCCATACGTTCGCATGATCGTCGAACGTATGTTCCCGACCCTGCCGGTCCTGTCGCATCTTGAAATTGCCCGCGGCGTGGACGTTGCCTCGCTCGGAAGCGTCTCGTGATTTCCGGCGGCCTCTTTTTCAGTACCTTCAGCTCGTCGCTGCTTCTGGCGGTCTTCCTGCTGTTCTGCCGGATAGGGGCATGCCTGATGGTGATCCCGGGGTTCGGCAGCAACCGGGTGCCGGTGCATGTGCGTCTGTTCATCGCGCTTTCCGTCGCGTTGGCCTTGTCGCCACTGCTGGCACCGGGCGTACAGGCGTCTTTGCCGGATGAGCAACTCGGCACAGTTGCCGGGTTTATCGGTGCGGAATTGCTGACCGGTGCCTTCATCGGTTTTCTGGGTCGGATCTTCCTGGCTGCTCTGGAAACACTGACGACGCTGGTCTCCATGGCGATCGGCCTGTCGAATATGCCGGGCATGCCGATCGACGGTGTGGATTCCCTGCCGCCAGTGGCAAACCTCTTCACGGTTACAGCAACGGCAATGGTCTTCATCACCAACCAGCATTGGGAAATTCTGCGTGGGCTGGCTGCTTCCTACGAGGCGATGCCGGTCGGGCAGCCGCTGGCGGCCGTGACTGGTCTTGAGCAGTTTGCCGAGCAGTTGGGCCGAACCTTCCTTCTGGCGCTGCGTGTGTGCAGTCCGTTCATCGTCTACACGGTGGTGGTCAACTTTGCCGTTGGCCTTGTCAACAAGCTGACACCGCAGATCCCGGTCTACTTCATCTCCATGCCGTTCGTGATCGCGGGCGGTCTCTACTTTCTCTATCTCGTCATCGCGGAGGCCATCATGATCTTCCTCGACGGCTACTTCACTTGGCTCCAGATAGGTTAGGCACGCCTGACCGTGAAAGGTTCCTGTTCGATGGCACGCAAAAGTCAGGATATCGAACGTTTGTTCCGGATGCAGAAGCAGATTTTCCTGTTTTCCTCGTGGCTGCTGCAGAAACTTGATGCCCAGGTCTATCAGCTCAACGAGAAGGAGAGGCGGATTTTGCTGGCCCTGTCGAACGGCGACCTGGCGCAGCACGACCGCTTCATCGCCAATGCAGCAGAGCGGCTGAGACGTATCATCGAGGAGATGTCAAGGCTCAGCGAGGCGCGCGCAAAGGTGAATTCCGAATACGACCGCCAGCGGATGATGCTCAAACTCATGGCTGAACGTCTCGCCAAAATGCGTGGCGAGGAAAAGCGTGCCGAGGAGGAGCGGGATCTCATGGATCTGCTCGACCGCAGATACGGGTGACGACCGATTGGTGCAAAGGGCAAGAGCGCTGTTTGGCGAGAAGCACCACTGCGCAAGCCTCCCACAAGCTGCGTGAGCTACACCTGAGGACGCAAACAAGGTTCGGTTCAAGTGAATTGCTTGCCTTGCCCTGTCACCTGCCGGGCCTTGTTTGCACCTTACGTTTTTCGAGGAGCCCAGCATGGCGATTTCGCCACCTTCAGATCTGATCCTGGATGTTTCCAGGGCTGCCGACCCGGTGAACCTTGCAGAGGCCACGAACCGTCTCAGGTCCATTTCCGCGGGGGCGGCGGGGGACGGCTTCGCGCTTGCCTATGCCGGTGCAACGAACCGGGCAGGGGCTTCTGAAGGCAGTTTCCGGACCGCCGGTTACGAAGGCCCTTCCGAAAAATCTCCTGCCGAGAAATTCGAAGCGATGATCCTCGGCCAATTTGTCGAAACCATGCTTCCGGACGACTCGGAGGCCGTGTTCGGCTCTGGAACCGCCGGAGAAATATGGAAATCGATGCTTGCCGAACAGGTCGCGAACCAGCTTGCTGCCAGTGGCGGTGTCGGCATCGCGGGCCTGATTTCAGAGACGCTTGAAAAGGGAGTTAAAGCCTGATGGACGCCGCCAACGATGTCGACTTTCAGGACGTTGCCGTAACCGATCTCGCACTTCAGGAAATCACGCCTGATCCGGTGCGGTCGATGCCGCTGGTGGTTGCGGTTCGCCGAGCAATTGAGGCAGTGCTTGACGAAACCCGGGCACTTCGGGCGGACCCGACAGCGGATCTGAAAATTTTTGAATACGGCAAGAGCCAGGCCCTTCTGGATCTTGCCAGAGCACGGTCGCTCGTGCCGCCGGCGTTCTATTCGCAGGAGCTGCGTGAGGACCTTGCCGACTTCAAGGACGTGCTTGATGAGAACATCGGCCTATTGCAACTGCACATGAATGCGGTATCGGAAGTTGTCGGCATGATGTCCAGGACCATGATCGACTATGAATCCGACGGCACCTACGAGGCACCGTTTCCAGAGAGGGCGCGATGATCAAGATCCTCGTTGCCGGTCTGTGGATGTCTGCCACCATGCTGGCGTCCGGATACGGAACCACGCAGTATCTGGCTGCGCAGAAACGCGTCGGCGACGATGAACCTGCATTTGTTGGGCTGGATTATGAGACCGTGAACCCTGTCAACGTGCCGATCCTGTTTGACGGCACGCTGCAAGGCTATGTGGTGATCAAGATGGTCTTCACAGCTGATGGCGACACGTTGCGCCGCCTGCCGGTGCCGCCACACCCCTTCCTGGTAGATGAAGCCTTTCGGGTTCTTTATGCCGACGAAACCCTCGATTTCCGTAGCCTGGAGCGCTACGACCTCGAAGCCTTTACCGAACGGCTCAAGAAATCTACCAATGCCCGCCTCGGCCGGCCCGTGGTGCACGACGTGCTGGTGGAGGAGTTCAATTACTTCGACAAGGCGGACGTGATCACGCACTAGTAGCCGGATCCGAGCCTTGTCATGAAAACCAGATTCTGCCGCCTCCCAGGCAATTGGCGTCCAGCTTCGGCTGGGCGCTTTTTTTTTTGCAAAACGACCTACCAGTGTTTTCGTACTTGCCTGAAGGGCGCCATTCAGGAACCCTGATGGACATCTCCCGCAACCTGGAGCGAGCCAAATGCCTGATACGTTTCTGGATGAGAGTTCCGTCAAAAAGGTGACCTTGGCGAGCGACAACGGGGCAATCGTATTGACGTCGGACGATATCCAGGTCCTGGAAAATGCCGTCGAAATTCTGCTCTTTTCCGATGTCGTCGAGGGCGAGCAGGCGCGAGAAATGCGGCTGACAGGCAAAAGCCTGCACGAAATCATGGAGCGCTTATCGACCCTTCTAGGAGAGTGAGCCCGGCATCTGTCTTATCCGGCGAAGGTTTCTTCCGGTCACCGGCATCTGGTCATCAACCCGGTGGCGCCGTGTCATGTATCCGGGTCAAATATCGTATCGATCGCCTCGAAGATGGTCTTGTAGACACCGATTTCGTCCTTGGCGAAGTCGCCGTGGGGGATTGCCCGTTTTGCTTCGGCAATCAGGTCGGCTTTGATGGCCTCCAGATCAACGCCCGCATTCTCTGGCCGACTTGAAAGTTCGACATGCAAGCGCTTGGCGATCCCGGCATAGGCGACGATGGCCGTTACCATGTGTGCAGGATCCTCAGGTATCTGGATTTTTTTCATGGCACCGTTTCTTTTGTTCCTGCTGAGAGGCTTTCAGGCCCGTAAATCAGAAACGAGCGTCCAGGGACCCGCATATGGTGATTTGCCGACTTTTTTGAAGCTCGGTTAGGAAAACTGCCTGGCACCAGTACGCGAAAGGAAAAGACGCCAGAAGCCGAAAACACCGTCGTGCAACAGACACGCCGTATCTCACCTTATCGGTAGAGCCTGAACCGTCAGGATTTCCTTATCGCAACCTGGCATCCTTAAGGGCTTCAAGCAGCAGTTCCGTTTCTTTTTCCCTGTTCCCACTAGCGTCCGGCACTTCGACATAGGAAACGTTGACGGCATTGTCCGGCCAGGCGAGGACTGCCGTGAAATAGATCCAGACTCCCTTGTTGAAGAATTCCAGATCGAGCGAGATGCGCGGGGTGGTTTCCCATTCCACCTCGGCTTGCGCAGCCATGGAGTAGCGCAAGGAACCTTCCTTGAAGAAGAGCTCGGCCGATGTCTTGATCAATTCTTCGATATTGCCGTGCTGATCGGTCCGGATATAGGCGATGAAGTCGACCACATCCACCAGCTTCAGGTCTTCGATGAATTCGGTGAGAGCAGAGGCGATCGCTTGCTGGCGCAGCCGGTCGCATTCCAGCGGCGACACTTTATCGCCGTTGCCTTCAGGCATGTCGTGCATTCCCCGGACCTCCAAATACATTAAATTATACAGCAGTTTTGGTCTGGCGTGAGTACACGTAGCAAATGATTTCCGCAACTGCTCTGTAGAATTCCGGCGGGATCATCCTTTCAACTTCTGTCGCTGCGTAAAGGGAGCGGGCAAGTTGCCGGTCTTCGATCACCGGAATATTGTTCGCCTCCGCGATCTCCCTGATTTTAAGCGCGATCAGATCCTGTCCCTTTGCGACTACCACCGGCGCTGGATTTTGGTCCCCGTCATAGCGCAAGGCAACAGCGAAATGCGTCGGATTGGCGACAATCAGTGTTGCTTGCGGCACGGCCGACATCATGCGGTTTCTTGCCCTGTCGCGCGCGAGAGAACGCTGGCGGGCCTTGACGATCGGGTCGCCTTCCATCTGCTTGTGCTCGTCCTTGATCTCCTGCTTGCTCATGCGCAGGTTCTTGCGCCAGTGCGAGCGCGACCAGAGAATGTCGACCGTGACGAGCAGAATGGTAACGATGCAGACGCCGGCGATCAGCTTCATCGAAATCTGCAGGATCGCTTCGGGCAATGCGCTTGGGTCTGTGAACATGGCGTTGATCAGTTCCGCTTCATTCGCCCGGAACTGGCCATAAACAATGGCGCTGACCGTTGAGAACTTGAAGACGGCCTTGAGGAACTCGACAAGGCCCTGGGCTCCGAATATGCGGCTCCAGCCCTTCGCGAGCGACAGTTTGGAGGCGTCCGGCTTGATGCGGTGAAAAACGATGCTGGGTGTGTTCTGCAGAAAGGCGGACGCAAGACCGGATGCGGCAAGCAATGCGACAATCGGTGCGAGGAAAACCAGAACCTCGACCGAGACCGCGTGGGTGAGCAACAATGCGTCGGCGCTGTTTCCAAGATCCACTCCTCCCGAAAGGTCCAGAAGATGCGTCAGCGTTTGGATGAGCTGACGCGATGCCGAGGTTATTACGAAACTGCCGATCAAGAGCGTTGCGATAAAGGTTGCCAGAACAGGGGCTTCCCGTGAGACCGGGGTATTGCCCTTTTCTATGGCATCGCTGATCTTTTTTTCGGTCGGTTCCTCTGTTTTTGAGTCCTTGTCTTCTTCCGACATCCAGCCACCTGCCGTTCCGGCTCAGAGCTCTTCGGACCGATTGCAAAGACACCTATGCAAAGAATGCACCTTCGTCCTGCTTCGGGTTGAGCTCGATTTCACCGCGCGATGCCATTTCCAAGGCAAGGTTGGTGATCGCGCTGCGTGCGTCCAGAACATCGCGCTGCGCTGCCGGTTCGCCGGCTGCCAGTTCGTGTTCGGCGATACGGCGTGCACGTGATGTCAGAGACGACAGGATCACTTCGCGGAACTGGGCATTCGTTCCCTTCAGTGCCAGCACGATACGGTCCGTCGGGATCTGATCGAATATTGCCATACGTGTCCGGGCGTTCAGATTGGTGATATCGTCGAAGGTGAAGAGGAGGCCCTTCAGAAGTTCGGCCGTTTTCGGTTTCACCTCGTTAAGGTTTTCCAATGCGTCTTCCATGTGTTCGCGGTCCATCTTGTTGAGGATGTCCGCCATGCGCGCATGGGAGTCGGCTTCCAGGGTGCCGGACAGGTTGAGCATGAAGTCTTCATGCATCGTCTTTTCGACATCACGCATGATTTCCGGGACCACTGCCTTGATTGACAGCATGCGCCGGACAAGGGAGTTGCGCGTCTGATTGTTGATCTGGCCAAGTACCTTCGCGGCAGCACTGGGCTTGATCTTTGTCAGAATGAGTGCAGCGGTTTGCGGGTGCTCTTTCAGAAGGTAATTGGCAAACACTGTTTCTGAAACCGTGGTCAACCTGTCCCAGATCGATCGGTTTGAGTTGCCGAGCACGTCCGACATGATGTCGGCAAGCTGATCGTCCGGCAGGACGCCTTCCAGCATCTTTTCCACTTCGTTGGCGGAGCCGTAAAGCGTCGTGCCGTGAGAGAACTGCTCTATGAATTCTTCCGCCAACCGGTCGAGTTCTTCCGACGCCACCGTGCCGAGCTGCGCGGCGGAAACGGTGATCATCCGGATTTCTTCCTGATCGAAATGGCGGAGCAGCTTCTGTGAACTGGTCTTGCCCAGGGACAGCAGCAGTGCGGCCACGCGTTGTGTTCCGTTCATGCGGCGGGCAGGCGGCGCCGGCGGCTTTGCAAGGTTGGCAGCGGTTGCGGCGGAAGCGTTGGCGGAAGTCATCATGTTTCACTTCAATCCTGAGAAAACAGCCTTGGACGGACCGGAGAAGGCAAGATCGGAGAGTTCCGGCCTCAGATTTCCAGGCCGCCGGCCTGTGCGCTCATGATCTCCGTCAGCGAGACCCCGAAACGGGAATTGTCGTCTTCCACAACCACCACTTCGCCGCGGGCGATGACACGGCCATTGACAACGATGTCGATTGGTTCACCGACACGGTGATTGAGCGGGATGACTGCGCCCCGGCCAAGTTTCAGGAGATTGGAAACCAGCATGGTTGCCGATCCGAGTACCACCTGGATGTTGACCGGAATTCCCAGGATGGTGTCGAGGTTTCTGTCGTCACCGATGGTGTCGCTACCTGAGTTCTTTTCCGGTGCTTCGACCTTGGCAAAACTTGCGGCATCAGCCGGACGGGCTTTCGGGCCTTTTTCAGCTTCGATGTGATCAACGATGGTTTCGGACATTACATCTTATCCTTCTGGTTCATGGAGACCGTGCGAAACGGGCTTTGCAGCGAATTGTCGATACGGTGAACGCGGGTGGGGGCCGGTTGAACGGCCTGACCGCGATGAATGGTCGTTTCCTTGCGTCCGCCGGCAGGTGTGGGATTGGCTGAGGCAACTGCCCGTTCGCCAGCCGTGTCCTCTGCGAAAATGTCGATGTCGTCGCGAACGGGTGCAAAGCGCTTCGGGTCGTGCAGGACGGCGGTTGCCTTTGACAGCTCCTTCAGCTCAGCACGGAGCACGGACTGCTGGCGTTTTGCCTCACGGGTCAGACCATCGATTTCGGCGATCAGTTCGCGGGCATCGTCCATCCGGTTGCCGAGCGCATTGAGGATCTGGGCACCCTTGACGTTGATCTCCTGGATCGACACCTCGATCCCGTCGAGCGCGAGCGCGGTCTGATCGAAGATGCGCTGGTAATCCTTGTGGTAGCTGCCCAGTCGGCGCAGCTCGCGGTGCATGGCAAGCATCCGGACCGTGGTCGCGACCAGCGCGAGCAGGAGGACGCCATCAACGATTGCGGAGATCATCGAACAGATCCTTTTCTTCCTCATGGATGAGCTCATCGATCTGCAACGTGTAAGATCCGTTCAACTGCCCAAGCTGGCAGGTGAAGACGGGTTGGTCGTTGCAGGCGAGTGTTACCGGAGAGCGGGCTGTCGCCTGAAGTTCAATGACCTGTCCAACCCTCAGGTTGGCGAGATCGCCGAGCGACATTTCACGTTCTTCCAGAATGGCTTCCAGCTTGACTTCGGTGCGCTGGATCTCGTTGTGGAAGTGCTGGGTCCATTGTTTGTCGCGGCTCGACATTTCGCCGGACAGGACCTGGGACAGGCGCTGGCGCAACGGGTTGAGTGTCGAGTGCGGCATGACGATGAACACTTCACCGCCGCGTCCGATAGCCTGTTGCAGCAGGCGGGCAACCACTGCCGGGTTGTTCCGCCGTCCAACTACCGCAAAGTCCATCCGGCTTTCGATCCGCTCGATCTTCAGCGTTGTCTCGGCAATTGGCGCAAAACTTTCGGCAAGGGCTTTGGCTGCGACCTCGAACATGGTGCGCGCAATGCGTGTTTCGATGTTCGAGAAGGGCCGTTCGTCATCGATGGGCGGTTCGGTACCGTCGGCACCGAACAGAACGTCCACCAGTGTGAAGATGAAGTCCCGGTCAAAGCCGACGAGGACACGGGCATCCCATTCCGGAGAATAGAGCACAGCCACGAGGGCGTTGGATTCAAACTCGTCCAGAACATCGCCAATGCGGTTGTTTTCGACATAGCTGACCGAAATGTAGGACGGTGAGGGGGACTTCTGGCGCATGGCGTCGGCCATCAGGCGGGCCATACGGTCGAATACCACCGGAAGCATCGGCAGGCGGTCGACGGATATTCCGGCGGCATCCAGCAGACGGTCGGCGATCATGGCGCGTTCGGAGCTGGAAGCGTTGGAGCTTGCGGTCGCTGCTTCGATCATGGCTTAGGCAGCTCCCTGCAGGTCCTGGACGTTGTCGACGCTACCGGCACTCATGGTCTCGTTTTCAACTTCGTCGATGGTCGGACGGTCGTAGTCGGAAATGGTCTTGCGGCCATGCTCCAGGGCAATCTGCGGATCGGCGCCATTCATGAAGGCGAGCAGGGTTTGCTTGACGACGATGTAGGTCCGAAGGCGGTTCTCGCGGACGTTGCGGATCTTCGAGGCAATCGGGCCGAACAGCGAATAGGAGAAGAAGATACCGACAAATGTGCCCACGAGCGCAGCGCCGATCAGGCTGCCCAGCAACTGGGGAGACTGGTCGATGGCACCCATGGCCTTGATGACACCGAGCACGGCCGCGATGATACCGATGGCGGGAAGCGCGTCGGCGATGCTGCTCATGGCGTGGTACGGCTTCATCTGGTCGCGGTGGATCGTGTGCAGTTCTTCGTCGACCAGGGCTTCGATCTCATGAGCGCGGGCATTGCCGACGATGATCAGCCGGAAGTAGTCGCAGATGAAGGTGGTCAGACTGGCATTGCGCAAAACCGACGGATACTTCTGGAAAATCGGCGAAGTATTCGGGTCTTCGATGTGCGGCTCAACCTGGTTGCGGCCCTTGGCGCGCAACTCGCGCATCAGTCCGTACAGCAGTGCCAGAACGTCGAGGTATTCCCGCTTGTTGGGGACGGCATTTCGCAGCGCATCCGAAACGGCAACAAGCGTTCCCTTTATGACCTTCATTGGATTGGCAACGACGAAGGCACCGATAGCGACGCCTAGAATAATGACGAGCTCCCACGGCTGCCAGAGGACGGAGACCTTGCCTCCGAGTGCGGCAAAGCCGCCGATAAGGGACGCGCCCGCTATGATCAGGCCGATAAGAATAGTCACCTAACAGCTCCCAACTGGTGTGGATTGCAACTCTGATTGGGAGGACGCTAGCGGCCGAGACTTGCCTGAAGCTGACGCGAAAAAGCCGTTTGAAATTCATTTCCAGCCGTCAGCCTGGCGTAAGCTTTGCGAGTGAGTGTTTCCCGAAAGCCTGCCCGCCATGGGCCCGCAACGGGGATAAAACCATGATCAATACACTGAGCCAGGTTCAGCTCGTCAGAACCAACATGGAACGCTCGCTGAAGACGGTTGCCGCGGACCCGATGGTCGAACGTCAGACCGAATATTATCGCGAAAACATACGCGACATTAAAACCATCGATGAATTTCTGGCGGACGACCGGATCTTCAACTATGCGATGACCGCCATGGGCCTGGAGGACATGATCTACGCCAAGGCCTTCATTCGAAAGGTGCTGGAAGAAGGCACGGATGATCGCGGGGCTTTTGCCAATCAGCTTGCTGATACCAAGTACAAGAACTTCGCCGAGACCTTCAATTTCAAGCGTTATGGCGAGACGACGACGTCATTCGCCCGCACGCAGGAAGCGATTGTCCAGAAATACCATCGGCAAACGCTGGAAGTGCGTGAGGGTGAACAGAACCAGGGTGTCCGGCTGGCGCTCTATTTCGAGCGCAGAGCACCGGATATCACAAACGCCTACGACGTCCTGGCAGACCGCGCGCTCGCCGAGGCCGTTTACACCTCGCTCGGCCTGCCGCAGGAATTTGCGATGACCGACATCGACAAGCAGGCAGCCTATCTGGAAGAGCGTCTGGATTTCAGCAAGTTCGGTGATGCGGATTACCTGGCAAAATTCCTGAACAGGTTCTCCGCCCTTTATGACCTTTCCAACGGCCCGACAGGCAGCATGTCGCCGACGCTGGCACTGTTCGGCAATGGGCCGGGTGTCATTCAGATGGGGCAGGGGCTGCTGGCCAGTCTTCAGAATTTCCGCCTCGGAGGCCTTTGATCCATGGAATCCGCTCTCTACGTAGCGCTGTCCGCGCAGGTCGCCCTGTCCAATCGCCTCGAAACGGTGGCCCGTAACGTCGCCAACATGAACACAGCCGGCTATCGGGCGGACGAAGTCAAGTTCGCCGAGCTGGTTTCCAAGGCTGGCCAGGACAAGGTCAGTTTCTCGACCGGTGGCGAGAAGTACATTTCGCGCCAGTACGGAAGTCTGAACAAGACCGACAATCCGCTCGATCTTGCCGTCGAGGGCGAGGCCTGGTTTGCGATCCGCGACGCCAACGGCAACCTGTCCTACACGAGGGACGGCCGCCTACAGATCGGCAGTGACGGCACCTTGCGCACCTTGACCGGGCAGCAGATTCTGGGAGCCGGCGGGCAGCCTATTTCGCTTGACCCGGATGCCGGAACACCCTTGATCACGCAGTCTGGTGAGATTTCCCAGAACGATGTCGGGATCATCGGGCAGGTTGGCCTGTTTCTGATCCCGGACGATGCCCAACTTACGCGCGCCGAGAATTCTGCGGTAATCCCGGACAAGCCGGTTATTCCGGTTCAGACCTATGACACGAACGGGGTTCGCCAGGGATATGTCGAAGGATCGAACATCAATCCCGTTCGGGAAATGACCAAGATGATCATGATCTCGCGTGCCTTTGAGAGTGCGACGAAGATGATCGACACCAGCAACGAGAGCCAGGAGAAGGCCATTCGCGAACTGGGGGCAACCTCATGACGACGGTGGACGCAACACAGGCAGTGGGCAAACCGATGGACCTTGGCGTGGTCATGGATGGTTCATCCAACAAGGCTGCACGGTCGGGTCTGTCGTCCAAGACTGAAAACTCCGCTTTCAGCTTTGGTGACTTCATCGACGTGATCAATCCATTGCAGCATATCCCTGGGATTGCTGAACTTTATAGATCCGTCACGAACGACGAAATTTCGGACAATGCCCGCAAGGCCGGCAATGCTCTCTACGGGTTTGCGCTTGGTGGCCCGGTAGGGCTTGGGGCCATGCTTGCCTATAATGAGGTTGGTGATCGCCTGAACAGCGGTCCGGAAACCCCAGTCTCACAAACTGTCGAAGTTGCCGAAGCGGCACCGGCCAGTGAACAGGCACCTGCCACAGATGTTCCGGTGCCTCTCCGCAAGCCAGTCGTTGCGCCAGCGACAACAGGCGCAGATCAGGCTGCGGCTTCGGCTGTTCTCGGAGAAGCCGTGGCATCGACCGGTCGCAGAGATACACCGCCTTCAGCTCTCGTTGACCACATCGACCGCGCCGACGCAGCGCAGGGAGCGGCTTCAGGAGTGACCACATCCTCCGAAAAGTCTGTGAGAGGCAACGCTTCATCCGTTTCGTATGTCGAGTTGCCGGAAAGCGCGACGCAATCCGGACCGGTCTTGCCCGACCAGCAAGGGCTCGACCGGCTGGCGTCGCACAAATCCAACCATCTGCCTCTCGATGTCTTGAAAGCTCTTCAGGAACGCCATGCCGAACGCTCCGCATCTGAACGCACTTGACCAAATCTCCGCCTCCTTGGCAGCCCTTGAAACGGAAATAGGGCCCGTCAAACTCAGCGGGCGAGTGACCCAGGTCTCCTCCGAGTCCATTCGTGTGTCGGGACTTTCCCGCGTGGTGTGCCTGGGCGATCTGGTGCAGTTCGAGGGACGATCCGGTGTGCGGCAAGGGGAAATCATCCGGCTTGACCAGAAGGACGTGGTGATCAAACCGCTTGAGCGGGTAACAGACATCGGCATCGGCAGCGTGGCGTCCGTCATGGGTGGGCTTGCCATCCATCCGGACATGAGTTGGCGTGGACGGATCGTAAATGCACTTGGAGAGCCGATTGACGGGGCAGGGCCTCTTGCCCATGGCGTCGAGGCGTTTCTTCTGGACCGTGCTCCTCCGCCGGCGATGAACAGGAGCAAGATTTCCGAGGGGGTTCGAACCGGCGTGCGGGTAATCGACCTGTTCACACCGCTGTGCGTCGGCCAGCGCGTCGGCGTATTCGCAGGTTCCGGTGTCGGCAAATCCACTCTTCTGGGTATGCTTGCCGGGTTCGGCGATTTCGATACGGTTGTTGTCGGTCTTGTCGGCGAACGCGGACGTGAAGTGCGCGAGTTCATCGATGATATTCTCGGCGAGACCTTGGCGCATTCCGTCGTTGTTGCTTCGACTGGTGACGAAAGTGCCATGCAGCGCCGTCTGGCGCCCAAAACGGCAATGAGCGTTGCCGAGTATTTTCGAGCGCAAGGCCACAAGGTGCTGCTCATTCTGGATTCTGCCACCCGCTTTGCGCATGCTGCCCGGGATGTGGCTCTGGCAGCGGGAGAACCGCCCGTCGCCCGTGGTTTCCCGCCAAGCGTCTTTGCCGATCTCGCCCGCCTCATAGAGCGCGCCGGGCCGGGCAGCAGTGGCGAGGGGTCGATTACCGGAATTTTCTCCGTCCTTGTCGACGGAGATGACCACAACGATCCGGTTTCGGATGCAATCCGAGGTCTCTTGGATGGTCACATCGTCCTGGATCGGCAGATTGCAGAATCCGGCCACTATCCTCCCGTTAGCATCTTGAAATCCACGTCTCGCCTGGCTGACCGGGCGTGGACGCAGGATCAGCAGGATCTGATCCACCGTATCAAGGGTCTGATTTCCTATTATGAAGATACGAAGGATCTGCGCCTGATGGGCGGCTTTCAGACTGCGGGTGACGAAAAACTGGAAAAGGCCTGCCGTCTCGTTCCCAGGATTTACGAAGCGCTGAGACAGCGTGCGGATCAGTTGGCTCCCTCCGATCCGTTTGCAGACCTGGCTCAGGCTTTAGCTGCTGACACGTAAACCATTTTCCGCATCTCCAGTATAAATACAAAATTGCCGCCTTGTTTGGCGGCGATTTTTGTATATATCAATGTTACATCTTATTAAGGATTGCGGAAAAGCGCGGTTCCAGGCATTTTAATAAATTTTTCCGTCAGTTTATTCGTAATGTCCGCGATTTTTTATTTAGTTTTCTATGTGGATATAAGAATTTCCGCCACTATAAATTCTGAAATAGTTGTCCGGATAGGGAAGAAACGTTGACCTTGTGAAGCTCCAAAATTACGGATTCTACATTGGTAAAATCCAAGGGGCTGATATGTTCATAATTGTAGACTCAAGAGAGATAGTGACCGCAGGCTATGCCTCGGCATTCGACCGGGAAGGCTACGCCTCCCTGGAACTTCATCCATCGGAACTACTGGACTGGTTGGAAATCACATGCGCCCAGGACCTAGGATCGGTTGACGCCATCCTGTTGGGAGAGTGTGAGGAAAGATGCGGTTATGTTGCATCGATCCGCAGCCGTTGTCCGGAAGCCCAGATCGTGGCTCTGGAAGACACGGCCAACCTGGAGAGCACGCTCGATCTGTTCTCTGCAGGTATGGACGACGTCTTGAAAAAACCGGTCCACGTTAGGGAAATCATTGCTCGTGTCGGAGCCTTCCGCCGCCGGATAACGTCCCGCAACAATTCCGCAGGTACCGGCGCTATCGAGGTATTCTTCGACGGCCGCGATCCGGTCGTTGGCGGGGATGTCATGGAACTGCCAAGACGCGAACGCCGTATTCTTGAATATCTTGTCAAGAACAAGGGGCGGCGTGTCACCAAGACGCAAATCTTCAATGCTGTTTACGGTGTCATGAATGACGGCGTGGATGAGTGTGTCGTCGAGAGTCACATCTCCAAGCTGCGCAAGAAGCTGAAGAAGAAACTGGGATACGACGCAATCGAGTCGACACGCTATATCGGCTATATGCTGAAGGATGCGACCGCACCCAAGCAGAAGGTTGCAGATACCCGGCGTCAGGTTCAGCCTTCTCCGGCAACCAGCCACGCTGTAGAAGCTCCGCTCGAAAACCGCACGGCAAACAAGCCGTTCTTGTCTGTGGTGAATGCCTGAGTGGGATAAACTCTAAAATCTGGAGCCGTTGCATCGACAGGCTGATTGCAAAGGCAACTACCGAGCGGACTGGCATGAGAATGTTGCCGGAAACAATTGCATGATGCGATGCCGCTCAAATATCTCCAAATCTCATTTTTGTAGATTCAACACGAGCCGTTCCGATGTGGAGCGAGGGCTGTTTCAATTTACAATTGATTTTTATGGAAAATTTAGAAAACCTGCCGAAGATAGACGATACATTGGCGCTTTGATCAAACGAAGTCCACTCTGAGGGGCGTTGATCAGGCGAGGGGCAATATCGATGTGTCTGTGATCAAGTATTGAAGAGACGGTCCGCAAAGGCGGTTCAGTTTTCGTTCTTGAGGGGAGCCATGTGAACCGGGTTTGCCGGAAACACATGAGCTGGAACGGACACCATGAATTGAGGTGGGCGTCTTGACTCTTAACGGCGGTACGTCGTTGCCAAATTCATCCAAGGAGATGGGCCGGGCCAGCCTGTCCCGGACGTTCATTCTTTATACGCTCGGTCTGTTTGCTGTTCTTGGCATCATTTTCATCGGCATTCTCACAAAGATAACCTGGGACGCATCTCACGCTCGCGCCATTCGTGTCACCGAAGCCTTTTTTCAGGCAACGAAGCGGCCGTTCGAACGCGCCATCTGGACAGTGAATGCCGATGCGACCCTGCAGCTCATCCGAGGACTCGAAAGTCTCGAGGTTGTCGAAAAGGTTTGGGTCGAGACGCCTGATACCGGTAATTTCGGCGAGCCTGTCACCGGACCACGTGCCGCTGAAGCGCTCACCTATACGCTCAATTCGCCGAGCACGATTCTGCACAAGGATGCAATTGGTCAGGTGTTCATTCTGATCGACAGGAATACGATCTCCTATGAGATTGTTTCCACTGTCGGTTTTATCGTCACTGCGATCATCGTCTATCTGTTGCTGCTGGCAATCGTCATCAGGACCGTTTTCCGCCGCCTGATCGGGCAGCCGTTGTCTGCAATCGTCGACTACCTCTCGACGCCGCGCCTGATCGAGGATCCGCCCAAAGCCGAGCTTATGCCTGGACGTGTTGATGAGATCGGCATTCTTGCGGCCAGTCTGCAGTCCATGGTTCAGCGTCGGCATCTGGATCTGCAGAAAATCCAAGAATATCAGACCAACCTTGAGGATTTGGTGGCCCACCGGACCGAACAGCTCAAGCTGGTACAGGAAGAGCTTATACAGGCCGACAATCTTGCCGCGCTCGGCGCGCTTGTTGCCGGCGTCTCTCATGAATTGAATACGCCATTGGGAAATGCCCTTATGGCGGCCACCACCATAAAGGATTCGACCGGTTTTCTGCGCAATGAGCTGGAAGAACAGAAGCTGAGCAAGGAAGCTCTGGAGAGCGAAATCGAGCGTATTTCCGATACGGCCCACATTATCGAAAAAACGCTAGGCCGGGCTCGTGAACTGGTGGGTAATTTCCGTCAGGTAGCCGTCGACCGGCAGAGCGAGAAGAAACGGGCTTTCAATTTCGATCATATTATTCGTGAGACCCTGGCGACATTGCAGCCGACGCTGAAGAAGACGCCCTTCAAGATCGAACTGGATCTCCATGCGGATGAGATTATCGACAGCTATCCGGGAGCCGTCAGTCAACTCGTTTCGAATTTGGTCGAAAACGCGATAAAACATGGATACGAAGGGCGGAGCGAAGGGTTGATCAAGTTGTCTTCCCAGATTGTTCATTCAGTTGATATGGGCCGCGGCAATTCGAATGAACGCAAGATTATCTTCAAATGTCAGGACTTCGGTGTAGGCATCCCGGAGAAGAATCTGAAAAAAGTATTCGAGCCGTTCTTCACGACGAAGTTCGGCAAAGGAGGATCCGGCTTAGGGATGGCGATTTGCTACCAACTGGTTACGGAAGCCCTGAGCGGAACCATCTCCGTGTCTTCGAACGTGGGCTCTGGAACGGAATTCACAATCGAGTTCCCCGCCCTTGCTGTTCAGGATTCCCGGAAACGGCTCGGACAAAAGGTGCACTGAAATGGTGATGGACTTTCTTGCCCCTTCAGTGCCGGAAGTGAAAAAGCCTGCCAAGGCTCCCTGGAAGATCCTCATCGTGGATGACGATCCCGATGTGCATGAGGTTACAAAGATCGCGGTTGGCGGATGTGTGTTTGAAAACCGCCCGTTTGAACTGCTGCATGCCCTTTCTGCCCTCGAGGCCCGGCAAATCCTTTTAAAACACACGGACATCGCCGTGGCGCTCGTCGATGTTGTTATGGAAAGTGATACGGCAGGTCTTGGGCTTGTCAGCTGGATCCGCTCTGAACTCGGCAATCATTTCACGCGGCTGATCCTACGCACGGGCCAGCCCGGATATGCGCCGCAGACAGACGTGATCATGAAGTTCGATATCGACGGCTATACCGAAAAAGCCGAGCTGTCCCGAACCAAGCTGATTACGGCGATTGTCACCGGTCTGCGCGGCTACAAGCTGGTCATGTCGCTTGAGACAAATCGCAAGAAACTCAAGCAGTTGAATGAACATTTTGCTGCGATTGTCGAAAAGAATGCGCTGAGCGAATTTGCCGCCGCCGTCTTGAAGCATTTTACCGCACTCGTCGGTCAGCCTGTCGACAGTCTTTTGTGCGGTCTGGAGACGCTTCCGGACTATGGATCGTTCGACAAGTCCAACATAAGGGTTTTGGCTGCTACCGGAAACTTCGAAGACAAGATCGACTTGCCGGTAGAAGTCATCAGCGACGATGCCATCCGCAATGCTGTCTCAAGATGTGTCGAAAGCCAGGCTGCAAGTGCGTCGCCCCATGGGCTGGCGCTGCCGCTCGTTACAAGGAACGGCATGACCGGCGCGCTCTATCTTGGCATGACCGAGGAACTGCTCGAAGAGCTCGTTGGCTCCGAAGTGGTTCAGCTCTTCGTTTCCAATGTCGCGCTCGGGTATGAGAAAACAGGCCTGCTGGAGCATATCCGCAACCTGGCCTATGTCGACCGAGTCACCGGCCTTTCGACTTTTTCGGGGTTTCTCGAAACCTTTCAGCGGCACGCGGCCAATGGTTCGAAGCTTCTGGTCGTCCATTGCGACATCCATCGCTTCCGCGTCATCGTCGACGGGATTGGGGACGAAAAGGCCGGCGCGGTTCTGAAACGGACCGGTCACCGCCTGTCGCAAACGTTCCCGGATGCGCTCACCATCGCCCGGAAGGAAAAGGACGAGTTTCTGATCCTTCTGAAAGGCGGGCAGGGAAACGGCATTCAGGATGTGGTTGCGCGCGTCGAGGAGGCGTTTCAACAACCGATCACGCTTGAGGATAACCAGATCAGCCTGCGACTTCGTTTGGGGTTCGCGTCGACCGAAACGGAAGCCCAGGGCGCTGAACAACTCGTTCGATTTGCTTCCATTGCCCTTAACGATGTCCGGCAGAAGGGCGTGACGAATCACGCTGTCTTTCATCCGCTGATGCAGGAAGCGGCCTTCGAGCGTCTGAGGCTCGCCTCGCTCCTGACCGGTTCTAGCAATCAGACGAAATTTTCCCTGAACTATCAGCCCATCATGCGGGCGAAGGACGAAAGCCTGGCGTCGTTCGAAGCCCTGATGCGTTTCCGCACACCGAACGGCACTTTCCTCAATACGGCACGGATGATCGAAGCCGCTGAAGCCAGCGGTCTCATAACCGAAATCGGCGCATGGATGTTCAAGACATCCTTTTCCGAGTTCAGCAGCTTGACCGGGATATCCAATGACGTTCGGCTGAATGTGAACCTGTCTCCCAAGCAGGTTCAGGCCAACCGGCTTTACAAGGATATCGAGGATGCGGTGACTGCCGCCGGGTTGCCACTCGATCGTCTGGTTTTCGAGGTGACGGAAGGGCTGTTCTTGAGCAACGACCGGGTCACACTGGCGTTGCTCACATGGCTCCGTGACAAGGGCGCTCGGGTCGTCATTGACGATTTCGGTACAGGGTATTCGTCGTTCAGTTATCTGCGCAAATTGCCCGTGGACGGTATCAAGATCGACAGAAGCTTCACCATGAACATGGATCAGGACGCCGATGCGCTTGCCGTTGTGAAATCGATCATCGCCGTTGCTCAGGCCCTGGATCTGAATGTCACTGCCGAAGGTGTTGAAACGGTTGCCCAGCGAGACATCATGCAGGATCTTCAGTGCGACTACCTGCAAGGATATCTCTACGCCAAGCCTCTGCCGGCCAACGATCTGTCTGGCTTCATCCAGAAAACCGTCGAAACCGGTGTCGCCTTCGGATAAAAAGGGTTGTCAGTCGGCTTGTTCAAATCTGGCCGGAACTGTCAGGACAACAAGGTTTGAACGGTGCAGACTGCGCTTGCCGGCGCATACGTCGATTGGCCCACACACCAGCTTCGCGGAATTGTGTTCTGCAATTCTGTTCAGATAAGCGATTGAAAATTTGTATGAAACACGCTCTCATGCGGGAAAACGTGTTTGCGACGTACACTCCAATCGCGTTGAATGCCGACTGGACCTTTGCAAAAATGCGCCAAAGCGCGACTTGGGGAGAAAACACATGGATATGAGCGGCTCCCACCGGATCCCGGCCAAACGGGAAACCGTCTGGCAAGCCTTGAACGATCCGGATGTCCTACGGGCTTGCATTCCTGGCTGCGAAAGCCTCGAAAAGACCTCGGACACCGAAATGACCGCTGCGGTCACATCGAAAATCGGGCCTGTCAAAGCGAAGTTCAAAGGGGAAGTGACCCTTGAGAACATGAACCCTCCGGAAAGCTATACGATCACGGGTGAAGGCAAGGGCGGCGTCGCCGGTTTTGCCAAGGGGTCCGCTGATGTAAAGCTGACGGAGGAGGGTGACGACACAATCCTTACCTACGAAGCCAAGGCACAGGTCGGCGGCAAACTTGCGCAGCTCGGCAGCCGGTTGATCGATTCCACAGCCAAGAAAATGGCAGAGGAATTCTTCACGAAATTTTCGGAGATGGTCGGGACACCAGCCAGGCAGGATGAACCTGCGGCCGCGGCTGACGACGATCTGGATCCGGGAGTTGCGGAGGAAGCCAAACGGATCGCGATTGAGGAAGCGCCCGGCGAAGTCATGCATGCAATCGAGGATGCAGAGCATGTGGTTGAGGAAAAAATCCAGCAGGCGGAACAAAATATTGAAGCTGCCGCAGGACGCAACGTTTTCGGCGGCCCGATGGTCTGGGGGCTCGTGTTGCTCGCAGCCGTGATTGTCGTGCTTGCACTTGCAAGTTGACCGGGCCGTATAAATCTTGAAATGATCGGGCTCTGACAATTCAGGACGCGCCAGAGCCCCAGCACAAAACACGGTGATAAGCCGGGAATTTGGGTCAGTGGGGAACAATCCGATCAGATTGTTTTTCCGTTCGCTGGTCTGGACCGGACTTTCGCAGGAGCTTGTCTGTCATTGCTTGCAGGCAGGCTCTGTCAAAAGTCGAGGTTCAGGGACTTTCATGAGGGAGAGGAATTCATGTCGAAAGTATCGATGGTATTGAACGGCAAGACGGTTTCGGCTGATGTCGAAGACCGGACGCTGCTCGTATCGTTTATCCGGGATGTGCGCGGGTTGACCGGCACCCATGTCGGCTGCGACACCTCGCAATGCGGGGCGTGCGTGGTGCATGTCAACGGCAAGGCCGTTAAATCCTGCACCATGCTGGCCGCCCAGGCCGATGGCGCCGACGTGGTGACGCTGGAAGGGATCGGCACGGCTGACAGCCTGCATCCTGTTCAGGCTGCCTTCCGTGAACATCACGGGCTTCAGTGCGGTTTCTGCACCCCTGGCATGATCATGACCGCCGTGGACATGATCAACCGACACGGCGCAGGCAATCTCGATGAAGCAACCATCCGCCACGAGCTGGAAGGCAACATCTGCCGCTGCACCGGGTACCACAACATCGTCAAGGCAATCAAAGCCGCCTCTGATCAAATGGCTGGCATGGCTCAGGCTGCCGAATAACGGCACGGGCCGAACTCCCAAAACGTGATGCGCGGATCCGTTCGCGCAGCAGGACGACAAGACCACTCAGCCGAACAGGATGCCGGGAGGAACAGGCATCTTCGGTTTGACCGCCAGGTCTTGAGAGATAGCTGCCTGACAGGCAGCCGCCGGATTGTCCGGCGTGTGGAGGATGTCCGGTACTGGCGGAGCCGGAGCAGATATTCGGGAGAGAAGAAATGGCAGTTGAGGGGATTGGCGCTCGTGCCCTGCGTAAGGAAGACAAGCGCTTCATTACCGGCAAAGGCAAATACACCGACGATATGACCATGCCGGGCATGGGCTATGCCGCCTTCGTTCGCTCGCCGCATGCACACGCAAAGGTCAAGGGCATCGATGCCAGCGCGGCTCTGGAAATGCCGGGCGTGGACGCGGTTCTGACCGGTGACCAGCTTGTCGGGGATGGCATCGGTAACCTGATCTGCGGCTGGATGATCCATTCCAAGGATGGTTCGCCGATGAAGATGGGTGGCTGGCGCGCCCTTGAGCCGGAAATCGTCCGCCATGTCGGGCAGGCCGTTGCCGTGGTCGTGGCCGATACGCAGGCTCAGGCGCGCGATGCGGCCGATGCGGTGGTCGTCGACTATGAGGAACTGCCTGCCGTCATCGATCCGCTGGCAGCGCTTGAGGCTGGTGCGCCGCAAATCCATCCGGAGGCCGAAGGCAACCTGATCTACGATTGGGAAATCGGCGATGAGGCTGCCACAAACGCAGCCTTCGAAAAGGCAGCCCATGTGACGCGCATGGAGATCCACAACAACCGCCTCGTTCCAAACGCGATGGAGCCGCGCGCTGCTCTTGCCGGTTACGATGCGGCGGAGGAGCATTACACGCTCTACACCACGTCGCAGAACCCGCATGTGGCCCGGCTCGTGTTGTCGGCCTTCTACAACGTTGCCCCTGAAAACAAGCTGCGCGTGATCGCGCCTGATGTCGGCGGCGGCTTTGGTTCGAAGATCTACATCTACCCGGAAGAAATGGTCTGCCTCTGGGCGTCCAAGCGCGTTGGCCGCCCGGTCAAATGGGTGTCTGACCGGACAGAAGCTTTCCTCACGGATGCTCACGGCCGCGACCACCGCTCGGAAGCGGAACTCGCACTTGATTCCGACAACAAGATCCTTGGCCTCAGGGTCAAGACAATCGCCAATCTCGGCGCTTACATGTCGTTGTTCTCATCGTCTGTGCCGACGTATCTTTACGCGACACTGCTGTCGGGTCAGTACGACATTCCCGCGATCCACGCCAACGTGAAGACGGTCTACACAAACACCACCCCCGTGGACGCTTACCGTGGCGCCGGCCGACCGGAAGCAACCTATCTTCTGGAGCGGATCATGGAAACGGCGGCTCGCGAAGTTGGCTTGTCGCCAGCTGAGTTCCGCCGCAAGAACTTCATCCGTTCGTTCCCGCATCAGACACCAGTGATCATGTGCTATGACGCAGGTGATTACGACGCAACGCTGGATGCAGCATTGAAGGCTGCGGATTACGATGGCTTTGCTGCGCGCAAGGCCGAAGCTGCGTCCCGTGGGAAACTCCGCGGTATCGGTTTGTCCTGCTACATCGAGGCGTGCGGTATTGCGCCGTCCGCAGCGGTTGGTTCGCTTGGGGCAGGTGTCGGTCTTTGGGAATCTGCCGAGGTGCGGGTCAATCCCGTCGGGTCGATCGAGGTTCTGACAGGCTCGCACAGCCATGGTCAGGGACACGAGACCACCTTTGCCCAGCTCATCAGCGAACGCTTCGGCCTGGATACCAATGCGGTTTCCATTGTTCATGGAGATACCGACAAGGTTCAGTTCGGTATGGGGACTTACGGCTCGCGTTCCGGCGCGGTCGGTATGTCTGCCATCGTCAAGGCGCTCGACAAGGTCGAAGCCAAGGCCAAGAAGATCGCGGCTCACCTGATGGAAGCCTCCGAAGGCGACATCCAGATCGAGGGCGGCGAGCTGAAGGTTGCCGGTACCGACAAGAAGCTGACCTTCACCGAGGTGGCACTTGCCGCCTACACGGCTCACAACCTGCCGGAAGGCATGGAACCTGGCCTGAAGGAAGGCGCTTTCTACGATCCGACCAACTTCACCTTCCCGGCCGGCACTTACGTCTGCGAAGTCGAGGTCGATCCGGATACGGGCAAGACGGAAGTTGTCAACTTCGTCGCGGCTGACGATTTTGGCAACATCATCAATCCGATGATCGTTGAAGGCCAGGTGCATGGCGGTATCACGCAGGGGATCGGTCAGGCATTGCTGGAAAATGCGTCCTACGACGAAAACGGCCAGCTTTTGACTGCGTCCTACATGGATTACTGCATGCCGCGAGCCGACGACGTGCCGTCCTACAACCTGTCGACCCATGTCACTGCGTGCCCGGGCAATCCGCTTGGCATGAAAGGCTGTGGCGAAGCCGGTGCCATCGGCTCTCCGCCGGCTGTCATCAACGCGATCACGGATGCTATCGGCGACAACAACCTGTCGATGCCGGCGTCTCCGGAAAAGGTCTGGGCGCTTTACCACGCAGGTCTGAAGCAGGCGGCCGAATAACGCCAGAATCGGGACTTACGGGCGGGGTAACCCGCCCGCCATTGCACACGTTTTAAATCCGGGGAGACCCAGCATGTATGAAACGACGTATCACAAGGCCGGATCGGTAGCGGAAGCCGCTTCACTGATGGCCAATGCCGATGACGGCAAGTTCCTTGGTGGCGGCCAGACGTTGCTGCCGACCATGAAACAACGGCTTGCCGCCCCCAGCGATCTCGTCGATGTCACAAAGATTGCGGAGATGAAGGGGATCAGCGCCAATGGTGACGGAGTGACCATCGGCGCAGCGACGACTCACTTCGAGGTTTCGACCTCTGATCTGGTGAAGCAGAAGCTTCCTGGACTGGCTTCCCTTGCCAGTGGCATTGGGGACCCGGCGGTTCGTCACATGGGCACCATTGGCGGATCGATTGCCAATAACGATCCTGCAGCAGACTATCCTGCGGCGCTGGTGGCTCTTGGTGCAACCGTTGTCACCAGCAAACGGGAGCTGGCTGCGGAAGATTTCTTCACGGGTATGTTTGAAACCGCGCTCGATGAAGATGAAATCGTCGTCGCCGTCAAGTTTCCGGGGGCTGCTGCCAGTGCCTATGCCAAATACCCGAACCCGGCATCGCGTTATGCCATGGCAGGCGTATTCGTCGCCAAGGGCAGCGATGGTTCCGTGAAGGTTGCCGTCACAGGCGCCGGGCAGAACGGTGTTTTCCGTATGTCGGCCATGGAAACTGCACTTTCAGGCAATTTCTCGCCAGATGCGGTTGCCGGTATTGCTCCTGATGCAGACGATCTTCTGTCCGACATTCACGGATCGGCGGCGTATCGCGCGAACCTTGTAACGGTCATGGCAAAGCGGGCCGTTCAGAAGGCTTAACGGACGTTGATCTGACTACAAAATGAGAACCCGGCCGGCACTCGGCCGGGTTTTGCTTTTTCGGCTGGCTTATTGTCTGTTCCTGCATCCGGACCGGTCCGGGCTCTGGTGCTCTGCAGGATGAGATTTTTTCAGAGAACCAGAATGGGTACTTCGGCTCCGGCCTCCAGCGCAGGTGCATGCGGCGGACGGACCACGAGTGCTCCCGATTTCGCCAAGAGGTTCAGCATGGAACTGTCCTGCCGGGAAAAGGGCGTTACCATGAGCTGTCCGTCTTCCGCCGTCGAAAGCGTTGCCCGGACATAGTCCTGCCTGCGGTCGTTTTCTGGAAGGGGCCCGGCCAGGGTGGCGCGTTGCGGGGCGGAGCTTTCCCTCGTCTGGCCGAGCATCGCCTCGATGAGAGGTTTCAGGAAGAGCAGGCCGCAGACAAGGCTGGAAACCGGGTTTCCCGGCAGACCGAGCACCTTGGTGCTCCCAAGACGGCCGGCCATCAGCGGTTTTCCAGGACGCATAGCAATTCGCCAGAACGCCAGGTCCATGCCTTCCTGTCCCAAAATGTCCTGGACGAGGTCGTGGTCGCCGACCGAAGCACCGCCAAGAGTAACCAAGATATCGGCCTTCTCTTTGATGGTGCGTTGAACGTGGTTCGCGAGCGCCACAGGCTCGTCGGGCGATATTCCAAGATCCAGAGGCTCACCGCCACAATCTTCGACCAGAGCCGCGATCCCGGCGTGGTTCGATGCGATGATCTGATCCGGTCCGGGTTCCATCCCCGGTCGTACGAGTTCGTCGCCGGTTGCCAGGATTGCGACTTTCGGGCGTCGATGTACCGGTAGCAGCGCATGGTTCATGGCAGCGGCGAGGGCAAGGTGCCTGTAGGCAAGTCTGACCGGTGGCTTTAGAAGCACGTCACCTTCTGCGAAATCCAGCCCGGCAGGCCGGACATATGCGCCCTTGGCAGGGTTTTCCAAAACCGTTATCCGCTCGCCGTCACGCTTGGCGTCTTCCTGTATCAGGATGGTGTCTGCGCCGGCCGGGACCGGTGCCCCGGTAAAGATCCTCACCGTTTCGCCAGCACCAACCGTTCCGGAGTATCCATGTCCGGCAGGTGCCTCGCCCACAATGGTCAAGGTGGTGCCTTCGGCTGTCAGGTCATCGTGACGGATGGCATATCCGTCCATTGCAGACGCTGCGAACGGAGGTTGTGTGCGTGTGGAGACCAGCGGCTCCGAGAGATACCTGCCGTTGGCATTCTCAAGCGGAACCAGCTCCGTTTCCAGGGGAGCCACCCCGGACAGCAGCTTTGTCAATGCTTCCGAGACGGGCATCAGGCTCATCAGGTGCCACCCAGGCTGCCGTCTTTGTCGAGCGTCCAGTGGCCTGACTTGCCTCCGGACTTCTCGACAAGGCGGATATCGCCGATGACCATGCCTCTGTCGACAGCCTTGGCCATATCGTAGATAGTCAGACAGGCGAGGGAACAGGCAGTCAAGGCTTCCATTTCGACACCTGTCTGTCCGCTGACCTTGGTTGTCGCCGTGACCACCAGACCGGGTAGAGCGTCGTCCGGGTCGATGTCGATGGAGACCTTTGACAACATCAGTGGATGGCAGAGTGGGATCAGCTCGTGCGTTTTTTTGGCCGCAAGAATACCGGCTATCCGAGCCGTGCCAATGACGTCGCCCTTCTTGGCGTTGCCGTAGCGGATGAGTTCAAGCGTTTCAGCACGCATGGTGACCGTACCGCGCGCAACGGCAATCCGGTGCGTAACCGACTTTTCGGAAACGTCCACCATGTTGGCAGACCCTGCCGCATCCAGATGGGTCAGTTTTGGGATCTGGTCGGTCATATTCGCCTAAACCGCCTCGGAAAGTGCCGGGCGGGCGAGAAGCGTTCTGGTGGCAGACGCAACATCTTCCTGGCGCATAAGGCTTTCGCCGATCAGGAAGGTTGAAATGCCAACCTTGTTCATCCGGGAGAGATCTGAAGGGGTGAACAGTCCGCTTTCTCCGACGATGATCCTGTCGTCCGGAACACCGGGTGCGAGCTCCTCACTGGTTTCCAGTTTGGTCTCGAAAGTTTTGAGATTCCGGTTGTTGATGCCGAGCAGACGGGAAGACAGCTTCAGAGCACGTTCCAGCTCTTCAGCGTTATGAACCTCGAGCAGGACATCCATTCCAAGTTCGAACGCAGTGTCTTCCAGTGATTTGGCCGTGTCGTCATCGACAGCTGCCAGAATGATCAGGATGCAATCGCCACCCCAGGCTCTGGCTTCATAAACCTGGTACGGATCATAGATGAAATCCTTGCGCAGCGCGGGCAGGGTGACTGCGTCACGCGCGGCGGTCAGAAAGTCTGGTTTTCCCTGAAAGGACGGCGCGTCCGTCAAGACGGAAAGACAGGCCGCGCCACCTTCTTCATAAGCCTTGGCCAGAAGTGGCGGATCGAAATCCTCCCGGATGAGCCCCTTGGAAGGGCTGGCCTTCTTGATTTCGGCAATAAGAGCGTATTCGCCTGCCGTGTGTTTGCTTTCGATTGCCTTGAGGAACCCGCGCGGAGGGCTCACGTCACCGATGCGCGACTTTAGATCGTCAAGCGACACGGAGGCCTTGGCAGCGGCGATTTCCTCACGCTTGTAGGCTTCGATTTTTTGAAGAATATCAGCCATCTCTTATCCGTTCGACGCTGCAACCAGCTTTTCCAGTGTGTCGGCTGCAGAGCCGCTGTCAATCGATTGAGCAGCCAACTCGACGCCGTCCTTCAAGGTTTCCACCTTGTCTGCCACCAGCAGCGATGCTGCTGCATTGAACAGAACCACATCGCGGTAGGCGTTTTGGGCCCCGGCAAGAACGTCGCGCAAGGCTTTGGCATTTTCGGAAGGAAGCCCGCCCTTGAGATCCTTCGGCTCGGAAACGGCAAGGCCGACGTCTTCCGGTGAAATTTCGAAAGACCGGATCGTCCCGTTGTTGAGCTCGCTGACGAATGTCGGTCCTGTCGTGGTGATTTCGTCCATACCGTCAGAGCCGTGGACCACCCAGGCTTTTTCAGATCCAAGTTCACGAAGGGCTTCCGCCAGCGGCTCCACCCATTTGCGCGCAAAGACACCTACCATCTGGCGCTTGACGCCGGCTGGATTGGTCAGTGGGCCGAGCAGATTGAAGATGGTGCGCGTGCCGAGTTCCATGCGTGTCGGACCCACATGCTTCATGGCGGCATGATGCAGCGGGGCGAACATGAAACCGATCCCGGCCCTGGTGATGCAGTCTGAAATCCTCTTTGCATCGATATCGATGTTGACGCCAAGTTCGGCGAGCGCTTCCGCCGCGCCGGACTTGGAAGACAGCGACCTGTTGCCGTGTTTGGCCACCGGCACTCCGCAACCCGCAACGACGAGTGCGGTGCAAGTAGAGATGTTGTAGCTGCCGGAGTTGTCGCCGCCGGTACCCACGATGTCGATGGCGTTGGCCGGGGCCTTCACCGGGATCATCTTGGAACGCATGGTTGCGACAGCGCCGGTCACCTCGGCGATGCTTTCGCCGCGCACACGCAAGGCCATCAGAAAGCCGCCGAGCTGGGACGGCGTAGCGGATCCCGACAGGATCACCTCAAAGGCTTCGCGGGCTTCTTCGGGGCTCAAGGAATGTCCGTCAGAAACCTTGGCTATGAAGTCCTTGAATGTGCTCATGTCGTCATTCCACTTTCAAACGGATCAGTTCCGGTCCAGCCCGATCATCTGGGCAATCCCAGCATTGTTTATTTCAACGCCTGCCTTGGTTTCCCGGTCGGAAATGAACTGACCGAGCAACGTATCCTGAATCTGCTGGGAAAGCTGCTGCCCGAGGGCCGCAACCTGCGGCGCATCTTTCTGGAATTCCGGAACGTTCGAACCGGTGACTTTCAGCACGACACGGCCTTCACCGTCATTGGCTTCGGCGACCGCGGTTGTTCCAATCGGGCCGCTGAACACTGCCGACACCGCATCCCGGCCAAAGTCTCCGGACGGTGTGTTGCGCTTCAGCTCGGTAGCAGTTTTCACCTCAAGTCCGGTTTCCGCGGAAAGGGCTATGAACGGAGTGCCGCCTTCCGCTTTGGCCAACAGGTCTGCTGCGGTATCGCTCAAGCGCTTTGCAAGTTCATCCTTCTTCCAGGCTGCGATGACATCTGCCCGGACTTCATCAAGCGTGCGTTCTCGAGACGGAATGACCTTGGCAACGTCGTACCAGAGAAAACCCTGGTCACCGAACTGGAGAACGTCGTTCTCAATACCGATATCGCTGTCAAAAGCTCCGGCCACCAGACCTTCGGCATCGGGCAGGGCAGCGGGTTTTCCGTCTTCCCCGTTTCCGGAGGCGTCAAAAGCTGGCGGTGTTTCCACGGTCAGCGAGAAACGCTCACCGACTTCATCCAGAAGTGCTCCGCCTGCACGTGCGTCCTCGACTTCATCAAGCAGATCGAGAATTTCCCGTTCAGCCTGTTCCTTGGCAAGGCTCTGGACGATCTCGTCCTTCACATCTTCAAAAGGTTTAGTGCTTTCCGGGAGGATTTCCTCGACGTTGAGAATGACGGTCGAGAAACGGCCTTCAACCGCGCCGCTCGTTGCGCCTTCGTCCAGGCTGAACGCGGCATCGCCTATGGCTTCATCCAGAAAATCGGCTTTTGCCATCACGCCCAAGGTGACGTCATTATCAGACAGGTTCCGTTCGCTCATGAGCTCATCGAAAGTCTTGCCGTTTGCAAGTTCCTGAGCGGCTTCTTCCGCAGCTTGCTGAGACGGGAACGACATCTGACGGATCTTTCGCCGTTCGGGCTGGAAGAAGTCTTCCGATCGCCGTTCGTATTCGGCGCGCGCGTCCTCATCGGAGATGTCGTCCGGACGGGCCAGAGAGGTTGGCGTCAGGGTGACATATTTGATTTCACGGAACTCGGGAGCGCGGAAGTCATCCTTCTTCTCTTCGAAGTAGGTCGTCAGAACGTCTTCTGCAGGATCCTCTATCTCTCCGATGAATTCTTTCGTGACCAACAGGTAGTCGGCGCTGCGCGTTTCTCCCTGATAGGTGTCCAGCACTTCCAGATATGTCATCGGTGCCTTCATGCTTCCGGCGATCCCTTCCGCAAGCTGTGCGCGTTCGGCAACCTTGCGGCGCTCCACGACATATTCGTCTTCCCGGTAACCGCTCGAGCGGAGAACCTGTTGCAGCCGGTTCTTGTCGTACCGACCGCCCGGCCCCTGGAAAGCGGGATCGCTCTGGATGATCGTTGCCAGGCGTTCGTCAGAGACGCCAAGCTTCATGTCCTGCGCCGTATTGTTCATGGCCGCTTCGGCAACAAGTTTGCCGAGCGTTTGTTGCGGAACACCGAGAGCTGCACCTTCTGCCGGTGTCAACTGGCGGCCGAATTGTTGCGCCAACCGCCCCAGGTCTTGCCTGTAGGCCCTGTCAAAGTCGAACAGGGAGACTTCCGTGTCACCGACCTTCGCAGCAGTGTTCTGTCCGACACCGGTCAGAAAACCGCTAATGCCCCAGACGGCGAAGCTCATGATCAACAGAGCAATAAACAGTTTGGCAACCCAGGTGCCAGCGCCCTTGCGCAGCGCGTCAAGCATGACGACTCCCGTATACTTCTTCTTTGCGGCAGCCGGTATTGCCGGCTGAATTCAGGACCGGCCTTGGCCGGAGCGGGCGGATCATAAAGACGCGGCGCCGCGGCCGCAAGGCGGCCTTTTACAAACTTCGGAAGCGATTTGGGTTTTCCCGTCCTCAGGGTGATTGCAACGCTTGGGCGCTTCTGCTCTATAGGCGGCAATCTTGGATCATGCCGCGGGAGAAACTGAATATGAGCGCAGCGATCAAGCCGCTGGTGGCCGGCAACTGGAAAATGAACGGCCTGAAAGCAAACCAGGCTGAAGTCTACAAGATGATCGCCGGAATTGGCGACGATCTGGCGGATTCGGTCGATGCGATGATCTGCGCACCGGCGACGCTGATTGCAGCAATTGCCGAAAAGGCCGGAAATGGCGTTTTGTCCGTCGGCGGCCAGGACTGCCATACCGCCGTTTCAGGGGCCCATACAGGTGATATTTCCGCTGAAATGCTAGCGGATGCCGGCGCAAAAGCCGTCATCGTCGGACATTCTGAGCGCCGGACCGATCACGGTGAAGCCGATGTTGATGTCAATGAGAAGGCCCGGGCCGCCTGGCGGGCCGGCCTTGTCGCCATCATTTGCGTCGGAGAAACGGAAGCAGAACGCAAGGCCGGGCAGGCACTTGCAATTGTCGAACGTCAGTTGAACGGGTCCGTTCCGGACGGGGCGACCGCCGAAAATTGCGTCATCGCCTATGAACCGGTCTGGGCGATCGGCACCGGCCTGACGCCGACGACGGACGACGTGGAAGAAATGCACAAGGCCATGCGGGACAACCTTTCCGCGAGGTTCGGTTCTGAAGGAGCTTCCATGCGGCTTCTTTACGGTGGTTCGGTAAAACCGGCCAATGCACGCGAGTTGATGGCGGTTGCCAATGTCGATGGAGCGCTGGTTGGCGGGGCCAGTTTAAAGGCCGACGACTTCCTCGGAATTCTGGCGGCCTATTCTTGACATCACCGATTATATTGTGCCCGGCCTTGAAGGTTCTGTGACGAAGGCGCAATTGAAGGGTGGAAAGCTGGCGGCGTCTGGTGTAGAAGGCCGCCAATCTTGAATTCAATGAAGAATGGCGTTCGATGGAAACCGTAGTCATCGTAATCCACTTGATGGTCGTCCTGGCCCTTGTGCTTGTTGTCCTCCTGCAGCGTTCCGAAGGCGGCGCGCTTGGCATTGGCGGCGGGGGCGGTGGTCTGATGTCCAGCCGTGGAACTGCGAACATTCTGACGCGCGCAACTGCCGTTCTGGCAGTGGCTTTCTTTGCCACCTCTCTGACGCTCAGCCTGATCGCCAAGAATCAGGACCGCCCTGGTTCAATTCTTGATGCGGTGCCGACGGCAACCCAGGAAGCGCCGGCCACGACGGACGGCACGACCGAAGGTGGTTCAGGCGGTGTTCTCGATTCGTTGAAACAGCTCAACCAGCAGCAACCTTCCGGACCTCAGGTCCCGGCCGCGCAGTAAGGCGGCCAAACGGGTCTTCCGGCCCATTCACCCGACATATGCCCTGCGGCTTATCTCGCAGGGCATTTTTATGTGTTGAGAACGCAACTCCCGAGTGGCCAAGGCGCCCTCGGCAAGGATATGGTATTGGTCCATGGCGCGATATATTTTCATCACTGGCGGCGTGGTCTCCTCGCTTGGAAAAGGTCTTGCTTCTGCGGCACTGGGCGCATTGCTCCAGGCGCGCGGATACAAGGTCCGACTCCGCAAACTCGATCCCTACCTGAACGTCGATCCGGGCACCATGAGCCCGTATCAGCATGGCGAATGCTTTGTCACTGACGATGGTGCGGAAACAGACCTCGATCTTGGCCACTACGAACGGTTCACCGGCCGTCCTGCCAACCAGCAGGACAACATAACCACCGGGCGGATCTATCAGGACATCATTGCCAAGGAACGGCGTGGCGATTATCTGGGCGGAACCGTCCAGGTCATTCCGCATGTGACCGACGCAATCAAGAATTTCGTTCTGACCGGCAACGAGGGCTACGATTTTGTCCTCGTGGAGATCGGCGGCACGGTCGGCGACATCGAGGGGCTGCCGTTCTTCGAGGCGATCCGTCAGCTTGGCAACGATCTTCCGCGTGGCGACGTCGTTTATGTGCATCTGACCTTGATGCCGTACATCCCAAGTGCCGGCGAAATGAAGACCAAGCCGACACAGCACTCGGTCAAGGAGCTGCGGTCGATCGGTATTCAGCCGGACATCCTGATGATCCGCTGTGACCGCGCGATCCCGGAAACGGAAAAACGGAAGCTGTCACTGTTCTGTAACGTGCGTGAGAGTGCGGTTATTCCGGCTTACGACGTCAAGTCCATCTACGATGTGCCGATTGCCTACCACAAGGAAGGCCTGGACGACGAAGTTCTGGCGGCCTTTGGCATCAAAGGTGCACCGGCGCCGGTTCTCGACCGCTGGAACGGCATTTCGGAGGCGGTTGCCAATCCGGAAGGCGAAGTCAAGATCGCGATCGTCGGCAAGTACACGGTTCTGAAGGATGCCTACAAGTCGTTGATCGAGGCATTGGTTCACGGCGGCATTGCCAACCGGGTCAAAGTCAATCTTGAATGGATCGAATCGGAAACCTTCGAGAAGGAAGACCCGAGCCCCTATCTGGAAGGCGTGCACGGTATTCTGGTTCCCGGCGGTTTCGGTGAGCGTGGTGCCGAGGGCAAGATTGCGGCGGCACACTTCGCTCGTACCCGCAAGATCCCGTATTTCGGCATTTGTTTCGGAATGCAGATGGCGGTTCTCGAAGCTGCCCGTAATCTCGCCGGAATTGCGGACGCCAACTCCACCGAGTTCGGTCCGGCGAAGGAACCTGTTGTTGGTCTGATGACCGAGTGGACAAAGGGCAACAGCAAGGAAGTGCGTGATGCAGAGGGCGATCTGGGTGGCACGATGCGCCTTGGCGCGTATCCTGCTGCGCTCAAGGCTGGGTCTAAGATCGCTGAAATCTACGGGACGACAAGTATCTCCGAGCGGCATCGCCACCGCTATGAAGTCAATATCGGTTATCGCGACAAGCTCGAAAAATGCGGGCTTATTTTCGCCGGGACGTCGCCTGATGGCGTTTTGCCGGAAACAGTCGAAATCGCGGATCATCCTTGGTTCGTCGGCGTTCAGTACCATCCGGAACTGAAGTCGCGGCCATTCGATCCGCATCCGCTGTTCGCATCCTTCATCAGCGCGGCGATCCATCAAGGCCGTCTGGTCTGATCGGCGCTGACGGGACGGGGTAGGAAAGATGGTTCGCGGGCTCGATCACATCGTTGTTGCGGTCAAGGATCTGGAGTCCGCGGGCCAAGCCTGGAGCGAACTCGGTTTCACGGTTACCCCTGAAAACCGGCATTCCTGGGGAACTGCAAACCGATTGGTTCAACTTGACGGTTTCTTCGTGGAATTGCTGAGCGTCGCTGATCGGGATCTCATTTTCGAAGGCTCAGACGAGGTGTTTTCGTTCGGAGCCTTCAATCGAGATTTTCTGACCAGGCGGGAAGGGGCCAGCATGCTGGTGCTGGACAGTTCCGACCCTCAGAAAGACAGAGAAGATTTTCGTAAAGCGGGATTGAAGCTGTACGAACCTTTCTCATTCGAGCGCACAGCCAATTTGTCTGACGGCAGCAAGGTGCAGGTCGCCTTCGATCTGACGTTCCTGAGTGATCCGCTTGCTCCTGAGATCGGCTATTTCACGTGCCGTAACAGGTTTCCGCAGAACTTCTGGAAAGATGCCTTTCAAGACCACGCCAATGGTGCGTCAAAGGTCAAGGCGGTTTACCTCGTCGCGGGTGACCCATCCGATCATCACGAGTTTTTGGGCGGGTTTACAGGACAGCGAGAGATGCGCGCGACCAGTCTCGGTCTGGAATTGAAAACTGCTCGCGGTACGATATCTGTGCTGACGCCGTCGGCCTATGCGTCGCTGGTTGGTGCAGACGCGGCTAACCAGATTACCGGGCCGCTGCCGCAAATCGTGGCTCTGGAAATTGGCTGCAGAGGTCTTGCTGAACGAAAAACAGTTCCGGCGAACCAGTTGAACGGGCTGACGCTGATTCTGTCCTCAGAATAAACGTCTCCGAAGGCTCGGTGTTACGAGGGATGACCGGATGGCGCTCATCGGCGCAGAATGCATTTGTGTCAACTGCGTCGTGAAATGTGCCACGTCGTTGAATACCAGATTGCGGTTTACGGCTCTCCAAACGGGTGACGCTCCGTCGACTTTGATAACATTGAGTTATTAATCCCCCGAGACCACACGGTTTGGGCACTATTCTCTTGTTGAATCAACCAGTCCTTTTATAGTGAGCTCCAAATTAAGCGCCTTGACCTGATGGTCGGACTGCGGAGTTCACGAATGACTTTTTTGCCTTTTGCCTCTTTCCCTCGCACGTTTGCACTGGTTGCAGCCACTTCAGTGCTGTTGGTCGGTTGCTCTGACGACAAGCAAAAGGCTGCTCCTGCAGCGCCACCACCATCGGTAAGCGTTGCCAAGATCGAATCTCAGGATATTCGTCAAAGTGCCCGCTTCGTCGGTCAGGTTGCCGCCATCGACCAGGTCGATCTGATGGCCCGCGTCAAAGGCTTCCTGGAAGAGAAGGCTGTTGCCGACGGCTCGGTGGTCAAGAAGGGCGACCTCTTGTTCACCATTGAAAAGGCGCAGTATCAGGCGGCTTTGACGAAGGCGAAGGCAGACCTCGCCAGCGCAAAGGCAGACGCGGCACTGAAGGCGGCCGATGAAAAGCGTGACAGGGACCTCAGAGACAAGGGACACCTTTCCGAAGCAGCCTATGAAGCGACCCTGGCTCAGAAACAGCAGGCGGAAGCATCGGTCGAAGCGGCGCAGTCGTCGCTCCAGGAAGCTGAACTCAACCTCAGCTATACCGACATTTCCGCCCCGTTCGACGGACAGCTTGGAAAGACCACCTATAGCGTTGGTGAGGTTGTCGGGCCGGGGACCAGCTCTCTTGGCAGCCTGATCAGCCTGGCGCCTGTCTATGTCAATTTTTCCGTCAGCGAATCGCAGTACCTGAACGCGGTCAAGACCCACGGCATCAATCCGGCCGATATCACGCCGGAAGAATCTCCAGACCTAAAGCTGGTGCTGCCCAACGGCCAAGACTATGACGAAAAAGGCAAGATTGTTTTCATAGACAATCAGGTCGACACGGCAACGGGAACGATTTCGTTCCGCGGTCAATTTGCCAACAAGGACATCCGCCTGATTTCCGGGACATATGTCACTGTGGTCCTTGAGGCTCCCAAGACAGAAACTGCTCTCGTTGTCCCGCAGGCTGCAATTCAGCGGGATCAGGAAGGGGCGTTCGCGCTCGCAATCACGCCGGACAAGAAAGTCGAACAACGCTACCTCACGCTTGGTCAGCAGGAGGGCACGAATTTTGTCGTCTCCAAGGGCCTCAAAGAAGGCGACGAGGTCATCGTCGAAGGCTTGCAGAAAGTGCGTCCCGGCGTCGTCGTCAACCCGGTCCTTGCTTCCAAGCCGGCGGAGAAAAGCTAAATGTTTTCACGCTTTTTTATCTACCGGCCGAAATTCGCGCTGGTCATTTCCATTGTGATCACGATTGCCGGTGTACTCGGTTATCTGTCGCTTCCAGTTGAACAGTTCCCGAATATTACGCCTCCGGTCGTCAACGTTTCTGCGACTTACACCGGTGCAAATGCCGAAGTTCTGGAAGAAACCGTAGCCGCCCCAATCGAGGGGCAGGTAAACGGCGTCGATGACATGATTTACATGCAGTCGACGAGTAACGACAGCGGCAACTATTCTCTCAACGTCACTTTTGCGGTCGGAACGGACCCGGACATCGCCACGGTCAACACGCAGAACAGGGTCAGCCAGGCCAACAGCCAGTTGCCGAGCGATGTGACCAACAACGGTGTGACGGTGCAGAAAGCCAGCACAAACATGCTGCTGGTGATCACGCTGTTTTCTCCGAATGGAAGTTATGATCCGGTCTTCCTGTCGAACTACGCCTCGATCAACCTGAAGGACTCGCTTGCCCGCGTACCAGGTGTCGGCCGGGCGGACGTGATGACCGACTTTTCCTATGGCATGCGCATCTGGCTCGATCCGGACAGGCTTGCCAGCCTTGGAATGACGCCGACCGATTTCATCACCGCGGTACGCGACCAGAACATTCAGGTTGCAGCCGGGCAGATCGGTGCACCTCCCGTCCCGGACGGACAGCAGTTCCAATACACCATCAAGGCGAAAGGGCGCTTGTCCTCACCGGAAGAGTTCGAGCAAATCGTGTTGCGCACGGGGGCTGATGGCGCTGTCGTAACGATTGGCGACGTTGCCAGGGTGGAGCTCGGCGCGCAGGTCTACAACGCTTCGGGCGAATACAACAGCAAGCCGTCCACCGTTCTGGCAATCTATCAGGCTCCTGGCGCTAATGCGCTTCAGGTGTCGCAAGATGTGCTCGCGCGTCTTGACGAACTGGCCAAGAACTTTCCGCCGGACATGGAATACGGCGTTCCCTTCAACACCACGGATTTCGTTCAGGCGTCGCTCAACGACGTTATCACCACCTTGTTCCTGACCTTCCTTCTGGTGGTCTCGGTGGTGTTCATCTTCCTAGGGAACTGGCGGGCGACGATCATCCCGACTGTCGCGATTCCGGTATCGCTGATCGGAACGTTTGCCGTCCTGCTTGCACTCGGCATGACGCTCAATACGATTTCTCTTTTCGCGCTTGTGCTGGCAATCGGTATCGTCGTGGATGATGCGATCGTCGTCGTTGAAAACGTGGAACGCATCATTTCCGATGAAGGTCTGTCACCGAAGGAAGCCACCACCAAGGCGATGGAACAGATCACCAGCCCGGTGATCGCCACCACGCTGGTGCTCTTGGCGGTGTTCGTCCCGACAATCTTCATGCCTGGCATTACAGGGCGTCTCTATTCGCAGTTCGCAGTAACGATTTCCGTCTCGGTGCTCATTTCCTCGATCAACGCGCTGACGCTGTCGCCCGCTCTTTGCGGGCTGATCCTGAAGGCACGCTCCGGCCCGCCGCGCGGCATCATGGGTCTGTTCGACCGAGGGATCACCTCGGTTCGCAATGGCTATACCGCCGTCATTCGCCGTCTCGTCCGGTTTGCCATCGTAGGCTTGGCGGTCGTCGCCGGTGCAATTGCTCTGATCGTCACGCTTGGTGGATCCTTGCCACAAGGGTTCCTGCCTTCCGAAGACCAAGGTTACCTGATGGTCGACGTTCAGCTTCCGGATGGGGCCTCGCTGCAGCGGACTGAAACAGTCACCAAACAGGTGGTTGAACTGGCGTCCAAAACGGCGGGAGTCGAAGACGTTGTCATCGTCAACGGCTATTCGATCCTGAACGGTGCAACGTCCTCCAATGCGGCACTGGTGATTGCCACCATGAAGAACTGGGAGGATCGTCAGGCTCCTGATCTGCGTATCAACGCAATCCTTGCGAAATTCTGGGCGGAATTCTCGACCATTCCCGGCGCAAATATCATCGCGTTCAATCCGCCACCGATTCCAGGCCTTGGCACGACCGGCGGCGTTCAGGTGATGCTGCAACAGACGAGCGGCGGTTCGCCGCAGGACCTGGCATCAGCACTCGGCTCGATGATCTATTCTGCCAACCAGAGCCCAGAAGTGGGCCGGGCCTATTCCACCTTCCGGGCCAATGTGCCACAGGTGTTCGTCGATCTCGATCGTGAAAAGGCCAAGACGCTTGGCGTAAACGTGTCGGATGTGTTCACAACACTGCAGGCCTATCTGGGGTCCTACTACATCAACGACTTCAACATCTTTGGCCGCGTCTACAAGGTCATGATCCAGGCCGAGGGCAAGTTCCGCGATCGGGTAGAGGATATTGGAGCGCTCTATGTACGGGCCAGCGATGGCACCATGGTGCCCATGCGAAGCATTCTAACAACGCAGAATGTGCTCGGTCCGCAGATCCTGACCCGGTACAACATGTTCAGGGCGGCGGCTGTGATGGCGGATCCGGCGCCTGGTGCATCTACCGGCGTGGTGATCAACGAAGTCAACGCTGCGGGGGCTCAGGCTTTGCCGTCCGGCTATACGCTCGAATGGACAGGAACGGCGCTGCAGCAGCTCGGGTCTGGGCAGATTGTCCTTTTCATTCTGCTTCTGTCGATCCTTTTCACCTATCTGTTTCTGGTCGCCCAGTATGAAAGCTGGACAATGCCGATTGCGATCTTGATGTCGGTTTCATTCGCGATCCTCGGTGCGCTTGTGGCGGTGTTCGTGACGGGAGGGGACGTCAATCTCTACACGCAGATCGGAATGATCATGCTGGTGGGGATGGGCGCGAAGAATGCCATCCTGATCGTGGAATTCGCGATGGAACAGAGGGAAGACGGCAAGACCATCAAGGATGCCGCTGTTGAAGCTGCGCATCTTCGCTTCAGGGCCGTGATGATGACGGCCTTGTCGTTCCTGCTGGGGGTTGTGCCGCTTATGACAGCCTCGAGCGCAGGCGCGGCCAGTCAGAAAGCCATTGGCTTCGCGGTGTTCGGCGGAATGCTGTTTGCAACGTGCATCGGTATTCTGATGATCCCGATTCTGTACGTGAACATGCAGACCATGCGCGAAACAGTCAAAGGCTGGTTCGACAGAAAAGGAAAACGTCAGGCCGAACAGGAGCCTGTCGCTTCCTGATTGTAAAATATTTTCAATTCGCAAAGCGGTTTGCGTTGTTTGGAAATTACGTAAGGTAAATAAAGCCGGGTGATCCATACAGATTGCTCGGCTTATTTTTTGGACCAGATGCGGGGAAGATAAGGATCCAGAGTGATGCTCGGCGAACAATGCAAACAGTAGAATTCATTCGCTGCTGGTTCAGCATAGCAGCAGATATTGTAAGCTTAAAAATTTTAGGGCTAAGACTTTGGAAATATTGGTGAGCCGACAGGGGTTCGAACCCTGGACCTACTGATTAAAAGTCAGTTGCTCTACCAGCTGAGCTATCGGCTCTCACCAATTTCCGAAGCGGTTCAGTGCGTTGTTGCAGCGCGACCGCGTTGGTGGCGTGTGTTTAGGCCGAGCTTGAGGACAATGCAAGAGGCAAAATCGATTTTTTCAACAGGCTAGGAAAAATCGGTGTTATTGGCTGCCCGTTGATGAATACACCCAGCCAAATTCGCATAATGACGAACTGAGAAGCCGCATCTTGATAGTGTTAAACAAGGTCATGACAGTATTATCTAGTGCAATACGAATTATTACTGAAAAGTGTAGTTGCAAGGTTTCGCTTCTAAGAAAATAACGATCATTCTCCTGCGAAAACTGTCAGGTGGCGCAATAAAGTAAGGTGAGGTAACGTTCTCCGATACATGAGAGGTTACATGCACACAACGACAATCGATACCCATACGAGCTCCGTCGAGTTCGATTTCGTGAAGGGGCACATCGCAGCAACGATGACGCTGATTCACGGATTGATCGACCAGGGCTTGATCGACCGGGAAAGGCTCGACCTGTTTTTTGCGTCGTTTATCGGGGATCTCCCGCACAGCCGGGAAACACTCGGATTGCGTCTGATCCTCGATCAGTGGCGCCAGGGCCTTCGCGATGGAGACGCCGAAGAAGAGCTAAAGGGCAAGCTCTTTGAAGTCATCAGGGGAGGGCGTACCAACTGATTTTCAGCAGTATGGCCGGCCCAGGGTAGGGGGCCGCGGCATATTTCATTGTGCAGGTTTGACCAACCAAAGCCTGTTTGAACTTTAAGAAATCTCTTTTTGAATTATCAGCCACTACCGGTGCTGGTCATCTATTCCGGTAACTTGTCACTGAACCGGTTGAAGCCAACTGGTGTTTACTTGTCACCTTTGCTACTCCTTGGATATCGCCTTTGGTGCAGAAACAGCACCAACGGACTAATGGAAACACCATGTGGGTTCCCAACTGCTCGGGCTGCTATCGGTGCGCTCGCCAGTTGGCGAGGGATGCCGCTTGCGATAAGCGGCACGGGGCGAAACATTTGGCAAAGCTACCGGAGAGCGTCATTTCGACGAAGTTTTTGAGGTGCCCGTTGACTAGGTTGAAGCCAAAGCGAACCCGACTTTCATCCCTTCTTGGCGCAGGTTTGCTTCTTGCAGGTGGTGCGTTTCAGTTTGCCCACGCAAGTGAACAGCATTTCATAACGATAGGCACGGGCGGGGTGACTGGTGTCTATTATCCGTCCGGTGGTGCAACCTGCAAAATCGTCAATATGAGCCGTGCAGAGCATGGTGTTCGTTGTTCTGTCGAAACCACACTCGGCTCGATTGCCAATATCGGGAAAATCCACTCGGGTGAAATCGATTTCGGTTATGTCCAGTCCGATTGGCAGCACCATGCCTATCTAGGAACATCCTCCTTCGAAAATGCCGGTCCGTTCGATGAGCTGCGCTCCATTTTCTCGCTCCATGCCGAGGTCGCGACCATTGTCGTTCGAGAGGACTCTCCTTATCGGGAGTTCGACGATCTGAAAGAGGCGAGGATCAATATCGGAAGCAAAGGATCTGGATCGGCGGCTTCCTGGAATGCCCTTATCATTAGGCTGGGCTGGACGCAGGCCGATCAGGAGGACCTTCAGGAACTCAAGACGTCTGAACTGTCCGAAGCGCTTTGTTCTGGAAGGATCGATGCTTACTTTGAACTTATCGGCCATCCGGCAGCCTTGATCGAGGAAACGCAGGCGCGCTGCGACATTCGTCTGATCGGAATCGAGGGCAAGGCAATCGATGCGCTTGTGGCGGAGGCCCCTTACTATATGCCTACCGAGATTCCGGCAGAACTCTATGGCCTTGCGCAGCCCGTTGAGTCTTTCGGCGTCGTCGCGACCTTCGTGACATCTGCGCGTATGCCGGAAGAGATTGTCACGACACTTGTGAAGGCTGTGTTTGAAAATTTCGACAGCTTCAAGCGGTTGCATCCGGCTCTGGGCGGCCTGACCGAGAACGACCTGGTCGCCTACCAGATGCCCGCGCCGCTACATCCTGGCGCATTGACCTATTTCCAGGAAAAAGGCCTAGTGCCCGCAACCGCTCTGGCGCAGGAAGACTGACCGGGCGAACACGCTCTCCAAATGGTGAGCACTTGTGTCTTTGGTCAACGTTGGGAAGCGGCTAAGTAGGTCGTCCCAAGCCTCACCGGACCGCCGGCCAGGCTGCCAGAACAACCGGAATGTCGAATGATCCAGGAAGTCACCATCATAGGCGCTGCGCTTGCCGGCGTTCTATCGTTTGTCTCACCTTGCGTTTTGCCGCTCGTGCCGCCCTATCTTGGGTTCCTGGCCGGGGTCTCGCTGGAGCAATTGTCTGGTGAAGCCGAAGACAGCAACGCAGCGTCGCGACGCGTTTTTCTAAGCGCACTGTTCTTTGTGCTCGGGTTTTCAACAGTGTTCGTTCTGCTAGGGGCGACAGCCAGTTTCCTGGGCCAGTTCATTCGTGCCTATCTGGACTATCTCAGCTACATTGCGGGGGCCGCAATCATCGTAATGGGGCTTCACTTCCTGGGCGTTTTCCGCATTGGCATGCTCTACAAGGAAGCGCGTGTGCATGTGGAGAAAAAGCCTGCCGGACCACTAGGCGCCTACGTGATTGGTCTGGCCTTCGGCTTTGGCTGGACACCATGTGTCGGTCCGATTCTCGCTGCCATTCTGTTTGTTGCAGGCGGAAAGGAAACCGTCGGTCAGGGCGCCCTGCTTCTGAGTGCCTACGCGCTTGGCCTCGGTGTTCCGTTCCTGATTGCAGCGCTTTTCGCGTCGCCATTCCTCAAATTCATGCGGAAGTTCCGCAAACATATGGGCGCAGTCGAAAAAACCATGGGCGGAGTGCTCGTTCTGACCGGGGTCATGTTCCTGACAGGTCAAATGGCAGTTTTGTCCTACTGGCTCCTGGAGACGTTTCCCGCGCTTCAGACGATTGGCTAGCAAATACCTGGCGCTTCAGCGCGCCTTCCCTGTCACAGTTATTGTGCTGGTTCAAAAGGCAGTGTCGCGAAACTCGGCTGCCGTTACAAGCGGATCGCCGGCAAACAGGGCCGGGTGACAGAGTTCCGTGACATCCAGAAGCTGAAGGCATGCAACGGCGGCGTCTGCTGCATTTGCAAAAGGACCAACCATCAGGGCAATGCCGCCTTGTGGAGTGGTACGCTGCATCAGAAGCGGGCGAAGGTCGCGCATGCGTTCCGCGTTCTGATTTTTGAAATCAGCCCAGGCTTTCGCGGCAGCAGCCGTAGAGCTGTAGTGGCCAATGATCGCGCCAAAATCGCTACGCTTCAGTTTGCTGTCGCCGCCACCGCGCAGCCGCCCTGCCGGGCTTGAGGGTGTGACCACCGTCGGTCTGCTGGTTGTTTGAGTGGGCGTTGCATCGAATGCTTCCGGAGTTGGCAGAGGAGAGGGCGTGGTTTCTTCCACCGTCAGGGGGATGGATCCGGTTGCCTCTGGTGCATCTCCCTGAGCCGGGAGGTTGACCCTGGGCAGGTCGACGATCCGAACCGGTTCGGCCGGATTGAATTCCTCAGAAGGTGCATTGGTCGGACCTGTTCCGGACACGATGCTGATCATCCTGGGCGGGATCTTGGAAACCTCCAGCCCGGGTTCAGCGGGCAGATCCTTCCGGGCTGTCTGGCCCTCAGCTGTCGGATTAGTCGGACCAGGCTTTACGACTTCGACTTTCATTTTGGGCGATGCGGGCGGAACGGGGGGAGATGCATCCGGTGTGGCCATCGCAGCTTCAGTGCGGACCACGCCCGGACCTGGCTCTGCCGGCTCTCCGCTGGACATGACTGTGGCTCCCGTCCCGGACAACTTCGAAACGGCGGCTTCCTTTTCCAGCGCTGCTATGCGCCGGGAATAGGCGACGTTTTGTTCGGCTAGCGCGCTGAGGCGCCGGCGCAATCCGACGATTTCCTTTTGCAGCACTTCGATCTGGCTTTGGCTCAGATCGGGGAAGGGCGCGTCTTTGCCACCACCGGGCAATTGCATGACCTCAATCGGCAACTCCCTGCCCGAGGACGTTGAGATGGAGGCCGTCGTTCCGACACCTCCCATCGGAGGAAGAGGCAAGCCAGCGGGAAAATCGAATTTCGGAGTGAACCCATCAGGAGCGGTACTGAACTGGTAGGACGCCAGCCCGACGGTCCCCATGCAAACGGCGGCAAAGGCCCATGACAATAGGCCGACACGCGAAGGCGTGAACGTATCCCGGACAATGTCCCGAACAGATTTTTGTGCCTTCCGCTTTGCCAAAGTCCTGCTTTCCGCACCTGAAACCGAATCTCAAAGAAGATACCCCATCAGGTGTGTATTATGGTTAATGAAAAGCAAACTCGAGCACTCCGGAAGTCAGATCTTTCAATGTTCTGTGGATCGGGGCATATAGGGGCCGACACATGTGGGCGATGCCCGGATATTTGACAGTGGACCATTGATGACTTCCCGTTCTTGCCTTTCGATTGTTCTGGCCGCCGGGCTCGGCACCCGCATGAAATCCGACCTGCCAAAGGTGATGCACGAGATCGGCGGCTTGCCGCTGGTCGGACATGTGGTCAAGGCGCTAAAGCTGGCAGGATCCGACCGGATTTCTGTGGTTACCGGACCGGACATGCCGAAGCTTGAAAAGCTGGTGCAGGTTTTGGCGCCGGAGGCGACCTGCCACATTCAGCACGAGCGGCTGGGGACGGCGCACGCGGCTCTTGCAGCGCGTGCCGCGCTCAGTACGACTTCGGACGATGTTCTGATCCTGTTTGGCGATACGCCGCTGGTGACCTCTGAGACGATCGGTAAGGTCCGCAACGCGTTGGCTGAAGGAGCGGATGTTGCCGTCCTCGGGTTTGAGGCGCGTCAGCCCTTTGGCTATGGACGGCTTGTGACTGAAAACGGCCGTCTGATGGCCATCCGGGAAGAAAAGGATGCTTCGGACGACGAGCGGAAGATCACATTCTGCAATTCCGGCATCATGGGCTTTTCAGGCAAACATGCGCTCTCATTGCTGGATGCGATCGGTAATGCCAATGCCAAGAGCGAATTCTACCTGACGGATGCGGTTGAAATTGCCAACGGCCGGGGTCTGAAAGTTGTCGCGGTTTCCGCGTCTGAAGTGGAAACGCAAGGCATAAACACGCGTGCGCAACTGGCCGCTTGTGAAGCCGATTTCCAGGATCGGATGCGACAGGCTGCTTTGGAAAACGGCTGCACGATGCTGGCGCCGCACACGGTTTTCTTCTCTCACGACACGGCTCTGGAAGCAGATTGCGTCATCGAGCAAAACGTGGTTTTCGGGCCAGGGGTGAAGGTTGCCGCTGGCGCAAGGATCAGGGCCTTCAGTCATCTGGAGGGCGCGTACGTCGGTGAAAGCAGTGTAGTTGGTCCCTATGCGCGATTGCGCCCGGGCGCAGTTCTTGGCGCCGATACCCGTGTCGGCAATTTCGTGGAAGTGAAAAACGCAACATTCGGCGACGGCGCCAAGGCCAATCATCTCAGCTATATCGGTGATGCCAGCGTCGGTTCCAAGTCGAACATCGGTGCGGGCACGATCACCTGCAATTACGATGGCTACCTGAAACACCACACGGACATCGGAGCGGGCAGCTTTGTCGGATCCAACTCCACACTCGTTGCGCCGGTAACACTTGGCAGCGGCACGTTTGTTGCAGCGGGAAGCGTCATCACGGACAATGTGGAGCCAGATTCCATGGCTTTCGGGCGGGCTCGCCAGACCGTGAAGGAAGGCAAGGCCAAGGAGTTGCGTGAACGGCTGCAGGCGGCCAAGAGCGCCAAATCCTGACGTTCAAACAATTTTTAGCCCCTGTCATTTTCTGAAACAGGGATTGATTTCTGATTGTTCAGCACCGTCGTCTAAAGCAGTGCGGTGCAGCAGATTCATTTTTAAAGGGCTTATTGCATGTGTGGCATTGTTGGCGTGTTGGGAACAGTTGATGCGGCGCCGCGGATAGTGGATTCGCTCAAGCGTCTGGAATACCGGGGATACGATTCAGCCGGCGTTGCCACACTGGTGGACGGGGCCATTGTGCGCCGCAGGGCAGAAGGCAAGCTCCGCAATCTGGAAGCGGTTCTCGAAAAATCCCCTCTTATGGGTCTGTCCGGCATTGGCCACACGCGGTGGGCCACACATGGTGCGCCGACGGTGGCAAATGCCCATCCGCATCAGGCCGGCTCGGTTGCCGTCGTTCACAATGGCATCATCGAAAACTATCTGGAACTGCGTGAGGAAATCGTTGCTGCCGGCGCGGTGCTGAATACGGAAACAGATACCGAAGTCGTGGCCCATCTGGTCAACCTGGCGATGGCAAAAGGCCTGTCTCCGAAGGATGCTGTCGCAGAAGTTCTGCCGCGCCTGAAAGGTGCTTTCGCACTTGCCATGCTGTTTTCCGGTGAAGAGGATCTTCTCATCGGAGCTCGCAAGGGGTCGCCTCTTGCGGTCGGTCATGGTGACGGCGAAATGTTCTTCGGTTCGGATGCCATCGCCCTGTCGCCGTTTACCGACCGGATTACCTATCTCGATGAAGGGGACTGGGCAGTCATCACAAGGGCAGGTGTTCAGATCTTCGATCAGGACAACCAGCCCGTCAGCCGCCCTGAGGCCAAGTCGTCTGTCACTTCCAGCCTGATGGACAAGGGCAATTACAAGCATTTCATGGCCAAGGAGATCCACGAACAGCCTGAAGTTCTTGGCCATACGCTGTCCCGCTACTTCGATTACACGACAAAACGTGCTCGGGTCGAAGGGGCCGAAGAGCTGAAGTTCAAGGACCTGTCGCGGCTGATCATCACTGCCTGCGGAACAGCTTACCTTGCTGGTCTGGTGTCCAAATACTGGTTCGAGAAATACGCCCGCCTGCCGGTGGAAATCGATATTGCCAGCGAGTTCCGCTACCGGGAAACGCCTGTCAGCGACAAGGATACGGCGCTGGTGATTTCTCAGTCCGGTGAGACTGCCGACACGTTGGCTTCGCTCAGGTATTGCAAGACGAATGGTGCCACGATCGGTGCAATCGTCAACGTTCCGGAAAGCACGATCTCGCGGGAAGCCGATAAGGTTTTCCAGACCGTTGCGGGACCGGAGATCGGCGTTGCCTCGACAAAAGCTTTCACCTGCCAGCTAGCGGTGCTGGCGGCACTCGCTTTGCAGGCCGGACGGGAGCGCGGCGTGCTGACGGCCGAGCAGGAACAGGAACTGGTCGCCGAGTTGACGGAAGTTCCGAGCCTTGCACTCAAGGCCCTGGCCTGCGAAAGCGACATCGAGAAGCTGGCGCATCCGCTCTCCAAGGCAAGCAACGCACTTTATCTTGGCAGGGCAACCAATTTCCCGCTAGCGCTGGAAGGTGCGCTCAAGCTCAAGGAACTCTCCTATATTCACGCGGAAGGCTATGCAGCCGGGGAACTGAAGCACGGGCCGATTGCGCTGATCGACGAAAACATGCCGGTTTTCGTGATTGCACCCTTTGATGCGATTTATGAGAAGACCGTTTCCAACATGCAGGAAGTCGCGGCGCGAGGCGGGCGGATCGTCCTGATTACCGATCAGCGCGGCGCGGCGGAATGCGGCAATGCCGCTGAAAACACGGTCATCCTGCCGGATATGTCCGACATTGTCGCGCCGATCATTTACGCGCTTCCCGTTCAGCTTATTGCCTATCATACAGCCGTGTTCATGGGCACAGATGTCGACCAGCCGCGGAACCTGGCAAAATCCGTAACGGTCGAATGATCCATGGATGGTGCAAGCAGAGATGACCGGGTTCTGCCGTTTGAGGAACGGTACCGGAGCGATGTGATCGCGCTTTGGGAGAAGTGCGGTCTGACGCGTCCCTGGAATGATCCGGACAAGGACATCGACCGCAAGTTGACCGACGAAAACGGTGCTTTTTTCGTGCTGCTACGTGGAGACAGGGTGATTGGGTCCGTGATGGCCGGGTATGACGGTCATCGCGGGTCGATCAACTATCTTTCTGTCGATCCTGATTACCAGACGGCTGGGCTCGGCAAGATGCTGATGAATCGCTGTGAGGCCTTTCTGACCGCGCGTGGGTGCCCGAAGATCAACCTGATGGTGCGTCAGGGAAACGAAAAGGTTCTGCGGTTCTACGAGGAACTGGGGTATGCGGAAGAAAAAGCCGTTGCCCTGGGCAAGCGGCTCATTCCGGACACTCAGCCTTAGGGTCTACCCCCAAAGATCAAGACGGATCCTTGCAGCCGTCAGGCGGAGTGCTGCCCGGTCCGGATGGACGCGACAGAACGTAGGCGGCGCAGCCGATCATGAACAGTCCGACGCCGATGGCAAGCCACAGGCCAGGATGGGCCGATAGATAGAAGACAAAGTAGCCAAAGGTCATGCCGGAAACGGCGAAGATCTTTGCTTTTGGCGGGATCGCACCATGCTCACGCCAGGCGACCACGGGTGGCCCGAAGATGGGGTGGTTGAGGATCCGGGCTTCAAGCGCGGGAGAGGATCTGGCAAAGCAGGCTGCGGCCAGAATGAAAAAGATGGTGCTTGGCAGGATGGGTAAAAATGCACCGACAATCCCGAGGCCGACGCATCCGGTTCCCAGAAGTTTGAACGTGGTCCGCCGCAACACTGCCTCCAAATCCGGCACAATTTGAAAATATCGCTGAAAAATAAATCGAGCGAAAGATACCGCGCCGCGATAAAGATGCTTATCTAAGTGCGGGTCAGTTGAAAAGACGAGCACACACAGGGAAGTTTCGGGTTTAACCCATGAGCCGACACAAACATAAGACAGAAGAGGCCAACAAGATAGGCCATCGGCCGCGTGCGACAACGCGTCTTCGTAACTACTTTCTGACCGGGCTGGTGATTGCCGGCCCAATCGGCATCACCCTGTGGCTGACCTGGACCTTCATCAAATGGGTCGACGGCTGGGTCAAGCCATTCGTGCCCAAACTTTACAACCCCGACACCTATCTGCCGTTTCCGATACCCGGTTTCGGGCTCATCGTCGCAATCTTCGTGCTGACGATGGTCGGGTTTCTCGCTGCCAACTTTCTTGGCCGCAGTTTCATCTCTGTTGGCGAGAAGATCGTTGGCAGAATGCCGCTCGTTCGTAATATTTACAGCGGCTTGAAGCAAATTTTTGAGACGGTGCTTGATGAGCGAGGAAGCAGCTTCACAACGGCTGCGCTCATCGAATATCCACGTCGCGGCCTCTGGGCAATCGTGTTCATTTCCACCGACACCAAGGGGGAAGTGGAACGCAGGCTCAAGGACAAGGCCGACACGCTTTCCGTGTTTCTGCCGACTACGCCAAATCCGACGTCGGGCTTTCTTCTGTTCGTGCCAAAGGAAGATGTCATCGAGCTGGACATGAGCGTCGAGGATGCGGCAAAGCTCGTCATCTCCGCTGGCCTCGTCAATCCGAAATACCCGGAAATACTTGCTGACGATATCGTTGACCCGGTTCAATTGGAGCGCGTCAGGACGTCGGAAGACGCGTGAGTGCGGCTTCCTGCGTGGACAGCCATTTTCAGGCTGCGGAATAGGCTCCTTTTGCGAGTAGCGTAAGGTTGATCTGACGCGCTTCGTGCGCAGTGCAGACGATATCGTGGCCGATGCTCGTCGGGCGGCATTATCGAGGGACGTTCGGGTTCGAAAGCTTTCTGAAATCCGTCAGCCTGCCCGGAGAAGCCTGATGGCAGCGTCCCGCCCAAACAGATACAGCAGGCACCGAAGGGCCTCGCCACGTTTTGTTTTCAGATCGGGATCGAGTTCAAGGATCAGCCGGGCATCGTCGCGGGCAACTTCCATCAGATCGGCGTGTTCATCGGCTCGCGCAATGCGAAATCCCGGAGTACCGGACTGACGGGTGCCGAGAATTTCACCACCGCCGCGCAGTTTGAGATCCTCTTCGGCGATCAGGAAGCCGTCATTCGTCTGGCGCATGATGTTGAGCCGGGCACCAGCCGTTTCACCAAGCGGTCCCTTGTAAAGAAGAACGCAGGAGGATGGCTTGTCGCCACGGCCAACCCGGCCGCGTAACTGATGCAACTGCGCCAGGCCGAAGCGTTCGGCGTGTTCGATCACGATAATCGTGGCATCAGGCACATCGACGCCGACTTCGATGACGGTGGTCGCCACCAGAACCTTGGTCACTCCCGACTTGAAGTCAGCCATTGCGGCGTCCTTCTCGTCGGCATTCATGCGTCCGTGGACCAGCGAAACCCGCTGCCTGAGGGCATGTTCCAGAATACGGTGACGTTCTTCGACTGCGGCAAGATCGATCTTTTCGGATTCTTCGACCAGCGGACACACCCAATAGACCTTCTGGCCGTCGGCGACCGCAGCGCCGACCCGGCCGATGATTTCGTCCAGACGGTCCAGTGAGACCGAGACGGTGGTGATCGGCTTTCGGCCTGCAGGTTTGTCCGTCAGGCGTGAGACATCCATGTCGCCGAAGCCGGTCAGCACCAGTGTTCGCGGGATGGGGGTTGCGGTCATGACCAGAACATCGACGCCATTTCCCTTCGCGGAAAGAGCGAGCCTCTGATGGACACCGAAGCGATGTTGTTCATCGACGACGACCATAGCGAGGTTGCGGAAGGTTACACTTCCCTGGAATAGGGCGTGGGTGCCGACCACCAGGTCGATCTCTCCGGCATCAAGCTGCTCCTGTCGGATGCGGCGCTCCTTCTGGCTGTCCTTTCCAGTCATCAGAGCAAGGCGAATGCCGGCCTTCTCGCATAGCGGCAACATTGACGCGTAGTGCTGACGGGCGAGGATTTCCGTTGGCGCCATCAGGGCCCCTTGGGCACCGGTTTCGATCACCTGCGCGAGGGCGGCCAGCGCAACCACGGTCTTGCCTGCGCCAACGTCCCCTTGCAGAAGTCGCAACATGCGCACCGGTTTGGCGAGGTCGTCGTTTATTTCCTCTATTGCCTTTGCCTGGCTGGCGGTCAATTGAAACGGCAGAGACGCGATAACCGCCTTTTGCAGATCTCCCTTCGGCTTGCGGGCAATGCCGCTGAGCGTGCGCATATGCGCGCGTACCATGGCAAGGGCCAGTTGGCTGGCAAGCAATTCGTCATAGGCGAGGCGCTGCATGTAAGGTGAGGCTGGTTCGATGTCGCTGCGTTCATGCGGGGCGTGCAGGGTTTTCAGGGCTTCAGCAAAGTCTGGCCAGCCTGTCTGGTGAAGATGTGCCTCATTCAGCCATTCCGGAAGAACGGGAATACGGTCGACGGCGGCCCGAACAGCCTTTTGCAGGGTCTTGGAGGCCAATCCGGCAGTGAGTGGATAAACCGGCTCGATTGCCGGCATCTCTTCCGCCTCTTCAGGTTTCAGCGAATAGTCCGGATGCACCATCTGCGGGCGTTCGTTGAACCATTCGACCTTCCCGGAAACGATTCTGCGCTCGCCTTCGGGAAAGGTTTTTTCCAGCCAATCGCGGCGCGGGTGAAAGAATACGAAGGTGATCTGGCCGGTCTCATCGAATGCGTTGATCCGGTATGGCGCCTTTGAATTGCGGGGAGGCGCCATGTGCCGGCCAATGGTGACGTCCAGCGTAACGATGTCGCCATTTTCCGAGAAGGCGATGCCCGGGCGGTGGCGCCGGTCGATCAGGCTATGTGGAATGTGAAAGAGCAGGTCCGCAACCGTCGCGTCGCGGTCGGGCTGGCTGCCGACAAGGCCTGACACGAGTTTCTCGATCTTCGGCCCGATTCCGGGCAAGGTCGAAACCGGGGCAAACAGGGGATCGAGGACCGGCGGGCGCATGTTCGGCGTGTAAACCTTTGAAAGGTGGCAGGACGTCAGGCGTCAGGGACCCCTGTTCTGCCACGAAGGCGGAGCGCTGCGCAACAAATAGAACATTCTGTGAACTGGGCGCTGACAAGCTCGAACTCTAGCGTTATATAACCGGCACAAATTCACACGTCCGGCTTGCCCGCTGAAAGCAGAACGGCCTTCGCCGCACGCCGGTTCGCTTCACATAGGTCTGTTTCACATGTCCGAAATGTCCGGAACGCAAGTCGATACCAATGGCGGCGAACGGGATTCCCGGCGCAAGAAAATACTGTTTCGGTGCTGGCATCGGGGCATGAAAGAAATGGACCTGCTGTTGGGCGGCTTTGCCGATGCCAAGATCGACAGCCTGTCAGAAGAAGAGCTGCGCGAACTCGAACATCTGCTGACTGCGCATGACCAGGATCTTTACGCCTGGATGACCGGGCGCAAACCCTTGCCGCAGGAGTGGGATGGGCCGCTTTACCGACGCATTATCGCCTACCATGAAGCGGCCGGTCCGGCCGGGTTCGTTAAATAACAACAAGGACACCAGCCGTGTTTGACAGCCTGCTTAAGGATCAGGCCAACGTGACGCTTGCCGGCGTTCCGGATGGCGCTGAAAGCTACGCACTTGCAAGGCTGCTTGCCGAAACCGGCGCGCAGGGACTTGCCCTGGTGTTCGTCGCGCGCGACGCCACGCGCATGGCCATGGTCAGCGAAGCGCTCCAGTTCTTCGATCCGTCTGTCGACATCCTTCAGCTTCCCGCCTGGGACTGCCTGCCATACGATCGCGTCTCACCAAATCCGGCCATCAGTGCGCGCCGTCTGCTGGCGCTCGGCCAACTTGCGCGAGGCATCAAGGACGGCAAGAAAACCGTCTTGATGACGACGCTCAACGCAGCTCTGCAGCGTGTTCCCGAGCGCTCCTTCATGGCCGACCAGACGTTCTCCATGGCACCGGGAAACCGGGTGGACATGACGGCGATTTCGGCGTGGCTGGAAATGAACGGCTTTTCGCGTACTCCAACAGTGCGTGAGACCGGCGAATATGCGGTGCGTGGCGGCATTGTCGATTTGTTCGCACCGGGCGCGGAAGAGCCGGTGAGGCTGGATTTCTTCGGCGATACGCTGGAGTCGATACGGTCCTTCAATGCGGAAACACAGCGGACCTCCAGGCAGCTCAAGCGGCTCGATCTGGTGCCGATGAGCGAGGTCGTCCTGTCGGAAGAGGCGATCTCACGCTTCCGTCGTTCCTATCTGGCGAATTTCGGCGCGGCCAGCCGCGAGGACGTGCTCTATCAATCGATCAGCGACGGTCGCCGGTACGCAGGTATGGAGCACTGGCTGCCGCTGTTCCACGACCGGCTGGAAACCCTGTTCGAGTATATCGGCGACACACCTGTCGTGCTCGACACCAGTATGAGCGACGCGGTGCGTGAACGGGTCGATCAGGTCAACGAATATTATCGGGCGCGTCAGGAAGCGCGTGAAATGGGGACCAGCGCCGGAACGGTGCCTTACATACCGGTGGAGCCGGCCAGTCTCTATTTTACCGAAGGGGAATGGCGTGCAGCTGTTGCCGACAGGGCAAGCGCTGCGCTTGATCCCTTTACGCCGCCGCCAGGCACCGGCAAGAAAATTGTCGAGCTGGGCGGGCGCCAGGGACGCAGTTTTGCAGCCGAGCGGGCTGCGGGCGACATCAATATTTTCGACGCGCTGACCACTCATGTGCGCGACCTGCAAAAGCAGGGCAAACGCACAGTGATTGCCTGCTGGTCGGAAGGCTCGAGGGACCGCCTTGGCCAGATCCTTGAAGATCATGGTCTTGGCGCGGTCAAGAACGCGGACACGCTCAAGGACATTGAGGACCTTCCGGCAAAAACGACTGCGCTTTGCGTCCTTGGGATCGAACACGGCTTCGAACTCAAAGACGTGGTCTTCATCGGCGAGCAGGACATTCTCGGCGACAGGCTTGTGCGCAAGTCGCGCCGCAAGGCCAAGGGCGCCAATGTCATCACCGAAGCGACGGGCCTTTCGGAAGGCGATCTTGTTGTTCATGTCGACCACGGTATTGGCCGCTTCATCGGCCTCAAGACGATCGAAGCTGTCGGTGCGCCGCACGACTGCCTTGAACTGCAATATGCCGGTGGCGACAAACTCTACCTCCCGGTCGAAAACATCGAGCTTCTGTCCCGCTATGGCTCGGAAGACCAGGAAGCGCAGCTCGACAAGCTTGGCGGCGGCGCCTGGCAGGCACGAAAGGCGAAGCTCAAGAAGCGCATTCTGGAAATTGCCGACGGGTTGATCAAGACGGCGGCGCAACGCGCGCTCAAGACCGCACCGGTGGTGGAAACGCCGGAAGGTGTCTACGATGAGTTCGCGACAAGGTTCCCATACGAGGAAACTGACGATCAGCTCACGGCCATCGACGCCGTTTTCGAGGACCTGTCGTCCGGCCGACCGATGGACCGGCTGGTGTGTGGTGACGTCGGCTTCGGCAAGACTGAGGTTGCGCTGCGTGCGGCCTTCATTGCCGCCATGTCTGGCCGCCAGGTGGCGGTGGTTGTGCCAACGACGCTTTTGGCCCGCCAGCACTTCAAGACCTTCTCCGAACGCTTTCATGGTCTGCCGATCAATGTTGCCCACGCGTCACGCCTTGTGCCAGCCAAGCAGCTGAACCTCACCAAGAAAGGCATCGCTGACGGGTCCGTCGATATTGTCGTCGGCACCCATGCCTTGCTGGGCAAATCCATCGAGTTCCGGGATCTCGGTCTTCTGATTATCGACGAGGAACAGCATTTCGGCGTGAAGCACAAGGAGCGGCTGAAGGAGCTGAAGTCGGACGTTCACGTGTTGACGCTTTCGGCAACGCCGATCCCACGGACATTGCAGCTCGCACTCACGGGTGTGCGTGAACTGTCGCTCATCGCAACGCCGCCGGTCGATCGTCTGGCAGTGCGAACGTTTGTCTCGCCCTTCGATCCGCTGGTGGTTCGCGAAGCACTTCTGCGTGAGCATTATCGCGGCGGACAAAGCTTCTATGTCTGTCCGCGCCTGGCGGATATTGCCGAGCGCCTGGAGTTCCTGGAAAATCAAGTGCCGGAACTTAAGGTGGCGGTCGCCCACGGCCAGATGCCTCCGGGCGAGCTGGAGGACGTCATGAATGCCTTTTACGAGGGCAAATATAACGTTTTGCTGTCTACGACGATCGTGGAATCCGGTCTGGACATCCCGACAGCCAACACATTGATCGTGCACCGGGCCGATATGTTCGGACTTGCGCAGCTCTATCAGTTGCGGGGCCGTGTCGGCCGGTCCAAGACCCGCGCCTATGCGCTTTTCACGGTTCCCGCCAACAAGACTTTGACGGCCACCGCCGAACGGCGCCTCAAGGTGCTTCAATCACTGGAAACGCTTGGGGCCGGCTTCCAGTTGGCAAGCCACGATCTCGACATTCGCGGGGCAGGGAATCTGCTGGGCGAAGAACAATCCGGACATATCAAGGAAGTCGGCTTCGAACTGTACCAGCAGATGCTGGAAGAGGCAGTTGCCCAGCTCAAGGATGGCGGAGCGGATTTCGGCGACGAGCAGTGGTCGCCGCAGATCAACATCGGCACGCCGGTTCTCATTCCGGAGGATTATGTCGCCGACCTGCAACTGCGCCTTCAGCTTTATCGCCGTCTGGGCGATGTTACCGAGGCGGAGGAAATCGACTCCTTTGGTGCGGAACTGATCGACCGCTTTGGGCCGCTACCGGAAGAAGTGCAGCATCTCCTCAAGATCGTCTTCATCAAGGGACTATGCCGCAAGGCCAATGTCGAAAAGGTCGATGCCGGTCCGAAGGGGATCGTCATCACGTTCCGCAACAGCGAATTCTCCAATCCGGCGGGGCTCGTTTCCTATATCGCCGAACAGGGTGTGCTTGCGAAAATCAGGCCTGATCAGAAGGTGGTCCTGACACGCGACTGGGAGAAAACAGATGCGCGCCTGAAAGGCACTGCAACGGTGCTGACCAAGCTGGCGCGGCTGGCTGCCGCCTGAGGCAGGGCTCGGTTCCCTTACACATCTCACGCTGGTGTCAGGGATCCCGATCTACGAACTGTTTCGTCAAAGGTCTCTGGAATCACGTGCGGAGAAGACGTGCGGGCAGGGGTGGCGAATGCTGGAAGGATGCAGGCCGACGGACGTCAATCTCCAATCGCCCAGCCTTCGGCGCCAACCAGCGGCACGTAGGCAACCGCACCGAGATTGTCCGTTTGCCACTCTGTTTCGGAGAGCCGCTGCACACGTGTCAGATCCTGTTGCCGTCTTGACCGGCCAACCGGAATTACAAGTCGCCCTCCAACCTTGAGTTGTTTTTTGAGGGAGTCTGGAACTGCTGGCGCGCCTGCGGCAACGGCGATCGTATCAAAGGGGGATTCGGAGGGGCAGCCTAGAGTTCCGTCGGTGCAAATAACCTCGACACTGCTGCAACCGGCCTTCTCCAGATTTTCCCGGGCCAGCTGGGCAAGCTCCGGAAGGCGCTCGAGTGTGACGACCTTTCGTGCCAGGTTTGCAAGCACAGCTGCCGCGTAGCCCGACCCGGCCCCAACTTCAAGAACCGTGTTGTTTTCGGCGATTTCCAGGAGTTCGCAGGTGAGGGCCACCACATAAGGTTGGGATATGGTCTGGCCTTCTCCGATTGAGAGCGGGCCGTCCCAATAAGCGCGGTTTTTCTGGTCCTCAGGAACGAACAGGTGACGCGGCACTTTGGCCATGGCGGCCAAAACCCTTTCGTCGCGAATACCGCGAGCCCGTAGCTGCTGTTCGATCATTTCTGCGCGTGCGAACGCGAATTCATCCATCGGGCTTCTCCTGACGGACACAAATTTACCGTGCATTTGATTGGCTGTCTCAAGACTCTATTAAACCTAAGACCGCATATTGGGAGTACCAAGAGGCCAGTGTATCAGCGTTAAGGTCCAAAGAGTGCCCCGAGCAGCTACCCGTCAGCGAAAACAATCCTTTCTCCGCAGGTTGATTACGCCCGCAATCGCTATTGCGGCGCTCGGTTATTTTGGCTTCCATGCCATGAGCGGTGAGCTCGGCATGGTTGGCCGTGCCATGATCGAGCGTCAGGTGTCGGAACTTGAAACGGAGCTGGCCGACCTGACCGCGCAGCGTCAGGAGCTGGTTGCCAAGGTTAGCCTGCTTCGTCCGGAGAGCCTTGATCCGGACATGCTGGATGAGCGCGCTAGGCTCAATCTCAACCTGGTCCATCCCGACGAGTTGGTTGTTCTGCGGCCGGGGCATCGTTACAGCATGAACTGATTTTTGGTTGATTTTGAGTGATTAACAAAAAATCAGTTAAATCAAATATTCTCCTGCAATTACATAAACTTCGTTCAATTGTTGCAGTGCGAGATGCATGGATTGGATTGACAGACCCAACCGGATAAGTTGCTCCTACCTATCTTAGGGGAAACGTCACGCCGAGATGAGGGTTATGGCCACAGCATCAAAGACCACTTCCGCTAGCTCCAAGAGCACCAGCCGGACACGCGGCTCCGCCAAGAAGGCGCAGCCTGCAATCGCCGAGTTCGATAAGGACGAAGAACTTCACGCTTACCGAGAAATGCTTCTGATCCGCCGATTTGAGGAAAAAGCCGGACAATTGTACGGTATGGGCCTCATCGGCGGCTTCTGTCATCTGTATATCGGACAGGAAGCTGTCGTCGTCGGTATGCAGATGGCCAAGAAAGACGGCGATCAGATGATCACCGGCTATCGGGACCACGGCCACATGCTGGCGATGGACCTCGATCCGAAAGGCGTGATGGCGGAATTGACCGGTCGTCGCGGTGGCTTGTCGAAAGGCAAGGGCGGCTCCATGCACATGTTTTCCAAGGAGAAACATTTTTATGGCGGCCACGGCATCGTTGGCGCCCAGGTGTCCCTTGGAACCGGTCTCGGCTTTGCCAACAAATACCGTGAGAACGGAAACGTGGCGATGGCCTTCTTCGGCGACGGTGCGTCCAATCAGGGCCAGGTCTACGAGAGCTTCAACATGGCCGAGCTTTGGAAGCTGCCGGTCGTTTATGTGGTCGAGAACAATAAGTACGGCATGGGCACCAGCGTTGCCCGCGCATCCGCCACAACCGACCTCTCCCAGCGTGGTGCCTCTTTCAACATTCCTGGCAAACAGGTCGACGGGATGGATGTGCGCGCCGTCAAGGCAGCCTCGGAAGAGGCCCTGGAATGGTGCCGTGAAGGCAAGGGACCGTTCATTCTTGAAATGATTACCTACCGCTACCGCGGACACTCCATGTCGGATCCGGCGAAATACCGCTCCAAGGACGAAGTTCAGAAGATGCGGACCGAACACGACCCGATCGAGCAGGTGCGTGCACGCCTCATGGACAAGGGTTGGGCTTCCGAAGACGATCTGAAGGCGATCGACAAGGACGTACGCGCCCGGGTCGCGGAAGCTGCCGAATTTGCCCAGACCGATCCGGAACCGGATGCGTCTGAACTTTACACCGACATTCTGCTCTAAGGCCGGGGGACAACATGCCGATTGACATTTTGATGCCGGCGCTTTCGCCGACAATGGAAGAAGGCAAGCTCGCCAAATGGCTCAAGGCCGAGGGCGACACCATCTCCGCTGGCGATGTGATCGCCGAAATCGAGACCGACAAGGCCACCATGGAAGTCGAGGCGGTCGATGAAGGCACGCTTGGAAAGATCCTGGTTGCCGAAGGCACAGACAACGTCAAGGTGAACGCCAAGATTGCCGTTCTCCTGGCTGAGGGCGAAGACGCCAGTGCCATCGACTCAAGCGGGGAGAAGCCGGCCGAAGAAAAACCGGCTCCTGCCGAAGCTGAAGCTTCAAGCGCCTCGAGTTCATCAAGCGCGCCGGCCGTCGCGTCTGCGCCAACACCGGCTGCACCTGCGCCAGAGACTGCCGACGATCCGGAAGTTCCGGAAGGCACAAAGATGAAGTCCTCCACCGTGCGCGAAGCTCTGCGCGACGCCATGGCAGAGGAAATGCGCCGCGATCCCGACGTCTTCGTCATGGGGGAAGAGGTTGCCGAGTACCAGGGTGCCTACAAGATCACCCAGGGCCTGCTTGACGAGTTTTCCGCCAAACGCGTCATCGATACGCCGATCACCGAGCATGGCTTTGCCGGTCTTGGTGTTGGCGCTGCGATGGCCGGTCTGAAGCCGATTGTCGAGTTCATGACCTTCAACTTTGCCATGCAGGCGATAGACCAGATCATTAACTCCGCAGCAAAGACGCTTTACATGTCCGGCGGTCAGATGGGCGCGCCTATCGTGTTCCGCGGACCGAACGGCGCCGCAGCGCGCGTGGGGGCCCAGCACTCGCAGGATTATGCCGCCTGGTATGCGCATGTTCCTGGCCTGAAGGTTATCCAGCCTTATTCGGCCGCGGATGCAAAAGGCCTTTTGAAGGCCGCCATTCGCGATCCGAACCCGGTTATCTTCCTGGAAAACGAAATCCTTTACGGACATTCGTTCGAAGTTCCGGACATGGACGACTTTGTCCTACCGATCGGCAAGGCCAAGGTGGAACGTGGCGGAACGGACGTGACGCTGGTTTCCTGGGGTATTGGCATGACCTACACCATGAAGGCGGCGGAAGAGCTGGCCGGCATGGGGATCTCCGCCGAAGTCATCAACTTGCGCACCATCCGTCCGCTGGACATCGACACCGTGTTGGCGTCCGTCCGCAAGACGGGCCGCATCGTGACGATCGAAGAAGCCTTCCCGATGTGCTCTGTCTCATCGGAAATCGCCTACCAGGTCCAGGAAAAGGCGTTCGACTATCTCGACGCACCGATCCTGCGCGTGACCGGCAAGGACGTTCCCATGCCTTATGCCGCAAACTTGGAAAAGCTGGCTCTGCCGAACGTTGGCGAAGTCATCGATGCGGTCAAAGCCGTAACCTACACCGCCTGAGGCCAGGGAGACGGACATGCCAATCAATATTACCATGCCGGCCCTTTCTCCAACCATGGAGGAGGGCAACCTGGCCAAATGGCTGGTCAAGGAAGGCGATCAGGTTTCGGCAGGCGATGTGATCGCCGAGATTGAAACCGACAAGGCGACCATGGAAGTGGAAGCCGTTGACGAAGGAACGGTCGGCAAGATCGTCGTGCCTGCGGGAACCGCAGGCGTGAAGGTCAACGAGCTGATTGCCGTTCTTCTGGAAGACGGTGAGGATGCCAGTGCCATCGACACTTCGGGCGGTTCTGCTCCGGCAGAAAAGTCCGGTGGCGACAAGGTGCCGGCTGTTCCGGAAAGCTCGTCGGCGATCGAAGTTGGGGCCAAGGCAGCCACGGATCCGGTTCCGGCGCCCAAAAACGCCGACGGCGACCGCATCTTCTCGTCGCCGCTTGCCCGGCGCCTTGCCAAGCTGAACGGTCTCGACCTGAAAGCGCTCTCCGGGTCTGGTCCTCATGGCCGTATCGTCAAGCGCGACATCGAAGAAGCTCTTGCGGCCGGCACGGGTACGGCAGCTCCTGCTGCTGCAGAAGCTCCCAAGGCTGCTGCTGCTGCATCGGCACCGGCAACCGGGGCGTCGGCAGATCAGGTTCTGAAACTGTTCGACAAGGACAGCTACGAGCTCGTGCCGCATGACGGCATGCGCAAGACCATCGCCAAGCGTCTCACCGAGTCCAAGCAGACCATTCCGCACTTTTATGTGTCCGTGGACTGTGAACTCGACGCGCTTTTGGCACTTCGCACGCAGCTCAATGATGCTGCCGCGAAGGACAAGGAAGGCAAGCCCGCCTACAAGCTGTCTGTCAACGACATGACGATCAAGGCCCTGGCCCTGGCCCTTCGCGACGTTCCGAACGCGAATGTCTCCTGGACCGACGAAAACATGGTCATGCACAAGCATGCCGATGTCGGCGTCGCCGTCTCCATCCCGGGCGGCCTGATCACGCCGATTATCCGCCGCGCAGAAGAAAAGCCGCTTTCCGTCATTTCCAATGAAATGAAGGATTACGGCAAGCGGGCGAAAGAGCGGAAGCTGAAGCCGGAAGAGTACCAGGGTGGTACCACTGCGGTGTCCAACATGGGCATGATGGGCGTGAAGAACTTCTCGGCCGTCGTCAATCCGCCGCACGCGACCATTCTGGCCGTCGGCGCCGGCGAAAAACGTCCTGTGGTGAAGAACGGTGAACTGGCGGTTGCCACGGTGATGAGCGTCACGCTTTCCACCGACCACCGCTGCGTGGACGGCGCGCTCGGCGCCGAACTGCTGGCCGCCTTCAAGGGCTACATCGAAAACCCGATGAGCATGCTTGTCTAAGCCTCATCTCAGGCGCGGCGGCGATGCCGCGCCGTTTTCAATCGATGACTTCAATCGCCGGGGAACAACACCATGGCTGATACCAATTACGACGTGATCATCATCGGCTCCGGGCCGGGTGGTTATGTGACCGCTATCCGTTCTGCCCAGTTGGGCTTCAAGACTGCGATTGTCGAACGCGAGCACCTGGGGGGGATCTGCCTCAACTGGGGCTGCATTCCGACAAAGGCTCTGCTGCGCTCTGCCGAAATCCTAGATCATGCCAACCATGCCAAGAGTTTTGGCCTGACCCTGGAAGGCGCCATGAAGGCCGACGTCAAGGATGTCGTCGCACGTTCTCGCGGCGTGTCCGCTCGGCTGAACGGCGGCGTCGGCTTTCTCATGAAGAAAAACAAGATCGACGTGATCTGGGGTGAAGCCAAGCTCACCAAACCGGGCGAAGTCAAAGTCGGAAAATCTTCCAAGCCTGTAGTCGAGCCGCAGAACCCGATCCCGAAAGGCGTGAAGGGCGAAGGTACCTACACGGCCAAGCACATCATCGTGGCGACCGGTGCCCGTCCGCGCTCGCTGCCGGGCATCGAGCCGGATGGCAAGTTGATCTGGACCTATTTCGAGGCCATGAAACCCGCCAAGATGCCAAAGTCTCTCGTCGTCATGGGCTCCGGCGCGATCGGTATTGAGTTCGCGTCCTTCTACCTCTCCATGGGCGTTGACGTGACCGTTGTCGAACTGATGGCCAACGTGATGCCGGTCGAGGACGAGGAAATCTCGAAGTTCGCCCGCAAGGCTCTCGAGAAACGCGGCCTGAAAATCATTACCGAAGCCAAGGTGACGAAGGTCGACAAGGCCGCAAGTTCGATTACCGCCCATGTGGAGACCAAGGACGGCAAGGTGAGCCAGATTACGGCTGATCACCTGATTTCCGCCGTCGGCGTTCAGGGCAATATCGAAAATATCGGTCTGGAAGCCCTTGGCGTAAAGACCGACCGCGGTTGTGTCGTGATCGATGAATACGGCCGTACCAACGTTCCCGGCATCTATGCCATCGGCGATGTCGCCGGTCCGCCGATGCTGGCCCACAAGGCCGAACATGAAGGTGTCATCTGCATCGAGAAGATTGCGGACGTGCCGGGTGTTCATGCAATGGATCATCGCAAGATACCGGGCTGTACCTACTGCAACCCGCAGGTCGCCTCCGTTGGTCTCACCGAAGCAAAGGCCAAGGAACAGGGCCGCGAAATCCGTGTCGGGCGTTACATGTTTAACGCCAACGGCAAGGCAATCGCGCTTGGCGAAGACAATGGCATGATCAAGGTTATTTTCGACAAGAAGTCCGGAGAGCTTCTCGGAGCGCATATGTGCGGTGCCGAGGTTACCGAACTCATCCAGGGTTTCGTTGTCGCCATGAACCTCGAGACGACCGAAGAAGAGCTGATGCACACGATCTTCCCGCATCCGACCCTGTCGGAAATGATGAAGGAATCCGTGCTCGACGCGTACGGCAGAGTGCTGAACGCCTGATCCCTGTCGGCCCCGGAAAAGCACCGGGGCCTTCCTGCCTTTAGCGCATTCCAAGACAGAAGCAGTTCAAGCGGTTACGCAGGCTTGAAGGCCAATCACGATATCATTGGTCTGGACGCGCCTTCTGAAATGGGTAACGTGAGGCCGTCTGGGTAAAGGCTGAAAGGAGCCGTCAGTAATGGATGTAAAAGCAATTCTGATCTGGGTCGCAATCGGCATTATTGCCGGCTGGCTGGCAAGCGTCGTCGTTGGCGGCGGCGGTCTGATCCGCTACCTCGTCAGCGGTCTCATCGGCGCGTTTGTCGGCGGTTTCCTGTTCAAGCTTGCGGGCATCAACGTCAATCTGGGAAATGTCTACGTCAATGAAATCGTCGTGGCTGCCATTGGGGCGATAGTCGTGGTTCTTCTGGCTCGACTGATCGCCTGACCAAACGATTTTTCACGAAAAGAGGAGCCCGCGATGGGGTGGATCATCACAATCATCATCGGCCTCATTGCGGGCGCCGTCGCTCACCGGGTGCTGGATAGCCGCGGTGGTTTTCTCGGCAGCCTTGTCGTCGGTCTTGTCGGGGCGCTTGTCGGGGGGGAGCTCGCGCATCTCTTAAATCTCCACATGACAGGCGGCATTCTCGACCGGCTTATTATCGCGGTACTGGGCTCCATCCTGTTCCTGTTCATCTGGAAGAAGGTTTTCAAGTGAACGCAGAGCCGGACAAATTCGATAATCTGGTCGATTTTGCCCTGACAGCAGGGGACAAACTTCGCTACGGAGATACGGACCGGCAGGGGCATATCAACAACGCTGTCTTCGCAACCTTTCTGGAGACCGGACGAGTCGAGTTGCTCTACAGCGAGGCATTGGCGGAAGATCACGCAGCCTTCGTGATCGCGCGGCTGGAACTGGACTTTCTGGCGGAAATCAACTGGCCGGGCGAGGTGGAAATAGGCACTGTCGTGCTTGACGTCGGGCGCAGTTCGTTCAAGCTGTTCCAGAAGGTTTTTCAGGATGGAAAACCGGTCGCACAAGCCGTAACGGTCATCGTCCAGATGAACGAGGAGACGCGCAAGTCCCAGCCGCTTTCCGAACGCGCCAGGAAGCGGCTTCATGAACTGACCGGACCTGCGTTCAGCACATAGCTGGCTTAACGCTAATCCGTCTTGACCTTTCACCTGAATAACGACACTTAAGGTCCATGGTTACGATCGTCGACACGCTCAATCGCCCGCAGCAGCAATCCGAAGTGCGCCCGCGCCATCCGGAAAAGGCTCATCGTCCGGACAATCCGATCCAGCGCAAGCCGCAATGGATTCGTGTCAAAGCTCCGACGTCCCCGATCTATCGCGAAACGCAGAACGTCGTGCGCGAGAACAATCTTGTGACGGTCTGCGAAGAGGCGGGGTGCCCGAACATCGGTGAATGCTGGTCCAAGAAACATGCCAGCTTCATGATTCTCGGCGACACCTGCACACGCGCCTGCGCCTTCTGTAACGTGCGCACCGGCATGCCGGGTCCTGTCGATCCCAAGGAAGCCCAGGGCGTTGCGGATGCCGTCGCCGCCATGGGTCTTGAGCATGTGGTGATCACCTCTGTTGACCGGGACGATCTGGACGATGGCGGTGCGCAGCACTTTGCCGATGTGATCGCTGCCCTTCGCAAGACTGCGCCGTCGACCACGATTGAGGTTCTGACGCCTGATTTCCTGCGCAAGGACGGTGCTCTGGAGATTGTCGTCGCGGCAAAACCCGACGTCTTCAACCACAACCTTGAAACCGTGCCGTCGAAATATCTGACCGTACGGCCGGGGGCTCGTTACTTCCACTCGATCCGCCTTCTCCAGAAGGTCAAGGAACTGGATCCCGAGATGTTCACCAAGTCGGGCATCATGGTCGGGTTGGGTGAAGTGCGTAACGAAGTGCTGCAGTTGATGGACGACCTGAGAGCCGCGGATGTCGATTTCCTGACAGTCGGGCAGTATTTGCAACCTTCGAAGAAGCACCATCCGGTCGTGTCCTTTGTGACGCCGGAGGAATTCAAGGGTTATGAGCGCATCGCTTATGCGAAAGGCTTTCTGAAGGTGTCTGCCAGCCCGTTGACGCGGTCGTCACACCATGCTGGTGAGGATTTCGCGGATCTTCGCGCAGCCCGTAAAGCAAAGCTCGGCCACTAACGCCAAAGCAACAGGACACTGGACACCGTATGCCCAGTTTTTCATCCGACCATAAGGTCAACCACAAGGCGGAGGAAATGTTCCGCCTTGTTGCAGACGTTGAGCGCTATCCAGAATTCGTGCCTCTGTGCCAGGATCTGCAGGTTCGTGGCCGCAAGGAACTGGACGGCGGACGCACGGTGCTGGTGGCTGACATGACGGTCGCCTACAAGCTGTTCAAGGAAACATTCACCAGCCGCGTTGAACTGCGCCCGCAGGAACGGACGATCCTGGTGGAATATCTTGATGGGCCGTTCAAGCACCTGGAAAACAGGTGGACCTTCGAAGAGGCAGGTGAGGGCGCCTGCACCGTTGGCTTCTATATTTCCTATGAATTCCGCAGCAAGACACTTGGCTCCCTCATGGGCGTCATGTTCGAGAGGGCTTTCAGGAAGTTTTCCAGCGCCTTTGAAGCCCGGGCCGATCAGGTTTACGGTACCTGAGCCCAGGTTTCTGCGGTTTACTTGAACTGTTTGAAAGCGTCGCGAATGATGCGGATACGGCTCGACTGCATGTCGAGCGGTTCTGCCTTGCGGCGGATCTGTTCGATTTCCTTCTTCTTCAGACCAAGGCTCTCGAGCGTTGCGAAGGAGGTGTAATCGGTACAGACCGGTGTGCGGCTGGCACCAACATTTTCTTCAACGACAAGGTCCCGACCCGCGGCAGCTTCCTCTTCGGTCCAGATCACCGTGTTGGAGGACACCCAGAAGGTGCGGTCACAATAACGGGCCTTGTAGTAGCCTTCTTTGGGTTTTGTCAGGATTTCATGAAAACCGGTGAACGTGCCATTTGAGTATTGGGACCTGATATAAAAATCACTCTGAGCGTATGCGTCGCCGGTAAACGTGCTACCAGCAGCGATCAGAGTTGCGAAGAACGCGAGAGCGCGTTTCATGTCTGGGTCCTTTTTTTATGCGCGTTTTGTCACCTGTTCTTGTTGAAAGTCTAAGCTGACCAGCTTACCCGAGCCTTACCGGCCGGGTGCCGGCTTTTATCAGTTGCCGTGATACGATTTGGCAGCGCTGTCGCCGCTCGTTGTTTTGAAGGCTTCGCGAATGACGGAAAACCGGTTTACCCGGTTAACGGTGCTTCCGTCGTTTTGAACGACAAGCCGCGGATCGTCCTGCACGCCGAGGTCTTCCAGCGTTACCTGTTCTTCAGGATGATCGCATATCGGGCGCCAGCCCTTGCCCCGGTTGAACTCTACGCGGACTTCATATTCCCGTTGCACTTCGAGCTGCGTCCAGGCCACGGTTGCATAGCGTACCCAGTAGGATCTGCCGCAGTACTGAACTTGCACCAGTCCGTCTGCCATCCGGTCATAGATACGGTGGGAACCGCGGAACAGCTTGTTGCCGTCGCGAGAAATTATATAAGTGTCGCCTGGCTTCGGAGTCGTGCTGCCGGCCTGCGCAGTTGCGCAAGCAAGGAAGAAGGCACCTCCTGCAAGAAGCGCACGCTGGATTGACATATCCCGTTCCCTTTACCGCGAAATCATTTCGCGCGTTGGTTCCTGCTTATGGTGACCATAGGGCAAGTGTTTGTAAAAGAGATTTCGTGAGGGAAATGAGTTTTACTAAAATTTGAAAGACGCTGATTTCTTTATAGAAATTTCTAACAAAGGCGCTGAGAGACCATGTCTTAGCGCGTGTGATAGGTGGCGTGACCTTCCTCGGAAGTATCGCTGAACATTGCCCCAATAGCGGAAAGGCGGCTTTGCGGAGCGGATGGCTCGTCTGATTTGGCAAGCAGATCGTGCGCACTTACCGTGATGCCGATATCCTCAAGCTTGACCTGTTGCTCGGGGTTGCCGCAGATAGGGCGCCAGCCGCGACCGAAGTTGAATTCCACCTGAACGGTGTTGCCGCGTTCCGCTTCTACCTGCGTCCAGGCGACAGAGTGGCTGCGCACAAAATAGCTGCGATCACAATAAGAGACCTTGTTCAGCCCGTGGACGTAATCGGTAAAAAGCTTGTGGCTGCCGACGAAGTGGCCGCCGCGATCACGTGAAATCAGGTAGAAATCACCCGGCTGAGGAATAGCCCCTGCCAAAGCGGTGGAGCCTGCGCACAAAAGTGCAGCCAGTATGGTCGCTGGTTTCAACATATAGGATCGGATCTTGAGTTACGTTGAGGTCAAGTTTCCCGAAATATACATATGATGAAATTGTTGCCCAGCGCGAACTCCGGTGAGCGTTAATGAGCGTTTACTCAGGAAATTGCATTTAAAATCGATGTGAGTGCAGTCCTGACCGTCGCCAGCCGGATCGATTGCCGGCCGTTGTCGGCAAACCAGCAATGGACATGGTCCGTCGGCCGGTCCTTTACCGCGACCGCAACGTGAACTGTGCCGACAGGCTTTTCGGCGCTGCCACCGCCTGGTCCCGCGATGCCGGTTACAGAGACTGCGACATCCGCATTGGAGTGGGCAAGAGCACCTTCGGCCATTGCAATGGCAACTTCCTTGCTGACGGCACCGTGCATGTCGATGAGGGTCTTTGGCACTCCGAGCATTTCGGTTTTTGCTTCATTGGAATAGGTCACAAAGCCTCGGTCCACAGCAGCTGAAGACCCGGCGATTTCCGTGAGTGCTCCACAGATAAGACCACCAGTACAGGATTCTGCCGTTGCCACCATCTTTCCGGCCGCCATCAGCCCGTCGAGTACGGCGATTGTCAGAGGTGCCAGCTCCTCCAGACTTTTTGGGGATGTCTCGGTCATTGGTGTCTAGTCCTCGTCGTGAAAGGGCAGGCGAACCGTCACGCTGGCCAGGGCCGCGATGCCTTCCTTGCGGCCTGTGAAACCGAGGCGTTCCGATGTCGTCGCCTTGACGGATATCCTTGAGACAGGCATGGAGCAGACCCTGGCAAGCGACGCGCGAATTTCCTCGCGGTGCGGACCTATCTTCGGCTCTTCGCATACGATGGTGACATCTACATGAGCCAGTCTTCCGCCGCGCTCGGACAGACGACGCATGGCGTCCTGTTGAAACCGGTCGGATGATGCGCCTTTCCATTGCGGATCGCTTGGCGGAAAATGCTGACCGATGTCTCCATCACCGATAGCGCCCAAAGTTGCGTCGGTGATGGCGTGTAAAACCACATCTGCGTCGGAATGACCTTTGAGCTTCTGAGTGTGCGGAATAGCCACTCCGCCCAATATGACGACGTCGCCGTCCTCAAAGGCATGAACGTCGTAGCCGATCCCCGTTCTGACATCGGCAAGAGCCGAGAGCGGCATGGGCGTGGCGGAAGTGGTGGACATCTGCTGTAACTCGGCTTGTTGTTCTGCGCGCCGCAGGTCAGCGGCAGTCGTGATTTTAAACGCGGCTGGATCGCCCTCTGTCAGGACAATGGACATCTCATCCCATTCCGCAAGGCCCGTGTCGTCGGTGAAATCGGTTTTACCGGCTGCAATTGCCTTTTCGTGTGCCGTCAAAATGCGATGAAGGGAAAACGCCTGTGGTGTCTGTGCTGCCCAAAGCCCTGTTCTGTCGACGGTTGCTATCGAGCGGCCTGTCGTGTCAGCCCGTTTCAAGGTGTCTGCGACTGGCAAGGCCGCGAGAACACCTTCCTCTCCAGCATCCAGGCGTTCAAGCAAGCGGTCGATTACGGCCGAGGGAAGAAACGGTCTGGCCGCGTCGTGGATCAGGACGAAATCAAATCCCTCTTGAGCCAGCGCCTTCAATCCGGCCAGAACCGATTGTTGCCTGGTCGCCCCTCCAAAGACGGCAGATCCGATCTTGCGGGCACAGCCCGGATCAACACCTGCAGCCGCGTCAGAAAAATGGCTCACATCGTCAGGGTGAATTGCGGTTACGACCCGGCAGATCCGGGGGTGATTCCCAAGTGCATTCAGTGTATGGGTCAGCACCGGACGGCCAGCCAGCGGCCTGTATTGCTTGGGTAACGCTTCGCCGGAGCCCGCAAGACGGGTGCCACGCCCTGCGGCTACGACTAGGGCGGCAGCGGATTTTGTCATTAACGGGCTCCTCGTGCTCTGCATCAAACCGTCAGCTTTGAACCGTCTTTACCTATGAACCTGCTCGAACCGCAAATTTTGACTTGTTGCATTGCGAAACTTGTCTACAATATAGGCAATTATGAATCTGCACAGTCAATAAGCAGAAAAGAGACGCTGTGTCGCCGTCTATGAAAACGCTCACAATTGGCCGGGTTCAACTCGCAAACCCGGCAGTGCTCGCGCCGATGTCCGGCGTGACCGATCTTCCTTTCCGCCGGCTGGCTGCCCGATATGGCGCTGGCATGGTCGTCAGTGAAATGGTCGCAAGCGAATCCTTTGTCAAAGGTGATGCCGAAACGCAGATGCGTGCGGAAGCGCAGGACAGTGGACTTCATGTTGTTCAGCTTGCCGGCCGCGAAGCCCGATGGATGGGCGAAGCAGCCAAGGTTGTTGCGGGTCTTGGTGCTGATGTAATCGATATCAATATGGGCTGCCCTGCCAAGAAGGTCACGTCCGGATACTCCGGGTCTGCACTGATGCGGGATCTGGATCATGCCTTGACACTTGTTGAGGCCACAGTCGCGGCGGTCGACATTCCGGTCACGCTCAAGATGCGTTTGGGGTGGGATGACAAGAGCTTGAACGCGCCGGAACTGGCGCGCCGTGCCGAGGAGGCCGGTGTAAAGCTGATCACCGTTCACGGGCGGACCCGCTGCCAGTTCTACAAGGGTAATGCCGACTGGCGGGCGATTGCAGCCGTCAAGGAAGCAATCTCGGTTCCGCTGATCGCGAATGGCGATTGCAAGGGCTTAGACGATGCCTTGCGCATGCTGGCGCTTTCCAGCGCAGATGGCGTGATGATCGGCAGGGGGGCATACGGGCGGCCGTGGTTGCCCGGTCATGTCGGTCATTTTCTCGCAACCGGCGAAAAGCTGGACGCTCCCAGGGGGGCTGAGTTGGCTGAACTGGTGGAAGAGCACTACGAGGCCGTCTTGAGTCACTATGGTATACGGCAGGGCGTTCGCATCGCACGCAAGCACCTCGGCTGGTATCTGGACGAGGCGGTGACCGCAGGCAATGCGGAGATTCCCGGACCTGTCCGCAAGACCCTCATGACGTCCAATCAGCCGTCGGAAGTCATCCGGCTCGCCAGCGATTGGCTTTCTTCCTCGAACATACGGACAGCAGCTTGAAGGACACCATGTCTCAGACAGGCCGTACGGCCGCGCTAGCCAGTGACGGGCCGACAATACTGGATGCCTTGCCACATCCGGTGCTTCTGGTTGCACCCGATGGCGTGATCGAGTCGGCCAACATGGCTGCAGAAATTTTCATGCGGTCCAGCGTGTCTGTGCTCCGCCGTCATCCGATCAGTGATTTTGTTCCCTTCGGCAGCCCCTTGCTGACCCTGATAGAGCAGGTGCGCGAGCGAAGTGCGCCGGTGAATGAATACAAGGTCGATATCGGTTCACCGCGTATCGGGGCGCCCAAGGTGGTGGACATCAACGCAGCACCCGTTGCCGAGCGGCCGGGGGCGGTGGTGCTGATGTTCCAGGAACGCACCATGGCCGAAAAGATCGACCGGCAGCTGACCTCCCGGGGGGCGGCCCGCACGGTAACCGGCCTTGCCGCCATGCTGGCGCATGAGATCAAGAACCCGCTGTCCGGCATTCGAGGTGCAGCGCAGTTGATAGAGCAATCGGTTCCTGCCGAAGACCGGGCACTGACGCGACTGATCATGGATGAGACCGACCGGATCGTGAAACTGGTCGACCGGATGGAGGTTTTTTCCGACGAGAGGCCGATCGAAAGAGAACCAGTCAATATTCACGTGGTTCTGGATCATGTGAAGCGCTTGTCGGACTCAGGCTTTGCCCGCGGCAAACGCATCGTCGAGATCTACGATCCTTCCTTGCCACCGGTCTATGCCAACAAGGACCAGCTCATTCAGGTGTTCCTGAACCTCATCAAGAACGCCAGTGAAGCAATCGGCGATGATCCCGACGGTGAAATCCGTATCACCACAGCGTTTCGCCCAGGGGTTCGTCTGTCTGTACCCGGAACTGACGAAAAGGTCAGCCTGCCGTTGGAATTCTGTGTCCAGGACAATGGGCCAGGTGTTCCCGAGGATCTGATTCCCCATTTGTTTGAACCGTTTATCACGACCAAGACCAACGGCTCGGGCCTGGGTCTTGCACTTGTTGCCAAGATCATTGGCGACCATGGCGGTGTCATCGAGTGTGACAGTCAACGCCAGAAAACCGTTTTCCGCATACTGATGCCCGCTTTCACGGGTGACAGTACGGCTTCGTCCGACCGGACCAGCAGAGGGACCGAGTAACCATGCCGACGGGCACGATTTTAGTTGCAGACGACGACGCAGCCATCCGAACCGTTCTCAACCAGGCCCTTTCCAGGGCAGGGTACACGGTGCGGCTGACCTCCAATGCCTCAACGCTTTGGAGATGGGTTTCTTCCGGTGATGGCGACCTCGTGATCACCGATGTGGTCATGCCGGACGAGAATATCTTTGATGTTCTGCCGCGTATGAAGAAGATGCGGCCGGAGCTGCCGGTGCTGGTCATGAGCGCGCAGAACACCTTCATGACGGCCATCAAGGCCTCGGAGAAGGGGGCCTATGAATATCTGCCGAAGCCGTTCGATCTGAAGGAGTTGACCAGCATTGTCCAGCGCGCGCTGGAAGAGCCGAAGAAACGGCCGGCGGTCGATCTGGATGATGCCGGGGAGGGCATGCCTCTGGTCGGGCGCTCTCCGGCCATGCAGGAGATCTACCGGGTTCTCGCACGGCTTATGCAGACCGACCTGACGGTCATGATCAACGGCGAATCCGGTACCGGCAAGGAACTTGTGGCGCGCGCATTGCATGACTACGGCAAGCGCCGCAATGGCCCGTTTGTCGCAATCAATATGGCCGCCATTCCAAGAGATCTCATCGAGGCCGAGTTGTTCGGTCATGAGAAAGGGGCCTTTACCGGTGCGCAGAACCGCAGCTCCGGCCGGTTCGAACAGGCCGACGGCGGCACGCTGTTTCTGGACGAAATCGGTGACATGCCGATGGAAGCCCAGACCCGGTTGCTGCGCGTCTTGCAGCAGGGCGAATACACGACCGTTGGCGGGCGGACGCCGATCAAGACAGATGTCCGGATCATCGCCGCAACCAACAAGGACTTGAGACATCTGATCAATCAGGGTCTTTTCCGTGAAGATCTTTATTTCCGGCTGAATGTTGTTCCGATCCGCCTTCCGCCGCTGCGCGAACGCGTTGAGGACATTCCGGATCTGGTGCGACACTTCTTTGCGCTCGTGGAAAAGGAAGGCCTGCCGGCCAAACAGATCGACCAAGGGGCGCTCAATCTGCTGCGCCGGTATCGCTGGCCTGGCAACGTACGAGAGCTGGAAAACCTCGTTCGCCGTCTGGCCGCGCTGTATCCGCAGGATGTGATCAGCGAAAACCTGCTGGAGCAGGAACTGAGCCAGCCGTCGGTCTCGCCGATGGAAGAGGAGACCCAGGAGACGATCAATCTCGGCGGGTCGGTCGAACGCTATCTTTCCGGGTACTTCGACACGTTCGGCGACGCCTTGCCGCCTCCGGGCCTCTATCACCGCATTCTGCGGGAAGTTGAATATCCGCTTATCAGCGCGGCCCTGGCGGCCACGAGGGGCAACCAGATCAAGGCTGCTGAACTTCTCGGCGTGAACCGGAACACGCTGCGAAAAAAGATACGGGATCTCGATATTCAGGTGATGCGATCCACCCGGTAGCCTGTCGAGACGGAACCAAATGACATTGCGGTCAGGCTGGAAGGTCTGGCCGCATTTTGTTTTTGCGCGATGACGACACGTCGGGTTTCAGAGTGAATCAGCGCAAGGACATTGATGGAAGCTCAAATCGCTCCCGTCATGCGGGACAAAACTGCAGTCTGAACACATGGCGGATCAACGTGGAGGTGCGACAAATCGCTTTAAAAAGAGACGTGAAATCAAGTCTCTATGATAATGTGATGGCCTGTCCACCGCAATTTATTGACGGCTCTTTGCGTCTGTCGCAATTTCGCAACATTGTGTGATAAGTTTGCCGCAAATTAAGCATGACTGCCCGCTTTTTCACGGGCGTAAGGCAATTGAGACCGAATGATACTGGAAGCTGTACAAGAACCCGTCGCGCAATCGAGCGCCGCAGGAAAGTTCTGGCGGCGGGTCGGGCTTGCGATCATTCTGCTGGCTCTTGTTTCCATCGGCGTCACTTTCGTCATTCTGATGGGTTTGACGTCCATCGATCCCACCCGGGACGTCATCACGGTCGCGATGACGATCAACGGTGCGCTTGCAGCTATCCTTCTGGGTGTGATCGCCTTCGAGATCCTGAAGCTCTGGCAGGCGCGCCGGCGCGGACGGGCTGCTGCGCGTCTTCATGTGCGGGTCGTGGCCTTGTTCAGTGTGGTTGCGGCGGTTCCTGCTGTGCTTATGGCCATTCTGGCAGCCATTACGCTCGACCGTGGCCTTGACCGCTGGTTTGAGGATCGGACGCGCCAGATCATCGACAATGCGCTGACCGTCGCTCAGGCCTATCTTCAGGAACATGCCAGGGTTTTGCGTGGCGACCTGATCGCCATGACCAATGACATTGATCGGGCCAAGGCTGTCTATGAATTCGAGCCGACCCGTTTCGATCAGTTCTTTGCAACGCAGGTTTCGCTTCGCGGCATTCTCGCGGCGTTCATTCTCAATGAGAATGGCGAGGTCGTCACCCGTGTCGTCATCGATCCGAAGGCAGAAGTGCCGCTTCCGCCTGCCGACAGTTTCTTCAAGGCAAAATCCGGAGATCCGATCCTGATAGCGCCTGGTAGCTCAAATCTGGTCGGCGGGGTCATGAAATTGTCGGCCTATGACAATTTCTACCTCTATGCGGTCCGTGCCATCGACCCGCGTGTGGTCGAATATCTGCGCCTGGCCGAGACAGGGGCATCCCAGTACCAGCAGATGGAGAACAGCCGCTTCGGCGTTCAGGTTGCCTTCGCGCTCGTTTATCTCGGGGTGGCGCTGGTTCTGCTGCTGTCGGCAATCTGGATCGGGTTCGGATTTGCCAACCGGCTTGTGTCGCCAATACGAACGCTGATATCGGCGGCGGATGAGGTGTCCAAAGGCAATCTTGTCGTCAAGGTGCCAACGGAGAAGTCCGGCGGAGACCTAGCCAACCTTGGTGAGACCTTCAACAAGATGACCGGTCAGCTTCTGGGGCAACGCGATGCGCTGCTGGCCGCCAACGAACAGATTGACCGCCGCCGCCGCTTTAATGAAGCCGTGCTATCTGGCGTTTCCACCGGTGTGATCGGCGTTGACGACGAAGCCTCGATCATGCTGATCAACCGCTCTGCACTGGAGTTGCTGCAGCTTGACGAGGTGCAGATCCTCAACAAGTCGCTGGTTGAAGTGGTGCCGGAACTTGACGATTGCATTTCGGATGTTCTGAAAAATGAAACCGACAGGGTTCCGGAAACGCAGATCGAGATTACCCGGGGCGGGCGCCTGCGCACAATCAACGTACGCATCACCCGGGAACAATCGACCCGGCGCGAGCATGGCTTCGTGGTGACGCTGGACGATATTACCGATCTGGTTTCAGCGCAGCGGAATTCGGCCTGGGCCGACGTTGCCCGGCGTATTGCCCATGAAATAAAGAACCCGCTGACACCGATCCAGTTGTCCGCCGAGCGAATTCGCCGCCGCTACGGCAAGCGCATCGAGGAGGACCGGGAGGTCTTCGATCAGTGTATCGATACGATTGTGCGCCAGGTTGGCGATATCGGTCAGATGGTGGACGAGTTCTCTTCCTTTGCCAGAATGCGTAAACCGAAGAAAATGCCGGGTGACTTGCGAGAGGCTGTGCGGGACGCAGCTTTCATGCAGTCGGTGGCAAATCCGGAAATCAGCATTTCCGCCGATGTGCCCTCCAGCCCCGTGACGGCCGTTTTCGATGCGCGTCTGGTTGGACAGGCCCTGACCAATGTGGTCAAGAACGCTGCGGAAGCAGTGAGTGCGCGCACTGGAGACGATTTGCCCAAGGGCAAGGTAACGGTGCGTTTGCGCGGCGAAGGCGACGGAAGCAACGGCCGGATCGTGATCGACGTCATCGACAATGGCATCGGTCTGCCGGAAGAAAATCGCAGCCGGCTTTTGGAACCCTATATGACAACCCGGGAGAAGGGGACGGGCCTTGGCCTGGCCATCGTTCGCAAGATCCTGGAAGACCACGGCGGTGGCATCGAATTGCTCGACGCCCCCAAAACCAACCCTGAGGACACGGGCACGCTCGTTCGACTGACATTGGCAGCTCATGCCGAGATCGAGGCGGAGACCGACCTGCAAAACCAGACTGTGACTGCCCATGGCGCATGATATTCTTGTCGTAGACGACGAAACCGATATTCGCGAGATGATCGCCGGCATCCTTGATGATGACGGCTACGGAACGCGGACCGCGCATGATTCCGACAGCGCGCTGGCCGCAGTGAAGGAGCGCAAACCTTCACTGGTGATCCTGGATATCTGGCTGATGGGAAGCCGGCTCGACGGCTTGGCTTTGCTTGACATCTTCCGTGAAACAGATCCTGAAATGCCGGTCGTGATCATCTCCGGCCACGGCAACATCGAAACGGCTGTTTCCGCGATAAAGCGCGGCGCCTATGACTACATCGAAAAGCCGTTCAAGGCCGATCGACTGGTTCACATTGTTGAGAGGGCTCTTGAAGCCTCCAGCATGAAGCGCGAAATCCGCGACCTGAAACAGCGCAGCGGCGAGACCAGCGAGATTATCGGCAATTCCTCGGCTGCGCACAATCTACGGCAGACCATTCAGAAGATTGCCGGGACGAATAGCCGTATCCTGATCGTTGGCCCTTCCGGCGCCGGCAAAGAGCGCGCGGCCCGGATGATCCACGACATGTCGCCGCGCGCCAAAAGCCCCTTCGTGGTGCTGAACGCCGCAACGATTACGCCCGCACGTATGGAAGAAGAACTCTTCGGGATCGAAGACGAGAGCGGCAATCTGCGCAAGATCGGCGCGCTCGAAGAAGCGCATGGGGGCACGCTTTACCTCGACGAGGTCGCCGACATGCCAGCCGAGACGCAGGGCAAGATCCTGCGGGTGCTCGTGGAACAGAGCTTTGCCCGCGTCGGAGGCACACAGAAGGTTCAGGTCGATATTCGTATCCTGTCCTCGACGTCCAAGAACCTTGAAGAACACATCGCCTCAGGCCTTTTCCGTCAGGATCTCTATCACCGGCTCAGTGTGGTACCGCTGCGCGTGCCGGGGCTTGCTGAACGGCGGGAAGACATTCCGGTTCTTGTGCAGCATTTCATGACCCAGATTTCGGGCGCCTCGGGTATTCCGCAAAGACCGATTGGCGATGATGCGATGGCCGTGCTGCAAACGCACGACTGGCCGGGCAACGTGCGCCAGTTGCGCAACAATGTCGAACGCCTGATGATTCTGAGCCGCGGCGACCCGGACAGCACCATTACCGCTGATCTTCTGCCCGCCGAGATTGGTGAAACGCTGCCGAGCCTGCCCACCTCCGGCACGGGTGAACACCTGATGTCTGTGCCGTTGCGCGAAGCGCGGGAGATCTTCGAGCGTGAATATCTGCAGGCGCAGATCAAGAGATTTGACGGTAATATCTCGCGGACTGCCGAATTTGTCGGTATGGAACGGTCTGCGCTTCACCGGAAGTTGAAAACCCTGGGCATGACCTGAGGCACTTCGGGAAGCGATAGGTAACGGCAAGGCGGGAAAGGGATCTTTCCATGAAAATCGTGATTTGTGGCGCGGGACAGGTGGGCTACGGCATTGCCGAGCGTCTGGCTGCGGAACAGAACGACGTGTCTGTGATCGATTCTTCGCCGCAACTGATCAACGCGATTGGCGATCAGCTCGACGTGCGGGGCTTCGTCGGGCACGGTGCGCATCCGGACGTTCTGGCGCAGGCCGGAGCCGAAGAAGCCGACATGATCGTTGCCGTGACGCTCTATGACGAGGTCAACATGGTGGCCTGTCAGGTGGCACATTCGTTGTTCAACGTGCCGACCAAGGTCGCCCGCATCCGGGCGCAGTCCTACCTGCAGGGGCGGTGGCGCAATCTGTTCTCGCGCGACCACATGCCGATTGACGTGATCATTTCACCGGAAATCGAAGTGGGTGAGATGGTTCTGCGCCGTCTGGCTCTTCCCGGAGCTGTGGAGACAGTGCGGTTTGCGGATGATCAGGTCGTTGTCGTCGGCATCATGTGCGAGGAAGACTGCCCGGTCGTGGACACGCCCTTGCGGCAGCTTACCGAGCTCTTTCCGGACCTTGGCGCCGTTGTCGTCGGCCTCTACCGTAACAACAGGCTGTTTGTTCCCAAGAGCAGCGATTCCATCCTGACCGGAGACCTTGCCTATGTGGTTGCCCGACGCGACCAGGTTCGCAGGACGTTGAGCATTTTCGGGCACGAGGAACCGGAAGCCGCCCGTGTCGTGATTTGCGGTGGTGGCAACATCGGGCTTTATGTGGCCAAAGCGCTGGAACAGCGCCAATCCGGAACGAAGATCAAGTTGATCGAAGCGTCGCGTGAGCGGGCGATGGCCGTTGCCGATGAATTGAAACGCTCGGTCATTCTGCATGGCAGCGCGCTGGATCAGACGATCCTGAATGAAGCGGACGCAGGCGATGCTGACACGATGGTGGCTCTCACCAACGAGGATGAAGTCAATATTCTGTCCTCTGTCATGGCGAAGAAACTTGGCTGCAAGCGTTCTCTGTCGCTTCTGAACAATCCGAGTTACCCGGCCTTTGCCAACGCGCTCGGGATCGATGCCTTTATCAATCCGCGCGCCGTCACGATCTCCCGAATCCTGCAGCATGTGCGGCGCGGCCGAATTCGGGGTGTTCACTCGCTTCAGAACGGCGCTGCTGAAATTGTAGAAGCTGAAGCACTTGATACGTCGCCACTGGTAGGCAAGCCCCTGCGGGTCATCGACCTTCCGTCCGGCATCCGCATCGGTGCGGTTTTCCGCGGCGGCGAAGTGCTTACACCCAATGGAGATCTGCAAATTCAGGCACAGGACCGTATCGTGATCTTCGCAGTTGCGAACCGTGTGCGTCAGGTAGAACAAATGTTCCGTGTGAGTCTTGACTTCTTTTAAGGCTGACTGGCTTCTTTCTGACCTTGCTTTTGTGTGATCAAAAGGCCAAAACTTCCAAAAATACCAATCGGTTCGTTTCGAACCGTCCTGCCCTGGAGGAACCATGAGCCGGATTGCCTATGTCAACGGCCAATATGTTCGTCACGCCGATGCTGCGGTGCATGTTGAAGACCGCGGGTACCAATTTGCCGACGGCGTTTATGAAGTCTGTGAAGTCTGGCAAGGCAAGATTGTCGACGTGCCACGCCATTTGGATCGCCTCGGCAGATCCTTGAGCGAGCTGCGGATCGACTGGCCGATGGCGCGCAAAGCCGTGGAGTTTGTGCTTCATCAGGTTGTCCGTCGCAACCTTGTCCGCAATGGGCTGGTCTATATTCAGGTGACGCGCGGTGTGTCCAAGCGCGATCACTTCTTCCCGCCGGCACATGTCGCGCCGTCGATTGTCGTGACAGCCCGGTCTTCCAGCCCGGCTGCTGCGCAAGCGCAGGCGGAACAGGGCATTTCGGTTGTCAGCTATCCAGAAAACCGGTGGCCGCGTGTCGATATCAAGACCGTCGCTCTTTTGCCGAACGTGCTGGCGAAGCAGAACGCCAAGGAACATGGCGGCAAGGAAGCCTGGTATGTGGATGCCGACGGCAATGTCACCGAAGGCGGTTCGACCAATGCCTGGATCGTCACCAAAGAGGGCGTTCTGGTCACCCGGCCGGCAGAAAGTGGCATCCTGCGGGGCATAACCCGCGCAGTGATTCTGGATCTCATACAAAAGGAAGGGCTGACGTTTGAGGAAAGGCCGTTTAGCCTAGAAGAAGCTTTCGACGCAAAGGAGGCCTTCGTTACGGCGGCCACTACTGTCGTGATGCCGGTGACACGTCTGGATGGAAAGATTATCGGAAACGGTCATCCTGGATATGTGGCAACCCGATTGCGCGAATTGTTCCATACTGCTACTGATTTGCAGGCGGTATGATTCGATTGGCCTCATTGGGCCGAAAATACGAAACTGTTTCAGACCGAGGCAGACGGTCTTGACTGGTGGGCTATACGAAAAGCGGGCGGTGCGTCAAACCTTAGCCTTTGATACTGAACGGCTTTTGACGGTATGCTGCTGAAACGCCGGATGCTCGGCCGCATCCGGGGCAAATAGGATAAAAAGACTGATGGCTGAGCGCGCACAAAATCTTCAAGACACTTTTCTAAATCACGTTCGTAAGCAAAAAACTCCTCTGACGATTTTTCTGATCAACGGTGTGAAATTGCAGGGTGTCGTGACATGGTTCGACAACTTCTGCGTTCTGCTGCGTCGTGATGGGCATTCCCAGCTTGTCTACAAGCACGCGATTTCCACAATTATGCCAAACGGACCTGTTCAACTGTTCGATCAGGCAGAGGAAAACGCTGAAAAGGCAAGCTGATTGAAACCGAAGTCTCGCGCAGACGATTTTTCTAAATCCAATGGTTCCGAAGAACCAGGCCAGAAATCGCTAAGAATTAAGGATACTGGGGTCGACCGTCTGCCCCAGCCCTTTCGTGCGATGATTCTTGAGCCGGTTCTGCAACTGCGTGGCGAAGCCAGCCCGGCAGATCTTCGTGGCAACCGCAGTCCGGAAGCACGTCTGGAAGAAGCGCTTGGCCTGAGCGCCGCCATCAATCTCAACATCGCCCATTCCGGCGTTGTCCGGGTCAATAGTCCCAAACCTGCAACGCTATTTGGTGACGGCAAGGTCGCAGAACTTGCAGGTATCGTCGCGAGCGAGGATCTTGACCTCGTCGTCATCGATCACCCCCTGACGCCTGTTCAGCAGCGTAACCTTGAACGCCGCCTCAAGACGAAAGTGATCGACCGCACCGGCCTGATCCTGGAAATCTTCGGCGACCGGGCGCGCACCAAGGAAGGTCGTCTCCAGGTCGATCTCGCGCATCTGACCTGGCAGAAGAGCCGTCTCGTGCGGTCCTGGACCCACCTTGAGCGTCAGCGTGGCGGGGCGGGGTTCATGGGCGGCCCTGGTGAAACCCAGATCGAAGCTGACCGTCGCCAAATTCAGGACCGTATCATTGCGCTGCAGAAGCAGCTCGAGCAGGTTCGCCGGACGCGTGACCTTCATCGCAAGAAACGCAAGAAGATCCCGCAACCGGTTGTCGCACTGGTTGGTTATACCAACGCCGGAAAATCGACGTTGTTCAACCGGATGACCGAGTCCGACGTTTTTGCCAAGGATCTGCTGTTCGCGACGCTCGATCCGACACTGCGCAAGGTGGCCTTGCCGCATGGCAAGGAAATTATCCTCTCGGACACGGTCGGCTTCATTTCTGATCTTCCGACTCATCTGGTGGCCGCTTTCCGGGCGACACTTGAAGAGGTTCTGGAAGCGGATCTTATCCTGCATGTGCGTGACATTTCGCACCCGGACACTGAAGCGCAGGCCGAGGACGTCAAGAAAACTCTCACGGATCTCGGTGTTGATGCCTTGACGGGCGCGCCGATCATCGAAGTGTGGAACAAGATCGATTGTCTCGATCCAGCCTACCGCGAAAAGCTGCTGGAAGACGCGGGCGAAGAGGGGCCAATTGCCCTTTCCGCGCTGACGGGCGAAGGCATTGAACAGCTATATGCCCGCGTCGATGCTTTCATGGCGCAGCATGACGACATCTTGACCGTTAAGATACCCGTGGCCGAAGGAGCGTTGTTGGCGAAACTCTATCAGATGGCCGAAGTGCTGGAACGCACCGACGCCGAAGACTTCGTGACGGCGGAAGTGCGCGTTTCCGACAAACAGCGCGGACCGTTCCGCGAGCTTTACGCAGCTTATCTTTAGCTAGGTACTGAACTCAAAAACGTAGCGGCGGCTTACTGATCGTCCCGACCGATCAAATCCATCGCTGCGTCAAAGGATGGCGCTATCGGTCTGATGCTTTGTTGCGGGTCTATGTTGGTCATGTCGAAGGCGACGACGGGATACGGCGCATTTTCCCGCAAATCGAATGCCACGGCTTCGCCGCCGCCGTTTCCGCCGATCACGAACAAACCCTCGAAAACCTCTCTGAAAGTCCCTTCCCGTTGAATCTGAGCAGCTTCCTCGGCGGGGTAGAGCTGTAACCACATCGGCTGAACCGCAAGCGGTCCTTCGCCGCCATTGCTGAATGCCAGTAGCAAATAGTAGCTCTCAGGAAGATCGACCGGGACCAGCGACTTGAGCGCGGCTATCGCGTTCGCCGAGGCCCCTTCGACCTTGTGCCATTCTCGATTTTGCAGCACGCTGCCTCCACGTTCGCTTTTCTGCATTATGACGGCTTCCATTCCCGATCAAAAGATGATTCAGCGTCGGCATGAGCCAATATGACCTGACCGACTTCGAATGGCGCGTGATCGCACCACTGCTACCCAACAAACCGCGTGGAGTGCCCCGCGTCGATGACCGCTGCGTGCTGAATGGCATCTGCTGGGTGCTGCGTTCCGGTGCGCCGTGGCGCGATCTGCCGGAACGCTACGGCCCGCGCACTACCTGTTACAATCGCTTCGTGCGCTGGCGAAAAGCTGGCGTTTGGGGTCGGATGATGGATGCCTTCACCGCCGCGCATGATAGCGACATTCAGATGATCGACTGCACTTCCGTTCGTGCCCACCAACAGGCAGCGACGGCAAAAAGGGGATCGAGATCATTGTCTCGGTCGTTCCCGAGCCGGTCTCACGACCAAAATCCATGCGGTCGTCGACGGACAAGGCCTCCCGATCCGGCTGAGCCTGACCGCTGGGCAAAGCCATGACGGCCAAGCTGCCGACAACCTGCTCGGCCATGTCGGTGCAGGAACAATTGTGCTGGCGGACAAGGCGTATGACGCAGATCGCATCCGGGCGTCTCTCCGCGAGAAAGGGGCGTTCGCCAATATCTCACCCAGGGCCAACCGGAGGTCAAAACCGTACTTCAGCACCTGGCTATACCATCAGCGGAACCTGATCGAGCGATTCTTTTCAAAGCTCAAGCATTTCCGCCGGGTCGCCACCCGCTACGACAAGCTCGCCGAAACTACCTGACCATGGTCCAACTCGACTCAATTCGGCTATGGCTCCGGGTTTATGAGTCTACGGCCTAGTTACGTTGAAAGTCTGCAAAATTGGGACGAGCCGCGCGGACTATTTGTTCTTGGCGGCTTGCCAGGCTGCTTCCATCTCATCCAGCGTCATTGCTTCAAGCGTCGTGTCCGTTTTCGCAGCCTGCTCTTCAATGGCTGCAAAACGTTTGCGAAATTTTCGGTTGGTGCGCCTAAGTGCCTCTTCCGGATCGATGTCCAGGTGCCGTGCGAGATTCGCGAGCGCGAACAGCGTGTCGCCGAGTTCATCTGAAATCCGGTCTTTGTCTGGTGAGGGCCCGGCAAGCTCCTCATCGAGCTCGTGGGTTTCCTCTCTGATCTTGTCCAGAACCAGCCTTGCGTCATTCCAGTCAAATCCAACCCTTGAAGCCCGTCGTTGCAGCTTGTCAGCTTCCTGTAGGGCAGGGAAGGCGGTCGGAACGTCGTCGAGGAAGCCCTTTGGTGCTTCCTCGATGCCGAGCGCCTGCTTGGCCGCGCGCTTTTCTGCCCGTTCTTCGGCCTTGATCCGTTCCCAGATCCCTTTGACATGCTCCGCCTTCTCACCATTCTCGTCACCAAAGACGTGAGGGTGCCGGCGGATCAGTTTTTTCGTAATGGCTTGCACCACATCGCCAAAGTCGAAGTGGTTTTCTTCTTCCGCCATGCGTGCATGGTAGACCACTTGCAGCAGCAGATCGCCGAGCTCCTCGCGAAGGTCCACCAGATCGTTCTTGGCGATGGCATCCGCGACTTCGTAGGCCTCTTCCAGCGTATAGGGCGCGATGGTTGCGAAGGTCTGTTCCAGATCCCAGGGACAACCGGTCACAGGCGTTCTGAGCGCGGCCATGATTTCAATCAGGCGGGTGATATCGCGGCTGGGAGTCATGGAGGGAAAACATCCTGTCTTCTCGGGATCCTGGATGAAGCCTTTTGGCATATCCAGGATCACAAGTGGAGAGAGAATTCACCCTCTGACGGACGGATGCCAGAAGGTGACGGCGCGTTCGAGAAGCGCGACGAGGCCGTAGAAGAGCGAGCCGGCGAGGGCCGCGACGGCGATTTCCGCCCAGACCATGTCAACGTTCATGCGGCCGACTTCGGTAGAGATACGGAAGCCCATGCCGACAATCGGCGTCCCGAAGAATTCGGCCACGATTGCGCCGATCAGCGCGAGCGTTGAATTGATCTTCAGTGCATTGAAGATGAAGGGCATGGCCATCGGCAAGCGCAGCTTGAAGAGCGTCTGCCAGTAGTTGGAGGCGTAGGTGCGCATCAGGTCGCGTTGCATGGCATCTGATGCGGCGAGACCGGATACAGTGTTCACCAGCATCGGGAAGAAGGTCATGATGATCACAACAGCGGCCTTGGACGGCCAGTCGAAGCCGAACCACATGACCATGATTGGGGCAACTCCGATGATCGGCAGCGCGGACACCAGATTGCCGATCGGCAGCAGGCCCCGGCGCAGGAACGGCACCCGGTCTACCAGAATTGCGGTGATGAAGGCGGAACCGCAGCCGATGGCGTAACCGGCCAGAACGGCCTTCAGGAACGTCTGGCGGAAATCAGCCCACAGCGTTGGGCCGGAATTGGTCAGGCGAACCCAGATTTCAGAAGGTGCCGGAAGCAAAACTTTCGGAATTCCGGCGCCGGTCACGATGACCTGCCATAACGCCAGGAGGGTAATTCCAAAGAGTGCTGGAATAGCGAGATTGATGAGCCGGGTCGCTAGTGGCGACATGTGGCGCCACGTGGCGAGCCGTTCGACGAACAGCCAGGACGCCGCCCAGGTTGCTGCTACAAGAGCCCAGAAGCCGAGCGTGGCTTGTCCGGCATGTTGGGAGGAGGTCGCGATTAGAAGCCAGGCGGCGATCGCGGTAACGATACCCAGGATAATATCGCCCAGGGGATTGCGCATGAAGCCAAGTTCGTAACGAACGCCGGCAATTGCCAGGATCACAAGGCAGATGGCGAGCCGGGGCACATCCATGATGCCAAAGTCAGGGCCGAAGATCGGGCTGAACAGACCGACGACCACCATGGCAACGATGAACCAGGCCAATAGCGCCGGCATATCCAGGCGACTTTTTTTCTCGGTCATGGTGCTCATCCGGCCATCCCCATGCGTTTCAGCGTGCGTTTTTCGATCACGCCGATCAGAGCAACCAGAGATCCTGCCAGGAAGGCGGCCATCAGAAGGGCGGACCAGATCTGCACGGTCTGGCCATAGTAGGACCCGGCAAGAAGCCGCGCACCGAGGCCGGCAACAGCACCTGTCGGCAATTCACCGACAATGGCCCCAACGAGGGAGGCTGCCATGCCGATTTTCATGGAGGTGAAAAGATACGGGACCGCATAGGGAAGGCGCAATTTCCAGAAGGCCTGGATTCGCGTTGCCGAATAGGTGTGCATCAGGTCCATGTGAATGACTTCCGGCGACCGCAATCCCTTCACCATGCCCACCGTGACGGGGAAAAAGGACAGGTAGGTGGAAATCATGGCTTTAGGTAGCAAGCCGGAGATACCAACAGCGTTCAGGACCACGATTATCATGGGAGCAATGGCGAGGATGGGGATGGTCTGTGAGGAAATCACCCATGGCATCAGTGACTTGTCGAGCACGCGTGAATGCACGATGCCAATCGCCAGGAGAATGCCGAGTGTCGTGCCGATCAGAAATCCGAGGAGCGTTGAAGAGAGCGTGATGCCGGTATGATAGACGAGAGACCGTTTGGAGGTGATCTTCTTGTTGACCGTTGTATCCCAGATCTCGACGAGCACCTGGTGCGGCGCAGGCAGGACTGGGCGTTCCTGGAAAAGCGTGTCCGTGACAAGCTGTGAAAAGCCGACATCGCTTTGTCCGGCGCGCGCGTAAATGTCCTGCTGGAACTTCGTGTTGAGTGCGACTGCGGAAATATACCAAAGCGCGATGATGGCCAGCACGACCACGGTGACGGGCCCGACCGTGCCGGACATCAGACCGGCAAACGGGTTCGTGCTACGGGGCTGTGATAGAGAGGCGTCGGTCATGTGTCCGTGCCTTTCCGGTTATTGCATTCACGCATTGCAAAACCTTGGCTGTAAGCCCCATCAAAGACAAGGGTGGCGTGGACAGGGGCGAGGTCGACAATTGTCGCAGATCGATTGCCTCTAATCTTCATAGGAGTGCCCCGCCTTCAGGCCTTCGCGAACCCGGTGAGCGATCTTGAGGAACTCCGGCGTTTCGCGGATATCGAGACTGCGCTCGCGCGGAAGGTCGCTTTCGATCACGTCGTAGATACGCCCGGGGCGAGGACACAGCACGACGATCTTGGTCGACAGGAACACGGCTTCCGGGATCGAGTGAGTGACAAAAACCACGGTCTTGTTGGTCTTGGCCCAGAGCTGAAGGAGCTGCTCGTTCAGGTGGTCGCGGACAATCTCGTCGAGTGCGCCGAATGGCTCGTCCATCAGGAGCAGATCCGGCTCGACGGCAAGGGCGCGGGCAATGGACGCACGCTGCTGCATGCCGCCGGAGAGCTGCCAGGGATACTTCTTTTCAAAGCCGGTCAGGTTCACCAGCTCCATGTTGCGGGAAATGCGCTCTTGCTGTTCAGCCTTTGACAGCCCCATGATTTCCAGCGGCAACGCCACGTTCTTGGCAATCGTTCGCCAGGGGTAGAGGGCGGCAGCCTGGAAGACATAGCCATAGGCCCGATTAAGGCGGGCGTCTTCCGGAGACACACCGTTGACCGAGATGGAACCGGCTGTCGGTTTTTCAAGATCGGCGATGACCCTGAGCAAGGTGGTCTTGCCGCAGCCAGAGGGACCGATGAAGGAAACGAAGTCTCCCTCTTCGATCTTCAGATCGATGTCTGAAAGCGCGTGAACCGGTCCGTCGTTGGTCTCGAACGTGAGCGAGAGGTTCTCGATATCGATTACCCGGTTCGGGCTGGCGCTTTGTTTGTTTTCCACCATTGCGGTGTCCTTTGCGCTGGCAAGTGCAGTCATCAAGTTCCTCGCGGCACGAGTCGGGTGCAGTTCGACACATTCACTTTTTGAAAGCCCCCGCCCTTCTGAAGGGCGGGGACGAATTTGGATCAGACGCCGCTGGCGGGAATGCCGGTACGCTCCACCTTACGCGGTGCCGTCAGTTCCTTCCACGTGCTAAGCGCCTTGTTGACCGCCTGATAGGGCTTGCGCGCGACGAACTCTCCGTGGCCCTGGCTGTGGTTGACCGTGCCATCTTCCACGGCCACGCGGCCACGGGTCAGTGTATAGCGCGGCAATCCTTTGACTGTCTTGCCTTCGAACACGTTGTAGTCGATGGCCGACTGCTGGCTGGAGGCGGAAATGGTTTTGGATTTCTCCGGGTCCCAGACAACAAGATCGGCGTCTGCCCCAACCAGAATTGCTCCTTTTTTCGGATAGATATTGAGAATCTTTGCAATATTGGTTGAAGTCACCGCGACGAACTCGTTCGGCGTCAGCCGGCCTGTGTTCACCCCATAGGTCCACAACATCGGCATGCGGTCTTCAAGACCACCGGTGCCGTTCGGGATCTTCGTGAAATCACCGACGCCAGTGCGTTTCTGGTCAGTGGTGAAGGCGCAATGGTCGGTCGCAACCACTTGCAGCGAGCCGGAGGCGAGACCAGCCCATAGGCTGTCCTGGTGTTTCTTGTCGCGGAACGGAGGCGACATCACCCGGCGGGCGGCGTGGTCCCAATCGGCGTGCCTGTATTCGCTGTCATCGAGCGTCAGGTGCTGGATAAGCGGTTCGCCATAGGCACGGATGCCGTTCTGGCGGGCCCGGCGAATGGCTTCATGCGCCTGTTCGGAAGACGTATGAACGATATAGACCGGTACACCGGCCATGTCCGCGATCATGATTGCCCGGTTGGTGGCTTCGCCTTCCACTTCCGGCGGGCGGGAATAGGCATGGGTTTCCGGGCCGTTGTTGCCTTCCGCAAGCAGCTTTTGCTGCAAGGTGGCAACCACATCGCCGTTTTCGGCGTGTACCAGCGGCAGAGCGCCGAGTTCGGCACAGCGCGAGAACGAAGCGAACATTTCGTCATCGTTCACCATCAGCGCGCCCTTGTAGGCCATGAAGTGCTTGAAGGTGTTGATGCCCTTCTGCTGGACGACGGTCTGCATGTCATTGAAGACCTGTTCGCCCCACCAGGTAATCGCCATGTGGAAGGAATAGTCGCAGTGGGCCATCGACGACTTGTTGTCCCACATCTGCAGCGCTTCCAGCAGGGACTGGCCGGGCGAGGGCAGGGCGAAATCGACGACCATGGTGGTGCCGCCTGCCAGCGCTGCGCGCGTACCGCTGTCGAAATTGTCTGAAGAGAAGGTGCCCATGAAAGGCATTTCCAGGTGCGTGTGCGGATCGATACCGCCCGGCATGATGTAACAGCCGGTCGCATCCAGAGTTTCTTCGCCGGACAGGTTGGGTCCGATTTCGACAATCCTGCCGTCTTCGATTTTCACATCGGCTTCGTAGGACAGATCAGCGGTGACAACCGTACCGCCCTTGATCACTTTGCTGGCCATTTGTGGTCCCCTTCTGGTTTGTTCACTTGCCCGGTGGGATTAACCCGAAACCCTGGGTCACTCGCCTCACGGACAAAATTCTACCGGCGCCGTCAGATCCCTGTCTTTCAGGATCATGGCGATGTTCTGTTGAGCCGCGGCCTTGCAGGCTTCTGGAAAGTCGATTGGCCGGTCCGTGTACTCTGCATCGAAAATTGGTTTGTCTTCGCGAACATAGGCGCTGACATCCGCGCACCATTTGTCCTGATAACAGCTTTCGGCAATCAGGAAGTCCATGTGTTCGATCAGGTCGGCTGTCAGTTCGGGCACGTTCTTTTGCCCTATGGCGAGATCGAGAGAATGTGCGATCGCCGCCAGCCGTGCGACATAGGCAACGACGTCATCTGCGGTAATCGGAAACCCGCTATCGTTGTCATGAACGTCCATGTTGTCGGGCTCGACAGCGTCGAAACCCAGGTCCTTGCAGGCTTTGAACCGCGCCTTCATGATCGGAAGCAGGATATCGAGACGGCGGACATCCAGAAAACGCTCGTCTGGCCAGTCCTCATACGTCTTGCCCAGCACATCGTCCGGAAATGCCCCGGTATCCGAGGAGCCTTTTTCCAGCGTGCCGATACTGACGTAGCATATGGTGCGGACACCTTTCTGCCTGAGAGCTGCCAGGTCTTCCGGCGTCACCAGATCGGGATGCAAGTCCATTACGCTGACCTGTCTGTCGAGATCGACCGGTTCGGTGAGCTGCCAATCCCAGGTATCGCCAACGGAGAAGGCACAGGCAGGTGCCGCGACCAAAAACTGGCCGCAGAACATTGCCAATGCCTTTCCGTTTGCCTTCATCTATTTGCCATTCCTCGGTTTTTGTCCCGGGACATGTTCGGGACAGCTTGGTACCTGCGCAGGATCGGCGGTCATCTGCCGCTGGTCTGCCGATCTGGTGTTATTCCACGATCTCCGCCGTCTCGACCACCGCATGGAACAAGACGTCCGCACCGGCTTTTGCCCAATCCCTGGAGATCTCTTCCGCCTCGTTGTGGGAGAGGCCGTCGACACAGGGACACATGATCATCGCGGTCGGTGCGACCTTGTTGATCCAGCAGGCGTCGTGTCCGGCACCGGAAATGATGTTCTGGTGGGAATAACCCAGTCTCTCGGCTGCATTGCGGACGGCTTCGACACACCCCTTGTCGAATTCAACCGGGTCGAACCCGCCGACTTTTTCGAACTCGACCTCCAGTCCCATGTCGTCGCAGATTTTCTGAGCGCCTGTCTTCAGGCGGTCTTCCATATCCTTGATGACGGCAATGTCGGGAGAGCGGAAATCTACTGTAAAGACGACCTTGCCGGGGATCACGTTTCGAGAGTTCGGGTAAACGTCGATATGACCGGCAGCGCCAACCGCATGCGGCGCGTGCGACCAGGCGATCTCATCGACCAGCTGCAGGATGCGGGCCATTCCGAGACCGGCATTCTTGCGCATGGGCATCGGGGTGGATCCCGTATGGCTATCCTTGCCCGTAACCGTTACCTGGGTCCAGGAGAGACCCTGGCCATGGGTTACGACGCCGATGTCCTTGCCTTCGGCTTCGAGGATCGGGCCCTGCTCGATGTGAAGTTCGAACATGGCGTGCATCTTGGTCTTGCGGGCACCGACCTCTTCCTCACCAACCCAACCGATGCGTTTCAGTTCATCGCCAAATTTCAGGCCTTCGTGGTCGGTCCGGTCATAAGCCCAATCCTGGGTGTGAACTCCGGCGAAGACGCCGGACGCAAGCATTGCCGGAGCAAAGCGGGTGCCTTCCTCGTTGGTCCAGTTGGTGACAACGATCGGGTGCTTTGTCTTGATCCCGAGGTCGTTCATGGTGCGGATGACTTCCAGCCCGCCCAGCACGCCCAGAACGCCGTCGTATTTGCCGCCTGTCGGCTGCGTATCAAGGTGGGAGCCGATATAGACGGGCAGCGCGTCCGGGTCGGTTCCCGGACGCGTCATGAACATGTTGCCCATGGTGTCGACAGCCATGGTCATGCCGGCTTCCTCGCACCATTTCTGGAACAGCTTGCGGCCCTCGGCGTCGGCATCGGTCAGGGTCTGGCGATTGTTACCACCGGCAACACCGGGGCCGACCTTGGCCATCTCCATCAGACTGTCCCAGAGGCGTTCTGCGTTGATCCTCAGGTTTTCGCCGGGGGCTGCCATGTTTGTGTCTCCTAAAACGTGTCTTTGTCTCTGGTCTTGCCGGAAATCTGTCCCGGATATCAGTCGATTGCGTTCAGCACGCTGCGCAGCTTGCCGAACAACTCGTCGATCTGTTTCTTCGAAATGATCAGCGGCGGAGACAGGGCGATGATGTCGCCGGTGGTCCGGATCAGCAGCCCGTCGTCATATGCTTTCAGGAATGCCGAGAACGCCCGCTTTGTAGGTTCGCCGGCAATCGGTGTCAGTTCGATTGCACCAATCAGGCCGAGGTTTCGAATGTCGATGACATTCGGACAATCCTTCAGCGAATGCAGACCGTCTTCCCAGTATTGGGCTAGGTCGGCAGCGCGCGTCAGAAGGCCTTCTTCCTCATAGGTATCGAGCGTGGCAAGTGCCGCGGCGCAGGCGAGGGGATGCGCGGAGTAGGTGTAGCCGTGGAACAGTTCAATCATGTGTTCCGGGCCGGTCATGAACGTATGGTAGATGTCCGACGTACAGAACACTGCTCCCATGGGAACGACGCCGGAGGTCAGGCCTTTGGCCGTGGTGACGAGATCCGGTGTGACGCCGAAGAAATCGGTCGCGAATGGCGATCCCAGACGTCCAAAACCGGTGATGACCTCGTCGAAAATGAGCAGAATGCCATGCTGCGAGCAGATTTCGCGCAGACGTTCCAGATAGCCCTTTGGCGGGATCAGAACGCCGGTTGAACCGGCAACGGGTTCGACGATGACTGCAGCGATTGTCGACGGGTCGTGGAGCTGGATGATGCGGATCAGTTCTTCTGCATATTCGGCGCCGTTTTCCGGCATGCCGCGGGAGAACGCGTTGCGCTCCGGATCGTGCGTATGGCGCATGTGGTCAACGCCGGTGAGCATGGTTCCGAAGGTCTTGCGGTTGGAAACAATGCCGCCGACCGAGATGCCGCCAAAGCCGACACCATGATACCCGCGTTCGCGGCCAATCAACCGGGTACGGGTGCCCTGACCGATGGCGCGCTGATAGGCAAGCGCGATCTTCAGTGCCGTGTCGACACTTTCCGATCCGGAGTTGGTGAAAAAGACATGGTCCAGCGGGGAGGGCATCATTGCCGCGAGACGGGCTGCCAGTTCAAAGGCCTTGGGATGGCCCATCTGAAATGCGGGCGCATAATCAAGCTCGGCAATCTGCTTCTGGACCGCTTCAACCACCTTGGGCCGAGAGTGCCCCGCGTTGCAGCACCAGAGACCCGCCGTGCCGTCGAGCACCTGGCGGCCGTCGGCGGTGGTATAGTGCATGTCCTTGGCCGACACGAACATGCGTGGGGCCTGCTTGAACTGGCGGTTGGCCGTGAACGGCATCCAGAAAGCTTCGAGATTATTGGTGGCAGCCTGGCTCGATGCTGACATACGTCCTCCTTGCGACCCTTCGAAATGGAAGCGGTCGACTGTTGCTAACTTGTGATGGAAGGAATAGCACGCGCACTGCGTCAACGGCAGTGCTGACTGCGCTGGTCCTCTCCCCACACTGTTCCCTGGCGTCCCGGATGGGCTTTTGCCTCTTTCCTGTTCGCCGTAATCCTCTGTCTGGCCTTGCAGCCTGTCCGGGTTTGCCCGGATTTATGGAGTGGCCGGGGCCTGCCGTTTGTTCAAGACATCCCCATTGCGAGGGACGGATCAATCGACTAGCCTTCTGACCATCTGGTCAATTTACCCTAGGAGGGATTTGACCAAATGGTCAAGATGCAAATCCGGTCGTCATGACTAATTTCTGGTCATTCCTTCCGATGCCGCACTTGCCGAGCGTTGAAGCGGCTTAATTTCAAGAGATTATGCCGTTAGGAACTGGTGACAGGGTTGGGATCCTTCGGGGCAGGAAGCGGAACGGTAGATGGCGGATTTGGGCGGGCAAGCACAGGCATCTTTTAAATCAGGCGGACTCAGCCGGATCCAGGAAAAGAACCGGTCCCTGATTCTGGAGGCCGCTCTCGGCGAGTTTTCCATGAAGGGATTTTCCGGCGCGACCGTTGAGCGGATTGCCGCGGATGCCGGAATGTCCAAGTCCAATCTGCTATATTACTTCTCGTCCAAGGAAGCGATTTACAACGCCACGCTGGCCCATATTCTGGAAGTCTGGCTGGCGCCCCTGAAGACGCTTAATCCGGACGGAGAACCGGCGCAGGAACTGGCTGCCTATATCCGGCAAAAGATCGAGATGTCGGCCAGATTTCCCGAGGCATCGCGGCTGTTCGCCAACGAAGTGATGCAAGGCGCACCACAGATTTTGCCGATCCTGCAGACGGACTTGAAGCGACTGGTTGCCGAGAAAAGCCAGGTTATCGAAGACTGGATTGCGGCAGGCAAGATGCGCAGTGTCGATCCCGTGCATCTCATATTCACGATCTGGGCGACCACGCAGCATTACGCCGATTTTTCGGTACAGATAAAGGCGCTGACCGGAAAGGATCTCTCGGATGCAGACTTCCAGGCCGAAACGGAAGCTGCTGTGACGACGCTTATCCTGAACGGCGTCGGCCTGAGTTTGCCGGCTGAAGGTGGCTCGGCAGCATGAGCGACGGGACTGACGATCCATATGCTGCTTCAAAGATTGCGGTGACCGGCCGGCTGTTCATCCTCAAGGAGAATCTCACCGAAGATTTCATACGCGCGTCCGGGCCAGGTGGGCAGAACGTCAACAAGGTGTCGACGGCCGTTCAGCTTCGGTTTGACCTTTCTGGCAATGACACGCTGCCCGAGGACGTCAAGGCGCGGGCTGCAAGGCTTGCGGGAAGCCGGTTGACCCTCGGCGGCGAGATTGTCTTGCAGGCAGACCGGTTCCGGACACGCGAAAGGAACCGGGAAGACGCTCTTGAGCGTCTGCTGGACTTGCTTCGAAAGGCGACGGAAAAGCCCAAGCTGCGCAAGGCGACGAAACCGACCCTCGGGTCCAAGAAACGCCGCCTCGATGCCAAGAAACAGCGTGGCCAGATCAAGAAGATGCGTGGCCGTTCAGCGGGTTACGACGGTTAGCAAGCCGGAACTGATTGCTTCTTCAGCGGCACCACTCGCTGCAGCACATATGCATATGCGCTGCTGTGCGGGCTTCTTATCCGCTCGCGCTTCATTCCATAGATGGCCAGGCAGAGAGCCTATCTCTGCCTTGAAGGCGTGCTGGTGGTCTCTCAGATATCCCGACTGGATCTGGCAATGCCATGGGCAATCAGGCGATCGATAATTTCGGGATAGCTGATACCGCTTGCCGCCATCGCTTTGGAGTACATGCTGATATTCGTGAAGCCCGGTATGGTGTTGAGTTCGTTGATGAGGACATTCATGTCCTGCGTCAGGAAAAAATCGACACGGGCCATTCCATCGCAGCCGAGCGCTCGGAAGGCCTTAGCCGCGAGTTCTTTCATATGGCTTTCTACCTCGCCGGGCAGTTCCGCCGGCACCTTCAAGGCTGCACCATCCTCGTCGACGTATTTTGCATCATAGGTGTAAAAGCCATGGCTTTCGGCAGGGACGATTTCTCCAGGCCGGGAGACAAACAGCGTGCCATCGCATTCTTCCAGAACCGCAAACTCGATTTCACGTCCACGCACGAATTCTTCGGCCAGAAGCTTGGTGTCGTGCTTGAACCCTTGCTTGACGGCAGCCTCATAGTCGGTCGCGGTCATGACCTTGCTGACACCCACCGAGGAGCCCTGCCGCGCAGGCTTTATGAAAATCGGCAGGCCAAGGTCCTTCTTCAGACTCTCGAAGGCGGGAACATCATCCGGATGGATGGTGATTGATCGGGCGGCCGGGAGGCCGGCCTCTATTAGGAGCCGTTTTGCGAGATCCTTGTCGAGCGCGTTCACCGAGCCGGCGATACCGCAGCCGACAAGCGGTACCCGTGCCACTTCTGCAAATCCCTGAACCGCCCCATCTTCGCCGTGGAGACCGTGGAGAACCGGAAACAGGACATCGATGTCTGCTGGTTCCTGAGAGGGGGCACCTTCCACGAGTGCAACCACGCGGCCCCTGCCACCCGGAACAAGGCAGATTTCAGTGCCGGAAGAGGGCTGCGACAGCTTTCCATTTTCAAATCGGCTCACCAGCCATTGACCTTCCCGGGTCACATAGATGGGCAATGCATCGTACTTGGAAGGATCAAGCGCATGCATGACATTGGTGGCGGAAAGAACCGAGACTTCGTGCTCCGCAGAACGGCCACCGAAGAGGATGGCAACACGGAGCTTCTGAGATTGTGGGGGCAAAAAAGTCTCCAGTAGAATCGCATAAGAAAATCGAACGTCTCATCAGGAATAGCGCCATAATAAGACGTCGCAAAGTCTGACCACCACAGGTGCAAGGATTTCATCTGGCTGGATGCTGCACGGTCGAATGTTACGTGCGTTGATTCAACAGAGAGATTTGATTTTGATAGGGATCTCTGCGCCCGTTGGATATGAATGTCGAACCTTGGCGTTGCGGTATCGTTTAATTGGAACAGGTGGCTTCGGAAATGCGCTAACGAAGTATTGGCCACATTCTTTGAAACAGACCTTATGGCACCAACTATTCCTGATGAATTTTTGAAATGAAAAATGAGCTCCGTAAATCATACACCTCGGCAAACAAGGCGGCATGGGATGCTTCAGCGTCGCTTCATGGCAGGGGAGATCACTGGAACCTTTTGCTGGAGAAGGCTTCAAAACCCGGGTTTAACCTGCTGGACGAGCACCTGACAGCAACTTTGAAACATTTGGATTTAGCAGGAAAAACAGCCGTTCAAATTGGTTGCAACAACGCCCGTGAGTTGTTGTCGCTTGCTGCGCTTGGAATTCGGCCCGTTCTTGGAATTGATCAGTCGGGTGAATTTCTTGCTCAAGCCCGTCAGCTTGCTGCCGCGACCGCTTTGGAACCTCGCTTTCTGGAGGCCGATATCTACGATTTGCCAGAAGACGTTGGCCGCTACGATTTGGCCCTTATCACCATCGGTGTTTTGAACTGGATGCCGGATCTGTTTGGCTTTTTCCGCATTGTGGCCGATCTCCTGACACCCGGCGGGGCGCTGGTGATCTACGAGACGCATCCGTTTCTGGAGATGTTCGATCCGGACAGCAAAACACCATACGAACCTGCATTCAGTTATTTCGACCGCCGGCCTCAACCGGTATCGGATGCTATCAGTTATGACGGCAAGAACCACGGCAAGGGGGAAACCGGCTATTGGTTCATTCATTCTCTCGGTGAAATCGTCAGTGCTGCCGCTGGGTCGGGGCTTCAAATCATTGAGTTGAAAGAATACGGGCATTCAATTCGCGAACCGGAATACGACCTTTATGAAAACCGCAAGGCCCAGGTGCCCATGACTTATTGTCTGGTTGCTGCAAAGGGATAGACGCAGCGAGCAGACTGAATGCGTGATGGCAGAAACTGCAGGTGTATTCGGTACCACCATTTCAGCCGGGATTGGGGACGGGTAGGAGAGGTGGCTCCGGAATGCGCTACTTTGAGTGTTTTGCACTCATCATCATCGGGCATATCAGCCCCCATCGCGTTTCTTGAGGGGGGCCGAACTCCCGAAATCCTGCTTTCTTGTACGCGGAGATTGCACGCGCGTTCTCCGGGTGAGGATCGGTCGCGACGACCGGAGCGCCTTCGTCAAACAGCATCTTCACGTGCTGCGAGATGAAAGCCGGGCCATGACCTTTGCCGGTCAGGTGAGGCTCACCAATGTATTGGTCGATGCCTCGAGCGCCCGACGGCAGCTCGTAAAAATGATGATCTTTCCAACCATGGACCGTGTAGTCCTGAATGAAGGCAAAGGGACGTTCGGTGATCGAGACAATCCATAGCCTTACCCGCGGATCTGCGAGTTTTCGCTCGCGATAGGTTTCAGCCGTGTCCCACCATTTCTGCACATGCGGCCGGGACAGCCACTCCGTCAGCAGCCCAAAATCGGACGGAGTCACCCTTCGGAAAACGTAGCGATCAGTCTCTGACATGGATGTTACATATCATACGATCACCGATGCAGGATGCTTTGTGCCTGTCGCATCGCGCAAACTTCCGGAAGCCCACGATGTGTGATGAAACTGCAATTCGAGAACAGTAACTTTAGGACGTTCGCGGGGAGGGCCCATGGGTCTATGGCGCACCGCCAGGTTTTCCGTGAAGTGACGTTGAATGCCGGTGGTGGGAACGCGATGAAAATTGACGAACACACGGTTGCGAAACTCCTTCATCAGCAATTTCCTCATCTGAGCCATTTGCCGATTGAGCCCGTCAGGAAGCAGGGCTGGGACAACGTCACCTTCAGGCTTGGCGACGCGCTTTCTGTGCGCCTGCCGAGCAACGCGTCCTATGCCGCTGCCGTGTGGAAAGAAGCAGAAGCCTTGGCGGTTCTCGGCGATCATCTGTCTGCAGAAGTGCCGCGTGTGCTTGCTGTGGGAACGCCCTGCGAAGCGTTTCCACTGCCTTGGTCGATCAGGCATTGGATCGCCGGAGACACCCTTGAAACAGTGGAGGACATAAATCAGGAGGCGTTCGCAATAACTCTCGGCCACACTCTCTGCGAGTTGAGAGCCATCGAGGCGGGTAATGGCCCGCGTGCGGGGAGGCACTCGTTTTACCGAGGGTGCCATCCAAGAGTCTATGGAGACGAAGTGCAAAAGAGCCTGGACATCCTTGATGACAAAGTCGACAAGGCCCGATGCCTCGACATCTGGCAACAGGGTATGACATCGGCCTGGACAGACAGGCCGGTCTGGTTTCATGGAGACGTTGCGGTTGGCAACATCATCGTCGCCGATACCTCTGTTAAAGCGCTCATAGACTTCGGATGCTGCGGCATTGGTGACCCGGCCTGTGACTTCGTTATGGCCTGGACGTATTTCGAGGACGAGGGCCGAAAAGCCTTCCGAGATGCGTGCGCAACAGATAATCAGACCTGGCAGAGGGCAAGAGCCTGGGCGCTCTGGAAGGCTCTGGTTTGCCTGTCTGGTCTTTCGAGTCCCGACACTGATGGGACGCAAGCCAGAGCTTTGCAGGCAATCTGCAACGAAGAATAGAGATCCATGTCAGATGGAAACTCAACGCGGGCCGATCTCAGGTTGCCGAGCCCGCGGGTCGTCGTCTTCAGGACAGGTTGTTCCCAACAGGAAATCGTGATGCAGAGTTACACCTACAGCGGGCAGGTCATTCTTTCCGGATGTTCCGGTGGCGGAAAGTCGACCCTTTTGGCGGAACTGGCCCGACGCGGGTGTCAGACAGTTCCAGAACCAGGCCGCAGGATTGTCGCGGAAGAACAGCGCGGCGAGGGGAAGGCGCTTCCCTGGGTTAGTCTTGAAGCTTTCGCAAGGCGTGCCGTCGAGATGTCATCCCGAGACCGGGAACAATTTTCCAGTGCCGACAATTGGGTCTTTTTCGATCGCGGTCTTATCGACGCAGCGGTCGCGTTGGAGCACGCAACCGGGATAGCAGCATCTGATACTGTTGGCAAAACTGCCCGGTATCATCACCAGGTTTTTCTCACACCGCCTTGGCCGGAGATCTACGAGACGGACAGTGAACGGCAGCATCGGTTTGACGAAGCTCTTGCAGAATACCAGCGATTGCTCGCAACCTTCGAGCAGCTTGGGTACGATGTAATCATCCTGCCAAAAATTGACGTCAAAAACCGCGCGGACTTTGTTCTGAGACGTCTGTGCTGACTTCTGACGCTCAAAATCGGTATTCGGTTCTTGTCAGCTTCGCCTTGCGCTGAATTTTGGAATGCCGATGGAGTTGCACAATGCATCGTCTTGCTGAATAGGACAAAGAAGGGACGGGGACCTCAGAAACCAACAAGGGCCGGCATCCCTCGGGAGAGGCGAACCGCTTCGCCGTTCCATGCTCGTTAATGTCCCTTTGCCATGATGCGGACGGACGGCCTTCTTCATCCGGAATCGGGCTTGGCAGCGTGCTAAATCACGCAAGACAATCGCCAGCCAATCTCCCGAATAGCCTCTGGTCAAAACGCTGTCCTCGCAGGATCATTTTCTGCCGCTGGGTGCCTTCCAGTCGAAAGCCAGCTTTCTGCAAAACGCGATCCGACGCTGCGTTTCCTGCTAATGTCCAAGCTTCAAGACGATATAGTCGCATGTTTTTATGACAGTGGTTGGTGACTGCAATCAATGCTTCTGTCGCATATCCTTTGCCCCAATAGCGTTTGTCATACTCGTAACCGACAACCGCGAACGAGGCTTGCCTGCTGATGGAGTTCAAGCGAATGCAACCTAAAACGGCTCCCGTCCTGCTGTCTCGAACCATCCAGCCACCCCCTTTGGATTTCTGAGCAGCCCGGACCATCCAATTGACTAGAGCCTTCGTTCGTTTCTCAGAAGGCTTTCGGGGCAGGTCGGTATATTCGGATATTTCCGGTGCCGACAAAACGGTGTGATACGCTTCCCAGTCTTCAGGACGTACAGGAGACAGTTTCAAGCGATCGGTTTCCAGGTTCGCCATCTTACAAATGCCTCACGCTAAGATCATAGCCGTCGCCACGAAGCCAACAGGTTGACATGCTCGTCATGGGAGGAGGCTGTCCGCTGTCCCGGGGAGGACGGATAAGGTGCGCTGGGAACTTTGTGAATTGACGCATCAGAAATCAGTCGCTTGCCAGCTGATTGGCAATCAACTCGGCCTTCATCCAGTGCGTTTCGCTTTGAACATGACCGGCTCGAACATACTTCCCCATGGAAACTGGCATGTCGACCTCGTTAAACGCGTCGGCAATGCGCACCACAAAGCCTTCCTGTTTGGTGAAGTCCAAAGACTCAATAATTTCTTCGAACAGACCGGCTCTGAAGCAGCCGCGAAAGAGCGTCGGCACCGGACTGATGCCGAGTTCTTCAAACCTGCACAAAGTCTTGTCCCAGCTCTGGATCTCCTCGCCGATAATCCATGCGAACCCAAGGAAATAGGACGATAACGAAGTGTAGGCGACTGAGTGACGTGCATAAAGATTTTCGCCAACGATGCGTTCATCGTCTGCCAATTGCGGAGAAATGCTGGCAGCAAAAGCCTTCAGCCAGTCACGGGACGGATGGTAACGGCTATCAGGACTGCGGGCGAATGTACCACCGTTGTGAATAGTCGTGTTTTCACCATCCATCTTTTCGGTAATGACGAGATCTTCCACCATGAGACCTCGCACCGAGCCCATGGTCTTGTCGTCGCTGGTGCTTCCAGGCGACATAGGCAAATGGAAGGTTCGTCCATACTTTTTCATTCTGCAGAAATAGACGTTGTTCGGTGCGGCAGGCAAGTCTGCTTGTATTCCATGCTCTAACGACCGACGCTCAGCAAAGCAGGAAGCATGACGCAACATGTGAGTTAGTTCGGCGTGTGACTTCTAATGTAAATGCAACAAGAGCTTAGAGGCCGCCACAGGGCAGGGAGGTCAGCCTCCGGTCAGGCGTGCTGGTCGGGGTTGCTAAGCCTGTCCGGGGGCGGATGGTGGCACCGTGCCTAACTATCGGATGTAGAATTACATCTTAGCGAGGAACTTCTGCGTTTGACCGTTTATACCAAAGGTAACTTCCAAATAGTCCGATCAATCCAATTGCACTGCCCCAAGGAGATAGACTTAGGAAAACGTCTGCAATAGGGGGGGCGGGCAAGCAATCCTTGCCACATTTCAGTGCAAGACCGGCAGTGCCGATGCAGGCACTGGCGTAAAATGCGAGACCTGCAATCGATGCCGGAATCAGAGGCACATGACGCCTATCATCTGCGTTCGCCAAATACCATTTGGCCCCGATCCAAATCATTAGGAAGGTGTAGGGCCATATCCAGACCCAGAACGCAGAAATGGCAAAAGACCACCTCTGTTCGTTGGATTCCATTGGGCATTTTGTGCAGCCATCGTTAGCAACAACCGACACCACCACGCAGAAAGCATTTAGAATGATAAACAAGCTGTATATTGTAAAACGAAGAATGGATTGAAGCATGATACTCAACTTTATTTCTGTACTTCCTTACAAAGAAACGCTGCTCGCGCAGAAGTCCCTTATTGTAGTTATTGGATAGTCGAAACTACTGAAAATTGCAGAGCGATTATCGTGATACGATGGACAGACTGTCCAGACAGTTAGACAAGCCGGTGAGACAGAATCCGATCTTTTACTTGTTCACTTCACGCCTGAACACTTCAGCCGGGGTGTGGAAGCCGAGGCACTTCCTCGGCGTGTTATTCAACTGATCGATCAGTGATCGTATTGATTCCTCCGGAACTGACAAGACTGCGGTTTCCCGCGGCAGGTAACGTCGGATCCGCCGGTTCATGTTCTCAACAGAGCCTTTCTGCCAGGGGGCTGACGGGTCGCAGAACCAGGCGTCTGTACCCATGCCTTGCTTCAGCCGCCGCCAGGAGACGAATTCAAAACCTCTGTCGAACGTCAGGCTTTGCCGGGCATGCCTGGGTAGGGGGCCGAGCATGTTGATAAGCTGTTCCATGATCGGTATGGATTGTCGATCGTTGTTCTTGAACAGCACAGTGAACCGGCTCGTCCGCTCGACAACAGTCGCCACATTTGCATTGCCCTGAGCCCGTTCGAAAATCATGAGATCAGCCTCCCAGTGGCCAAACTCCTCGCGATCATTGATAATTTTCGGTCGATATTTGATTGAACGCGCTTTCGGGAAAACCGGATTTTGCGGCTTGCGTGCGTATCTCGGCCGCCGCTTTCTCCGCCGTTCCGGAAGCAGTCGCGCGAGTTGTCGCCGTTGTCCTTCTGGTGAATAGACATAGCGGTAGATCGTCTCGTGACAGACGCGGACCTTGGCCTTCGGTTCGATCTTCAACCGTCCGGCAATCTGTTCCGGCGACCAGCCGGCTTCCAGCTTCCCGATCACAGCGATGCGCAAATCCTCGCGACGATTTAGCTTGCCGACGCGCCGGCGCCGATCACGTGCCATGTCATTGGCGGTCAACGCCCAGTAGCCATCGGCATCGGGAAACCCACGATCATGCCAGTAATTGCGTTTGATCTCCCGGGAGATCGTTGCCCGGTCACGGCCGAGGCGTCTGGCGATCTCTGACTGGCTGAATTTCTGATCCAGCATCCTGGAAATCATTTTGCGTTCTTCAAAACTCAAATGCGAAAAAGTCCGGCTCAAAACATCGCTCCCGAAAAGCAGGCAGCTTAGCGCCTTTGTTGCAGTTCGGGATAGAATGTGCCCCGCCTACACGAACAAATCGCATAATCAATATTATGGAACATTTACTTGTGCGCTGATTTGTATGAGTATTTCAATTCGTTAGCCGCTGCAGCGATCGACTTTTCGGCACTGGCCTGAAATGGGTATCATTCTTCGCATGCCGATGTGTTCTGCTGCGTAGCTCAGTTGCCTTCTGATCCGTCGATCACCTTGCGCGCAATGTCGTAGGAAAACCCGGCGCGGCATAAGGCCGCCAGATCTTTTTCGCGGCGGTCGTCGCGTGATGGTGTTGTTCTGAATGGTCCAAGACGTCTGCGTCTTGCAAAAATCCGTGCAGCGTCTTCGTCACTGTTTTCGTCCTGTGCCAGGACGGTCTGAATTGTGGTTCTGTCGACACCCTTGGCAACGAGCTGCGCTTCGATTTTACGGGTGGATCCACCACGTCGCCGCAAACCGGCCGTTTTGGTTTCCGCATAGGTTTTGTCGTTCACCAGGCCTGTCTGAACGCATTTTTCAACGACGGCGTCGATCTGATCCGAATAGTCAGCCGGTTCGAGACCAAGGCTCATGCAGGCTTTCATAACCTTGCGTTCGAGAACCTTTCGCAGGTTGGCCGCTGACGTTGCATAGCGTTCCAGATAATGAAGCGCAGACTTGAGCAGCCGGTCTTCGGTCGGTGGTTTATATCGTGGCTTACCAGCCATCTGTCGACAAAACGGTTTCTTTGCCAGTGCCGGCAAATTCTGCAGTCAAAATCATTCCATCATAGGCCGGCTCTATGGTTTCAGGCAGTTCGGCGGACAGAATATGGTAGTCCAAGTCGTTGTGAAGATTGGTGAAAACGGCTCGTGACGGTGCAATTTTACGGGTCCAGGAAAGCGCATCGGCCAGGCAAAAATGGCTCGGATGCGGCCTGCGGCGCAGGCAGTCCAGGATCAGAATATGCAGATCTTTCAATCGGTTGAGGCTGGTTTGCGGAATGTCCGACACGTCTGGAATATAGGCAGCGTCCCCAATGCGAAATCCGAGAGCATTGATTTCTCCGTGGACGACCTCGAAGGGTTCGAACGTGATGGCGCCGCCGTCTCCGTCGATCGTGACGGCTGTTCCGGGCTTAAGATCATGACGCTCCAGAATGGGCGGATAGTTGGACCCTGCCGGTGTTTCGAAACAATAGCTGAATGCCGTGAGCGCGCGGGCTGCGGTAGCGTCATCCATGAAGACCGGAACTTTTTTCCCGGATTGGACCCAAAAGGCCCGCAAGTCGTCAATACCGTGCAGGTGATCGGCATGGGAATGTGTGTAAAGAACGGCATCCAGGTGCTTGACGTCGGCGGCCAGCAATTGCGTCCTGATGTCGGGACCGCTGTCTATCAACACCGTTGTGCACTTGTTATCCACACGCTTTTCCACAAGAAGCGCACAGCGGCCGCGCCGGTTCTTTGGCTCGGCAGGATCGCAGTCGCCCCAATCGTTACCGACGCGCGGTACGCCTCCGGACGAACCGCATCCGAGAATGGTCAGCGTCAATGTCATGAAGCAATCGCTTTTGTCTGCTGGTTCTGACGGGGCACCTTGTTGAAAAGGCGGAAGAAATTGTCTGTGGTCTGCCGCGCGATCTCTTCTTCTGAGACACCGCGTGTTTCCGCCAGAACCGCTGCGGTCATGGCTGTATAGGCTGGTTCGTTCCGCTTGCCCCGTTTCGGCTGCGGGGCGAGATAAGGCGCGTCTGTTTCCACGAGCAAACGGTCAGCCGGCAGGTCGCGCGCAATATCGCGGATCTCTTCGGAACGCTTGAACGTCAGTATACCGGAGAAGGAAACATAAAGCCCAAGCTCGATCCCCGTGAGTGCCAGATCGCGACCGGACGAGAAGCAGTGCAAAAGGGCAGGGAAAGCCCCCTTCCCCATTTCTTCTCGCAAAATGGCGGCCATGTCGTCATCGGCGTCGCGTGAATGTATGACAAGCGGCAAGCCTGTGCGCCGTGCTGCCTCGATATGGATACGCAGACCTTCCGCCTGTGCGTCACGTGGTGCCTTGTCGTAAAAATAATCCAGGCCTGCTTCACCAATCGCCACCACCTTGGGGTGGTTCGTCAATTGCACGATTTCGTCGGCGGTGATGCCGCGCTCAGTCCCGGCGTTGTGCGGATGGGTTCCGACCGAACAATAGACTTGCGGAAATTCTTCCGCGATTGCAAGCACCTGATCGAATTTGCGGATATGGGTGCAGATGGTCACCATCAGCTCTACACCGGCGGCTTTGGCCCGGGCGATCAGGTCGGCGCGTTCGCCGTCAAAATCAGGGAAATCGAGATGGCAGTGGCTATCGACGAGCATTTAGGATCCAGATGTCTTTGATTGGTAGGGCGCATATAGGTGCTTCAGCTGCCTTTTAACAAGAGAATCGGAAGTTGCCCAAGTCACGAACGGCTGGATGCGGCGATTTACGTCTTGTTCTGGCGCAATCCTGAGATGCTTTGTGGTCGTCAGGCGGCGCGCAGAGCGAAGAAGAAATCCAGAACGACCTGTTTCTTGTCGAGATTGAGTGCGTCTGCGTCCCGGATCGCCTTGTTCATTTTTTCCCAGAGCTCGACGATGCCGTGCGCGTCGCGGACACCATTGGCAAGGTTACGGCGCATGCGGTCATGCAGCCAGATCTGCATGATGTGCTGGAAGCTTTCCCAATTGTCGGTCTGGCCACGCGCGGCCACCAGATCCGCCAGTGCATGGACTGCTGCCAGATCAAGCTGCTGCGGCCGGTCGGCAAGCTGACGAACACCCTTGGCAATCGCCAAACCATCGCCAGAGAGTAAGGTGATCGCAGAGCGAAGGCTGCCATCTGCTGTCTGGGCCAGTTCACGAAGGTCCTCAGTCGACGCAATCGAACCACCGGAAAGGTCCTCAAGCCCCTCAGCGATTTCCTTTTCGCTCAATGGATCGAGATCAAGCCGCCGGCATCTGGACCGAATGGTCGGTAAAAGACGACCGGGCGCATGGCTTAAAACCAGAAACAAGCACCTTTGCGGTGGTTCTTCCAGGATCTTCAAAAGAGCGTTGGCAGAACTGATGTTCATGTCGTCGGCAGCATCGACAATGCAGATCCGCCAGGCTTTCGCTGATGCGGTGGTGCCAAAGAAAGAGACGGTTTTGCGAACTTCGTCCACCGGCAGATCGGCTTTGAACCGTTTCGATTTTTCATCCCAGGGACGCCTAAGGTGCAGGACATTGGGATGTCCGCCTGCCCTGAGCTGCCGGGCAACGGGATGGTCCTGCATGACGGCAAGATCGCGCGCGGCGGCGACGTCCGGCCCGAACCTGTCCGGATTGGCGATCACGAAACGTGCAAAGCGAAAGGCGAGTGTCGCCTTGCCGATGCCCTTCGGCCCGCCCAGGATCCAGGCATGGTGTAGCCGCTCTGATCTGTAAGCTTCCAGCAGTGCCTGTTCGGTTTTCGCGTGCCCGATCAGTCGATCGCGTTCGTGCGGCAATGGATATCCCGGAAGGGCATCAACCTCGGGAATATCGATCGGTTCATTGGCACGGGCCATTAATGCGCCTCTGCAGGAATGCCGGTTGCGGACTTTGCTTGGGGCAGATCGCTGGAGAAAGTTTTCTGCACGGTTTCCCGGATGGCCGCGGCAACTTCATCAAGGCCCTTCGAGCCGTCGATGACCGCAAATCGGAAGGATTCCATTTCTGCAAGTTCCAGAAACAACTCGCGTCTGCGCTGATGAACCTTCAGGTCTTCGTCTTCGAACCGGTCCGGGCCACCACTGTTGTCCGTGCGGGAGCGTTCTGCCACTCGACCGAGTCCGATTTCAACCGGAACGTCGATCAGGATTGTCAGGTCAGGATAAACGCCGGCAACGGCTGCCGTTTCCAGCAGCTTGAGATACTCGCGGTCGACGCCGGCCTCGCCCTGATAGACCCAGGTCGAATCTGCATATCGGTCGCAAAGCACCCAGTCTCCGCGCTCCAGCGCCGGTTTGATAGTCGTGTCGACATGGTCCGCCCGAGCAGCGGCAAACAGCATTGCTTCCCCGCGCGGACCGAGATCCTTTGCGCCGCCAGACAGCAGCATTGTCCGGATCTTTTCAGCCCCTGGTGAGCCACCCGGTTCCCGCGTGACAACGACAGACTGGCCCAGGCCTTCCAGATAGGTTTTCAGGCGGGCGATCTGTGTCGATTTTCCGGCGCCCTCGCCGCCTTCAAAGGTGATGAAATGTCCTGACACCCGTTCCCGGCTCCGCTTGTTCTTGTTGGTCTTTGTCACCGGCTTTAACAGCAAATGCAATCGCTGTGGACCGTTTAACCGATCCAGCCGAACAGAAGTTCCTGCAGGCCATCAAGTGCTCGGCCGATCAAGGTTCCTTCCGCAACCGTGCCTCCGGTGACAAGAGGAGAACGGTAGACGATACCGTCCTTGCCGATCACGCGGATTTCGCCGACTTTCTCTCCAGCCTCGACAGGCGCGGCAAGCGGGCCGTTGTAGATGACCCGAATCCGGTAGTCCAGTGTGCCGCCGCGCGGCAACAGAACGTTGACGTTCTTTTCGGAAATCAGAGGCACACTTCCGGAAACACCGCCGAAAACCCGGCCGTCAGCAACAACATCGCCTGCTGAAAACAGTGTCTGGACGGAGAAATATTCCCAGGCGCCTTCAATGACTTCCTTCAGCGTCTGCAGCCGGTGCTTGTCAGAGGAAAGACCGGCTACCGCGGCTATCACCCGGCGGCCGTTCCTGTCGACCGACCCAAGGCCGGAATAGCCGGCTTCTGCATCGTTGCCACCGCCCAGACCGTCGAGGTTACGGATTTCACCAAGCAAGGGGTTCTTGTTACGCTGGAATATCTTGTTCCAGGTGAATTCCGGGATTGCAAACATCGGATAAAGATCGGCGTGGCTTTCCAGAATGTATTCCGCAAGCCTTGCCTGGTCCCGGACCGTCGTCTGGCTTGGAACCTCCGGATAGCCGGTCGGGTTGCCGAACCGGCTGTTCTTCATGCCGATGGTGCGCGCAAGTTCGCTCATGCGCACCGCAAAGGCTTCTTCTGACCCGTCAAGGCATTCAGCCAGAATGATTGCGGCATCGTTGCCGTTGTGTACCAGCAGGCCCTTCAGCAGATCTTCAACCGGTATGTCAGACTTGATGGCGGCGAACATTGTTGCCCCACGTCCTGACGGCGCACCGCCTGTGCGCCAGGCGTGCTCGCTGACATTGCAAGTTTGATCGAGCTTCAGGTCACCGTCTTTCAGCGCTTTGAAGACAGTCGCTGCCGTCATGACCTTGACGAGAGCTCCCGGCGTGAACGGGCGGTCCGGTTCCTTTGCAAACAGGATGGTGCCGGAGGCTGGTTCAAAGAGAAAAGCCATCGGAGCTTTGGTCACGATGGTTTCAGCCGCCTGCGCGGGGACCGCAAGAGACGAGACGAGCAGGAACGAAAAAAGCGCCCCTCGCCTCAACAGACGACGGGACGCTTTTTGAAATCCGGAGACAGAATGTGCGGAGGCCATAAACCGCTTGCCTTATTTTTTCATACAGGCGCGGCTTCCTGGAAGAAGCCGGACATGCTCCGGCTTCCGGGCCGATTAGCCGCCGTTTTCCAGTTTGACAGCCAGCTCCCGCATGGAAAGACCCGTCGCGGAAGCGTTTGCGAGAAGCGAATGTGCGTCGGAGATTCGGCGGTTCGCTGCGAAGGACGAAATCGCACTGCCGTTGACGAGACCGGCGGACGTACCCGGTGCCGGTACGCGCAGCACACCGAGCGTACCTTCTGCAGGTGCCAGGCCCGACGGGGAATAAGCCGATTCAACCGGTTCGAAACGATTGTTCGAAGCAACCTCAATGGTCGGCTGGCCGGCTTCGAAAGCCAGTGCCGGGTCAAAGGCAACAGTGACAGTGGTCTGCCGAGCCCGGAAAGCCGTCGTGGTCGATGCAGTTGCCATGTAAGGACGGGTAGCTGGCGCGGGCACCGCACCGAAAGTAACCTGCGGCGCGGTCTGCTGAGGGGCAACCTGCTTCGGTTCGGCCTGAGCCAGCATTGTGCCAGGCATGGTCGCACCAGGCTCGACAGCGCCCGGGCCACGGTAGGACGCCATCAGGAATGCTTCATCCTGACCGTGCAGCGGAGCACGACCGACATATTCGACCTTCACCTTGCCGATACCGGCGTTCTTGGTGCCAAGCATGGTTGCCGCGCGTTCTGACAGGTCGATAACGCGGTTGCCATGGAAGGGGCCGCGGTCATTGACGCGTACGATCATCGACCGTCCGTTTTCCACGTTAGTGACGCGGGCATAAGACGGCAGCGGCATCGTGGTGTGCGCGGCTGTGATTGAGTTCCGGTCAAAGATTTCGCCATTTGCGGTCTTGCGGCCGTGGAATGTCGGTCCGTACCAGGAAGCGAGTCCGGTTCTCTTATAATCCGGGTCTTCTTTCGGATAATACCATGTGCCGGCGATCTTGTATTTCTTGCCGACGATATAGCGTCCGCCACCTTTCGGTACGGGCTGACCTTCCGCAACCATGCGCGGACTGCCTTTGACGCCATATTTTTCCGGGCTGAATTTGGATTTCTGCTGTGGAGCGCTGCTGCAGGCAGCGACGGCCGAAACAGCGGCCGCTACAATCAACCCAGTGCGCAACTGGGCGCTGAGTTTACGGCCAGGACGCGAGTTAACCTCAAGCGTCACGGCCGGCTCCCCTGAAGACGTTCCTGCCACCTGGTTGTTCACCTGGCAAGATTTCCCGCCTGTCCCTTGCATACTGCCGTCCTACTCATTACGCGTTGGCGGCCCCGCAGCTCACGCGATCATTCCGATGCGTGGTTCGGTCCGCACCGGTTTTCAAGGCATTGTTCCGATCTTCAGATCAGTCCCCGCAAGATGCACCAGCCCCCGCTATACATCCCGCATATGCCCTTGTTAAAGCGTAGTTTTATTACTTCAAAGTAAACTGTCCGTCGAGGCCGCGCCGTTGCCCAATTTCAACTCTCCACCGCTTTCGAGCCGTTTCAGGCTCAGTCCCGGAAGTGTGGCGGGTGTAACAGTCTGAAATATATGACGAAAAGCTGCGTCAATTTGCCGGTTTTCAAGTGTTGCGCCGAAAACACAGGTGAGAAGAAATCGTCATTCGCTCCACATGTGATCCAGGTCACATTCTGCCCTGTCAATTCCGCCTAGGGTGTCCTCATTGCTGATGACCGCCCTGTCACAGCAACGCTGGACCCCACCTCCAGCTTAGGCCGCCGGTTCAAAACCCTGCCCACGACACCGGACCGGCGGCCCCTGCCCTTTGGCGATGTTCCTGCGCTCGCGCTGCCCGTCCTGCCCCCTCTAAGCAAGCAGCGCCGGAACATCCCAAAGGAGCCTCCTCCCGCTACGCGCATCCACACGATTTCTCCAGCCTGAACCTCATGCAGATGATTCCGGCTTGACTTTCCGATTGAGAAAAAGGAAACGGTTTGAACAGCCGGGCCGCCAAGGCACCGGTTTGGTGAGGTGGCCGAGTGGTTTAAGGCAGCGGTCTTGAAAACCGCCGTGCGTGAGAGCGTACCGTGGGTTCGAATCCCACCCTCACCGCCATTTCTCTTTTTTCCCTAAATGTTTCCGGTCACTTGCGCGCTTGGCGCCGGGTGTGGGCTTTGTGCGCATTCCTCCGCGACTTTCCAAAAAAAGTTGAGAATTTTGTAGTCGAAAGCAGTTGTGGCTTTGGCTTCACTCACAATTTGATGCGGATTTGTCTTTCCCCTATCATTTGATTTGGAGGAACCGTCGCTCGATGCGGCGGCGGCTACTGGGAGGAGATAGCCGGCATGTCGGTGATGCACGAGCCCTGGCTTGTTGCGCTGTCCCTGGTGATGGCCTTTCAGGGCAGTTTTGTAGGCTTGAATCTTGCTGTGCAGGTGAGAAGCGCGGCGGATCCGCGCCGGCGGCTGTTGCTGGCAGGTGCTGCGCTGACGCTTGCGCTTGCCATCTGGTCCATGCATTTCGTCGGCATGCTGGCAGCGCAATTGCCGGTCGCTGTCGACTTTCTTGTCTTGCCGACGCTGTTGTCGTTTCTCGTTTGTGTTCTTGTTGTCGGCATAGCGGTTTTTGCCGCCAGCAATGCGCGTCTGACGCCGGTTCGGCTCGGCCTTTCCGCGTTTGTGATGGGAAGCGGCATCTGCACCATGCACTACCTCGGAATGTATGCCCTTCATGGTTCTTTGCGCATGGAGCATGACCCGGCCTACGTCTTTGCAAGTTTCCTGATTGCCTTCAACGCAGCCGGTCTCGCCATGTGGTTGCTTTTTGGTCTCGGTCGCCGCCCTCCTCTTGTCATTTCGGCAGCGGTGCTGGCCCTTGCGATTTCGGCCATGCACTACACGGCCATGGCCGGTTTGACCTACGAAACGCGGCAGCCGCTTTTCGAGGGGCTTGCGCCGGCCTTGAGCCCTGGAATGCTCGCCATTCTGGTGTCCTGTGTTGCGTTTCTGGTGTCTGGTCTGTTCCTTCTGGCGCTCGTTCCTGCACACGAAAGCCAGATCGATTCCGCGCGCGAGACCGAAGCTGAGTATGAAAACTCACTGCACAGCGCCAGCGAAGAAAAGAACGTTGCGAGAGACGTGCCTGCAACAACGGCAACAGCCAAATCCGCGTCAGGCTTGCAGGCTGCGGCACAAGCCGTTCGTCCAGGTCAACATGCTGCGAAAGGAATGCTGCCGATCGAGCGGGACGGCCAGAAGACCAAGATTGGCGTTCTGGACATTTACGCCATTCACGCGGACGCGCATTACACGCGCATATGTGACGGCAGCAGGGAGTTCTTTTGCCCGCTTTCAATCAGCGAGGCAGAGCAGCAACTTGATCCGAGAACCTTCAACCGGGTCCACCGCAGTCACATCGTCAATCTCAACCGTGTTGTCAGCTACAAGCGCTCTGGCGATGGCGGCATTCTTGTTCTGGCAGGCCAGTCTGCGCAGAGTGTTCCTGTCAGCCGGTCACGGTGGGGGCGGGTGAAAGCGCGTCTGAAGGTGATTGGCCAGAGCCGGCCACAAAGCCATGCAGGTCATGAACAACCGGCGGCTGCCCAATAATTAAGAGGCCTGGGACCGGCAACTCCTACGTGTTGCACTGCGTATCGAGCGTAAAAACACGCCGTTCGTGCAAACCTGCATGATTGAAGTGCGGTTTGTTCCACTTCCGGCCACATCTGAAAAAGCCGCCATAAGCTTCTGTAATTTGGTTCCTATTTCTAAATTGCTGCCAGTCTCAGTTCCGGAATGTGTCAATAAAACTGTCGCAATTCGTGCAAGACAGACCGCCGTCCGTGTGGTCTGGCAGGCGGTTTGTGCAAGGAGCCTTGAGTGTGCGCCGCACACTTCCGCACCCTCTTCCTACGTGAACTGTCCAGCCGCTTGCTGCGTTTGGACATGACGCTGCCGCTTGGAGGCGAAACCATTCGCCTTTCAAGAGAACCGGCATCCGGCCCCTGGGTGGCCGGCAGAGGGAGGAGAAAGACGTGATACCTGGTGCATTCACCTATCACCGGCCATCGTCCGTTGCAGAAGCGGTTGCGATCCTGGTCAGCCATGGCGACGAAGCGCGGCCTCTGTCGGGCGGACATAGCCTGATCCCCATGATGAAGCTTCGCATGGCAGCGCCGGAACACCTGGTCGACCTTGGGGGCATCGCCGATCTCAAGGGCATCACGGATGACGGCGATATGATCACCATTCGCGCGATGACCACGCAGCACGAATTGATTGCATCGGACCTGCTTGCGGAAAAGCTGCCGATCATTCGTGAAACATCGCTTCTCATTGCCGATCCGCAAATCAGATATGTCGGTACGCTTGGCGGCAATGTCGCCAATGGCGATCCTGGCAACGACATGCCGGCGCTTATGCAGTGTCTGAATTCGGCCTATGTCCTGACCGGTCCTGAAGGCGAGCGCGAGGTTCCCGCGCGGGGCTTCTATGAAGCGGCCTATTTCACCGCCCTTGCACCGGAAGAAATCCTGACAGCGGTCAGAATCCCGGTTCCGCCTGCGGGCCATGGCTACGCCTACGAAAAACTGAAGCGCAAGGTCGGCGATTATGCGACGGCCGCCGCCGCCGTGGTGCTGACCTTGAACGGTGACACCGTCTCTTTCTGTTCCATTGCGCTCACCAATGTCGCCGATACACCACTTTATGCGCAGGAGGCCGGAGACATCCTGACCGGCTCGACGCTGGATGCGGAGACTGTTGCCCGCGCAGTTGCAGCCGCGGAGGCGATCACCGAACCCGCCTCGGACGGACGTGGACCGGCGGAATACCGCACCAAGATGGCCGGCGTGATGTTGCAGAGAGCTCTCGCAAGAGCTGCAACGCGCGCCAAAAGCTGAACCGGGACCGAGGGAGACACACATGAGCGATATCGAACAGATCCCGGTCACCATGACCGTCAACGGCAAGAAGGTGCAGCGCTTTGTTGAAGCGCGCACGCTACTGATCCATTTCCTGCGCGAGGACCTCAATCTTACAGGGCCGCATATCGGCTGCGAGACGTCCCATTGCGGGGCCTGCACTGTGGAACTGAACGGCATGTCCGTGAAGTCCTGCACCATGTTTGCAGTCCAGGCAGACGGCGCGGAACTTACCACCATCGAAGGCATGGCCAATGCGGATGGCACCTTGTCCGCGCTTCAGGAAGGCTTCCGGCAGATGCACGGGCTGCAATGCGGCTTCTGCACGCCGGGCATGATCCTGCGCGCGCACACGCTGCTGAAGGAAAACCCGAACCCGACGGAAGAAGAAATCCGGATGGGGATCTCGGGAAACCTCTGCCGCTGCACCGGTTACCAGAACATCGTCAAGGCGATCCAGTACGCCGTTGCAAAGCTGAATGGTACTGAATTTCAGGAGGCTGCAGAATGAACGACATGACCCCGACAAGGGAACAGCGTGAAGCCGCCCTGGAAGGCATGGGCTGCAAGCGCAAGCGCGTGGAAGACATCCGCTTCACACAGGGCAAGGGCCAGTATGTCGACGATCTGAAACTGCCCGGCATGGTGTTCGGCGATTTCGTCCGCTCTCCCTATGCCCACGCGAAGATCACCAGGATCGACGCCTCCGAGGCCCTGAAACTGCCTGGCGTGATCGCCGTTCTGACAGCGGAAGATCTGAAAGGCGTCAACTTGGCGTGGATGCCGACTTTGGCCGGCGACGTGCAGATGGTACTGGCCGACGGCAAGGTGCTTTACCAGAACCAGGAAGTTGCCTTTGTGGTGGCCGAAAACCGCTACATCGCCGACGATGCCATCCAGCTTGTGGAAGTCGAATACGAAGAGCTTCCCGTCCTGACCGATCCCTTCAAGTCGATGGACCCGGATGCCCCTGTTCTGCGGCCGGATCTCGACGGCAAGACAGAAGGGGCCCACGGGCCGCGCAAACACCACAACCACATTTTCACATGGGAAGTGGGCGACCGCGAGGAAACCGACAAGGCCTTTGAGGAGGCCGATGTCACCATCAAGGAACTGATCTCCTATCACAGGACGCATCCCTCACCGCTTGAGACCTGTCAGTGCGTTGCGTCCATGGACAAGATAAAGGGTGAACTCACTGTCTGGGGCACGTTCCAGGCCCCTCATGTCATCCGCACAGTCGCCTCGCTTCTGTCGACCATCCCCGAGCAGAAGATCCATGTGATTGCACCGGATATCGGCGGTGGCTTCGGTAACAAGGTCGGGGCTTATCCGGGTTACATCTGCGCCATTGTTGCCTCGATCGTCACCGGGGTTCCGGTGAAATGGGTCGAGGACCGGATGGAAAACCTTTCCACCACCTCTTTCGCCCGCGACTATCACATGACGGCTGAAATCGCCGCAAAGAACGACGGCACTGTTACCGGGCTCAAGGTGCATGTTCTGGCCGATCACGGCGGCTTCGATGCCTGCGCCGACCCATCGAAATGGCCGGCCGGTTTCTTCAATATCGTGACCGGGTCATATGATTTCCCGGCTGCACATCTGGAAGTCGACGGGGTCTATACAAACAAGGCGCCCGGCGGCGTCGCCTACCGTTGTTCGTTCCGTGTGACGGAGGCGGCCTATTGCATCGAGCGGGCCATGGATATTCTGGCTCAGAAGCTCGACATGGATCCGGCAGACTTGCGGATGAAGAACTTCGTCAAAGCGGAGCAGTTCCCCTATCACTCGGCCCTTGGCTGGGAATATGACAGTGGCGACTATCACACCGCCATGCAGAAGGCGATGGACACAATCGGCTACCGCGAGCTGCGCGCCGAGCAAAAGGCCAAACAGGAAGCCTTCAAACGCGGCGAAACCCGCGAGATCATGGGCATTGGCGTGTCGTTCTTTACCGAGATCGTCGGCGCCGGTCCGTCCAAGAATTGCGATATCCTCGGTGTCGCAATGTTCGACAGCGCGGAAATCCGCGTGCACCCGACCGGCTCGGTGATTTCCCGCATGGGCACCAAATCGCAAGGCCAGGGGCACGAGACCACCTGGGCGCAGATCATTGCGACGGAAATCGGTATTCCGGCCGCCGACATCATGGTGGAGGAAGGCAACACGGATACCGCGCCTTACGGTCTCGGGACCTATGGCTCGCGCTCCACACCGGTGGCCGGTGCCGCGATCGCCCTCGCGTCTCGCAAGATCCGCAACAAGGCGCAGATGATCGCGGCCCACATGCTGGAAGTTTCCGAATACGATCTGGAATGGGATGTCGACGGTTTCCAGGTGAAAGGAAATCCGCAGGCACGCAAATCCATGAAGGAAATCGCATGGGCTGCCTATCATGCCCCGCCTCCGGGCATGGAGCCTGGTCTTGAAGCGGTCAGTTATTACGACCCGCCCAACATGACCTATCCTTTCGGCGCCTACTTCTGCGTGATGGACATTGATGTCGACACCGGCGTTGCCAAGACACGACGCTTCTATGCGCTGGATGACTGTGGAACCCGGATCAATCCGATGATCATCGAGGGTCAGGTCCACGGCGGCCTGACGGAGGCCTTCGCCATCGCGATGGGACAGGAGATCCGCTACGACGAGATGGGCAACGTGCTGGGTGCGTCCTTTATGGACTTCTTCCTGCCGACGGCGGTCGAAACACCGCATTGGGAAACGGATTTCACCGTCACCCCCAGCCCGCATCATCCGATCGGGGCAAAGGGCGTTGGTGAAAGCCCAAATGTCGGCGGTGTGCCGGCTTTCTCCAACGCGGTGAACGACGCCTTCAAGTTCCTCGGGTCGACCCATATCCAGATGCCGCATGACGCCTGGCGGATCTGGCAGGCGGCCAAGGAACTGGGCGCGCACGGGTAAAGCAGTCGTCATGCCGCAGGCCGGTTCTTCCGGGAAACGGTCTGCGGTGACGTTCCGATCGTCCTCATGTGACTGATTCTGGATCAACGCATGAAGGACCATGGACGCGACCTTCTCACCGAACGGACCAGCATGACCCAGACCAAGGATCAGATAGCGCTTCAACTCGCGGATGCCGGTTATATCGCGGACGAAGGTCTTGCGACGGCACTTCTCCTGACAGGAATGCTCGGGCGCCCGCTGCTACTGGAAGGCGAAGCCGGGGTCGGCAAGACCGAAGTGGCAAAAGCTCTGGCGCGGCTGGAGAATACCGATCTCATTCGCCTGCAATGCTATGAAGGCCTCGACAGGTCCGATGCCATCTACGAGTGGAACTACCAGCGACAGCTTCTGGCCATCAAGGCGCGCGAAGGATCGGGCGACAGTGCCGACGCGGTAGAAGAAGCCGTCTTCTCTGAAAAGTATCTGCTGGAGCGCCCGCTATTGGCGGCAATCCGCCGTGAAGAACCGCCTGTCTTGCTGATCGATGAGATCGACCGGGCAGATGAGGAATTTGAGGCATTCCTGCTTGAGATCCTGTCTGACTTCCAGGTTTCGATCCCGGAACTCGGCACGGTTCAGGCAACATCGATCCCGCGCGTGGTTCTGACCTCCAACGGAACGCGTGAGCTCTCCGATGCGCTGCGTCGCCGCTGCCTCTATCATTTCGTCGACTACCCCTCTCCCGACCGCGAAGCCCGCATCCTTCTGTCGCGTGTCCCTGGCCTCGACCCTGCCCTCGCCGTTCAGATCGCCGAGCTCATGGGCAAGCTGCGCAAGGAAGACCTCGTGAAGGTTCCCGGTGTGGCCGAGACCATTGATTGGGCGGCGGCTCTTCTCGGCCTTGGGGCCAAAAACCTGCAAGAGAGCCGGGAACTTGTCTTTGAAACGCTTTCCTGTGTTCTGAAAACCCGGGAGGACAGCGCCCGGGTCAGCCACGAAGTCACCGACAGGCTACTAGGAAAGGTGGCCTGAGCGATGACCGACCTTTGCCTTGAAACCAGTGCTGACATCGGTCCGGTTCTCAGGCTGCGACTTGCCGGGTTCGTCCGCTCCCTGCGCGACAGTGGCTTCAAGGTCGGATTGGCCGAGACCCGGGACGCAAGCCGGTTGCTGTGTTCTCGAATGATGCTCCGCGCCGGCAACTTGAAGGCCGCCTTTCGCAGTCTGTTTTGCGGACGCTTGTCCGACTGGCAGCGTTTCGACGACATCTTCGATGCCTATTGGATCGGCAAGGGTGTCAAATCTGGCGTGAAGGTTACCGGGACGAGTACGCGCAAGGGCATGAAGACCATTCGCGAGTTGATCGACGCCAATGGAAACCGACATGAAACGATTGCCGGTGATGTTGAACGTCTCCCCGGGGAAGAGGATGAGGCGAGCGAGGACACTCCTTCTGGACGCAGGGAAGGTGCGAGCATTGCCGAAAACCTCGGCCAGGTGGATTTTCGACATCTCAGCGATCCGGAGGCGGTGAAACAGACGCATGAGCTTGCCGAACGGCTCGCGCGAGCAATGCGCATAAGATTGACCCGCAGGGATCGTCAGAAACGAAAGGGCAGGAAGCTGGATCTGCGCAGAACCATCCGGCGGTCCATTGCCCATGGCGGAACACCTATCGATCTTGTGCGCAAGGGCCCCCGCGAGAAACAGTTGCGATTGGTGATCCTGCTCGATGCGTCCGGGTCGATGAACAACTACACGGGTGTCTTCACTCGCTTCGTGCACGGTTTGCTCGATAGCTTCCGCGAGGCAGAAGCGTTTCTTTTTCATACCCGTCTTGTCCATGTCTCCTCAGCGCTCTCGGAGCGGGATGCTGGCCGTGCGCTCGATTGCATGGGGTTGATGGCGCAAGGGATCGGCGGCGGCACGAAGATCGGTGCGGCGCTGGCCGATTTCAATAGATGGCACGCCGCCCGGGTTGTCCACTCGCGCACCTGCGTCCTGATCCTGTCGGATGGCTACGACACGGGTACACCAGAAGCACTTGGGGACGAGATGGCACGGTTACGGAGGCGCTGCAGGCGCATTGTCTGGCTCAACCCGCTGCTTGGATGGCAGGGATATGAACCGACAGCCGGAGGCATGGCCGCCGCCCTGCCCCATGTCGATTTCTTCGCGCCAGCCCATAACCTCGCCAGCCTTGAAGCCCTAGAGCCTTATCTGGCGAGACTTTGAACGATGGGAGATGTTGAGATGAAGCATTCCATTCCCGCGTCCGGCAAAGAAGCCTCGCAAGAGGTCGTGCAAGACCTGCCGCGCCTGATGAACCGATTGCAGGGTGAAAATGAACCCTTCGTTCTGGCAACCGTTGTACGCACCATATCGGTGACTGCAGCCAAGGCAGGGGCCAAGGCCGTGATCGACAGGAAGGGTGACATTGTCGGCGGCTGGATCGGCGGTGGCTGCGCAAGATCGGCTGTCATCAAGGCGGCAAAATCCGCTTTTGAAGATGGACAGACACGATTGATCTCCCTTCAACCGGCCGACCTGTTGGCTGAGATCGGGGTAGAAGCCGGTGAGGAGCGCGAAGGCATTCAATTTGCCAAGAACATGTGTCCGAGCCAGGGGACGATGGATATCTTCATAGAACCGGTTCTGCCGCGGCCCATGCTTGTCATCTACGGCGCCAGTCCTGTTGCCGTTGCCCTTGCGAGCCAAGCGCCTTCCATCGGATTTGATCTGACCTTCTGCGCGCCTCCCGAAGACCTGTCCGTCTTTTCAGGTGCCGGGAAAAGAGCGGAAGGGTTTGCCAGTCCCATTCGCAGCAACGGGCAGATCTATTCCATCATTTCGACCCAGGGTCGCGGCGATCTGGCGGCCCTGAAGGCAGCTCTTCTGACGGATTCGCGCCACATTGGATTTGTCGGGAGCCGCAGGAAGATTGCCGCCCTGAAGACGAAATTGCGCGACGAAGGCGTAGTGGACCAGACCCTCGACCGGATCAAGGGGCCCGCAGGCCTCGATCTGGGGGCCATTGCCCCGGAAGAAATTGCACTCTCCATTCTGGCCGAACTCTTGATGATCCGCCGTAGCGGCCATCGCCAGAGCATCACCCATAACGTTTGACCCACCAGGGAACCAGCCACATGCAGATGAACGACAGCCAACGGATCGAAGCCCCGAAGCAAAAGGTTTGGGAGGCATTGAATGATCCGGACGTCCTGAAAGCCTCGATTCCAGGATGCGAGGAGCTGATCAAGCATTCGGACACCGAACTGGAGGCCAAGGTTCGCCTGAAGGTGGGGCCGGTCAAGGCAACGTTCGGCGGCAAGGTAACGCTCAACGATCTCGACCCGCCGAATGGCTATACCATCGAGGGCGAAGGCTCCGGCGGAGTTGCCGGCTTTGCCAGAGGAGCTGCCAAGGTCCGTCTGGAAGAAGACGGACCCGACGCGACGATCCTACACTACGACGTTGATGCCAAGGTTGGCGGCAAGCTGGCGCAACTTGGTGCCAGGCTGATCGATTCAACCGCCAAACGTCTTGCTGGTGAGTTTTTTACCGCCTTTGGCGAACAGGTTGCTCCGGGAACACCCGCAACAACGAACGATGCGGAAGCCCCTACCTCGCCAGAAGACGCTTCTCCTTCCGGCGGTGAAGAGAAGAAGGGATGGATCAAAGGCCTTTTCGCCGGCAAGAAAAAGCAGGACGTTTCTGGAGACGAGGGTAAGATTGACCAACCTGCGGAATAAATCCCGACTGCAAGAGCCGCCCTTTTGGCTCTTGCAGACATTCAAACCGGAGGAAATGTTATGGCACATACCGAAGTTCAATCCATGAGTGGCGTTCGCGAAATGATGCGCGATCCATCGCTTGTTCTGGCACTCGTTACCGGTTCGGCCTTGACCGGGTTTTTGCTGGTAGCGCACGCCTGTTGTCTGGGCATTACCGAACAGCATTTCCTGCCATTGGTTCAGATCTGTTCTTTCGCCGGTTGAAACTGTTTTTCGATAGACCTGCAAAGCCTGCTTAAGGTCTGGGCATGGTGCAAACTTCACCATGTTGCCCAAAATCTTCTCAGAGCATCATTTATTGCGATCGGTTTCGACGAGTTCAATCCAGATTGAATTTCTTAAGACATTGAAACGTTGGACGAATTCTCGTCCGAGGCTTTCTGGCATTCCCCTTGCTTAGAAAGTGTCGTGCAGCGCGCCTAGGGATCCGGTCGCAAGACGACGCAGGACCGAGAGGTGCAAGCCGGTTGAGTGGCACATGCCGACATAGACCGGTGACACGGCGGGACAAAAACCCGGGAGACAACTGCACGAGGTTTCGCGCGCGCGAACCTGCTCCCGGCCGTGCGCAAAAACCTCATGACGTAAGCCCGGTTCTGATGACCGGGCCCAAGACAGGAGACGCGCACAGATGTTGAAATCGATTGCCAAAGCTTCCCTCCTCGCCGCAGCGCTTACGCTGCCTCTTTCCCTCACTTCGGCCACAGCCGAGGAAAAGACGGATTTCAAGGTCTGCTGGTCCATCTATGTCGGCTGGATGCCCTGGGGCTATCTGCAGGACAGTGGCCTCATGAAGAAATGGGCCGACAAATACGACATTTCCGTCGAGATCGTTCAGATCAACGACTATGTGGAGTCGATCAATCAATACACTGCAGGGGAATATGACGGCTGCTCCATGACCAACATGGATGCCCTTTCGATCCCGGCTGGCGGGGGTGTCGACACGACTGCGCTTATCGTCGGCGATTACTCCAACGGCAACGACGGCATCATCCTGAAGGACAAGACCGAACTTGCCGATATCAAGGGACAAAGCGTCAACCTGGTGGAGCTTTCCGTCTCCCACTACCTGCTTGCAAGGGCGCTCGACTCGGTAGGTCTCAGTGAACAGGATCTGACGGTCGTCAACACATCAGATGCGGATATGATAGCGGCCTACCAGACGCCGGATGTCACGGCAGTCGTCACCTGGAACCCGCTCCTGTCTGAAATCGAAGCGGAAGCAAATGCTACCAAGGTATTCGACAGCTCCGGCATTCCAGGCGAAATCATCGATATCATGATGGTCAATACCGAGACGCTCGCGGACAATCCCGCCTTCGGAAAGGCCCTTGTAGGAGCGTGGTACGAGCTGATGTCGATCATGTCGTCCGATAGCGACGACGGCGTCGCGGCACGCACCGCCATGGCTGAAGCCTCTGGCACAGACCTCGCCGGCTACGACGCGCAGCTCGCGACCACCAAAATGTTCTACACGCCCGCGGATGCGGTCGAGTTCACCAAGTCCGCAGAACTTCCCAAGACGATGAAGTTCGTGGCCGAGTTCCTGTTCGACAAAGGCATTCTGGGCGAAGGTGCGCCGAGCCCGGAATTCGTCGGCGTGTCGTTCCCGGATGGCTCGATCTATGGCGATACTGGCAATGTGAAACTGAAGTTCGATCCGAGTTTCATGGCAATGGCCGCAGAAGGCACGCTCTAAGCCTCCGCTGCTGACCCGGCGGTTCCGGTGTCCTTGTGCCGGAACCGCAGCCAGAGACCGATCGGATCATTTCATGCGCATCATCAACCGGAAACCCTCCCGGGTCACCGCCGTGGCGCTTGGGCTCCTGCCCTTTGTGCTGACAGTGGTCACCTACGCGGTTGCCAGTCATTATCGCCGGCTCGACAACCCGGCCGACAAGCTTTTGCCGCCCCTGTCCAGCATGGCGGAAGCTTTCTGGCGCATGGCGACCGTGCCGGATCGCCGGTCGGGTGATCTATTGCTTTGGCTGGACAGTTTCGACAGCCTTTGGCGACTGGGGACAGGCATGGCAGTGTCCACGCTGCTGGCGCTTTCTTTTGGTATCGCCATCGGTTTCATTCCGCATGTGCGCAGCGCGCTCGCGCCGTATCTTGCGACCTTTTCGCTGATCCCGCCGATCACAATCCTGCCGATCCTGTTCATCACCTTCGGTCTTGGCGAACTTGCCAAGATTGCCCTGATCGTGATCGGTACGGCACCTGTGATGATCCGCTCCACGGCCCAGGCCGTTCTGGACATTCCGCGGGAGATGATCATCAAGGCCGAAACTCTTGGGGCCAGTGTCTGGCAAATGGTGACGCGGCTTGTACTGCCGCAGGTTCTGCCTCACCTGATCACCAGCCTGCGGCTCTCTCTCGTGCCTGCCTGGATCTTTCTGATTTCTGCCGAGGCCATCGCGTCCACATCCGGGCTGGGTTACCGGATTTTCCTGGTGCGCCGCTATCTCGCGATGGATGTGATCCTGCCTTACGTCGTCTGGATCACGCTCCTGGCGTTCCTGCTCGACAGAGCCTTGCTCCTTCTGTCGCGCCGCGCCTTCCGATGGCACCATCTGGGAGGGGATGCGCTATGAGCACTGCACCCAAACTCTCGGTCCAGGGGCTTGCCAAGTTCTATGACAGAATGCCCGTTCTGGAACGCGTCAACCTGGACGTCCAGACAGGGTCTTTTTGCACCATCGTTGGTGCTTCCGGCTGCGGTAAATCAACATTCCTGCGCATGCTGCTTTCCCAGGAACACGCTAGCCGGGGACAGATCCTGCTGGATGGAAAGCCGTTGCCACCGGAACCGACACCGGACCGCGGGATCGTCTTTCAGAAATACTCGGTGTTTTCGCATCTGACCGTGGCTGAAAACCTCATTCTCGCTCACGAGTTTGAAGCCTCGCGGTTGTCGGGACGCCTCTTTGGCTCTGCCCGCAAGGCTGCCTTTCAGACGATTGATGACCTGCTCGACAGGATCGGTTTGCAGCCGGCGGCGAACAAGTACCCTGCCCAACTCTCAGGCGGCATGCAGCAACGTCTGGCGATCGCGCAAGCCCTGGTCAAGAAGCCAAGTATCCTGCTGCTTGACGAACCTTTCGGCGCGCTTGATCCCGGCATCCGCGTTGACATGCATGAATTGCTTCTGGGGCTCTGGAAAGAGCTGTCCATGACGGTTTTCATGGTGACGCACGATATCCATGAAGCCTTCAAGCTGGGCACGCGGTTGCTGGTGTTCGACAAGATCCGTCACGATCCGCAAGCGCCCCAGGCCTATGGCGCGACCATCACCTACGACCTGCCGCTCAAATCGCCAACCGGAGGTTCCCTACGGTCGCCGGAAGCTATCGCCGGGGCCATCGGTGCGTCCCAGGCAACCAAATCCATGCCGTTCTCCCAAAACAGCAAGGCTCAAGACAATCAGGCCAGTAACAACCACGAATGAGGACTATCCAATGAGTTTCCATCGAACCTCAGGCCCCAGGACGCACCACCGTGGCGCAGGGCAACTCAATAGAGCCCCCAACTATCGACAGCATCATCCTGACTTCGACAAACTGCAGTTGCGGGGTTGGAAGGCTGCTGAAAAGGAAGGTGCCCTGCCCTCAGCTGCCTGGGAAAAGGAAAAAGCCTGGGCCCTGCGAATGGGATTGACCGGATCGGACAGTCTCACCGACAAATCGATCCCGACCTTTGCCCGTGGAGAACTGCCCCATTATGCGGGGATCAACACCTTCCTGAAGGCGCCCTACATCGAAGACGTGACCAAGGTGGGCGCATATGATGCGGCTGTCATCGGCATTCCTTTCGACGGTGGCACGACCTACAGACCTGGCACACGGTTCGGGCCGCAGGGCGTTCGCAAGATTTCTGCCCTCTACACGCCCTACAATTACGAGATGGGGGTGGACCTCCGGGAGCAGATGACGCTTTGCGACGTCGGCGATATCTTCACCATTCCGGCGAATATCGAGAAGACCTTCGACCAGATCACGCGGGCTGTTTCCCACGTCGCATCGTCCGGGGCCTTGCCGATCATGATCGGCGGCGATCACTCAATCGGTTTTCCCTGCGTACGCGGGATTGCCCAGTGCACCTCAAAACGCATCGGCATCGTGCATTTCGACCGGCATATCGACATTCAGGAAAAGGACCTGGATGAGCGGATGCACACGACGCCGTGGTTCCATGCAACCGATCTCGTCAATGTTCCGGCCGTCAATCTGGTTCAGATCGGCATCGGTGGTTGGCAGGTTCCGCGTGAAGGGGTGGAAGTTGCTCGTGAGCGCAACACCAACATCTTCACCATGCGCGATGTCGAGGAACTGGGGCTGGCGGAAACAGCCGCGCGGGCACTGGAGCTCGCCTGGAAGGATGCAGACGCGGTCTATATCTCGTTTGACATCGACAGCGTCGACTGCGGGTTCGTGCCGGGCACTGGCTGGCCGGAACCTGGCGGCTTTCTGCCGAGAGAAGCACTTGAGCTTGTGTCGCTGGTCGCCAAGGAAGGCATCTGTGGGCTGGAGGTTGTTGAAGTCTCGCCGCCTTACGACTGCTCCGACATAACCGCCCTTCTTGCAACACGTGTGATTGTGGATGTGCTTGGCACCCTGGTTTCCCACGGCAAGATGGGCTCCCACAAATCCATCATCGACAAGCCGGTGTCCATTCCGTCCGGCCCGGACGTGGAGTAAGGCGATGGCGCGGCACCAGCATAGGCACGAACACCAGTTTCATCACGGTCACCACCACCACGACCATCACCATCATCATTCCCATTCACACGGACACGGTCACGACCACGACCACACAGACCTAGCGGGGCATAATCACGGCGGTCCGGACCATCTGCACTCTCATGTGCATGGCGCGTCCCGGACAGACCGGGCGGAGGAACTGCAGGCACTCGCCGTGAGCTTCATCGACGGCTTTCGGGCAGCGGAAGACAAGACCAGTTACCTGCGTCTTGCGGGGGTCCCGTTTCACCGTCCCGGCTCCGATGGTCTCGTGCAGCACCTTGTCGACGCTAAGATCGTCAGCAATTGGCAGGTGGGCACAGCCTCGCCCGCCTTTGCCTCCCGTGAGCTCGTCTACATGAGTTTTCCCGGTTCGATGGTCAAAGCCCGGGAAACCATGACCTTTACCTTCGTATCCCTGTCGCAACGGTCAGACATCGACCTGATCGACATCCTTACCACCCGCCTGTCCCATGGAGATATCGCAGAATGAAACAGCTTGTGATGACGTCACTTCTCGCCGTGGCATCCGCGCCGGCACTTGCCCACCCCGGAGAGCATGATCATCTGACCGGTTTGCAGAGCGCAGGTGAGCACCTAGCCGGATCGCCATTCCATCAGCTTATGCTCGTTGCCGCTATCGGAGGGCTCGTGCTGATCTTTTCTCTGTTCAGGCAATCCAGAAAAGCAAAGAAACAGCAAGTCGCCAAAAACGGGTCTTGAGACCCGCACAGCTTCAGGCGGGACTTCGCGTTTAAGGCATCACAGTCCCGCCAGGGTGCTTCTGGAGTGATCGGAGAAGAACAGCGTCGTGATGTCATCAATCGCCATCGGGCCACCGAAGAGATAGCCCTGACCGATGGTGCAACCGATATCGACCAGAACATCCCGCTGCTCGACGGTCTCGATACCTTCGATCAGCACCTGCGATCCCATGGTTTCGGCAATGCCGAGGACCATCTTGAGGATATCACGCAGTTTCTTGTCCTTGACGGCCTTGGTGGCAAAGGAACGGTCGATCTTGATTTCGTCCCAGTCGAAATCCGTCAGATAAGACAGGGCCGAGTAGCCGACGCCAAAGTCGTCCAGAGAAATGCCGATGCCTAAAGACCGCAGCTCGGAAAGTGTCGTCTGAATGCGGCGCAGATCGCTCATCAGGGTCGTTTCGGTGACTTCCAGCTTCAATCTGGAAGCGGGAAGGCCCGTGCGCCCCAGACACTCGTCCAGCATCGCGACGACATCGTCGCTCAGGATTTGCGCGACGGACAGGTTTACCGAAAGGCTCAGGTCAGAGGGAAGCAACTGAACTTCCGAGCAGGACGTTTCCAGGATCTTCCAGCCAAGCGAGACGATGTCGCCGTTGCGTTCGGCAATCGGGATGAATTCCGACGGTGAAATCCAGCCCAGTTCCGAATGATACCAGCGCGCCAGGGCTTCCACGCCGAAGATCCGCCCGGTCATGAGGTTGAACTGAGGCTGGAAGTGAGGCAGGCACTCGTTTGCCTCGATAGCGCGGGCAAGTGCGTTTTCGACGATTGTCCGCCGTTCCATTTCCGCACGCATGGCCGGTTCGTACGTCACGACGCGGCGGCGGCTGTAACTGACCGCATTGCTGACTGCCAGATCTGCATTGCGGATAATATCCGCCGCGTCCCGCTCGACAGTTGACGAATCCGCGTAGCCGATGGCCGGAGAAATCAAAAATGAGCCAACTGCCGTCGGGATCGGACGCAGAAAAATGTCATGGATGCGGTTCGCAATCACAGACGCAGTCAGGCCAAGGTCCTCGTCGCTGATGGTCATCAGCAAAAAGCCCTTGCCGGCAGATCGGGCCAGACAGTTTTCTCCCTCCATACGGTCGACGGCGTGTCGCAACAAGTCCGCAGTCGACCTTAGGATGGCTTCTTCGGTCGACAGGCTGAATTTGTTGATCGCCGGAAGACGGGATTCCAGATCGATGTTGAGAATGCTCAAGGTCTGGCCCGAAGACAGTGTTTCATGGGTAGAGCGTACGGTTTCCGCGAAAACGCGATAGTTTATAAGGCCGGTGACGCTGTCATGGTTTAGCCGGTGCTCCAGAAGTTCCATCTGCTCACGGCTTGTATCTGTTTGCAGCTGCAGCATCTGGCTGCGCTTGTTGGAGAACCATATCCACCCAAAGCTCGCCAATAGAAACGCAACAATGAGAAGGTCCTGCAAGATCTGTTGGAAGTGGAAGCGGTCTCTGGCCGCCACCATTTGCGTGCCGGCTTCCTCAGTCACCATCTGATTGATTTGCTCAAGCGAACTTTCTATTCCCTGCAGGATGATAAGAGCATTGTTGACGGATGTCTGGTCGTCCAGTGTTTCCAGGAACGGTTTAACCCGGTTGCTGGCGCGAACGATGTTGAGCAATTTTTGCTGGATATAGTCCGAAGGACCGACAATCTCGCTATAGGCGTCGCTGGGCCATGTTTCGAAGGCGTTTACAAGGTTTTCGTAGGTGTTTCTGGCCTCGGTTGCGTCTTCCGGGCTTTTGAACGCGCCGTACCGAGCAATCAGCTTTTCAAGAGCAGCAGTGTTGAACCGGAGCGCGTCATTGAGAACAGAGCGTTCCAGCTGAACCTTGCGCAGGTAGTCTGATTGTGCACTGTAGAGAGAATAGGCGTTTACACCAAGAAGCAGCGTAAGGGCAGCGCAGAGCGCCGGAAACCCCATTCGCAATAGTTTATCTAAATTCATTGGCTTAACCGCCCTGATGACAGAGTCCTTAGCTCCCGAATGGAGCGTGTTGATATTCCTGGCCGGCCCAATGTCTCTGCCACAGACGAACCGGTGCCCCCCGGCTTGCCATGTCCGGTTATCAGCGAGAGGTCTTTAACCTGCTGTGCTGACCCGGCATTGGATCACATTCGATTTTTAGCGCTGCAATCTTTCACGGAACTTGCAAACGAAAATCAGTGTGATCCCTTTACGCGGATAGATCTTTCTGCCCTTCGATCCGCGATTGTGAAAATTAGACCCGACAACGGTTAAGACCGTCTAAACTCCAAAAGACGCAGCGTAATTTTGGTCTGTTCGATGGTGGATAACGGGGATGGGCAAAAGATTGCTGCAAAGCTGCCATTGTTTACCCAAGGTTGTCTTGACGTCCCGTCCCGGTCGCGAAATTCTGCGTCATGAAAAGGATAACGCATCAGGGAGTGCGCGCGAATGCCGGTCTTGAAGACATTCCGAGATGGGATTTCGCCGACCGGCCTCATTGTCGCCGCCAGCTTTTTCGGTGCTGCCTTGACACCGTCAATGATGCCGAGGGAGCCAATTGTCCAGGCGGCGCTGGCGGCGGTCGCGGCCGCAGTGGGGTATGAAGCAACCCTTTTGGCACGGGGTATCTGGCGCTACCTAGAATTGCCGGAGCCGAAGGGGCGGATCAGGAACCTCTGGCTACTCGTGTCCGTCGGGATTTCTCTTGCGATCATGGTCTACAGCCTTTCGAAGGCGGCCAGTTGGCAGAACGCCACCCGGGATGCCGTCGGGCTGCCTCCTCTGGAAACCGCGGCGCCACTGTTCATTGTTTCTGTTGGCGTAATCATCGCACTTGTGTTCTGGCTGGTGTTCCGGTTGGCCGGAGTTGCACGACGAACCGTCGCCAACATCTTGGAGAAAGTTCTGCCAAGGCGTGTTGGTATTGTCCTGTCCGTTGTTCTGGTCGGTTGGCTGCTTTGGGCGCTTGTCGATGGCGCGCTGGTGCGCAACGCCTTTCGTGCGGCTGACACATCGTTCCTGGCTGCCGACATGATGCTGGAACCGGACGTTGCAAAACCCGAGGACCCGGAAAAAACCGGCAGCAGCCAGTCGCTGGTTCGCTGGGAGGAAATGGGACGTTGGGGCCGGCACTATGTCGCTTCCGCTCCCACAGCCGATGAGATTGCCGAATTCTCGCCGGACAAAGCCATAGATCCGATACGGGTCTATATTGGGCGCAGATCGGGCGATACCGCTGAGGAGCGTGCGCAAACTGCCTTGCAGGAACTGATCCGCGTGGGTGGTTTCGAAAGATCCGTTCTTGTCGTGGTGGTACCCCCCGGCACAGGCTGGATGGACCCGGGAGCCCACGATACGATTGATTTCATGCTTGGCGGCGATGTGGCAACGGTGGCTGTTCAATATTCCTATCTCACCAGTTTTCTGGCGCTGGCTGCCCATCCGGACTACGGCGTCGACCAGGCGCGAGCCCTGTTCAACACTGTCTATGCGCACTGGACGAAACTGCCGAAAGACAGCCGGCCGGATCTTTACGTGCACGGGCTAAGCCAGGGCGCGTTCAACTCGCAGGCAACCCTGCCGTTGTTCGATATGTTGGGAGATCCGATCCAGGGAGCGTTCTGGGCAGGGTCGCCCTTTTTCTCTCGTTACTGGTCGGAAGTTCGGGACAGGCGAAACGCGGGTAGCCCCGCCTGGCGTCCAGACTTCGGAAACGGCTCGCTTGTCCGGGTGATGGATCAATATGGCGGACTGGAGGGCAATTTTACCCCGTGGGGTCCGATCCGCACAGTGTTTCTCAACTACGGTAGCGATCCGATTGTCAATTTCACGTTTGATACGGCGTTCAAACCGCCCGCCTGGCTGGCAGCACCGCGCGCTCCCGACGTTTCCGAAAAGCTGTCGTGGTTTCCCGTGGTGACAATGCTTCAGATCGCGCTGGATTCGTTGTTTGCGCTGGATGTGCCCCGGCACGGCCATTACTACGTCGCACCGGATTATATTGACGGTTGGGCTGCCGTTGTTGATCCGGAGGGGTGGTCACCGGAAAAAGCCGCGGCGCTAAAGGAAATCTTCGAGCGTCGCGACCCGGCGATCTAAGACACCTGAACAATCGGACGAACTACCGGCTTTCCAGAAGGTTGGCCAGGCCGCGTTTGAAGGTTTCTCCAGCCGGTTCTGCCGCCTTTACGATGTCTGCAATCTTGAAGAATTCCATGGTCTTGAAGCGGCCAATCGGTGGTTCGATCAACAGATCGGGTCGCGCACAGGCCAGCTTTGCGGCCACAAGCGAATGCAGGGTAATCGAGAAAGACCCGATCCAGGTTTCCAGGCCACTCGGCAGGCCACTTTTTCGTTCCGCGAAATCACTTCCCGTAACATCAACCGCAATTGTCGTGACACCGTCATCCGGAAAGACATCAAACGGCGTCGGGTTGACCAAGCCGCCATCGATCAAAACTTGCCCGTCTATCCTGACCGGTGTCAGCAGCATCGGAAGAGCTGAAGACGCCGCGATCGCCGGAAGCAAAGGCCCCTCCTCCAGAACGACCTGGGACTGGGTGTAAAAATCCGTAGCGATGATTTTCATCGGCAATTTCAGATCCGAGAACCGCTCTGCGAGGGCCGGCGGGAAAAGCGTTTCAAACAGAACTACCGGATCAATGATTGCGGGGCGGACGACATTGAACAGTGATGACCACGTGCGGCCATCTGTCAGGAACAGTTTTTGAAGCAACTGGGTCTTTTGCGTAAACAGATCGACGGCAAATTGTCTGATTTCGCGTCCGCTCATGCCACTTGCATAAAATGCGCCCAGGATTGAGCCCATAGACGTTCCGGCTATTTCAACGGGTTTGACCCCCAGGTCGTCCATCGCCTCGAGAATGGGGATATGGGCAAACGCTTTTGCGGCACCACCGCCAAGGGCCAGTCTGAACCCCTGCTCCTTGTCGAGCTGCTGTGGGGTTTCCTCCGACTGCGCTGAGAGACTTTCGGATGTCAGGCCGGCGATGCTGCCAGACCCGGCTGCGGCTGCAGCCAGCATGAGGTCGCGGCGGTGGATCATACGTCAAGGGTCCTGTTCTGTTTCATGCCATCAGTCCACCTGGATGAGCAACGAGATCTCTGTTCTGTTTTCAGGAGGTGCCAGAAAACCGGTTCAATCAATTGAAGCATACTATTGAATAGGCAACCAGTGCGATTGTCGCGTGTCCTGGTGATAGGTACTGAACATAAAAACGGCCCGGAACCGAAAGGTCCGGGCCGTCTTGGAAGCGTGGTAAAAGCAGTCACTGAGGCAGCTTGTCGTCGATGCCCTTGACGTACCAGTTCATGCCGAGGATAGCGCCATCGTCGAGGGTGACACCTTCTTCAGCAGCGACGGTACCGTCCTGCTTGGTGATCGGGCCGGTAAACGGCTCCCAGCCACCAGCAATCTTGGCTTCGGTTTCCTTGGCCATGGCAACGACGTCATCCGGGAGGTTCGTGTAGGGCGCCATCACGACGTGGCCTTCCGAGATACCTGCCCAGGTGCTCTTGGATTCCCAGGTGCCGTCCATAACTTCCTGGATACGTTCGATGTAATAGGGACCCCAATCATCGACGATAGCGGTGTACTGGGCTTCCGGGGCGAACTGGATCATGTCGGATGCCTGGCCGAAGCCGTGTGCGCCACGTTCCTGAGCCACCTGGAGAGGTGCCGTGGAATCGGTGTGCTGGGTGATGATGTCGGCGCCCTGGTCGAGCAGTGCCTTGGCAGCATCAGCTTCCTTGCCCGGGTCGAACCAGGAGTTGACCCAAACGACCTTCAGCTTGAAATCTGGATTGACGGACTGGGCACCCAGAAGAAACGCATTGATGCCGGAAACTACTTCCGGGATCGGGAAGGACGCGATGTAGCCTGCGACGCCGGACTTCGACTGTTTTGCTGCAATCTGACCGATAATGTAACGGCCTTCATGGAACTTGGAGTTATAGGTCGCGACGTTGTCGGCGGTCTTGTAGCCGGTGGCGTGTTCGAATTTCACGTCCGGAAATTTCTTGGCGACCTTGATGGTCGGGTTCATGTAACCGAAGGAAGTCGTGAAGATGATGTTGCAGCCTTCACGGGCAAAACGCTCGATGGCGCGCTCTGCATCCGGACCTTCCGGAACGCTTTCAAGATAAGCGGTTTCCAGCTTGTCGCCGAAATGTTTTTCGGCTTCGAGACGGCCCTGATCGTGCTGATAGGACCAACCGAAGTCACCGACCGGGCCGACATAGATGTAGCAGGCCTTGACGTCAGCAGCGTTTGCCGCAGAGCCGGCAGCAGCGAAGGCAACGGCAGCAACGGTTGCTTTCAAAAGAGATTTCATCTGGTTCTTTCCCCTCTGTTCGATCTCTTGGTTGCGATCTTGTGTTTGGCCAGGCCCCCGATCGCACCGGGGCCGGGCCGACCGGCGGCTGGGAGGCTTACCGGTCTGGAACGAATGGCTTGCCGAGACAGGCTGGCGTATTGACGAGTGTCAGTCTCCGGTTTGCGGAGATGAGCACAAGCACCAAAATAGTCGCAAGATACGGCAAGCTGGACAGAAGCTGGGACGGAATGTCCAGCTCGACGGCCTGTGCATGCAGGTTCAGCACGCTGACCGCGCCAAACAGATAGGCGCCGATCACGACGCGCAGCGGCAGCCAGGACGAAAATACGACCAGAGCAAGTGCGATCCAGCCCCTGCCTGCCGTCATGTTTTCCACCCATTGAGGCGTATAGGCAAGCGACATGTAAGCGCCCGCAAGGCCCGCACAGGCACCGCCGAACAGAACGGCTGCAAATCGGATCCGGATCACCGAATAGCCGAGAGCGTGAGCCGAGCCATGGTTGTCGCCAACAGAACGAAGCACAAGACCGAGGCGCGTCCGGAACAGGAAATAGGCGACCGCGATGACGAGTGCAAAACTGATGTAAACCAGTGCATCCTGCTGGAAGAAGACCGGCCCGAAGAACGGGATCTCCGACAGTACCGGAATGTAGAGGTCCGGCAGCTTCAAACCCGGGATGCCTATAAAGGCTTCACCGATCAGGCCGGAAAAGCCGATCCCGAGGATGGTCAATGCGAGGCCGGTTGCGACCTGGTTTGTGACAAGAACGAGGACAAGGAAGCCGAACAGGGCCGACATGGCCATGCCGGCGGCAACTGCGGCAATGACGCCAAGTGTTCCGGACCCTGTCTGATTGGCAACGGCAAAGCCGACGACGGCCCCCATGATCATCATGCCTTCGACACCGAGGTTCAGCACGCCGGAGCGTTCAACGACAAGCTCGCCGATTGCGGCAATCAACAGCGGTGTTGCCGCGGTGATGACAGTCAGAAGAACGGCTTCAAACATGAGAGGCCTCCCCAGCCGAGCCGCGCCGGCCGACAAATCGGATGCGATAGAGGATGAGCGTGTCGCAGGCGAGCACGAAAAAAAGCAACAGCCCCTGAATGACGCTGGCAATCTTGTTGGAGACCCCCATTGCGGACTGCACCGCCTCCCCGCCGATATAGGACAAGGCCAGCACGAAGCCCGCGACGATGATCCCGAAGGGGTTCAGGCGGCCGAGAAAGGCAACGATGATGGCCGTGAAGCCGTAGCCCGGCGAGATTGTCGGCAGGAGCTGATTGAGCGCTCCGGACACTTCCATCGTTCCGGCGAGACCTGCAAGGCCCCCGGCGGTCGCAAAGGAAAACAGCGTCAGCTTCTTGGCTGAAAATCCGGCAAAGCTGCCTGCGCGCGGACTTTCCCCCATCACCCTGATCTCGAAGCCCTTTAGGGTTTTCCCGAGAATGACAGCAAGCACGATGGCCACGATCAAGGTGATCGGCGCTGCAAAGCTGAGCGAGGTTCCCGGGATGGTGGACAAGGTGGCGGCGTCAGAGAACATCGCCGATTCCGGGAAATTGTAACCACCCGGATCTCTCCATGGCCCACGCACCAGATAGTCCAGAAGCAGGCTTGCGACATAAACCAGCATCAGGCTGGTCAGGATTTCATTGGTATTGAACCTGGTTTTCAGCACTGCGGGGATCAGAGCCCAGAGGGCACCACCGATCACGCCGAAGACCATCATCAACGGCAGTGTTGCGGCATTTTCGAAATCCGGCATCAGGATGGGCAAGGCAGACCCAAACAAGGCTCCAACAATGAACTGGCCTTCCGCGCCGATGTTCCAGTTGTTCGACAGATAGCAGACAGACAAGCCGCAGGCGATCAGGATAAGCGGTGTCGCCTTGGCGATCGTTGCGTTGAAGGACCATTCCTGTGTCAGAGGTTCAATGAAGAACTTGTACAGTCCGGACAATGGGTTATGGCCGGATATTGAGAAAATGATTCCGGCTGCGATTGCGGTCAGCCCGACGGCGATCAACGGCGACAGCAACGCCATTTTGCGGCTGTGTTCTTTGCGTTTAACGAGTTCGACGCGCATCAGGCAACCTCCCCTTGCGCTTCCGCGCCGCCTGCCATGAGCAGCCCGACCCGCTCGCGGTTCATGTCATCCGTTGGTTCTGCTGCCGACAGATAGCCCCTTGATATCACCGCGATGCGGTCTGCGATTTCAAAGATTTCATCGAGGTCCTGGCTGATCACCAGAACCGCTGATCCCGAACGGGCGAGGTCAATCAGGGCCTGCCGGATAAGAGCGGCGGCACCTGCGTCAACACCCCAGGTCGGCTGATTGACGATCAGCACACCGGGCTTGCGGTCGAGCTCCCGGCCAACGACGAATTTCTGCAGGTTACCGCCTGACAGGGACCGCGCCTCCGGGTCGTCATGGGACATGCGCACGTCGTAGGTTTTCTTGATGCGCTGTTCCATCTTGCCGGCATTGGCGGCTGAAAGGAATGCGGCGCTCACAAGCTTGTCGCCTGTGCTGTGGCGTGTCAGCACGATGTTCTGAGACAGTTTCATGCCCGGCACGGCACCGTGGCCGAGCCGCTCTTCGGGAACGAAGGCCGCATTCTGCCGGCGGCGCCAGGTTATGTTCCGGTTGCCGCATGGTTTGCCATCCAGGACTACCATATCGGCTGCCACCGGCATTTCGCCGGAAATGGCATCGAACAGTTCGCCCTGACCGTTGCCGGCAACACCTGCGATCGCAACAACCTCGCCTGCCCGCAGATCCAGCGAGACGTTGTTGAGGGCCGTTGCAAAGGGTGTTGCGGCTTTTGCGGAGAGGTTCTTCAAGGCAAGGCGTGTTTCACCGATCACAGGTTTCTGAGCGCTTGCACTGACGGAAGCCACATCCGCCCCCACCATCATGCTTGCCAGAGACGCCGGGGTTTCCTTTGTCGGGTCGCATTCGCGCACCACCTGGCCATGCCGGAGGATGGTCGCGTGGTGACAGATGCGTTTCACCTCTTCCAGCCTGTGGCTGATGTAAAGTACGGCGCAACCTTCCTTCGCCAGGCGTTCCAACGTCAGGAACAGGAGGTCCGCTTCCTGGGGTGTCAGCACCGAAGTCGGCTCGTCCATGATGATGAGCTGCGGTTCCTGAAGCAGGCACCGCACGATCTCGATGCGCTGGCGGATGCCGACAGGCAAATCGGCGACGATGTCACCCGGGTTGAGCGGCAAGCCATAGTCGCGCGATACGGACTGGATGCGGTTGGAAAGTTCGGACATCCTACCCGGATTGGGCAAAGCCAGCGCGATGTTCTCAACGACACTCAAGGCTTCGAACAGCGAAAAGTGCTGGAACACCATTCCAATGCCGAGATCGCGGGCAGCGGCGGGATTGCCGATGTCCACCCGCCTGCCTTGCCAAAGGATTTCGCCGCCATCCGGTTCCAGGGAGCCGTAGAACATCTTGACCAGAGTCGATTTGCCCGCGCCGTTTTCGCCCAGAAGCGCGTGTATCTCGCCTCTGTTGATGACGAGATCGACCCTGTCGTTGGCTAAAATGTCGCCGAAGCGTTTGGTCAGCCCACGGGCGTCAAGCAATGTGTCCTTGCCGGACCTGCTTTGCCGCGCCATGCCGGCGTCCCCTGTTGTTGTTACCGTTTCTGCCACGCCGTCCCCCAAGCGAATGCCGCCTTATTGACCAAGTGTTAGTTTTTGTGCAAGCCCCCCGCCTGCAGCAGCCTGTTGATGATTTTCAGCTTCATCGCGAACCAGTAAGTCGACTGCTATTCCCGCGGCGATCGATGCCGGCTCTTTTGATCTGACAGCCGTCACGCCCACGGGACAGACCATGTTTGCCGTCAAGGTGTCAGTGAGCCCCCGGGCCTTCAGGCGTTTCAGGAAGCGCACGCGTTTGGTTTTGGAGCCGATGACACCGCAATAGTCAAAACGTTGATGAAGCAAGGCACGTGCCATGATCTCTTCATCCAGTGCGTGTGAGTGGGTCATCGCCAAAACGAACGCCCCATCGGGAGCCTGATCGAGGATGGCAGCAGGATCCGAAGTGGCGATTTTCGTAACATTGCCTGGAACTGCGCCTGGAAACTGGTCTGCTCTGCTATCAATCCACGTCACGCTGAACGGCAAGGGTGCAAGCGCCAGGACAACCGCCTTGCCGACGTGACCTGCTCCAAAAAGATAAAGCTCGCGCCGCCGGCTCCCGAATTGCTCAATCAGCAGCTGATTGCCTGTTCCTTGATCATGCTGAAGATATATTCTGCTCTTTGAAGCAGCTGAAAGCAGTCGCCGCGGTTGGACGACGCCGTTCACAACGTGGGCCTCGGTTGAAAACGGATGCCGTTCGGCTTCCTTTCGCGAGAGCGCCTCAGCCATTTCAAGCGATGACGCTGTCAGGACCTCGATGGCAATCTGCGTACGGCCACCGCAGCACTGGCCGAGATCCGGACCGAGAGATACATTTTGCAACACGAAGGAAGCTGCGCAATCGCGGATCGCAGTCACAGCGCGACGGATCGTTTCGAACTCAAGGGTGCCGCCGCCTATGGTGCCATAAAAACCGCCGTCAGCCGTCACTACAATTCTCGCGCCGTCATCGCGAGGTGTCGAGCCATCGGCGCGGGCAACGGTTACGAGAGCACAAGCGCCGCTTCGCTTCAAACAGTCGGCAATTTGCCCCCAGACCTTCATCAGGCGATCTTCCTCCGGCGCATATCCTGCACGGCCTTCATGATCGCCTCAGGCGTTGCAGGGGCATCAAGGTTCGGGACAAGGCCGGGACTAAGGCTCGCGACGGCATCATTGATGGCGCAAAAGACCGCATTGGCCAGCATGACGGGCGGTTCTCCAACAGCTTTGGACCGGTAAACGGTCGCCTGCGGATTTCCGCTGCCCTGATAGAGACGGACGTTGAATTCCTCGGGAATATCCGAGGCGGTCGGGATCTTGTAGGTGGAGGGCGCATGGGTGCGCAGGCGGCCTGTTTCGTCCCAGATCAGTTCTTCGGTGGTGAGCCACCCCATGCCCTGCACGAACCCACCCTCGATCTGGCCAAGGTCGATGGCCGGGTTCAGCGAATGGCCGACGTCGTGGAGAATATCCACGCGATCGACCGTCATTTCGCCGGTCATGGTGTCGATTGTCACCTCGGCGCAAGCACCGCCAAAGGCAAAATAGTAGAACGGTCGGCCGGTAGCACTTTCCCTGTCCCACGTGATGCCGGGCGTTGCGTAATACCCTGCATGGGACAACTGGATGCGCGCCATATGCGCCTGTTTCGCGACATCAGCCAGAGCAAAGCTCTGGTCTCCAACGACCACCTTGTTGTCCCCGAAGAATATCGCCTCCGGTCCGCACTGGTGCTGCTCACACAGGAAGGTAATCAGGCGGTTCTTGATTTCCTTGGCTGCAATTTTTGCTGCCATGGCGTTGAGGTCTGTGCCGGAGGAAGCCGCTGTCGGGCCGGTATTGGGAACCTTGGACGTATTGGTGGCGGTGATGCGCACCTTGTTCAGACTGACGCCGAACTCCTCCGCAACAACCTGGGCCACTTTCTGGTAGAGCCCCTGCCCCATCTCGGTGCCGCCATGGTTCAGATGAACAGAGCCGTCGGTATAAAGGTGAACAAGCGCACCGGCCTGGTTGAGATGTTTCAGCGTGAAGGAAATGCCGAATTTTACCGGCGTCAGGGCCAGGCCCTTTTTCAGCACGGCATTGTTTTCGTTAAAGAAGCGAACATCGTCCCGGCGGGCCCAATAGTCCGAGCTTTCCTCCAACTGGTCTATCAGGTCATGCATGACCTGGTACTCTTCAACCGGCATGCCAAAGGGGGTCAGGTTCCGTTCGCCGTCGTAGAAATTCAGTTTCCGAATTTCCAACGGGTCCTTGTCGAGTGTGATCGCGATCGCATCGATCATCCTTTCGGCGGCAAGCATGCCCTGCGGTCCACCGAACCCGCGAAACGCGGTGTTGGAGCAGGTGTCCGTGCGCAGCCGGCGCGAGCGGATGAGTGCGTCTGGGTAGAAATAGCTGGAATCGGCATGAAACAGTGTTCGGTCGTTCACGCCGAGTGAAAGATCGACCGAATAGCCGCAACGGGCCAGAAACTCCATGTCGACGGCGCGGATGCGGCCTTCGCTGTCATGTCCAACCTGCCAGTTGACCTTAAAATCGTGCCGCTTGCCGGTCATGATCATGTCGTCGTCGCGGTCCAGGCGGATCTTGCAGGCCCGTCCCGTGTGGGCGGCGGCTATGGACGCCAGCGCGGCCCATTGGTTTGCCTGAGATTCCTTGCCCCCGAAACCTCCGCCCATGCGCCTCACTTCAGCCGTGACCGCTGCATCGGGCACGCCGAGCACCTTGGCAACCGTGTGCTGGATTTCGGTTGGGTGCTGGGTCGAGGAATAGACCATCATGCCGCCGTCTTCCTGCGGCAGGGCCATGGCAACCTGGCCTTCCAGATAGAAATGTTCCTGTCCGCCGATCTTCATGCTGCCGGACAGGACTTCCTCTGCCGCATTCATTCCGGTTTCAGGTGACCCACGCCGGAACTGATAATCGGGCAGAACCGTCGTGTCGGCATCAACCGCGTCTTCAGCCGTCAGAATGGGCGTGATAGGGGCAACGTCTATCTTTGCCTTCAGCGCTGCTTTTCGCGCCTGGTCTCTCGTTTCGGCAACGACCGCAAAAACGACCTGACCGTAAAACAGGATTTCCTCTTCGGCGAGTACCGGATCGTCACCAAAGGCGGACGAGCAGTCGTTCCGACCGGGGATATCGTCTGCGGTCAGGACAGCAACCACACCTGGGGCAGACCTGACTTCTTCGAGATCCAGAGCCAGGATCCGGCCCCTGACTGCTTGCCGCGACCAGCCGGGCGCCAGATGAAGCGTGCCGACAGGTTCCACCATGTCATCGATATAGGTCGCCGTTCCGGAAACATGCTTTGCCGCGCTGTCATGCGGCAAAGCCTTTCGGACATGCTTGAGGGGCGTCGTCAGATCGTTCGGGTCAAGCTGCGCGGTCATGGCCTGCCTCCCGCTTTGCAAGCACACGAACTTCTTCCGGCGCTGTGCCGCTGACCTCCATCAAGGCCTTGGCGAGCAGGGCCCTTGCGGTTTCCATGCGATACTCGGCGCTTGCGCGCATATCCGTCAGCGGCGTGAAGTCTGACAGGAGTGCCTGCATGGCAGCCCCCCATGTGGACGGGTCGTCCAGCGAGGCCCCTTTCAAGGCTGCCTCTGCTCCGCTTGCCCGTTTCGGCGTTCCGGCCATGCCGCCAAAGGCAATCCGTGCATCCGTTATCACTCCCTCTCCGTCCAGCGACAGGCGGAAAGCCCCCATGACGGACGAAATATCCTGATCGAAGCGCTTCGTGATCTTGTAGCAACGGAAAGCCTGGTTGGCGGACAGACGGGGCACGAAGAGGCCAGTGACGAATTCACCCTGCCGGCGATCCTGTTTGCCGTAGTCGATGAAATAGTCTTCAAGCGGCAGGGCTCTTGAGCCTTCTGCCGAATGCAGTTCCAGCGTCGTCCCAAGCGCTATCAAGGCGGGCGGTGTATCGCCGATCGGTGAGCCGTTGGCAATGTTTCCGCCGACTGTTCCTGAGGCGCGAACCTGTTTCGAGCCGATCCGGCGCCAGAGTTCACCCAGGTTCGAGGACAAGCTTGTCATCGCTTCTTCGGTCGCGGCATAGGTTGCCGTCGCGCCGATGAGAACGCCTGACGGGCTGTCTTCCACTCGGTCGAGACCTTCTATCCGGCCAAGCCAGATCATCTTGGGCAATTCCCGCAGATGCTTGGTGATCCACAGACCGACGTCGGTCGCACCGGCGACCAGGGTTGCGTTCGGATGCTGACCATATAGCGCTGCCAGGCCGTCCAGTGTCGCCGGGGACGAAAAGAAGCAGTCGCTATCGCCAATGAAGACGTCACTGCTGTCGGACAACTGCCGCAGTTGTTCCCGCGTTTCGTGGGCTCGCCATGAAAAAGCGTCGTCAGCGGCGTCGAAACAAGACTCGAGCGCTGCCTCGATGATCGGCCGGTAGCCTGTGCAACGGCACAGATTACCCGCTAGCCATTCGGTTACGGTTTTACGTGACTTTTCAGCGCCCGTATCGTGATAGAGCGTAAACAGCGTCATGATGAAGCCCGGCGTGCAAAAACCGCATTGGGAGCCGTGCATTTCCACCATTGCAGCCTGGACCGGATGCAACCGCGCGTCCTGCGACAGATCTTCCACGGTCACAAGTTCAGCGCCGTCGATCATGCCAAGCAACTGGATGCAACTGTTGACGGGCTGATAGACAAGCTTGCCATCGATCAGGCGGCCGAGCGCGACGGTACATGCCCCGCAATCACCCTCCCCGCAGCCTTCCTTCGTGCCCGTTTCGCGGCGGCGCAGGCGCAGATAATCGAGAACGGTTTCAGTCGGCCCGACATTCGCCAGCTCGACAACTTCGCCACCTTTCAGAAAACGGATCGTGTCACGCATGGTGGACCTTTCCTTTTTCCTCAGAAGACCAAACGGCAAGCAAAGGGGCAGCCAATATCGATTGGAAGGCGCATTTGCATTTCTTCAGTGCAGGAATGGCAGTGCCGCTTTTCTGGTGTGTCTGGTATGGGGGGATAGAGCCGTGCGCCTCACCCTTGCGCCTCGGATTGAATAACTGGCCTCCGGCCGGCCTTTCCATGGCTGGGTTCTGAACCTGCGTTGACAAACGCCCCATCAGTTTTCTCCCTTGCGCGGCGCGTTGCCGCAAAACTGTCACAAAAAATGTGCCTTAAAAAAACACGGATCCAAAGCGCTCATTTGAGACCTTAATGATACCTATTTGGCATCAAGGGATGGAAGTTGGTCCCGCAAAGCGAGCACGGCGTGATCGAAAAACATGCCCGGCGCAAGCGCAAGAGCACGCAGAGACGACGTTACCACACAGAGCCTGTCGGCCTGAAGCGGCGCATCTGACAAAGGTTTGAAGATCAGGACACCGTTCGCAAGATCGTCCTCACAGCCAATCAACGTCTGAAAGCCGATCACCTGTTCCTCCCGGGCAAGAGCCCGCATCAGCCTGAGAGAATTGGCTTCGACATAGGTGCGTGATGCTCCGGGTATCCGGCTGCGTACGATGTCGAGGCGCGTGCGGAGCGACAGACCCTCTGCCGGAAGCGTCACCGGATATTTCAGGCAGTCCTGTAAACCCAGCGATTTCGCACCCGCCAGCGGATGGTCTGGGCGCATCAACGCCCCGATGACGAGATCATGGTGAAAGGCGATGGTCAGGGCGGAGGTTTCCGGCGGATCGAAGGTGAAGCCAACATCCGCTTCCGCGGCTTCCACCTTGCGTGCAGCTTCCTTTGAAGAGGAAATCGAGACGTTCACATGAATGCCGGGATAGCTCTTGCGGAAAGAGCTGATGACCGCCGGGAGGAGCTTCTCGGCAACGCTTTCAACACTAGCGATCGACACCGTACCCCGGCGCAGCCCCTTCAGAGCGTCGAGTTCGGCAACCGTGCCCTCGAAATCGGAATAGGTGCGCCGGATGTGGGCCAGCAGCAGTTCCCCGGCCTGAGACAGACGCAGACGTCGGCCGACACGGTCGAAGAGTTGCAGGCCGAGGGCTTGTTCCAGCCAGAGTACCTGCCGGTTGACGGCAGAGGACGCCACATTGAGGTCCCGGGACGCCGCGCGGATCGAGCCAGCTTCGGCGACGGCCAGAAAATAGCGCATCGCCGGGCTGTAGAGATTTCGAGACAAATCCAGTGCTCGTGCGGATCGCATCAGGTTCCCGGCCTTACGGGATCAGAACTGTCGTGCCGGTGGTTTTTCTCCCCTCGAGATCCTGATGCGCCTGAACGGCATCCGCGAGCCGGTACTCCTGGTTGACGCCAATCTTGACGATTCCTTTCTGGACGACATCGAACAGTTCGCCTGCCGTTGCCTCCAGCGTTTCGCGGCTGGCAATGTAACTGAAGAGCGTCGGCCGCGTTGCGAACAGGGAGCCTTTCTGGGCGAGAAGCGCCAGGTTGAAATCGGTTATTGGGCCAGAGGATTGACCGAAGGTGACCCAAAGGCCCCGCGGTTTCAGGCAATCGAGCGATCCTGGATAGGTGTCCTTGCCGACGCTGTCATAAACGACGTCACAGCCTTTGCCGCCGGTGATATCCTTCACCCTGTCGACGAAATTTTCTGTCCGGTAGTTGATCACATGATCGTAGCCGTGGGCCTTGGCCAGTTCTACCTTGGCTTCCGACCCGGCGGTGCCGATGACGGTCGCGCCGAGGTGCGATGCCCATTGACCGGCAATCAGACCGACCCCTCCGGCGGCCGCGTGAAACAGCAGCGTTGTATCGGGACCGACGGAAAAGGTCTGTCGCAGAAGATATTGGGCGGTCATGCCCTTCAGCATCATGCCGGCAGCGGTCTTATCGTCGATCCCTTCTGGCAGAACGACGAGCCTGTCAGCGGGAACGAGTCTTTCCTGGGCATAGGCGCCGAGCGGGCCAACGTACGCGACCCGGTCTCCCGGATTAAGGTGCGTCACGCCTTCGCCAACCGTCAGAACGACCCCTGCCCCTTCGTTACCAGGGGAGAAAGGGACACCGTTCGGGGCCGGATAGAGGCCGGAGCGGAAATAAGTGTCGATGAAGTTTAGGCCGACCGCAGTGTGCCGGATACGTGCCTCGCCCGGGCCGGGTTCGCCGACTTCGATCTGTTCCCAGCGCATAACGTCCGGTCCGCCGGTTTCGTGTACGCAGATTGCTTGAACCATGACTTAATCCCCGAAGTGGCGGGCCGAGACCGTTTTGGTCTTGCGGCAATTGATGTTGGCAAGACCATAAATGATTTCAACGCCATCGGGAAAGGTCATTCGGAAGCGGAAATAGCCGTTGGACCTTCCGTCGTCTCGCGCCGGCCAGGTTTGGCGTGACAAAACGGCCGTGCACCGGCGCTTGCGACTGCGCCGATGCTTAAAAAAAGCTACCTGATGCGGGAAAAGATCAGTCGACCCTGTCGAGCAACTGCTGAACGGCGGAGACCAGCAGCAAATAAAAGCTGGCTGCGGTGAACAACCATGCGACCGGGCCGTCAAGCGCCATGCCATCAAGAATGGCGTAAGCCGCAAGGCCCATCCAGATCAATGTCACCGGCAAGGTGATCATGCGCCACCGGCGTACACGGACAGGATGGACAAACCGGACGGGAGCGAATGTCAATGCGCAGCACAGGAGCACGAAGATGATCGTGAAGCTCTGCGATGGTGACAGAACCATCAGCCCGAACACCACCATGTTCCAGCCTGCGGGAAAGCCCTTGAAGGAGCCGTCCGGCGTCTTCATGCCGTTGTCGGCAAAATAGAGCGCGCCAGTGAATACCACGAGCCCGCCACAAATCCAGTTCCAGGGACTGGACAGCATCAGGCTCCAGGAGAGCGCGAAGGCCGGAAGAAACACGTAAGTGGCGTAGTCGATAACAAAATCCAGAGACGCTCCCGACCAGCGAGGCAGGCGTTCTGCAATCTTGAAACGGCGAGCCAGAGGCCCATCGATACCGTCAACGAAAAAGGCAAGGCCAAGCCAGGCAAACATTTCGGCCCAGTTTTCGCGGGCACCTGCCAGGAGGGCGATAAGTGCAATGGGAGCGCCGGAAGCCGTAAGGATATGGATCAGGAACAGAGCAGGCTCAGTCCTCTCTTTGCCTGGTGTGATATCCGCCACGGGGTTTCCTCGCTTTTGTGATCCGAACGCGACATGCTGAAGCGTTGGCGTTCTGAGATGTGTCCTGTCTGCCATGGGCCTCAAACCCTTTGGCGCACACATCGACGCTGATACGATCCTTTATTGCAATCGTATGACAGTGTGAACCTAAAAAACAGTCCCTACGCCAATAGCGGTGAATTTAGCCTGTCGCGTTTCCCAAAAGGATGAGCGAAACAAGGACGCCTGCCCAGACCAGCAGACCAGCCCCTATCGCGGGAGGCAGGACCCGGCTCGGGAAGGTTTTTTCAACGGCCATCAAGGCACCGAGCAGGGCGATCCAGACGATGTTCATCAGCCCGACCGCAAACATGACCGTCATGACAGCCCAGCAGCAACCGAGACAAACCCAGCCTTGAATCAAGCCTTCCCGGAAGCCCGGGAGGATACCGGGCGTCCCCTCGTCCGTAACGAACACCCAGCGCGGATACCAGCATCTGCTGAGGCAGGCCTTTTTGGCCGGTGTAAACTGGTATAGCCCGGCTGCGAGAAGGACGGACGCCGTCAAGGCCATACTGGCCGGGGCCATCATATTTGTCATCGCGCCGGCAACAGACAAGGCCCACTGAGCAGCGGTGGCGACAACGGCATATCCGAGCCAAACTGCAAGGTAGCCAAACATTGCGGCAACCACAGGCTTTCCGGATACTGCGGTGTTGCCGGGTCGAACTGCAAGCGCCGAATGATAGGCGCGGAGCATCGGAATGGCTGTCGGCAGCATCATTGCGAGGGCCATCATCGCCCACATAAGGAAGATTTTCGCCAGATCGATAGCCGTCATGTCTGTGCCTGGCATGCCGAAAGTGGCGCTCGTTGGCAGACAAAGGACGGCAAGTGCGGCTCTTGCTTCTGCCGGCAGACCTGCGAACTGGTTGAAACTGTTGAGAATCACCATGCCGGGTCCGGCTTCGCTCATGTCCATTACCGGCACCATGTCGGCGACCATCGCAATCAGATATGCCCAGCCGGAGACACTCAAAAGGGCAACAAGCGCCAGCACAAGCGGCCAGCCACGTTGGGGCTGCTCCCGATTGACTGAACCGGTTTCATTGGAACGGATGGTGCGTAAGCTCGTCATGGTGACCGTGAAACGAGGTATCTTTTGATGTGCTCGTGATGTCTTAAAGCATTTTCGGGATACGGGATTTGATATTACTCATATCCGGTGAAGTACGCCCTGCGTGTATTCGTCCCGTTGATTTTGAACCGGCAAACAGCAATTAAGTCGGTACGCATAAACCAGATGGATCTTTGTCATGGCCAGCAGCCACCCGCGGGAACAGTTTGATATCGCAGTCGTCGGCGGAGGCCCTTCCGGGCGTATTGCCGCTCTTGCCTTGGCTCAACAGGGACTGGCTTGTGTCCTGATTGCGCCTGCGGCTGACCAACAGGATGGCCGCACCACTGCGCTGTGGCAGAAATCCATAGATCTTCTTCGCGACATTGGTGTCTGGCCGGCCATCGAAGGCAATGCCGAGACCTTGAAAAAGATGCGGATGATCGACAGCACCGGTCGGCTTTTCCGAGCGCCTGAAGTCATCTTCGACTGCACTGAAATTGGCTTGGAAGAGTTTGGTTTCAATATCTTGAATAGCGAACTTAATGTCGTTCTTGAAAAAGCCTGTGCTACCCAGCACGGCCTTGAGGTGATCGTGGACACCGTCAAGGGTGCCGAGTTTGGAGATGAACGGGCTACACTTTTTACAAGCGGCGGCAGGACAATTTCCGCAAGGCTCGCAGTAGCCGCCGATGGCCGCAAGTCCACGCTGCGCGAAGCTGCCGGGATCGAGGTGAAGCGCTGGTCTTACCCTCAGGTTGCCGTCGTTCTGAACCTGGAGCACCGTCTTCCTCACCAGCAGATATCGACAGAATTCCATGCTCCAACGGGCCCGTTCACACTGGTCCCGCTGCCCGGTCGGCAGTCGTCGCTGGTTTGCGTGGAAACCGCGGAAGGTGCAGCAAATCTGTTGGCGATGACCGATGAGGACCTGGAAGCAGAGCTCGAACGGCGCGCGCATTCCATTCTGGGAAGCTTCAAGTTGGCGTCAAAACCGCAAAGCTTCCCGCTCGCCGGGCTTACGGCCACTTCCCTTGTGGGGCCTCGTCTTGCACTTGTTGGCGAGACCGCTCACGTGTTCCCACCCATCGGCGCCCAAGGGCTGAACCTGTCCATGAGAGACATCCGCGACCTGACCACTGTCGTGGCCGCTGCTACGCGCTCTCAAGCTGACATCGGCGGCAAAACCCTCCTCGCCTCCTACGAAAAGAAACGGTTCAGCGATATCCGGTCACGTACCAATGCTGTGGACGTGCTGAACAGATCTCTGCTGACCGAATTCCTGCCGGTTCAGGCTGCTCGAAGCGCGGGCATGTATCTGACCGGTAAGGTTGGGCCATTGCGGCGCATCCTCATGCGGGAAGGAATAGCGCCGGGAACGGCGTTTCAACTTCACAGGTAAGCGGCTATGGCGCACTGTTTTCAAGCGCGCGGTTTCGCAGCCGCGCGTTTGGCAGTGTGGTACGTCAGGGCCATGGCAATCATCTGGCGGAGCGCATTCTCAGGCAGAGGCTTTGACAAAGTGAAGTGAACGCTTCTGTCGCCACCGAAAACGAGACCCGGGAACATCCCGCGCCAATCGGAGACAAGCGATGCTTGGCAATTGACGAAAAGAGCAACATCCCCTTCCCCGGATTTGTCGCGGTCGATCCTGATGGTCGTTCCGGTTTTCGGCCGCATCGTCACATAGCTGGCTTCACCCCATTTCAGGGTTTCCTCCAGTTCTCCGACATCGTCCCGCTGCGTTGCAATCTCAACGATCATAGCTCTGATCGTCAGCAGCCTGTCTCGTATCTCCGGCGGATAGCTTTTGATCAACGCAAGAACGTTGGGATTGTCCTTCACGGCAAAACCTCTTGTTCTTCAGCGGCTGTTTCCGCACGGGTTTATCCACCCGTCGGCAGGAAGCCGCTGGTCAACGCCCAGATGAAGCCGGTCACCGTAATGATCGACAAGGCTGTTCCGATCAGTACGAAACTCGATGCTCGCTGAACATAGGTTCCATATTGCTGCGCGATGACAAAGACGTTTGTTGCGGGTGGAAGGCAGGACATCAGGACCGCGGTGGCGATCCAGTTGGGATCGAAGCCACCCAGCCAGGTCAGCAGCAGGAAAATCAGGATCGGGTGCAGCAGCAGTTTCACACCCAGCACAATCGGCAGTTCCAGGGGAATCCGTCCGATGGGTCGCAAGGCAATGCTGACGCCCATCGCAAACAAGGCACAAGGCGCGGCCGCATTGCTGAGGTAACGGAGCAGCGTATCAATCGCTTGCGGTGGCTTGATCTGGAACGCGGCGGCTATCACACCGGCAATGGTTGCCAGAATAAAGGGGTGGGTGAAGATCCTGATTGCGATCTTCTTCAAGGTTCCAAGGATTGATTCGTCGTCCGTACCGGCCAATGCCATCATCAGCGGTGCCAGAATGAACATCAGCGCGTTGTCAAAGGCCAGGATGAGGGCTGTCGGAACAGTTGCCTGCTCGCCCAGAACGGCCAGCGTCAGGCCAGGCCCCATGTAGCCGATGTTGGAATAGGCTCCGGCGATGCCCAGGATGGTGGATTCGCCAATGTTGCCCCGCGTTGCCACCACGCCGATGCAGAAGGAGATCGCGAACACGATGTAGGTCGTGAAGGTCGTCGCGGTGATATAGGACGCGTTTGCCAGTTCCTCGATCGGTGTTTCGGACAGCAAACGGAAGAAAAGCGCCGGAAGTGCCAGGTAGATCACGAAGAAATTCATCCAGCTCAGACCTGCCTCCGGCAGGTTCTTGATCTTGCCGGCCCCGAAGCCGAGAAGGATCAGTCCGAAAAACGGAAGAGCCAGTGAAATGACATTCTGCATTCAATTACCAAAGATGAAGACGACGCGCTGCATGGCGGTTTGGTGGGTCTCAAGGCGCTTGCATCTTGCGCCTGGCTTGGATATGGACGCGTGACTTGCAGGTCACTCCGGTGATCCGCATTCCAATCAGGTCTGAGGGCGCATCGCAAGGCCCCATTCATTCGGACAAGGTCGGAAGGCCCTCTTTTCCAGACGGGCGGACAACATGAGAGCATTCGGTCGTAATGTCCCGCAAAAAAAAGCAGCGTAAACACCCGAAGCTGACAGCTGTGCAAAACCGGGTGGAAGGCTTAGCGCTGACTGTGGCCATCTGGCTTTTCCGCCTGATACCCGTCGACATTGCTTCCTACGTCATGGGCGCCTTCTGGCGCCGGCTTGCGCCGTTCAATGCCAGGCACAAGCGTGCCCTGCGGCATCTGAAGAAGGCTTATCCAAACATGCCGCGCACCGAGCGCGAACGGATTGTTGGCGGGATGTGGGAAAACCTTGGCCGTGTCGCGGCAGAAACCTTCCATATCGACCGTCTTCTGAAACAGGACTATCGGTTCGAGGCGGTGGCGGACGAGATCAGCGAACAGGTACTGAATGGAGAGCGTGCCTGCCTGTTCGTATCGTTTCACAGCGCAAACTGGGAGCTGTGCGTACAGCCCGCGGTGCGCCGCGGTATCGTGATTACCGGGGTCTATCAGGCTTTGCGCAACCCGGAAGCCGACAAGGCGCTAAAATCCCTCCGGAAAGACCTCTACAAGGGCGGTCTGCTGTCGAAGAGCCATCAGACTGCGCGAAAGATCCTGGCGACCCTGAAAAGCGGCGGGCTTGTCGCCATGATGGGCGATCTGCGAGAAACGCGGGGCGTGCAAGTCCCCTTCTTTGATCAGATGGCCTACGCAACGCCTGTTCCGGCCTCTCTTGCCAGGTCCTGCAACGTACCGATCGTTCTGGGCCGGGTCGTGCGCAAGAAAGGCGTTCATTTCCGGATCGAAGCACAGGCTGTTCAAGTGCCGGTGACGGAAGACCGGCAGGCGGATATCGAGGCCGTAACAGCGCGTATCCACGCGATTTTCGAAAGCTGGATCCGCGAACATCCCGAACAGTGGATGTGGATCCACAAGAAGTGGGCGCCTCCAGGCAAAACCTCGGCGCAGAAGCAGGCTCGTCGCGCTGCAGCCGCACGTTTGGAAGACGATTAGCCAGTTCTCCTTTCGGGGTATGGTTGCAGCGCAACATTGGCGTTATAGCTATGTCTTCAACTGGTGGAGGACAGCTGTTTCATGAGAACCCCAAGCGCATTCTACAAGCCGCTCGCCATCGGCGCGCCGGACCCCTACCACGAACGTCCCGTTTCGCTGGAGCGCATGATCCATTTTGTCCCACCGCATATCGAAAAGATGCGGTCCAAGGTGCCGGACCTGATCAAGAGCGTCGATGTCGTGCTAGGCAACCTGGAAGACGCAATTCCCGCAGATGCCAAGACGGATGCCCGCAGAGGGTTTATCCAGATGGCACAGGACAACGACTTCGGCACTACCGGTCTTTGGACCAGGGTCAATTGTCTGAACAGCCCCTGGTTTTTGGACGACCTCCTGGAAATCGTGCCTGCAGTTGGTGAAAAGCTCGATGTGGTGATGCTGCCCAAGGTCGAAGGCGCGTGGGACATTCACTACCTTGATCAGCTACTTGCGCAACTGGAAGCCAAGGCCGGTCTTTCCAAACCGATCATGATCCACGCTATTCTGGAAACAGCGGAAGGCGTGAAGAATGTCGAGGAGATTGCAGCGGCGAGCCCGCGTATGCATGGCATGAGCCTCGGGCCAGCAGACCTTGCTGCGTCGAGGGGCATGAAAACCACACGGGTTGGCGGCGGCCACCCGGACTACGCGGTGCTGTCCGACGCGGACGGGGCAAGCAGTCGGACCGCTTATCAGCAGGATCTGTGGCACTATACAATCGGCAAGATGGTCGATGCCTGCCTGTCTTACGGCCTGAAACCGTTCTACGGACCTTTTGGAGACTTTTCTGACGCCGCAGCCTGTGAAAGCCAGTTCCGCAATGCTTTTCTGATGGGGTGCCTGGGGGCCTGGTCCCTTCACCCGACCCAGATCCAGATCGCGAAAAAGGTCTTTTCGCCGGATCCTGGAGAGGTTGCATTTGCACGGAAAATTCTTGAAGCAATGCCGGACGGCACCGGTGCGGTGATGATTGATGGCAAGATGCAAGATGACGCGACCTGGAAGCAGGCGAAGGTGATCGTTGATCTTGCGAAACTGGTTGCATCGAAGGACGCGGAACGCGCGGAGGTCTATGGCCTTTAGACTTTCGCAAGGCTCGTCGTCTAAGGTTTAATGTTACAATGCTTGCACGCAGGCTGCCGACACGGTATCCCGGCAGTGCATGCAGTATGCGGACGAGTAACCATGCGAACGGCAAAATTCAGAATTGGCCAGGTCGTCCGGCACCGGATTTACCCCTTCCGGGGCGTGATTTTCGATGTCGATCCGACCTTCAGCAATACGGAAGAATGGTGGAACGCGATCCCGGAAGACGTGCGTCCTTTGCGCGATCAGCCGTTTTATCATCTCCTCGCTGAAAACGAGGAAACCGAATATGTGGCCTACGTCAGCGAACAGAACCTGGAAGCGGACATGACCGGAGAACCGGTGCGCCATCCGCAGGTGGAAGAAATTTTCGAGGAACAGACCGACGGGTCCTATCTGCCACGCAGCGTGGAGATCCACTGAACGGACCTGTGGTCTGGCTTGCCTGCTGACATGGGTGTTCAAATACGAAAAAGGCCGGAACTTTCAAAGTTCCGGCCTTCTTCAATTCTGAAAACGCAGTTTCTTACTGGCTCTGCTTTTGAGCGTCGATCAGCTTCTGACGTGCTTCGTCGGCCCGCTTCTGCAATTCGCTCTGCAGCTCTTCCTGACGCTTTTGCAATTCAGCAAGGTTCATGGGCTCGCCGTCGTACACCTTGGTGAAGCCGATCAGGGTCATCTTGAAGACGATTTCCTTGGCTTGCTGGTTGTACGGAGCCACAATCATTTCGCCACCCTGCTTCATGGTGTTGATGAAGGAGTCATCAATCGCCAGTTCTGCATAGCAGGCGTTGGGTGCGCAGATGCTGTACTTGCCCTGAACGGGCTTGCCGTCATCGATCTGAATGCGCACGCCAGGCTGGATCAGAACGCCGGTCGGTACGGCGACCAGCAGCTTCTTGCGGGCTTCCCCCTCAGTTTCCTGAATGGCAATGTTGCTCAGGAACTGGCCGGTATTGGTGCGCAATTCAATCGAAATAAAGCAGATTTGCTTCTGCGTGTTCGGATTGGTGTTACACGCTTTCGTCCATGGGCTTTTTTCTTCCTGGGCGATTGCGGGTGCACCAGCAAAAGAAGACACGGCTACGAATGCACCTACTGCACATCCGAACAATCCTCTTTTCAAAACACTCGTCATCGAAACGTCCTCAATCGTGCGTGTACGAAACTTTCGCGTTGTTCTGGGGCATTCCGGAACCAACCGCAAGGCCCGTAACAACATTCAAACCGTTAAACCATGGTAAGACACTTAATTTGGGCGAGAGGGTGGCCGATTTGCAACGCACCCCAAATGGTCAATTCAAACCTGAATATCTTGAGGTTTGTTGTTTGTGCCGGGCGCGTCGCTGTTAACCGTGTGCTATTCTGAAGCTTGGGAATCAACAGAATCTCCGGCGGTGGTGATGCGTAGTTCGATAGTTTCCGGTCTTCTTATTCATGCCGGCAAGGCGATCGGTTTGGCGGCTTCGTCCGTTTGTGTGCTCGTATTGACATTCAGCCTTCCTGCCGCAGCGGACGAAGAAACCGTTCCCTGGACGCATGCCATCGCCATGCATGGGACGCCCGCCCTTGGTCCTGACGAGCCTTTTCCCTACGCCAACCCCGATGCGCCCAAAGGCGGCACAATTAGTCTTGGTGTCCAGGGAACCTTCGACAGCCTGAATTCCTTCATCGTCCAGGGGGGCTGGACGTCGGCCCGCGGTATGCGGGAGCGTGAATTCGGCAACAATGTCCTGGAAAGCCTGATGGTTCGCTCCTATGCGGAGCCCTTTTCGCTCTATGGGCTATTGGCCCAACGCGTGCGGATGCCGGACAGCCGGGAATGGATCGAATTCGAGCTTAACCCGGACGCCAGGTTTTCCGACGGAACGCCTGTTACCGTAGAGGATGTCATCTTTTCTCTGGATGTTATCCGCGACAAGGGCCGCCCGCCTTTTCGCAATTGGTACGCAGCCATTACCGAAAAGCAGGTGACCGCGCCGAACCGGCTGAAGCTGGTGTTCGGAAATGGAGACAATCGCGAATTGCCCCTTCTGATTGCACTGGCTCCTATCTATTCGAAGGCCAGCACCGATGCGGAAAACTTCGACAAATCATCCTTGAACCCTCCAGTGGGGACCGGGCCTTACACGTTCAAGACAATCGAGCCGGGCCGGCTGGTTGTTTATGAAAAGAACCCGGATTACTGGGCCAAGGATCTGCCGGTAAAAGCTGGTTTCGACAATTTCGATGAAATCCGGATCGAGTATTTCCGCGACGAAACCACATTGCAGGAATCCTTCAAAAAGGGCCTTGTTCAGGCACTTCAGTTCCGCGACCCCGCCCGTTGGGCAACGGGCCTTGATTTTCCGGCGGTGAAAAACGGCGACGTGCTCAAGCGTGCGATTCCGCTTGGTATCCCCGCCGCCATGCAAGGTATCGCGTTCAACACCCGCAGGGATCAATTCTCCGACCCTGCCGTGCGCAAGGCTTTGCGCATGCTGTTCGATTTCGAGTGGGTGAACCGAAACCTTTACTATGGCCTCTACACGCGTACGGCCGGTTACTGGGACAACTCGGAACTATCGTCGATCGGCCGCCCTGCTAGCGATCGCGAAAAGGAGCTTCTTGCCCCCTTCCCCGACGCGGTCGACCCTGAAGTCATGGACGGCACCTGGCGTCCGGCCGAAGCTGATGGTTCGGGCCGGGACAGGAAAGTACTACGGGCGGCGCTCGAAGCGTTTGGTAAGGCAGGCTACAAGCTCAAGGACGGCAAACTTGTTCACGCCGAAAGCGGCAAGCAGCTTTCTTTTGAAATCCTGGCGAAGAACGAAGACGAAGAGAAGCTGGCCCTTGCCTATATCCGGACGCTGGAGCTGCTCGGTGTTGAGGCAAGCGTACGCAGTGTCGATCCCACCCAGTTCGAAGACCGCAGGACCAAACGTGATTTCGATATGGTGTTCAATACTTGGACCGCCTCGTTGTCCCCGGGAGCCGAACAATATGGCCGCTGGTCGTCAAAAGCTGCGGAAACAGAAGGCTCCTTCAACTTTGTCGGCGCAAACGAACCTGCAATAGACGCAATTATCGATGAAATCGTCGGAGCGCGGAGCCGGGACGATTTTGTCTCCGCCGTTCGCGCATTCGATCGCGTTCTGATTTCCGGCGCCTATGCAGTACCGCTTTACCATGTCGCAGACGATTGGGTTGCTCACTGGAAGCAGGTCGTACCACCTCAAAACGAGTCGCTTTATGGCCACGAGTACGACACCTGGTGGTCAGCCACGGCGCAATAATCGGACCAATGGACGAAGAATAACATGAAAGCCACGCCTGAAAGCCTGTCCGAGGAGTATCATCAAAGCGGAGCCTGGTCCGATGTGCCGCTTGATGAAATGTTCCGAAAGACAGCAGCAGAACACCCCGACCGGCTTGCCCTGGTCGATGCTCCGGACAGGGCAACCTGGACCGGCGGCCTCCCCCGCGCGCTGACCTACGCCGAAGCTGACCGGGAGATTGATCGGCTCGCGGCCTTTTACACGACCGTTGGCCTTTCATCCGATCACGTTGTCGGTGTTCAGGCCCCCAATACGGTCGATACCGTCATCGCAATCCTGGCTGCGCTGCGGGCCGATCTGATCATTTCCCCCCTCCCACTGCATTGGCGGCAGAAAAACGTTCTGGAGGCGCTGAATTCCATTGGAGCCAAGGGGTTCGTTGCCGCTGATCGCGTCGAAACGCGTGATGTTGGTGTTGCCGCGCGGGATGTTGCCGCAGATCTGTTCTCGTTGCGGTTTGTTTTTGGGCTCGGCAAGGATATTCCGGACGGGTTGATCGAACTTGGTCCGATGCTTGCCGAAATGGGTGACGAGTTGAAGTTCACCCCCAGCGAGCGACCTGATCCTGCGGATCACACCGCAACCATCTGCTGGAGCCGCAGCGGTGAGGAAAACGTTCCAGTCACACGCTGTCACAATCACTGGGTATCCGTTGCGCATATGATCGTGCAGGAAGCCCATGTGCGCGATGCCAGCGTGATGGTTCTGCCCTACTCGCTCAGCGGTTTGACTGGCCTTGGCGGAGGACTTGCGCCCTGGCTGTTGACCGGTAGCACCTTGCACCTGCATCACCCGACGTCCCTTGCAAATCTCGCAGCTCATGCAAACGAGGTTCAGGCGGATATCGTGATGACACCCGGGCCGTTGGCACAAACGCTCGACCGGAAACTGGAAAACACGAAAACAACCTTGCTTGCCGCGTGGAACATCGCTGCGCCCCATCCGACGACCTTCGTCGCCCGACGCCGGCTTATCGACCTTCACATCGCTGACGAGTTTGCGCTCGTCGCAAAGGCACGAGGTCCATCGGCGAAGATGAAGGCCACCGCGCTGGGAAAGCATAGCGGGCCAATCGGGTGCGAAAGCGGGCCAGCCCTCCTAGAAATCGCAGTCACCGACGAGGTGGAAGCGCAAATTCCTACGCTTTTGGTCAAGGGCCCCATTGTCCCCGATGTCGGCTGGCGCACCATCAACGGTGACCAGAGGCGTGTGCGCTGGGAAGGCAACGGTTTCCTGAACACCAATATCAAGGTCGAACTCACAGATGGGGGCATCGCCGGCTTCGGGATACCGGGACACTACGCGCTTGGTACCGGCAATCTCGAAACGGTCGATGTGGTCTATGCAGGTTATCCGGGTATACGGGAAGCTGCAGCCTTCATCGTGGAAGACCCGCTTCTGGGTGCCAGAATGTATGCAGCGCTCGTTCCCGAGGCCGGGAATGTTCCTGATGCAGGCGCCTTTTTTGCCTATCTGGATGCCGAAGGCGTGGATCTTGCCAAGATCCCCCATCGTGTGCTGATTTTACAGTCTCTGCCGCGGAATGAGGACGGAACCATCAGTCGGGAACGGCTGACCATGCGGACGCAGCGTTTGCCCGCCGCCGTGGCGTAGGTGGGGATAAAGAATGGATGTTGAAACGTCGCTTTCCTGGCGCGGCCCGTATTGGTATGCGGGACGTCGGCCGAGGCGGAGCAGCAATGGCGATGCGCCCGAAGATTTAGACGTCTCGCTCGTCAGCATGTTCGATAGGGGCAGCAAGCTTCCCACGGCCCTGCCTGCGGCAATCGTGGTCGATATCATCAGTCTTGAAGGCGAACGCCGCGACGATTTCTTTTCCTGGCTTTTGCCGCAAATCAAAAACCTCGCCAGCGAAGTCCCTTTTTACATCCTCACCGGTAGTGACGATATTCTGCCGACCGGCCTTCAACCGACAGCGATCATTGACAGGATCGTGCCCGACGAAGTGCTGCTGATGCTGATTTGCATCCACCAGCGGGCATTGCTGCGATCCGACGAGGCCCAGCTTCGCAGACGTATCTTCGGCAGAATTCCCGGTTTCGGCACCGCCCCGCATCATTCCGGGACAAGCAGCCTGCTCGTGGTCGGCCTCAGTGGCCGGTTTCTGGAATGGCAAGATGCCAGCGAGGAAAAGGTTGAAGTTGTCGGTGCGTTTGACGGGAGCATGGCGGTTGAATTCATGTCGAAACGCGCTTTCGACGCGGTTGTGATAGACGCGCCGTTCGATGACGCCGTCGACTATATGCAACAGATCAGAAGAGATGCCCGCTTCGCCGGATTGCCGGTACTGGCTGTTTGCGAGCGAGAGGAAGATATCGCTCACCTCTTCCGGAACGGTGCTTCCGATGTTCTCGTCGGTGAAAACCGAAAGGAAACACTCTCCCACCGCTTGAACTCCGCGATGCGGTTCGGCAAACGACGGCGCCTTGCCGACAGAGTGCTTGCGGAAAGTCACGTGTGGTTGCGCCAGCGGATCAACCAGGGTGGTCTTGGGGTGGAGGAATACACCAGGTATCTGGAAGCTTGCAGCAACGGTCTTGCCGCGCGCGGGCTCGATCTTTGGGAAATGCGGCTTCAACCGGAGAACTTCGGCATTACCGCGTCATCGTCCGAGGAACTGGAGGATATCAATACCACCTTGTTGTCAATTGCCGATGCCACCAGCCGGGACGAAGACCTTGTCTGTCTCGTGAAGGATTTCGGGCCGGTGGCCGTTTTGAAAAATGAAGCCGGCACGACAAGGCTGCAGAAGCGGATCAACTCCATCCTTACGCACACTGTCCTGTGAACAGATGCCACTCCTGCGACGCGTTTTATGCATTGCCTTAACACTGCCGTGAATTTGGGGTTGGCATATTTGTCAGAGTCTTTAGCCTGATAAAATCTCTCCAACGTTCTGGATGTCCGATGACCTTACCGTCCGCCCTTACCGTCGATGTCGTTTCCGATGTGATGTGCCCCTGGTGTTTCATCGGAAAAAGGCGCCTGGAAGCGGCGTTGAAATCGGTTCCACAGCTCGACGTGCTGGTTCGTTGGCACCCGTTTCAGCTCGACGCGACCTTGCCGAAGTCGGGTAAGGACAGAAAACACTATCTGAGCGACAAATTTGGCGGCCTGGACAAGGCTGACGCTTTTTACAGGCAGATCAAGGCCGCGGGGCAGGAAGAAGGTATAGACTTTGCCTTTGAGGACATCACCCTGTCGCCAAACACGCTCGACTGTCACAGGCTGATCCTTTGGTCCCGCGATGATGATCTTCAGGACGAGGTCGTGGAACTGCTGTTCAAAGCCTACTTCCTGAAGGGGGAAGATCTCACGCGTTCTGAGGTGCTGGTTCGCATTGCCGAGGAAGCGGGTATGCAGTCTGATCTGGTGGAGCACCTCCTGGGAACGGAAACCGACCTTGACAAGGTCGAGGCGCAAATTGCCAATGCCCACAAGTCAGGGATCACCGGGGTGCCCTGTTTCATCATAGATGGCAGGTTTGTACTGGCCGGAGCTGAAAAGCCGGAGACCATTGCTGCAGCCCTTCTTCATGCGGAAGAAACCCGAACCGATCCGCAGGCTGCAATCTCCAATTAGAAGTGTCTACTTGACACGAAAAGCAAAAAGCCCCGCACGAAATACGGGGCTTTTCTCATTTTCACAGGAGGCAGAAATCAGCCACGCAGGATCGAGCGACCTGCATAAACCGCCTGTGCACCCAATTCTTCCTCGATACGGATGAGCTGGTTGTACTTTGCAAGCCGGTCTGAACGGGCCAGCGATCCGGTTTTGATCTGGCCGCAGTTGGTGGCAACAGCGAGGTCGGCGATGGTGCTGTCTTCGGTTTCACCCGAGCGGTGGGACATCACTGCGGTATAGGCAGCCTTGTGCGCGGTTTCGACGGCATCCAGCGTTTCGGAAAGCGTACCGATCTGGTTGACCTTGATGAGGATCGAGTTGGCAACACCAAGATCGATGCCCTTGCGCAGGCGCTCAGAGTTGGTCACGAACAGATCGTCGCCGACCAGCTGGCACTTGTTGCCGATAAGGTCGGTGGTGGCTTTCCAGCCGTCCCAGTCGTCTTCAGCCAGACCGTCTTCGATCGAAATGATCGGGTAGCGCGACACGAGATCAGCGAGATATTTTGCCATTTCCTCAGGTGCCAGCGTCTTGCCTTCGCCTTCCAGCAGGTATTTGCCGTCCTTGAAGAACTCGGTCGATGCCGCGTCCAGTGCCAGGAAGACATCTTCGCCCGGCTTGTAACCGGCGGTTTCGATTGCCTTCATGACAAAGCCGATGGCGGCATCAGTGGATTCCAGATTGGGAGCAAAGCCGCCTTCGTCACCAACATTTGTGTTGTGACCGGCTGCGCTCAGCGCCTTTTTCAGGGTGTGGAAAATTTCAGAGCCCATGCGGACCGCGTCACCAAGCGACTCGGCACCGACCGGCATGATCATGAATTCCTGGAAGTCGATCGGATTGTCGGCATGCGCACCGCCGTTGATGATGTTCATCATGGGAACCGGCAAAGTGCGAGCAGACGTGCCGCCAACATAGCGGTAGAGCGGCAGGCCGGAAGCTTGCGCGGCGGCGCGGGCAACGGCAAGCGAAACACCAAGGATGGCGTTTGCGCCGAGGCGCGACTTGTTGTGGGTGCCGTCGAGATCGATCATCGCCTGGTCGATCTGAAGTTGATCTTCAGCGTCCAGACCGCCGACGGTCTCGAAGATTTCGCCATTGACTGCATCAACGGCGTTCTGGACGCCCTTGCCCATGAAACGATCGCCGCCATCGCGCAGCTCAACGGCTTCATGCGCACCGGTGGACGCGCCGGACGGAACGGCTGCCCGGCCAAAAGAGCCGTCTTCGAGGAAGACGTCGACTTCGACGGTCGGGTTACCACGGCTGTCGAAAATCTGACGGCCGATGACATCGATAATGGCGGTCATGGAAAGAACTCCCTTGTCGCATGCACCTGAAATGTACGGTTGCCGGATAGGATCCGGCCGTTTGGAAGCCGGAGAACCGGCGGTTTTTCCGGGAGCTTTTGCTCCACAAAAGAAAGCCGCACACTAGGCGCGGCTGAACTTGATTACTCTGCGGCTGCTGCCGGGGCCTTGACGACGTTGTCGAGAGCCTTCAACTGCGCCAGCAATGCTTCGAGCTGATCGAGCGGAACCATGTTCGGTCCATCGGACGGGGCGTTGTCCGGATCGGGGTGTGTTTCGATGAAGAGGCCAGCAACGCCAACTGCAACGGCAGCGCGGGCCAGAACAGGCACCATGGTCCGGTCGCCGCCGGTGGAAGCCCCCTGCCCGCCCGGCTGCTGGACGGAATGGGTCGCATCAAAAATGACCGGAGCGCCGGTCTGTGCCATGATCGGCAGCGAGCGCATGTCGGTGACAAGCGTGTTGTAGCCGAAGCTGGCTCCACGTTCGGTCAACATTACATTGGCGTTGCCCGAACCGGTTACCTTGCCCAGCACGTTTTTCATGTCCCAGGGCGCCAGGAACTGGCCTTTCTTGACGTTGATCACACGCCCGGTCTTCGCGGCTGCAACAAGCAGGTCCGTCTGGCGGCAGAGGAACGCGGGGATCTGCAGAACATCAACAACTTCCGCGACCGGCGCGCATTGCTCAGGGCTGTGCACATCGGTCAGGACCGGCATGCCGAATTTTTCCTTCACTTCGGCGAAGATCGGCATGGCGTCTTCCATACCGACACCCCGCTTGCCGGCCAGGGATGTCCGGTTGGCCTTGTCGTAGGATGTCTTGTAAATGACGCCGATCCCGAGACGATCCGCAATTTCCTTGATGGCCGCTGCACATTCCAGCGCGTGTTCGCGGCTCTCAAGCTGGCAAGGACCAGCAATGAGGCTGAAGGGTGCGTCATTGCTGAAAGTAACATTGCCTACGGAAACTACGCGGTTTGCCTCGGTCATTTTCCACCATTTGCAGTGCGGTTGCCACTTGTGCGCAGCAACTCATTCAAGAAACAGGTCCGATCCCGGAACTTGCGCTGTTCAATAGCGCTCTTTTGCCCAGCCCGCAACAGAGCTCTGGCGGAAAGCGCTTTGCCTTTAAATCGATTTAAAAGCGAGAGCGCCAACCGCGACATAAAATGATCACTTTGTGGAAGTTATTGCGTTAGTATTGCAGTGCACAAGCTTGCAACCGAACCTCAATTTCGGGGTTGGTAGATATTTGCTTGGGTAAACTGCAACGTTGCGCCTGCGGACGATCTGAGTTTTGACCGTGTGTTCGGCATCTCTTATGACTATTAGTGGGTAAAAGATGATTGAGTTCGTATTTGTAGACAATCGGAAGGCCTGACATGAACAAGCCCATTCGCAAAGCGATCCTGCCCGTGGCAGGTCTTGGCACACGTTTCCTGCCTGCAACAAAAGCAGTCCCCAAGGAAATGCTGACAATCGTTGACCGTCCGATCATCCAGTATGTAGTGGATGAAGCACGGGCCGCAGGCATTGAACATATCGTATTCGTCACCGGGCGAAACAAACATGTCATCGAAGACCATTTCGACATGGCCTATGAGCTGGAAGATACGCTCAGGTCAAGAAACAAGACCGCTGCATTGGAGCTTCTGGAAAAACACCGTCCGGTTCCAGGTGCAACTTCCTTCACCCGCCAGCAGGCACCGCTCGGCCTCGGTCACGCAATCTGGTGCGCGCGCGATATCATCGGCAACGAACCCTTTGCCATCCTTCTGCCGGACGTGATCATCAAGTCACAGGTCAGCTGCCTCAAGCAGATGGTCGACCTTTATCAGGATACCGGTGGCAACATCATCGCCGTGGAAGAGGTTCCCGAAGACCAGACAGATCAGTACGGCATTGTGGAACTTGCCGGGGAAATCAGCGCCAACGCGCACAAGATCTCCAACATGGTCGAGAAACCTGCGCCCGGTACGGCTCCTTCCAATCTGATGATCACGGGCCGCTATATTCTTCAGCCGGAAATCTTCGATCTTCTGTCCAATCAGGACAAAGGTGCTGGCGGTGAAATTCAGCTCACCGACAGCATGCTCGCCTTGATGAAGGAACAGAACTTCGCATCGCTCAAGTTCGAAGGCCGAAGCTACGATTGCGGCAACAAGGCCGGCTTCCTGAGTGCCAATATCGCATTCGGCATGGACGATCCGAAACTGGCTCGGGAGCTGGTTCCCTTCATGGAAGAGATCATCCGCAAGCCCATGGCCGCAGAATAATCTGCGGGCGTTTTCACTGCGGGCTTGAAAAGGTTCGCCAGAAGCCATTAGGAGTGGGCCGGGTCTTTCGCAGATCCGGCCTTTTCCGTTTGCTCCAATCCCGGATGCCTCATGCACGACAATTCCATTTACGCCACCAGGATCGCGGTCATCGGTCTGGGTTATGTCGGTCTGCCCGTGGCGGTGGCCTTCGCTGCGAAGGGATTTGATGTTCTCGGGTTTGATATCAATGAAGATCGACTGAGCGAGTTGCGTAGCGGTCGCGACAGCACGGCCTCCGTCAGTGAAGCGGATTTGCATCAGGAAACGCTTGTTTTTTCCGGTCGGGAAACAGATCTGAAAGACCGGGATGTTCTGATCGTCGCCGTGCCGACACCGGTTGATCATGCCAAACGGCCGGACCTGTCGCCTTTCAGCAGCGCGGCGGCAACCGTTGGCCGCAATCTGAAGTCCGGCGGCATCGTGGTGTTCGAATCCACCGTGTATCCGGGCGCGACAGAGGAAATTGCCGTTCCAGTTCTTGAGCAGGAATCGGGCCTGATCTTCGGTAAGGATTTTGCTGTCGGTTATTCTCCGGAACGTATCAACCCGGGTGATACCGAGCGCGGCTTTGCGGACATTACCAAAATCGTTTCAGGCTCAACACCGGAAGTGGCCGAAACGCTTGCCAAACTCTATGGGGCAGTTGTCACGGCCGGAATTCACCTCGCGCCGTCGATCCGGGTGGCGGAAGCGGCAAAGGTGATCGAGAACACGCAGCGCGATCTCAACATCGCCCTCATGAATGAACTGGCGATGCTGTTTCACCAGATGGGCATCGATACACGAGATGTTCTGAAGGGCTCATCGACCAAATGGAACTTCCTGCCGTTTCAACCGGGACTGGTCGGTGGCCACTGCATTGGCGTCGATCCCTACTATCTGACACACAAGGCGCATGAGATCGGCATGACGCCACAGGTCATCCTGGCGGGGCGCGGGACAAACGAGGCAATGCCGGCTTTCATTGCCGGCAAGGTGATTCAGGAAAGCGTGAAGCTCGGAATGCCCATGCCGCCGAAGGTTGTCGTGCTTGGCATCACCTACAAGGCCAATGTGCCAGACACCCGCAATTCAAAGGTTGTGGACCTCGTCAGAGAACTGGAAAAGTTCGGCGCAAGCGTTCAGGTCTGCGATCCTCTCGCCCAGCCCGATGAGGTCACTGCCGAATATGGAATCACCCTCACGCCTCAAGGTGAGCTTGAGGCAGCAGACGTTGCCGTTCTTGCTGTCCCACATCGTCAGTTTTTCCAGGATGGCGCAGGGTGGCAGGTGCTAAAGGATCTTTTGAAAGATGAGCGCGGCCTCGTTGCCGACATACCGGCACTTCTGGACCGGAATGAATGCCCGGAGGGGGTCCAGCTTTGGCGCCTTTGATTTTAAAGGACTATTTTCTGGTCCTACCGCAACTCGCCGCGCTTCGTTTAGAAACGATTTCTGGCGCCTGCCTCCAAAAGCTTCAGAATGCTAGTAATTGCCGCAGGGGTTTGCTGGTATTTTAGCAATCTGAAAAGAGTTTTGAGCCGTATACTGATCAGGTTTCAGGAAAGGAGACACCGAACATGGCTCATGCTCGTTTCTGGAAGATGGTGGCGGTTGCCGGCGTCAGCACGTTGCTGGCCTCCGGGGCTGTCCGTGCCGAGGACGGCCTCGACAGCAGTGCCTTTCACCAGATCATCAAAAATCAGATGAGTGCCTTTGCAACGGGAAATGCCCAGGCGGCCTTCTCCTTTGCAACCAGTTCCCTGCAACAGAGGTTTCAGACGCCCGAGTTCTTTATGGAGATGGTGCGTCAAGGCTATCAGCCCGTGTACAAGCCTCAAAGCGTAACGTTCGGCCGGTCTAAGATGACCAAACTTGGACCGACGCAGGAAGTCTACGTAACAGGCCCCAAGGGCAAGAACTGGCTGGCGCTCTACAGTTTCGAGCAACAGGATGACGGCAGTTGGAAGATCTCCGGCTGCTATCTGACAACAGCAGACGGATTTTCCGCCTAGCTGTTTCGCTCTGGGCCAAAATTCAGATAGCCGGGTTACAGCGCGGCAATGTCTCCGCGCGCCCAGTCTTCCTTGGTCTTGGCATAGAAATCTTCGAAGCGCCCGGCTTCGATTGCATCGCGCATGCCCTGCATCAGGAATTGATAGTAGGCGATGTTGTTCCAGGTGAGCAGCATGCCGGCCAGTCCTTCACCTGCACGCACCAGATGGTGCAGATAGGCTCGGCTGTAGACGCTTGACGCGGGACAGGTGCTCGCCTCATCCAGCGGTCGCGGATCTTCCTGATGCCGGGCGTTCTTCAGATTGACCTTGCCAAATCGGGTATAGGCCAGACCATGACGTCCGGCTCTTGTCGGCATCACGCAATCAAACTGGTCGATCCCACGTTTCACGCTTTCCAGAAGGTCGTCCGGCGTTCCGACACCCATCAGGTAACGCGGTTTGTCGGCTGGCATCACCGGTGTGGTGATGTCGAGCATGCTCAGCATCACGTCCTGCGGTTCACCGACCGCCAGGCCGCCAACCGAGTAGCCCTCAAACGGCATCTTGCCGAGCTCTTCGGCAGAACGAATCCGAAGGTCGGGCTGATCACCACCCTGCACGATGCCATAGAGCCCCTGCCCCTTGCCCGGTCCGCCCATGGATTCAAACTGGTTGCGTGAACGTTCAGCCCATCTCAGCGACAGTTCCATCGCTCTTTGAACTTCTTCACGCGGGCTTGGCAATTTGATGCATTCATCCAGCTGCATCTGGATATCGGAGCCGAGCAGACCCTGGATCTCGACGGAGCGTTCCGGTGTCAGATGGTATTTCTGACCATCGATATGGCTTTGGAAACGCACGCCGTCTTCATCCAGTTTGCGAAGCTGCGCAAGCGACATCACCTGGAACCCTCCGCTGTCGGTCAGGATCGTGTGCGGCCAGTTCATGAAGGTGTGGAGCCCACCAAGTTTCGCTACCCGTTCTGCGGTTGGGCGCAGCATCAGGTGATAGGTATTGCCGAGAACCACATCGGCACCCGTTTCGCGCACCTGCTCCGGGTACATCGCCTTCACGGTCGCCTGGGTGCCGACCGGCATGAAAGCGGGCGTGCGGACAACGCCGTGCGGCGTCGTGATCTCGCCTCGCCGTGCCGCGCCATCGGTGGTGATCAGCTTGAAGCTGAATGTTGTGCCGGTTGTTTCGGTCATATTCGGTCCTCAGACGGCCCCTTCCTGCGGAAACAGCAGCGATGCGTCGCCGTAACTGTAAAAACGGTATTCCTGCGAAATAGCGTGTGCATAGGCATGACGCATCGTGTCCAGGCCCGAAAGAGCCGACACCAGCATGAATAGCGTGGACCGCGGAAGGTGGAAGTTGGTCATCAGCGCGTCGATTGCCTTGAAACGATAACCGGGCGTGATGAAAATGGATGTTTCCCCGGCAAATGCCGCGATGACGCCGGTTTTCTGGGCTGAACTTTCAAGAATACGCAGGGAAGTCGTGCCGACGCTGACAACCTTGTTTCCCCGCGCCTTGACGGCCAGGAGTGCGGCAGCGGTCTCTTCAGAGACTTCCCCCCATTCGGCGTGCATCTTGTGATCTGCAGTGTCTTCCGCCTTCACCGGCAGGAAGGTGCCCGCACCAACATGCAGCGTTACGCGGTGCTGCTCGATACCTCGGTCGCTCAAGGCCTGCAGCAATTCCGGCGTGAAATGAAGACCTGCCGTTGGAGCGGCGACAGCGCCGTCCTTCTCGGCGAATATCGTCTGGTAATCCTTGCGGTCCTGGTCGTCCTCACCACGCTTTTGCGCGATATATGGCGGCAGCGGAATGTGTCCGACGGACGCGATGGCGACGTCAAGGTCTGGACCGGATCGATCGAACGTCAGCAGAACTTCGCCGCTATCGCCTTTATCGGTCACTTCCGCCGTCAGCCTTGTGCCGAACCCTTCGAACAGCACGGTATCGCCGACCTGCAGCTTCTTGGCCGGCCTGACGAAGGCCTTCCAGCGATCTGGTCCCGTACGCATGTGAAGCGTCGCGCCAACGCCCGCGCTAATGTCACCTCGAAGGCGTGTTCCCTCGAGTTGCGCAGGGATAACCTTGGTATCGTTGAAAACCAGCGCATCGCCAGGCTCCAGCAGGTGCGGCAGGTCACGAACCCCGGCGTCGGATAGTAGCGGTTGCGTCCCCGGCCTTACAACCAGCATACGTGCGGAATCGCGCGGCCGTGCCGGGCGCAAGGCGATCCGTTCGTTGGGAAGATCAAAATCGAATTGGTCGACGCGCATGGCGTGTTGCTACTGCCGGATCTCTGGAAAGTTTCAGGATGCGGCGCCAAATCCATTCTGACCGGTAACCGCACTTTCAGTCAGCGGCTCTTACTGGTGACGGAGAAGCAGGTCAACAGTCTGAGGCCTCATCCAAAGCAAAACAGCGCGGGTGTTTGCCCGCGCTGCTTCAAAAGGAGTGCTTTTCGGAAGGCTTAGGCTGCGTCAGCCGCAACTTTCAAGGAAACGATGTTGTCCGGATTGGAAACCGGCTCACCGCGTTTGATCTTGTCGATATTGTCCATGCCTTCGATCACTTCACCCCAAACAGTGTACTGACCGTCAAGCCAGGGGGCATCGGTGAAGCAAATGAAGAACTGGCTGTCGCCGGAGTTCGGGTCCATTGCACGGGCCATGGAACAGGTGCCGCGCACGTGCTTTTCGTTGCTGAATTCCGCTTTCAGTTTCTTGCCGGAACCGCCAGTGCCGGAACCCTGCGGGCAGCCGGTCTGCGCCATGAAGCCGTCAATCACGCGGTGAAAGACGATGCCGTCATAGAAGCCATCGCGGACCAGTTCCTTGATGCGGGCGACATGGGTCGGCGCAAGATCCGGTTTCATTTCGATAACGACCGGCCCCTGGCTGGTTTCCATGAGAAGGGTGTTTTCGGCGTCTTTGATGTCAGCCATAGAGTATCTCCTTGGGTGTCTTTGAATTCTGTGAGGCCGGAGGCTTATTGAGCGTCCGCAGCAACTTGCATCTTGATGATCTTGTCCGGGTTTGCCGGCGGTTCGCCGCGCGTGATGTTGTCGACAAATTCCATGCCATCGACCACTTCGCCGAACACTGTGTACTGACCGTTCAGCCAGTCGCCGTCACCGAACATGATGAAAAACTGCGAATTGGCACTATCCGGGCTGGCGGAGCGCGCCATTCCGAGGGTGCCGCGCTTGAACGGCGCGTCGGAAAATTCGGCTTTCAGGTTTGGCTCGTTAGAGCGGCCCGTGCCGGTTCCGGTGGGATCACCGGTCTGCGCCATGAAACCGTCGATCACGCGGTGGAAGACGATCCCGTCGTAAAATCCTTCGCGGGCAAGTTTCTTGATCCGCTCGACGTGAGCCGGAGCAAGATCCGGACGCAACTGGATGACGACGCGACCGTCTTTCAGGTCGAGATAAATCGTGTTTTCAGGATCGGTTGCCTGGGCGTTAACAGCCGACGGCAGGATCAAGAGTGATGCCAGAACGGCAAAAACTGCAAAAAAGCGCGACACTGGAGACTCCTAAGGTTCAGGTCTAGAGCTTGGCTTTGGTTCATGCGCCGGTTTTTGCCCGCAGCCTCAATGGTTCGGCCACCGGTTCCGGAACAAAAGCGGAAATTTCACCGCCCATCTTTGCGATTTGACGCACCAAGGTGGCCGTGATGTGGCGCACAGGCGGAGATGCAGGAAGAAATACCGTTCGTATGTCCGGCTCAAGGGTGCCGTTCATGCCCGCCATCTGCATCTCATAGTCGAGATCGGTGCCATCACGCAGGCCACGAACCAGATAGGCTGCCTTTTGCTGCCGCGCTGTCTCGATCACCAGATTGTCGAACGCGATCACATCGATCCGCTCGGCTTCCTCCGGTGTGAATTCGGACCTTGCGGACGCATGGATCAACTCGACCCGTTCCTTGAAGGAAAACAGGGGCGACTTTCCGGGATGCACACCGATGGCAACAACAACCCTGTCAGCCAGTGCAAGCGACTGGCGAAGTATATCCATGTGGCCGTTGGTAACAGGATCAAAGGATCCTGGATAAAGCGCAATACGATTCATGGCCCCTTCCTTACTCTGCCTGCTCCGACCTAACAAGTGGAACGCAAGTCTAAACGGGTCTTTTGCCAGTAACTGACATTGTGTGACGGTCGTCACATCTCTCTATGCAGGCCTGGGTCAAGGTGGCTCCATCGAAATCAATTGGCGTGAGCAGGAGCCAGTACCATGAGGAGCACTACCACAATCGACCGGACCGCAACGGCAATCGCTGTACGTCCGTTCTCTTTGCAGACAAAGGCAATCGATCCGGCCGGTCACTTCAAGATGGCAGCCATTTTCGTTCTGGCTTTGCTGACCATGATTGCAGCGGGCATGATGAGCATGCCCCCGGGCAACGCTTCCCAGGCGGAAGGCCTGACCAACATGGCAACGCAGGGACTTGCGAGCACCAAATCAGATCGTGAGGTGCAGGCACCGGCAACAAAAGCCTGCCAGTCCCAGACCTGGGGTGCGTGGAGTGAAGATTGTGCAGCTGCCCTGACCGGCGCGTCCCGCGTTCGCAACGTGTCCTTTGTCACGGTCGAAAAAACCGCACCGACCGCCAACGAAACCATTCTGGCCCGCTACCCCGTGGCCAACTGAGTTTCGTCTCAGACCTTTCTTCCCCGTAACGGCAAACAGCGGCTCAGGTTCCACCCTGGCCGCTGTTGTCGTTTTAGCCTTCGCCATTCAGAGATCAGGCTTCAGGAGGTGTCTCATCTCCTTCAGCGGTATCGTTTCCAGCGTCGCTCGCACCCGGTTCAGCTGATCCCTCAGCTTCTCCTTCCAGGCCGTCTTCGAGAACATCGTCCTCGTCGACTTCAGAGATGCCTTCCACTGCAACGACCTTTTCGTCGGCTGCCGTCTTGAAGACGATCACGCCCTGGGTTGCACGTCCGGCGATGCGGATACCGTCCACCGGACAACGGATCAACTGACCGCCATCCGTTACCAGCATGATCTGGTGGCTGTCCTCGACCGGGAAGGACGAGATCAGACCACCATTGCGGCTGTTGACAGCCATGGCCGTGATGCCCTTACCGCCTCGGCCGGTGACCCGGTATTCGAACGAAGACGTCCGCTTGCCGTAGCCGTTTTCCGAGATGGTCAGGATGATCTGTTCGGCCGCGCTCATCTGTGCGTAGCGTTCCTGAGGCAGATCGCCGGCGACAACGCCTTCTTCATCTGTGCCGTTGCCGTTTTCATCCGCTTCGCCGCGCATCGCACGGGAAAGTTTCAGATAGGCTGCACGCTCTTCCGCGGTCACATCGATGTGGTGCAGGATCTGCATGGAGATCACGCGGTCTTCATCCGCAAGACGGATCCCGCGCACACCAACCGAATTACGGCCGGCGAAGACACGCACATCGGTCACTGGGAAGCGGATACACTGACCGAAGTTGGTCGTGAGCATCACATCGTCATGTTCGGAGCAGGTGTCGACGCCGACAATGCCGTCGCCGTCTTCCAGCTTCATGGCGATCTTGCCATTGCGGTTGATATTGACGAAATCGGACAGCTTGTTGCGCCGGATGGTGCCGCGAATGGTTGCGAACATGACATCCAGGTTTGCCCAGCTGTCCTCGTCCTCCGGCAAGGGCAGGATCGACGTGATCTGTTCGCCCTGTTCAAGCGGCAGCAGGTTGATCAAGGCCTTTCCGCGCGAGGTTGGCCCGCCAAGCGGAAGACGCCAGACCTTCATCTTGTAACAGATGCCGCGTGAAGAGAAGAACAGAACCGGCGTATGCGTGTTGGCGACAAACAGCCGGGTGACGAAATCCTCGTCCTTGGTCGCCATGCCGGATCGGCCCTTGCCGCCTCGACGCTGTGCCCGGTAGGTCGCCAGAGGCACGCGCTTGATGTAGCCGCCGTGAGAGACGGTCACGACCATGTCTTCACGCTGGATCAGGTCTTCTTCGTCGAAATCGGCGCCGCCTTCGATGATTTCCGTCCGGCGTGGCGTAGCGAATTCCTGTTTGATCTCAAGCATTTCGTTGCGAACGATCTCCTGGATCCTGGCCCGGGAGCGCAGAATGTCGAGATAGTCGGAAATTTCCGCACCGATCTTGTTGAGTTCTTCCTCGATTTCGTCGCGGCCCATGGCCGTCAGGCGCTGCAGACGCAGATCGAGAATGGCTCGAGCCTGTTCCTCTGACAGTTTGTAGGTGCCGTCGTCCTGCACCATGTGGCGCGGGTCGTCGATCAGAAGAATGAGCGATTCAACATCCTTTGCCGGCCAGTTGCGCTCCATAAGCTGCGCTCTGGCCGTCGCCGGGTCCGGAGCGCCGCGGATCAGCTTGATGACTTCATCGATATTGGCAACTGCGATACCCAGACCGACCAAGATGTGGGCACGGTCGCGCGCTTTCTTCAGAAGGTAGCGGGTGCGCCGCTGGATCACTTCCTCGCGGAATGACACGAAGGCGCGCAGCATGTCGGAGAGGTTCATCTGCTCCGGCTTGCCGCCGTTCAGCGCGACAATGTTGGCGCCGAAGGATGTCTGCAACTGGCTAAAGCGGTAAAGCTGGTTCAGGATCACGTCCGGAACCGCATCGCGCTTCAGTTCGATCACGACACGCATGCCAGAGCGATCGCTTTCGTCGCGGATGTCCGAGATGCCTTCGATACGTTTGTCGCGCACCAGTTCGGCAATCTTCTCGATCATGGTCGATTTGTTGACCTGATACGGGATCTCCGTAACGATCAACGCCGTACGGTCCTTGCGCACTTCCTCGACATCGACCTTTGCCCGCATGACGATGGAACCGCGGGCGGTTTCATAGGCACTGCGAATGCCTGACCGGCCAAGGATCATGCCGCCTGTCGGGAAGTCCGGGCCGGGGACGATCTGCATCAGTTCTTCGAGGGACATCGCCGGATTTTCCATCACGGCAATGGCGGCGTCGATGACTTCGCCCAAGTTATGCGGCGGAATGTTGGTGGCCATGCCAACCGCGATGCCGCCGGCCCCGTTGACCAGAAGATTTGGGAACTTGGCCGGAAGAACGACAGGTTCGCTTTCGGAGTTATCGTAGTTCTCCTGAAAGTCGACTGTTTCCTTGTCGATATCGTCCAGCAATTTGTGGGCGACTTTTTCCAGCCGGCACTCGGTGTAACGCATGGCCGCAGCCGGGTCACCGTCAACGGAGCCGAAGTTGCCCTGCCCGTCGATCAGAGGCAGCCGCAGCGAGAAATCCTGCGCCATACGCACGAGCGCATCGTAAATCGCGCTGTCGCCGTGCGGGTGGTATTTACCCATGACGTCACCGACCACGCGGGCCGACTTGCGATAGGGTTTGTTCCACTCGTAGCCGTTTTCGTGCATCGAGTAGAGAATGCGCCGGTGTACCGGTTTGAGGCCGTCGCGGACGTCAGGCAGCGCACGCGAAACGATCACGCTCATCGCGTAATCGAGATAGCTGCGCTTCATTTCATCGACGATGGAGACCGGTTTGATATCGGACGGAAGACCGTCAGTGGGCGTGCTATTGTCCTGGTCAGCCAAGGAAGACACTCATTTCATTGTTATTGCTGGATCTTTTATATCCGATTCAAGACGCCGCTCCAAATTCCCGGAGGTTTTCCGTCAAAGTAATAAGGGTTAAGTTTCAATGCGTTATGAGAAGTATACACAGGGGGTAAAAATCATTTGGCCCGACAAGGCCTCAGGACCCCGCAAAGCCCTATAGTAAGGCGTCAAAAGCTCCCTAAAAACCGCTCCGGGAATCGACATGCTGGACTACTACATCAACGCCTTCGCGACGCTTTTCGTCACCATCGATCCGGTCGGTCTGGCCCCGATGTTTCTGGCAATCACGGCGGGAATGAGCAAGCACGACAGGCGAAAAGTTGCCGTAAGAGCAACCATCACGGCAGCAGGGATTCTTCTGGTGTTTTATGCCTCCGGACAGACGGTGCTGAATGTTCTTGGAATATCGGTGTCGGCATTCCGCGTTGCCGGTGGCATCCTTTTGTTTCTGATTGCCATCGAAATGATATTCGGCAAGCGCCAGGCACGGAAAACCGAGACCGCCGAAAAGGCGATGGAATCCGAAACGCATCACGGGACGCTGAACGAACTGGCTATCTTTCCGCTGGCAATCCCGCTTATCTCCGGCCCGGCCGCGATCTCCGCAATCATTCTGCTGTCCAGCCAGGCACCGGACACACTTGCCTACGCCGGGTTAGGTGGTGTCATCGCAATCATTCTGCTGAGTTGCATGGGGGCATTTCTGCTGGCTGACAAGATTGAACGGCTCCTTGGGGAAACGGCACAACTCGTTATCACCCGTCTGTTGGGCGTGCTGCTGGCCGCTCTTTCCGTTCAATTCGTTGCGGACGGAATATTGGCCTTTATCCGCACCTGATTGAGGCAACGCTTAACGGTCCAGGTTCAACTTGTATTCTTGTGGCGAAACACCGTGCACCGTGTCTCGTGCCCGGATGATGACCTGTGACACTCCCTCTGGGATCGTGATGCCTGATAGGGATCGCGTGAAGGGTTGTTCTTCGACATGGGGGTGAAGGAGCACTCTCTCGCCCAGCAATTCTCCATCTGGCGTAAAGATTTGCCAGAGGTCGGCGTAGTGATCCCAACCTGTATCTTCATGTCTGAGAGTGACTGCGAATGTCCACGTGCCTGCAGATTCGGTTGCTTTTGCCGAAACAATCTCGGCCTCACCTGCCCGTGCTGAGAACGCTCCGAACGCCGATATCAGGATCAACACCGCAAACGCTGTCGAACATCTTAGATTCATGACGCATATCTCCCTTGGTTTTTGCGGGAGCATCCTCGCAACGGGCTGCGAATTGAAAAAGTCACGAATGCGTCAGGCGGCCTAACGGTTTGCGAACGACAAACGAAACTCATCTGCCTCGAAAAACGTCAGCCTGCCTGCTGAAGGTGGCTGTCCCGTTTAAACCCTTTTGGCCAGAGCGTCTTGTTTTCGTTCCCCCAGCGTGCAAGGGCCTTCACCACCGGCTCCAGCGACGCACCAAGGTCGGTCAGTTGATATTCAACCTTCGGCGGAACAACAGGATAGACGGTCCTCACGATCAGTCCGTCAGCTTCCATACTACGTAGTTGAGCGGTCAAGATCCGTTGGGTGATGTCTGGCAGCGCTTTCTGGAACTCGTTGAAGCGCATGACTTCTTTTTCCATCAGCAGGAACAGAATGACGCCTTTCCACTTGCCGTCGATCAAACTAAGCGCTGCTTCGACAGCACAGCCTGGATGGCAGCCATAAACATCCTTGACCAGTTTGGGTCCTGATTTCCTAACGGTATCCATTTTGTGCCTAAGGTTCTTTTCTGTCAGTTACTGCTGAAATTGTGCATTCTTGCTTCATACGATTTTATGATCAATTTGTTTGGTACGCAAATCAGGAGAATACAGCATGCGTACCATCGGATTTTTTGAACCACTTCCTATTGATGACCCGAAGTCGTTGAATGATCTCGACCTTCCGAGGCCGGTACCTTCCGGAAAAGATCTTCTCGTTTTGGTCAAGGCTGTTGCGGTCAACCCTGTCGACACCAAGGTTCGCCAATCCCGAACTTCGCAAAACGGCGCGCCCGTCGTCCTTGGATACGACGCAGCCGGGATCGTCGCCGAAGTGGGACCTGATGTTACCAGCTACAAGGTAGGCGACGAGGTCTATTATGCCGGCGACATTACCAGGGACGGAACCAACTCGGAGTACCATCTCATAGATGAACGCATTGTGGGCCGCAAACCCAAGCGTCTGAGTTTTTCCGAGGCAGCTGCCATGCCCTTGACCGCGATCACCGCCTGGGAAGCCCTGTTCGATCGGCTTAAAGTGAATGACCCGGTTCCGGCTGGCTCGAACACTCTCCTGATCATTGGCGGTTCGGGAGGAGTCGGTTCCATAGCAGTGCAACTCGCCCGTCAATTGACGGACATGACAATTATCGCAACTGCTTCAAGACCGGAGAGCCGTGACTGGGTGAGCAAGCTTGGCGCGCATCATGTTCTTGATCATTCAAAACCGATGGCGCCTCAGATCGAAGCTCTGGGGTTGGAAGCCCCCGGCTATGTTTTCTCTACAACGCACACAGGGCAACATGTGACGGATATTGCGGAATTGATCGCGCCACAGGGGCGTTTTCTGCTCATCGATGATCCCGACAACGTCAGCATTGGCCCCTTCAAACTGAAGGCGATATCGATCCACTGGGAGATGATGTTTACTCGTTCCATGTACCAGACGGCCGATATGGAGGAGCAACGGAAGCTGTTGAACAACATCGCAGACCTTGTCGATGTGGGCAAGATCAAGACCACGTTGACGGAAGTGATTGAACCCATCAATGCAGATAATCTGCGCCTGGCGCATCAGAAGATTGAAAGCAACAAAACTATCGGAAAGATCGTTTTAGCCGGGTTTTAGGATCAATTGATGCCGTTTAACCGGTGACACCTGCCCTCTTGCACATTCACGCCGTCATCTTCATGCTTTCGTTGGAGGCTTGGAGATGGCGGAACACGACGTTGCAGACATTCGGATCAAGCTTTTGTCGCTCAAGACCGAACTTGAAACTTTGAGCGAAATGTCCGGCGAAGCCAGGGCCACGGTTGAACTCGATCAGCAATCTGTCGGCAGGTTGTCGAGAATGGACGCGCTTCAGGGGCAAGCGATGGCACAGGCCTCCGAACGGCAACGCAGGGCCAGCATTCAAAAAATCGATGCCGCCCTTTCAAGACTGGAAGCCGGTGAATATGGCTTCTGCGTCGAGTGCGGCGAAGAGATTTCCGCTAAACGGCTGGAAGTTGATCCGGCAGCAGCATTCTGCATCAGATGTGCGAGATAGTGCCGCGTGACGTTTCGTTAGTTTTGAGCGGTGAAGTGACGCCGCAAGCCCGTCAGGAACAAAGATACCTGCCGTGAAGTGTCAGCTAAGGGAAACTCCTTCAGGCGCTCCTCAGTCCAGCATTCTTCCGGGGCCAAATGTAGCTGAAGTTCAGAAAGCCGCTCTCGCTCCCCGTGATCGAGTGGCAGGGTTTCGGCGGCTTTCAGGAGAAGCAATTTTTCGTGAATTTGACGAAGGACTGAAAGCGCTTCACCCATTCGCGTTGTCAGACCTGGATTGTCTCTCCACGAGGACCCGTGAAAGACTTCCTGCGTTACCCGCTGTCCGGCCCCATGACAATCGTATGCAATGCAGCCACTGAACCCGAGTTCGGATCTGTCGTCGAAGATGCTGCATCTGCCGCAGCTATCCAGATTGGGACAAACTTCGCCTGCCGCCTTGTCGATCCCAAAGGACTCCGAACGGTCGAACGCGAAAACGACACAGCAAAGGGCCGCGCATGAGGTGCAGTCTGCTGTCAGGTCCGGATATCGCGGAGTGTTCATTCAGGTCCACATTTGAGTAGTCGTCACACGGGCCAAGCGAGCATAGACATATGACCTGCTCAAAAGTCTGCTTTTACTCGCCTGAAAGGTGCGCGTGTTGGGACTTTCTCGTCAGGAAGAGGCTTCGCCACCGTCCAGCCTGATACCCATGAACGATTTGGTCAAAAACAGGAACTTTTCCTGTTTGATCAGGGCATCATCAAAAAGTGCCTTGAACATCGACTTGCTCAGCAGACGAGCGCTTTCGACGATTTCGACGGCTTCGTCCGTATTGGCCCCTTTGTCCCAATGTCCCAGCGAGAAATGGGCGACCAGCCACACTCTGAGTGGCTTCGGCAGCCAGTGAAAAAAGAGCGTCATGCAGTGCGGTTCAACGGGAAACCAGAAATTCGGTGTCTGGACAAAATAGCCGCCATGGAAATGTTTGATATTTGACGCAAACTTCCTCATTTGCGCCCAGTCGCCCACATGCTCGATCACTGAATTTGAATGTATCAGGTCGTAGTCCTGCTGGTTCAATTGGCTCCAGATATCGTCCGTGGCGTCACCGGTCAGAAAATCAAATCTCCCGACAGCCTCAAAAGCTTGCGACCCTGGAAGATTGAGAAGTGTAATATGGACATTGTTTCGATCAAGAAAATCTTCATCGAGGATCCTCCAATATTGAACCGTGCCGCCAATATCGAGAATTTTTACGGACCCCTTTTCCCTGAACACATTCTCGATGAGTTCGCAAAAGTATTGAATCCGTTTTTTTCGAGCAGATTTTCCTAAGCTGAAGCCATCGTTCTCATACCCGGAAATAAATTTAGTTAGTTTACTCACTATTCATCTTCCCCTCATGGGTCTGAAAAGGAAATTACTAAGCGTTGGCCTGGTTCACTACAAGTTGAACGCATACACGTAGTCGGTTAAGTAACCGCTACCTGTTGGCGGCTCACGCTCAAAAAGCGAGTTTTCGAAAAGCGGCTACGCTTTTCAATTTGCGGGTGATTCCGGTTTTTTGAGTAATTACGTACAGAGTTTTGCCGCGTCTGGCCGCTTACACCTGAAGCAATCACCGGCATCGATGGCAAGGTCTGCTTAGTGGAGCCGGATCTTCACGATCCGGCTTGCCACCTTATTCCCATTCGATAGTACCGGGAGGCTTTGACGTGATGTCGTAGGTTACCCGGTTGATGCCCTGAACCTCATTGATGATACGGGTTGCCGTTTCACCCAGAAAGTCATGTGTGAAGGGATAGTAGTCGGCCGTCATGCCGTCGACCGATGTGACAGCTCTCAGTGCGCAGGCGTAATCATAGGTTCGCCCGTCGCCCATGACGCCGACGGTGCGTACGGGCAGGATCGCAACGAACGCCTGCCAGATTTCGTCATAGAGGCCGTGTTGGCGGATCTGGTCGATATAAACAGCATCTGCCTTGCGCAGGATATCCAGCTTCTCGCGGGTAATTTCGCCCGGGCACCGAATGGCGAGACCCGGTCCGGGGAACGGGTGGCGGCCGATGAACTTCTCGGGCAGTCCAAGTTCGCGGCCAAGCGCCCTCACCTCGTCCTTGAAAAGTTCACGCAGCGGTTCGACCAGTTTCAGACCCATCTTTTCCGGCAGGCCGCCAACATTGTGATGCGACTTGATTGTGACCGACGGGCCACCGGAAAAACTGACACTCTCGATGACGTCGGGATAAAGCGTGCCTTGAGCGAGGAATTCAGCGCCCTCAATCTCATTTGCATGTTTCTGGAAAACGTCGATGAAGAGCTTCCCGATGATCTTGCGTTTTGTTTCCGGGTCGGAAACGCCGTCCAGTTCTCCCAGGAATAGGTCGCTCTCGTCCGCGTGGATCAGAGGAATGTTGTAGTTATCGCGGAACATGGAGACAACTTCATCGGCCTCATTCAGGCGCAACAAGCCGTGGTCGACGAAGACGCACGTAAGCTGATCTCCGATCGCCTCATGGATGAGCACAGCGGCAACAGAACTGTCGACACCACCCGACAGGCCGCAAATGACTTTCTTGTCGCCTACCTGTTCGCGGATCCTGGCAATGGCATCGTCTTTATAGGCGCCCATGGTCCAGTCACCGGTGAAGCCGGCCAGGCGTACGAAATTTTCATAAAGCTTCTTGCCGTTCGGCGTGTGATGCACTTCCGGGTGGAACTGAACGGCGTAGAAGTTTTTCGCCTTGTCCGCGGTGATCGCGTAAGGCGCGTTCGGTGAGGTTCCATAGACTTCGAAGCCCGGCGCGATCCGGCTGACATGATCGCCGTGGCTCATCCAGACCTGCTCTCTTCCGTCCGCGAACCAGCCATCCAGCAAAGAGAGCTTACTCTCGGCAGGCGTCACGAAAGCCCTGCCGAATTCCGCCGTTCCGCCACCGCCGGAAATCTTGCCGCCATCGACCTTTCCGCCGAGCTGCTGCATCATCACCTGTTGGCCGTAGCAGATCCCAAGGATCGGAACACCCAATGCGTAGACGCTTTCAGGGGGGCGCGGCGAACCTTCACGCGTCACCGAATCCGGTCCGCCCGAGAAGATCACCGCCTTGGGGGCAAACTCGGCCAGAAATAAGTCGGTGACGTTCTGATAGGGGTGGATTTCGCAATAAACGTTCAGCTCGCGCAGGCGCCGCGCGATGAGCTGCGTGACCTGGGAGCCGAAGTCGATAATAAGGATGCGCTGATGCTGGGTCATGGCCAGCTTCTAACCGGTCTTTTCAGTAAATTGAACCCGAATTTCACACCAGTTGCTGTCCCGCACAAGATTTTACTGTCGACGCCGCCTCCATGGCATTCCTGTGGCTCAAGTTTGGCTGACAGATGTTTCCGGCGGACAAGCTGTGTACGGCTGAAATTCGCTTTTGACCGGCGCCCGCCCGCTCCTTAGGTTAACCATGAGCCCCCTGCGTCGTTTCCGGTGAGACAAGCTGCAGGCAGGTGCTCTTAGGATAACCGACACAGATGACCGCAGCCGCCCGTAAAGCGTTCGAAGAAGCCATTGCCCTGGAGAATTCCGGCAATCTGGACAGGGCTCTGGTGTCTTATCTAAAGGCGCAGGAACTGTCTCCCGACGACACGGAAATCGCCTATCGAACGGCTTCCGCCCTGCTTCAAACCGGCTATCTGGACGAAGCACAGTCGCAGCTCCGCCGGATTGTCTTTGCCGAACCCGATCATCTTAACGCCCGCGCCAGCCTCGGCAACTGCCAACTGCTGCTTGGCGACACGGTGAATGCCCGGCAAAATTTTGCGGACGTCCTCGCTCAAGCGCCGGACAACCGCAATGCCCTATACGGTCTCGCCAGTGTTTTGCTGAAAGAAGACAAGCCGGAGGAAGCTGCTGTCCCCGCCAAGCGCCTGTTGGAGCTTTTGCCGGACACCCCCGCAGTCTTGTCACTTTTCGCCGACACACAGGCCCGTGTCGATCAGAAGGCGGCCGCGATTGCGGCTTACCGGAAAGCGCTTAAGGCCGACCCGAACTACGGACCGGCGCTGATAGGGCTTTCGCAGACACTGTTGTTGCGGAAACGTTTTGACGAAGTGATCGAGCTGACTATCAGGGCAAGTGAACGCGCGCCGGCAGATCCTCTGCCGCTGGATCTTCTCTCCGACGCACTTGCCGGAAAAGGCGAATGGGAAGACGCGAGGGAAGCAGCCCTTGCCGCGCTGAAACTTGCTCCCCGCTCCGTGCAGACCCACGTCCGGCTTAGCAGCATTGCCCGCAAGTTTGGTGATCATGGCGCCGCCCTGAAGCACGCCCTCGCAGCGCATGATCTGGATAAAACGGCAAAAGAGCCGCTCAACGCTCTGGGGGCCGCCCTCGCCGCTCTCAAATATTCAAACCAGGCACGGTCCGTCCTGACGGCGATGTCTCGCGGTGATGGTCTTGAACCGGCAATTCGTGACCTGGTTGAACGCCTGGCCGATGCTGATAACAACAGCACCGAAACTCGCCCGGTGAAGGAACCGGCATCGTCTGCAGAAGAAAACCAGAGCTCACCAAAGCCTGACACCGCGCCTTCCAACACGTTGGAAGCAGAAGGCACGCAACAGCCAACAGCAAGTCAGGAAAACGAAAAGCCCGCGGCTTCAAAGCCGCTGCTCAGCACCGACAGCGATCAGCTGCCGAATGTGCTCGGTCTCCGCCGCCAGGACAGATCCTGACGGCAAGAAAAGTGAGAAATCACTGCTCCCGCTGAAACAGGGCAATAAAGAAACCGTCGGTCTGTGTTGAGGCCGGCGTCAGCAGAATATCTCCACGTTCGGAGACATATTTCGGAAGCTGTGCTTCCGGCAGCGTCTTCTGCCAGATATCGAGAGCCGAAACAGGTTGGAAGGACGGGTTTTGTTCCAGGAACCAGCTCGCCTGATCCTGGTTCTCTGCGTGTAGAACGGAACATGTGGCGTACGCTAGCCGTCCGCCCGGTTTCACATATTGGCTCGCGGTCTCCAGCACCCGGCGCTGATCGTCGATCCGATCCTGCAACGCCTTTTCCGCAAGCTTCCATTTGGAGTCCGGACGGCGACGCCATACGCCGGTGCCCGTGCAGGGCGCGTCGATAAAAACCAGGTCCATCTGACCTGTCAGATCATCCAGACTGGAGCTGGCAGGGTCCTTCACCTGAATGTTGCGTACACCAGCCCGCTGCAGGCGTTCATGAATCGGTGCCAGCCTCAGACGATCGGCGTCATAGGCATAAAGCTGTCCCTTGTTCTGCATGGCCGCCGCAAGAGCCAAGGTCTTGCCGCCTCCGCCAGCGCAAAAATCCAGCACCTGCTGCCCGGGTTTGGCCTGGGCAAGATGGGCTGCCAGTTGACTGGCTTCGTCCTGCAGTTCAAACCAACCCTTGCGGTAGCCTTCTTCAGCCTGAACATGTGGCATGCGGCCAAGATCAGGCTTTGCCTCGATGCGCATTCCAGCCGGTGATAGCGGTGTTGCCTTCGCCCCGGTATGCGCCAGACGCTTGAGAACCTTTTCTCGGTCGGACTTCAGCGTATTGGTTCTCATGTCAACCGGCGCGCGCGTTGCAAGCGCCTGGCCTTCTTGGACCGCATTTTCACCGAACGCAGTCTCAAAATGCGGCCAAAGCCATTCCGGAACATCTGCCTGTTCATGGAGTGACGGTGCATGGTCTTCCGCCGTCGTCAGGCAGGCGATTTCGGCATCGGACAGAGCCTCCGGGGCATGATGGTCCTTTTCAAGGATATCCGTCAGCGCTTCAAGTCCCTTGCCCCAGCCAAGGCAATAGGTTGCCAGCACGACGGCGCGCGCCGAGTTGTCCTTCATCCGTGCGCCAAGAGAAGCCTTGTTTCGAAGGGCGTCAAACACGAGGTTGCCAATGACCGTGCGGTCTCCGGACCCGGCAAACCGGTGCGCGGCGCCCCAGTCTTTCAAGGCGAGTTGCACCGGCCTGTGCCGTGTTTCCACTTCTGTCAGGACTTCTATCGCCGCCGCGAGGCGTCCGCCGTCTTTCATGTTGTTCCTTTGCGGGGGGCACCTGTCTGCCGGTGCCCCGATGCCAATTGGTTTAAACGTTGGACGGGTAGTTCGGGCTTTCCCGCGTAATGGTAACATCGTGCGCATGGCTTTCCCGCAGACCTGCGCCGGAAATACGCACAAACCTCGCCTTTTCCTGGAAATCGGGAATTGTTTTGCCGCCAACATACCCCATGGCAGCCCTCAGGCCGCCAGCAAGCTGATGAAGAACGCTGCTGAGGGCACCCTTATAGGGGACCTGGCCTTCGATGCCTTCCGGTACCAGCTTGAGGCTGTCGCGCACCTCCGCCTGGAAGTAGCGGTCGGCAGAGCCGCGCGCCATGGCGCCGACGGATCCCATACCACGATAGGACTTGTAGGAGCGGCCCTGGTGAAGATAGACTTCGCCCGGGCTTTCCTCGGTGCCTGCCAGCAGTGAACCGACCATGACAGAGGCCGCACCGGCGGCAATTGCCTTGGCAAGGTCACCGGAAAACTTGATGCCACCGTCCGCGACAACCGGAACACCCTGCTTGTCCGCCTCGTTTACCGAATCCATGATCGCGGTAAGCTGTGGCACGCCGACACCAGCAACAATTCTGGTGGTGCATATGGATCCCGGTCCGATACCGACCTTAACAGCATCTGCGCCCGCATCGATAAGGGCCTTGGTCGCTTCACTTGTTGCCACGTTGCCGGCAAGAACCTGTACGGAGTTGGACAGGCTTTTCACGCGGCCAACCATGTCCAGAACCTTCTGGGAGTGACCGTGCGCGGTATCGACCACAAGAAGATCAACACCCGCGTCGATCAGGCGTTCTGCACGTGCGAACCCTTCCTCGCCGACGCTGGTTGCGGCCGCAACGCGCAGCCTGCCCTGGTCGTCCTTCGAGGCATTCGGGTTAAGCTGTGCCTTTTCCATGTCCTTGACGGTGATCAGGCCGATGCAGTTCCGGTTGTCATCGACAACCAGCAGTTTTTCAATGCGATTTTGGTGAAGGAGGCGCTTGGCGTCATCCTGGCTGACATTCTCGTTCACCGTGACGAGATCTTCCTTCGTCATCAGCTCGTGAATTTTCTGGTCGGGATTTGAAGCAAAGCGCACATCACGGTTTGTCAGGATGCCGACGAGCTTGCCTGTAGTCTGACCGCCTGCTCCGCCGTTTTCAACGACCGGAACGCCGGAGATACCATACCGTTTCATCAGGTCGAGCGCGTCTTGCAGGGTTGCGTCCGGTCCAATCACCAACGGATTGACGACCATTCCAGATTCGAACTTCTTGACCATCCGAACCTCTTCGGCCTGCTGGTCGAGAGACAGGTTGCGGTGGATGACGCCAATGCCGCCCGCCTGAGCCATGGCAATCGCCAAGCGGCCCTCGGTGACGGTGTCCATAGCGGATGAAATGATCGGAATGTTGAGTTCCAGCTCTCGCGTGACGCGGGTGCGCAGATCGACCTCACCCGGCATTACTTCCGAGTGGCCGGGGATCAGCAGGACGTCGTCAAACGTCAGGGCTTGCTGTCCGGTGGTAGGGACGTAAAAGGATGCCATTGCCAATTCCCCTTGTAAAAAAATAGCTGAGACGCACGCTTTTTTCAAAAGCCTGCATCTTTCGAGTCGCTTCGGCTGTGCCGGAGAAGTTGGCGCGGGTCAATAACACGCAGGTGACAGAAAAGAAAGGGGGGCTGACCTTTATACGGCGCTCCCCCCATCTGCGTAGCCGGCAGCTGACTTTCAGCACTGCCTATACAACCAGGTCAATCGGGATCGAGATCGCTGCCTCGGAAACCTTTGGCGATCACATAAAGCTCCGGACTTTCCTTACGGCTTGCAGGTGGCTTGATATGGGCCACCGACTTGAACTCACGTTTCAGATCGTGCAGCAGAGCGTTTTCAGTTCCGCCGCGAAATACCTTTGCAAGGAAGGAGCCGCCCGGCACGAGGTTCCGTCTCGCGAAATCGATCGCAATTTCGAAAAGATGCGTGGTCCGCAGATGATCTGTCTGTTTGTGACCGGTCGTCGGGGCCGCCATGTCGGACAGGACAACATCCGGTTTATGTCCACCCAGGGCCTCCATCAAGGCCGCCGGGGCATCATCGTCCAGAAAGTCTTTTTGCAGAAACGTGGTTCCGCGCACATGATCCATTTCCAGGTAATCGATGCCGACAACCTTTGGCGATTCTACAGACGACTGCACCCTCTGCACGGCCACTTGGCACCAGCCACCCGGTGCGCATCCCAGATCGACCACCCGGTAACCGGGTTTCAGCAATTTGTGCTTGTCGTCGATCTCGATCAGCTTGTACGCAGCACGTGACCTGTAGCCATCCATTTTGGCGCGGCGAACATAGGGGTCATTCAGTTGCCGCTGAAGCCAACGCGTCGAGGATTCGCGCCGGCCTGCAGAGGTCTTCACCTTGACATGGAGACCTCGGTCACCGGTTCCTTTTTTGCCTTGGCTCATGTTCTGTTCCTTTGGCGTCCGCGATCCTGGCGTGCGCCGTTTTTCCTGTGCGACCAGACCCCGTCCGCCGCCATCAATTCCGTGAGAATGCCTTCTCGCAGCCCCCTGTCCGCAACACGCAGGCGAGAGCAGCTCCAGCGGCGCCGGATGGCTTCCAGGATGGCGCAGCCAGCCAGAACCAGATCAGCCCGGTCCGCACCAATGCAGGGATTATCCACACGCGCCTCATAGGGCATGTCACGCAGTTGATCAATCATCCTGGAGACGTCGCCATCCTCCAGCCATGTGCCGTCAACCCTGCGTCTGTCGTAGCGTTTCAGGCCCAGATGCACACCCGCCAGGGTCGTGACCGTGCCCGATGTGCCCAACATGTGAACCCTGCCTGACGCGATCGCCTCTGTCAGGTTGCTGGCAAGATTGAACGCAGCAAGATGCTCTGACGCATCGTCGATCATAGCTTCGAAGATGTCTGGCGTTACATGGACACCGCCATGTCTTTCTGCAAGATTTACGACGCCGACAGGCAAGGAAATCCACGACCGGATAAAGCGGGTCAATGCGTAGCCACGCGCACCACACCGGTTACGCAGATCCAGCCAGACGATTTCCGAAGACCCGCCGCCAATGTCGAACAGAATCACACCGTCGGCTTCGTGGTCGACAAGCGAGGCGCAGCCAGCGACGGCGAGCCTGGCTTCCGTTTCGCGGTTGACGACTTCCAGCGCAAGCCCTGTTTCCGCCTTGACTCTCTCGATAAAGGCGGACCCATTTTCTGCAGCGCGGCAGGCTTCCGTGGCGATCAGCCGGGATCTGGCAACCCCCCTGTCGGCAAGTTTTCGGTGGCACTGGGCCAGAGCGTCAATCGCCCGATCCATGGCCGCTTCGCTCAACATCCTGTTGGAGCCAACGCCTTCTCCAAGGCGAACGATCCTGGAATAGGCGTCGACGACTCGGAACCCACGCTCTTCCGGGCGGGCGATCAACAAACGGCAGTTATTGGTTCCCAAGTCGAGCGCGGCATAAAGTGGTGCGTTGTTTCGCGCTGAAGACCGATCATAGCCAGTCCCGCTTCGCCCCCCGTCCCCATGCTCTCTCAGGCCAGAAGGCTGGCGATTTTCGCCATTCCTGCGTGAACGCGTTTCCTGGAGGCGATCCGAGTTCGAAGAAGAGCCGCGTTCGGATGTGGATGCCGCAACGGTGATGTCGGCATCGGCGCTCTGGGTGTCGGCAGTATGCTCTGCACCGCTGGAAGCCTGTTTTCGGCGGCGTCCACGCCTGCGGGCGGCTTTCTTACCCTTCAGGCTGGTAGTCGCGTCTGGGTGAAGTCTCGCTCCATCCTGAAGCGAAACACCATTTGTGGCACCCGAGCCTACCGCTTGCGCCCCATCAGCCTTATAGGTGCGCCCGCGTTTTCTCTTTTTGCGGCGTCTCTGGGATGAAGATTCACCCTCCCCCTTGCGCGCAGGCTGTTCCTGCGCGGAGAGTGCTTTGTCGACGGGTCCGTTCACAGCCTTGGACGGAATATGCCCGTCCGTTGGAGACGCACCATTTGCGGTACTGTTAACCAGTGCCGCAGGATTGCCTTTGGAACCCTTGCCTGACTTCCGCTTGCGGCGCCGTCTGGACGGTCCTCTGGACTCCATGGGAGCCCCGCTGTTTCCGGACACATCAGGGGTACGACGCCCTTTCTCGGGCGGTTCCTGACCTGACTGAGTCACGTTTTTGCCTTTCAGATCTCCGGTGCTGCCGCCGTTTTAAAGGGGCGCTGCCGGAGACCGCGTCTTTCGTTGACAAAACTGTAACAGGTTGCCCGTCGCTGGAAAAGCTTTCCGTGACAGGAATGTATGCAGTCTTTCGCGAGACTTTCCACAGGTGTTCGATTTCAGAAAAAAGTCCGAGGTAGGTCTTGCAATCGCCGATGTGATAGATGTATATGCGGCACACCAATCGGGAGCGAGACACCCTTCTCGTTCACTACCGATCGATTGGCAGCTCATTTGATGAGCAGTGTTGGGGAATAGGTTAACGGTAGACCCACGGACTCTGACTCCGTTAGTCCTGGTTCGAATCCAGGTTCCCCAGCCAACTTTTTCCAAGAAAATTTATGCAAATTGGTCATGGAAGCGAACTAGCTTCGATGCCTACCCTGCTCATCGTCAGGCAGTCCCAGGAACCCGGCTGATGACCTTGGAAGAGCAGCGGAGCGCGCCGTTTGCGTGGGCGAGGCTTTCCCATCCGTAGACCTGTTTTGGTTCGAAGCCGAGGTCCATCCAGAGTCTGGCATTTTCCGTATCGTAATCCGTGAAACGTTCGTCTTCGCCGAAGCACGGTAGCCACATGATCGGTTTGCCATTGCCATCACGAACCGCATTTTCCAGCAGAATATTGTTGTAAAGGCGCGGACGGATTGCGTTTTTCACATCGGTGGCAAAAGGGACAGGGTTACGGATGATCTCGAATCCCTGCTCTCTCAACCAATACTCTGAGACATCAAGGAGCCTTTTTTCCCTTTTTGCCTTGCTTTCCGCTTCAGGGGTCACGGCAACGGGATCTGCTAGCAGGAGCAGGTTCTTGCCGTTGCGCCGCAGTCCTGTTGGCGAGACATATCTGTCGACATGGCTTTCGCACCGTTCGATTCTGGTTACCAGATCCGGCCGAATCCGTGTCAACTGCGAAGCGCTTTGCAGAACTATCTGTGAGAGAAGCAGATCTTTTTTCTCTTCGGAAGCAGAGATTGTCTCGTTATCGGAGCGTTCTCTTCCCCAGTAGGACGAGGGATTTCTGGTGAGATCGCTTCTGCGGTATCCCCAATAACAGACAGGCCTGTAATCGAGTTGGCTGATGCGTCTGTCTGCCTCGAGCAGTGTTCCATCGCCGCCATATTTTGTCGCTGCCGATCTCAACCGGCTTGTTTGTCCGATAAGGCGAAAATCCTCTCCGACAATCTGGTCCCCCCCTGGCAGGAAGAGTGGCAGATCGTTGCAGGCAACAGATAGGTGATCTGCGAGCAGCGATGGCAAGAGTCCATTCGGCCAGTCGCTTTTGGGGGCGGCCAACCGCAAATCGCTGCCGCGTGTTTGAACAAGGAACGAATCCTGCGTCCAGATATCGGCACTTTGCAATGGAACGTCGCCCGCCAGGATAATCTCGTGAGGGCATGAGGTTTGCAGTTTGAACCAGTCTTGCGCAGCCGCTTCGTTGCTGGCGTCCGTAAAGACCAGGATTGAAACGTTCGACGGCATGGCCCCCAGTAAATTCCCTATCGCGGTAAGAATTTTCTCCGCGTGGGGATTTTCAGATTCAAACACCTTGTTGGGGAGTGAGATCGCGATCTTGTCAATCAAGCCGCCACAATCCGGTACGATCGTCCATGTGGTACTTGCTGTTACGCTCTCCATTTTCATAGGCCGTCACCTGCCGAAAACGTCTTTTTCAAGAGACTTGAGAAACAAAGTGTTCTGAAGTTTCCAACTGTTCTGACCATCGTAGATCTCGGGTTCGATGTTTTCTTTGAGGGTGCGTAAAAGCAATTCCGCGTCCTGTCGTTTCACGCTCTGCTCAAACTCAGGCAGGCATTCCACGAATTGAGTGCGGTCATTTCCGGAAAGATCCGCGTCACTGAGGACCTGCGACCAGGTGCGCCTTGTGAAATGCAGATCGGTTGCAGCACGAAGCAATTTGCCGTGCATGCTTTCACAGATTAAATCTTGATGAAGAGCAGCAGCGAGCGTTGCTTCCGCATCCACCAGGGCCAGCGTTAGCGGGCAAAAGCCCAGTTCCGCAGGTGCATGGGTCACGGCCACGTCCGCGTCGGACAAGCGTCTTCCGGCGTGATAGTCTTCGAAAATCGCCCCGATGCCCACCATCCCGAACGCTGAACATTCGGCTGCCCGAAGCGCGCCCATGCTGGCAGCGCCAAAGAGGCTGCATCCCGCCTGCAGGGCAAACAGGATCTCCTTGTGCCAAACGGACGGGGTCGAGTTGAAATAGCCGTCAATCAGTCCGATGACGGTTCGTCCCTCCCCTGCTGCACGCAGGATGTCACCACGCGCAGCAGGCGGACGAACGTCCAGGCCGCGAGCAAAATCAGCAGGCAGGCCGTGAATGCTCGGTCCAGCGAAAACGACAGGTTTCAGCATGCAGTGCTCAGCACTTCCGTCGTCAGCAAGATTGAATTCATGGACATTTCCGAAAAGCCGCCTGCATGTGCATCCAGGCCTGTGACGATCGTTCTGACGACGTGAACATCCTGAACCGGAGACTTCAGCGGGAACAGGTAGGCATCTTCGATGCCTGCGGCCTGCATCAGTTTCAGAATATCCTGCCAACACATTGAAGACGTTTGTTTGGCCGGCTGTAACTCGGCCTCAAGCTGTGCAAGAGAAACGAGTGGTGGCTGGTTCTTGCTCACACCGTCTTTCGACTGCTGGAAACGTTCCATCGAAAGATCATCGCGGGCGCCGGCAATGTCGGTGAGGCGCGATTGCACGGCTTCCAACAAGGCGGCAAGAATGGCATCCGCAACATTGGTTCGGCAGGCAATTCCGGCGGGAGCGCGTGAAATGACACCCATTGGACCATTTACCTGCCGCGATATCACGGCTGCGATCACAGGCAGCTTAACGCGGCCCGGCAGAGCGTAGACATGAAGATCGAGGCCAGCCTGAGCCACCTTGTCGAGTATGGCATCGAGATCCGCCTTTACACCTTTGTAATCGGTAACTTCGCGGATGTTGTTGCCGAACAGGCCGAAGGTGTCGACCAGGCTCGATGCGTCATGCTCCACCAGTTCGAGCAAAGCGTGTTCGATTGCCTTGTCGATCGAGAAATGGGCTGCCAAGCCTTGAGACGTCATGCGGAACGCATCCCTGTCCCAGGGCATGTCGCTTCGCATATCCATTCCCACGAGCTCGTAAGGCGCGAAACGCTCCTGCCCTGAAATCAGGGATGTTCCTGGAACCCAGGCGCGCTGGCGTGTCGGATCAAGCTGGTGTGGATTGACCCGGGCTACATCGAAGAAGGGAATGACACTTCGCTGCTGGCGCGCCATGTCTTCAATCGTCGCGAATTTCGTGACGTGCTGCCGCGGCTGTTCCGCGACGGCACATTCAACGGCTTCCATGACTGCCGAAATCTTCGCCTGATCGTCCGTTACGCCCTTTCCTTGCGAAATGGAAAGAGACCGGGAATTCGGTCTGGTAGCGAACCAGACCGGTATACCGATCGTGTCCAGTCCGGTGATCTCACCCAATCTGGTAATGCCGAAGCTGCGCAGGAATTGCGGAGAGAAAGGATCGGATTGCACAACGAATACCTCCTGTAGCGTTATGACTTGCCAGTATCGACGGCTAACGGATCAATCATCCGACAGCACTGCGTCCTGAAGCGATTCGGAATTGGTGGCTCCGGAACCGGTTTTCGAAACCGGGTCCTGGATCGGTGCCCAGCTCAGTCTGTTGAGATCCCAATCGCTGTCGTCGACATCGGTCAGGAAGGCAAAATCGACATCGGAAATGGTGCTGCCCTGCTTGATGGCCTGGTAGATACCTTCCGACTCGACCTGGCTGAGGCTGGTTTCCGGATTTCCGTCACTTTCGGCAAACAGAACGCGGGCGGCGGCAGCGATCTTGGCATACCCGTCCACACCGGCATTTTGCTGTTCATACGTCATGATTGTCTCATGAGAGACCCGTGATACGCGCAGCGGGTCCATTCTGAGAAAAACAACACCGTGGCCGCGTTTGCCGATGACGTAAAATGATGATTGAGCCATAATTTTCTCCTGTTGAAAGAATGTGTTAGTCGAAGCCAGCGAGTTTCAAACCTTCCAGAAAAATCCTGTTGTTCTCGGGATTCTTGTCTGGTTGGAAGCGAACAATTTCTTGTGCGGTCATCCCGGGATAAACATCCATCAGACGGCGCGCATATTGTCTTGCAGTGTCTATCTGGCCATCGAGGGCGAGGCTTGCGGTCAGCACACGCAGTGCCGGTTCCTCATCCTCCATTTGCTTGCAGAGCCTTACCGCTTCGGCGTAATCCGCCAGCTTGAAGGCAATGCTTGCACCCGCCCACCAGTAGATATCCGGCGCGAGGGGATTAAGGTCGATAGCGTGCTTGAAGCGTTTCCAGGCTTCCTTGGGTTTGCCGAAATGAGCAAGCGCGTCTGCGTGCTGAATGAGCAGATCCGACGAGTTCGGGCTCAATGTCTCGGCTTCCTGGAATTTGGCTTCCGATGTCGTGTAATCCCGCTGATAGAGGGCGATAACTGCCGCCATCCAGTACCCGATACCAGCAGAGGAATCGATCTCGATGGCTGCATCAGCTTCTGCCTTTGCCCGGTGAAGAAGGTGCGGATCCGTTCCCCCGAGTAGCAGCCATTCAAGTTGCATTGTCTGAGCGATGCGCGCGCGGGCGATCGACAGATCCTTGTCGTAGGTCAGTCCCTGTCGGAATTCCTTCCGGGCCCTGCGGATCATGCTGAGATTGCAGGTCTTGATAAGATTCTGGCCTCTCAAGACGTGCAGATAGCTTTGGGAATTGATTGCCCGCCCGGAATCGAGCATCTGACGCTCGATCTGCTGGGCAAGATTGGCCGCTACGGTTTTTGCAAGCAGCCGGAACGTATAATGGAGATCATCCGGTTCCATGGAATATTCAGCGGACCAGATTATCTCACCCGTACCATCGTCCAGGACAGTGAATGAAATCCTCTGGCTACCGGGCAGCAGGAAACTCTGAACGGAGTAGTTGGACCGGATTTTTTCCCATTTGCTGATGTTGCCACCACGAAAGTCACGCATCGTGCTGAAAGGTGACACCACAACAAAGGTCTTGAACCTGGAGAAGCTGTTGGCGACGTCCTCGACAAATGCTTCCGCGAGCTGGACGTCCGGATGTTGATCGATATGGCGTGGTGCGGAAAAAGCGACCCGTGGCACCGGAGCTTTCTGGGGAGCCGCACGCTGCTCTACCGGCTTGACACTTGCAGGCACGCTCATCGCCTGCACGGCCGGCTTTGCGCCGGTATTGCCTGAAACGCCTGGCAAGGACGGATTGAGAACCGAATTCATCAACCGGTCGATACGGTCAACACCATCCTGGTCGCCGCACCGGCCATAAGCTTTCGAAATGATCCGGTAGCACTCAGGGCTGTCTGGCTCGAAGGCCAGGAGCCTGTCGGCGATCTTTGCAATGTTGCCGCCGCGATCAGCACCGAAGCGCGTCGTTTCCTCAAGCGCGGTCGCTGCTCTGTTGAACAGTTTTTCCCTGAGGCTCGCGCGTTCGGTCAAAAGCCACAGATTGAGTTGCTCACCCTCGAATTCCATTCCGTCAAGCAGCTCGCCGCTGAACTGTTCAATGCCGGCCATCATGCCGTCGAGATCAGTTGCGTTGCATGAGGAAAGGAAGGCGGCCAGATCGGAGCTTTGTGCCCCAGGGCCCAGGCTGATTCTCGTCTGAGTCGTTTCAATGAGCGGCCCGGCTTCGGGTTGACGGCTTTGAACTCTCACCAGCAACTGCCTGAGATTTGCCATGGCTCTGGATTGAGAAACATCTTCCCAAAGCAATGCCGCAACTTTCTGGCGAGCAAGTTCGTTGCCTGGAACCAGGAGTAATACTGCAAGCAATGCGTATCCCTTGGCAGGGAACGGGGTATTCCGTGAATAATACACTGACGGAACGCCAAGTAGTCGAATATTAGAGCCTGAACTACTTTTATTCATCACTATACCCCCTTGTAATTTTTTCTAACACAGTTCCCCGCACAGAAGAATACCACTCCCATTCGCGAGTCACGCTGGTGTGACGGCTCTATTGTGACTGTAGCTTTGCCGGCGGGACGAAGGGTGATCACGCTTCGCGGTCAAAAGCAAAAAACTTCGTAGTATCAGATAGTAAGGAAGCCATTCATGTCTGGTAAGATCTCCTTCAGGAGGAACTACGCAGCATACGGAGATAATGTTCGACCATTCGAGAAAGCTAACGATATCGGTTCCGTTATTACGGAGTTTCTTTGGTACGAAGGCACCCCTTTCTATCCTTTTGGCGATTTGGTCTCCGCGACTATCAGCTCCGTCTGGCTCGGCGCAGGAGAGCCTACGAAAGATGACGAGGACAATTTGGACCTCGTTTTCAAAATGCCCGAAAGCGATGGAGGCAATTTTTTTGAAATTGTTCTCAGATCGAGTGGTGGAACGTCTTATGGGGGCTGGGCCTGGGGGCAGGATTTGGAGGTGACCGATACGGTCGTGTCAGGTCACAGAGTGCTTGTTGCCCATGCGAATGAGCTTTGTGTCTTTTTAGAATACTCCCTCGAAAAGGGAAAATATGTTCAAAGAAATATAGAATCCGACTGTAAGGTTACGACTTCAACAGTCCGAAGATTGACTAAGATATCGAAGAGACACTGAGATTCTTTTAGAACTTTTGTAAGTACGTAAGATATTAGAAGCGAAGTAGACTGGATTAATTTGAGGTTATTGAATCTTTTTCGAATTCAAAGAAGTTCGTTCATCTTCTTTGATAGCCCAGGCCGCTCCCGGAAGCACATGATTGTATCCCACCACAATCGCTTTCGGGAGCGGTCTTATTCGTTCCAGTCTTGCTCCGCGGACCAGAAAAATGGTTCTGCTAGACAGCCTTCGCGTCGGCGCCGTGTTGCGTGGCGGTTTTCAGTCGGTTGAACCCCATGGAGAGATGGGCTCGTCGTATCAGTGCCGCAGCCTGAAAATCGCCAAGGCGTACAGCATTCGCGATCTCCAGGATTTCACCACAGAAAATGGCAACCTCCTTCTGCAAATCCTCTTCTGGTATCAGCGTCAGCCAGATGCGACAGGTCTTGTAAAAGAGTTTCTCCGAAACGTCCTGGAGGGGGACGTTCAGGGTCAATTGCTGGAAGGCATGAAAGAAATCAATGTTGAGGCGGGCAAAGACTGTCCTGTCCGGCGCAGCGCTCAGTCTTTCGGCCCTTAGCTTGAGGCCGTTGAACAGGACCGCCAGTTCCCGATCAAGAGGACGCGGACAGAGCTTGCCCGTCAACTCGTTCAATTCCAGTCTGAGTTCATAGACTTGTGTCAGCTCCTGAAGGTCGACCTCTGTCACCAGAGTACCGACACCCTGCTGCGATAACAGAAGTCCATCTGCTTCCAGGATCTGCAATGCCTTTCGCAAGGGGGAGCGGCTGATTCCAAATTCGGACGCCAGCGTTTCTTCGCTCAATTGCGTTCCAGGCGGATAGACCAGCATGCAGATCCTGTCTCTCAGGACCGAATACATGATCTGGAACCGTTCCTGCGCACTTGCCGCCTGGCTCAGCAGGTCTGCTACGTCTGACGACGCGGTTACATCCTGATTGGTCATGGGGACTGCAACAGGGTTTTTTCCAGGCCCGTAAGCATGGCAAGGCACTTGTCGAGCTGTTCGACGGCCAGAAATTCATCCGGCTTGTGAGCCTGGGTAATGGAACCGGGGCCGCAGACCACGACCGATAGCCCGAGCGCCTGGAACAAACCTGCCTCCGTGCCGAAAGAGACGACATCGCTTAGATTCGCGCCGGTCAGCGAAGTGACAATATCCCGCGCTTCGTTTTGCGGCATCACCGCCAGCCCCGCCACTTCGCCAATGATTTCAGTCACAATTTCCGCGTCCGGATAAACGGATGTCATCTGTGGCAACAGGACATCCCGGCTGTAGGCCTCAAGTGCGGCCTTTATCTGGAGCGCATCTTCCGTACGCACCGGGCGCATTTCCCATTCGACGGCGCAATGCCGGGCTATGACGTTGCGCGCAGAACCACCATCGATCCGGCCAACCTGAAGCGTTGTCCAGGGAGGGGTATAACGTTCGCTGTCCGGGCCGGTTTTGGCCTTCATGGTCTCGGCCAGTTCCAGCATGCGGGAAATATAGGCGGCGGCAACGTGAATGGCGTTGACACCCTTGTCCGGTTCCGAGGCATGTCCATCCGTGCCGTGGAAGGCGGTTGTGTATTCGTAACAGCCTTTGTGGCCTTCAATGACCCGCATTTCAGTCGGTTCACCGATAATCGCTACGGATGGTCGGATGGCACTTTGCTGTAGCTCTTCAACCAGATGCCGCGCACCAAAGCACCCGACTTCCTCGTCATAGGTCAGGGCAACGTGCAGAGGTCGCTTCAGATCAAGCAGGGCGTAATCCTGAGACTTGGCGAGAACGGCAGCGATGTAGCCCTTCATGTCGCAAGTGCCGCGCCCGTAAAGCAACCCGTTCTCTTCCCGCATCTGGAAAGGGTTACAGGTCCATTCGGTCGGGTCGGCAGGAACGACATCCGTGTGGCCCGACAAAACGACCCCGCCGGAAATATCCGGGCCGATCGTGGCGAAGAGATTGGCTTTTCTGCCTGTAGCATCCCTTGATACCGTCACCTTTGCACCTGCTTCACGAAGCAAGGTCGCCGAAAAGCTGATCAGTTCGAGATTGCTGTCTGCGGAGACGGTCGGGAAACCAATCAGGCGATCCAGAATCGAAATTGTCCGGTTCAACAGGTCTGAGCGCATTTCTATCTCAGGACTTCACGAACAATTCTCGAGGTCTGTTGCATAGACATTCCGCACGCCCGTTTTCCTTGATGAGGATGCTCTCGGTGATTTCCAGGCCCCAGCCATCCATCCATAGTCCCGGCATGAAGTGAAATGTCATGCCAGGTTTCAGGACGGTGGTATCTTCCTCACGAATGGAAATCGTACGCTCCCCCCAATCGGGAGGATAGGAAATGCCGATCGGGTACCCTGCCCGCGCGCCACGCTCGATACCTGCCGCTTCAAGCGGTTTCGCCAATGCCCGCGCGATGTCACCTGCGGTGTTGCCGGCTCTTGCAGTGTCGAGACCAGCCTCCAGGCCCTCAACCAAAGCCTTTTCTGCGTCGAGAAGATATTGCTCCGGCTTTCCGAGAAAAACAGTTCGGCACAGAGGAGCGTGATAACGGCGGAAACAGCCGGAAAGTTCGAAGAATGTCGCTTCTCCCTCCTGCATGAAACGTCCGTCCCATGTCAGGTGCGGTGCAGATGCATCCGCGCCACTCGGCAGGAGCGGCACAATGGCCGGGTAGTCTCCCCAGGCATCGTCCAGACCACGAATGGCGTCGGCATAGATTTCCGCGACCAAATCGGCCTTACGCATACCCGGGGCAACCCGATGGAAGACGCCGTCCATGATCTTCTCGGAGATCCTGGCCGCCTTGCGCATGAAGACCAGTTCCTCATCCGATTTGACCGCTCTCAACCAGTTGACCATGCTCGTGGCATCGATGAACTCAGCGTTGGGCAGTTCGTGCTGCAGCGTCAGGAATGCCTTGGCCGAAAAGTAGTAGTTCTCCAGTTCGACGCCGATTTTCCTGTTCGCATAACCTTTGGATTCCAGCAGCCGGGCAAGGTCCTGCATGGGATGGCGTTCGGACGACTGAATGAAGTGATCGGCGTAAGAGGCAACACGCGCGTCATCCATCCAGACAGTGCGGCGAGCGCCGTTGGCATCCTGCCGGCGCCCCCACCAGATCGGTTCTTCGTCCAGAAAGACAACGACCCCCTGATGCACATAGAAAGACCAGCCGTCATAGCCTGTGGTCCAGGCCATGTTGGAAGGGTCCTCAAGAAACAGGACATCTATGCCCCGTTTGACCATGTCTTTACGGACAAGGTTGAGACGGCGCTGGTACTCGGCATCGCTGAAAGGAAGGTCATGACCTGGCATGATTGGGCCTCGTCGTTTATTTGTACACAAATAAGAACCCAGCGATTTCAAAAATCAAGAAAATAAGCAATTCAAGATGACAGCTCTTGCGCGAAGAGGTTCATTTGTACACAAGTAGTCAATACTCCTCCTTTGCGGGAGGCATTTTCGGCACCAAACGGGCCTGGAGACGGTCGATGCAGTTATCGCTTGCGGACATTCTTGAAGCGCGAAAAGCCATCGCCGGCGAAGTCATCAGGACCCCCTTGCTGCCTTCAAGGTTTATGTCTGAGCAGTCGGGTCAGCCGTTTTTTCTAAAGATGGAAACGATGCAGCCGACAGGCGCCTTCAAGCTGCGCGGTGCCACGAATGCCGCATTGAATGCGCCCGAAGGAACCCACACCCTCACCTGCTGTTCCACTGGCAATCATGGGCGCGGGGTTGCTTTCGCAGCAAGGCAGCTTGGTATGAAAGCTGTTATCTGCATGTCGTCACTGGTGCCGCGAACCAAATTGGAAGGCATCAGGGCTTTGGGCGCCGAAACGCGAATCGTCGGCAACAGTCAGGATGACGCTCTCGCCGACTGCCAGGCGCTCGCGAAATCACCCGGCGTATTCGAAATTTCACCGTTTGATGATCCTTATGTAATCGCGGGTCAAGGAACCATTGGTCTTGAAATCCTCGAAGACCTTCCAAACCTCGGCACGCTCCTGATTCCCCTATCAGGCGGAGGGCTTGCCGCCGGTGTTGCGCTCGCGGCAAAGTCCATCAATCCGTCGATCCGTATTGTTGGCCTTACGATGGACCGGGGTGCCGCCATGAAAGCCTCCATAGATACCGGGCATCCCGTGGAAGTTCTGGAGGTGGCGAGCCTTGCAGATTCGCTGGGTGGCGGCATCGGACTGGAAAACAGGCTGTCCTTCGCCATGTGCCGGGATCTTCTCGATGAAATCGTTCTGGTAAGCGAAGAGGAGATCTACCGGGCGATGCAGACGCTCTATTTCGAAGACAACCACGTTGCCGAAGGGGCTTGTGTCGTCGGCATTGCTGCGTGTCTTGCCGGGAAGCTCCCCGGTCTGAAAGGCCCAGTTGCGACAATCATCACCGGGCGGAACGTCGACATGACCCAGTTTACGAAAATCATGACAGGTCAGGACGTGCCGCTTGATGGCTATTTGGTAAAGGGAAAGCGTTATGGCGCATGAAATTAGACTGGTAAACGAAGCGGATTTGCGCCGGTCCGTTCACATGGATCTGGAAGTCATCAACTGCATCGAAGAGGCTTTCGCAAAACTTTCAACCGGTACGGTGGTCATGCCACCGGTGCTCTCGATGGCCTTGCCGGAGGAAAACGCGGACGTCGATGTGAAAACCGCCTTTGTGCCCGGACTTGATGGATTTGCGATCAAAGTCTCTCCCGGTTTCTTCAACAATCCGGCGCTGGGGTTATCCAGTCTAAACGGTTTGATGGTGCTGTTGTCCGCTAAGACAGGCCTCGTGCAGGCCATCTTTCTGGACAACGGTTATCTGACAGACATCCGAACGGCCGCCGCCGGAGCGGTTGCCGCTCGTCATCTGGCACCCACGGAAGTCTCGACAATCGGGATTCTGGGCACCGGTGTTCAGGCAAGATTGCAATTGATTGCAGCCGCAAAGGTGCGGCCGGCACAAAGAGCACTGATCTGGGGACGTGATCGGGACAAGGCCAAGCAGTTGGCTACGGAAATGACGGCTTTTCTTGGAATGAATGTTGCCGCTGTCGAAGACCGGATGCAGCTTGTTGCCGACAGCCAGCTTGTTGTGACAACAACACCGGCGAAAGAGGCGATCCTGAGCGCAGATTGTCTTCATCCCGGCCTGCATATCACGGCCATGGGCTCCGACCAGGAAGACAAGAACGAACTTGACCCGCAAATTCTGGGCCGGGCGGACGCTGTTGTCTGCGACCGGATCAGCCAATGCGAAAAACTTGGCGAACTGCGGTCGGCCCTTGAATACCGGGCTTTGCAGGATACAAGCTCTGTGCTCGAACTGGGAGATGTCGTTACGGGCAGTACCGCCGGCAGACGCCAGGAAACTGATATTACCGTCTGCGATTTGACCGGCACCGGCGTTCAGGATACGGCCATTGCAACGCTTACACTTGGCAAGGTCAAGAAATCGAATGCGGGCACTACGCTCGTTTCCTGAACCGGCAAGAGATCTGCATGCTGAAACTGGACAATAGAGACCTCGAAATTCTCAAAGTTCTCGCAGAAGAAGGGCGCATTTCAAAAGCCGATCTTGCCAAGCGCATCAACCTCAGCCCCAGCCCTTGCTGGAAACGCCTGGAACGGCTGGAGGCAGCCGGTATCATTGAAGGTTATGGCGCCCGTCTTTCTCTCCGAAACATCGCACCGCACGTCACCGTTTTCGTGACGGTTGAGCTGGAACACCACCGCGCCGAGTACTTTCAAGCCTTCGAGCGGGCAATCCGGAGCTGTGAGGAAGTCGTTGCCTGTTGGGCCATCGGGGGCGGTCTCGACTACCTTATGCAAACCGTTACACGCGATATCGACAGCTACCAACGCTTCATGGATGCCCTACTCGACCGTGGCCTCGGCGTTGTGCGCTACTTCACCTATGTGGTCACCAAACCGGTCAAGCAGAACGCCTCACCTTCTCTCGATTTGTTGCTCACCGGCATGCTGGGAACGGATGTATCGCCGGATCACTCCGAATAAGAACGAAACAACTGTAATGCCTTCTCAGAAGAGGCGTTTCGTTCCCGTGCACAATTCTAAAGTTTGCTCACCACCTTGGAGAGCGACACCATGCAGACCCTGCCACTTGCCGAGACAGCTCTTGAGAGCTCGCTTTTTCACCAGATCGACAATCGCCATCTGGTCAGGCATTTCGCCTATGCCGGAGGTCGTTGGGTAGCCTCTCGCAGCGGCGAGGTGTTTCAGGTAACGGACCCCGCGGACGGAAGTCTTCTCGGTGAAGTGACTGCTCTCTCACGCGAAGAATCTGCTGACGCCGTTGATGCGGCGGATAGTGCCTTTTCGAAATGGTCCGCCTTGCTGCCGCAGGAAAGAGCCACTTACCTGATGGCATGGCATGCTCTGATCCTCGAAAACCAAGAAGATCTCGCCAGCCTCATGACGCGTGAACAGGGCAAACCGCTGTCGGAGTCCCGGGGAGAGATCGATTATGCGGCCTCCTTCGTCTCGTTTTATGCGGAAGAAGCCAAGCGCCCGAATATTGAGAGCATCACTTCGCATCTTCCAGACGCGGAGATGGAGGTCTGGCGCGAACCTGTTGGCATTGCTGCATTGATCACGCCCTGGAACTTTCCCTGCGCGATGATCACACGAAAGGCAGCGGCTGCACTGGCGGCGGGCTGTACGGTGGTAGTCCATCCGTCCCAGGAAACTCCTTATTCCGCTCTTGCTCTTGCCGAACTGGCCGACCAGGCCGGTCTTCCGGCGGGCGTATTCAACGTGATCCCAGGCAAAGCCAGCGACATTGTGAAGCCCTGGATGTCGGATCCTCGCGTCAGGGCCGTCTCCTTCACAGGATCGACAGAGATTGGCAAGCTTCTTTATTCGCAAGGGGCCGAGACGGTGAAGCGCCTTGTGCTGGAGCTCGGCGGTCATGCCCCATTCCTTGTGTTTGCCGATTCCGATCTGGATCACGCAGTCGATCAGGCAATCGCAGCAAAATTCGCGACCTCCGGCCAGGATTGTCTCGCAGCCAATCGCATTCTGATTGAAAGACCAGTCTATAAAGCGTTTTGCGCGGCGTTCACCAAACGTGTTGAAGCGTTGTCAGTAGGGCCAGGGCTTGAGGATCCGGATATCGGTCCGTTGATGCATGAACGGGCCATTGCCAAGCAGGAACACCATGTGCGGGATGCACTTGCCCGCGGCGCCCGTCTCCTGACCGGTGGGCACCGTCACCCGGCCGGCCCCTTGTTTTTTGAACCGACGGTGCTTGCCGACGTGCCTGCAGATGCGGCGATTTTCCGGGAGGAGACGTTTGGCCCTGTTGCCGCGGTTGCGGCCTTCGATACGGAAGAAGAAGTCCTCGCCCGGGCAAACGACACCGAATATGGGCTTATTGCCTATCTCCACACCCAGAACCCGCGTCGTATCTACCGGGCCAGCCGAGCGCTTCAGTACGGCATGGTTGCCGTCAACCGCACAAAGGTGACCGGCTATCCGATCCCCTTCGGAGGCGTCAAACAATCCGGTCTCGGCCGCGAAGGAGCTCGCTACGGTCTGGAGGCCTTTACCGAAATCAAATACGTCTGCCGGGACTGGAGTTGACCTGGCCACGCCAACATTAGAAGGACTTGAATATGCTCAAGAACGACCAACTGGATGCCTGGGACCGGGAAAACTTCTTTCATCCCTCGACCCATCTCGCCCAACATGCCCGCGGAGAAAGTCCGAACAGGATCGTGACCGGTGGCAGCGGTGTCTACATCGAAGACCGTGACGGCACAAAGCTTCTGGATGCCTTTGCCGGACTTTACTGCGTCAACGTCGGCTATGGTCGGTCGGAAATTGCCGATGCAATTGCCGAGCAGGCGCGCGAGCTGGCCTATTATCACGCCTATGTCGGACATGGCACCGAAGCCTCCATCACACTTGCAAAGATGGTGATGGATCGGGCGCCCGATCACATGTCCAAGGTCTATTTCGGCCTTGGCGGGTCAGATGCCAATGAAACCAACATCAAGCTTGTCTGGTACTACAACAACATTCTTGGCCGTCCGGAAAAGAAGAAGATCATCTCTCGCTGGCGCGGTTATCACGGTTCCGGGCTGATGACGGGTTCCTTGACCGGTCTTGAACTGTTTCACAAGAAGTTCGATCTGCCGCTGTCGCAGGTTCTGCACACGGTCGCGCCCGACTATTTCCGCCGGGAAGATCTTTCCCTGTCCGAAGCTGATTTCGTCGCCTATTGCGTTGCCGATCTCGAGGCTCTGATCGAACGGGAAGGTGCTGACACGATTGCCGCCTTCATTGGCGAACCAGCTCTTGGAACAGGCGGGATCGTACCACCACCGGCCGGATATTGGGAAGCAATTCAAGCCGTGCTCACAAAACACGACATTCTTCTGATTGCAGATGAAGTCGTGTCCGGATTCGGCCGTCTTGGTTCCATGTTCGGTTCGACCCACTACGGAATCAAGCCGGACTTCATCACCATCGCAAAGGGCCTGACGTCTGCCTATGCGCCCCTGTCCGGCTCCATCATTTCCGACAAGGTCTGGAAGGTGCTGGAGGATGGAACCGATGAATTCGGCGCCATCGGCCATGGCTGGACATATTCCGCGCACCCGATCGGGGCTGCGGCCGGCGTCGCCAATCTCAAGCTTATCGATAGTCTGGGCCTGGTCGCCAACGCCAAGTCTGTGGGTGCCTACTTCAAGAAAGCTCTCACGGATGCACTTGGCGATCATGCAAACGTTGGTGATATCCGCGGCGACGGTCTTTTGTGCGCTGTCGAATTCGTTGCCGACAAATCCAGCAGAACCTATCTCGACCCGGCAAGCAAAACCGGGCCGCAGGTCGCTGCGACGCTGTTGAAGGAAGGCGTCATTGGCCGGGCCATGCCGCAGGGTGATATCCTCGGGTTTGCCCCTCCCCTGTGCATTTCTCAAGGTGAAATCGACAAGGTAGTCGATGCAGCCGCGAAAGCGGTGAAGTCTGTTTTTTAAGACCTGACTCGTCCGCACGACAAAGCCCGCCGGATTAACCCGGCGGGCTTTTTGATGCCTGCGATCGAATCTCTCTTATCCGGCTTTCGCGGTCTGCCCCATCAGGACCGGTACGACCTGGTCCGGCGGACCCATCATCGCAATCTGGCCACCTTTGAGTACGACCACGCGGTTTGCCATCTTCATATGACTTGGCCGCTGCGTATTGATGAGGATGGTCGCCTTGCCCTTGAGGTCTTCGATCATCGCCATGAACTTCTTGTCGCCCTCAAAATCGAGATGCGTTCCCGGGTTGTCGAACAGGTACAGCGGCGCGATCTTCACGAAGGCGCGGGCCAACACGATGCGTTGTTTCATGTTGTCCGGGATCTGCTTCAACACCTCGCCATTGAGACGCGTTTCCAGTCCATTGAAATTTTCTTCCAGGTAAGACAGCAATCCGAGCCTGCCGGTGATCTCGATTAACCGCTCATCGCTTGCGGCCGGTTCGGACATCAGCAAATTCTGTTTCACGGTGCCGTAGAAAAAATCGAGATCGTCTGGCGCGTAGCCGATAGAGGACCGCCACTCGGCCGTGTCCAGTTGGCGCACGTCCAGACCGTCAAACAGGATGGATCCGACCTGCGGCTGGAACAGACCGATGATTGCCTGAAACAGCGCTGTCTTGCCTGATCCGCTGGGGCCTGTAACAGCGACGGTTTCCCCTTCCTTCACAGTCAGCTCAACGCCTTTTAGCGAAGCCTCTGTTGCACCTGGATATCTGAGCACGAGTGACGACATTTTCAGGTCGCCGCGAATGTCTCGCGTGATCTTGGGCAAGTGACCCGGCTCACGCTCGAGCTGTACCTGCATCAGATTGTTGATCTGCTCGATTACTGCGCGGCTCTGCGCGAGCTGGGTGACGCTCAGGAACGCCTGGTTCATCGGGTTGAGTACGCGCCAGCTCAGCGCCATGGTGGCGATCAGGGCCCCCAGACTCATTTCCCCTTCCATGGCACGCATTGCCCCGATCCCCAGAACCAGAACGCCACAAATGGTCATCAGGGTCTGCGAAAGGGTTTGCAGAACATGCGTGATCAGCCGCGCATGAATATTCAGCTTGTTGAAGTTGGTGGAGAGACCGGAAAACCGCTCCAGCCAGGTTTCTTCCACCGACAGGTTTCTGAGTGCACGCTGATTGCGGAAGGTTTCAATCATGAAACTGTTCAGCTTCGACTTCTGCTCGCCAACGGCCGCAACTTCGCTTTGCACTTTGGGCAAAACATAAACGGCCAGGAGCGTGTAAATCCCCAGCAAGGCCAGTGGAGGCAGCGCAACCGGTCCGCCGATCAGAAAGATCGCGACAATGAAGATCAGCGTGAAAGGAATATCGACGATCGCGTTGAACAGCGAGCTTTGAAAGATATCGCGCACGCTGTCGAAATAGCGCAGCCGCATGACCTGTGTGCCAATTGGGGCTTCGGACAACATCGCGTACGGCAGATGGAGGATCCGTTCAAAGGTCTTGTTGCCGACAATCGCGTCGATCCGTCCACCCAGATAGGATTGCAGCCATGTTTTCATCCGCCGCAGTGCGGTTTCGCAAAGAAGGATGATTGCAATTCCGACAGCCATCGTCAGAAGAACTTCGGTCGATTTTGCACCTATCGCCTTGTCGTAGATCGCCATGATGAACAATGGCGGTGCCAGGGCGAGGATGTTCAGAATAAACCCAAGAGCCAAGATGGAAACAATGCTTGTCCGGAACCGTCTGGTCACGGTGGAGAACCAGCTTCGGTTGTTCTGCACCTGGCTGTGTTCGTCAGTGTCTTCCAGAGCGAGATAGATCTCGGTTTTCAGAATGTCCGCGGCAGGAACAATGACCGCCGCACCCTGCCGTCCGGAATACGCCCGAAACTCCCCGTTTTCAGTTTTCGTGACGAGTACCTGAATATCGTCACCAGTGACACGCAGACAGGGCAAATGCGCCTGGGTCAGTTCTCCGGCGCCGCCATGGAACGGTGTTGTCTTGACTGTCAGCCGGCTGAGTACGGTGCGCAACGCCTGGAAGGTTTCGATCCGATCGAAATGCGGCAACGCTTCGAACAACAGCCGGTCATTACCCTGCCAGCGCATTTCGCGCAGGAGTGGGATCAGGCATCGTTCGGCAGGAGCCGCACCTTCGTCCGGTAGCCCCAAATGGCCAGGTGAACTGCCGTCCGCCGCCAGTTCTGCCGAAAGATCGCGCCACTGCCTGTGCACGGCATTGTCGGCGCTTTGAATGTCTTCAAGATTGAACAGCGGCCTGCTCATGCCGGCATCCCCATTCTTTGAGGTGCGCCGGTGACATTCACGGACCCGAGATCATGAAGACAGCCGTCCCTGAGTTCGAATTGGTGATCTGCGACCGCCAGCATCGAAGGCCGGTGGCTGATGATGATCACCGTCAGGTAGCCTTTGAGACGGATCAGCGCTTCGACAAGTGCCTTTTCGGCCTGTTGATCCAGTTGCGCATTCGCTTCGTCCAAAATGAGGATCTTCGGCTCACCCGCAAGAGCCCTGGCAATGCAGATGCGCTGCAGGGTTGAGGCAGGAACCTTGCCGCCCAGGTCCGAGCCTAGCTGTGTTTCATAACCACGTGGCAAAAGGTGGATTTCTTTTTCAAGTCCAATCAGGCTTGCCGCCATGCGCGCATGAGCGATGTCGGAAACCGCCCCGAACATGGTGATGTTTTCGAGGATCGTTCCGTTGAAAACGGAAGACTGATTGTCGACGTAGGCAACCGTCTTGCGCAGAGCGTGCTGGTGGATGCCTTCGTAGTCATGCCCCCCGATCATCACCTTGCCGGACGTTGGCGTGATTTCACAGGTCAACAATTTCATGAGACTAGACTTGCCGCTGCCGTCAGCCCCACGGAACCCGACAAATTGTCCGGATTCTATCGTCAGGTTGATATCTTCGAACACCGGGCGGCGGCCTTCATCGAGCGCGACCGAAACGTTGACCAGGTGAATGGATCCATCGGTCTCGACACTCAAAGGCTCCTGCGGAGCGACTTCCGCCAGTTCGAACAGCGAGCTGACCTGGCTGTAATCGTGCTTCAGGCGCTGCATGTCGGTGAGTTGATTGATCGCGCGCAGAAAAGGCTGCACGAATTGACCGGACAACAAGGTGCTGGCTGCAACGCCCCCCACACTGAAGTTGCCGTAGATGGTCATCAATGCACCGAAGATGACGACAAAGATTGTGGTGAGAGTGCCGAAGAGAGCCGATGCGTCCCGTGCCTGCCCTGACAGCCGCATGTATTTGGAACTGAGTTCGGCCGTTACGCGTTGCAGCCGCTCGAAGCGGCGCATGATCAATGCTTCCATCGCCTGGGATTTGACCGTCTTCGCTCCAGACAACACTTCGAGAATGAAATCGGATTTACGGTCGTCCTGGTCTGCCCGGTCGGCGACGACCTTTTGCAGGACCTTGTTCCTGTTCAGCGCGAACAGCATGAAGACGCCCAACAAGGCCACCGGAACGAGAGCCAGCGGCCCGGCAATGAAAACCAGCACCGCCAGAAAGATACCTCCTGCCGGCAAGTCGATTGCCAACAGGCGGCTCTGGTCGCCGTAGTGATCGGCAACCGATTGCAGCGAACGCAGTTTGTGTACCTGAACGGACACCGGCGTGCTGGCAAACTGAGAAGGTTCCGCACCGAGCACCCTGCGAAAAAGCTCCATGTGTGCCTGATGGTTGAAGCCGGCCCCTAGCCTGCCGACAACCGCGCTCCTTGAGACCTTGATGGCAGCATCGGTGATCAAAAAAACAATGACGCCAAGAACAAGCACCAGAAGCGTGTCCGTGGAGGCGTTCGGCAGAACGCGGTCATATACCTGAAGAATTGCCAAGGGCAGCGCCAGGCCCATGATGTTGGCAAACACGGATGCGACAATGACGTCGCGCGGCAAACCGGGCGAAGAGATCCAGTTACCGGACGGAGAATGCCGAATTCTCAGACGCGGCAAAAAGAACGATGAAAAAACCGGTTTCAGCATATGAAGGCCAGAGTGGTGAATCTACTCACTCAAACTGTGCCGATCGGGTTTAAAAAGCGTTTACCTTACGCCGTGTTTCCCGAATTTTATTAGAACTAACTTTCAGATTCTATGTGCAATTTTGCGCTTTGTTAAGGACGCCGCCGTTCATTGACAGTATCGGAAATTGTGCGGACGTGCGACCGGAATGGCAAGCGACACTCAAAATCGAAACACCCAGAATAAAGTCGATGCAAAAGACGGCACGACGGAATCCAGGACGACACTGAATTCCGACAGCATTCTGCATTCGGGACTTCTCGATAATCGGGACCCGTCTCTCGACAAGGTGCACGACTACCATCTCGACCAGGACATGGGCGAGTCCATGGAGCAGGTGAACGCCAACCTGCATCTCGGGAGTAAGGAGGACGAGCAGCGCTACGGCGAAGCGGATGATCCTTCTTCCGGTGCGCAGGGTTTCGGTTTCGAAAACGACCCTCTGGAATTCACTTCTGAAGAAGACGGCGAAACTGCAAACACGAACGCGGATCAATTTGCGACACTTGTCGACCTTCCCCAAGAGTCCTCCGGCTTTGGCGATGACGGTGCTCCGGTCAGTGGCGGCACGCAGGTCAGTAACGGCACGTCGGCGAGCCTCGCCTCTTCTTTGGACACAGGGCCGGACCAGACCTTCGTCGGAAGCGCTTTTTCAGATCAGTCTGACGGATCGTTCAGCACGCAAAATAGCATGGCGGCTTATGCAGCCACTTCCGGTGAAGGCGGCGACAATAGTCCGATTGCTGCGACTGGCGTTATCACGTCAGACCTGTCCGCAGTCACGGATATTGATGAAAGTGAAAACACGGTCGACGAGAATTCCGCTGCCGGTTCCGCGACAGGCATCCGGGCAAACGCGAGCACTGCGGAAGGCGCAAGTGTTGTCTACAGTCTTCTCGATGATGCAGGCGGGCTTTTTTCTATCGACCCGGAGACGGGTATCGTCTCTGTCGCCGGCGCACTCGACGCTGAAACCACCGGAAGTCACCAGATTGTCGTGCTTGCGACAGGCTCCGATGGCGCAACCCAAACCGAAACCTTTACAATCGCGATCCGTGACGTGAACGAGTATGACGTCAGCGCGATCGAAACGGTCGGAGCGGCGACGGATACAATCTCGGAAGGTTTGGCTGGCGGCAGTCAGACCGGTATTACCGTCGTTGCGACGGACAAGGATGTGACGGACAGCGTCACCTACTCCGTCGATGACCCGCGGTTTGTGATTGACGACAAGGGAGTGGTCAGCATTGCCGAAGATGCTGTCTTTGACGCTGAAACTGAAGCGACTGTTTCCTTCACTGTCACGGCCACATCGACTGACGGTTCACAGTCCACACAGACTTTCACTTTGGCAGTTGCTGACGAAAACGAATTCGCAACGACGGCAGTTCAGGACGTAGACACATCGGCCAACACAGTTTCTGAAGATGCGGCAGCCGGCACAAGTGTTGGTGTCACTGCTTTTGCAGAAGACAAGGACATTACAGACACAGTCACCTACTCTGTCGATGATGCCCGCTTCACTGTCGATGAAAATGGTGTGGTTCGCGTTGCCGACGGCGCGAGCTTTGATGCGGAAACCGAAGGTTCCATCAAGATCATCGTGACGGCCACGTCCACCGATGGCTCGAGTTCAACAGAGACATTCACGATTGCCGTATCCGACGCCAACGAAGGCGTTGTCACACCGGTGAGCGATAAGGATACATCGGCAAATTCGATTGCCGAAAATGCTTCTGCCGGAACGCAAGTCGGCATCACCGTTCTCGCCACCGACAGCGACATTACGGATACGGTCTCCTATTCCGTCGATGACACACGCTTTACCGTTGATGAAAACGGCGTCGTCCGCGTGGCCGATGGAGCGTCGTTCGATTTTGAAAGCGAGCCCAACATCACCTTGACAGTTACGGCGACGTCTACGGACGGCTCCACGTCCTCGGAAGCCTTTTCCGTGTCCGTAACCGATGTCGCCGAGGATTATCAACTCGAAGATGGTGGTCAGAGTTTCACGGACATTTCTGTTGCGGAAACCAGCATCACCGGTGGATCCGGTGACGATGCCATCATAGTGCATGCGGGCGGCGGCACCGTTGATGGCGCGGCGGGCAACGATACCATTTCCGGAAATGACGCTGCCGATACGCTGGCTGGTGGTGAAGGTGATGACACGATAGAAGGCGGTGCTGGAAACGACACGATCTTTGGTGAAAATGCGCCTGTTTCCGGCACCTGGCACTACCAGGTATACGATCATAACTTCAGTGGTGAAGCAGGCCAGACGGGCGACATATCGTCCGGAACGCTGATCGACGAGGGAACGACAGATGCGTTCGATCTGGACACAGTTGTTCAGCAGGCGCGCGGTTCTTCCGACAATCCAGAGGACTTTGGCGTTATCCTGACGTCCAATTTCACCGCAGCCGACGGCGGCACCTACCGGTTTTCCACGCGGTCGGACGATGGATCGACAATCGAGATCTTTGACGCATATGGCAACCGGCTGACCTTCACCAACCAGAATGACAGCCAGACCGACTATCTGGACAACGATTATCACCAGTCCGCGACAACCCGTTGGGCTGACGTCGATCTTGAGCCGGGCGAGATCTATACGATTGTCGTCAAGGTTTGGGAGAACCAGGGCAAGGAGGTGCTCGAGGCAACGGTTACGCCTCCGGGCGGCGCGGCCGAAGATCTGTTCACCTCCGATTTTGTAAGTACCGCTACGGTCATTCCGGGCGACGACATTCTCACCGGCGGTGCGGGCGACGATACGATCGATGGTGGTCTTGGCACGGATACGGCTGTCTTTAGCGGTAATTTTGCAGATTATACGATTACCGAGAGCGAGGGCATATTCACGGTTACAGACAACAGGTCCGGCTCTCCAGACGGTACGGACACGGTCGTCAATGTCGAGAATTTTCGATTTGCCGACGGCGATATTCTTGCAGGCGATTTGATCGCGCAGGATATTACGGGCGTTACCGACAGAGACAGGGGTCAAAATACCGTTTCCGAAGACGCGGCAGCGGGCACAACCGTCGGTGTTACCGCCTTTGCGGACGATAAAAACGCGTCCGATACAGTCTCCTATACGGTCGACGACGATCGCTTCGTGGTTGACGAAAACGGTGTCGTGCGCGTTGCAGATGGTGCGATTTTCGACGCAGAGACGGAGGGCTCTATCGATATTGTGGTCACGGCCACTTCGACCGATGGTTCCACGTCTCAGGAAACCTTCACCATTTCTGTTTCTGATGTCGATGAATACGACGTCTCTGCGGTTTCGGACACAGATGCTGCCGCAAACACGATTTCGGAAGATGCGAAGGCTGGAACAGACGTCGGCATCACCGCGCACGCCAGCGACGCCGATGTAACCGCGACAGTGAGCTATTCCGTAGACGATGACCGTTTCACCGTAGATACAAACGGTGTCGTGCGTGTCGCGGATGGAGCAAGCTTCGACGCGGAAACCGAGGGATCCATCGACGTTGTCGTGACCGCCACTTCTTCCGACGGATCCACATCCTCCGAAACCTTCACGATCAGGGTAGCGGATGTAAACGAGACTGCGGTCTCGGACGTCACCGATACGGACAGCACCGACAACTCGATTTCGGAAGAAGATGCTGCCGGGACGCAAGTCGGCGTTACAGCCCAGGCAACTGATGCCGATGCAAGTGACACCGTTTCCTATTCGGTCAACGATAGTCGGTTCACCATCGATGAAAATGGAGTGGTTCGGATTGCAAATGGTGCAAGCTTCGATGCCGAGACTGAAGGCTCAATCGACATTACCGTGACTGCGACGTCCACCGATGGTTCAACCTCGAGCGAGACATTCACTGTTTCTGTCTCCGATTTTGATGAGTATGACGTCTCCAGTGTGTCCGATACCGACGCTGCCGCCAATGAAATTGCAGAAGATGCAACGGCAGGCACGCAGGTCGGCATAACGGCGCTTGCTAGCGATGCTGACGTCAGTGACACGGTTTCCTATTCCGTCAACGACAACCGCTTCAACGTGGACGAAAATGGTGTAATCCGTGTTGCCGAAGGCGCGAGTTTCGATGCCGAGACTGAAGGCTCAATCGATATTGTTGTCACCGCGATCTCCACAGACGGCTCGGTATCCGAAGAGACCTTCACGATTGCCGTTTCCGACGTGAATGAAACCGCAGTCTCCGCTGTTACCGACGTTGATGCCGCGGCAAACAGCTTTGCGGAAGATGCCGCTGAAGGCAGCACTGTCGGCATCACCGTTCAGGCAACGGACGAAGATGCAACCGACACGGTTTCCTATACGGTTTCCGATGACAGGTTCACCGTTGGCGCAGATGGGGTGATCACGGTCGCTGCTGGTGCAGCTTTCGATTATGAGAGCGAGCCGACGATCGATCTTACCGTTACAGCGACATCATCAGACGGGTCCACGTCTCAGGAAACCTTTACACTCTCGGTAGCCGACGTGGCTGAATCCTATCAGCTTGCCGAAGGACAGACGACCTTTACCGACACGGGCGTTGCCGAGACATCGATTACCGGCAACGACAGCGCGGACACCATCACAGCCCATGATGACGGCAGCACCATCTATAGTGGAGCCGGGGACGACACGATTTATGGCGGTGCTGGCAACGACACGATCCTCTTCGGAGAAGGTGCTGATGTGGTCTATGGTGGCGCCGGTGACGATTTCATCGACGACGAACGCGGCACGCAGCCGAATACGGGTGACAACTACCTGGATGGCGGCGACGGCAACGATACCATGTACGGCGGAAGCGGGAACGACACGCTGATCGGCGGTTCCGGCAACGATACTCTGCATGGAGAAAATGACGACGATACGCTCCAGGGTGATGCCGGGAACGACAAGCTTTATGGCGACGCTGGAAACGATACGCTGGACGGCGGAGACGGCAACGACATCCTGAAAGGCGGGTCTGGCGACGATAGTATCGACGGCGGCAGCGGCACGGATACGGTGATCTATTCCGGGAACCGGTCCGATTATGACATCACCGATAATGCAGACGGTTCCTACACTGTTGTCGACACCCGCACCGATGGCTCAGAGGGAACCGATACCGTCATCAACGTAGAAACGTTCCGCTTCGCCGACGGTGATATTCTGGCGGGCGATCTTGTCGCGAAAGATATTTCCGCCGTCTCTGATACCGACACAGCCTCGAATACCATTTTTGAGAATGCGGAAGAAGGCTCGACTGTCGGTATCACGGCATTCGCTGATGACGAAAACACTTCAGATACGGTCTCTTACACTGTCGACGATGCCCGTTTCACGGTGGATGCCGATGGAACCGTTCGCGTGGCAGCTGGTGCAAGCTTCGATTACGAGAGCGAGCCTCAGATCAGCATCACCGTGACTGCCACGTCCACGGACGGCTCCAGCTCCAGTGAAAGCTTTACCTTGAGTGTGTCGGATGCAGCGGAGAACCTTCAACTGGCCGACGGTGGCGTCACCTTCACAGATATCGGTGTTGCCGAAACCACCATCACGGGCGGCACGGGCGACGACGCGATCACAGCCCACAGCAGTGGCGGGTCCATCAACGGTGGTGAAGGCAACGACACCCTCACCGGCTCTTCCGGAAGTGACAAACTCCAGGGTGGTGCTGGCAACGACGCACTGACAGGCGGCGCAGGCGCCGACCTTCTGCAGGGTGGTGCCGGAGATGACACGTTCCAGATGGGCGGTGACGGCACATGGTCCGGCTATTCTGCACGCAACACCGTCACCGGTGACACCGTCTCTATTTCTGGTCGGACCATAAACTCCGATGTGTTCGAGGGCGGTGATGGAACGGACACGCTTCAGGGCACCGATGCGGCCGATGCGATCTTCCTGGACGACACCTACTCAGACATGCATGCGGAGGCATCTGGTCCGCGGCTTGTCAGCATTGAAAACGTAAACCTGGGTGCCGGTGACGATATTCTGGACATGACCAGTGATAAACATAGCTACACCACCGACATGACCGTCGACGGCGGTGTAGGTAATGACGTCATCTGGACTGGCGCAGGCAACGACACGATCCTTGGCGGTGAAGGCAACGACACCCTGTTCGGTGGCGCTGGCAACGACAGGCTTGACGGCGGCGCCGGCACGGACAAGGCCATATACTCGGGTAACTGGGAAGATTACGACATCGTCCAGAACGACGATGGCAGCTACACGATCACGGATCTTCGCGCCGACGCGCCGGATGGTGTTGATACGGTGTCGAACGTGGAAACCTATCGGTTTGCCGATGGTGAACTTCAGTCTGATGAGTTGATCGACAGGCCTGTTGGTGATGTGAGCGATACCAATTCTTTTGGCAACACGATCCACGAACTGGATGGAGCGGGCACACAGGTCGAAATCACGGCTTTTGCCGAAGACCCGAACGGTGACGCAGTGACCTATACGCTGAGTGACGACCGGTTCGAAATTGACGCCGATGGCGTGGTCACAGTTGCCGATCATGCATTTTTTGACAGCCAGGTCGAAAACTCCATCGACTTGACAGTTACCGCGACCTCTGCAGATGGCTCCCAGTCGAGCCAGGCCTTCGCGATTTCGGTCACTGGGGAATATGATGGCGAGTTTACCGGCGGTGACGGCGGGGGAACCTTCACCGGCACCGACAAATCGTACAGCGTTGATGGCGTTGGCGGCGACGACACCATCACCACCGGTGACTTCGACGACCGGATTGACGGTGGTGCAAATGGCGGGAACGACACTCTCGACGGGGGCGGCGGCAACGATCTGATCTTTGGCCGTGGCGGCGACGACGAAATCTACGGCGGCACCGGCAACGATACGATCATTGGCGGTGCCGGAAACGACACCCTCAACGGCGGCGACGGCTCCGACCTCTTCATGTATGGCCTCGGTGATGGCAGCGACACCATCAACGCCGGCGCAGGGGCTGGATGGACAGACGTCATCGATCTGGGTGGCGGGCCTAGCATCACGTCTGCCGGCGTATACGAGACGGACTGGACCGTGACAATCACCAACGGCTCGATCGAAATGACCGACACCGAAGGCGGCCGGCTTGATCTTTCCCAGGACGCCGATGGTTACATCGACTTTGCTGACGGCAGCCGGGTGAACTTCAGCGATGTCGAGGAAATTCGCTGGTAGCTGATGTCACCGGACAGCGGCAACTGATCAAAAGCCCCACCGGAAACGGCGGGGTTTTTCATTTGCCTTGAGCGTTGAACAAGAAGCGATCGGATGCCTGGGGTGGGCTCAACGTTCACTGAGCGGGTCGCCGATGGCGCGGGTGACCGGCTTCAGCATGTATTGCAGCACCGACTTGGAACCGGTGACAATCTTCGCATCGACGACCATGCCGGGAGAAATGGTTTCGGCGCTGGCCCCATGACCGATGGTGTTGGTCTTGAGAGGGATCGTGGCCTTGAAATAGTAGTTGCCGTATTCATCCCGGAAACTTGAGGCAGAGATAACAGATACCTCGCCTTTCAACGTTCCCTCGATGTTCGGATCAAATGTTGTTACGGCTATTTCCGCTTCGTCGCCAACATCAACATGACCGATGTCTCGCGGCGAAACACGCACTTCGGCAACAAGATCGCTGTCGCTCGGCACCACCTCGGCGACTACATCTCCCGGCGCCAGCACGCTGCCGGGCCCTTTGAGATAAAGCGCCTTCACGTGTCCGCTCACCGGAGCCCGCACGAACAGACGATCGAAACGGTCTTTCTGCTTGTCAGCTTCGAAAACCAGCTCGCTGCGTTCCTGCGCGACGCGGCTGCGCTCAACCGCCTGTTCTTCCTCTGCAACGGCGATCGAGCGCTCAAGGCTGGCGGTTGCTTCTGTCAATTGTGCCGTAACGCGGCCGCTCATGCCCTTCAGTTCGCTCAACTGACTCTGCGCGATTTGAAGAGATGACTTTGAATCCAGAAAGCGCCGTTTCGAGGTGTATCCCTGTTTGAAGAGGTTTTCCTGGATCTGGTACTTTTCCTGTTCGATCTCGACCTGCGTTTCCTGAAGTGCGATCCGTTCCAGAATACTGGTCAGTTCGGCTTGCTTTTCACTGACCCGAGCCTTTAGCGCCTGCTGTTCCTTTTCCAGCGCGAGCCGCTGCGCATCGTAAGCGGCCTGCTGGGCTTCGCTGAAGCCTGCGTCGGCTCCAAGCCTTAAACCATTCGCACCGGTACCAAGGTCCGGGTTTCCGAGCCGTTGCTCTTCCGTTGCCAGAAACTTCAGCCGGGTCTGCACCTTTTCCAGATCACTCGACGTCGCGGTTTCCAAAAGTCGGACGATGGGGGTTCCCTTTTCAACCAGCTGGCCTTCGCGAACCATCACTTCGGCTACGATTCCACCTTCGAGGTGACCGACAGTCTGAACCTTTCCCGCCGGAACGATTTCACCCGATGCATTTGCCACTTCACGCACTTGACCGATGGCGGCCCAGGCAAGAAATGCGGCGGAGGTCAGCGACAAAACTTGCAGCACGCGGCGATAGGCAACCGGAGGAGGTCCCTCTTCCAGTTCCAAAGGAATGTCCAATGAAAAATTGTCACCGGTGGTTTTACGGATGAACATGATGCCCTGACGCTGGCTGAAACTGCGCTAACTATCGATGGTTAAAGTAAATATGAGCTGAATCAGAGGAATGTCATTTTAAGGGCTTTTCGAACCCGAGTTGTGCGAAGGACACGCGGACTGCCGCGGAGGCCCAAAGTGAACAAGCGTACCGCAAATCTGCATTCTGGCTTTGACCGGGACGGTTCGTCGTGCATTAATGTCACAAGAATATCCATTTTCTGGAAAAAGATGTGATGCTTTGGGAGGGGCGCATGACAGACGCTGAAACCGTGCTCGCTGAACGGCGCGATGGTTGTCTTTTTTTGACACTCAACCGGCCGGATCGGCTCAATGCTTTCAACGAAGCAATGCATCATGCGCTTCGCAAGCATTTGACCGACGCCACGCAAGACAACTCAATCCGGGCGGTGTTGCTGACAGGAGCTGGCCGTGCATTTTGCGCGGGCCAGGACCTTTCCGACAGGGACATGCGCGGCGGAGGCGAGGCTCCCGATCTCGGCGTGACGCTTGAGACGCTCTATAATCCGCTGGTTCGTCAGATCAGGGCCCTCCAAAAACCGGTTGTTTGTGCGGTTAACGGAGTGGCTGCGGGCGCTGGCGCCAATATAGCACTTGCCTGCGATATCGTGCTGGCCGCCCAGTCGGCACGCTTCATACAAGCTTTTTCAAAGATTGGACTGGTGCCCGATTCGGGTGGAACGTGGTTGTTGCCGAGGCTTATCGGCGAGGCGCGTGCCAAGGCGCTTGCCATGACCGGTGAGCCTTTGGGAGCTGAGACCGCGGCCGACTGGGGGCTTATCTGGAAGTCGGTTCCTGACGCGGAACTGATGACAGAAGCCGGAACGCTGGCAACGCAACTGGCGGCCGGAGCAACCACCGGATTGGCTCTTACCAAGGAACTGATCCAGGCTGCGGCAGACCAGTCTCTCGACCAGCATCTGGATGCAGAGCGTGACGGTCAGCGGAAGGCCGGACGCACGAATGATTACCGGGAAGGCGTTACCGCATTCCTGGAAAAACGCCCTGCCCGGTTTACCGGCGTTTGAATGAGGCACTCCATGACACCGGATGAACTAGCTCGCGCCTGCGCCGATCGAATGTGGTCACAGGATACAGCAACACAGCACCTCGACATGAAACTCGAGGCCGTACGCGCCGGCCACTCGACAATGTCGATGACGGTTACAAAAGCTATGACCAATGGCCACGGTATCTGCCATGGCGGCTATATCTTCACGCTTGCCGACAGCGCCTTCGCATTTGCCTGCAATACCTACAACCAGGTTACGGTCGCCCAGCATTGTGACATCACGTTTCTGGCCCCTGCCCATCTGGGGGACCGTTTGACGGCCACCGCGAGCGAGAAATCGCGTACCGGCCGGTCGGGCCTGTACGATGTGACTGTGGCCAACCAGATGGGCACCGTCATTGCTGAATTCCGAGGTAATTCCAGAACAACTAAAGGTACAATCTTGCCGGACTGACGGCGGGTGGCCCACAGGGCTGCTCAAGGGAGGAAAACATGGAAAATCTGGCTCCGCGACCGGGAGATCTTGAGCCTATTGAAACAGCCAGCCGGGACGAATTGTCGGCCCTGCAATTGCAGAGATTGCAGTGGTCTCTCAATCATTCCTACGAAAATGTCCCGCTTTTCAGGAAACGCTTCGATGAAAAAGGCGTCCATCCTTCAGACTTGAAGACCCTTGCCGACTTGTCGAAATTTCCGTTCACGACCAAGAGCGACCTGAGGGACAATTATCCTTTCGGCCTCTTTGCCGTGCCGCGCGACAAGATCGTGCGCGTGCATGCGTCTTCCGGCACCACGGGGAAACCGACGGTCGTCGGATACACGGCGAATGACATCGACATGTGGGCCGGACTTGTCGCGCGCTCCATTCGTGCGTCCGGCGGGCGGCCTGGCGATATCATTCACGTCGCCTATGGCTACGGGCTTTTCACCGGTGGGCTCGGTGCTCACTACGGCGCTGAAAAGTTAGGGTGCACCGTCGTTCCTGTCTCCGGTGGCATGACGGAACGCCAGGTGACGCTGATCCAGGACTTCAAACCTCGCATCATCATGGTGACGCCGTCCTATCTCCTGTCCATTCTGGATGAGTTCCGCAGACAGGGAATTGATCCGCGCGAAACGTCTCTTGCCACAGGGATCTTCGGCGCAGAGCCCTGGACCAACGCGATGCGCTCGGAAATAGAAGACGCATTCGACATGCATGCGGTCGACATTTATGGCCTGTCGGAGGTTCTTGGGCCGGGTGTTGCGAACGAATGTGTGGAGACCAAGGATGGCCTGCATATCTGGGAGGATCATTTCTATCCAGAAATCATCGACCCGGTGACCGGTGATGTGCTGCCGGATGGCGAGATCGGGGAACTAGTCTTTACCACGCTCACCAAGGAAGGCCTGCCGATGGTCCGTTACCGCACCCGCGACCTGACCCGGCTTTTGCCCGGCACGGCTCGGTCCATGCGGCGGATGGAAAAGATCACAGGCCGCTCCGATGACATGATCATCCTTCGCGGCGTCAATGTGTTCCCAACCCAGATCGAGGAGCAGATCCTGAAATGCGAAGGGCTGTCTCCGCATTTCCAGATCGAATTGTCCCGGTCCGATAGGCTTGATGTCATGACGGTACATGTGGAAGCCTTGCCGAATGCGGCGGCGGATGATGCGCGTCAGGCCTCGGCCAGGGAACTCTCGCACCACATCAAGAGCGTGGTCGGCGTGTCGGCAAAGATCGATGTCACCGAACCAGGCAAGGTGGAGCGTTCTGCCGGAAAGGCAAAACGGGTCGTCGATAACCGTCCGAAAGAGTAAGCAATCCAGTTCCGTATCGCGCTCGGCCGTGGTTCGCACGAGCCGGGACTGGGGCACGGACAAAAAGCTGGACGCCCTCGGCAACTTTGCTAGAACCCTTCGACAAAGAAAAAGGCCACCCGATCAGGTGGCCTTCTTCCTTTTAAGCTGCTGATGCCTCAGGCAGAGGCCGGCCATTCCTTGGCGACTAGTGTCAGAACGTCATACTGAGCGACCGGTTCATCGTTCTGGTTGGTCACGAGGCAATCCCACCGCACTTCGCCATAGTCGGCAGAAATTCTTGGCGAAATTTCCTTGGCGGTCAGCTGGACCTTGAGCGCGTCACCCGCATTGACCGGCGTCATGAAACGCAGGCTGTCGACGCCGTAGTTCGCCAGCACCGGTCCTTCGTCCGGATCAACGAATAGACCAGCGGCAAAGGAGACGATCAGATAGCCGTGTGCTACCCGGCCTTCAAAGAACGGGTTCCGTTTCGCTGCGTCTTCATCCATGTGGGCATAGAAGGTATCGCCGGTGAAGGTCGCGAAATGCTCGATGTCTTCCAGCGAAACTTCCCGCGACTTCGTGTGGAGCTGATCACCGATCTTCAGATCCCTGAGCGACTTGCGGAACGGATGACGGCTGTCCTCCCGCCCTGGAGCACCTGAAACCCACCTTCCGGTGACGGCCCCGAGCAAGGCAGGCGTTCCCTGGACGGCTGTCCGCTGCATGTAATGTTTGACCGAGCGCAGGCCGCCAAGCTCTTCGCCGCCCCCTGCCCGGCCCGGCCCGCCATGGACAAGCATTGGCAAAGGAGATCCGTGACCGGTCGAGGATTTTGCGCTTTGACGGTTGCCGATCACGACACGGCCGTGGAACGGCGCCATACCGAGCACCGCCTCTTCCGCAACCGACCGATCATTCGTGAATAGAGACGCTACCAGAGAGCCCTTGCCCTTGTGGGTCAGTTCAACAGCTTCTTCCAATTCGTCGTAGGGCATCAATGTCGCTACCGGACCAAACGCCTCTACCGAGTGGACCGCTTCAGCGCTCATGGGATTGTCGCAATGCAACAGAACCGGTCCAGCAAACGCTCCCTTCGCCGGGCCTGTCTGGTCGAGGCCAGGCACAATTTCGGCCTCTGCTTTCAGATCGGCGACACGTGCTAGCACTTCTTCACGCTGGCTGGCAGAAGCAAGCGGCCCCATCGACACGGCTTCGTCACGCGGATCGCCGATCACCGCCTTGCCGAGCCGCTTACAAAGCGCATCCGCAACTGCTGCAGAGAGTTTGCGAGGGACGATAACCCGGCGAATGGCCGTGCACTTCTGCCCTGCCTTCACCGTCATTTCCCGGGCAACTTCCTTGATGAAGAGATCAAATTCGGGATCTTCCGCGCTGACATCCGGCCCCAGCACGGCAGCGTTGAGACTGTCGGCTTCCATGGAGAAGCGCACGGAATTTTGCACGATGGCTGGCGTTTGACGCAGCATCTGCCCCGTGGCTGCGGATCCGGTGAAGGTGACAACATCCTGCCCCGTGACGTGGTCGATCAGATCTCCCGCCGATCCGCACAGCAGTTGAAGCGAACCTTCCGGAAGAATTCCGGTCGCCAGAATATGGCGCACCATCAGTTCGGTGAGATAGGCGGTCTGGCTCGCGGGCTTGACCAGACACGGAACCCCGGCAATCAGGGCCGGAGCAATTTTTTCCAGCATTCCCCAGCACGGGAAGTTGAAAGCATTGATATGAACGGCGACGCCCTGCAAAGGTGTCAGCACGTGTTGGCCGGAAAAGGTGTTGTCCCGCGACAACGGCTCCACCGCGCCCTCGACAAAAACCCGGGTGTTCGGCATTTCCCGCCGGGCCTTTGAAGAATAGGCAAACATGGTGCCGATACCGCCCTCGATATCGATCCAGCTGTCCTTGCGTGTGGCACCGGTCGCAAAGCTCTCCTGGTAGAAGATTTCCTTCTGCTCCGTCAGCGCCTGAGCCAGGGTTTTCAGCATCAGGGCGCGCTCGTGATAGGTCATCTTGCGAAGGGCCTTGCCGCCTGTGTCGCGGCCCCAGGCCAGCGCTTCGGCAAGATCCAGACCGGAGGCGTCAATTGTTGCAACGGGAGCGCCGGTTGCGGCATCCAGCAAAGGTTTGCCTTCTGCCTTTCCTTGCCGCCAGCTACCGGCGAGGTAGCTTTCCAAAACGCGGACTTTGTGCGGGTGAGCGGTCATATTAAATCCAGTTCTTGAGGCGGGACGGGCTCAGGCGTCGTAGGTGACGACAAGGCGTTTGCTGAGCGGACGCGACTGGCATGTAAGAACGTAACCGTCACGGATTTCATCGTCCTCCAGAGCGTGGTTGGCGGCCATTTCGACCTCTCCTTCCAGCACCTTGCCACGGCAAGTGGAGCACACTCCGGCGCAACAGGAATATGGTGCATCAATGTTATGGCGATGTGCAGCTTCCAGAATGGTCTCGCCCGGCTCCATGTGAATTTCGCGTGTGGTGCCGTCGATTGTCAGGCGAAGATCAGCTTCTTTCGCCGAGCCATCGATGACTTCCGGGCGAAGTTTTGCCGGCAAGCGCCCTGGCTGGTCGGACTTGAAGAGTTCCTGACGGATCTTGTCCGCTTCAACGCCTCGCGCTTCCAGACTTGTGCGAACGGTCTCCATCATGCCGTGGGGACCACACAGGAAAGCAACGTCAATGTCCTGAGGGTCGATCAGCGTGTCGAACAGGTCGTTCAATTTCTCTTGGTCGACGCGGCCGGAAAACAGTTCGGTATCCTGCGCATCGCTCTTGAGGATATGGATCACCTGCAGGCGGCCGAGATAGCGGTTCTTCAAGTCCTCAAGTTCCTCGCGGAACATGATGGAGGAAATCTGCCGGTTGGCATAAACCAGCGTGAATTGAGAATTCGGTTCGCGTGCCAACACCGTTTTCAGGATAGATAGAATGGGGGTAATGCCCGAACCACCGGCAAAACCGACGTAAAAACGCGCAAGGTCCGGATTGATCGGGGCGTTGAAGCTGCCGAGTGGCGGCATGGCCTCGAGCATATCCCCAGGCCGCATGCTTTCATGAGCCCAGCAGGAAAAAGCGCCGCCATCAACGCGCTTGATCCCCACTTTCAGCGTTCCGTCCTCGGTGCCGGCGCAAATAGAGTAGCAACGGCGTACTTCATGGCCATCGAAGTCGCGCCGGAACGTCAGATACTGTCCCTGCTCGAAGCGGAACAGATCCTGTTCTTCTGGCTTCGGTTGCAAGGTAACGACGACGGAATCTCTTGTATCCGGCGTCACCTCAGTCACTGTCAGCGCATGAAACCGCGACATGCATGTCCTCCCGAAACATGATCTGGAGCGCCTTCCGGTTCCGGCTTTGAGGCGCTCGTCGAATAACCCTGGCCGCAGAACGGAAGCCTCAAGCCTCCCTGCGCGACCAGACTAGAAGCCGTGCCCTCTCAGTGGCACTTGAAGTAATCGAATGGCTCCAGGCAGGCCTGGCAGCGATAAGCTGCCTTGCAGGGTGTGGAGCCAAACTGACTGATCTTTTCCGTGTTTTCCGAACCGCAGCGCGGACAGGCGACCTTGAAATCGCCTTGACCTGTCAGTCGCGCCATCCGTCCGGCAGCCGAACTGTCGGAACGGGTTCCGTCAACCGGCGGCGCAATGCCGTATGCGCGCAGTTTTTCCCGGCCCGCTTTCGTCAACCAGTCGGTCGTCCATGGCGGGCTGAGCTGCTGCTCAAGACGCACGTTCGAAACACCGCATTCCAGCAACTTGGTTTCAATATCGAGATTGATTATGGCTGTTGCCGGGCAGCCGCTGTAGGTCGGCGTGACGGTTACAACAAGAGTTTCGTCCTGCCAGGCGACATCACGGATGACACCCAGATCCGTCAGAGACAGAACCGGGATTTCCGGATCCGGTATCTCCGACAACCATTTCCAGACGATGTCCTCGGTAACAGGCATGGCGTCACCAGGTTGCGCCGGGATAGGCGCGCTGCAGGAACTGCATTTCCGCAAGTAGATGCCCCAGATGTTCCGAATGACGTCCCGTCAAGCCACCGGTATGGGCAAATTCGTCTTCCGGTGCTGTGAGTGTCGCCTGGTCCAGAACCGCATCAACGGTTTCCTGCCACGCCACTTTCAAGGACGCAGGATCCGGAGCAAGACCAGCTTCCGCCATTGCGGTGTCGACGGCGTCGCTGATAAACATTTCTCCGGTGTAAGACCATAGGGCATCGAGCGCCTGCTGCATGCGGCGATGACTTTCCGCGGTGCCGTCACCAAGCCGGATCACAAGGTCGGCGGAGCGATCAAGATGATAGGCAACTTCCTTGCCGGCCTTGGCGGCAATGGCTGCGATCCTCTCGTCTTTCGAACCTTTTAGAGCCTCAAGCAACGGCACCTGATAGGCGTCGATCAGGAACTGCCTCATCAGCGTTTGGCCGAAATCTCCGTTCGGCTGTTCGGCGAGCAGAAAGTTGCGAAAGTCCCAGGCGTCACGAAGATAAGCCAGCTCGTTTTCGCCGCGCCCCTCCCCCTCGACTTCACCTGCAAGGCCGAGCCACATCCGCGCCTGCCCAATTAGATCGAGCGCGACATTCGCGAGCGCGATATCTTCTTCAAGGACCGGTGAATGTCCACACCACTCGGAAACGCGGTGTCCGAGCACCAGCGCGGTATCGCCCCGGCGCAGCAGCCACTCAAAGAGAATATCGTTTGAGATAAGATCGGTAGCGCGGGCCATTACATTTTTCCGACTTCATCAGGAATGTCGTAAAAACTCGGGTGCCTGTAGATCTTGTCCATGGACGGCTCGAACAGGGCATCCTTGGCGCCGGGATCTGATGCGGTGATCTGCGCTGACGGGACCACCCAGATAGAAACGCCTTCCTTGCGTCGTGTGTAAACATCGCGCGCGTTCTTGATCGCCATCTCGGCATCCGGAGCATGAAGGGAGCCGACATGACGATGATTGAGTCCGTGCTGACCACGAATAAAGACCTCCCAGAGGGGCCATTCCTTTTTCATGATTTCCTCCGAAATGTCAGGCTGCGGCACTGGAACAACGTGCCGACCGCCAGAGAGTGGCGTCCTTCACATGGTCCCAGCCGAAGGCAAGATCCGTTGATCCATGGGTGTTCAGATAGTCGAGTTTTTGCAAGGCTTCCTGGAGCGTCGGCTCATGGCCAACGTCGACCGGCCACATGACGAAATGCATCCGTTCCATGACTTCGAACCATTCAGCCCGCCGGTCGTAAATGCGTTTATGGACGGTCTTGAAGACAAAGTTTTCCAAAGAGCTCACGTCAGTCCACACCGACAGGTTTGGGATCACCAGCGGGTCGTTATCGCTGGCCATGGAAGTGGCGTTGCCAGCCTCGTCCTTCAAGCGCCAGACAAACCCGCTGCTGCGTTCGGCGGCTGCGTTGACACGGTCCAGATTGTTGACGAAATCTGCGATCCGGGGATCGGTTATTTCATAACGCAGCCGCGCGACATTCAATTCAGCCAGGTGTTGTTTCCTGATCATGTATCTTACTCGGCGGCGGTTCGTGCAGCGGTCCGCTTGTCAGCATGCGCCATCAGTCCGTCACGCACCCAGGCACCATCTTCCCAGGCCCTGACCCGCGCTTCCATCCGCTCTCTGTTGCAAGGGCCGTTGCCCTTCAGCACTTCGAAAAATTCGCTCCAGTCCGGTTCGGAGAAGTCGTAGCCGCCCTTTTCCTCATTCCATTTGAGGTTCTCATCTGGAACCTTCAGTCCGAGGTACTCAGCTTGGGGAACGGTCTGGTCGACAAATTTCTGACGGAGCTCGTCATTCGTGTTGATCTTGATTTTCCACGCCATTGACTGAGCGGAATGCACAGAATCCTTGTCAGAAGGACCGAACATCATCAGCGACGGATACCAGAACCTGTTCAAGGCATCCTGCGCCATCCGGCGTTGCGCCGGCGAGCCCTTGGCCATCTTCATCATGATGTCGTAGCCCTGGCGTTGGTGGAAACTCTCTTCCTTGCAGATGCGGATCATCGCCCGGGAATACGGTCCGAAAGATGTTCTCTGCAGCGGCACCTGATTCATGATGGCCGCACCATCCACCAGCCAACCGACCGCGCCGATATCCGCCCATGTCAGTGTCGGGTAATTGAAGATCGAGGAGTATTTCATCTTGCCGGCGTGCAGCAGCTCAATCAGCTCATCCCGGCTGACGCCGAGCGTTTCTGCCGCACAGTAGAGGTAAAGCCCATGACCAGCCTCGTCCTGCACCTTGGCAAGCAGGATGGCCTTGCGTTCAAGCGTCGGCGCACGCGTGATCCAGTTGCCTTCCGGAAGCTGTCCGACAATTTCCGAGTGGGCATGCTGGCCAATCTGGCGGATCAGGGTCTTGCGATAGCCTTCCGGCATCCAGTCCGTCGGCTCGATCTTCTCGCCACGGTCAATGCGTTCCTGGAAGGCGCGTTCCTGTTCCGTCATTTCGGAAAGAGAACGTACTTTGGTCGCGTCGGTTTTTACCATCTGGGCATACATGACGCCTCCTTTCGTCATGTTGAATTTCCGAAAGGATACCCTACAAAGCATCACAGAAAAAGCATGAATTTAAAAATTTTTGTGATGTTTTTGTTTCCTGCGCCCCCGTCAGGTTCATTTCATTTTTTATTTCAGGCACTTGAAGAAAGTGCGCGCATCCGTTTCAAAACGGGGTCTGGCGCTTCGGCCAACAGACCATCCTGGTTCATAAGGTTTTGGGCGATGTAACCGTCAGCACCTGGAGACAGGTCTCGGTAAAGGGCGGCAAAGAGCGATCTTGCCTCATAACCGCTCCAGTCTTTTGGCAAAATCGAGCGTGGCAGACGCGGGTCTCGCAAGCGAATGCCGCGGTAGGCATGCACGAGCGCGAGACGAAACAGCAGCGCGGATCTCGGCAATAGCCCTGTCGCAACAAGGTCCTGCATCGGCCTGAAGTGTGACACAAACTCCGCGTAGTCACGGTCAAGAGAGAAAAGACCAAACGCGGAGCTGGCGATGTTTTCCAGATCGCCTCGGTTAGGCACGTCCGTTGCGCGAAACGTTGTGCCAAGAAGCGGGCGCCCCGGCCTGTCAGCCCCGATGTAAACATTGCCTTCCAGGGAGGCAAAACCGAACCGCATCAGAATCGCCTGATCCGCAGCTTCAGTGCAATGGGTCAAAAGCCAGCCGCAATCGGTATCTTCGGGGCCATAGAACAAATCGGCCGCGAGGTGGTACTCCTCTCGCGCGTCCGGCGTCAAAGCATAGAAACTTCGCCGGCCTTCCCTCTCACCCGTCAGCTGACCTTTGGTCACAAGACGGGAAACTGCCGTTCTGACCAGGGATTCATTGACCCCGAAACTGGCGCACAGGCTGATGAGATCTCCCATCCACAACACACCGCCGCGCGGTTCGACGATATCGCCGTAGATCGTTACGATCAGCTGCGCGGCTTTGGGCGGAAACGGCTGCAGAAAACCTTCCGTCAGACTTTCAGTATCAGTGTGCATGAAGCTTTTGATCCATCGGCTTTTTTCGGAAGTTTACCCGCTGGTTGCCGGCAAACCAAGACGTTCGAAAACGCGCCTGGCAACAAACCGGTATATGTGGTCTTGAAAAACAAAAACCTGAACGTTATAAAGTTACGCGTTATATAATTACATCTCTGTGGAAGTCACATCCGATGCCCCTCTCCTTTCCCGCGCTCCAAGCCGGCGTCAACCGCTCGCTTCGTCTGACTGCACCTGCCACCGCTGCGCTTCTGACCCTGGCTGTGAACGCACATGCCGAAGCCCCTTCGGTCGTTACCTCGATCAAACCGCTCCAATCCATCGCTGCCGCCGTTATGGAAGGTGTAGGAACCCCATATGTGCTCATCGACGGAGCATCTTCTCCCCATGGGTATGCGTTAAAACCGTCCCAGGCTTTTCTGCTTCAAGGGGCCGATGTGGTTTTCTGGGTCGGCCCGGAATTGGCTCCCTCCCTCAAGAAGCCTATCGAAACCATGGCAAAGAACGCCGTATCTGTCGAACTGATCGATGCCGCGGGTATCCATCAACTTGATATCCGTGAAGGCGCTACCTTCGAAGCTCATGATCACCATCATGATGAGGGCGGCTCGGAAGAAGAACATGCTGGTCATGACCACGACCATTCCGCTCATGATCATGACGAAGTGCATGAAGCTTCTGATCACGATGATCACGATCACGGCGACCATGACCACGATGAAGAGCATCATCACGCGGAGCATGATGCCGTTGACCCGCATATCTGGCTGAATCCGGAAAACGGCGTCGAGATTGCAAAGATCATGGCAGAAACCCTTGCTGAACGGGACCCTGCCAATGCCGACATTTACAAAAAGAACGCGTCGGCATTCGCTAAACGGATCGGTGAACTCGACGAAGAGATTTCCGCCGAACTCGCCCCCTTGGCGGACCACAAGTTCATCGTGTTCCACGACGCTTACCACCATTTCGAACACCATTACGATATCGAGGCAAGCGGCTCTATCACCGTTTCTCCGGAAGCTTTGGCCAGTGCGGACAGGATCAAGGCTATTCAGAACAAGATCAGCGAACTCAATGTCAGTTGCGTGTTTCAAGAGCCGCAGTTTGACTCCAAGCTGGTTTCCGTTGTCCTGGAAGGCAGCAAAGCAAAGTCAGCCACGCTCGACCCGCTGGGAACCGAGCTGGAAAACGGACCGGACCTTTACCCGCAAGTCCTGAAGGGGCTAGCAGATTCCTTGAAGGGATGTCTGGACGGAGCGTCCTGAGAGTGATCGTTCGAGGAAAAACAAAAAACCGCCGAAGGTTTCCCTTCGGCGGTTTTTTTGTTCCAGTCCTTGCTCAGGACGTTCTGGCTTTTTCGCGAGCAGCTTCTGTTTTCTCGATTGCCTCCAACAGGTGCATGTCCCTGTCGTAGACATCTGTATAGAAGCCGATAGTCCCGTCCACCTCCGGCCATGCCGTGAAGTAGGACACATAGACGGGAATATCACCCGTGACCTTTTCCTGTTCGTTCTGGCCAGCCGAGATACGCGAACTCACGTAATCCTTGGACTTCCCTAGAACAGCAGCGGCCATGGCGCGAGGGTCCTGAAGGCGAATGCAGCCGTGGCTGTACGCACGCATGTCTTTCTTGAAGAGGCTCTTCGCTGGCGTGTCATGCATGTAGATGTGATGCTTGTTGGGGAAGAGAATCTTGACCTCCCCTAGTGCATTCGAGCTGCCCGGATACTGGCGTACATTGACGGATTGCTGTTTGGAGGCAACCGCGTACCAATCGACTGCAGACGAGGAGATCTGGCGACCGCCCGGTGTCGTGACTTCGTAGCCGGCACGATCGAGATAGCTGGGATCCTTGGCGAGTTTCGGCAGCATTTCATTGACGATGATCGAATACGGAACGCCCCAATAAGGATTGTATTCAACGATCTGGATCTTGTCGTAGAAGAAGTTGGTCTGATTGGACTTCTTGCCGACAACGACACGCATGCTCAGCGGATCTTCGCCCGGCGCCGTATAGGTGGCTGTAAAGGCTGCCTGATTGATGAAGACCTTGCGCTCGCCAAGTTGCTCGGGCAACCAGCGGCTCCGCTCCATGGCCAGTTCGACCTTTGCGATCTTTGCCGCGTTGGTCTCTCCGACCATCGCATTGATGGTGTTCTTGCCGATGATGCCATCCGGCGTGAGCTTGGCTTCCTTCTGGAAGGACTTCACCAGCTCAACAAGTTCCGGAGAATAGAGTTCTGCGCCGTCGTAGGCCGCCAGCGTTTCTGCATGAGCCGTCTTGAGCTCCTCGGAACCGTTCTTGTTGATCGCGGCGACGATATTCTTCATTTCAGGGCTGGACTTGCCCGCTTTGAGGAAAGTGCCCGGCGCGATGACGATCTGGTCGGCGTCCTCGTCTTCAGCTTTCAGGCGGGCAAGCTCTTCCGTCAGTTTGCGGAAATGGTCGCTCTGCGGCTGTACTTGCGCAACTTCAGCTTCAACATCCGAAGCATTCTTGAAACTTTCCAGAGCGCTGACAAGATCAACCGCATGCCGAGGCAGGTCGTGATACTCGGAAATGCGGTTCGGATCGACGCGGCCGCGTTTGGAATCCAGAACATACGTCAGAACCGCTGCGCTCATTTCCATTTCAAAACGCATCATCGCGGTATCAAGCGCCTCGCCTTCCAGTCCGGCGGTCGCGGGAAGATCCACAAGGTAGTCATCCGGGTTAAGCGCATATTTGGCGGTATCACCGAGGCCGCGGCGCATGGCCATTGCCTTGTCGGCGGGCTTACCGTCCTTGACCCATACGAAATCGGGATGTTCGCGATAATAGGAGATAACCGCTTCGCCAACTTCCGGCAAAACCGTCAGAGTCATCTTCTTCAACGCCGGGCGCGCAGCGTCGAACGCAGTCGGCACGACAGGAGCCTGAGGCAAGCTATCGCTCTCAACGGCCGGTGTTTCGGCAACTTCACCGGATTGTACGCCGGGCTTCACCTCGGCTGTTTTCATCTCCGACAGCTCTGCAAGAGAGACCGCCTTCCAGCTATCGGGCGTGTAATTGAGGTAACGGGGAGCTGAGACCCTGGCGCTAACAACTTTCTTGCGCAGATCCTGCTGTTGCTGCTGCCGTTCCCGCTCCTGCTGGCGCCGATGCGCTTCAGGATTGAACAGGCGTTGAAACAGGCCTTGCGCGGATGCCGTTTCGACAGTCGCAAGATTGAACCCGGAAAAGAGAACCGTCGCCATCAGGCCGGCCCTGAAGGACGCGCCAAGCACAGAGCGTGTCCGGTTTTTCCTGGAACCTTCGCCCAGTGCCATTTCATTCGCTCGCATTGTTTAAACCCGTTTGTTTTATGTCTGTTTGAACCTGAAGCCTTGCGCAAGTCTTCCAGGTTTTATCATTCCCTGCCAGGATCGAAGACGTTCCAGCACATGCGCGACCGACAACGGTTTAAGGTGCATGGTGCGGGCTTTGCAGTTTCCATTTAACCGGAGCCACCCTCCGACTCCCTGAAACTGCGTCTTAAAACGCTTGATACTATAACAGGGTTCATCAGATGGTTAAGGGGCGTGGTCATACACAGGTTTGAAATCAGACAAGTGTGGCGATAATGCCTCGTACCCGCTTCGCCTTGTTTGGCCTCCCGAACGTTTGCGCGGCCAAATCCGGGTATTTTTAAAAGCGCTTCAAAGTGACCGTCGTCACTTCACCCTTCGCTGCGACGACGTATCACGGCATCACGAATTAGTGAGAAAGCCGGAGTGCAACATGCCGTTTCAATTCAATGTCGGTGATCATTCGTCACCAATCTGGAAATACACCAGTTTCAATTCCTCCCAGTATTCAAAGCTGAAGTGGGCCCGGAACAAATTATTCAAGATGGTCAAGAACAACCCGTCGTGTAATGCCTATTTCCGCACGCTGCCCAGAGGGCGCAGCCTGTCGGACATGATCAACGACAGCACGATCTGGGTGAATTACGGCCCGACGATATCACCGCTGCACGGGGAAATTCATGTTCCTTCCGGCGAAATCGCGATAGGCGACAGAGCTTTCAAAATGGGGAGATGGATGGTGCTTGCGACCATTATCCATGAGTTCGCACACCACAATGGCGCACCGATCACCGGTGGCGATACGCGTGCGGAGGAAGCCGTCTACCATTGCGGCCTTGGCACTGCGAAGGAGTATTATGAGGGTGTTGACGATCCAAGCACGCCTTACGACCCACACGTGGGCGGCTGATCGACATTCCATGATGCGCGGCCCCAATGCCAGGGGCCGCACATGGAACAATAAAGCCGGATCAGAACGGGATCTCGTCGTCCATTGGGCCACCGCCGCCACCGGACGGGCCGCCGTAACCGCCACCGCTGCTGGAACCACCACTGTAGCCGCCGCCGAAATTCCCTCCGGAACCAGAACCGCCACCGCCAAAGCCGCCTCCGCCGCCCTGTGAGTCATTGCCGTAATCGGGGAGACCACCGGATGCACCGCCGCCTTCGCCGCGGCCGTCAAGCATGGTCAGGTTGGAGTTGAACCCCTGCAAAACGATTTCCGTCGAGTACCGGTCCTGGCCGGACTGATCCTGCCACTTACGGGTCTGAAGCTGACCTTCCAGATAGACCTTCGAGCCTTTACGCAAATACTGCTCGGCGACTTTGCACAAACCGTCGTTGAAGATCACCACCCGGTGCCATTCCGTCTTTTCGCGACGCTCGCCGGTGTTGCGATCACGCCAGGATTCCGACGTCGCAATCCGGAGATTGGCGATCGGGCGGCCATCCTGCGTGCGGCGGATTTCCGGGTCTGCTCCCAGATTACCGACCAAAATTACCTTGTTGACGCTGCCCGCCATACTGCACTCCTGTTTGTTTTTCGCTGACCGGACCGCCGATATGCACGTGCTTCTCCGGCACGCTTCGGCAATCAGCCCGCGCTGCAAGCTTTGCTGCTAGAAACCAGAACCCTAACGGCCCGCCAACAGCTTCGCCGCTATTTTCGCCTGCCTTCAACCATTTTCCACAAGGCAGCACGAAATTCGCCACCGGCATCGTGCGCTCAAAATTCGAGCAGTTCCAAACGATACCACCATGAATTGCGGGTCGTTACAATTTGCTCCGTCTTTGTTCCAGACTTAACGTCACGATCTGTCAGGACAGAACCTCGCGCTTTGCCGCGGCCTGTCCACCTTTTCAGGTCGCGCTCCTGACGGTAGACCTGTCAATGTACTTGTTTTGTTCTTATCATTTCTGTAAAAGCGATTCAATCAGGCATCGTAACCGAAGCGGCTTTGGCCAAGATATCGAATATGCCTCACTGGAAGCTCCGCCCGAAACTGCTATATCGGGGCAACAGACATCAGCTTTAATGGAACATCTCTAACGCATGCGCGGGTATCAATCGGCATCACGCGCCGCGTGCGGTCAGGAAGAACGACGATGAAGACAGCCAAGGGATCGCAGTCGGAAGAAGCCTGGAAGGCAGACCCCACCCGGGTCATCAGCATACGCGGCGCGCGGGAGCACAACCTGAAGGGTGTCGACCTGGATCTGCCTCGCGACAAGCTAATTGTGATGACCGGCTTGTCGGGGTCCGGGAAATCGTCTCTCGCCTTCGACACCATCTATGCCGAAGGTCAGCGCCGGTATGTGGAAAGCCTCTCGGCCTACGCACGTCAGTTTCTGGAAATGATGCAGAAACCGGATGTCGACCAGATCGATGGCCTGTCTCCGGCAATCTCCATTGAACAGAAGACTACATCTCGTAATCCGCGCTCCACCGTTGGAACGGTTACGGAGATCTACGACTACATGCGCCTTCTGTTTGCGCGTGTCGGGATCCCCTATTCGCCGGCGACGGGCCTGCCGATTGAAAGCCAGACTGTCAGCCAGATGGTCGACCGCGTTCTGGAACTGGAAGAAGGCGCACGCCTCTATCTGCTGGCTCCAATGGTTCGAGGCCGCAAGGGGGAGTACCGCAAGGAACTTGCCGAGCTGATGAAGAAGGGCTTCCAGCGCGTCAAGATCGACGGCACCTTCCACGAGATTTCCGAAGCCCCTGCCCTCGACAAGAAGTTCAAGCACGACATCGATGTCGTCGTCGATCGCATTGTCGTCCGGGACGACATTTCCGGCAGGCTTGCCGACTCCCTGGAAACAGCGCTGAAACTTGCCGACGGCATTGCGATTGCCGAATTCGCCGACAAGACGGACGAGAACGGCAATCCGGAGCGGATGATCTTTTCCGAAAAATTCGCCTGCCCCGTTTCCGGTTTCACAATTTCAGAAATCGAGCCGCGCCTGTTCTCGTTCAACAATCCTTTTGGGGCCTGCCCAACCTGTGACGGTCTGGGAACGACGCTTGCGTTCGAGGAAGACCTGGTGGTGCCCGACCACTCACTGTCGCTGCGCGAAGGGGCTGTGCTGCCGTGGGCCAAGACCGGGTCGACGTCTCCTTATTATGCGCAGACGCTTGAAGCCCTGTGCAGCCACTTCAAGGTTTCCATGGCGACCCCGTGGAAAGATCTTCCTTCCGAGGTTCGTGACGCAATCTTGCACGGTACCGGCAATGCGAAGATTGAATTCGTTTACGACGACGGTGTTCGCAGCTACCGGACTGAAAAGACCTTCGAAGGTGTCATCGGCAACATCGAACGGCGCTGGCGCGAGACGGAATCGACCTGGGTTCGCGAGGAGCTTGCCAGGTTCCAGTCAGATCACGCCTGCCCGGCCTGTAACGGCTTCCGCTTGAAGCCCGAAGCGCTTGCCGTGAAGATTGCCGGCAAGCATATCGGACAGATCACCGAACATTCCATCCGCGATGCGAGCAAGTGGTTCGAAGCTCTTCCCGAGCAGCTGAATGAAAAACAGACAGAAATCGCCGGCCGCATTCTGAAGGAAATCCGCGAGAGGCTGAAATTCCTGAACGATGTCGGACTTGAATATCTGACGCTGTCACGGTCTTCCGGCACTCTTTCAGGCGGTGAAAGCCAGCGTATCCGTCTCGCATCGCAGATCGGATCGGGGCTTACCGGCGTTCTTTACGTGCTGGACGAACCCTCGATCGGCCTTCATCAACGAGACAACGCCCGCCTTTTGGAGACGCTCAAGCATCTGCGCGATCTCGGCAACACGGTGATTGTCGTTGAACACGATGAAGATGCCGTTCTGACGGCTGATTATGTGGTAGATGTGGGACCTGGAGCCGGTGTGCATGGCGGCCAGATTGTCGCCAAGGGCACGCCTTCCGAAATCATGGCCAATCCCAACTCGCTGACAGGCCAGTACCTGTCCGGAGTGAAAATGGTGTCGTGCAACGACGAGCGCCGGAAAATCAATAAGAAACGGAAGATTTCCGTCCGGGGAGCCCGAGGCAACAACCTCAAGGACATCGATGTCGACGTGCCGCTCGGCACCTTCACCTGTGTCACCGGCGTTTCCGGAGGTGGCAAATCCACGTTTCTGATCGACACGCTTTATAAGGCTGCTGCCCGCCGCCTTAACGGCGCAAGGGACAACCCTGCCCCGCATGATCGTATCGAAGGCCTGGAGGTTCTCGACAAGGTCATCGACATCGACCAGTCGCCGATCGGACGGACGCCCAGGTCCAACCCGGCAACCTACACCGGAGCCTTCACCCCGATCCGCGAGTGGTTCGCCGGAATGCCGGAAGCCAAGGCCAGAGGCTATCAGCCCGGACGGTTTTCCTTCAACGTGAAGGGTGGCCGCTGCGAAGCCTGTCAGGGCGATGGCGTCATCAAGATCGAGATGCACTTCCTGCCGGATGTCTACGTCACGTGCGACGTCTGTAAAGGCAAGAGGTACAACCGGGAAACGCTCGAGGTCGAGTTCAAGGGCAAGTCGATTGCCGATGTGCTGGATATGACTGTGGATGAAGCCGCTGTCTTCTTTTCCGCGGTTCCAGCCGTGCGCGACAAGATGGAGACCCTGGCACGTGTCGGTCTTGGCTACATCAAGGTTGGCCAGCAGGCGACAACGCTTTCGGGCGGGGAAGCGCAGCGGGTAAAGCTGGCCAAGGAGCTCTCGAAGCGTTCGACAGGCCGGACGCTGTACATCCTGGACGAGCCGACGACTGGTCTTCACTTCCATGACGTCGCCAAACTTCTGGAAGTGCTGCATGAGCTTGTCGACCAGGGAAACACTGTGCTGGTGATCGAGCACAACCTGGAAGTCATCAAGACGGCAGACTGGATTATCGACCTCGGCCCGGAAGGTGGTGACGGCGGCGGAACGGTGGTTGCGACCGGGCGCCCGGAAGACGTGGCTGAGGTATCGGAAAGCTACACAGGCCAATTCCTGCAGGAGCTGCTGCAAAGGCGGCCACAAAGGGCAAACGACGCCGCCGAATAAGCCTTAACCACTCTTTGGTTACGCGACGTTGGGCCTGTGTGCGATGCACACAGGCCTTTTTCATATGTTTTTCTGAATGTTGCCCGAATCATCCTTGTTTGATTGGCGCAAGCTTTGCTGCATTGCATCAAACGCATGTCAGGCATGCAGAGATGGCACTTCTTTTATTTCGTGTGGTGAAATATATCATTTCTCAACAACGGCGCGGAACGCACACGCGTTTCGATAATTAAGGAATAAGAAGATGTTTGACACCGTGCGCCAAAAGTACAGCAACTGGGTAAGCTACCGCCGTGCGGTTGACGAATTGTCCCGTCTTTCGGCCCGTGAGCTTGCCGACCTCGGCATCTGCCGCAGCGACATCAAGTTTGTCGCCCGTCGCCAGATTGGCTGAATGAAATAAAGAGATCGCGTCCCTAGGCATCCTCCTCCCAGCCGACGGGCGTGTGACACGCAGGGCATCCTCCTCCCAGCCCTGTCACGTCGAAACGTCGCCCGCCAGCACCTCCTCCCGCTGGCGGGCGTTCGTTTTTCTGGAGCGCAGTCCCGGTAGCTGCTCCTCAAGTAGACCTTCACACCGGTATTTTCCAAAAATTCCACTTCTCTGTCGGCAAGCCGCCGGTTTGCTTATCATGTCCGCTTGAGCTTGAAACCAGGCGAAGCTGCTTCGTCCAGTTACGCAGTTCTTCCTTTCGCGGACGTTCGTGTGACCGACGTGAGAGCGTAAGGCATTAAAGACCCCCTTGCGTTACACGGAATATGGAGATCGCAGTTCCAGCCGCGCCTTGTGTGAGATGCGCAGTCGCTCGAGATAATCCTTAAAAGACAGAATCGTTCGTCGCGCCGAATACGCCTATCAAGCCCGAACGGTTTGTACCGCTGCCAACGGCGCAATCCGGCATCCGCAGGCTCTCGAATCCCGTTCCGAATGTATCTCGTCTTGCCAAAGTTCGGACTGAGGTTCGGGTATGAGCTCCTCCGGCCGATCCCCCGCTGGAATGGTTTGACGGAACCAAGGCCTTCTCGCATGTGCGAACAGGAAATCATGACAGCTATGCGACAGGCGCGGGTGTTACAGGCATTTCAACCCTTTTAAGACTTCCTTAATCTGCATTTTTTGCATACCAGCTTCGCGATTTCCCCTCTACCTCGCACTGCACAAAGCACCTATTTTCCAGCCTGTAAGAGATGAACGGGCCAGACGCCGATCCGCGGTGCCATGGCCATGAGATAGCGAAAGGCCTAAACCATGATCGATACTGTTGTTCGCAAATTCAATAACTGGAAACGCTTCCGTCAGACCTATGACGAGCTGTCCAACCTGTCCAACCGCGAACTGGACGACTTGGGCATTGCCCGCGCCGACATTGCTCGCTACGCGCGCATGTCTGCAAAATAATAAAGTTTCGCGGTCAGACGGTATCCTCCTCCCAACCTGAAGACCGCATATCCACGCTTTATGCGTGGAACTCCAAAAGCGCCTGCCGGTACCTCCTCCCACCGGCGGGCGTTTTTTTGTTTTTGGGCCAGGCTCCCGCCGTTGACGAAGGGAGCTACCGGTATGGTGGCCTTGCAGAGATTGCGGTTTTCGGGCTTTGCCTGTAATCAGGTCGGCAAAGAAATTGTCCGGGTTCGCCATTCCGCAAGACGGCAACGATAGGTGGCCGGATCAAGTCCCAGGGACACAAAATGACCCCCATTCATATCATAGGCGGCGGCCTTGCCGGTTCAGAGGCTGCCTGGCAGATTGCACAAGCAGGTTTGCCCGTCGTTCTTCATGAAATGCGCCCGGTCCGTAAAACGGACGCCCATCAGACCGATGGACTGGCAGAACTTGTCTGCTCGAATTCCTTCCGCTCGGACGACTCGGAGCAAAACGCAGTCGGTCTGATTCACCATGAACTGCGCCAGCTCGGTTCGCTTATCATGTCCTGTGCGGACGCTCATCAGGTGCCTGCAGGCAGTGCCCTTGCCGTGGATCGGGACGGGTTTTCCAATGCGGTCACGTCGACCCTGGAGAAACACCCGAATGTGACGATCTCGCGCGAGGAAGTTGCCGGGTTGCCGCCGAAAGACTGGGACAAGGTGATCATCGCAACAGGTCCGCTGACTTCCCCAGCACTTTCTGAAGCCATCCTGGAGAAAAGCGGTGAAGACGCTCTTGCGTTTTTTGACGCCATCGCACCGATTGTGCATTTCGAGAGCGTTGACCTTTCGAAGGCCTGGTTTCAATCCCGATATGACAAGGTAGGCCCTGGAGGAACAGGCAAGGACTATCTGAATTGCCCGCTGGACAGGGATCAATACGAAGCCTTCATCGATGCCCTTCTTGCGGGCGAGACTGCCGATTTTAAGGAGTGGGAAGAAAACACACCTTACTTTGACGGGTGCCTTCCGATTGAAGTCATGGCCGCACGCGGCCGGGAAACACTTCGTCATGGACCGATGAAACCCATGGGGTTGACCAACGCGCATAATCCGGCCGTGAAAGCGTATGCCGTGGTGCAGCTTCGCCAGGACAACGCACTCGGCACGCTTTACAACATGGTCGGGTTCCAGACGAAGCTCAAATATGGCGCCCAGGCTGACATCTTCCGCATGATTCCAGGCCTGGAGAATGCGCAATTTGCCCGCCTTGGCGGATTACACCGCAATACCTTCCTGAACTCGCCGAAGGTTCTCGACGGAACGCTTCGCCTAAAGGCCGACCCTCGGCTACGGTTTGCCGGTCAGATCACTGGCTGTGAAGGGTATGTGGAATCGGCAAGCGTCGGCTGCCTTGCCGGTCTATTTGCCGTCCTGGAGGCGCGTGGTCAGGACATCGTTCCGCCGCCGGCGACGACTGCCATGGGAGCGTTGCTCGGTCATATTACCGGTGGACATATCACGCGGGACGAAGGCGCGGGCAAACCGGGATCCTTCCAGCCGATGAATGTCAATTTCGGCCTGTTTCCCGAGGTGGATGCGCCAAACAAGGATGAGAGCGGCAAGCGGTTGAAAGGCAAGGATAAAAGCCGAGCCAAGAAGCTGGCCATGACCAACCGGGCCAAGGTCGATTTCGCCAACTGGCAGACTACCCTTGGCCTTGTAAGACACGCGGCAGAATAAGACGAGATGGATTGACCTGCGAAAAGGCGGTGCCTGACGGCGTCTGCTTCAGACCATCCAAAGACAGGCGCTTTTCTGACTGAGAAGCGCCTGTTCGAATTTCTGAAAATCACTCCACCCGGATCAGATGGCCTTCAGGACGTTGCCGGAGGCACGCCAGAGTATCCACTGCCGCCTGAGCTGAGACAGTTCCGCGACCTCCTTCAACGGGTCCAGGCTGTCCTGTTCCAGCTTTTTCAGGAATGGCTCCACAAGAACAAGCGGTAGAAACGCTGACTGACAGGCGGTGGGGACTTCCTCGGCCACCTGGCGAACGCGGCCGAGATGATGGCGAACGTGGCCCCTTATTTCGGCAAGAACCGCGCGGAGTTCCGGTGTCGTCTCGCCGCGGAAGACGCTCTCGGTGTCAAGATTATGCCGTTCGCAAACATCCTTCGGCAGATACATCTGTTGTCTGGAGGCGTGCCAGGGCAGCGCACGCATCAGTCCGGTCAAGGCATATGCTACACCCGCGTGCCCCGCAGCCGTTGCGGTGCCTGGATCCTTGCCATCGTTCAGAACAAGGCAGGCAAGCTGGATCAGACCGGAAACGGTCTCTCCTGCGTATCCTTCCAGATCGTTGAGGGATGGCATCTGATCGTTGTAGAGATCGAAGACCCGCGCATCCGCCATGGCCAAAAGGCTTTGTTTGGGCAACGCGTATCGTTCGATTGTCTGAAGCAAGGCGTTGGCAACCGGATTGGAGGCAACAGCGCCATGTTCCGTGCCTTCCAGCAAATCCCGCCACCATTGGAGCCGCACTTCACCCGGAAGCGGTTCGGAAACCAGTTCGCGAACGCGGGCAATCTCGGCGCTGTACGCATAGAGTGCCATCAAACCGTCGCGATGCGTTTCAGGCGCAAGCAACGCGCTGAGATAGCGGTCCTTGTCGAATTGACGGACCACATTGGCGGCATGATCAAAATCTGTCGTCATGGAGCCCGCTAGCCTTTGAGGAGCGTCAGTCGACGGCGATCAGTGCGGCGGCGACAGCCCGGTCTTCCGACAGGAGAACATTGAACGTGCGCAATGCCGCTCCGGTCGACATGGGGTCGGACAATATTCCCGCCTCGCGAAACAAGGTTTTCAGGTCCGCAGGCAAGGGCTGCAATTCCTTGCCGGTTCCAACCAGAAGCACTTCGATATCTGCCTGTTCCTCCAGAACCTTCTGGAAGGCTTCAGGAGAAAAGGCAGACTCATCATTCACGTCCCAGCCGTAAATGCCGCTCGGAACACACATCAGCGATCCGCGATGCGACATACCTGCGAACCGGAATCCGCCATTGCCATAGGCTTCAAGCGGCGCCCGGCCGGGAAAGTGTGCGTCGCGGATTTCCATCGTCCCGTCCTTAAGCCGACGCTTTCGCGTTTGGATCCTTCTCGCCATCTTCATCGTTGGGAGACATGGCCTCCGCACGGAGATTGAACAGGATCAGGAACGGAGCGGCCAGGAAGATCGACGAATAGGTGCCGATCACGATACCGAAGATCATCGCAAGCGTGAACGACTGGATAACCTCACCCCCGAAGATGTAGAGCGCAAAAAGTGCCAGCAGCGTCGTCAGCGATGTCATGGTCGTTCGAGACAGCGTCTCGTTGATCGACATGTCGAGCACCTCCGTCAGCGGCCGTTTCTTGTATTTGCGCAGATTTTCGCGAATACGGTCATAGACGACCACGGTGTCGTTGAGGGAATACCCGATGATGGTCAGCACGGCAGCGATACTCGACAACGAGAAATCGAGCTGCAACAGCACGAACAGGCCGATGGTGATGACCACGTCGTTTGCCGTCGTCAGGATGGCCCCGACTGCGAACTGCCACTCGAACCGGAACCAGATGTAAAACAGGATCGCCAGCAAGGAGGCCGCAACCGCGATTGCGCCCGCCTGGGCAAGTTCCCCGGAAACACGCGGGCCCACAACTTCAACGCGGCGGAAATCTACTTCCTGCCCTTCGAAGATGGTCCGCACCTTGCCGACAACGGCCTGCTGCGCAAGTTCGCCGCCGGGCTGTTCTTCGACGCGGATCAGAATGTCGTCCGACCCGCCAAATTCCTGCACCTGGACATCGCCCAGATTCAGGGACGACAGATCGGAACGGATCGAAGCGACATCGGCAGGACCATCGGTCTTGATTTCGATGATGGTGCCGCCCTTGAAGTCGATGCCGTAGTTCAGGCCGACCGTGAAGAAGGCCGTGATCGAGGCGATCACCAGGACGATGGACAGCGGAAAGCTGACTTTCCGCAGCCACATGAATTTGATTTTCGTGTTGTCCGGAACAATTCTCAGCAACATTTGAAAGTCTCCCGGATCAAATCGGCAATTTCGACGGACGACGGCGACGGAGCCAAAGGGCAACCAGCAACCGGCTGAACGTGAAAGCCGAGAACACAGTGGTGAAGATGCCGATGGCCAATGTCACGGCGAAGCCCTTAACCGGCCCCGAACCGAGCTGGAACAGGATCACGGCTGCGATCAGGGTCGTGATGTTGGCATCCAGGATGGTGCCGAGTGCGCGGCTGAAGCCGGCATCGACGGCCGAGATGGCGGACCTCCCTGCCCTTGCTTCTTCGCGAATGCGCTCAAAGATAAGCACGTTCGCATCCACCGCCATACCGATCGTCAGAACGATACCGGCGATGCCGGGCAAGGTCAGTGTCGCCTGAAGCAGCGTCAGCGCTCCGAAGATCAGGAAGATGTTCACCATCAGGGCAATGTCGGCGATGACGCCGAAGCGGCCATACGCGAGGATCATGAAGACGATCACCAGACCGCCGCCGATCACCGACGCCAGCTTGCCTGCCTCAATGGAGTCCGCACCCAGGCCCGGGCCGATGGAACGTTCCTCGATAACCGTCAACTTGGCCGGCAGCGCACCTGCACGCAGAAGCACGGCAAGGTCGTTGGCGCCGTCCACCGTGAAGTTCCCGGAAATCTGGCCGGAACCACCCGTGATGGGTTCCCGAATGACCGGCGCGGAAATGACTTCCTCGTCGAGCACGATCGCGAACGGACGGTTGACGTTCTGCTGCGTGATCTGAGCGAACTTGCGTGCACCGGACTGGTTGAAGCGGAAGTTCACGACCGGTTCGTTGGTGCGCGAGTCGAAGCTGACCTGCGCATCGACAAGATCTTCGCCAGATAGAAGCGGCGCTTCTTCAAGCAGGTAAGGAATGGGCGGATCGTCCACAGACATCATGATAACCGTGCCCGCAGGCGGACGGTTCTGAAGTGCCTGTTCCCCGGACATGGACGTGTCGACCATGTGGAACGTGAGCTGCGCGGTCTGGCCAACGAGATCCTTCAGGCGTTCCGGATCGTCTTCACCGGGCGCTTCGACAAGAATCCGGTCAGCACCCTGGCGCTGAATGCTGGGTTCGGTGGTGCCGATTTCGTCAACACGTCGCCGGATCACCTCGATGGACTGCTGGACGATGTTCGTCATGCGGTCTTCCAGGCCCTGCTCGGAATAGGAAAACCGGATCAACCCGTCTTCCGTGGCGGTCATGTCGAACTCATTGACCGCCTGTCCGCCAAAGACGCTGGAGACCAGCGGGTTGACGAGAGGCTGCAGACGTTCCTGTGCATCCGCCAGCCGGGTCAGATCGCGAATGCGAACCTGCGCGGCATCTCCCTGAACTCCAAGCCCGGTATACCCGATGCGCGGATCTTCGCGCAGCGTTGTCCGGATGTCGCCGACAAGCGCTCTCATGCGCTTCTGGATGTAATCCTGCTTGTCGATTTCATAGAGCAGATAAGCACCGCCCTGAAGGTCGAGACCGAGAACCATCTGGTTCTTCGGCAGGAAGTCCGGCCAGCTTTCAAGTTGTTTTTGGGAGAAGAAATTCGGCAGCGTGGTCAGGATGCCAGCGGCAACCACAAGCACGATAAGCGCGATTTTCCAGCGTGCGAAATAGAGCATGGTCAAGCCTTAAATGCAGCCAGGCCGATATGAAACCGGCCCGGCGGTATCATCGAAGCGGCGGGGATCGCGTTACGCGTTGTCCTTGGCCGGTTCGGTTTTGGAACGCACTTCCTGCACCATGGAGCGGACAAGGCGAACCTTGACCCCCTCAGACAGTTCAACCTGCACTTCACCGTCGTCGACGACCTTGGACACCTTGCCGATCAGGCCGCCGGTGGTCACGACAGTGTCGCCGCGGCGGAGGTTGGCGACCATTTCCTGATGCTTCTTCATGCGCTGGCGCTGCGGGCGGATGATCAGGAAATACATGATTGCGAAGATTGCCACGAAAGGCAGGATCTGGATCAAGAAACCGGAAGCGCCGGCCGGACCGGCTGCCTGCGCATAGGCTGGGGTGATAAACATTCACTTCTCCTAGGTGACGTTTTCATAACCAACGACCCTTCTCGTGGGTCTTCGGCAAAAACGCTCTCATTCTGGTGGCGCGGACTATAACTGTGGCGCGCCTCATTTCAAGCTTTGCAAGCAGTTTCCAGCGTACCGGTATGGGAATAACTGACGTTTTCGCGTCTCCCGCACCATGTTAATCCTGCCACCACTTAATTCAGGGCCTCACATGGGCCTTTTTGATAGGGCTTGCAAGAAGAATGAACGCTGAAAACGACCTCTCCGCATTAAATGCCAAACTCGATTCCCTGATCGACCTGATTGCACGTGCGGTGCCGGCCCTTCCCGGCAAACCCGATTTTTCAGCCGCTGACGCCTTTGTCTGGTCGCCGGATCCGGGAGAACTGGTTCCGGTGCAAAAGGTCAACCGCGTCGATATCACGCTGCTGTGCGCGGTTTCCCACGTTCGCGATCTTCTGCTCGACAACACCCGCCGATTTGCCATGGGCCTTCCTGCCAACAATGCGTTGCTGTGGGGCGCCAGAGGCATGGGGAAGTCGTCACTGGTCAAGGCGGCGCACGCGGCGATTGCAGCTGAAAACGCATCCGCCGAGCTGAAACTTATTGAAATTCATCGAGAAGATATCGAGTCTCTGCCGAAACTCATGAACCTGATCCGCGATGCTTCGTGCCGGTTCATCGTCTTCTGCGACGATCTGAGCTTCGACAATGACGACACTTCCTATAAGTCGCTCAAAGCCGTGCTTGAGGGAGGGATCGAAGGCCGGCCGGACAACGTCATCTTCTATGCCACGTCGAACCGCCGCCATCTTCTGCCTCGAGACATGATCGAGAACGAGCGCTCTACGGCAATCAATCCTGCCGAAGCCGTTGAGGAAAAGGTCTCCCTGTCAGATCGCTTTGGTCTCTGGCTTGGCTTCCACAAGTGCAGCCAGGACGATTACCTCGATATGGTGCGTGGCTATGCCGCACACTTTGACCTCAAAATCGAAGCTGAAGAGCTAAGGGCAAAGGCGCTCGAATGGGCGACGACGCGGGGCAGCCGGTCCGGCCGTGTCGCGTACCAATTCATCCAGGATCTTGCAGGTCGGCTCGGCAAGGCGATTTCCTGATACAACAAAGCCCGGCACAAGGGCCGGGCTGATTAACGTTGCGTGAGGTCATTTACGTTGTTGCGCCTCAGATCTGATCCGGCGGGACGAATGGTCCGACCGGATTTGAACTTGAAAAGCGTCAGCGACGCGGCAGGTATTTCAGTGGATCGACCGGCTTGTTGCCCTGACGCAGTTCAAAATGGAGCTGCGGCTGGTTGACTGACCCGGTGGCCCCGGCAAGCGCAACCACATCACCACGGCGGATGGTGTCCCCCCGTTTGACCTTCAGTTCGCTGTTATGGGCGTAGGCAGAAACCCAGCCGTCATCGTGACGAACGAGGATCAGGTTGCCATAACCCTTCAATTCGTTACCGGAATAGATCACGGATCCATCGTCGGCAGCGTGCACGGGTGTTCCTTCCGGTACAGCGAGATTCACACCTTCGTTCTTGCCACCGCCTGGTTTCGCACCGAAGTCGGAGATGATGCGGCCGCGAACAGGCCACCTGAACTTGGCATCGGCACCATCGTCGTCCTGAACGTTAGCGACGACAGTCGGCGTCTTGATCGGTGCCGTCGGCTTGGCTTCCTGGGTAAGGGCAGGTTGCGGCAGCTTGGTCTTCTCAACGGTTCCTGATGGAGCTGCAGAAACCGCCTGCGTACCGGAGGATGTCGCTGCCGGTTGACGGCGCGGTGTCGGCACGCTGGAAGACGTATTGGAGGAAATGGAGGCCGTCGTCAGCGAATGTTCAGACCCGCCAGGCTTGCGCTTCGGCAACGTGCTGACGTGAATGACATCCACCTTGCCTTGACTGATGTCGGCAAAGGTCGGCTGCTGACCGTTTTTGCTGTCGGGCCGCGGCATGTTTCCGACAGACGTCGGCACCGAACCGGTGACAACGTTATCGTTTCGCCCGGCCGTCGGCAGTTTCACCCTGCCGTTTTCACCTTCAGTCGTGCTCGTTGAGCCATTGCGTTCGGCATAGACGTAAGTCGGAATGATAATGCTCTGACCCGGTTGTACCTTTGCCGGATCTTCAATGCCATTGACCGCAACGATCGCCTGGATAGGGACACCATACCGGCGCGCCATCGAATTGATGGAGTCACCCTGGCGCATCTGAACCCGCGTTCCGCCAGCAGACGTCCACCCTTTCCAGCTTCTTGCGGCACCAGACGCTGCCACGACTTCAGGGGCTGGCTGTGTCGCAACCGGCGCAGTCCGGACCGGCGCAGATCGCTGCGCGGTCGTTACCGGGGCTGGCAACGGCGCTGACTGAACCGTAGGTGCTCTATTCGGAATGGACCCGGTTGTTACCGGTTGAGACGCCCCCTGCGGGAGACCGGCAACGGTCCCTCCAGGACCATTTACGATATCCTGATAAGTCGGCTGCTTCTGGCCGCCGTTGAGAATGTCCCGCTGATTCTGGGTATTGCCCGTATAATAGGGTGGTTCACCAAATCGCTCGACCGCGCCGGAACATCCTGCGAGAGCAACTGCTACCAGCGACACTGTCGCCACCTTGCCCATCAGATCCCTGCGGAGGGTACGCATCCGCTTCATCATCGCCTTAACTCTAACCGCTGACTATGGCTGTTATGGTTAAGAGTAGACGGCAGTAAGGTTTATAAAGGCTAAAGACCGGCTGGGCTTGTGGTGAAAAACCGCGATTTTTCAGTATTTAAGAGAGCCGGAAAGCCAGCAATCGCGCCGTTTATAGTAAATTTGGACGAAAAAATGGACGAACGAGCTCTAGGCATGCGTGACGCCAAGAATCGGTGAGAAACACCGGCCTAGAGCTTCTTGGCGATTCCCGGCTGCAACATGACCGTCCGAACCATCATCAGCGTTTCCGCAGTCACGACACTCTCGGTTTTCTGGAACTTGATAAGCGATTGCGCCTGTTTGGCCTTTCCAACAGGAGCCACCAGAACGCCCCCCGGTTTCAATTGCTGCAGCCAGACGTCGGGGATTTCTTCAACGGCTGCATTGACGACGATCCGGTCATAGGGACCGTTCTGACGAAACTTGCTCAAACCGTCGGCCTGGCGAACCTTCACGTTTGTCAGTTTCAGGGCTTCAAACCTGCGAGCTGCCAGATCGGTCAAGGTCGCGAATCTGTCCAGTGTTTCGACCTGCGCAGCAAGATGGGACATGACGGCCGCCTGATAGCCAGACCCAGTCCCGATTTCCAGAACGGTGTGACTGGAAGTGATCGCGAGTGCCTGAACCGTGAAGGCAACAATGGATGGCGCTGAAACAATCTGCCCGCATTCGATCGGCAGCATCGCGTCTTCATAGGCAAGACTGTGATGGCGCGCGGACAGGAAAAGACGCCGGGGCACGCGCTCTATTGCAGCCAGAACATCCCTCGCCCCGACACCACGCTGCCGCAATGCCAGAACCAACGCTGCGCGGGCTTCCGCCTCATCCGGCAAAGCGGACGCCATCGCCCTGTTATCCTTGCCGGGCAAATGACCGGCCATGAACCGTTCCCCCTAGGGTTACCCCAACGCCTCCGCCAGGTGTGTCACCAGATCGTGGGCTGTTAAATCTATGCGTAGCGGCGAAACGGAAACATATCCATCCGCAATCGCATGCAAATCGGAATTATCAAGCACCGATTTGCCGCGATCCTGAAAACGCAGCCAGTAATAGGGATAGCCGCGACCGTCCTTGCGTTCGTCGATCGAAAGACCGCTCTGCTCATGATGGCCCTGCACGGTGACCTTGACGCCCTTTACGTCCTCGGCAGCACAGGCCGGGAAATTGACGTTGAGAAGCGAGTATTGCGGGAGCTTGAAGTCAATCAGCTTCCGGAAGAGGTCCGGCGCGTGCGTTTCCGCCGTGGAATAATCAGGTTCGGCACGAACATCCCAGTTGTAGGCCTGCGACACGGCAATGGACCTGATCCCGAGAATCGCCCCTTCGATAGCGCCCGCCACAGTCCCCGAATAGGTCACATCCTCTGCAAGGTTCTGGCCCCGGTTGATGCCTGAAAGCACGAGATCCGGCAGAGCGGGAAGCACCTTGCGCACTCCCATGATCACACAGTCGGTCGGCGTTCCTTTGAGGGCGTAGTGCCGATCATCTATCTTTCGAAGGCGCAATGGGTCGCTGAGGGTCAATGAATGAGCGACACCGCTCTGGTCCGTTTCGGGAGCAATCACCCAGACATCGTCAGACAGGGTCCGGGCAATGTTTTCCAGTACGGTCAATCCCGCGGACTGAATGCCGTCGTCATTGGTGATGAGGATACGCATCTAGATGTTGCTCCGTTTTCCCGCGCGCGCTCCCGTCCTGAGATTCGAAGAGCCGACCAATGAAGATGGACGGCAATCTTGTGCGGGTGCCGTCCAAACCTGAAAATTTTCGGCGGAATGACGCGACCGTGGGCCAAGACGTCTGATCTGGGAAAACTGTTAGGTCCCCTTCCCGCCGATGTCATTCAGCCGATTTTTTCCAACCCGCCCATGTAAGGCCGCAGAACATCGGGAACGGTTATCGACCCGTCACCGTTCTGATAATTTTCCAGAACCGCAATCAGGGCCCGGCCAACAGCGATGCCGGATCCGTTGAGCGTATGCACGTGAACCGGCTGTTTGGAGTCTGCCGGGCGGAACCTTGCGTTCATGCGACGTGCCTGAAAATCACCGCAAACGGAGCAGGACGAAATTTCGCGATAGGTATCCTGTCCGGGCAGCCAGACCTCGATGTCATAGGTCTTGCGCGCACCGAAACCCATGTCGCCGCTGCACAAGGTCATCACGCGGTAGTGGAGACCGAGCTTCTGCAGAACTTTTTCCGCGCAACCCAGCATGCGTTCCAGTTCGTTGAGCGACTCTTCCGGCTTGGTCACGGAGACGAGTTCGCACTTCTGGAACTGGTGCTGGCGCAGCATTCCGCGCGTATCACGACCAGCCGATCCGGCCTCGGAACGGAAACAATAGGTCAATGCAGTGACACGCAGAGGCAGTTGATCTTCCGGGAGGATCTCGCCGGCAACCAGGTTGGTCAGAGGAATTTCGGCCGTCGGGATCAGGTAGTGATCCGTGGTGGTCTTGAAAAGGTCTTCCTCGAACTTCGGCAATTGCCCGGTGCCGTAGAGCGGCTCGCTATGAACCAGAAGCGGCGGAGAAACCTCGGTGTAGCCGTTTTCCTGGGTGTGCAGATCAATCATGAACTGGCCAAGCGCACGTTCGAGCCGGGCAATCTGTCCCTTGAGAACCACGAAGCGCGATCCGGACAGCTTCGCGGCAGCGGCAAAATCCATGCCGCCCAGGTCTTCGCCCAGCTCGTAATGTTCTTTCGGCGCTTCGTTGAAGGTGAAGACCGGTTTTTCACCGTGCATCTTCAGCAGCACATTGTCGGTTTCATCCTCGCCCACCGGCACATCGTCATGCGGCAAGTTCGGGATGACGGCCATGGCTGCTTCCAGATCGGCAATGAGCTTGCGCTCTTCTTCCTCGCCCGACTGAATGAACGCCTTGATCTGTGCGACTTCGTCAATCAGCTCCTGAGCACGCGCATCATCGCCGGAACCCTTGGCCTTGCCGATTTCCTTGGAGGCGGCATTGCGCCGTTCCTGGGCTTCCTGAAGCTTGGTGATATGGGAACGGCGGGAATCGTCCAGCGCGATCAGTTTGGCCGCGGAGGCCTCATAACCCCGTTTGGCCAAGGCCTGGTCAAAGGCGGCTGCGTTTTCCCGTATCCATCTAATATCAAACATCTTCGCTTCCCGAACGACGGTCGTTTCAATCCATTCCGTCGGTCAATCCGGGAAGCGTTACGGCCAGGGCGTCAGGCAGCAGCGTCTTCGGCTTCGCGTTGAGCCTCCCTTTCGGCACGCTGGCGCTCCACCAGTTTGACGGACAGAATGGAGACTTCGTAGAGAAGCAGCGTTGGCAGCGCAAGACCGATCTGCGAGATCGGGTCGGGTGGTGTTAAAATTGCTGCAGCGGCAAAGGCGCCAACAATGGCGTATTTGCGTTTATGCCGAAGCGTTTCCGCGCTGACCAGACCGGCCCTGCCAAGCAGGGTCAGCACCACCGGAAGCTGGAACACAAGGCCGAAGGCGAAAATCAGGATCATGATCAGGCCAAGGTATTCGCTCACCTTGGCCAGGTGCTGAATGGCAACCTTGCCCGTGCCGGCAGCCTGTTCCTGAGACAGGAAGAAGCCCATCGCCATTGGCATGACGAGGAAATAGACGAGACAGGCCCCGATCAGGAAAAGCACCGGCGTCGCAACAAGAAACGGCAGAAACGCGCCGCGCTCGTGCTTGTAGAGACCAGGGGCCACGAACATGTAGATCTGGCTGGCCACCACCGGAAACGCCAGAAAAAGCGCGCCGAACAGGGCCAGCTTCAACTGGGTGAAGAACCACTCCTGCGGCGCGGTGAAGATCATCTCCACCGGATGACCGTCACCGGCCGCCCGCAGGTAAGGTACGGTCAGGATGTTGTAGATATCCGTGGCGAAGTAGAAGCAGATAACGAACATCACGAGAATCGCGCCGATTGACCACATCAGCCGTTGGCGCAATTCGATCAGGTGTTCGATCAGTGGCGCCTTCGAGGCGTCAATTTCGTCCTGGCTCATGCCTTTACATCTTCCGTCACCGGCGCGGTTTTCGGCGTGGCCTCGGGTTCAGCCCTGGCTGACTCGGTCGAGGGCGCCTTGTCCGCATTTGCGCTATCTGCCGGCGGCGACGCCGGTGCACCGGCAGCCTCTTTCGGCTTGTCGGCTTTTTTTGTCGCGTCTTCTTCGATGGATTTCTTCAGATCACCCAGCGGATTGAAGTTGGCCGCCGATTCGACCTGCTTCTTCATGTCCGCAATATCGGCCTGCTGTTCGGCCTCACGCAGCGCGTCGTTGAAGGTCGACTGGAACTCACGCGAAAGTTTTCGCATTTTACCAATCGTCTGGCCAAGCGTGCGCAGCATGCGCGGCAAATCTTTTGGCCCCACGACGATGATCGCCACACAGGCGATCACCAAAAGTTCGGTCCACCCGATATCGAACATGAGATGTATCGTCCCTTAAGGAGACGCGATGCAGATTAAGATCAGCTCGCTTTTGTCTGATCTTCAGCGTTCACGGACGATGCCGTTTCGCTGTTCTTGTGGTCGATGGTCTTCGGAGCGTCGGCTACGTCGTCTTCGGCCATGCCTTTTTTGAAGCTTTTGATTCCCTTCGCGACATCACCCATGAGATCGGAAATCTTGCCACGTCCGAACAGCAGAACAACGACCACTGCAATGATCAAGATCTGCCAAATACTAATGCCCATACGCCAAACTCCTGATAATCGGCTTTAAAAGCCATAAGGCCCTTCTTACAAAAACGGCCCACTCCCTGCAACATGCCAGTCTATTTGTTTTCGATCACCTAGACAGAAGGTTAAGTTGCCCTCCCACTAGACTTGGGACTGTACACGCGGAAAAACAAGCACGTCTTTCGGATCAGTCGTGACGGCAACGTCCATTCCGCGTTCCCAGGGGCTCCCCGCACGAACCCTTGCCTGAAGGGGATGATTGAGCCCGTCTATAGCAATAGACAACAAATCGACCTCGCCGACGAATCGTTTCGAACGAATTCTTCCCGGAACGCCGCATAAACCCGCATTATTCAGAATAATGCCCTGCGGGCGCACACAAACGTCCACCTTTTGCCCGGTGGATAAGCCATCCGAGGCCAGCACGCCCACCGGCGTTTCGACCCCCGCCGACGTCACAACACCTTCGAGCTGGTTCAATTCGGAGAAGAACCTGGCGGCAAAAAGATCTACAGGCGCCTTGTAGAGGTCCGCTGCCGTTCCATGTTGCACCAGACGTCCTTGCCGCATCAGGGCGATCCTGTCACCCATGCGCATCGCTTCTTCCGGATCGTGGGTCACAATGATGCACGTCGCACGGGTTTCGCGAATAACCGCCAGCGTTTCATCGCGCACATTGTCCCGCAGCCGCTTGTCGAGTCCGGAAAAAGGTTCGTCCATCAGGAGAATTCCAGGCCGGGGTACAAGCGCGCGCGCCAGCGCGACACGCTGCTGCTCGCCGCCGGACAGCGCATGCGGATAGTCAGACGCATAATCGGCCAGACCGACGCGTCCGAGCGCACTCAAGGCCGCAGTCTGGGCTTCGCGCTTCGGCATGTTGGTGAGGCCAAACATGACATTTGCCAGGATGCTCATGTGCGGAAAGAGCGCGTAGTCCTGGAACATCAATCCAACGCCACGTTTTTCGGGCGGCAGGAACAGTGCATCGCCGGCAATTTCCCGGCCATTGATCAGAACCCTTCCCTTGCTCTGACGCTCAACGCCTGCGGCAATGCGCATCAAAGTGGTCTTGCCACAGCCGGAATGTCCGAGAAGACACAGGATCTCGCCCGGTGCAATGGACAGGCTGAGGTCCTGAACAGACGTGACACCATCGTAGTCGTGAGACACGTTCTCAAAGACGAGGCCGGCCGCAATTGTTGCACCGGCGGTTCCGGGTGCACCCCAGCTCAGCGGATGGCCGCTGCCGTTGGTTGAAGTCGGCTTCTTGCGATCAGGCATCAGGATCCGGCGGTCTCGTCCGCTTCATCATCGTCAAACAGAGACCCGTCTTCTAGAGGATCCTCGTCTTCCGTCAATGCGGTATCGTCATTGGGCGTCGGCACGAGGAACGAGGCCGGCACAGCGCTGTCCAGCAGTCCTGCTCCCTTCAGTTCCTCCAGACCCGGCAGGTCCCTGACGTTCTCCAGACCGAAATGGATCAGGAACTGATCGGTCGTCCCGTATGTGACGGGGCGGCCCGGTGTTCTGCGGCGTCCACGCATTCGGATCCAGGTCGTTTCAAGCAAAACGTCAAGCGTTCCCTTGGACGTGGACACGCCCCGGATCTCTTCAATCTCGGCGCGTGTGACCGGCTGGTGATAGGCAATGATTGCCAGTGTTTCGAGAGCAGCGCGCGACAATTTGCGCTGCTCTTCCACGTTCCGATGCATCAAATATGCAAGATCCTCGGCGGTCCGAAAACACCATTTGCCGGCAACCTTCACCAGATTGACGCCTCTCGGCGCATAGGTGACCTGCAACTCCTCCAGAAGGGTCAGCACATCGGTGCCTTCTGGCAGACGTAAAGTCAGCTCTTCAAGGGAAAGAGGCTCGGACGACGCAAACAGCAGCGCTTCGACCATGCGCAAGCCTGATGGATCCATCGGCTTTGGGCCGACAGCAGGCTCCTCTTCGTCTTCCTGTAAAAGATCGAATTCAGACGCCATGATCCGGCTCCTTTATGACGGCGCGGATATAGACCGGCGAGAAGGGCTCGCCCTGGCGGATTTCAACCTGTCCTTCCCGCACCATCTCCAGACTGGCGCTGAAGGTGCTTGCGACAATCGTCGCCCAATCCTTGTTGTCGTAAAGATAGTCGCGCAAATAAGCGTTCATCGGCGCCCATTCGCCGATCCGTCCGACAAGCTTGGTGAGCAACTCGCGCGCCTCCTGCAACGACCAGACAGTCCTGCGCAAGACGCGCACAGAAGTTACGGATTGCCGCTGGCGCTGCGTGGCGTATGCAGACAGCAGGTCGTAGATGGAGGCGTCCCAGATGCTTTTGTGCTGCACCGACATGGTTTCAGGTTCACCGCGATGGAAAACGTCCCTGCCCTGCCTGTTGCGCGTCAGGAGCCTCTCTGAAACCTCACGCATCGCCTCCAGGCGCCGAAGACGGAAAGCGAGGGCCGCAGCAAGTTCCTCACCGGTCGGTTCGTCATCGTTCTTCTGCTCGGGCAGCAACAGTTTGGATTTCAGGAAGGCAAGCCATGCGGCCATGACCAGATAATCTGCGGCCAGTTCCAGTCTCATCCTGCGGGCTTCGGCCACGAAGGACAGATATTGTTCGACGAGTTCGAGAATGGAGATACGCGCAAGGTCGACCTTTTGCGTTCGCGCCAGGCCCAGCAGTAGATCAAGAGGGCCTTCGAATCCTTCCACATCGACAACAAGCTGCGGATCGGAACTGGCCCGTTCTTCCGGAGTGCTGACAGAACTGAGGAGATCGAAGGAGCCGTCTTCCTGTCTCGTCGTGCTGTTTTCCATTTCCGCCATTGCCGCTCCGGTCAAACGCCCTGCCAACCGGTCAAGGTGTGAAATTCTTCAAAGGCCGCGAGCCTGTCAAATTCCAGATCGGGAACCTGGATACCGCTCAAGGCCTTCTCGCATCGCCGCATGGCTTCCCCCGCAAGCTCGGGAACAACCTTCGCGACTGCGATCATCTCATCCATATCACCATTGCAGTGCAAAACGATGTCACACCCCGCCTCGATGATCTTGCCGGACCGATCCTCAAAACTGCCTCCGAGCGCCTTCATGGAGATATCATCACTCATCAGGCAACCGTCGAATCCGATCTCGCCCCTGATGATCTCCTGAATGACTTTCGCGCTCTGCGTCCCTGCTGTGTCCGGATCTATCCCTTCGTACACAATATGGGCTGTCATCCCCAATGACACGTCAGAAAGCGCCTTGAACGGCCGGAAATCGACGCTTTCCAAAGAAGAAATGGCAGCTTCGACACGGGGAAGCTCCAGATGGCTGTCGACACGTGCGCGGCCATGACCGGGAATATGTTTGATCACCGGCAGAACGCCGCCTGCCAGAGACCCTTCCGCCATCGCCTTGCCCAGGGTTGCCACCACTTCAGGGTCTTGCGAAAACGCCCTGTCGCCAATGGCATCGACAGTGTCAGGAAACCTGACATCAAGACACGGCAGGCAATCAACGGTGATGCCGACGTGGTAGAGATCATCGGCGATCAGGCGTCCGGCAAGCCAGGCAGCCCTTTGTCCTGCTGCTGCGTCCTGGTCGTACAGATCGCCATATGTTTTCGGTGCGGGATACTTGGGCCAGTGGGGCGGTTTCAACCGCTGCACCCTTCCTCCTTCCTGATCCACAAGAACAGGAGCATCCTCGCGGCCGACGGCTTCCCGGAATGCTGCGGTGAGCTCCCTGACCTGCTGCGGCGTATCAATGTTGCGCGCGAACAGGATCAGTCCCCAGGGGTCTTCCTGCCGAAAAAAATCGATTTCGGATCTTGTCAGGGTCAGTCCGGCACATCCGGATACGAAGGCTTTGGTCATGGATCCGGCTTAGCCGCAGCGCCGGGACCCGTCAAGAAATGCAAGCATCGCCCCTTGCGCGCTTGTCACGATCTTGCAATCTAGACGGCCATGTCCCCAGATCTGATTGGAGCCCCCATGCGCGCGCGTCTCGACATACCGGCCGGCACCCTGCACCGTTTTTCCCATAGATCTGAAATTCTTGGAAGAAACAGGCTGGGCGATACGGCGACGCGTGAGATCCACGTCTATACGCCGCATGGTCACGACGGCAGCGGGTTGCCGCTTTTGGTGGATATCGTCGGCTTTACCGCCGGTGGTCCGGCGCATACCAACTGGAAGAATTTCGGGGAGAATGTTCCCGAACGGCTCGACAGGCTCATTCATGACGGCCAGATGCCGCCTGTCGCCGTCGCCTTTCCCGACTGTTTCACGCGCCTTGGCGGAAATCAGTATATCGACAGTGACGCCATGGGGCCCTGGGCAACCTGGCTGACAACCGAAATGCTGGAGGATGTCGAGGGTCGCTTCAAGTGTGGCGGCGCCGGCAAACGCGGTATCTTCGGCAAGTCATCCGGCGGCTATGGTGCGATTATTCAAGCCATGAAACACGCCGACGTCTGGTCCGCCGCAGCCTGCCATTCCGGGGACATGGCATTTGAGCTGTGCTACCTGCCTGAAATGCCGAGCGCGTTGAGAGCGATCGCCAAGGCCGGCTCGATCGAAGCTTTTGTCAGGGATTTCGAAAAGGGACCGAAATATCCGGGCAATTCACTGCACGACCTGATGACCTTTGCGATGGCGGCAACCTACGATCCCGATCCAGACCCGGAAGTCTTTTGCGGTATCCGGCTGCCGGTCGACCCGGAAACCTGTGAGGTGATTGACGAGCGCTGGAACGCCTGGCTGAAATGGGACCCGGTGCAGATCGTTGATGATCACATCGATGCGCTGAAATCCCTGAAAGGACTCTGGATCGAGTGCGGTGATGTGGACCAGTACAACCTTGTTTATGGCGCTCGGCGCCTCCACCGGAAACTGACCGACGCCGGTGTTGACCACGTCTATCAGGAGTTCAGCGACAATCATTCGTCGGTAGACTATCGGATGGATGAAAGCCTGCCGTTTCTGGCGGAAAAACTCAGTAACTGAGGGAATGAAAGCGACCAGGCCCCTCAGAGCCTGGTCCGAAAAAGTCTAAGAGCGCCGTTGTCGTGGTTTCTGTCATGACCGAGCGCCCTTAACAGGTGTCATCCGCTCGAAAGCGGCGGCCCAGTAACCTCATGAGTTTGCTTTTTAAGCTTGGCTTACCTTGTGGAGTTCTGGTTTCGCGGGAATGACAAAGGCAGTCGAAGCAGTTGGCCTGGGGCACGACTTTCGGGCCACTCAGGAGGCTTGGCGGATTTTGCGAAACGGATTCGGCAAAGTGAGAACCGCTCCACCGGCGATGATAAGCACAGCACCAAGTACCGCGATGCGCGTTGGTATTTCGCCCCAGACCGCAAAACCGAACGCAGCGGAAAGTAATACGGTGCCGTAGTAGACCGGTGCCAACGTGGCCGCCCCTGCTCGCCTGTAAGCGGAGATGTTCAGCGACTGGCCAACGATTGCCAGCGGTCCCATCCAGGCGAACAAAAGCAGGTTCTGCCAGGCAATACCATCCTTGACGATCAGCCACAGCACCGGTCCGCTCAACAGAATGGCAGCGAAAACATTCACATAGGCCAGTATGGTGATGGTATCTTCACGTTGTGCGATATAGCGCATGATCAGGGCTTCACAGGCCATGAAGATGGCTCCCAGAAGAGCCGTGACGACGCCTGTAAGAGCGAGGTCGTCATAACCTGCGCCCGTTTCTGCCGACCGAACCACAAGATACGCGCCAGCGGCGCACAACACACCTGCGACCCAGTGACGGCCCGTTATCACTTCCTTGAGGATCAGACCAGCCAAAACGATAGCGATGATGCCTTTTGTCAGGCCGATCGCTGTTGCATCCGCCAGCGGCAACACGCTGGCGGCATAGATCGAACAGGCAAGCCCGCCAACGCCGCAGAAGGAGCGCATGAGATGGAGTTTCCAGAGCGGGCTTAAACGCGTGAAAACCGGAACCCGCTTGACGGTCGCAACACTCACGATTGTTGCAGCCCCGCCCAGGAATCGAAGCCATACCAGCACAGCAACCGGCAGCAACCCTCCTGACAACTTGCCGGCGGCAAAGATCGGCGTGAAGGCAGTCATGCCGGCAAGTGCCAGCGCCAGAGCGAGCAAGGTGTTTTCCGGACGGTGATAGATTGAGTTCTGCGACATCGATCGGATCCAGGTAATTTCGGTCTAGTCTTATCACCGACGCGTCGCCAGGATCAGTCCTGAAATTCCAATAACGGGTATGCGGAAACGCATTGCATTGTCGTCAGGTCTGTAGATTGGTATAACCCTCCCATGAACTGGGACGATCTGAAACTTGTCGATGCTGCTGCGCGCATGCGTTCGCTCTCGGGAGCAGCCAAGGCGCTGGACATCAGCCAACCGCAACTGAGCCGACGGCTGAAAAGCTTCGAAGACCGCATCGGTGCGCGGCTTTTCGACCGGACCCCTACCGGTCTGAAACCGACGGATGCCGGTGTGCGTCTCATCCCACTTGCGGAGGACATGCGCAAGAAAGCCGAGGCGGCGGCACGGATCCTGCCTGATCTATCGGGCTCGGCGTTGAAGGTTGTGCGGGTCGCCGTGGACGAAGTTCGCGCGCGCGTCCTGACTGACCGGTTCGACGTGCTTGCCAGTTTGCTTGACGGTGTGGAACTGGAACTGATCTCGAGCCATCAGCATGTCAATCATCAGTCACGCAGTATCGAACTTCAGATCCGCAACTGCCTGCCGGAAACCGACACGTTGATTGCCCGGAAAATCGGTGAGTTAGCCTATGCGGTCTATGGTTCAACCGATTATGTTGCAAACCATCCGGCAGCCAGAACCGTTGACCGCTACAAGCTGTGCGCCTGGCTCGGCTTTGCACCGGACGACCTATGGTATCCGGCTCAAATGCGCTGGCTGGAAACCCGGCTGCCGCAAATGCCCACACTGCGCTCTAACACCATGACCACGCTCATGAACATGACAGCGTCAGGTGCCGGACTGTGTCTTCTGCCGGTTTTCATGGGAGACAGCAATCGCGAGCTGGTCAGACTAACCGAGCCGCTTCCGGAGCTCACGAACGTCGAGCATATCATCGTCCATCGGGATCTGCGCAGAGAGCCTGCCGTCCGCAAGGCGATGGATGCGATTGCTGAGGTCTTCCACCAGATGGGGCCGCAATTGCGTGGCACGCAGCTGGACAAACCTGTTGTCGCCGCAGAATGAAACGGCCGGGAAATCCCGGCCGTTTCTGAAATTTCTATTGCTGTTAACTTCTCACCGTCACGGCTGTCTGCGCACGAAGCAATCACCACCGGCAGCCTGAAGGCTTTCACACAAGCTGATCGCTTCATCACGAGAAGCGGTCGGGATTCTTGCCCGGTAGAATACGCCCCTGTCTTCAACGGTAGCGGCAACGATTACCGCGTTCCGGTTACCCAGAACACCCGGGAAGCGCCGCTGAAGTCCGGAGTAGGCATCTTTGGCCGCCGCTTCCGAGCGCTGGGAAGTCACCTGTACGATGTAGGTACCTGCCGGAATGCTTCCGGAAGTGCTGGCGACAGGTGCAGGCGTTGCAGGCGCAGCAGTTGCCGGAGCTGGTGCCTGTTGCGTCAGATTGAGCGGACGATCATTTTGCGGAGCTGTGGCTGCCGGCGGCGCACTGGCCACCTGGACCGGCGCATCCGGCTTCTTACGCGGCACAACTGAAGGCACTGGCGCTACAGGCTCACTTGCAGCCGGCTCCGGTGCAACGTCGGCACCGGTCACGATTGCAGGCGTATCAGGCAGAGCCGGTGCGACATCCGCAGGTTCGGCGGGCGCGACATCAGCACCGGTAACGACAGGCGACGTCGTGACCACCTGGGATCCTTCATCACCAGAAGCGGCATCAGCTTCAACTGGAGTAGCCGGTTGCGGCTGTGCCGGCGTTGCGACAGCAGGTTCTTCGCCTTCCGGAATAATGGTTCCATCCGGTCGTACGACCACCGTTCTCACCCGTTTCGGTGTTCCGGGAACAAGATCGGCGTCAGCACTTGTGCCCACGGGCGCCGGCGGCAACTCAGCAAGCTGCGGAGATTCCGTCGGAATGAGCCTGTCGGGTCCAGCGACACCTGTTCCATCAACCCGGTCATAAATTAGTTTGCCGGCCTGATCGCTCGCTGTGTCCTGAGTCTGCTCCGGATAGACCTTGAGAGGTTCCTGCAAACCGCTGATGATCGGCGGCGGACCACTGGGGACCGGGACGGCATCGCTGTCGAACAGAAAGAAACCAGCGCCACCCAAAACGGCCACTCCAAGAACACCGGCGGCAACGAACAAGCCCTTACGCGACTTTTCACCACCCTGAGGCACTGCGTTTCGTTCCGCGGGCGAATGGGGCGGCAGAACGCCTGCGCCGGTAAGGCTAGGATCACTTTCCTGCATCGCCCGTGCAACGGCATCCAGATCGTAGCCTTCCGGCGGCGGCGGCGTCTCGTCGTCATCGGCCTGAGGAACGGCAGCGGCAGCAGCCGGCCACGTCATGTCATCCAGATCAGGTTCCTCTTCAGGCGTGTTCTGGACGGTTGAATCGTTGGAGGAGCTGACGGGTTTTCGCGCCGTTGGAGCCGGGAAATCGAGATCGGCAAACAGAGCGTCTATACCAGCTGGATCCCCGGCCTTCTCCGTTTCAGGTTCAGAAACACCTGACACAGGCTCTGACTGGACAGGGTTAAGCGCAGCGAAGAAATCATTCTCGTCGATCTGCGGGCGCTGGCTCGTCACCGGCTGCTGATAGCTCTGTGCTACGATCGGTGTTTCCACTTCTGCGGAAGAGGAAGAAGCAGGCTCGTCGTGCCGAACACCACCGACACGATAGTCTCCAGTCGGCCGCGCCGATTCTTCAGGAGCTGGTGTTGTTGTTGCGGCAAATGCAGAACCGGAAGACAAGGTCGGGGCTTCGGTCATCTGACCCGCCCGGGTAAGGCTGTCAGAAACGGCAGGTTCCGATTTCTCATGCTCGCGAAACCGCGTCTGCTGTTCGACGGGTGCAGCGTCTGGTGCTTCGCCTTTGAAACTTACATTCGGTTGAACTGCCGGTTGGGTTTCGTCGACGGACTGGCGCAATGCACCGATCAGTTCGTCTTCCAGCTCAGCGGTCAGATTCTGCTCAAGGTCCAGAGCGACTGAAGGAGCGAGATAGGATTTGTCGTTGGCCGCTTCAGGCTCTACCTGCACTGCAGGCGCCTGCGGCGCACGAAACTGAACCACATGCTCAACTGGATCGGGCTGTGTGCTTTCCAGCCCCTGCCCGGGCTGAACCTGTAACGGCTGGCTTGGCCAAAGTGACGACACATGCGACGACGGCGTGACCGGCGGTACCTGCATATGCTTATCCGTCTCGAAAGACTGCTCGTAGCCGGTAGACGGCGTTGCCCCGTAAAAGTCGCTCGTTGAAGCGCCAGATGCTACGTCCGGCTCTTCAGCGGTTGTGTCGCCCACGTTCGACGCAGGTGTGTTCGATACCGGTCGCAGGCTTGAAAAGGATGGTTCGATGCGCGACGGCGCTGGGGTGGATTTTGCGGGTTCATCACCCGCGACATCATCCAGCCCCGCAAAATAATCTGTACTACCAACGCGGCCGCTGCTCACATTTGCCCCCGATTGCTTGTTCTTGTGGACAATCCGCGCCAATTCAACCAGCGGATCCTCCGCGGCCGGCCGTTTGCTGTCCGCCTCGTTTTGCGAGGCGCGCAAATCTGATCGCTTTGTTTCGTAGTCTTGTGACATGAGCTTTACGAAAACCGGTCCACTTCAAGTCGCTGATGAACGGTGAATTCGTCCCCAGCGGCCATTAAAACTAGCGCATTTCTTCAGGAGCATTCACGCCGAGAATCGTTAGACCTGAAGCGAGCACCAAAGATACTGCACGAACCAAAGCAAGACGCGCTAGGGTTAATTTCAAGTTACCGGCCTGAATAAAACGTAAATGAGGCAATTCGTAGCCTTTATTCCAATGGCCGTGCAAAGAACTGGCGAGTTCATGTAGATAAAATGCAATTCTGTGCGGTTCATGTGTTTCGGCGGCTGCTTCTACCACTTTTGGCCATTCGGCCATCTTGGCGAACAGCTCCTGCTCGCCCACGTCGTCCAGCAGTGAGAAATCGGCGTCGGCGAGGTCCTCGACCGCAAAGCCTGCTTCCTTGAGTTCATCAGCCGCCTGCCTCAGCACCGAACAGCAACGCGCGTGTCCGTATTGAACGTAGAAGACCGGATTGTCTTTCGACTGTTCCGTGACTTTTTTGAAGTCGAAGTCCAGCGGCGCGTCATTCTTGCGGAACAGCATCATGAAACGAACCGCGTCCGGCCCGACTTCATCGACGACTTCGCGCAGTGTGATGAAATCACCGGAACGCTTCGACATCTTCACCGGCTCGCCGTCTCGCATCAGCTTCACAAGCTGACAGAACCGGACCACAACTTCCGTCTTGCCGTCCGAGATCGCCTTGCCGACTGCCTGCAGGCGTTTTGCGTAACCGCCATGATCGGCGCCCAGCACGTAGATCGTTTCGGTGAATCCGCGCTCGAACTTGTCCTGGAAATAGGCAACATCGGCAGCGAAATAGGTGTAGGAACCGTCGGATTTCTTCAGGGCACGATCGGTGTCGTCGCCGAAATCGCTCGCCCGGAAAAGTGTCTGCTCGCGATCTTCCCAATCGTCTGGTACCTGCCCCTTTGGTGGCGGCAGCGTTCCTTCGTAGATCAGGCCCTTGTTCCGAAGCGTTTCGAGCATGTGATCGATCTTGGACCCATTGCCTTCGCCCCGGTCATGCAGGGTTCTTTCGGAATAGAACACTTCATGCTCGACACCGAGCGCGGCCAGGTCCTGCCGGATAAGTTCGAGCATGGCGGCAATGGCCCGCTCTTTTACCAGCGGCAACCATTCACGCTCCGCCATGTCGGCAAGCGAAGACCCGAACTCGGCCTTAAGCTTCTCACCAACTGGTTTCAGGTAATCGCCTGGGTAAAGACCGGCTGGAATCTCGCCAATCTCCTCGCCGAGCGCCTCGCGGTACCGCAGGAAGGCACTGCGTGCCAGCGTGTCGATCTGAGAGCCGGCATCGTTGATGTAATATTCCTTGACCACATCATTTCCGGCAAATGCCAGTATGTTCGCCAAGGCGTCGCCGACAACCGCACCACGGATGTGGCCCACGTGCATGGGGCCCGTAGGATTGGCGGAAACATATTCAACGTTGACCTTCGGAGCCGGAGACCGCTCCTGAGCGCCAAACCGGATACCCTCGTCAAGAACGCTGGCCAGTACCCTGTGCCAAACCGTCTGGGCCACGCGCAGGTTGATGAAGCCTGGTCCGGCAATAGACGTTTCCGTGATTTCCGGGTCGGCGTTCAGCTTGGCGACAAGCTGTTCGGCAACGTCGCGCGGCTTCATGCCGAGCGGTTTTGCGAGCACCATTGCCGCGTTGGTGGCAAGATCGCCATGAGCCGGGTCGCGGGGTGCTTCCACAACCACTCGCGAAAGATCTGGCGACTCTCCGTTTGCATCTTTTAGATCAATGTCTTGGAGAGCGTCTTTGACGCGTTGCGTGAAGTCCGCGAAGATATTCATAGAACACCGGTCAGGTTTTGGTTTTAAAACACAAAGCCCCCGCGCGCTGCGAGGGCAAAGCCTTCGGCGCCACAGGGCTTTAAAGTCGCCCCAGCGCCTACCCCAAATCGGGGGTGTCGTCAAACAGTCTGCGGTGCTCCTCAATGGCATATCGGTCCGTCATACCGGCGATATAGTCGCAAACGAGCCGCGCGATCTCCGTTTCGCTCAGATTGCCAAGGCCGCTGTTCCAGGGTTTCGGCATCAGGTCCGGTTCGGCATGGAACCGCGCGAAAAGATCCCGAACAACCCTTGCGACAAGTTTTCGAACCGCCAGAACATCTTCATGCCTGTAGACCCTGGCAAACAGGAAGCGCTTCACTTCCTTTTCCGCAGCCGTCATATCCTGAGAGAAGCCGACAAGGCAGCGGCCAGCCATGCGAATCTCCTGCACGCTTTGCGGAGCGACCTCGTTCAGATTGCGCACGGCCTCGCGAATGACATCCTCGACCATGCGTGTAATCGACCGCCTGACGATCTCATGGATACGGCGGCTTTCCTCGAGACCGGGATACTTGCCGTCCACCTCTTCCAGGATATCGGCCAGGAATGGGACGTCACGCATGTCTTCGATCGCGAACAGGCCCGCCCTCAATCCGTCGTCCAGGTCATGCGCGTCATAGGCAATATCGTCCGCAATCGCGGCTGCCTGCGCTTCAGCGCTCGGCCAGGTGTGCAACAGTAGATCCTGCTGTTTGGCATAGTCGCGGATCGCAAAGGGCAACTGACCACCCTTGAATTTTCCAAGAGGGGCGCCGTTGGCGTCGATCAAAGGCCCGTTGTGCTTGACCAGCCCCTCCAGCGTTTCCCAGGCCAGATTAAGGCCATCGAATTCTGCGTAGCGTTGTTCCAGATGCGTTACGACCCTGAGCGATTGGGCGTTGTGATCGAACCCGCCGTAGGGTGCCATGCACTCATGCATGACGTCTTCGCCCTCGTGGCCAAACGGAGTGTGTCCAAGGTCATGTGACAAAGCCAGGCACTCCGCCAGATCCTCATCGAGCCGAAGGGCGCGTGCCAACGAGCGCGCAATTTGCGACACCTCGATGGTATGAGTCAGACGTGTGCGGAAGTGATCGCCTTCGTGATAGACAAAAACCTGCGTCTTATGCTTCAGCCGGCGAAAGGCGGAGGAATGAATAATTCTGTCCCGATCCCGCTGGAAGGGTGTCCGCGTCGGGCTGTCAGGTTCGGGGAAGAGCCTGCCCCGGCTTTCCAGAGGGTTTTGCGCATAGATCGCGCGTGACTGTCCCCCAAATCCGATATCCGCCTTCATCTGTTTCCAGCCATCCTTCACAGACCCCGTCCGTGTTTGCCGTTCCCTCGGCCGCTGGCAATACATTGACGCGAGCGACCGCAAAACATACTTATCTGAACAAATCAGGTTTAACGTTCCCACATATGGCCGGAACAGAGCGAGTCGGTGAAACATGACCGAAACACTTGAAATTGGCGTAACAGTCAGCGACCGCGCTGCCAAGCGCATTGCTGCGATTTTGTCGAAGGAGCCGGACGGCAGCATGCTGCGCGTCAGCGTGGAAGGTGGCGGCTGTTCCGGACTGCAATATAAATATGACGTGGTCGACAGCCGCGAAGACGACGATCTGGTGATCGAAAAAAACGGAGCGACGGTTCTGATCGATTCCATTTCCCTGCAATATATGGGCGGATCGGAAATCGATTTCGTGGACGATCTGATCGGCCAGTCTTTTCAGATCAACAACCCAAATGCTGTTGCCGGATGTGGCTGCGGCACAAGTTTTACGATCTGATCCCGCTTGGATATGTGTTTTCAGCCGGTTGCCCCGGCCGTTTCAAAAAGTTGAGGCAACCGCGCTCATGAAAATTGCGACCTGGAACATCAACGGCGTCAAGGCACGTATCGACACTGTTCTGGAGTGGCTTAAGGAAGCCTCGCCGGACGTTGCCTGCCTTCAGGAAATCAAATCCGTCGATGAGAACTTTCCTCGTCAGCCGTTCGAAGACCTCGGCTACGCTGTCGAGACGCACGGGCAAAAGGGCTTCAACGGTGTTGCGCTTCTGTCCAAGACCCCGCTAGACGAAATTCAGCGCGGTTTGCCGGGGAACGAAGCGGACGAACAGGCCCGGTACATCGAAGCCAGTCTGGCGACGGAAAAAGGCCCTGTTCGAATCGGTTGCCTCTATCTTCCGAACGGCAATCCGCTCAAAACGGAGAAATTTCCCTACAAGCTCGAGTGGATGGACCGGCTGATAGCGCATGCACAAAAGCGTCTTGAGGAAGAGACGCCGTTCCTTCTTCTTGGCGACTACAACGTCATTCCCGATCCGATTGACGCCAAGAACCCTCAAAACTGGCTGGAAGACGCGCTCTTTCAACCAGAAAGCCGTCAGCGGTTTCGCGCCCTCACACACCTCGGTCTCACCGAAGCCGTCCGTTCCTGCACAGAAGCTTCAGAAACATTCACTTTCTGGGATTATCAGGCCGGTGCCTGGCAGAAGAACAACGGCATTCGCATTGATCACATATTGATGTCGCCACAGGCTACGGATCGTTTCTCCGGCTGCGGTATCGACAAGCATGTGCGCGGTTGGGAGAAGCCGTCGGACCACGTACCGGTGTGGGTCAAACTCGCCGCCTGAGACTGATTACGACCTCAATATGCAAAGGCCACCGATTGCGTTTGCACGTCCATGCTGCCAAAACGCGAAAACCAGGCTTGCAGTCGGCTGATGTCATGGTAAGCTTTTTGTCATCATGGGATAACGCTCGGCCGACCAATTTCCGCGACGGCGACATGCGGACAACACTTACCGGCGACGACAAAGGTCGCCGGCAGGGGTATGTCGATCTTCGCCACCTGTGTTTTTTCCGGTTTGATTTTCGTAGAAGCTCTGGGTTTCGGTGCGAGCGCAATGGCTCAGGATGTCTCCTGCACCTGTCGCTACAAGGGTGAAAAATACGGCATCGGTGAATCCATTTGCCTGAAAAGCCCGACGGGGTTGCGGATGGCAACCTGCGAGATGGTGCTGAACAACACCTCGTGGCAGATCAGCAACGCCCCTTGCCCACTTACGCAGAACCAGAGCCCGGCATCCGACAGCCTCGACACCCGCAATTCCGGAAACATCCAGCAAACGTTGTGGGCGAGAGCGACGCTCTAAGACCCCAATTTGGGTTTCATGCAGCTATAGGGAAGCCAAACGGCGTACCTTACGCGGCATGCTTGGCAATTCGCTGCCAGTGAGAGGCGCCGAACAAGCGCCACCTTTCCAATCGGACCAGGTTAGTCCACTTGGAGGGTTATTGTGCGGGCAGTTGCTGTGCGGTGAGCATGTCCGGACGGTTCTGCTTCAACCAGCCGTCAGCCATGGATCTTGCCATCTGCCTGACAGGCTCGGGCGAAACCGCGAAATACTGTTCATGCATGGAATGGATCCAATTCGCATCCGTTCCTTTTGCCTGTTCCCGCGCAACTGTCATCCACATCAGGCCACGCGCTTTTTTCTTGTCGGATGTTCCGAGTGCATAAAGCGTTTCACCAAGCCGGGCCTGGGCCCCGACATGCCCCTTCAGCGCAGCCAGATTGTACCAGCGAACAGCCATTCGCCCGTTGTTTTCCTGGTACATGCGGCCAAGCTCGTATTGCGCATCGGCATCGCCGAAATAGGAGGCGGCATGCGTGAAAATCTGCCGGGCGCGAGACTCATTCTTGGGTACAGCGCCTTCTATGCCGTTCAGGTAATAAGACCCGAGGGCGACAAACGCACTTGAAACAAAGGGGGCGTCGGGTGCATCCGGACGATCTTCACCGTGTTCACGGACGATCTGGCTGTAATATTCGAAAGCCTTGAGGTCGTCTTCCTTGACGCCATCGCCGGAGGCATACATCTCCCCCAACTTCCAGGCGGCCATCGGCTGACCGTTTTCGGCGGCATATTGCAGCGAACCGAGAGCTCCGGCCTTGTCGCCGGCATAATATTGACGGGCCCCTGCCCGCAGGGCTTCAGACGGGGAAAGGTCTGTCGGTCCAATCGCACGGGCTGGCGCCGGCTGCCCGTCAAAGGCGGCCACAGGACCGGTCAATCCGATCAGGATCAACGCACCGAGCACGGTTCCGGCTTTTCCGATGCGTTGAAGCTTTGTGCTGTTCTTAGGCATCCCAGTCACACTATTATCCGTCGGCAACGAAACAGGTACCCGACGGACGCTCTTGTTTTTTGTCCGCGCCAAGCGCATTTGCTGTCTCTTCGATCCTGAAGCTCGCGCTCACAGGATCCACTGTTTCGGAATGGCCTAAACTGGCCGATCATTTCGTCCTAAGTTGGGCCATACGGCGCCGAATTAAGACAATTTCCTGATTCTTATGTCCGGACGGTGTCCCGCTAGGGAAGCTGCCTTCCTGTCGGGGCGTCTCAAACATTAGCGCAACGGGTGACGGGCAAACATGGCCGAACAGGGGCAACTGAGGCAAACCGGGACCCGGCCAGCGACTCTGTCAGCAACTGTTGCGGAATTGGCACATTTCGTGGCCACACCTCCCATTCAAGGCCTGTATTTCATCACAGGCGGGTTGATGATGTGTTGCCAGAAAGGCTTTTCAGCCATGAGGGCTGTTGAAAACGGGGGCTTTTGGCCAATTACCTTTGCCGTTCTATGTTTGTCCTTCAAACTGAGGCATGATTCGGTGTAGGTAACGGCGCTGAGTTAGTGAAAACTGTGACCCAAGACCCATCAGGCGATACGGAATGAGCGCAAAAGACGATCTGTTTGCAGGCAACGCGGCGGTCGCTGCCCCGATGACACGTGACGAGCCCGCCCCTGCTCCGCAAAAGCCGCGTCCCGTTGCGCCCGTCGCGGTCAGCGACGATTATTCCGCTGCCGACATCGAGGTTCTTGAAGGGCTCGAGCCAGTCCGGCGCCGGCCAGGCATGTATATCGGCGGCACGGATGAAAAGGCGCTACACCATCTCTTTGCCGAGGTGATCGACAACTCCATGGACGAGGCGGTTGCCGGTCATGCGACCTGGATCGACGTTTCGCTTTCCGCTGATGGCTACCTGACGATTACCGACAATGGTCGCGGCATACCTGTCGACCCCCACCCCAAGTTCAAGGACAAGTCCGCGCTTGAAGTGATCATGACAACGCTTCACGCGGGCGGAAAGTTCGACAGCAAGGTCTATGAAACCTCCGGTGGCCTGCACGGCGTCGGCATTTCAGTGGTCAATGCGCTTTCTGAAGTGCTGATCGTCGAGGTCGCACGCAGCCGGAAGCTGTATCGCCAGATCTTCCGCCGTGGTCATGCTCAAGGACCGCTGGAACATGTCGGCGACACGCAGAACAGGCGCGGCACCCAGGTCAGTTTCAAGCCGGACGAGCAGATTTTCGGCAAAGGCGCCAAGTTCACACCCGGTCGTCTTTTGAAAATGGCCCGGTCGAAGGCCTATCTCTTCGGCGGGGTCGAGATCCGCTGGCACTGCGATCCTGAACTGTTGTCGGAAAAGGACGAAACACCGGCCGAGGCCGTTTTCCACTTTCCAGGCGGCCTTCGCGACTTCCTCAACGAGCGACTGTCCAAGGAACGCCGCGTCGTTGACGATGTCTTTTTCGGCCGCACCGACAATGCCGGCAAACACGGCTCCGTCGAATGGGCCGTCAGCTGGTATGCCGGCGACGGCTTCGTCAATTCCTACTGTAACACCGTGCCGACACCGGAAGGCGGAACGCACGAAGCGGGTTTCCGTTACGCGCTGCTGCGCGGCCTGAAGGCATATGGCGAGCTGACAAACAACAAGAAGGCCTCCATCATCACCGGCGACGATGTGATGACATCCGCCGGCGGGATGCTGTCGGTCTTCATTCGCGAGCCCGAGTTTGTAGGCCAGACCAAGGACAAGCTGGCGACCAACGAAGCCACCCGCATTACGGAAACGGCCGTCCGAGATGCGTTCGATCATTGGTTGACGGCTTCCCCCAACCAGGCAAACAAGCTTCTGGAATGGGTGATAGACCGCGCCGACGAGCGCTTGCGCCGCCGCCAGGAAAAGGACGTTGCCCGCAAGACAGCCGTGCGCAAGCTGCGTCTTCCCGGCAAGCTTGCCGACTGTTCGGCGAACCAGTCGGATGGAACCGAGCTCTTTATCGTGGAGGGCGACTCGGCAGGTGGCTCTGCCAAACAGGCGCGTAACCGGTCCAACCAGGCTGTCCTGCCCTTGCGCGGCAAGATCCTCAACGTTGCCAATGCCGGACGAGACAAGCTCGTCGCCAACCAGCAGCTTGCCGACCTCATTCAGGCTCTAGGCTGCGGCACCCGCTCGCAATACCGGGAAAGCGACCTGCGCTACGAAAAGATCGTCATCATGACGGATGCCGACGTCGACGGCGCCCACATTGCTTCACTCTTGATTACCTTCTTTTACCGGGAAATGCCCGAGCTGATCCGCGGCGGCCATCTCTTCCTGGCCGTCCCTCCCCTCTATCGTCTTAGCCAGGGGGGCAAGACCCTTTATGCACGCGACGATGCTCATAAAGACGAACTGATGGAGACCGTCTTCAAGGGCAAGTCCAAGGTGGAGATTGGTCGGTTCAAGGGCTTGGGTGAAATGCTGCCTGCCCAGTTGAAAGAAACGACAATGGATCCGTCCAAGCGCACAATGCTGAGGGTCGTTGTCGAAGAAGAGGCGGTGTCGGATACAAACGACACTGTTGAGCGCCTCATGGGTAACAAGCCGGAAGCGCGCTTCCGTTTCATTCAAGACAACGCTGAATTCGCAGAAGATCTTGATATTTAGACGCAACAGTGGGTAGTTTGATCTAAATCTTTTTTTGAGGAGGCGGATCGGGTGTAATTAGTTTTGCCCGCATGGCCTATTTGACCGGTCGGAAAAGTAGCATGTTAAACCGGATGTATTCGATATTGGATAGACGGCTTCGCCCATTGCGAAATCATGTCTTCCTGGCTTTTCCAAAGCATAAAATTGCCTTCGCTCGTATTGCGGAGCCGGCATTTCAGTTGTTGCGTCCGGTTCTTCATCGCCTTGCCGGCACCGACAAGCTCACGGCTCTTTCCGGAATTGATCTCAAGGCGGCCGCGACCGAACGGCTGCTTTTTCATGGAAATGTCGAGTTGTTGACGGCACGGGAACTCAAGCGCCGCCATCCCGACATGAAAGTTGCCGCCTGGGTTCAGAACCCCATGCACCGGCTTGCCTATTGTTACGAGAAGGTCATTCTGAGTTCCGATCCCCTTCCTGCCTATTACGAAGAACGGCAGTTCAGTCAGGACATGACACCACAGCAATTCGTGTCCCATGTTGCCTCGATTTCCGACCTGGAAGCGGACAATCTCTTCCGTAGCCAGACTGCCACGCTCACCTACAAAGGCATGCTGACAGCCGATCTGGTTCTGCAGCTAGAAGATTTCGATCGGTCCTTCGCAAAGTTTCTCTCCGAGAGTTCTCTCAGACTTCGTTCAAAAGACCGGGTCTCGTATCACGTGGGTAATTTCGTTTCGCGGGAAACGCTGCTGTCGTTCACCGAAGACCGGCTGGTTCAGCAGCTCCGGCGCCGCTACAAGACGGATTACGACCTGTTCTACAAACCGGCGGCTCTTTCTGCCTGACGCTGCGCAATTTTACGTATCGAATACCGGTTAACGCGAACTTTTCGGAAACAGACACCTTTGGTCACGCCATCTTTTTGGGCAACGCATACTGATGTTGCAGCCGATTTCATGATCCAACTTGGTTGCACTATTAACTGAGATGGCAAATCGTACCCGGAATTACTCTATTTTCTTGAAATTTTACCTCTCAAGTGCATTGACACCTGAGCGCATGAATGTAGGGTGTGCGCACATTGGCACCGGCGGTTCCCACGGCGCCGCCGATTAACAATCACAACATTCGGGCAAAACGCTCCATGGCATTTAATACTCTCGGTCTTAGCGAGAAGGTCCTCGCTGCAGTTGAAGCAGCGGGTTATAAAGAACCCACGGCAATCCAGTCGGGAGCCATTCCGCAGGTGCTTGAGCGCCGCGACATTCTTGGCATCGCCCAGACCGGAACCGGCAAGACCGCGAGTTTCACACTGCCCATGTTGACGCTGCTCGAAAAGGGCCGCGCCAGGGCACGCATGCCGCGTACGCTTATTCTCGAACCGACGCGCGAACTCGCAGCGCAGGTAGAAGAGAACTTCTCCAGATACGGCACCAATCACAAGCTCAACATTGCTTTGTTGATCGGTGGCGTTTCCTTTTCCGAACAGGACAAGAAACTGGACCGGGGCACCGATGTGCTGATCGCTACACCAGGCCGTCTGCTCGACCATTTCGAACGCGGCAAGCTTCTGCTTCAAGGTGTCGAAATCCTCGTCATCGATGAAGCCGACCGGATGCTCGACATGGGGTTCATTCCGGATATCGAACGGATCTGCAAACTGATCCCGTTCACCCGCCAGACCCTGTTCTTCTCGGCAACGATGCCTCCGGAAATCCAACGCCTGACGGAAACATTCCTTCAGAACCCGGCCCGCATCGAAGTCGCGCCGACCTCATCGACGGCAGAAAACGTCGCGCAGTTTCTGAAGGCTACCGAGTCCAAGGATTACGAAAAGCGTGCTTCGCTGCGAGAACTGCTTGAAGGCGCTGAAGATCTTCAGAATGCCATCGTATTCTGCAACCGCAAGCGGGACGTGACGACCGTTTACCGGTCACTGGAACGTCATGAGTATAACGTTGGAGCCCTCCATGGAGACATGGACCAGCGTACACGCATGATGATGCTGGACAATTTCCGGAAGGGAACGATCAAGTTGCTGGTGGCAAGCGATGTCGCGGCCCGTGGCCTTGACATTCCTGAAGTAAGCCACGTCTTCAATTTCGACGTCCCGAGTAACGCCGAAGACTATGTGCATCGTATCGGCCGCACCGGTCGCGCCGGGCGCAAGGGCACTGCCTTTACTCTGGTTACCGGAGAAGACCAGAAATATCTTGATGCCATTCAGGCGTTGATCAAGAAAAATATCGACTGGTTGGGAGACGCGATCGATTTCGAAGCTGCGGCTCAAGAGCGCAAGGCTCGTCGCAAGGCTGGCAAGCCTTCCCGCAACGCGCGTTCGAGCAACGACAACGAAGCCACCGAGACAAAGCCGTCCAACAACCGTCGCCGGTCACAGAGCAAACCACGCGAAGTCGTGGAAGAGCAAGTTGAGGAACTCCCGGAAATGCTGAACCCGACTCCAGTCTCGAATCTTCCGCAGAGGCAGTCCGGTAAACGGTCCAGGAATGACAAGCTGGAACCGGCCTTCGGAGCTGGCGTCCATATTCCTGCTTTTCTTCTGCGCGAGCCGCGGCCTAAAAAGGCGTCGTAACTGCAAAATCTGTCCAGGTTTTGCTTTAAGCTTAACGGCTCCTTAAACCTTCCATCGGAGTTTAAAACCTAGTTCTTGTGTCCGTGTGGGGCGGATTCGCAAGGCATGGGTGAGAGAAACTTGATGGCGGATGAAGACGACCACAAGCGGACTATCCAATATGGAGAGTCCGCAATCAGTTACATCAAGAAAAATGTACTGCCAGCCTACCCTCGTTCTTACGAACTTTGGTACACGTATGCGGCTGGTTACAATCAGGGCCTGAACCGGGCCGTCAATGAATCCATCAAATCCAACGGCAGGATCAGCACCGACGAAATGCTGACGCTGTACGGTCGTTTCCTGTCACCAACGCGGCTTGGGGATCGTCTGGATGAAGTTGGGTCCAAGGTCTCCAGAGAAGTCGAAGAACTGGTAGACACGCTGAAGCTTAGCGCAGATGCCACGTCCGACTATGGCACCGCGCTTGAGCAGGCCGGTGAAAAGATCAAATCAGTTTCCGATCCCGAGAAACTGCAGATCTATGTCACGCATCTGGTCAAATCGACCCAGAACGCGGTTGCTTCCAATCGGAAGCTGGAGAGCCAGCTCCTGGAGTCAAAGAAGCACATCGAGAACCTGCAGTCCTCTCTGGAAGCGATCCGCTATGAATCCCTGACGGATGAACTGACCACACTCAACAATCGCAAACACTTCGAGAATTCGATTGAACGGGTCATCGATCACTCCAAGGAAAGCGGACGCGGTTTCTCTCTGCTGATGACCGATATCGACCACTTCAAGAAGTTCAACGACACCTACGGCCACCAGACAGGCGATCAGGTTCTCAGGCTCGTCGCGCTAGCGGTCAAGCAAAATATCAAGGCGCAGGACATTGCCTGCCGTTATGGCGGCGAAGAGTTCGCTATCATTCTGCCGCATGCCGAACTGGATGACGCTGCCGTCATTGGGGAAAACATCCGTAACGCGGTCATGTCCAAGGAACTGGTCAAGCGTTCGACAGGCGAGAACCTGGGCCGGGTGACCATTTCGGTCGGCATCGCGACTTTTGAAGGCATGGATACGGCTCATTCCATCGTCTCGCGGGCGGATGAGGCCCTTTACCTTGCGAAGAACGCAGGCCGGAATGTAGTGAAAACAGAGAGGGAACTTGAAGGCACGCGAGCACAGGAAGACGTTGCCTGAAGCAAGGACGCGTCTTCAGGCGCTGGTTTTCCGAAAATTTGGAATTAGGAGCCAAGCCTGAGCAGATATCTGTCTCAGGCTTTTGCGTTCAGGCCCATCTGCCAGAAATCGCTTTCAAGGCGGCAGGCTTTTTCAAAAATCGACAGGACACGTGGATAACGATGGTCCGTCAACACCTGGTTTGCCGTCCCATCCAGCCAGGTGACAAAGCCGTTGGCGAGCTCCTGATAGCCTTCGCTGGCGTACTCGCGTATCCAGCGGGTATAGGGATTGCTGTCAAAGTCACAGCCTTCCGCAGTGAGTCTGGCGCCGATCTCTGCATAGCCGACCACACAGGGCGCTAGCGCTGCCTGAAGGTCCAGGAGATCGCCTGCCATGCCGGCATCCAGCACAAAGCGCGTATAGGCCATTGTGGGGGTGTCTTCGGGAGACGTTTCGATCATTTCCCTGTCCATTCCCCAGCCACGGCACATTTCGACATGGAGGTCGAGTTCATCATCCAGAATGGCCTTCACCCCCTCCAAGGACTGACGCATGTCAGCAACCGACGGGCTCTTGTAGACACCCAGCGCGTAGGCGCGGGCAAACTGGATGAGAAACAGATAGTCCTGAACCAGGTAATGTTTGAAACAGGACTGCGGCAGTGTTCCTGCACCAAGCTGCTGAACAAAGGCGTGACGGGTGTAGTCGGCCCATTGAGGGCCGGCGTCGGTTTTCAGACGCTCGAAAAGGCTCATGAAACACTCATCGGAAAGATCAGTAACGCGCGGCTCAGCGCGCCAGGGCGTTCAGGTCAGCAGCCTGTAGGGAAACGGATTCGCCGCAACCGCAGGCAGACACTTCATTGGGATTCTTGAAGATGAAACCGGACCGGAACTTGGTGACTTCAAAATCCATTTCCGTGCCGAGCAGAAACAGTACAGCCGACGGATCTACGAAGAGTTTGGCACCCTTGTCTTCAACCGTGTCATCACCGGGCTTCGCCGCGTCCACCATTTCCATGGTGTATTCCATGCCGGCGCAGCCGCCCTTCTTGATACCGACACGCAAGCCGATGGCGTTCTTGTCCGAGTTCTCGACAAGTTCCTTTACACGCTCGGCGGCGGCGTCGGTCAGGGTCATCACCTGGAATTTAGCGGCGGAAGCCATATGATCCTCGTTCAGTGAAGCGATTGCTAAACCTGATATGGGGTGTCAGCTTATCCGATTAAAGGTTTGGAGCTCAATACCAGTTGAGCGCAACCTTGGCTTCGTCCGACATCCGGTCAGGTGTCCAGGGCGGATCGAAGACCATATCGACATTCACCGGTCCGACGCCGGCGACGGCAGAAACAGCATTTTCCACCCAGCCAGGCATTTCGCCTGCCACAGGGCAACCAGGGGCTGTCAGCGTCATATCGATGTTGATTGACCTGTCATCCTCGATATCGACCTTGTAGATCAGGCCAAGTTCGTAGATATCACAGGGAATTTCCGGATCATACACCGTTTTCAGAGCACCGATGATGTCTGAGGTGAGCTGATCGAGTTCATTTGCCGGAATCGCGCTTTTTGCCGAGACTTCCGTCTGCAGCTCTTCGCCATCCGCGCCGGTATCAATTGTAGTAGCGTTTTCCATGGGGTCCGTCCTTACCCGAAAAAGCTCTGAGCCTTCAACAGGGCTTCATACAGTGCGTCGACTTCGGCGCGCGTGTTGTACAGCCCGAAACTAGCCCGACATGTAGAAGTCACACCGTATTTTGCCAAGAGCGGCTGTGCGCAATGGGTCCCTGCCCGGACCGCGACCCCTGCCCGATCGATGATCGTTGCAACGTCATGTGCGTGAGCGCCTTGCAGTTCAAATGAGACGATTGCGCCCTTGTCCGGTGCATCCCCGAAGATTCGCAGCGAGTTGATCTCGCGCAGCTTTTGGTGGGCATAGTCCTTCAGATCCGCCTCATGGCGGGCAATGTTCTCCCGCCCAAGCGCATCCATATAGTCGAGTGCAGCACCGAGGCCGATTGCCTGGACGATCGGGGGCGTGCCGGCCTCGAACCGGTGTGGCGGCTCGTTATAGGTGACAATGTCCTCGGTCACGTCGAGGATCATCTCTCCGCCGCCATTGAACGGACGCAAGGCTTTAAGCCTCTCAGGCTTGCCCCACAGGACACCAATGCCCGACGGCCCATAAACCTTGTGACCGGTGAAGACGTAATAGTCGCAATCGATATCCTGAACGTCGACTGGAAGATGCACCGCTGCCTGGCTGCCGTCCACGAGCACAGGAATGCCGCGCTCATGCGCGATCCGGCAAACTTCTTTGACGGGAACGACCGTGCCGAGAACATTCGACATGTGCGTGATCGCAACCAACCTTGTCTTGTCGGTCAGGCTGTCTGAGAAAGCATCCAGATCAAACGAGCCATCTTCGCGCACATAAACCCATTTCAACTTCGCACCGTGACGCTCCCGATGGAAATGCCAGGGCACGATGTTGGAGTGGTGTTCCATGATCGACAGAACGATCTCGCCGCCATCGGCGAAATAATCTCCGCCAAGGCCATAGGACACCAGATTGATTGCCTCGGTGGTGGACTTGGTGAAAACCACTTCATCGACCGACTGGGCGTTCAGGAAACGGCGCACTTTTTCGCGCGCAGCTTCGTAGTTGTCGGTTGCGGTATTGGACAGGAAATGCAGGCCACGATGCACATTGGCGTATTCCTCGGAATAGGCCTTGGTCACCGCATCGATCACCTGCCGGGGTTTCTGGGCGGAGGCACCGTTATCCAGATAGACCAGCGGCTTGCCGTAAACCTCCCGCGATAGGATCGGAAAATCCCGGCGGATCGCTTCGACGTCGTAGCCGGCGCTGCCGACTGTTTCTTCTGCGGTCGCAACCGTCATGCGGCGCTGCTCCTTATTCCCGTTCGCTTCAGATGTCAGTGGTCGGCAAGCCAGTCACGCACGCGTGCTTCCAGGCCTTCCGTCACATCGTCTTCGCCGTATTCCTCAATCGCTTCGGAAAGGAAAGCGAGAACCAGAAGGGTCTTCGCCTCGTCTTCCGGAATGCCGCGGGCGCGCAGATAGAAAAGCAGATCCTCGTCGATCTGTCCGCTGGTCGCACCGTGGGCGCACAATACGTCGTCCGCGAAAATCTCAAGTTCCGGCTTGTTGGCCATTTCCGCGTCCTCGGAGAGGAGCAGAGCCTGGGTCATCATCTCGCCATCGGTTTTCTGGGCGTGTTGGGCAACGTTGATCCGGCCCTGGTAAACACCCTTCGCCTGACCGTCGAGAACGGTCTTGAAGAATTCACGGCTGTTACAGTGTGGCACCGCATGATCGACGATCAGTGTCTGGTCGGCAAGCGACTTGCCGCCAGCCATGGTCACGCCGTAGATCTTTGCTTCGGAGTTTTCACCGGTAAAGTTGATGAATTGCTGGTTGCGAGTGAACTGCGGTCCAGCGATGAAGCCAAGCGACTTCAACTCCGCCTCGGCGCCAATCGTTGCAATTGTGGTAAACAGCTGCGCTGCATCGGTCTTGCTGACAATCAGACGCGTGGCCGCAAGCGCTGACTTGTCGGCGAGTTCGTAATCGAACACCGTGTTCAGCTCCCCCTCACCGGTATTTCCGACAAAGGTTTCCAGAAGACGCAGCTTCGCACCTTCGCCAAGTTCCACACGGTTGCGGACTGACTGAGCACCTTTGGCTGTCGCCACCTGAACAAGTTCGACCGGCTTGGACACTTCCACACCGCTCTTCACCGTAATGACGACGCCCCCCTGGAGGAACGCGGTGTTCAAGGCAATCACACCGTCAGACGGTCCCGTCTTCGGCGAAGCAACCAACTGGGTGCCGGTTTCGCCGTCAAGGGCTTCGGCAACGCTTGTCAGCGTTACGCCTTCACTGGCGAGGGCTTCAACGTCGGAAAGCGCCGCAAGATAGGAACCGTTGGCGACAACGATACGGTAGCGGTCGAGATCTCCGAAACCGTCCTGTGTCTCAATCAGGCTTCTGGCCGCAGCTTCATCAGCCGATCCTGCGAGCGGGGCTGCTGACTTCATGTAGGCTCGCAGGTCGGAATACTTGTATTCCTCTACCCGGCGATGTGGCAGGCCACGGTCCCGAATCTGGCCGAGCGCCGCTTCGCGCAGAGCCTTGACGGCAACCGAGCCAGCCAAACTGTCTTTCGCGTTGTCGAAACGCTCCAGCAGGTCGCTTTCCGCCTGGGTGTGTTTGATGGGTGCGCTGGCGTTCATATCGCTTTGCTCCCTCAGGCGGCCGTGTCGATGTAGTCGGCGTAACCGTTCTTTTCCAGCTCCAGCGCCAGGTCCTTGTCGCCGGTCTTGACGATGCGGCCCTTGGACAGAACGTGGACGACATCCGGAACGATGTAGTCAAGCAGACGCTGATAGTGGGTGATCACCACCATGGCACGATCCGGACCGCGCAGCTTGTTCACGCCTTCAGAAACGATCCTGAGTGCGTCGATGTCGAGGCCCGAATCCGTCTCGTCGAGAACGCAGAGCTTCGGCTCAAGCAAGGACATCTGCAGAATTTCCGCACGCTTCTTCTCGCCACCCGAGAAGCCGACATTGAGCGGGCGCTTCAGCATGTCCATGGAGACGTTCAGGTGGCCGGCAGCCTCCTTGACGCGCTTCATGAAGTCCGGGATCGACAGCGTGTCCTCACCGCGCGCCTTGCGCTGTGCGTTCATCGCCGTCTTCAAAAATTCCATGGTGGCAACACCCGGGATCTCGATCGGGTACTGGAATGCCAGGAACAGGCCAGCGGCAGCGCGCTCGTCCGGCTCCATTTCCAAGAGGTTCTCCCCGTTGAACAGAATCTCACCTTCGGTGACCTCGTAGTCGTCCTTTCCGGCCAGGATGTAGGACAGTGTCGACTTGCCGGAGCCGTTCGGACCCATGATGGCGTGTACTTCGCCCGCATTGATGGTCAGATCGATGCCACGCAGGATCTCGGTTTCGTCTTCCGCGATGCGGGCGTGCAGGTTTTTGATCTCAAGCATTGAGACAGTTCCTCGTAAATCAACGGGCGTTTCGAGCCCAAATCTGTTCGTTTGTTCGCAGGCTCGTTAACCCACGGATCCTTCCAGGCTGATCGAAATCAGCTTCTGTGCCTCGACGGCGAATTCCATCGGCAGCTGCTGGATGACGTCCTTGACGAAACCGTTGACGATCAGCGCCACGGCTTCTTCTTCAGAAAGGCCGCGCTGTAGGCAATAGAACATCTGGTCGTCCGAAATCTTCGAGGTGGTCGCCTCGTGTTCGAACTGGGCCGAGGCGTTCTTGCTCTCGATGTAGGGCACCGTGTGCGCACCGCAGTCCTGACCGATCAGAAGCGAGTCACACTGGGTAAAGTTGCGAGCATTCGAGGCTTTCCGGTGAGCGGAAACCAGTCCACGATACGTGTTCTGCGACTTTCCGGCGGAAATGCCCTTGGAAATGATCCGGCTGGACGAGTTCTTGCCCAGATGGATCATCTTGGTGCCGCTGTCGACCTGCTGGTAGCCGTTGGAAACCGCGATCGAATAGAACTCACCACGAGAGTTCTCGCCGCGCAGGATGCAGGACGGGTATTTCCAGGTAATCGCCGAACCGGTCTCGACCTGCGTCCAGGAGATCTTGGAATTCTTGCCGCGGCAGTCGCCACGCTTGGTGACGAAGTTGTAGATGCCGCCCTTGCCGTCCTTGTCGCCGGGGAACCAGTTCTGAACGGTGGAATATTTGATCTCCGCATCATCCAGGGCCACCAGTTCAACAACAGCCGCGTGAAGCTGGTTCTCGTCACGCTGAGGTGCCGTACAACCCTCCAGATAGGAGACGTAGGCGCCCTTCTCCGCAATGATCAGCGTACGTTCGAACTGACCGGTGTTCTGTTCGTTGATACGGAAATAGGTCGACAGTTCCATTGGGCAGCGAACGCCTTCAGGCACATAGACAAAGGATCCATCCGAAAAGACAGCCGAGTTCAGCGTCGCGTAGTAGTTGTCGGTCACCGGAACGACGGAGCCGAGATACTTCTTCACCAGATCCGGATATTCGCGCAGCGCTTCGGAAATGGAGCAGAAGATGACGCCCGCTTTCTTCAGCTCTTCCTTGAACGTGGTCACGACGGAAACGGAATCGAACACAGCATCAACCGCAACCCGGTTCTTCGGCTCGACACCGGCCAGGATTTCCTGTTCGCGCAGCGGAATGCCGAGCTTCTCGTAAGTCGCCAACAGCTCCGGATCGACTTCGTCCAGGCTTTTCGGGCCTTCGACGGATTTCGGAGAGGCCCAATAGTAGAGGTCATCGAGATCGATTTTCGGGTAGGAAACGCGTGCCCAGGTCGGTTCTTCCATCTGCCGGAAGCGGCGCAGTGCATCAAGGCGCCATTCCATCATCCATTCCGGCTCGTTCTTCTTTGCCGACAGAAAGCGGACGGTTTCTTCGGACAGGCCTTTGGCGCCTCTATCCGACTCGATATCGGTCACGAAGCCGTATTTATACTGGTCGACATCGATGGCTTTAACCTTATCGATGGTTTCCTGTACAGCTGGCATATCTTGCCTCCATTCAACAGGCCCCGTGCCTGCTTCGGTTATTTCCTGCAAGCGACCCTGTCACCTGCGCCATGTCTGGCAGCGAATCTGCCGAATTCCTGTCCTCAAGCCGCCTGATGACGAGCCTGCGGGTTGAGCCTGCCGACGATTTTCGGCCACAGCTCAAGAAACCTGTCGATGTCGGAACCGCTGGTATTCCACCCCATGCTGACGCGCAAGGCGCAGCGTGCAAGATCTTCCGAAACGCCCATGGCGGTCAGCACATGGGACACGGACACCTTGCCGGAGGAACAGGCAGAACCAGAGGAAACCGAGATATGGTCGAGATCAAAAGCGATCAGCGCGGTTTCTGCCGGAATGCCCGGAACGGCAAAACAACAGGTGTTGGACAGTCTTTCCGACTTGTTGCCGAATATGACTGTCGAAGGGCAAATCGCGCACAGCCCGGTCTCGAGCTTCGCCTTCATATCACTCAGATGGCGCGTATCGGCGGCTTCTTCAAGGGCAGCCATGCTGGCAGCGCCGAAGCCGGCGATTGCCGAAACGTTTTCCGTTCCGCCACGGCGCCAGTTTTCCTGACCACCGCCAACCATCAGTGGCGCAGGTACACGGGCCGTTGAACGCACCACGACTGCACCGATGCCTTGCGGGCCACCGAACTTGTGAGCAGACAGCGTCAGGACGTCTGCCTGCCAGCTTTCTGGATCGATCGGCATCCGGCCGGCAGCCTGAACCGCGTCCACGTGGAAAAAGTGCCCGTATCTTGCGGCAATGGCTCCGATTTCAGCCAAAGGCTGAATGACGCCGGTTTCATTATTGGCCGCCATTACGGAAATGAGGCTTGGGTCGGAACCTTTGACCGCCTGCTCCAGTGCGTCGAGCTCAACACGACCGTCATCGTCGACAGGCAGGACCACCTGATCGGAGACGGCAAACCGTCCACCGGTCATTACCGAAGGATGCTCAATGGCACTTCTGAAGAGTTTGTCGAGATAAACCGGTGCGCCCTGGTCCTGCCATGCCGGCGAAAGGGCCGTCATGTTGGCTTCCGTTCCACCGGAGACAAATGTCACCGCTCTGGTTCTGGCGCCGCAGAGCCGCGCAACCTGCTCGCGTGCTGTCTCGATGCGTCCCCGCGCCTTTCGGCCATGTGCGTGGACGGAGGACGCGTTGCCGGCATCATTCAGCGCTTCGATCATGACCTGACGAACGGTTTCGCGCAGGGGCGCGCCCGCGTTGTGGTCCAGATAGATCGGAGCAGACTGATGCTGCATAGCGCCTCTTACAATTGAATTCGAGCCTTGCAAAGAATCGAAAATTCGCTTTGTTGTCAGATAGATGTGCGAAAAACCTTGAATTTCTCCGCCATCATGACGATAACTGCCCCCAACCGGTCGAACCGAGCATCGTCTGCCTGTTGAGGTATGGTGCGAACTTTCGAATAATTCTAAACAGGGTTCTAGAAACTCGGAGACAAAGAGTCAAGTTTAGACTTACGGGAAACCACGTATTGTGAGCCCAGAATACCGCGCGATCTTCTTCCGCGCGACAAAATGACAAGGACATAGCGTTTCATGCCAGAGGTGATCTTCAACGGTCCCGCCGGCCGGCTTGAGGGCCGGTTCCATCCCGCCAGAAAACGCAACGCGCCCATCGCCCTGGTTCTGCATCTGCATCCGCAATTCGGCGGCACGATGAACAACCAGATCGTCTACCAGATGTACTACATGTTCGCCCGGCGCGGATTTGCGGTGCTGCGTTTCAACTTCCGCGGCGTCGGCCGATCCCAGGGTTCCTTCGACCATGGCCAGGGAGAGCTTTCCGATGCAGCAGCCGCGCTCGACTGGGTTCAGACCGTTCATACGGACGCTCGCGCCTGCTGGATCGCCGGTTTCTCATTCGGTGCCTGGATCGGCATGCAGCTTCTGATGCGCCGTCCGGAAGTGGAGGGATTCATTTCTGTCGCCCCACCAGCAAACCTTCATGACTTCTCCTTCCTTGCCCCCTGCCCATCCTCCGGCCTGATTATTCATGGCGACAACGACAAGGTTGTTCCGCAGAAGGATGTTCAGACGCTGGTCGACAAGCTGAAAACCCAGAAAGGCATCGTGATCGATCACGAAACCATTCCAGGCGCCAACCATTTCTTCGAGAATGACATGGACGAGCTGATGCAGCGCTGCGGCACCTATGTCGATGGCCGACTGGGGCTTTCGCCATCCGACTACGTGGACATCGACTGACACGACTTCAAAGCCCGCCGCCCGGCGGGCTTTTTACTTGTCCGACCATTCGCGGTTCTCATGCCCATTTCGCCAGACAGTCTTGTTATCCGGTCTGCTACCACGGAAGATTTTGAAGGCCTGTGCGCGCTTTATGTGCAGCTGATCACGAACGACATTCCAGCATCAGACGATTTGCGCCGTGAAACCTTTAACCAGATCCTGGCGCAGCCGGGCGTCGATGTGCTTGTCGCAGACATGGCCGGCCCATTGGTTGCAACCTGCATGCTGGTCAAGGTGCCAAACCTCACGCGCGGCTGTGCGCCCTTTGCTCTCATCGAAAATGTCGTCACGCACGCTGACTGGCGCGGCAAGGGAATCGGAAAGGCACTGATGCAACGCGCCACTGACGCTGCCTTTGAGGCTGGTTGTTTCAAGGTGATGCTCTTGTCAGGGTCTGCCAACAAGAATGCGCATCGATTTTACAAAAACCTTGGCTTTGTCACCTCAAAAACGGGGTTTGAAATGCGTTCACCTGGATACCCTACACGCACCTAAGCGCGAGCGCTTTGCGTCATTCCCGTGTAGCGAACTGGACAGACTGTTTTTTGCCTGCCTTGATTTCGGAAGCGGAAACCGGGAGGCTTGAACCACCATGGCCGGATATTTCGGAACACAGCAGCAGACTCAGCTTCAGCAGCGCGCCGAAGAACTTTAAGGCTGGACCATGGAAACACCTGGAGCCTGCTGTAACGCCCGCACGCTCGGCACCGACAATCCTGATGCTCTGGGTTTTGACACGATCTTCAAATCACTCGAGGAAGACGGCGTCTTCGGATTTCGCCTGCTTGAGACAAACAAAAAATCTGATCTGGAAAACGCACTGGACGAAAAAGGCTATCGGCTGGACACATGGCACGTCTTTGTCGGTGACGCCGACACGATCAGAGCTGCGACTCGGGCAATTCTTTCAAAGACCCTCCCCGACGGACTTCATGCATTTTCCGGACTGGATGGCGCGGAGAGGCCATTGACGCGATCGTTCCAGGAATTCATTGCCGCAGCAGGCATCGCACCCTTCTCCGGTTCCTTTCTGAATGGCGATCACGGCTCCGTTGTTACCGTCGGTCTGATGGATAAAGCAGAAAACTTTGCAGCCTGCGCGCACGGTTACCTGCCGCACAATGAGCACAGCCCGTACTGCCGCTACGCCTGGGGCGGGCTTGTGGCCGTAGCCCCCGCCCATCGCGGCAAGGGTCTCGGCACCTATGTCAATGCACTGATGGCGGACGCATGTCTGAACCACCTGGCAGCGACCCATCTCTATGAACTGGTGTCGGCAACGAATACGACGTCACGCCGGATGGTGGAAGGGTGTGGGCTGTCCCTGTCCCAGACGCTTTTTTCGGGGCTCGCGACGAAAGGAGCGGACAGGTTCACGCGTTAGAGCACCGAACCCCTATTTGCCAGCGCCTTATCCCTGGAAAGGTTTCGGGCGCGGCACACCCGGGCCATGGTCCTGACCATCGTCTGGACCTGCCAGAGGGTCTTCGCCTTCGGCAACGGTGCCTTTGATCGGCGGTCCGGCGTAATCCTCGGGCGGCGGAACTGTGGAAGCAAGTTTACAATCGGTCAGCCAGATGTCGTAGACAGGATGCTCGACAGCATGAAGACCGGGACTGGCCGCAAACATCCAGCCGGAGTAAATCCGCCGAACTTCGTTATTGAGCGTGATTTCATCGACCTGAACAAAGCCAGTCGTCAGAGGAGACTCTGTCTGAGGACGCGTGTAACAGACCCTTGGTGTGACCTGCAGCGCACCGAACTGAACAGTCTCGCCGATGTACACATCGAAGGAGATGATGCGTCCGGTGATCTTGTCGAGGCCCGAGAAGACAGCAACCGGATTCTCGATCTTTTCCGCGTGCGCCGAAACCAGGGGCGTGACCGCCGCCATCGCCGCAATTCCAAGGCCAGCGCTCAAGCGCCTAACCGCTTTCATCGTGTCAAACTGGTCCGCCATCAGCTTCAATTCGATTCCTCGGATGCCAAGTATACGTATGTTCTTTTATGCGGCGCTAGCACCGAATTGCGGCCCGGAAAAGACAAAGCTCCTTCCGGGCCGAGAAATGATCTAGCCGATTTCCGCCAAGCGGCTGAGTGCCGTTTGAACCTTCTCCAGCTTTTCCTTGGATTCGGCAACTTTTTCGCGCTCGCCGTCTACGACATCATCCGGGGCCTTTGCAACGAACGCAGGGTTGGAAAGCTTCTTCTCGATCTTTGAGATTTCACCTTCCAGCTTGCCGGCTTCCTTCTGCAGACGGGCCTTTTCAGCTGCAAGATCGATCACGCCGGCGAGCGGCAAGCAAACGGTGGCTTCACCGACAATGATCTGTGCTGCGCCGGCAGGAGCCGCATCGGCCAGAGAAACGGTTTCTGCCCGCGCCAGACGAAGAATGGCAGACTCGTGGGTCTTCAGCCGGGCCTTGGTCTGCTCGCTGGCGCCCGTGACGATCACGGACACCTTCGCACCCGCCGGGATGTTCATTTCCGCGCGTACCGACCGGATCTCGGAGATCAGATCGACAAGCCAGTTGATTTCGCCCGCTGCATCCTCGTCGGAAACTTTCGCTTCCGGCCAGGCCGCCAACATGAGCAAGCCGTCCTGTGCGCTGCCTTCATCGCCAAGACGTTCCCAAAGCTCTTCGGTCAGGAACGGCATGATCGGATGCAGAACCTTCAGGATCTCATCCAGAGCCCAGGCAGCGGTCGCGCGCGTTTCGGCCTTGGCGGCCTCGTCATCGCCGTTGAAGATCGGTTTGGCGAGTTCGAGATACCAGTCGCAGAAGGTGTTCCAGGTGAAGCGGTAGACCGCCCCGCACGCATCGTTAAACCGGAAGTCTTCCAGTGCCGCCGTTACCTCGGTGATACAGCGGCCAGTTTCGGTCGCGATCCAACGGTTGAGCGTGTGGCTGGTTTTGGCAGGATCGAAGCCGTCTGCGCGAGCGCAGCCGTTCATTTCCGCAAAGCGGGCGGCGTTCCAAAGTTTGGTCGCGAACCGCTGCCCGCCTTCGGCAGCCTGGTCCGACATCCGTAGCATTCTGCGGGCCTGAACTTCCTGGCTGGCAAGTGCAAAGCGGGTCGCATCGGCACCAAAGCGTCCGATCAGATCGAGCGGGTCAATCACGTTGCCGGTCGACTTGGACATCTTCTTGCCCTTGCCGTCGACAACGATCGAGTTGAAGTAAACCGTATGGAAAGGCACTTCTTTCATGAAGTGGAGGCCCTGCATCATCATCCGGGCAACCCAGAAGAAAATGATGTCGAGCCCCGTGATGAGCACATCCGTCTTGTAGTAGCGTTCCAGTTCCGGCGTCTTGTTCGGCCAACCCAACGTCGAGAAAGGCCAGAGCGCGGAAGAGAACCATGTGTCCAGAACGTCTTCATCCCGCGTCAGTGCCTTGCCGCCAGCCATTGCAACGGCTTCTTCCTCGGAATGCGCGCAGTATTCCTTGCCATCCTCGTCATACCAGACCGGGATCTGGTGGCCCCACCAGAGCTGGCGTGAAATGCACCAGGGCTGAATGTCGTTGAGCCAGTTGAAGTAGACCTTGTCGGCGTTGCCGGGAATAAGTTTGGTCGTACCGTCCTGAACGGCCTTCAGGGCGGGAGCAGCCAGTGTCTTTGCATCGACAAACCACTGGTCGGTCAGCATGGGTTCAATGACGACCTTGGATCGGTCTCCGAACGGCTGCATGATTTTCTTGGATTCCACCAGCGGCAAGCGTTCCGGAGCTTCCGCGCCTTCCTCCAGCGGACGAACGACGGCGCGACCGAGCTCAGTCCACTCCGGCGCCTGTCCCTTCATCCATGCTACGTCCGGATGGTCGGCCGGAACCGTGACGGCCAGACCTTCCGCCGTGATCTGCTCAATGACACGCTTGCGCGCTTCGAACCGGTCAAGACCGCGCAAGTCGTCCGGAACGATGTTGATCAGATCGACCTCTTGAATGGTCATCTCGGCGCCGTCGATGATCGCCTGCGCCTTGGCAGCCTCTTCGACATATGGCGCACCGTCGGCGCGCATTGCACCCTTGGTGTCCATCAGGCGGTACATCGGGATCTTGTTGCGCTGCGCGACGCCATAGTCGTTGAAGTCGTGCGCACCGGTAATCTTGACCGCACCGGAGCCGAAATCCGGATCCGGATATTCGTCGGTGATGATCGGGATCAGGCGACGATGTTCCTTCGGTCCAACCGGAATCTCGCAAAGTTTTCCGACGATTGGCTTGTAACGTTCGTCATCCGGATGAACGGCAACGGCGCCATCGCCCAACATGGTTTCCGGACGCGTCGTGGCAATCGAAATATAGTCGCGGATTTCGCGAAGGGTGACGTTCCCGTCTTCGTCTTTTTCGACGTACTCATAGGTCGCACCACCGGCCAGCGGATAGCGGAAGTGCCACATGTGACCATCGGTTTCGACGTTTTCGACCTCGAGATCCGAAATGGCGGTCTCCATTTTCGGATCCCAATTGACCAACCGCTTGGACTTGTAGATCAGGCCCTCGTTGTAGAGGTCGACAAAAACCTTGCGAACAGCCTCGGACAGGCCTTCGTCCATTGTGAAGCGTTCGCGCGACCAGTCGCACGACGCCCCGAGACGCTTCAACTGAGCGATAATCGCACTGCCGACTTCTCCCTTGTAGCGCCATGCCCGCTCGACAAAAGCCTTGCGGCCAATTTCGGTGCGGCTGGGCTCATTGCGCTCGGCCATCTGTCTTTCGACGGCGATCTGAAGCGCAATCCCAGCGTGGTCCGTGCCCGGCTGCCACAGTGTGTCGAAGCCCTGCATGCGTTTCCAGCGGATCAGGATGTCCTGCAGGGTATTGTTGAGAGCATGGCCCATATGCAGCGAACCGTTCACGTTCGGCGGCGGAATTACGATGGAAAAGGAGGCTGCACCCTCTTTGGCGCCAGCTCCGGCCTTGAAGGCCTCCGCCTTTTCCCAGGTTTCGTAAATCCGCGGCTCAACGCTGGCCGCATCGTAGGTCTTATCCAGCATCAGGGTCACTCAATGGGAGAATGAATTTCGATTTTCGTGAAGCACCGTGTAAATCGGATGCGCTGCCGCAAGTCAACCGCCTATGCAGGCCAATCCCGCAGCCAATTGGCGCTTTTGGAGCGAGAAGCGTCTATCCGCCGATCCGAACTTGGGTCTGACGGCGTTTGCTGCAATAAGCAGATCATGAGTGTTTCAATCCGTCCGCACCACCTGCTTTGCATGGTGACCTACCTTGGCAAGGGCTATACGCCCGCCTTTGTCGACAACTACAGTACTATCGTTCAGCGCCTGAACGATGGTGAGCCTATCGAGCTGGTGGAAGGGCCCGACGCGTTGTGCCAGCCCATGCTGAACGAACCTGGCTGCCATTGCCGGAATGAAAGCGTTCGCGATAGAGACCGGTCGGCGGCCGCCGAAATCGCGCAAGTGCTTGGGTGCAAAGTTGAAAGCGGCAATTTATTCGTCCTGGACCGGCAGCTACTGTCATTGCTGCGTGAAGCCTTTGCGAGAGGCTCTATTCGCAAGGCTTGCGAAGGATGTGAGTGGCAGACCCTGTGTTCCAAGATTGCCCGAAACGAATTCAGGGGATGCCATCTGGCACCCCCTGACTGAATTCATTCAACAAACGCTGCTTAACGCCGGCGTGTCACGCGCTGGATTTCCTTTTGGACCATCTGCTCCACCATGCCAGGCAGATTCTGGTCCAGCCAGGCCTTCAGCATCGGCCGCAGCATTTCCTTGACCAGCTCTTCGACGGTCTGTGCCTGAGATCCAACAAACATGTTCGACAGATTGTCGAAAGCAGCGTGAACGGCTTCACCCGTGTTCTGCGACGTCAGGGGGGCATCGTCGGGGACATTCGGCAGATCGTCCGGCACAGGGCTGGTGGCCATCAGCGGCGCGGGGTCAAAATCCGGCTCGGAAACCGTGTCAGGCATTGGCGGAGACGCGAAAGAGATGTCGCCTTCGTCACCGTCCAAATCTTCAGCCATCCCCTCGACAATGTCCATTGCATCGTCTTCGGGAATCGCCAGTTCTTCAGTCAGCTCCAGAACGTCGTCGCCTTCGTCTTCCTCGGCGTCTGCTGCCATTGCGGCAGCCATGTCGTCCGCGTCTTCGTCTTCCGCGGGAAGGTCATCCTCGTCGTCGCTGCTCATGTCGAACAGTTTGTCGAGATCGTCCTGGGACATTTCGGAGGCATCGCCCATATCGTCCGTCGCCTCTTCTTCTACTGGTGTCTCTACGGGTTCGCTGCTGCCGGTTTCGCCGTCATCGGCTCCCTGGGAGTCCTCATCGGATATGATTCGGCGGATCGATGCGAGGATTTCCTCCATCGACGGCTCATCAGCCTTCTTCGCCTGCGCCATGACTTCCCCCGTACTTACCGGCTACGCTCAGGAACTGTCGGTTCCATCAAAATGATTCGTTAACCGAAATTATGCGGGTCCATAAGAAACGCGCAAAGTGAGCGCACCCAGAAGCATCGCCTTATCCCCTTTTTAGTCGGTGTTTACCGATCAAGGGTGGAATTCGGCAACGCGTTTCACGTCATCCTTCGTAAATTTATCAGGATGTTACGCCGAATAACAAAAGCGGCTGAAGATCTTTCGACCATCAGCCGCCATCGTGACGAAGATAAGTTTCAAGTTTCTTACCGGCCATCCGGTGTACGCAGACCGAACCACTGGTCACGCACTGCCTGATAGTGCTGCTTGGGATTGTAGCGGGCCACGGTGAGGCCAAGCGATTCCGCATCCAGCCGGCCAACAGATGCGACCAGCTGATACCCGCTGACGATCCTGTTGCGTTGTGCGGTCACCAGATTTGACTGCTGAATGACCAGTTCGCGCTGAGCATCAAGAACGTCGAGTGTCGTACGCTGACCGACGCGCTGTTCTTCAATGACACCCTCAAGGGCAAGCTGCTGTGCCTGAACGGCAGCCTGCGCCGCGACAATGGAGGCTTCCGCGGCCTGATAGTTGCCCCAGGCGGAAATGACATTGGCGCGAATCTGATCGCGCGCCACATCCAGCTGCAACCGGGTCTGGCCCAGTTCTTCCTTGGCCTGACGTACGCGGGATGACACGCCACCACCCTGATAAAGCGGGATGCTGACGTTGCCGAAGATCTGCGCGTTGTCGCTGTAGTCGGTCAAACCGGACGGGTTCCACGATCTGGAGACACTGCCGTCCAGTGTCACAGTCGGCAGAAGCTCACCTTCAATCGTCTTGATGTTGAAGATTGCCGCATCGACCAGATGCTGAGCCTGACGGATCAGCGGCTGGTGCGTTTCGCTCAGTTGCATCGCATCTTCGATGGATTTCGGAACAAAACGGCTGATCGACGTGTCGGCTGAAAGACTGCGCGCTTCAACACCAATCACCTGACGGTAGATGGCACGGCTGGTGTTCAGATTGGCCATCGCCGTGTTGAGGCTGGCGCGCGCTTCGGAAGCACGGGCTTCCGCCTGGCTCACATCCGTCCGCGTGCCCTCGCCTACATCGAACCTGTCACGTGCTGCTCTGACCTGTTCCTGAAGGAAGGCAAGGTCGCTGCGCTGCAAAGACACCAGAGCGGTGTCCCTGATCACATCCACATAGGATGTGGCGGCATCGAGCAGCGTGTCCTGTTCCGTCGACATGAGGCTTTCGCGCTGAGCACGCACGACAGCTTCGGCCTGACGGGTCGAGTTGATCGTCCGGAAGCCACGGAACAGGGTCTGACTGATGGTCAGGGAGATCGACGCATTGTTGCGGTAGTCGATCGCCGAGTCGGCCCCTGTTGCGAGACGTCCGGCCGCTGCGGATGCCGTTACGGTCGGCCGCCAGCCGGACAACGCCTGTGGCACGTTTTCATCCACACCACGAAGCTGCGCACGCGCCGCATTCAAGGTGGGGTTATTGGAATAGGCAAGAGCCAGCGCTTCTCTGATCGTTTCCGCACGCGCGGGAGACAAGGAGGCACCGGCTAAAGAGGCCGCGGAAACGCCACCCAACAGTCCTACAGCAATGGTCAAAACTTTTAGAGTTGTACGACCAGACACCCCACACTCCTTCCGGGTCAACCGTCTTGATCCTGTTGAGTAAACTGACGGGTGTTATTCTTCAACCGTTTGAGAGCCGATAATTGCGAATTTCCGCGAGTGCGGCTTAATGGCAACAAGTTTTCGCTGCATGAAGTCCAAATCGGACTTCTAAATCAAAACCCGCCGCCCCCAGCGGGTTTCCAAGTATCCAAGGCGACCTAGCCCCTTTAGAAAACGAACTCATCCGCTTTTGCGAAGCCCGGCAGAACGCTTACGGAGGCATTGAAGCCGAATCGGCTGCTGACTGCCGTGCCAGATTTCTGGTAAAGCTTGGCAACGCCAGCACCACCGCGCCCTTCGATTACAGCCAGACGTCCGGTTGGTTTCAACTGATCTGTCAGGGCCTGCGGCAGCACTTCGACAGCGCCATCAACGAGGATGACATCGTACGGGCCTTCGGACGAATAGCCCGCTGCCAGTGCCCCCTCCACGACCACCGCATTTTCGATGCCGAGATCCACAAGAACCTCGGTCGCGGTCTTGGCCAGATCAGGATTTTCTTCAAGAGCGACAACAGAAGCCGCAAGCTTGGAGACCACCGCTGCGCTGTAGCCGGTTCCAGCGCCAACCACCAGAACGACATCACCTTCGCGGATGTCGGCCAGCTGCACCAGCTTTCCAAAAATATGCGGCTTCATCAGCATGCGGCCCGTGTCAGACGCGCCAACCGGAAGATCCTCATCGATATAGGCGACGGCACGTTTGGATGCCGGTACGAAGCGCTCACGCGGCACCAGTTCCATTGCGTCCAGGATCCGGTGATCGGTCACATCGTTGGTGCGCAGCTGGTTATCCACCATCTTGCGGCGGGACTGATTAAAGTCCGTCATATCGGCCCTCACTTTGACATGCCGGATTACCGGCGCCTCTTGAGAAACGTTCATTAGCGATGCAAAGCCTGCCTGACAAGTATGCGCGCGAGCAGATACCGTGATCGCACAAGGTTTCTGCGGAAAATAGACTGCGACAAAGGGCGTTCTTCAAATCGGTCTCCGGCAACGGTGGAAATCTTTCCGGCGTTGAATTCAGGGCTTGACCAAATCGCGCAACTGTTTGATAAGGCGCGGCACACCACCTAGGGGCCCTGTGGCGGAGTGGTGACGCAGCGGATTGCAAATCCGTGTACACCGGTTCGATTCCGGTCGGGGCCTCCACTTACCTTTCTAGCTCAGATCCTTTTATGTGTATCCCTCTTCTGGGCGATACCGTGGTTTTTTGCTGCCTCGCCGCAAAACGGCTTCTTATTCCAAGAGCTCCGTATTCAGGTATCTCAGCCCGAAAACCGCAGCGGCTGGCCATTCCATAGTATCCTCTTCACCTTCTTTCGGGCTTGACCCGACGCTGTAGTTTCCCGGAAGCTCATTTCATGAAGGAACCGAGTTTCACCATCGGGGTCGAGGAAGAATACCTTCTCGTCGACAAATCGACCCGCAAGCTGGCGAGTTCGCCGCCGCCCGAGCTTTTCAAGGCGTGCGAAAGCGCCCTTGAAGGACGCGTCAGTCCTGAATTTCTGAAATGCCAGATAGAGGTCGGTACCCCGGTCTGCTCCAGTCTCCAGGAGGTCCGATCGGAACTCGGGTTACTCCGCAAGACGATTGCGCGCGAGGCAGCGGCGTTCAACCTGGCTCCAATCGCTTCCTCAACCCACCCGTTTGCGGAATGGACGGATCAGCCGCACACAGACAAGGAACGGTACAACGAAATCGCCAAGTCCATGCAAGTTGTGGTCAAACGCATGGTGATCTGCGGCATGCACGTGCATATCGGCATCGAAGATGAGGAATTGCGTATCGAGCTGTTCAACCAGCTTGCCTACTTCCTGCCGCACCTGCTCGCGCTCAGTACATCGTCGCCCTTCTGGCGCGGCCGGAACACCGGCCTGAAGTCCTATCGATTGTCTGTTTTCAACGAGATGCCGCGAACCGGTCTGCCTCCGCGTTTCAACAGCTATTTCGATTACCTGCACACGGTTGATATTCTCGTTCGGGCCGGTGCCATTGAGGACGCCACAAAGATCTGGTGGGACCTGCGCCCTTCCGACCGGTTTCCAACGCTGGAAATGCGCATCACCGATGTCTGCCCGCGGCTGGATGACGCGCTGGCAATTGCAGCAACCTTCAGGTGCCTATGCCGCATGCTTTACAGGCTGCGCCGCGTCAATCAGGGGTGGCGGCAATATTCGCGGTTTCTGCTCGCGGAAAACCGTTGGCAAGCACAGAGGCACGGGAGCACTGCCAGGTTGATCGATTTCGGTCTGAACGAAACGGCGGCTTTCGCTGACATGATCGAGGAACTGATCGAACTTATCCAACCCGACGCCGTTCATTTCGGCTGCGAAGCCGATGTTGCGCATCTGCGGGAAATCGTCACCAGCGGAACATCCGCCGAACGCCAACTCAACCTGGCCGGAGACATTCCCGAAGACGGGCAGATCCCTCAGGAAACCCTCGAACGGGTTGTCGATCAACTGATTTTGGAAACCCAACAAGGACTTTGACGGGTGAAAACCCGTCGGCTGGTCATAAAGCGGTGGTAGCCGGATTATCGTGGCGGTGTGCCATGGGCGCCTGTGTGAAAAAAATCTGATGATCCGGTCAGCACAAAGGCGAATTCGTCAATTTCCTCTATCACCGCGGCGGCAGAGCGCGACAGGCCAGATCGGGGGCGCATGCCCCGCTGTGCCTTGATCAGCGCTTGCCGGGCAAGCGCAAGCTGAACCAGCAGAGCCTCGCGTTCGGCGTCCAGTAGGGGTGAATGACGGTCGCTTTTCGGCATGGGGTGTCCTTGTGCGCAATGTTCTTCTTTTGTTCTTTTTTCTACTAATCTACGAACCTGTCAATCCGCCCAAGGTTGCTTTGTCCTGCGCTGTACCCGCCTCCCTTGCACTCAATTGGTTATCGACCTGACTGGCTTTCCTATAAATGCTTGAAAGAGCGAGCACCTTACGCTTAACAACGACACGCCCTTTCCGAACCGACTTCGAGGACGTTCCTGCGGCAGCACATGTCGGGAACCGTCTGTACTTTTGATCTTTCAACCGGCTAGATGACTGAACAAAGAGCTGAACGGCCAACCTGCCAACTGCAAGAGGCACATTCGATGGAACACGGCGGGGATTTGACCCTTGCGATTGAGCGTTTTGGCGGAACGCGTGACGACTGGCTGGATTTGTCGACAGGGATCAATCCCTACAGCTACCCCCTGCCGGATGACCTGCCGTCTTCTGCCTGGACAGCCCTCCCTGCGCGTGGCGCAGAGGAACATCTGATTGCAGCAGCCCGGCATGCCTACCGTATTCCGGACCATCTTGGCGTCATCGCCGCACCAGGGACGCAGATCCTCTTGTCACTGCTGCCGACGATCCTTCCGGACGGCCCGGTGGTCTTGGCCACTCCAACCTACACCAGCCACAAAGATGCATGGACGCGCGAAGGCCGCGCACCAATTGAAGTGTCCAGCGTCTACTCCCTGCCGGCCGATGCGAAGATCGTTGTTCTCGTCAACCCGAACAATCCGGATGGACGCCTGATAGATGTCAAAAGCCTGATCGAGATCGCGCAGACACTCAGTGCCCGCGGTGGTTATCTGGTGGTGGACGAAGCCTTTGCCGATGTCGTTCCGGGAGCCAGCCTGCTGCCACACATCGGTGCGGAAAACGTCGTGGTGTTGCGGTCATTCGGCAAATTCTTCGGTCTTGCCGGTTTGCGTATCGGCTTTCTCGCCGGCGAAAAAACCGCCATCTCCACCATGTCCGGTCTGCTGAACAGCTGGTGCCTCAGTGGGCCGGCTCTGGAAATCGGTGCCAGAGCATTGCGAGACAGTGCCTGGCAGGAGCGGATCACCCGGCGGTTGATCGAGGACATGGCGGACCTCACGGTCGCGCTTTCAGAGGCAGGTCTCAGCGTATTCGGCGGCACACCTCTTTACGCGCTTGCAGGTCTGCGCAATCCGAAAGCCCTGCATGAAGCCCTCGCCCGCAGGCAGATCTGGACACGGATATTCGACTACGCCCCAACCTGGATCCGCTTTGGTCTTCCCGGCGGCCAGGAAAACATGAAACGTCTGACTGACGCTCTTGCCGAAGCGCTACAAGAGGTCTGACGGACTGGAATGATTCTCTACGACCACGCTCTCTGGCTTCTTCTCGCCGCGCTGTTGCTGGACGCATTGATCGGCGATCCTGACTGGATGTGGCAACGTCTGCCGCATCCGGTCGTGTGGATCGGCAAACTGATCGGCCTGTTCGACCGTCATTTCAACAAGACGGAATACGCGCCCGGAACGCGCAAACTGGGCGGTGTGCTGACACTGTTGGTTCTGCTGGCAGGCGCCGGACTTGCCGGCGTTGTTATCGAGGCGGTTGCCAAGTGGCTGCCTTACGGCAGAGTTCTGGAGGCCGTCGTGGCTGCGGTTTTCATCGCGCAGAACAGTCTTTACCGTCATGTCGCCGCTGTCAGGGATGGATTGTTGAAGGACGGTTTGGAGGGTGGCCGGAAAGCGGTTTCCATGATCGTTGGCCGCGACCCCAACCGGCTGGACGAGGCCGGCGTTTCACGGGCTGCCATAGAATCCTGCGCCGAGAACTATTCTGACGGCATCGTGGCACCCGTCTTCTGGTTCGCGGTGCTCGGCCTTCCCGGATTGATCGCCTACAAGGCGGTGAACACCGCCGACAGCATGATCGGCCACAAGAACGAGGTCTACGTCGACTTCGGCTGGGCGGCTGCCCGGTTCGACGATCTCGTCAACCTGCCAGCGTCCCGTCTGGCGGGGCTGTTTATCGCCCTGTGCGCTCCCTTGTCCCGAGGTTCGGTGCGCAAGAGTATTGCCTGCATTCTGGATGATGCCCGCAAGCACCGCTCGCCAAACGCCGGCTGGCCGGAAGCCGCCATGGCCGGCGCTTTGAACTTGGCCCTAGCAGGACCGCGGGTCTATCCGGGGTACACGGTCAATGACCGGTATCTGAATGCAAACGGCCGCAAGGATGCAAAGGCAGAAGATATCACGCGTGCCTTGAGGATCCTGATCGGCTGCTTCGCGCTCGAGGCATTGCTGATCGCGTTTCTGGCGCTATTGCTGGCCTTCTAGATCACGCTTTTTCATCTGCCCGGCGTGCAATCCTCAGGATGGCCTCGACATCGATGACGTGGTCCAGATGATGTGCAAGATCGTCCAGAATCCGGTCGATGTCCTGATCGTAGCTGAGGTCGGACCCGGCACCGAAGGCATTCAGGTAAGCGGCCCGGAAGGCATCGTCGGTGAACAGGCCGTGAATATAGGTTCCGGATACACGGCCATCCGCAGAGACCGCACCGTCGGACCGACCATCATCGAGACGCATCATGGGATTGGCGCAGTCTGGCCCGGACGTACGGCCGACATGAATTTCGTATCCGGTGACAGGGGCTCCGCTGGGAATATGGGTCCCGCGGGCGGCAACGGTCGATTTTTCTGCCGTCAGGATGGTCTCGACATCGAGATAGCCGAGACCTTCCGCCGTCCCGGGAGATCCCTCGATACCCTCCGGATCGGAAATGGTCTTGCCCAGCATCTGGTAGCCGCCACAAATGCCCAGAATATGCCCGCCACGCCGGTGGTGCGCCTTGAGATCTATGTCCCATCCCTGCTTGCGGAAGAAGGCAAGATCGCCGACCGTTGACTTCGACCCGGGCAGAAGCACGACGTCGGCATCCCCCGGCAAGGGAGTGCCGGGCTGAACAAGCTCAAGTGTTACGCCCGGTTCAAGCCGGAGCGGATCCAGGTCATCGAAGTTGGCGATCCGGGAGATCACAGGCACGACGATCTTCAGACCGCCTTCGCCAAATCCGTCCGCCAGACCAAGCGCATCTTCCGCCGGCAGTTTCGCCGCATCGGCAAACCACGGCACAACGCCAAGCCCGTGCCATCCGGTGCGCCTTTCGATTTCCCGCAAGCCCTCATCGAAGAGACTTGGGTCACCCCGAAACCGGTTGATAAAAAAGCCCTTGATACGCTGACGTTCGTCCTCTTCTAGAACTGCGCAAGTTCCCACGACCGAGGCGATAACCCCGCCGCGATCGATGTCCGCACACAGGATCACCGGCAGATCCGCCGCTTCGGCAAACCCCATGTTGGCGATATCACCTGATCGGAGATTGATTTCCGCAGGACTGCCGGCCCCTTCGACGATAACCAGATCAGAACCTGATGCGTTTATCGAAAAACTCTCCAGAACCTTCGGTAATAATACGACTTTCTGCTTTCCATACTCCCGTGCCCGCATCGTGCCACGGCGCTTGCCCTGAACGATTACCTGGGCACCTGTATCAGTTTCGGGCTTCAACAAAACCGGGTTCATGTGGACGCTCAAGGGAACCCGGCAGCCCATGGCTTGCAACGCCTGAGCCCTGCCGATTTCACCGCCGTCGGCTGTCACGGCAGCGTTGTTCGACATGTTCTGCGGCTTGAAGGGTCGAACGGCGAGTCCACGGTTGGCGAACAGGCGGCACAGACCGGCAACGATCAGACTTTTGCCGACGTTCGAACCCGTACCCTGGATCATGATCGCCGGGACCTTTCCGGCAGACGTCTGTTCAACCATGCAATGTCAGTCTTTGCCGAAAGGAGGCGCGCCGTAGGGCCGGAACTCGGAGGGTATCGGAAGGTTGGCAAGCCGCAGTTCAAGCATAAGGCGAACCGTCGGACGCACGGCGAAGAGGACAGATCCTATAACGAACAACCAGGTGCCAGCATACATCAGGCTGTCGTAGAAAAAGAAGATGCTACCGACAAGAAACGTAATGGCAGCCAGGAATTCGACAACGGTTCGATAAAGTTCGTATTTCCGAACCACTTCCACATGCGCCTGCGAGGCCGTGCGAAGACTATGATCGAATAGCTTGCTCATCCTCGATCCCCTTTGATTGCCTCTGGGTTTCGCGCTCCGAAGACCCGGTTCAAAACTCGATGCCTTCCTGCGGCTTCACACCAGACCGGAACGGATGCTTTATCTGGGTCATGTCAGTCACGAGATCGGCGATATCGATCAGTTCGTCCTTGGCGTTGCGCCCGGTGATGACGACGTGAACGTCCTCAGGTTTTTCGTTCTTCAGGAAGTCAACCACTTCGGCAATGTCCAGATAGTCGTAACGCAGGACGATGTTGAGCTCGTCGCAAAGGATGAGACGATATTCACCGGACGTGATCATCTCCTTGGCGGCTTGCCAGGCTTCGTTCGCCGCATCAATATCCCGCTGCCGATCCTGGGTTTCCCAGGTAAACCCCTCTCCCATCCGCTTGATCGTGACGAGGTCGGAGAAGCGCTCCAGAGCCATGCGCTCGCCGGTCTCGATGCGTCCCTTGACGAATTGAACCACACCCACCTTGTGACCGTGACCCAGCGAGCGGAATACCATGCCGAAACCGGCTGTCGACTTGCCCTTGCCCTTGCCGGTGTGGACGATCAGCAAGCCCTTCTCGATTGTCTTGGTCGCCATGATCTTGTCACGCGCGGCCTTTTTCTTGCGCATCTTCTCGGCGTGGCGGGCATTGAGTTCTTCTTCGGTCAGTTCCGGCTTGTCCTTGTCGGCGGTCACGATGCGTCCGTCCCTTCCAGTCTTGTTTTCAAATCATTGAGTGCAGCATGGGTCGAATTGCGCCGCGGCGTCCAGAGGCCGCGTTCGATTGCTTCCAGAAACCGGTCCAGCATTTCATTTAGCCCAGCCGGATTGGCGTCCTTGAGGAAGTCCAGGACAGTGTCGTTGTCCAGATAGGCATCATAAAGCTGGTCAAAATGGTGATCGCCGACAGCCCGGGTCGTTGCGGCAAAGGCAAACAGATAGTCCAGCGTCGCGACCATCTCGAAAGCGCCCTTGTAGCCATGACGCATGACGCCCGCGATCCACTTCGGATTTGCCGCTCGCCCGCGCACGACGCGGCCGATTTCCTCCGACAATGTGCGCACGACCGGACGCTCGGGGCGCGAATGGTCGTTGTGGTAGACCGTGGGCGCGTTGCCTTTCAGCGCCTCGACCGTAGCCGCCAATCCACCCTCGAACTGATAATAGTCGTCGCTGTCGAGGAGATCGTGTTCACGGTTGTCCTGATTGTGCAGAACGGCGTCGATGGTTTTCAGCCTGGTTTCGAGATCATGCCTCGCGACCGTGCCGTCGGCGCCGCCACCATAGGCGTATCCACCCCAGGTCAGGAAGGCATCGGCAAAATCCGCGCGTTCTTCCCAGAGCTTCTCGTCGATCAATGCCTGAAGGCCTGCACCATAGGCACCCGGTTTTGAACCAAAGACGCGGAACCCGGCACGGCGTTCGGCTTCTGCCTTGTCCAGCCCCTCTGCCTGAAGCCTGGCACTTTCCGATCGCATCCGGGTTGCAATGGGGTTGGCTTCGTCCGGTTCCTCCAGCGCGCCGACCGCACGGGCGGCACTGTCAAAAAGATCCATCTGGTGGGGAAAGGCATCGCGGAAAAACCCGGAAACGCGCAAGGTAACATCAACACGCGGACGTCCGAGTTCCGAAAGCTTCAGGATTTCGAACCCGGTGACCCGGCCCGAGCCCTGCTCCCACACCGGCCGCGCGCCGATCAGAGCCAATGCCTGGGCGATGTCATCGCCGCCGGTCCGCATGTTGGCTGTGCCCCAGCATGTCAGGACCAGCGATTTCGGCCATTCGCCCTCTTCCTGGAAATACCGTTCGGCAACGAGTGACGCGGATTGCCAGCCGAGCCGCCACGCGGTTTCGGTCGGAACAGCGCGCACATCAACGGAATAGAAATTCCGGCCTGTGGGTAGCACATCCGGACGCCCCCGAGAGGGGGCACCCGACGGTCCAGGAGCTACGAAGCCGCCGGCGAGGGACGTCAGCACTGCAGCCGTTTCGGCATCGCCGGAGCCGGTTACAGCCGGACGCAGGACCGCGTTGAGATCGTCCAGAACAGCAAGCGTTGAGTGCCAACTCTCAGGCACCTCACGGTTCCCTGCAACGATCTCCCGGGCAAACACCTCGATACGCTCGACTGTGTCACCCTGTGACCGCCAGGGTGTCTCCAGGACATTTGCCAGGACGTCCGGCTGACCGTGGTTCCAGGGTGCGGCGAAATCGCAGTCCAGAGGATCGAACCCTTCAAAACCGAGATCCGCTGCGATGGCCCGTTGAAGGCTCTGCTCGCCCGGCTTGGTGCCGCGTGGCACCCTTGCCAGAGCAACGAGCAGATCAGTCAGAAGATCGCCCGAGGGACTTTCACCCAGAATATGTAGCCCGTCCCGGATCTGCAGTTCCTTCAAGTCGCACAAATGAGCGTCCAGACGCGCCAGGCGAGTTTCCTCGTCCATAGCGTCGGTGATGCCGATATCCTTGTCCAAACCGTGCCGTGCAGCAGCGTCCAGGATATCTCGCGTCAAAGCCTTCAGGCGGCGCGGATCGACGCCGCTTGCCAGATAATATTCATCCAGCAGAGTTTCCAGTTCTTCGGCGACGCCATGGCTCTCCGCCCGCGCCAAAGGTGGTGTGAGGTGATCAACGATGACAGCCGACGTGCGCCGTTTGGCTTGCGCGCCCTCGCCCGGGTCATTGACGATGAATGGATAGATGTTTGGAACCGGGCCCAGAACCGCTTCCGGGAAACAGTTTTCAGCCAGTGCCAGCGCCTTGCCGGGCAGCCATTCCAGATTACCGTGCTTTCCGAGGTGAATGACGGCATCGACGGTGAAATGCTTCCGCAGCCAGATGTAAAAGGCGAAATAGTGGTGCGGCGGGACCAGCGCCGGATCGTGATAGGTTTCCTTCGGATCAATGTTGTAGCCACGGGCCGGCTGAATGCCGACCACCTGATTGCCGAACCGGTGCAGCGCCAACCGGAAATGGCCGTCCGTTATGTGAGGGTCGTCCGATGGTGCGCCCCAGCGCTCAGCTACGGCCGTCCGCACGGCGTCAGGCAATCTGTTGAACGAAGCCTCATAGTCTTCAAGTGACAGCGACTGATAGCCAGACTTGCCAGACCGGCTTTCCAACGCATTGGTTACGCCGGACGTCAGAATATCCATCAGGTCGGCGGAGGTTTGCGGAACGCTGCCAGTGTCGTAGCCGGCTCCAGCCATTGCCTTCAGAAGGTGAACGCAAGACGCTGGTGTATCAAGCCCGACGCCATTGGCAAGACGCCCGTCCCGGTTCGGATAATTTGCAAGAATAAGCGCGGATTTCTTGGTTGCTGCGGGCTTCCGTCCAAGTTTCGCCCAGGCAGCCGCAAGCTCCGCCGTAAACCTGATCCGGTCAGGCACAGGCACGAAGGCGACCGGCGTAGATTGCGTAGCCTCGTCGAAGATACCTTCTTCCTTGAACGAAACCGCCCGCGTCAAGATCCGGCCATCGATCTCCGGCAACACGACATGCATGGCCAGGTCTCGAATCGACAGCCCCTGATCGCTTTCTTCCCAGCCTTCTTTGGAAGACGACGAGAAGACGACCTGCAGCACAGGTTTGCCCGGTCGGTCCAGCGGTGTCGGCTGATGGGCCGCACCCGCTTTGGAAACGGCAAAGGCCGTGCCGTTCAGCACGACATCAGGCGGTGCCGCATCGAACAGACTTTCCAGGATGGCGACAGACTCGGTTTCCTTCAGGCTGGACACAAAGACCGGCAGCGCATTCACACCGGCCTTGTCGAGCGCATCGATCAGTGCATCCAGAGGAGCAGTCTGCGCACCTTGAACCAGCGCACGATAAAAGGTGATCGCGCCGACTGGTCTCAAGGGGTCTCGCCAGCGAGCCTTCAGATCTGCAAGGTCGGGAGAGGCCTTCCCGGCAAGATAAATCCCTGCACGGGGCAGAGGCACCGGATGCGCGGGCTCATCTCCCTTACCGATCAGGTGTGCTGCATATCTCAGTGCGTTGGCGTAATTTTCCGCTCCGCCTTCCACACAGTAACGCCAGAACCGGTGCACCTCTAACGAAGATCTGGTGGAGCGAGACGTGAGATCTTCGTCCCACTTGTCGTCGCCCGGAACGACAATCAGATCGATGCCGTTGGCACGGACTTCCTCTTCGAACCTCTCCAGGCCGTAACGCCAGTATTCGACGCCGCCCAGAATTCGCAGGACGATCAGCCGGGACCCACGCACGGTCTGTTCGGCATAAAGATCGACTGAATAGGGATGCGACAGCGCCATCAGGTTGGCAAGCCGAAGCTCTGCACGGTCCGCGCCAAGTCGGCCTTGCGCTGCGGCAAAGCTGCCCAGTTCGGTGTCGGCAGCGGACAGAAACAGAATGTCCGCCGGAGACTGGCCGAGATCGACCGCGTCTCCACCGTCATCGATCCGGCGTGTCTGGCTGGCAAGAATGTGCATGCTTGGTCTTTATTTCCGGCTTCTATCCAGCGTGTGTCAGGCAGCAGCCGTCAATTCGCCCAACAGACCACGGACCGCAGCCAGATCCAGTCCCTTCAGACCGATTACGACAAGCCTTCCGTTGCTTTCGGTTCCGGCTGCAAACCAGGTTTCGACGCGTGGGCCAACCGCCTGCACCATTGCGGGCGCTGCCTTGCCTTCGATCTTCACGGCGCCCTTGATGCGCAAGACGCCTTTTTGCGCCATGGCCTCCAGAACCTTTGCCTCTGCCTCCTTCAAGCTGCCGAAGGACGAGACTGTCAAAACGTGGCTTTCAAAATCGTCATGGTGGTGATGATCGTGATGATGGTCGTCATGATGATGATCATCATCGTGATCGTGATCGTGATCGTGATCGTGGTCGTGATGGTCATCATGGTGGTGATGATGTTCGTGACGGTCAGCCATGTCATCCTCTGCGGCAGACCCTCTGCCCAGCAGAACTTCAATAGGCAGCGTGCCTTTTTCGGATGTCACCACGTGGACCGCCGGCCGGACATCGGCGGCGATCTTTGCCTGCACCTGCTTCAAGGCGTCCTCCGAGACCAGATCGGCCTTGTTGAGTACAACAAGATCAGCGCAACGCAGTTGGTCGTGGAAGAGCTCCTCAACCGGGCTGTCATGATCAAGAGCTTCGTCAGCAGCACGCTGCGCGGCGAGAGCCTCTTCATCAAGCGCGATCCGGCCTTCAGCAAGCGCGGCAGCGTCCAACACTGTCACCACGCCATCAACCGTCACCTTGGGCTTCACGCTCGGCCAGGAGAACGCCCGCACGAGAGGCTGCGGCAGCGCAAGACCGGACGTTTCGATGACAATATGCTCAGGCGGATTGTCCCGCGCGAGCAGCATTTCCATGGTCGGGAGGAAGTCATCTGCAACGGTGCAGCAAATACAGCCATTGGTCAGTTCGACGACTTCTTCTGCGGCGCAATCGGGGTCCGCGCATCCGTTGACCAGTGACCCGTCGAACCCCATGTCTCCAAATTCGTTGACGATCAACGCAATCCGTTTGCCATTGGCGTTGGTCAGCAAGTTGCGGATCAACGTGGTTTTGCCTGCGCCCAGAAACCCGGTGACAATCGTTGCCGGAATTTTCGCGCCAGGCTGCAAGGAAGAAGTTGTCATAGTTTGATATCCGGTTGTGAAGTGGGTTTCAAAAGCATCGGAAGGCCCGCAGCGACGAAAACGACCTGGTGGCACTCTTGCGCCATATCCTGGTTCAACCGCCCCTGCGCATCGCGGAACGACCTTGAAAGTCGGTTCTCCGGCACGATCCCCATCCCGACTTCGTTGGAAACGAAAACGCACGGTCCTTGCAGATCCTTCAGGACCGAGCAAAGCCGCGCCGTTTCCACAGGGATGTCCTTGTCTGCAAACAGGAGGTTGGACAGCCACAAGGTCAGGCAGTCAACAAGGACCACCCGGTCTTGCCTGCATTCGTTTTCAAGCACGGAGGCCAGATCAAGCTGCTCTTCCACGGTGTGCCAATACGGGCCGCGCTGATCTTTGTGAGCTGCAATCCGGCTGGCCATTTCATCGTCGTGAGCAGCGCCAGTAGCAACATAGATTTTCTGCAGACCAGTTTCATCGACGAGTTTTTCCGCAAACCGGCTTTTGCCGGAGCGGGCACCGCCGAGGACCAGAATTGTCCTCTCGCCAGTTGAATGCGTCATTCCTTCTCCCAGCCGTCCGCCCGACAGCGCTAAAGGGTTGCCATTGCGACGGCCGGTCTCCTGGCTTGCGGCTCAGCGCGGACTGTACCCCTTCCCGGCCTCTTCAGGACGCCAGTGGTTTTCGTACAGCCACTCACCGCTCACAGTTGCGGGGGCAGCTCCGGACCCGGACTTGAAAAGCCCTCACCGGATTCCCGTTTCATCCGGATCGGGCAAGGCCTTTTCCGGAACCGTCAGTTTCTTCCTAAACGGATCTTGAAGCCGACACAAGCAGCAGAAGGACTCGGTCACTTGCCGTGATGATCTGGCATATCTGCCCACACAAACGCCGTCTTGAACCAAAGTCCGGAAATGACACCGCTCAATCGCACTGCAAGAGAGTTGTCAGACAGTACGGAACGTAGGGTATTCCAAGTGCGACAGTCGGTCTAGCGATCTGAAATATATTGAGTTTTCCACACGGAGCTGAAAAAAATGACGGCACGATGAAAAAAACGGCTTCGGGGGCTTGGCAAACGGATCAAGCCTTTGATATACGCATCTCCATCGACGGGGCGGCAACGCGCTGGCCCCGAGCGTGGTGATCCCCAGTAGCTCAGTTGGTAGAGCAAGCGACTGTTAATCGCTGGGTCGCTGGTTCGAGTCCGGCCTGGGGAGCCATCACCACCTCCTAACTTCCGAAAATCATTAGCTTTCAAGGGCTTCCGTTTCCTCAGAGGTACACCGTGCGGTACACCCAGAGGTACAACGGCATGTTGATTGACGTGAAATATCTCCAGAAGCGTGGCAAGTCCGCTTGGCGATATCGCCGCAAAGTGGCAAAGCATCTCCGAGACACACTCCAGAAAACCGAGTTCGTTGTTCCCCTTGGAAGCAGCGAAGCTGAAGCCATACGAGCCTACCCGAGGGTCCATGCAAAGGTGGAACTCGACATCCTGACCGCAGAAAGAGGGCTTCAGAGAACAAGCCCATCCTCACCCTTGGAACGTTATCAGGAAGCTCAGACCACGGTCACGGAGTGGGGCTTTGATCCCAAAACCACCGCATGGGACACTGAATATGATCCAGAAGGTCTCGCTCGCGAGGCGATGATCGAAACCATCGAAAGGCGATATCGGACAGATGACGAGGGCTATCCCGTCGACGTCTCTCCGGATGACACTGAACTCTTGCGGATACTCGCTGGCGGCGCAAAAGCAAAACCACCCAAGCCGACCCTTGAAGACGCTCGCAAACAGTACCTGAAGGACATCGTTGGCGAGAACAGGAAGCGGATCGTACAGCTGGAGAGGGTCTTCAAATTGATGACCGAGGTCCTGCCCGCCTTGACCCCACTAACAGACATCACCCGTCAGCAAGCTCGTGAAGTCAGAGATCACATGCTCGATGGTAGATCAGCTGCCTCCGTCCAGAGATATCTGAACGTTGTCCGAGCGATGATCAACCACGCGAACACTGAGTTTGAGATCGTTCCGGCCAAGAATCCCTTCATGCGCCTATCTGTCGAGAAGGCTGACAAACCAGACCTCAAGCTCAACAAGCGGAAACCCTTTTCCGAAACTCAATTGGAAGCGGTGCGGACTCGCGTCCTCAGCATGGCGAGAGATGACCTAAAGCTGATCTGGCGCCTGCTCGAAGCAACGGGATGTCGCATCAGCGAGATAACTGGCCTTCGTCGCAGTGACATCGCGCTAGATGGCCCGATACCGCATATCCGCGTTGAGTGGCATGAGAACCGGAGAATCAAGACCGAGGCTTCTCACCGCTTGGTACCATTGCTTGGTGACGCCATCGAGGCAGCCAGGGAAGCGCTATCACTCAGCAACGGGGAAATGGTGTTTCCGGCATACGGGCGTGAAGGTGGCGGCGATTCAGCTTCTGCGGCTCTGGGAAAGCATGTGAGAGCTTGCATAGAGGACAGGAAGGTGACCACGCACTCGCTACGACACCGCATCAAGACACTGACCCTTCGAGCTGGTGTACCGAGAGACGAGCGCCGTATCTTGCTGGGACATACTCAGGGTGGCGGCAGCGAGGAGGTGTATGACGACGAACCCACCCGCCTTGTCGCCGCGAGACGAGCTCTCCTTGCCGCCTACAAAGAAGCAGATAAGTTGAGACCGTCCGCCCTCGACCAACCTGACTGAGAACGCAAGCCCGACATCGGAACAGATAGATGCTCTCAAGTGTTGCGTTTTTGCAACAGAACGATTGATCTTCGTCACCGACGAGGTCCCGCCCGAACCTGTGAAGTCCAGCAGGGAGATCGCGGAGAGGATGTACAGACCTGGGAGATGGTTTACGCCCATGTCTGCCGGGACATACGACGGATGTTCGATGACCTCGGAGAGTCAGAAACCAAATTTGGATCCTGCTACACGGCAGGCACCGGCAAGCGGTACACCGAGTACCTGCTCCCCAAGGATCTCACCTTGACGCTGGTCTCCGGGTACTCCATTCCGCTGCGCCACAAGATCATCTCCCGATGGCAGGAGCTGGAGACTCAGCTGTCGGTAACGGCCTTACCCGACTTCTCCGATCCGGCAGCCGCAGCCCACGCATGGGCCACCCAATATGAGCAGACCCAAATCGCCCAGCAGCAGGTCCAGCAGCGCCTCCCGGCAGCGAGGGTCGGAGAGCTGGCGGTCTTTCACAATCGAAGGATCACCGAGGTAGCCCACAGGTTGCAGGGGGTGAACAGCAGGATGACCCAGAAGGATCTCTCAGGTTCCAATCAGGTCATGTCCGAAGCGGCCTGTCGTTGCCCCTCAAGCCCACCTTCGGCTGATCGACAAAGGCCTTCGGTCCACCTGAGGTGCCCCCATGGTTGAAGGGGACTGCTTGGGAGCAGGTGTCCCCTTTTCCCTCGGTGGCACCTTCAGAGACACATCAGGTCCGCTTTGGATGCCCTTTGCAGGTGCTCCTTCAGATGATGGTCCTCCTCCACCAGGAGGAACCATTCCCCATTGGTGTCACCATAGGAAGGCTATGGATCCCCTTAGAACCACCGGAAGGGTTCATCAGGTACACCTAAGGTGCCACCATAGTGGACCCTATGGGTTCCCCTTAGGGGATATACCTTCAGGGAGCCACTGTAGTTGCCCCCCTTACCCCCCATGAAATCAGGATAAGGAGGGAGTGTCTGATCTTCAGTCCAGCCACCGCAGTGCCCCCAACAACGTCTATGTTGTCTGTTGCGCAACTAATTGGGTGACCTCAGGGTTTCCTTGGATTTCCTGGCGGGAGGGCCTCAGCTGGAACAGCTCCATCGAGAGAAGCCAATAGCAGACTCACTGAGGGCCTTCTGGGCTCTTTCTGGTGGTTTCTTGCTTGCCACCCCTCAAACGTCTCTCAGTGGACTCCTCAGGACTCCTGAGAGTCATTCCTGGGTGGCGAGTGCCCTGTAGACCGTCGCCTTCGACAAACCCGTCTTGGACATGATCTGGGGCACGGTGAAGTCCTCCTCCTCACGCATCGTCCTGATGGAGGCGATCACGTCAGGGGTGAGTGCAGGCTTGCGACCGAACTTGGTGCCCTTGGCCTTCGCCTTGGCGATGCCGTCCATCTGACGTTCCTTGCGGATGTTGGTCTCGAACTCGGCGAACACGGCCAGCATACCCAGAAAGGCCTTCCCTGCAGCGTCCCGTGTGTCGATGGACTGATCGAGGACCCTAAGGGTCACCCCTTTGTCCTCAAGCTCACGGACGACCCTGAGGAGATCCTCTGCGCTGCGGGCCAGACGGTCGATCCGGGAGATCACCATAGTGTCCCCTTCACGCAGGTACTCAAGGCATTGCTTCAGCGCTGGACGGTTGGCATCAACACCGGACTTCTTCTCTTCGAAGAGCTTATCGACACCGGCTGCTTCAAGCTTCTCCTTCTGTACGTCCAAGGACTGTCCAAGGGTGGACACACGGGCATACCCTACCAAAGCCATTCTCAAAACTCCTTAGATAAAACGAGAATACACTTATGAGACATGAAAAGAGACACGTCAAGAGCCTGACTCAGAACCTATAGAATTTGAGACCTCCCTCCCTCAGTTGAGCTCAATAAAAATTCTAGTTATTGGAGTGGTGTAATTATTAGAATCGTTTCGTCGTGAGTGAGAAATTGAGTAACGTTGTACAACGTAGGACGCAGATTTGGCGGCAGCTCAAGAGGGACCTTCCCTCTACTTTCTTAGCTGTGCATTCTCTGGACCACCCCCTACTCTTACGAGCTCCAGACCTCCTTGTGGGAGGGGAAGGTGTATCAACAGCGTTCTACCTTCCTACAAACCGAGAGCAGCGTTCGTCAGCCCATCTGAGAGCTCGTTTCATCTTAAGTCGATTAGCCCTCCCCAAGCACACCCGACACGTACTTCTTTATGATAGGGAACTGCGAGATACGACTGGCGAAGCATTGGGAAATCATTTCGCAACGCAGCTCGACTGGCGCTCCTTGCAGGACACCCTGAAAATTTCTCAAGACCATAATTATTTTGGTGAGCAATTACCGATCCCCTCCGAAATTGAAATGATAGTCCGCCGAAGATTCAGCGACATTTTTTTAACAGCTAAAGCTTTAGAGCACTCTAGAGGCAAATCGTTCTACGTAGAAAAAGAGGCACGCATCCGCCAACGAAATAGGAAAACAGTAAAAATTATAGACACTCGTAACCACAAAGGTGTTCGCAGGTACTATTTCGACAAAAAATACCTAGAAATCAGTTCTATAAATAAGATTATAACAAGTAATACAAATGAGGACTTCACCCTTGATCAAAGCATACCGTACTATAAACCAAGTGAGCCATATGAGTTCGCGCTAGCCGACCTCAACCCCTTCTTTAGCGACCCTGACAAGTTGGGCAGAGCAGCAGCATTTGCTGGTTGGGCGATATTGAGCAGCGAGTTTGAACAGAATGAGGCCTCGATTATTAAGCACTTGCAGAAAAGACGTCGCCTTAGCCTCAGATTTTCTGGTTATGGAGACGAAAACTATGAGTAGACGCAAGCGTCACGAAACGATGAGAGCACTTGTTTTGGGAGCGTTTTCTGCAAGCTCTGCACAGGTATCAAATAATATCGACACGGAGCTTATTGAGTTAGGTCGAGTTGGTAGAGTTGAGCCTCGAAGAAGACGCCATTTACTCCAGAGTATGCACTCACTTAGAGCACTCGAGAGCGCTATCAAAGAAGTTCTCAGAGCAAACGGAGTTCCGCCAGGACACTCCTTAGGTACGCTTCTTCGTCAACTCAATCAGCTTCCAGCAAACCACCGATCCCACCTCAATCGTCAAGCTAAAGCTCGATTCCACAGCGGTATTAGATCTTATAGAAACAAGATAATGCACCAAGCAAATTTCTATCCTGCAGGAGCTCATGAATGTGAGCAGATGCTTGCCGACATCGAGACGTGCTTTTCGTTGGTGGTTAAGTGAACGTTCAAACAAAAATAGGTTTAGAAGGCTTGGTAGGGCCCCGCCGGGGGAACCTTGCCTGAGCTTCTAGTTTGATTGCTCGCTCAGAAATTTGCACCAAACATTCCGGCCCCCTACCCGTCCTCGGTGAAGAAGTCCTCGTCCAGCCGCTGGATCCGGACGATCTGCTGTGAGCGGGTGCCGACGCCGTGTTCGATCATCAGGTCGGCGAGCCTGTTGCCGTCGATCAGGATGACTCTCTGGGGCAGATTGTGCGCATACTCAACGGCTCCTCTTGAGAAGCCCGAGGTGGTCACGAAGACGCCCTTGGTCGCTCCCAGCCCCACCAGAGAGCCCACGAAACCCTGCACCTCTGGGCGACCGATGGAGTTCCCCTCGGCGTACCGCTTCGCCTGGACATAGATCCTGTCGAGCCCCAGCCGGTCCTCGTTGATGACACCGTCGACACCGCCATCGCCTGACCGTCCGAGCTGTTCGGCCGCGTTCTTGTGAGAGCCGCCGTAGCCCATGGCGACCAGAAGGTCGACGATCAGCTTTTCGAAGAAGACTGGTGAGTTCTCCCGGATGCGGTCCAGAAGGTCTGCCCTGAGGGCCGCATTGAGCGATCGGTACGCCTGCTCGATCTGCTCTTCCGGTGTGGCGGAACTACCCTCCGCTTCTCCTTGGTCCATAGCGTCCTGACTAGCACCACTGCTTCCCGACTTGCTGCTCTCATAGAATTCGACAAACTCGGGGATCTGCATCAGTGTATGGGTGTCGAGACGTTCCGGGTTGCTCGCGAGAAACCGCCTGCCAGCCTCGGAGGCAATGAAGCGGCCACGGGCGGGGCTGTCGATCAGACCGGCCTTGCTCATGTAGAACTTCGCCCAGTGGACCCTGTTGTGCAACACCCGCTGACGGCCGCTGGGGAGCAGCTCCTCCCGCTCTTCCTCCGACAGCCCAAGATCATTGGCGATCCTGTCAGCGAGATCAGGAACACGTTGCTCGCGCTCGGCAGCGTTGCGGAGCACGGGAAGCATCAGGGATTGGTAATCAGGAATGGCCATCCGCGCCTCAGATCTCCGTGTTCTGAACGAGATCCATCAAACGTTTGAACTCCGCGTTCGGCATATCGCTTTTCCAGAAATTCACGAAACGACATACCACCTGAAGGTTGCCGAACTCGTAGTGCTTGCTGCTGTCAATTCGGTCCAGCGAACAAAGGAGCTGATTATCTTCGGCGGTGCGATCAAACTGAAGCGGGATGCCGGTGAGAGCACAGAAGCCGCCTTGTTCATCGATCAGCCTGTCGATATAGACCTCAAGCTGCGGCAACGGGATCAGAAGCTCCTTGTTCTTCACTCGCCGTTCAACGACTTGTCCGTTCGCCGCATCCACCGTTCCCCGAGCTGTCATCGCCATCCGAGCGACTGCAAGTTGCCTAGGATTGAACACCCTCCCAGCCGATTTTCCGCTCTTGTCAGCCTTCGCCTTCCAATCTGTCCGACTGTGCCAGCTGTCCAGTGCCTCCCCTTCAATCAGCGCCAGTGCATAGGCCGCGTTGTCTTCTCGGAGTGTCTGCAGCGTCCCTTCGGTGAATAGAAATTCCTTGGCTCTTGGGTGCAGGCTGTTCCAGGGCAGCGGATTGCCGTTCCGCGAGGCGTTGCGCCAAGGCCCGCAAGGCTTGTGGCATATGACGATCTCCCTCTTGTCTTCCAGAGGTTCGGTCATTCTCTCGAAAACCGCATCATCGCTATTGGACCTGGTCCACCAGAGTTGGTCTTTCTCTCGGTGAATCCATATGTCATCGCGGGTGTCGTTGATGGCAGACATCAGATTGTACCATCGGGAAGCTACGGATCGTGTAGGCGTCAGCCCAGCAGCTGTCTTGCCTTTCATCCTGGAACAAATGAAGCCTTCCTTGTCACCGGCCTTCCAATAATCAAACGCCTCGGCGTCGAACATCGTGGCAACAGTGGACCGCTTCAAACAGTCGGGCCACGCCCAATTACTTCGTCCAAAATTGGCAATGAAGACCCTAGTCATATCAAAGACTCAAATACCTATGATCATCTCTACTCAATCAAATCCAGCATCATAGGGATTGAAAGTAATGTTTTTCTGCCCGCTTGCTTGGATTGTCCCTAGCTTCCTTGTACAAGTGCTCATTCTTCAACATCCGGGCGATCTCGTCGTACTCCATGATTGGAAACGCATGGACGTTCTGATTTGAGATCATCCAGTCGATCCCCTCATCTGTCTCCTGCCAAAGCATGAGCCGTTCGTAGTCCTCAAGATCATCTACAAGCTCAGCAAGGACCTGCTGCACCGTGCAATCGTAGAATGGAAACCAGCCGGTTTCATCGAATGCAATATCCACACAGACCACATCCCAGAAGTTCAGTGTCAGATTACTATTGAGAATGCCCGCACCAGGATCGAGTTGACGTAGCCGATGAATTGCCTTCCTCACCACCTTGTCGGCGATGCCACGAGTCATTTGAGCTAGCAGATAGCGGTCGGGTGTCATGCAGGCGCCCGGGCTCCACGCCCCCGTTTCGCCTTCGGTGCAGCTACCCGCTCCGCCTTGATGCGCTCCAGAAGGACGCTGGCGGGTTCGTCGTTGGGGTCCTGCGGCACAAGCTCTCCCCGGAAGGCCTTGGCGAGGATGGCCTCGTCCAGCTTGTCCGTAAGCTCCAGAGCCCGCTTGGCTTCGGCGGCCAGTCGGTCAATCTTCTGGAAGGCACTCTCGATGCGGCGAACGATTTCTTTTTGTTCTTCCAATGGAGCAAGACAGAGATGAAAGGCACGGACCTCGGGGAAATAGATTGTGGTGTGTGTTGTACCCTTGCCAAAGACCCGAATGTCATCTCCTTCGGCCATCAAAGCATACATGAGAAACTTAGGAACGAGAGCTTCAGTGCAGGTCCACGTGACGAAGTCCTGACTTGTTGCCATCGGTCTTCCCATGAGTGTCACGTAGCCTACAGAAGCGGTTCGAGACAGGCATACTGTGCCCGCAGGAAGCAACCGAGCCGATGAGTTGGCCAGACCATCTTCATTTGTCTTTTGCAGCGTATCGTTGATCGTCTTGCCGTGATGTAACCCTGCATCTTTGATGCCGATCCATGGAATATCGCCGCCCCACCACTCAGGATGCGATCGGCTTGGCGTGTGGCCTGTTTCCTGCCGCGCAACACGGTTCAGTGGCACCCAAGCCCATCCCACTGGTGGGGACACATTCGGCTTATTTACAGCCAATGCAGCTTTGCCCTGAACGATTGAATCAGTGGCAACCCGACCACCTCTAGGCTGCTTAGGCTCCGGCGTTCTATCAACCAAAGCAGCGGCATCTTCATGTGTTCCGACCTTGTCGCGCCAGTTGGCAGTCAGTTTTCCTTGGTATGCAGACCTAAGCACCGCCTGCTTGTAGCGGGTGACGAGGGTGTCGATGCGGGCGAGGTCCTTGCGGGCGCGGGCGGATCTGGCGCTCAAGGCGTCCAGTTTGGCGACAATGCGTTTCTGCTCAGGCACTGGTGGCAAGCAGATGTGTAGTGCCCGTATCTCTGGAAGATAGATGGTTGTATGGGTCGTGCCCTTTCCGAACTTTCGGATGCCGTCTCCTTCCGCAAGGAGCGCATACACGAGAAACCAAGGCAAGAGAGCTTCTGAACAAGTCCAAGTAACGAAGTCCTGGCTGGTAGCCATGGGCTTGCCCATAACTGTCACGTAGCCGACTGAGGCAGTCCTTGACAGACAGACGGTTCCTTTTGGGAGCAAGCGAGCGGATGAGTTCTCAAGGCCTAATTCGTTTGTCCTTTCAATCGTCTCGTAGATTATCTTTCCGTGATTGATTCTTGCATCTCTGATGCTGATCCAAGGCACATGGCCTCCCCACCATTCTGGATGCGAGCGACTTGGTGTGTGGCCTGTCTCTTGGGTGGCGACGGTATTCATTGCGACCCATTCCCACTGGGAAGGAGCATCAGTCGCAGGACTATTCACGGACAAACCTGCCCGCCCAGGTATCAGGATTTCTGCTACTCTTGCCGCCATACTAGCCGTGCCTATTCAACAAAACTCAAACCAGCGCTGAAAGTCGAAGTAGCTCATTCAGCCGCCGCCGGAGCCTCTGTAGGCGCCGTCTCTTCCAGCTCCGCACTCAGCGTCTCGATCTCGCTAATCGCAGCCTGAAGGTGCCCCAAAATGGCTGCGGCGATGTCTTCCGGCTCGCTCAGCCCCGCTTCAGCCTCCTCCTCGGCCTCACGCAGCCAGGAGATGTCCAGATTGTCTCCCCGGGCTTCGATCTCCTCGCGGGTGAAGCAACGCCAGCGGCCTTCCTCTCCCTGATCCTCCCCCCGCTCCTTACCATAGGCATCCGTTCCGAAGGCCGTCTCGAAGTCTCTGAAGTGGTCTTCAGTCAGCTGGTTGGTCTTGCCGAATTTGGGCATCTGGGCACGAAGGTCATAGACCCAGACCTCGTCCGTGTTGCCCTTTTCGGTTTTGCCCCGTGTCAGGAAGATCACGTTGGTCTTCACACCCTGCGCATAGAAGATGCCGGTGGGCAGCCGCAGGATGGTATGAAGGTCGCACCAGTTCATCAGCATCTGGCGAAGCTGTCTGCCGCGCCCGTCCTCGAACAGGACATTGTCCGGCACGACGATGGCTGCCCGGCCGCCCGGCTTCAGGGAACGGATGCAGTGTTCCACGAAGGGAAGCTGATAAGAGGAGACCGAGGCCGTCACCGTCAGGTCGTCCCGTGTCGGAGCCCCGCCAGCCGGACCGAAGGGAGGATTGGTCAGGATCAGGTCTGCCTTTCCAAGGGTCTTGCCCTTGTCCGACAGGGTATCGCCCAAGTGCACATGGTCACTGTCGAGATCGTGCAGGTAGAGGTTCATCAGAAGCAACCTCAAGGTACCCGGCACGTTCTCCATGCCGTGGAACGCCTGATGCTTCTGGAAGGCCTGTTCCTTCTCCCCGAGCGTGAAGTAGTCGTCCGTCGCCCTGCGCATTGCCTTGTCGGCCGCTATCAGAAAGCCACCTGTTCCTGCTGCCGGGTCCTGGATCACATCGCCTGGGATTGGCTTCATTAACTTCACCAGAACATCGATCAGCACACGCGGCGTGAAATACTGCCCGGCCCCACGTTTGGTCTCTTCGGCATTCTTCTGAAGGAGACCCTCGTAGAGATCACCGAACTGGTCCCGCTCTTCGGAGAACCAGTGAAGCTCGTCAATGGCGGTGACCAGTGTCGTCAGGTTCTGCGGTTCGCGAATGAAGGTCGAGGCATTGTCGAAGATCGAGAAAACCATGTCCGGCAAGGGACGAGCATCAGCATATATCTGTTTCTCCTCCTTCGAGGCTTTTTCGCCAGGAGGGGTAAGCAACTTGTCGCCCTCTCCCAGCCTCGTGGAAGAGGTGCCAAAGATGACCAGAGCCGACCGGTAAAGCTCCAGCTTTGCAACACCGTTTGCATTCACAAGGTCCTGCCACCTGTAGCCTGCGGGGATGCTTCCAGTTTCGCGGTTCCGCTCGGCCATCATCTTCATGAACAGCAGATAGGTCAGCTCGGTCACATACTGCTGATAGGTGATCCCATCCTTGCGGAGAACCGCGCAAAGACGCCAGAGCTTGTTGACGATGGTGTTGGCGTTCATGAAAAGCCTGTCTGGTCAGAAATGTCGATGAATGGAGCCATAGCTTGGTGCAGTGAGTTTGAACAGGTCACGCGGCAGACGGCCCCCAGATGGCTTCGTTGAACTCCTGAAGTACTTCCGGCAAGGTCCCATCAAACTCCTCGGAGATGCGCTCAAAGCCTCCCTTGTCTGCAAAGGAGCCTTGATCGAGCAACGTCGGGTCTGCCACCGGCTTGTCCTTCAGTGCCCGGCCGATCCGGCGCAGCCAGTCCTTTTGCTTGCGTGTCCAGTCCCGAGAGCCTTCGATCTTCGCGATGGCATCTTCCACCCGTTTCTCATAGGGCACCAAAGGGTCCCCAAGAGCGGCCTGCCTGACGAAGCCGATGATATGCGCTGCGATGTCGGCGTTCCTTGCCCTGCCATAGGCTGCCCTGAGCATCGACTCCGAGTAGTTCTCTTCGTCCAGAGCCGCTGCCAGCTCAGAGAGTTCTTTCCGGGTCAGGTCCCGGGGCCGTTGCGTGACCGCAATCAGAGCCGGCACCTTGTTCATGTTCTCGCGGACATAGCGCTCAAAACCCTCGATATAATCCTCAGGCTTGGTACCCTCGCCAAAGATCTCCTCGATCCGAAGCAGCTCATCCTCATGGTGCGAGATGACGATACCGTCGCCACCACCACCCACGGGACGGCGTTGCATCAATTCGACAGCCTTCGGGTGTTCCTTGAGCCACTCCTGAAGCTCAGCGCCTGTCTTCGTTGCGAGTGTCTGAATTGCTAGCTCGGGAGACTGACCGGTATGGTGCTCGAAGCTTTCACGGGTCTCTTCATCCAAACGACCGAGAAGAGAACGCATACGCACGATCACCTGACCGGCAACCCAGTCCTTGTCTTCGTCGTCCGTCGCATTGCTGAGGTCAGCCACCAGTTGACCAAGGGAGACATCAGGTTTCACCACCACGGGGCGCATGTCGGACATGTCCTGAAGTTCAGCGTAAAGGTCGACGGCATCGAAGATCCGGAAATGCTCTTTGCCGATTTCGGGGCAAAGGCGTGTCGCCCGCCCAATCATTTGATCATAGAGGATGCGGCTCCTCACCCTGCGCATGAAGACCAGATTGCAGATCGAAGTAATATCGACACCGGTGGTCAAGAGGTCGACCGTCACCACGTACTTCGGGTAGCTGTCATTCTTGAACTTCAGGATCAGGTCCTGGTACTTGTCGACCGACCCGGTGATCTTCTGGACCATGCCATAGGGTACGGCATCCTGGCCGTATTCGTCCTGAAGGACTTCCACCAGCAGCCGGACAACATCATCCGCATGGCTGTCCCTAGCGGCAAAGAGCAAGGTTTTACCTGGCTTGTCCGGAGGCACCTCTGACGCGATCGCTCGGCAGACAGTCTCGTTGAAAGCTTCCGAATAGACCCGCTTGTTGAAGGTGGCGAGGTCGTAGTCCAGTTCGACATCGTCAGGCAGCTCGAAGAGATCGACGACACCAGTCTTGCGGTCAATGATCTCGACCTCATCACCGCCACTGTAGTGGATGCCTGCTTCAGCCAGGGCCGTCGTGATCCGTCTCGGTGGCAGGTGATCGTTCAGATAGCCTTCTACGACAGCCTGCCGATACCCATAGTGAAACACCGGATGCCCGAAGATTTCCCGCGTGTGCAGCGCTGGCGTTGCCGTTAGGGCTACCTTCACCGCATCGAAATAGTCGAGCACTTGCCGATAGGCGGACTGGTACTCCTCAAGGTTCCGAAAGCCCAGGTCACTCTCGCGAAGCTCTGCATCAAGCGTGTAGCCTCTGTGGGCTTCATCCACTATGATGCAGTCAAAGGTTCCCGGTGTAGGGCGCTGGGCAACGTCAGGCTCATTCAGGATGCGGGCGATGAGAGACTGAACGGTCGCTACCTGCACCTGATCGTCCTTTTCCGGTACCTTCTTGTCGAGCCCGGCTACCTTGTAGATCTGCGCAAAGTTCAACATACCGTCGAGTTCGGTGGTCTCCAGGGCGTCTGTTGTCTGCCTGCCGAGTGCCTTCCTATCGACGAGGAACAGAATGCGCCGGAACCTCTTGTGCTTGAGAAGACGATACATCAGCGCAATGGCTGTTCGCGTCTTGCCCGTTCCTGTCGCCATGGACACCAGGGCGTCTCTGGCACCGTCCTCAATGGCCTTCTCTACGGCCTCGATGGCGTCTTCCTGATAGGGTCTGAGCCTTCCTTTGCCGAGCTTTTCTTCTGCCAGCCCCTGAGCCGCTGCATCGACATCCGTCTCCAGCTTGTCGATAAGGTCCTTGGGTGAGAACCATTGACGAAGGGGATGTGGCTGATTGCTGGGCCGCCGGGTATCCAGATACCAGATCCCGGACTTTACCTTGAATTGGCGAATGAACGGACGCCCGTTGGTCGCGAATATGAACGGCACCCTGAACGCATCAGTTAGCCCATGCTTCCAAGGCCCGCCTTCTACGAGGTTCTCAGGTTCGAGCAAGATGCCTTTGGCGTAGCGTTCGGTCTGTGTAAGTACACCCGGGACGTCGACAGACTCCCGCTTCGCTTCAACGACAGCGACACAGGTGAGCCCCACGAAGAGCGCATAGTCGACAGGTCCTGTCTCGGTCGGCCATTCCGCTATGGCAAGGTTTCTGCCTGCTTCCGGTCTGATGCCCTTGGAGTGACGCAGAGTGGCGGTATCCGCTTCCCAGCCCATATCGGCGAGCTGCACATCGATGAGGCGACGAGTGTCCTTTTCATCCAAATCGAGCTTGCCAGCAGCTTCGAAGGCCAGCTTCTGCAAGAGGACCTTGTCTTGTTCAGGAGCTTCCTCAGCCTGCTTCTGCATGGCTGCAAGTTGTTCCTTGAGAGCAACCGTATTCTCTTCCAACTGGAGGGCGGATTTCTCCCAAATCGTGCTCTCTTCCGTCGCCTGACGGGCAAGCTCCTCAGCTGCCTCACGGGCTTTCTTTAGCTCTTCGGCGGAGGCCTGCGCTGCAGCCGCCTTGGCTTCAGCCTCCAGGACCTTCTGCCTCAGGGCTTCAAGTTCAGCGGACGCTTCGGCTTCAATGTCCTTCGGGCTGCGTGGAGGTACGAAAGGTCCGGCCTTGAAGGCTGGGTCCTTGCCGTAGGTCCGGCGATACCAGACGCCGAGTGAGCGGCAGAACTTCAGCGCCGCGAGGGCCTCTCCCGCACTGCCCCCGATCTCGTGGACCGCTTCATTGCCCTTCCTACGCACCGCGTGAAAGACGTCAGCGACCTCCCTGGGGATCACCTGGCTGGCTGCAAGGCGCCTCAGGATCTCGTTGGTGCCATCCTTCGACGTGGGATCGTAGTGACCGCTTAGAGCCGCCACTTCCTTGACCATGTACTCTGCGAACTGCCTGCTCTTGATGAGCGAAGTGTTGGCATCCTCCGCAAAGAACCGCTCAGCCAGAACACCAAGCCGATGAAGCTCGGGGCTGAGAGGCTGAAGATGGTCAAAGTTCGTTGAGGACATCAAAGAAACCAAGGCTGATCAAGGCCTTACAATTTCTGAGAACACCCTCCGGAGTCAACAACCTTTGTTTCAACTGGCGATATCAGGATGGTGTGCTTGTACCAGCCTGCGCAACATTCAGCCCGCAAGCCATGAGGGCCCTTGCACGGGGCACGCGAATGTGCTCAAGAATGAGGTACACCATGGACACACACAGAGGTACACCGGCCACCGAGAGACATCGGAAGAGATCCACTTCAAGCAATTGATTTCACGGAATATTTCGAGGCAACGCGGCTCAGTTCGACTTACCACCTAGGCCCGGCCTGGGGAGCCATCACCACCTCTTCTTTGTAATCTGAAAATCCTCCTCCTAAAAATAGTCAGCTCAATAGGTGTCCGCTTGCTGTTTGGCATCGGCACAGAATTGTTGCGTCTTGCAATTGATAGTGAACATCGCGTTTGCCCCGAAAAGAAACACCGCTCCGGGTCAGAACATCTTCCTCTCTCGTTGCCGCGACATTCTTCCGCTCATCTCACCCCTCATTCCTTGAGAACGACAGGGTTGTGTCGAATAGGCCCTTCTCTTGATTAAAATAAGCACTGGACGTATCGTGATATGACGTTACGTAATAGCTCCTCATTTCCGGGCGTTGACCACCAACAATCCCACCTGCAACTCTTTCAAGCCGGATACTTTTTATGATCGGCGATGCAGACCAATCCATTCCCACTGTCACGGAAGCTCCCGAATATGCCGAGTTTCTCGCACGCTACTGTGACAAGGAACAGCCTTTGCTCATCAAGGGACTGGCAAAGAGCTGGCCGGCGAGAGGAAAATGGGTTTCCAAACGGTTACGGGCTGAACTCCATACTCTAGCGAGCGTGCGCGACAGAGGCGTATTTTTCGTCAGCCGATCGCCAGTTCTTGAACAGGACATCGAGATGCCGGATTTCTTAAGGGAGGTGCTCTCTTCAGACCGGATCATGAAAGACTCCGTTGCCTGGCGGTTCTGGGTGAACAGCAGGAACAATCGCACGGAATTTCACTACGATACCAATGCCGAAAACGTCATCACCGTTCAGGTGAAGGGACGAAAGGAATGGGTACTCGTTTCACCCGAAACACCGTTGCCCTGCTATCCTTTCACCAATTTTTCTCTCCTGAAAGACGAAGAGAAACTTCTGAAGAACAAACGTTTTTATAAATTCGATCTGGAGGAAGGCGACCTGCTTTACCTTCCGCCTCTGTGGTTCCACCGGGTGGTTGCCAAGGAAGACGAGAACATCAACATCAACTGGACATTCACGAAACGTGAAACCTCGGTCATCACGAAGGAGTTCAGGCGTGACATGGAGCGATGCGGGCTGCTGCATTTCTTCAAGACCAATAATTCAGCGCTGGTTCGGCGCTTTTACGAGACCGCTATTCGCGCCCTCCCCAACGTCGGTGGCATTGGATGGGGTCTGAAATCGTTCGTTTCGTCGCCCTATCAGCCAAACCGAGGAGCACTGGTCAGCCGCTTTTTCAAGGAGCTGCTGCAAATACCGAACACGTTGCTGACGCTTCGAAACGTTCGATCAACGTTGAAAAAGGTCGACAAGACATAAGTGTCGAGCCAGAAAGCCTCTCCACCACCGCCCGCGACCTCGGTTCGAACTGGTTTTCATCAGCACTCTTGACTGGTTATGCTCTTGCCTGTTGAAGACCCGCAATCCAGACACCCTCAACACCAAAGCCGTTGCTGAACTGCACAAAGTCCGCCGGGAAGCCTTCTTCGAAACGCCCGAGCGGGCGACCAAGCACGTCGGCGGGATCGCTTGTGGCCATCGCCAGCGCCGTTTCGAGCGGTAGCTGGAGTGTTTCTGTCAGAAATTTCAAAGACGCCGGAAGATCGATGTCGGCACCCGCAAGTGTGCCGTCTTCGAGGGTCAGTGTACCGTTGCGGCGAAAGATTTCTCGCCCGCCCAAGAGGAAGGACGTCACATCGGTACCGGTCTGTGACATGGCGTCGGTGACGATAAAGATCCTGCCTGGGCCAGTCTTGGACTTCAGCGCGATGCGCATCGCGACCGGATTGACGTGGACGCCGTCCGCAATGATGCCGACGTTGAGCGCACCCAGATCAAGCGCGGCGCCGACAAGGCCGGGTTCGCGGTGTTGCAACGGGCTCATGGCGTTGAAGAGATGGGTAACCAACGAAGCGCCCGCTTCGGCCGCAGCCCTGCATTGCCGGTAGGTCGCACCGGAATGGCCAAGACTGACGTGAACGCCGGCGTCTGCCAACTCCCGTATCTGGTCTGGCGGCACCGTTTCCGGCGCAACGGTCATGATAAGGCTCGGCAGTTCCCGCGCTGCGCGCAGGTAGAGCGACATGTCTTCCCGGGCCAGAGGCCGGATCAGCTGCGGGTCATGTGCGCCCTTGCGCCCCGCAAACAGATGCGGGCCTTCCAGATGCAATCCATGAAAACCTTTCACGCCCCTCGCCCATGCCGCAATTGCAAGATCAATGACTTTTCGTGTTGTCTCAGGCGTGTCCGTGATCAAGGTCGGCGTCAAGGCTGTCGTGCCGAGCTTTACATGGGCGGCGCAGATACGTTCGAAGTCATCGACCGTCTTCACATCCCCCAGCATCAAGCCACCGCCGCCATTGACCTGAAGATCGATCAACCCCGGCGTCAGGAGACCATCACCGAGGTCCTGTGTTTCCGTGCCAGCTTGCACCTGGTCAACCGGACACAGGCCAGCCACCTTGCCCTCCTCGACAAGCAGGGCTGCATTCGCATGGATTTTCTCACCATCGAAAACCCGGCTGCAGAGATAGGCGGTTGTGGAGGTCATACGGTCTGGGTGACTTTCTTCAAGTGCTTCGGTACGTCCGGATTGAACCCACGGTGCCGAGCAAACCACTCGATAAAGGCATAAAAGGAGACAATCTGAACCAAAGCGTCCGTCAAAGGATGTCCGGTCGCCTGAAAGGCGAGCCTTTCCGCCCGACGAACCTTGTCTGTTGTCGCAAAGACGCTGCCGCCCTGATCCACCATGCGATCCGCAGCTTCGGCCAGTCCCTCTTCAGCAGCATCGCGTACACCAAGGGCCAGGATCGGGTATCCGTTTTCAACGATCGACACTGGACCGTGCATCACCTCGGCCGACGAATAGGCCTCTGCATGAATCTGGCAAGTTTCCTTGAACTTCAGGGCGGCTTCATTGGCTATCGCCAAGCCCGGTCCACGACCGATGACATAGAGCGATCCGCGCTGCTCGATCGGCTGCGCAAGGGCGCGCCAATCCATGTCGATCGCCTTCTCGAAATGCTGCGGCATGTCGGCCAACGCGTCGAGCAATTCCTTGTCACCGCCGATCTCCGCAATCAGCAGAAGACCTGCCAATACGGAATTGACGAATGTCTTGGTCGCGGCAACGCTACGCTCAGGCCCCGCGCAAATATCAATGGCAGCGCTCGATAGCCTTGCAAGCTCGCTGTCCGATGTGTTGGTGAAGCCAACCGTGAAGGCGCCCTGTTTGGTAGCGCTTTCCACAACAGAGAGACTGTCCGGGCTCGCACCCGACTGGGAAATCGCAATCACCAGTGCTTGGCCGAGCTTCACCTTGCCGCCATAAACAGAAGAAACGGACGGCCCGAGAGAGGCCATTGCAAGTCCGAGGTAAATTTCCGATGCATACTTCAGGAACGTCGCAGCATGGTCCGAGGAACCACGGGCGACACTTGCCAGAAACACCGGCGCGCCTGCTTTTTTTGCGATCTCGCGGATGAGCGGATGTCCAACCGCCAGCAAGCGGCGCGCAGCGTCCGGAATCTCTTCGATTTCCCGGCGCATATGCGTCGGCGTGGCCAGGGTACTTGCTTCACTCATTTGGGTCAGTCTTCCGAAATCTGAAGTTCGGCGATGAAGTCATAGGCATCGCCGCGGTAAACGGAACGGGTAAATTCGACGACGTTTCCGGATCCGAGATAGGACACACGTTCTATTTTCAACCCGGCAGAGCCTGCCGGCACACCGAGTATGTCAGCATCAACGGGCTCAAGGTTTCGCGCGGAAATACGCTGTATGGCGCGCACCGGCTGCAAACCGGCGGCCCTCAGGACAGCATAGAGTGAAGTCGTGACGCGCTCCGGGTGGGGCAGAACGTTCTCGGACAGGGAGGCGCGCTCAATTGCCATAGCGGTACCGTCAGCCTTGCGAAGCCGGTCGACACGGGCAACACGCTGGCCAGATGTGAGACCGAGTGTGAACATTTCCTCTGGCGAAGCCGGAAACAGTCCTCGACGCAGCCACTCGCTGCTGGCGGAAAGCCCCCGGCGAGCCATATCTTCGGAGAAGGATGTCAAGCTGGAAAGACGTTGTTCGACCTTATGCACCTTGGGCGCCACGAAAGATCCGCTGCCACGCTTCTGGACAACGACCTGATCCTCGACAAGACCGGCAACCGCCTTGCGCACCGTTACCCGGGAAAGGTCTGTGATCGACGCGATCTCACGCTCTGACGGTAACGGTTCATTCTCTCTCAGCACACCGTCGTCAATTGCCTGCTGAATGCGCCGCCGCAACTGCAAATATCTGGGACCGCTGGAGTTCGCCAGCCAGTCACCATTTTCCAGCATGGAAATGAAGTCCGTCATGAAAAGGGGCGCCTTGGAGAAGAAAATAATACCTTTCAGATACCAATTTAAACTCTATCGAAACCGAAAATCAAGTGTTAAAACAATTTGCGAACCTGCGTCACCGCAACCGGAGCACCCAACAGAGGCCGCCCAGATGCGGAGTTGCCCTGAGAGTCTTTAATCCGCGACATGAAACTTGGCGTTTCTCCGAGTTCCTGACCCATGAATTTGCCGACGACCGAAGACCGTGACCCGCTCTCCATTGGCCTGTCCAAAAGGTCTGATGAAGACGTTCTGTCCCTGCTGCTGCAACGCCAGAAAGATGCGTTGAAAGCCACGGAAGCAGCCATTCCACAGATAGCAAAGGCAGCCGAAGCACTGCAGCGTGTGACTGTGTCAGGTGGAAAGATCGGTTACGCTGGCGCGGGCAGTGCCGGACTGACGGCGCTGGCAGATTGCCTCGAACTGCCCGGCACCTTCGGCTTTCCCGTAGAACGCATGCGGATGCTCTATGCGGGCGGTGCCGCAAACCTGCTGCACCTTGCCGGTACCTATGAAGACGACGAAGAAGCGGGATTTGCGGACTTCCAGAATTCGGACCTGGGGCAAGGCGACATTCTCATTGCCGTTTCCGCAAGTGGATCAACACCTTATACGCTCGGAGCACTCAGAGGCGCGAAGGTGGCCGGCACGCGAACGGTGGCGCTAGCAAATAATGCCGACACCCCTCTCCTCCATCAGGCAGATTTCCCGATCTTCCTGAAAACCCCCCCGGAAATCATCGCCGGATCTACGCGTCTTGGCGCCGCAAGTGCCCAGAAAGCAGCGCTTAATATGATCTCGACACTGGTGGCGTTGCGATTGGGGCACGCGGTTCGGGGCCACATGGTCAACCTTGTGGCTGACAATGAGAAACTGCGCCAGCGAGCCTATCGCATTCTTCAGGATCTGACAGGCTGCACAGCTGAAGCCGCCGCTGAAAAGCTTCAACAGGCCGGGGGGCGCGTCAAGATTGCCGTGCTGATGATTCGGGAAGGTCTCGACCTGGAAGGTGCCGAAAAATCTCTCGCCGAACACGACGGAAACCTGCGTCCCTTCCTTTAACACCGATCTTTTTCAAGCCGCGACTCTTTCAAGATCGCGCGTTTGAAAGTCGGGGGCGCGCCACCCCGGCGCGCCACGTCTTGCCCCCCCCAAATCCCGTTCAAATTGACAAGGCTTTCAGGTCCAATTCGTTAAAAAAATGATGCCAATTTCTTTTTTCGGTTTACTAGCCATATCATTGGTTGCATATTGGTATTATAACTGGTCGTTAACAACTAAAATCCAGAGGCGTTATAGCAGGCGATGATCACCTGTTTTGATATTGGAGGTTCCTTCATTCGACATGGAGAGCTCCAAGTAGATGGAACTGTTGCGGAAAAAGGCCGAGTTGCGACGCCAGGCAATGACTGGCAGGCCTTTGTCGATGCCATCGCAGCCTGCTCCGGACCTGATGGCTCCCCCATATCGATCTCACTGGCTGGCGCTTTTGATGCACGCAGCGGCATCGCGGATGTGGCCAATATTCCCTGCCTTCACAAGCGGCGAGTTCAATCGGATCTGGAGACTGCCCTCAACCGCCCTGTTGCCATAACAAATGATGCCAATGCCTTTGCACTTGCAGAGGCTGTCGATGGTACAGGCCGAGGCAAACACGTCGTTTTCGGCATTATTCTGGGATCCGGGGTTGGTGGCGGTCTTGTCGTCAACGGCTCTCTTGTCACCGGCTATGGCGGCATTGCCGGCGAATGGGGACACGGCCCCATCATGGACCCGACCGCAGGTGGCCAGTTGAGGGGCATTGAGCATTATGCGTGCGGCTGCGGCCAGACCGGATGCATCGACGCTATTTGTTCGGCACGCGGTATGGAGAAGATCCATCGGTCTTTGCATGGTCTGGACCAGCCGAGCAAGGATATTACCGCTGCCTGGCATGCAGGCGAGGAAGCCGCCACCCAAACGCTGGATGCCTTCACCACACTGCTCTCTCGTGCGCTCTCCGCCTTTGTCAACACGCTTGGGCCGGATGTCATTCCGGTAAGCGGAGGCCTTTCCAACGACCTTGTCCTGCTGGACGTCATCGACAGGAAAACACGGGACATCGTGCTTGCCGAATATGGCGAGCCTCTCGTCATCAAAGGGGCGTATTCCGCTAATGGCGGCCTGCACGGGGCTGGTATCGTTGCGCGGTCACTGTTCAAGGAGGCCGCGAGGTGACCAGGGTTCCCCTCGAGGTTTGTGCAGACACCCTCGAAGGCGCCTGGACGGCAGCCGAAAACGGAGCCGACCGCATTGAACTTTGTGCAGCCCTTTCCGAAGGCGGGCTGACACCATCCCACGGTTTCATGGTGGCAGCCGCCAGGCTCCCCGTTCCGGTTTACGCGATGATACGTCCAAGGTCCGGAGACTTTCTGTATTCGGATCTGGAAAAGGCCGTGATGCTGCGCGACATGGAAGCGGCCGAACACGCCGGCCTGGCGGGTATCGTTATCGGGGCAGTCGACAACCAGCATCATCTCGATCGCGACTTCCTGACCTTGGCGCTGAAGAGCATCAGACTGCCGGCAACCCTGCATCGCGCCATAGACACCGTCCAGGATTATCCAAGAGCCATTGAAGAGGCGATCGAACTCGGGTTTGAGCGGGTGCTGACGTCTGGTCAGGCCCCAAGCGCGGAAGGCGGGCTGCAGTTGCTTGAGCAGGCAGTCAGGCTCACAGACGGCCGAATTTCAATCATGGCTGGATCAGGCATCACCGCCGCAAACGCCAACCGCATCCTCAAACACTCCGGAGTGAGGGAGCTTCATGCGTCCTGCTCTTCGGTGAAGCGTTCGCAAGAGCCGCAGAGCTTGGAAACGCGCCTCGGTTTCGTCGCCGAGGCAGGCATCAGGAATACCGATGGAAGCGCCGTTCAGGCCCTTCGCAATGCCATCGATCAGTTTACGGAGACCGCAGTATGAAGACCGGCTATGTCGGATTGGGAGCGAGAATTGCCAACGTCAGCAACTGCCTGCAGGAGGTTTCGGGAGATCTGGATCCTTGCGCCTATGTCGACCCGACACCGGCCGGCCTCAAGCATGTCGAGGCGAGATGCGGCCATAGCCTGACCGCCTACACCGATCTTGCCAGGATGATCCGGAAGGAAAAGCTCGATCTTCTGATGATCGGCTCACCCAATTTCATGCACCTGGATCATCTGCGAACGGCCCTGGAGACGGATGTCCGTTACATCTTTTGCGAGAAGCCGATTGTCGTCAGCGAGGAAGAAACATTCGAACTTCTGTCCCTGATGAAGAAGCATGGGGGATCGAAACGTGTCCTTGTCGGGTTGGTGCTGCGCTATTCGCCGCTCTACACCGAGCTTCAAAAAAGCCTGAAATCCGGCCAGATCGGCAAGGTAGTCTCCATTGAGGCATCCGAGCATATCGGGCCCTATCATGGCTCGTTCTTCATGCGTGACTGGCGCCGATATGACAGAAACTCCGGCGGTTTCATGCTGGAAAAATGCTGTCACGACCTCGACCTTTACCAGGGCGTCACCGGCTGCCGTCCGCGTTTCGTGTCGAGTTTCGGCGGCCGCAAAAGCTTCGTTCCGGAAAACCGGCCGGATCAGGACCATACTTTCCCGACGCCGAAAATCGAAGGCAGGGTCGACCCCTTCACCCCGCGCTGGGGCGGTGGCAATGCCGACTTCGACAGCGATGGAGACATCATCGATTATCAGACGGCACTGATCGAGTATCAGGACGGCGCAAACCTTTGCTTTCACACCAACATGTATGTGCCGGACGAATTCCGCCGGTTTGCGGTCATGGGCACGAAGGGCATGGCCGAAGGTGACTTCATCCGCAACTACTACCGGGTTCATGACGCTCTGACGTCCGCCTGTCTGATCGACAAACCCAAAGTCGTCGATGCCAGCCGGCATGGCCATTACGGCGCTGACGAAGCCATGGCGCGAGACCTCCATCATTATTTCAAGAATGGCGGCAATCTACCCGTTGGCGTTCTAGATGCGCTGGAAGCCGGTCTGACGGCAATCAAACTGGATGAAGCGCGCCGCACACGGAGCGTCATCGACCTCACTGACACCTGGCAGCAGTTCGACAGCTACGGCGTGGCATAGGAGACCCCATGGCGCAATCATCGAGAAAGACCGACTACTTCCCGTTTCTTCTGTTGGTGCCGGCCTCGCTCGTCATGTTGGCCATCGTCGCCTATCCGTTGTTCGAAACGTTCCGGCTGTCCTTCACCAACACGAGCATGAGCCCGAACTACGAATACGTAGGGCTCGAAAACTACGAGAAACTCATGTCGCGCCGCTTTCCCGAAGTGATTGCGCGCACCTTCTACTGGATGTCCCTGTCTGTTGCGCTGAAGATGCTGATCGGAACCTTGGGAGCGGTGCTTCTCAATGCCATGGTTCCAGGTCGAGCTCTCTTCCGTGTGCTGGTCATGCCCCCATGGGTGATCCCGATTGCCATTGGCGTCTTCATCTGGGGATGGATGTACAACGGGCAGTTCGGAATGATCTCCGGCATGGCGCAAAGGCTCGGGATCCTGAGCGGGCCGTTCGAGTTCCTCGCCTACAAGAACTCCGCCTTCATGTCGACCATCGTCACGGACGTCTGGATCGGCGTGCCGATGGTGACCCTTTATCTGCTGGCCGCCATGCAGTCCATTGCAAAGGATCTCTACGAGGCAGCCTGGGTGGACGGTGCGTCGAGACTTTACAGGTTCCGCCGCATCACACTGCCGCTGATTGTACCGTCAATCGCAACCATGGCGCTTCTGTCGGCGATCTCCACTTTCAATTCTTTCGACATCATCTGGATCCTGACCGAAGGCGGTCCGCGCGGCGCGACAACAACGATGATCATCGACACCTACAAGACCGCGATCAGCCGTTTCAAATATGGCGAAGGCGCTGCCAGAACCGTCATGATTGTGCTGTTCCTCGGCTCTTTCATGCTGGTCTATTTCATGCTGCTTGCGCGGCTCGCCAAGAGGAGCCCGAACAATGCTGCATAAGTATCGCTGGTACGAATATGTGCTGATCTATTTCGGTCTCGCGGTGTTCCTGACGTTTGTTCTGGCCCCCTTCGTGGAAGCCTTCGTGGTGTCGATGAGACCCTTGAGCAGCCTGTTTTCGATCCCCTACAGGTTCATCACCGACGAAATGAGCTTCGAAGCCTACTTCACCATGTGGCAGAACGTGCCGCTGCTGTGGCTCTACATGCTCAACTCGTTCTTCATCGCAACGGTGGTGACAGTCCTGGGCCTGTTCTGCATCATTCCGGCGGCCTATGCCTTTGCCCGCTTCGAGTTTCCGGCTCGAAACTCGCTGCTCGGCATTTTCATTGCAGTGAACATGTTTTCCGGAGCGGTGCTGATCATTCCGCTGTTCAAACTGATGCAGCAATACGGACTGCTGAACACCTATTTTGCCATGATCGCTCCCGGAACGGCCTTCGTCATTCCTACCGGCATCTGGCTGCTGCGCTCCTATCTGGTGCGGATACCCAAGGAGCTTGAGGAGGCAGCCTGGGTCGACGGTGCAGGCAGGATATACACGCTCTGGCGCGTGATCATTCCCGTGGCTTTGCCGGGCATCGTAGTCGTCACGATTACCGCTTTCATCACCGCCTATGCACAGCAGTTCATCTACGCCTTGACCTTCAACTCCGTGAACGAACTGAACCCGCTTCCTGTCGGGCTGTTCCAGTTCTTCGGACGCCAGACAGTGGTCTGGAACGAACTCATGGCCGCCAGCCTCGTGGGTATTCTCCCGGTGCTGTTCGTCTATGTGTTCCTGCAACGGTTCATCGTCGCCGGCCTCACGGCAGGTGCCGTCAAAGAATAAAAACAAAAAGAAACCAACCAGAAAGGGAAAACAGATGACACTAAAATCAGTGCTATTGGGAGGAGCTCTCCTGCTCACGCTCGCCGGGGCTTCCCACGCAGAAGACAAGATCATCCACATGATCAATTGTGGTGACAACACAGGCGCCGGCATTCCGATCCAGGATGAACTGATCAAGGAATGGGAAGCTGAAAATACCGGATACAAGGTTCAGCTTGAGTTTGTTCCCTGGGGCCAGTGCCAGGAAAAGTCCACGACCCTTGCTTCCGCGGGAAACCCGCCGGCCATCGCCTATATGGGCTCTCGCACGCTGAAACAGCTCGCAGCCAACGACCTGATCATTCCCGTCAATATGACCGAGGAAGAAAAAGCCAGCTATGCAGCTCCGATCCTGGCGACGATCACCGCCAACGGTCAGCAGTGGGGCCTTCCGCGCGCCTTCTCAACCAAGGCGCTCTACTGGAACAAGGATCTGTTCAAGGAAGCCGGTCTCGACCCGGAAACACCGCCGAAGACCTGGGACGAGATGTATGACGCCGCCAAGTCAATCAAGGAAAAGACCGATGCCGACGGCTTCGGCCTCGCCGCGGCTTCATTCGACAACACCATGCACCAGTTCATGAACTACGTGTATACCAACGGCGGCCAGGTAATTAACGAGGACGGGGAGATTGTCTTCAACTCACCGAACAATGTCGAAGCGCTGGCATTTTACGGCAAGATGGCGGAAGTCTCCCAGCCGGGCCCGATCGCCTACGACCGCGCCAAACTGCGCCCGCTGTTTTCCGAAGGCAAGATCGGGATGTTCATTTCCGGTCCATGGGAACGCGTCCGTGTTGAGGGCGTCAACTGGGGCGTCGCACCGATCCCGCATGGACCGAGCGGTGGTCCCGGCACACTGCTGATCACCGACTCGCTTGCGGTCTTCAAGGGCTCCGGCGTCGAAGAACAGGCTCTGTCACTTGCAAAGCTCCTGACCAACCCGGAAAACCAGATGGCGTTCGAAATCGCCGAAGGCTACACGCCGCTGCGTGACATGCCAGAGGTGAAGGAAATCGTCGAAAAGGACCCGACCTGGCAAGCTTTCCTGGATGCGATTGCAACCGGTGGACCAGAACCCTTCGTTACTGACTACGTCGGCTTGCAAGATACTATCAACGAAGCCGTGCAGGGTGTTGTTCTGGGTGAAGTTGACCCGGCCGAGGCCGTTGAGATCGCCGCAGAACAGCTTGAGGAATTCAAGTAACACCTTGAGCATTGTCCGGGCCCCTCTCCCACATATTCGGGCGGCCCGGACACGTCTTCAAAGAAGGAGTGACCATGGGCGAGTTGCAGCTACGCGACGTACGCAAAAGCTATGGCCAGATGGAAGTCATCAAGGGCGTCAATCTTGAAGTCGACCACGGCGAATTCATTGTTTTTGTCGGCCCGTCCGGATGCGGGAAATCGACTTTGCTGCGCATGATTGCGGGGCTTGAGGAAATTACGGGCGGCGATATCACAATCGAGAGCAAGGTTGTCAACGATCTGCCGCCTGTCAAACGCGGCATTGCCATGGTGTTTCAGTCCTACGCGCTTTATCCGCATATGACAGTCTACGAAAACATCGCCTTTCCCCTGCGTGTCGAACGCCTGTCCAAAGACAAGGTGGAAGAAAAGGTCCAGGCCGCCGCCGGAATTCTGCAGTTGAAAGAAAGGTTGCAGCACAAACCGGGTGAACTTTCCGGAGGTCAGCGCCAGCGTGTCGCCATCGGCCGTGCGATCGTGCGTGAACCTTCTGTCTTCCTGTTTGATGAACCTCTGTCGAATCTCGATGCAGCGCTCCGTGCGGAAATGCGTGTCGAACTGGCCAAACTGCACAATGAACTTGACGCAACCATGATCTATGTCACCCACGATCAGGTGGAAGCCATGACCATGGCAGACCGGATCGTGGTGCTGGATCAAGGTGTGATCTCGCAGGTCGGATCGCCGCTGGAACTTTATCACAAACCTCGAAACACCTTTGTTGCCGGCTTCATCGGTAACCCGAAAATGAACTTCATGGAGGTAACCGGCAAAACCTCCGGCCCGGACGGCGTTGTGGTCACGCTGCCATCAGGCCAGGATCTGACCGTGAAGGTCAAAGCCGAGGACAACGTTGCCGGCAAAAGCCTGACCCTGGGCGTTCGACCTGAACATCTGACCCTGGAAGCTGCCGATGCATCCATTGATGTTGTCCCGACTGTCGTCGAACATCTAGGCATTCACACCGTCACCTACAGCACGGTTGCTGGTGCGAAATCCACCTTCTGCAGTGTGCTGCCGGGATCTGCTCCGGCCAAGGTCGGTGTCTCGGTTTCCATGGGCTTGAAGGGCGTCGATTGCCATCTCTTCGATGACAAAGGCAACGCTTATGAGCGCCTGCTGTCGCTGGAAGAGCTGGAAGCGGCGGACATGCACATCTGACGATTGCTGTCTGAGACTTGAAGACACAACGGCCACCTTTTGAGGTGGCCGTTTTCTATAGCGTCAATAGGCAGGCAAGCCGTCTGGAAGACAAGGCTGTGGCCCATAAATGAAGACGAAATAGGATGAGAAATGGCGAAACCGCGTTAGGAACGGGTGCGCGGAGCGGGCTTTTTGACCTGTCAAGCAGGCTGACGACACGCGGTAGAGTTATTTTCATGCCCTTCGGATGTGACCGGGTTGGTCCTCGTCGGCGTTGCGCAAGCTTGAAAATAAGCCATATTTCCTGCGTTTCCGCGCCTTCAGGCAGACCAATCCGCCTCAAACCATTTCATCTTCATTTGTGGCTCCACACTCTAGACAACTCGCCCACGCGCGGCGACCGTCTCAATGCGGGTCACCACACCGTCTCTGTGAAATACCAAGCGGTCGAACAGATTGGAAACGACACACGTATGGTTCGGGATGATCCGGACCCGTTCGCCGATCTGTGGTTTGTCGGCGGAGTTCGTCAGATCGACGACCGCATGTTCTTCGCTGAGCGTCGCAATAGATGCTTCCGGATAGTCAATCAGCAGGCCGTAATCGGAAAAGCCCAGCAGATCCGACGTCAGCGCCTTGGAACCGGCATCCAGGACCGCACGATATTCCGTCGGCCTCGAGACAACGGTGGCCAGAACATGCATGGCGCAATCGTCAACGTCACACATGCCGGCGCGCACCATGGCGCGGTCATTGAAAATATAGGTACCGGCTCTGTGTTCCGTGGCGCTGGGCACCAGATCGCTGTCGAAGAGGCTCGGCGACCCGCCATGCGAGACGACCAGACACTCAAGTCCATCCTGTTTCAGGAGTGCCAGCGTTTCCGAAAAAAAAGCCTCTACCGCAGCCTCCGACGAGGGTTTCGGATAGGTCAGTAGACCGTGAAACACCAGCCCGGGGAGTTCATTGATCCGCTTTGCCAGTTCGACTGCGGCAGCCGGGCTCTGGACGCCGTTTCGTCCGCCACCCGTATCGCATTCGACCAGAACCTTCAAGGGTTGGCTTCCCGAAAACGCACCAGCGAGGCCGTCAACGACAACCTCGTTGTCCGCAACAACCTGCAAGTCCACTTTGGTGTTCAGTAGCTTCAGCCTGTCGAGCCGCGATTTGCCGAGCATGTTGAATGTGATCAGGATGTCGGTGAACCCGGCATCAGCGAACACTTCCGCTTCGCTGATCTTCTGACAATTGATACCGCATGCGCCATAGGCGAGCTGCAACGCCGCCAGGGCCGGGATCTTGTGGGTCTTGACGTGAGGCCTGAATTTGCGGCCAATCCGGTCGAAATACTCCTGTGCGACCTTGATATTGGTTTCCATAACCGTTTCATCGATTACGGCTACCGGGGTAAGAAGGTCCTGGATGGATAGCCCCACACTCATCTCTCAGCCTCCTCTGCGTCCGGCGCTGCCGGAACTGGTATCGGTGTCATGCCCATTCACCGGCCCTTTTTCGTTGATAGGCCAGATGTCCCGCGGAGCCTTCTTGTAAGGTGTAACCCTTGGGTCATTTGGATAGGGACGTCCGGCCGCGCAATAAAGTATCAACGGACTGATACGAGCGAAGGACTGGTGGAAATGGTTCGTCGATTTGACGACCAGGATTTTCCGTTGGGTCGGATCGATGCCAAAATTGGAAAACAGGCTGGTGTCGAAGCATTGGGCACGGGTCGAATTCAGGATCACTTCGATCCCGCCGATCCGGATCAGACTTGCATCGCCGATTGGAACAATACTCTGGCCGAAGGCTTGTACGGCGTTCCGGATATTACGAACAATTTCGACTTCGGCATCGATGGGGTCACCAGTTTCCGGTGCGGATTTGGCGCCAAAGCGAAGCATCATCCGGGCGCCCTCACCCGACGCGTGGCAAAGCTGGACAGCAACCGGATCCCAGATTGACCCGAAGGCAATGCTCTCCAGCTTTCTGGCCATGGCTTCCGCCAGAAGCACTGTAGCATCGCCCGCCGTTCCTCCGCCGGGATTGTCCCACATGTCTGCGATGGTCACCGGGCCACCGTCAAAGTCCAATGCTCTGGCATAGGCGTCGGACGGTGAAACCTCTGCGCTGCGAACCTTGCCGCGAAGCTCGAAAAGAGCCTCGCCCAGGTCGCGCGTGATCTTTTGTCCAAGCTCCGGCGCATTATTTGTCACTGCCAGCAATTTGGTTCCCATTTCGGGAACGTCACCTGCCATGAAACCATGGACGACCGAAAGAGACAAAAGGTCCGGCGTTTCCTTTTCCAGCCGGATCATGTCATCCACGAAGCGACGCATCGGCTCGGATGTTGTCGGAAAAACATCGATCATCTTGGGATCAAAGACGCTCATCACTGGCGTGATCTCGCCAGCAACCGCCTGTCCGGCAAGCCGCCACGCATCCTCAGCCCTCTCAACAAAATCGATGTGCGGAAACTCCTTGAACGCAATGAGCGCATCTGCTGCGGCAACGCGCTTGGCTGTCAGATGACTGTGGGGATCGAATGTTGCGATCACCGGAACGTCGGGGCCCACGATCAATCGAATTCGGCTGAGAAAATCGCCTTCCGGATCGTCATAGCCATCCGCCACCATCGCACCGTGCAGACCGATCACAACGACGTCGAACGGTCCACCGGCAGCCAGCTGATCGAGGATCTCGTCACGCAACCCTTCAAAGGTGTGTCTGGAAACAAGCCCCGCGGGATCAGCCCAGGCGGCAGTACCTTCAACCATTTCCCAGCCGTTTTCCGCGGCAAACCGCCGGCCGACTGTCATGACCGCCGAACACAAGGTCGGAGTTTCCGGGTGTTCACCGGGCTTTGCCAACAACGACGCCCTGAACGCGTTAATATCGATCCGTATCGGCGAAAACGTGTTGGTTTCCGTCGCCAGGACAGCGGTGAAAGCGCGGGGCCTCGTCATGATCAGGACGCGGCTCCGAGAGGATTTGGCAGATACCCGGCAAAGCCGCAGATCTTCCAGCGCCCTTCCTTGCGAACACAGAAATACAGCGTCTGCCACAGCATACGATCTTCGCTGCCATCGGCTTTCCGGATACGGCCGTCGAATTTCTTGTGCGCGATCGCCCGGTCTCCGTTGATATCGATTTCGGTCAGGCGGGTTGCTTCAAAAATGGCTGCGCGTGCGTCTTCGGCGAATTCCGTCGCCCTGAAAATTTTCGCCTGGCTCAACCAACGCTCCCTGTAGGAACCGAGGTCCGGAAAACCGAGTTTCCAGTCGTCCGGATTGGCCACCTTGCCGCCGTCGACTCCGAAAAAGGCGTGTTCGTCAAAGTCTTCGGCGACCTGCGACCAGTCTGCTTCAACGAACGCATTGATGTCCCGCATGACAAGCATGTCCCAGATCGCCGCGCGATCCTCATCTTTTCCCTTGAAGGGATTTGTCTGACTGTTGGAAGGAGCCTGCATATCGGAAACCATTTTCATTTGACGGTTGATTTTTGAAAAATATACGGATGAAATAAAACCAATGTCAAACCACTATGTAAATCGTTTTCATTTTGGAGCAAAATATGTCAATCAAACGCTATGGTGCTGAAAAATCAGGTGCCGGTGGCCAGAACCTGCCCTTCGCCCGGGCCGTTGAAGCTGACGGCTGGTTGTATGTTTCCGGTCAGGTTCCGATGAAGGATGGTGAGATTGTCGGCACCGGGATTGTCGAACAAACACATCTGACCATCAAGAACGTGATCGCGATCCTGGAAGAAGCCGGGTATGGCCTCGAGCATGTCGTCCGCGTTGGTGTCTGGCTCGATGATCCACGTGATTTCTGGTCGTTCAATGGTGTCTACAAAACCTATTTCGGCGAGCATCCGCCAGCGCGCGCCTGCGTGCAGTCAACCATGATGGTTGACTGCAAGGTTGAAATCGATTGTGTCGCCTATAAGAAACCGGCCTGATCCCATGCGGGATATCCTGTCCGTTCTACAGCAGATTGAGCCGGACCTTTCCAAATCGGAACGGATCCTGGCGGCATTGCTCCGTAGCGATGCCGAGTTCATCGTGAACGCAGGCATCACGGATGTCGCCGAACGCGCAGGAGTTTCACCGCCGACGGTGACCCGCTTTTGCCGCCGTCTGGGTTGCGAAAGCTTTACGGCTTTCAAGGTTCAGGTCGCACAGGTCACCTTCGCCGGCACACGGTATCTGACGGCGAATGCAGCTTCCGACGCACCGGCGGACATCGCCGACAGCCTTCTGGCACAGTTCCAGGAGGCTGCGGCCAGCACGCGCGACGCGCTCGACATGGAGACCGTACTCGCTGCAGCAGATGCCATATCGACGGCCAAGCTGCTTGCGGCCTTCGGTGCGGGGGGCACGTCTTCCATGATTTCAGATGAACTCCAGAACCGATTCTTCCGTCTAGGCCTGCGAACCGTCAGCGTTACAGATCATGCCATGCAGTTGATGCAGGCCGCCACAATGCGCATGGGCGACGTCATCATCGCTTCGTCTGTCTCCGGCCGGAACCTCCAGATGGTTCGCGCTCTGGAAGCCGCCAAAACCTATGGTGCCGTCGTGATCGCCCTCACCCGGCCGGGACGCCCGGTCGCGGAGCTGGCGGACATCACGATCGCGATTGATCTGCCGGAAGGTGAGAATATCCTGCGGCCCAGCACCAGCCGCTATGCCTTTCTGTTTGTGACGGATCTTCTGGCCACGCTTGTCGCAATGCGACGGGGGGATGAAGCCCGGGAGAACCTCAGGCGCGTCAAATACCAGCTCAGCAACACACGCGATCTGGATGACAAGGAAGCACTCGGTGACTGATCAAACGACCAAACCAGTTGCGGTGGTGACAGGTGCAGCTGGAGACATCGGCATGGCCATTGCTGCCAAGTTGTCAGAAACGCACACTATTGCCGCCGTCGACATCGATATAACGGCCCTTGAAGGCGCGGCGGCAGACCTTGAGAACCATGGTGCGCACATTGCCGCATTCCAATGCGATCTGACCAAACAGGCGGACTTGGAACGGCTCTCAAAGGAAGCTGCAAGGCTCGGTGAAGTCACAACGCTGGTCAACAACGCCGGGGCGGCAGCGGCTCTGACATTTCACCAGATGACAGCTGAAACCTTGTCGAAGGACCTCGCACTGAACCTGGAAGCCGCACTCAATTGCTTCAAGGCCTTTGAACGGTCTCTGATTGCCTGCGGTGCCGGCACCGTGATCAATATTGCCTCCGTAAACGGACTGTCCGTCTTCGGGCACCCTGCCTACAGCGCAGCCAAGGCGGGCTTGATCCACGCAACCAGGTCCATAGCTGTTGAGTATGGAAAATATGGCATTCGCTCTAATGCCATCGCACCGGGAACCGTTAAGACGCAGGCCTGGAATGCACGGCAGGCAGCCAATCCGGGTGTCTTTGCTGAAGTGCTCGCCTGGTATCCGTTCAAATCACTTCCCGAGCCGGATGACATTGCAGCAGCGGTTTCTTTTCTGGTCGGTCCCGCAGCCCGTTGCATCACCGGTATCTGCCTGCCTGTCGACAGCGGACTGACCGCCGGGTCGCCTTCCCTCCCCCGATCCTTCACTCAATCTTCCGACTTCGACGGATTTTAGCTCATGACAAAGTTTGTGCTCGATTGTTTCTACCGCCCGGCAAAGGATCTTGCAGCTTCACGCCAGGAGTTTGCACTGACCAACACAAGCTCAAAGCCGCTGAGGGCCTTTACGCTTGCCTACACGGCACTCAATCGGGCTTCGGCAGATGCAAAACTTGAAAACGCCGAAAGCTTCTGCCGGATCGCGAACTTTCATGAAATCACGCCGAAGGCCGGCGAGACGATAGCTCCCGGCGAAACCTGGACATTCTCTATTACCGGTCTCGCAAACGTAGCTCGGCACCGTCTGGATGGTCCGAAGTCTGCCTTTGTCAGCACCGAAGGCCGTATCATTGAGGTGTTGTGCAATGATCTGGAAGCGCCGCAAGAACTGGATAGTGGCGAACGGCGCAACATACCGGTAGGAGAGCTCTCCGAACCGCTCCATATTGTGCCATGGCCCCAGAGGGTTGCCGTTTCAGACTATGCTGACGACAAGGCGAGCTTCCTTGTGGCCTGCGGGTCCGCCCTGGAAAAGGCAGCCGCTGCCAAGATCAACGCACTCTCTGCGCGCCTTTTTCCGGGAGCGCCGCGCCCATTCCGATTCACGCCCTCCCATCAGCAGATCGAGATCGATTTCGAGCAGGACAAAAGCCTTGCAGTCGACGGCTACCGGCTCGCGTTTGCCCAGTCAAAAGCAACGTTGACCTACAGTGGCCCTGCTGGGCGTGATTACGGTCTGACGGTTCTTGCCCAGATCGCCTACGGTGCTTATCAGGCGCCGGACAGGTTCAGGTTTCCGGCCAAGGGCTCGATTGAGGACGTTCCCCGGTTTTCCTGGCGTGGCACACATCTGGACGTTTCGCGTCACTTCAGGGGCCCGAAAGACATATTGCGGTTGCTCGACATCTTGGCCTGGGGCCGGATGAACGTCTTCCAATGGCATCTGACCGACGACGAAGGCTGGCGGCTTGAAATCAAGGCCTATCCGGAGTTGACCGTCGGTGGCGCGCGGCGGGGCCCCGGCTGCCAGCAGGTTCCACAGCTTGGCTTTGCTTCCGAAGTCTATGAGGGCGCCTACTCACAAGATGAAGTGCGCGAAATCGTTGCTCATGCGACCAGCCTCAACATCGACATTCTTCCCGAAATCGATGTTCCCGGACATTCCACAGCCGTTTTGAAAACCTACCCACGATTTGCCGATCAGGCGGAGGCACCTGAGAGCTATCACTCCGTTCAAGGATACCCGAACAACGCACTCAACCCCGCAATGGATGAAACCTACGAGTTTCTGGAAAAGGTCTTTGCGGAAGTGGCAAGTCTGTTCCCCTTCGAGTTCATTCATATCGGCGGCGATGAAGTTGACGTCAGATCCTGGCTTGAATCCCCAAAGATCCAACGCCTCATGGAGGACAAGGGTCTGGCGGATACGATGGAGGTACAAGCCTACTTTATGGGTCGCGTTCGGGGCATCTTGAAAAAACTCGACCGGAAGCTGGCCGGTTGGGATGAGGTGTCACACGGCGGAGGCATTGATCCGGACGGTGTCCTGCTGATGGCCTGGCAAAAACAGGAGGTCACCAAGGATCTGATCGACCAGGGCTATGACGTCATTTGCACGCCGGGGCAGCATTATTACATGGACATGGCTCAGGCTTCCGGCTGGCAGGAACCGGGCGCGGGCTGGGCCGGCGTATCCACACCGCAGGACTGCTACACGTATGAGGCATCCACAGGCCTCAGTGCGGGAAGCGAAAAACGTCTCAAGGGTGTTCAGGCCTGCATCTGGTGTGAGCACATGACCGACAACGTGATCTTCAACCACTTGGTCTTTCCGCGGCTCTATGCGGTCGCCGAAGCGGGCTGGACGGAGCCTTCCAGCAAGGCCTGGCAACGATTTGCGGCACAGGTGCCTTTCTTCCCCGAGCTTTGAGTGCGTTACGAGGCAAAAAGATGAAAATCGCTGTTGGCGGCATTCATACCGAATGCAGCACCTATTCGCCGGTTCTCCAGTCCATGGCTGACTTCAAGGTAGCCCGGGGTATGGATTTGCTAAGACAAGCCGGCGTCGATGGTGAGCCGTTTGCAGACGTCACTTTTTGTCCATTGTTCCACGCAAGATCCATTCCGGGTGGCCCGGTCACGGCCGATTGCTACTCTGCGTTCAAATCTGCTTTTCTTGCCGAGCTTGAGGTCAGCCTTCCGCTCGACGGCTTGCTCTTGATCATGCATGGCGCAATGCACGTTGTCGGGCTCGAAGACGCTGAAGGCGACTGGATCTCGGCTGTTCGCCAACTTGTCGGACCTCGCATTCCAATAGCGGTCAGTTACGATCTTCATGGCAACGTAACGCAAACCATAGTCGACCAGATCGACATCTTTAGTGCCTACCGCACAGCCCCTCATATCGACGTTCCGCAAACCCACCGCCGCGCTGCTGCAAACCTGGTTGATCAATTGCGTGGTGGACAACGCAGATATGTTGCCTGGGCGCCGATTCCCGCGCTTCTGCCTGGAGAACGCACCAGCACGGAAGACGAGCCTGCCAGATCGCTTTATGCGACGCTGCCGAAGTACGATGAAAGACATGGCATTACCGATGCCAATCTCATGGTGGGCTACGTATGGGCAGATACCGCCAGAGCAACGGCTGCCGCCGTGGTAACGGGCACAGATCGGTCGGCCATTCAAAAGGCAGCGATTGAAATTGCAACGGATTACTGGTCCGCGCGCCAGGATTTCGTCTTTGGCGTCGCCACCAAGCCCCTGGATCGATGTCTGGAAGATGCAAAATCCACGACTTCGCGCCCCTTCATCCTTGCAGACAGCGGCGACAATCCGACTGGTGGTGGTGTGGGAGACAGGTCAGATGTCCTGGCCGCTTGGCTGGATCAGGGTTTGACTGGTGGTGTATTTGCCGGCATTGCAGACCCGGCCTCGGTGGAAAAACTATGGGAACTGACCGATGGTTCTCAAGCCTACCTGAAAATCGGTGGTGCACTTGGCAGCACATGCCCGGCAGTTACCTGCGACGTGGTCCTGCTGGCAAGGACCGGCAGTCGCTCAGATCATACCCGTGAGGTTCTGGTTGAAGTTGCTGGCAACAAGGTGATCCTGACGGAACACAGACGCCCTTTCCATTATCTTGACGACTTTCGACGGTTTGGTATCGAGCCGTCGACGGTCAGATACCTGATCGTCAAGTCCGGATATCTGTCGCCGGAGCTGGCCCCGATTGCCAATCCTGCCCGAATGGCTCTTACCGATGGCGCCGTCAACCAGGATATAGAAAGGCTCGAAAACAGGTACCGGCAGGTTCCATGCTATCCTTTTCAACACTCCGTCGAATGGCGCCCACTTGCCTGGTTGTCATCCCGGGCAGAGCCCGGCTCCGACACGATCACAAACCACGATTGACCAGGTATCGTATACGTAAGGTAAAAAGGAGAGCACTGCCCCTCAAACTCTATAGGTGCGCAGGGAGATGGACCTCTATTATTTAAAAATAAAGCATTCGCAAATTTTTATGCGCATTAATTTCAACATCGAATTTAATTCATAACATTCGCATATGGATACATTTCTCAAATCTATCATAGCCTTAGGTAGGATCTTAAGCCTGAAGGCGCCGCTGTATGCACCCTCATAGTTACTTTTGCCAAGGTTGAATGTGAATTGCCGGTCAGTATCAATTTACGACATGACCAATTTCAAGCCTCCGGACCAAGTTCGGCAGGCTGCTCAACGGGCAAACAAAAACAGCCTGAAATTATACAGAATTGGTCCCAAGGGACAAAAGCACGTGCCCCATCGACTGTGCAGATCCCGAAAAACTCCACCTGGTCACACCCGGTGGAGTTTTTGTTTGAGATGCGGGTTTGGCGGATTGATAAATCGATGGGCTGCTTTACCAGTCGCAGACATCTGAAAAGCCGTCCAAGCCGGCTCAATACAAATGCGGGCAAGTGTTCGAAATCGTCGAAAACCTACGACAAAGATACAACAGTCAACAAACTTCCTCTGCGTATATTGTCAGTTTTTACGATGCCTAAGTGTTCACAAACCAGTGATAGGCCTTGAACTTCAGTGGTCAGACCACACTTATTACCGAAATGTAACTGAAAATGCCCGAATTTGTGATCTTTGTTACACGCATTCGGGAGATTGTGGTGCGATAATGGCAAAATCGTGACCGCACGAATGGGGCGCAAAAGCGCGGAAGACCAAAAAGTCCTATCAAGGACCACCGTTCAAAGACCCCACGCGCGGTAGGAAAAGTTGTATTAGCCTTGGGAGGCGTACATGCAACGGAATACCAGAGCAGGAACTCTTGCGCTTGGCCTTATCTTAGCCTTGGCGGGAAGCGCTGCTGCGGCCCCATTGCCTCAGGAAACGATCACGTTGCCTGAGGATCGCCTTGCGGTCACAGTCGCGTCAGCGTCACAGGATCAGGCCGATCCGCTGGAAAGTGAGCTCACTATTTGGGTGGGCGAAATTGAACTAGAAGGCCGGAAAACGATCTGGGTAGAACTGATCGATTCCTTTGGCGAAGTGATCTACGACAGTGAAGTGAATACCAACGAAACCCATCTGCTGCCAGATGGTCGGGCCGTTGTCGTTCGCTCCATGGATCAGGATACAGTCGTCGCAGGCAAGGATGAGTCCAGACTGGTCAACGAAGGCACTCTTACAGTCACACGTCGTGTGGTCAATGAAGGTGCAGATGCGACCACGATCGAACTGATCGAAACCGGTCAGGAACCGACGCAAAAACGTGGCACCATGCTGCAGGTTGCAGATTTCGGCGACTTTGTGTGGCAGAAGGTTGTTGCCTTTTTTGACGCTGCCAGAACACGCGTTCAGATCGCCTGGAACTGGATCGTCGATACTATTCAGGCCTGATTTGCAAAGTGGCCGGAATATATTGCTGACATGCAACTTGTTTGGCTGCTTGCCCGGCTTTCGTCGGGCAAGCTTAGCTTGAACGTAGATTTTCGCCGCCAGTTTTAGGTACCGATGAACCTGAGGCCGTCTGCAGAAGCCCTGTTTTGAGTGTGTCGTCAAAAATAATCCAGAAAATTCATCGTTCTATGTGATCCGCCTATTTCGCCGAGGCGTAACCGCTGCATATCAACTGGAAAACCAGACAAGAGAACAGGTTTTCCACGCTAACAGCGACGCGCCGAAGGATAAGACATGCGGATTGCCGTAATCGGCTCCGGAATTTCCGGAAACAGTGCAGCCTGGGCCCTCAACGATCTTCATGACGTTGTTCTTTACGAAAAGCGCGAGCGCCCCGGCGGCCACAGCGCCACGGCCGATATCGACTATGATGGTGTCCAGGTATCGGTGGACACAGGTTTCATCGTCTACAACGAACTCAATTATCCGAACTTCACCGCCCTGCTCGACCATCTTGGTGTAGCAAATGAAATAAGCGACATGAGCTTTGCCTTGTCCGCGGACAACGGCAAACTCGAATGGTCGGGACATTCTCTGAACTCGGTCTTCGCGCAGAGGCGCAACCTCGTGTCTCCGAGGTTCCTGCGCATGTTGCGCGATATTTTCCGGTTCAACAATAAGGCTGTCGAAGACCTGAAGGCCGGCCGCCTGAGCACGGAAACACTTGGAAGCTATCTGGAACGCGAGCGGTACTCTGCCGGTTTCATAAACGATTATCTGCTTGCGATGGGAGCTGCGATCTGGTCGACGCCGATCAATGAGATGCGCGACTACCCGGCTGAAAGCTTCGTCGCTTTTTTCGAAAACCACCGTCTCCTGTCCTTCGACCGCCCACTGTGGCGGACCATTTCCGGCGGCAGCCGCAACTACGTCGAAAAGCTGCTGGCGCCCCTTCACGGCAAAATCAGACTTGGCAAACCGGTCGCCGAAATCCTACGGCAAAACGGCCAGGTTCTTGTGCGCGACGAATCCGGTCATCAGGACGTTTTCGACCACGTGATCCTTGCAAGCCATACGGACCAGAGCCTCTCCATGCTGGGCGATCCCTCCCCGCAGGAACGCGAGATTCTGGGGTCTATCCGGTATCGTCCAAACGAGGTTTATTTGCACCGGGATGAGGCCCTCATGCCCAAGCGCAAGAAGGTCTGGGCTTCCTGGAACTACATGTCCGACCGCGAAGCAGGTGAAACCCGGGACGTAACCGTCAGCTACTGGATGAACCGGCTGCAGAATTTCGATCATTCGAAGCCGGTCTTCGTGACTTTGAACCCTTACGCCCCGCCGCGTGAAGACTGCACATTTGCGAAATATGTTTATGATCACCCCCAGTTTGATGCGGCAGCCCAGCAGGCCAAGACCCGCCTCGGGGAAATTCAGGGTGTCAACAACACCTGGTTTTGCGGCGCTTGGCGCGGACATGGTTTCCATGAAGACGGATTGTCGTCCGGCCTGGATGTTGCCAGAGCGCTTGGTGCGCGCCTCCCCTGGGACAGGGAAACCGATGCTGGCACCTATCTGGAGGCTGCCGAATGAAGGCAAGGCCGAGCAATCGCCTGAACGACAATGGACCGCCGCCCAACTCCGCAGCGTCCCTGTTCACGGGCACGGTCATGCATCACCGCATGAAGCCGCGTGAGCACAGGTTTTCCTACAAGGTCTTCTCGGTTCTGCTTGATCTGGATCGTCTGGACGAAGCCGCACGATCCAGCCTGTTTTTTTCGGTCAACCGGTTCAATCTTCTGTCGTTTCACCAGAAGGACCACGGGCCGAGAGACGGGGCGGATCTTCGGCCTTACGTCAACGAACTTCTTGCCAAGGAAGGCCTTGAAGCACCGGCGCGCATTATGCTGCTCGCCTATCCGCGGATGCTGGGCTACGGCTTCAACCCCCTCAGTGTTTATTACGCCTATGACCGGTCGAACCGGTTGATTGCCCTCGTTTACGAGGTGCGAAACACGTTTGGCGGTTTGCACACTTATGTCGCCCCGGTTCTCAGCAGTCAGTCCAGTGACGCCGGCATTCGACAGGACCAGAAGAAGCTGTTTTACGTGTCTCCCTTCATCAGCATGGAACAACACTATTTCTTCCGCATGTTGCCCCCGGGAAATACAGTCCGGGTGCGTATCCTGGAAAAGGATACGGAAGGCCCACTGCTGTCCGCGACCTTTTCCGGAACACATTCCCCCCTGACCAGCAAGGCCATCCTTCGGGCGTGTCTGCGGGTGCCTCTCCTGACTTACAAGGTCATTGGCGCTATCCATTGGGAAGCCTTTAAAATCTGGCGCAAGCGTGTACCATTTCACGCTAGACCCACAATGGACGCAGGGAACGACGGGTCGAAAAGGCAGGCAGGCAATGTTCTGCCGGTTACAAACAACTGACATTTCAAGAGGTTCTGCTATGAGTGAGCCGATTGTTCTGACCAAGGACAACTTCCGTGCGGAGTTGAAGGGAACACCCCGCCTCGCCAAAATGGCGGCTGGCCTTGCGCTCAAGATCCGCTACGGATCGCTCGAAGTCCAATTTCCGGACGGTCGAAGGTTTCACATCAAGGGGCAGGAAGCCGGCCCGCATGGTGTTCTAAAAATCCACAATTGGGCGTTCTTTCGGATGGTCGTTCAGGCTGGCGACGTCGGCGTCGGCGAAGCGTTCATGGCCGGGTACTGGTCATCGCCGGATGTAACAACATTTCTCGAAGTTTTCTGTATCAACCAGGAATCGACTCTGGAGGCTCTCCAGGGAAAGCCGTTCACGCGCTTTCTCATGTCTGTCCGACATTGGCTGAATTCAAATACAAAACGCGGATCGAAGCGCAATATTTCCGCCCACTACGATCTCGGCAATGCTTTCTACCGGGAATGGCTCGATCCCTCGATGACCTATTCTTCGGCGATCTACAGCAACGAGACCAATGACCTGGAGCAGGCACAAACTGAAAAATACGCCTCTCTGGTTCGGCAAACCGGCATCCAGGCGGATCACAGGGTTCTTGAAATCGGCTGTGGCTGGGGCGGTTTTGCCGAATATGTCGCAAAATCGGTCGGCGCAAATGTGCGCGCTTTGACCATCTCTCAGGAACAGTTCGACTATGCGCGTGAACGGATCTACAAGGCCGGTCTCAACGACAAGGTCGAAGTGGTCTTTCAGGATTATCGGGACGAAAACGGCGTCTTCGACAGGATAGCCTCCATCGAAATGTTCGAGGCCGTCGGCGAGAAATACTGGCCGACCTATTTCCGTCAATTGTCGAGATGCCTGAAGCCAGGTGGCAAGGCGGGTCTTCAGATCATCACGATCCAGGACAAGATGTTCGACGATTACCGCAGAGGCACGGATTTCATTCAGCGCTACATCTTTCCCGGCGGCATGCTGCCGCCTCCCGGCCGTCTGGCGGAAATCGGCAAGTCGCTTGGTCTTGACCTTATGGACCAGACAATCTTTGGGCAGGACTACGCGCGCACGCTTGCCGAATGGCGACAGAGGTTCCGGCAGGCCTGGCCGAGGATCAGCCCACTGGGCTTTGACGAACGTTTCAAGCGCCTCTGGGAGTTCTATCTCCATTATTGCGAAGCCGGTTTCCGGTCAGGCAATATTGACGTTCGCCAGATGGTTTACGTGAAGTCCAGCTGATCTGGCTGGCCTTCATCTCAAAACCTCACATGCCAACAGGCCGGAACTATCCGGCCTGTTTTTTGTTCCAGCCTGTTGAGCGGGCGACGAGCGCGAAATAGGCGCTGTAAGGCAAGCACTGCAAGAGCTTGAGCTGCAGGACAAATTTGCGCGGAAAGGCAATTTCGAACCGGCTAGGGTGCGACAGGCCTTTCCTGATTTCCTTCACGGCTTCCTCAGGCGACATCAGATAAGGCATCGGGAACGGATTCGACTCTGTCGCGGGCGTATCCACAAAGCCGGGATTGATCACCTGAATTCGAATACCGGCCAGGTCGAGATCGAATTTCAGCGATTCAACCAGATTGGTCAGACCTGCCTTGGTTGCGCCATACGCGGCCGAAGTCGGCAAACCGCCGTATCCCGCCACTGATGCGACCACTGCGATCTGCCCTCTTCCTGCAGCCTTCATGGCCGCAATAGCCGGCAGAAGCACGTTGACGGTGCCCATGAGATTGACGTCAAAGCTCTTGCGAAATGCTTCAACGTCTGCATCAAGACCATCCTGCGGCAGGTAAACTCCTGCATTGGCCACCAGAAGGGCCAGCCCGCCGTAGTTCTGAACGATCTTTTCTACATGACCGGCCATCAGGTCTGTCTTCGTCACATCACCAGGCAATGCATGAATGGTGCCTGGCAACGCTTCTGACTGGGTTTCCAGTTCGGCCAATTCCTCTTCCGAACGCGCTGTCGCAACAACGGTCCATCCAGAACGGGCGAGGTCAAGCGCAAGTTGCCGGCCAATGCCGGAACTGGCGCCGGTTACCCAGGCGCATCCGTGGTCGGGTTTGGCGACATAATTTGTCTTGGGCAATTCAGTCTCCGGGTCTGTTTGCCCTTCTACGCAAGCAGACCGGAAGTTGGATTGTTTTTCAGCGGATGAATGGAGCGAACCAACGGCCGACGGGTCCGGTCAACTGCAAGCGGCCCGCGGTAACCGCGAAACAGATACAATCCTCGCCTTCATCGGCCACCGGTTTGTGGTCGATGTCTCCATCGGCAAAGGCCACGTCTCCCGCCACGTAGTGGCCGTCCTCATCCTTGAAGCCGCCTTTGAGGACCAGCGTCAACTCGGTGCCATGGTGTGTATGAGACGGCATCGCACGACCTGCCCGCACCCACAGAAGGCTGCTGGCACAGCCGTCTATCTCGCCGAGTTTGCATTCCTTCACACCTGGCAGAAGCGTTTTCCAGGGTAGCTGCTCCATGGAGGAGCCGATAATCGACCGAAGCGATTCGGGAACAGCGGCAGCGCCACCGCCCACCTTGGCGGAAGGTTGATTGTCGTTCAGATCACCGATCGGGCCATCCAGGATAGATTCCAGAACTGCATCCCGGTTGGAAATTGAAACCGGCTCGGCTTCTTCAAGTTCGAACCCGGCAAGTGTTTCGAGTGAACTGACATAGGACCTGTTACAGTCGCTCATCTCGAGATGAGCGCCGACAAGTGCCTGCGCCGGATAGGTCAAGGTTCCGGCGGCATAGCCTGCCAGTAACTCGTCCATACCGGTCACGTTTTTTTCCATTACCGCTCTCATTTTGCTTCAGCATCCTAAATTGCCCTATCGGCCTTACGACAGGCAACAAAATTCGGATCAATAAATACAACAGAATTGTTGGAAATAGAATTTTAGTAAGCAGGTTGGCCGGAACAACTGATGGCGCGTTTTTGACGTCAGAGGGAAAAGTAAACCTGATTGTCTTCTGGTGCTGGCAATCGCCCTTTGAACCCTTACATTGCGACCTTGATCAAGGCCCTTCAGACCTTTAGCGTCCGGGGCTCATCAGATTTCTTCTGTCCGGTCAGTACCACCGGACCAGATCAGCCGGGAAAGAATAAATGTCTGTGTCCGCTTCTGTTGTCGATGCAATCGGAAACACGCCCCTCATCCGCCTGAAAGCGCTGTCCGAGGAAACGGGCTGCGAAATCCTCGGCAAGGCCGAATTCATGAACCCGGGGCAATCGGTCAAGGACCGCCCTGCCCGGCAGATGATTCTTGAAGCCGAGGCCCGCGGGGAGCTGAAACCTGGCGGTGTGATTGTTGAAGGCACGGCAGGCAACACAGGCATTGGCCTTGCGCTTGTCGCCAGTGCGCGTGGCTACCGGACCGTGATCGTCATTCCGGAAACACAAAGCCAGGAAAAGAAGGACATGTTGCGCCTTTGCGGTGCCGAACTTGTCGAAGTTCCAGCAAAACCTTTTTCCGATCCCAACAACTACCAGCACGTAGCCCGCCGCCTTGCCGAAAAAATGGCAAAAACGGAAGCCAACGGCGTCATCTTTGCGGACCAGTGGAACAATCTGGACAACCGCAAAGCCCATTTCGTGACGACCGGTCCTGAAATCATGGCGCAAACGGGCGGCCGTGTTGATGGCTTCATCTGCGCCGTCGGCTCCGGCGGTACGCTGGCCGGTGTTTCTACCTATCTTCAGGAAAACAAGCCCGGTGTTGTCATCGGCTGTGCCGACCCGCGCGGTGCTGCAATGCAATCGCTCTTCACGACAGGCAAGGCCGTTGCGTCTGAAGGCGGGTCCGTGTCCGAAGGCATCGGGCTTGGCCGCAGCACACCGATCGTGGGCGACCTGAAGATAGATCACGCCTACACCATTCCGGACGAAGAGGCCCTGCCGCTGGTCTTCGACCTTGCCGAGAAGGAAGGTCTCCTGCTGGGAGGATCTTCAGCGATCAACCTTGCAGGCGCACGACGTCTTGCGCGCGAACTCGGTCCAGGCAAGACGATCGTGACCATCCTGTGCGACCACGGAACCCGCTACCAGTCGAAGCTCTACAATCCGGACTTTCTCAGGTCGAAAAATCTGCCCGTTCCCGAATGGCTGGAACGCAGGGTCACGATCGAGCCTCCGTTCGCCTGACGCATCAACACCGGGGGGTGACATTTCATGAGTTCGGGAGAACAAGCACTGGCACAAGGCGGAGATGCTGCCGAAGCGGTCATTCGCGATGCCGTTACCGATGCCGGTGTTCTGGACGTCATGGCAAACAATCTCGGACTGGTCGCGGCATTTGTCGCGATCATGTATGTGACCGCAGGTATCTGTGCGGTTCGCGAGGTCATGAATTCAAGGACATCCCAGGGATCTGTCGCCTGGTTGTTGTCCCTGTTTTTCATGCCGTATCTCACAGTGCCGCTCTATTTCGTGTTTGGGTGGCGGTCCTTTTCCGACTATGAAAAAATCCAGGCGACCCTTGGTCGTGCGGAGCGCGCCAGGCGTGCTGATGAGCTTGGCCTGACCGATCACGTGGAAACAAGAGACTGGCCGGTTCTGTCACGCGTCGCCGGCGTGCCCTTCATGGCCGGCAACAAGACAGATCTTCTGATAGATGGCGATGCCACCTTTAGCGCCATAAAGGATGAGATTGCGAAGGCCAGAAACGTCATCTTCTTTCAGTTCTTCGCCATTCATGACGACGAACTTGGGCGTGAAATGGCAGACGCGTTGATTGCCCGTGCCAAGGACGGGATCACGGTCTATTTCCTCTATGATGATGTTGGCAGCCATTCTCTCTCGAAGGATTATCTGTCCCGCCTGAAGGCTGCCGGCGTCAAGGTTTGCGGGTTCAACGAAAACCACAAGTTTCTGCGCCTGCTCGGGCCGATGCGCCTGAACTATCGCAATCACCGCAAGCTCGTTGTCGTTGACTACCGGGTAACATTTGTCGGCGGTCATAACGTTGCGGACCAGTATGTCGGCCGGGACAACTGGTTTGGGCACTGGCGCGATACGCACGTGCGTGTCGAGGGACCAGCCGCGGTCGCCTGCGCCCTTTCCTTCGTGGAAGACTGGCTCTGGGCGAGCGGCGAACGCATCGACCTTCCCCAGGTCGGCGAGATTCCGATGCCCGGCGACGAAGCCGTGCTGGTCATGCCAACCGGGCCCGCAGACAAGCTTGAAGAATGCGCACTGGCTTTCGTCGAAACGGCGGCCCGGGCACGCAAACGGCTCTGGATCACGACGCCGTATCTGGTTCCCTCACTCGATATCCAGACGGCGCTCTGTTCTGCCGCCATGCGCGGTGTGGACGTGCGCGTTCTAATGCCGGAAAAGCGCGACCACTGGACCGTCTGGCTGGCGAGTCATGCCTATGAAGACACGCTGGTGCAGCGGGGGGTTAAGGTCTACCGTTATATTGACGGCTTCCTGCACCAAAAAGTCACTCTCATGGACGATGAACTCGTTTCCATCGGCACGGTGAATTTCGACAACAGGTCTTTCCAGATCAATTTTGAGCTGACTCTCTGGTTCACCCATCCACGTACGATCGGCAATGTCGAACGCATGCTGGAGGCCGACTTCCAGAACTCACGCCTGACCTGGCCCGACGCGTTTCAGTCCCGCAGCTATGTTTTCCGCGTGTTGGCCCAGGGCGCGCGGCTTTTGTCTCCGATCCTTTAAAACAGGTAGAAGCGAACTGCTGCCAGGTGACCAGGCACATCCCCATTCCGAGTGTCCTCAGTAAATGCGCCGAACGGAAGCGGTCCCTGCTGGTGACCCTGAGGTGAATGATTTAAATATCTGTCAGAACAACTTTACCGGCATCTGCAACCCATGGCTTACATACCGGACGACACGACCCTGCTTGCGTTCACAGCAGCCGCGCTGGTTCTGGCGCTAACACCTGGACCAGACATGACGCTGTTCATGAGCAAGACCCTGACACAAGGGCGCCGCGCCGGGCTTGCTGCCGTGTTGGGAGCCACTTGCGGATTGGTCGTGCACACCGTTCTCGCAGCCATCGGCGTTTCGGCTCTGCTCTCGGCTTCAACGATTGCATTTGCCGCATTAAAAATCGTCGGCGCGGCCTATCTGATCTGGCTGGCCGTCCAGGCTGTCAGAAATGGGTCAAGCCTGTCACTCCAGGCAGCTTCCACAAAGAGGCAGCCCTTTCACAGGGTCTGGTTACAGGCACTTGGGATCAACATTCTCAACCCCAAGATTGTCCTCTTTTTCGTGACCTTTCTGCCTCAATTCGTGAGCGCGAGCGATCCGCACGCGAGGGGTAAACTTATGTTCCTCGGCTTCTACTTCGTCGCGCTCGGCATGCCGATCTGCACTGCGATGGTTCTTGGCGCCAGCGCCTTTGCTCGTTTTTTGAAGACTTCACCCAAATTCATGCGTGCCTTCGACTGGGCCTTTGCCGGCATCATGGGGACCTTCGCCCTGAAGCTTCTTGTGGCCAAGGCAAACGAATGATCCTTTATGTATTTCGTCGAACTTTGATCTGTCAGGCTCTGGCAGCATTTTCTAGCGTGCAAGCAACTCTCTGAGGCCTGCCGGGGTGAGTTGCGCCATCTTGCGGAAGTCCCGGCTCATGTGATGCCGATCCGAATAGGAAGCCTGGTAAGCTACGTCATCCAGGCAGCAGTTGCCGGACGCCAAGAGGCGCGTTGCCTTGCGCAAGCGGACGAAACGTACCAGCCTGGCATATCCCAAACCCGCTTCCGTCAGTCGGCGGGAAAGGCTTCTTGGAGATAATCCGATTTCGGCGGCTGTGGACGTCAAGCCGGGGTGCTCGCCCTCGGACCTTTCAAGACTGCCGACAACCCTTTCCAGAAGCCGGTGCCCACCAGCGCTCGATTGCCTGTTCAGCAGATGGCAGAAGGAAAGGCTCCGAGCAGGTGGCATCAAACCGACGTCTCTATTTAGCCCGGGTGTATCTTCCGACAGAACGATCAGGATATCGCTGTCGAAGTCTATTCCCTCTCCAAGAAAGGTGCCGAACCGGTAAATCGGATATGAAGCGCCTCCACGGGTTACGGACCAGATACCCTGAATACGCACACCGGCGCTTTCCAGCGTTCCTGCGGCGACCCCGGCCAGCATTGCCGGTCCAAAGGGTTTTTCGTTCGCCGGGCGCACCTTGTAGGGAGACAGGACCAGCGACTTGCGCTGATCGGCAACAATGAATTCCTGTCTGGCAAATCTTTCTTCAAAGCGTATGGACGACTGCAACGCCAGAACACCCGACCATCTGTGGACCAGGCCTGCGACACTCTGTGCACTGGTCAGAAGATGACTGATCACATCGAACCCGGCAGGTCGCCCGAGCGAACGCGCCAGACCGAAGACCGCCGCACATCCGCGCGCCTCGTAGAGCATGCCGATGCGGGACAGTGCGTCCTTGGCATCAGGTTCCTGCTCAGTGCACCTTGCATAAACATCCGGAAACCGCGCCTCTGCCTGATGCACAAAATGTTTCAGCCACCAGTTCCAATACGCCGAATAAGCTTCGCCGAGCGGCTCGTTGACACGCGGGTCTCCCGCAGTTCTCCGAGGCTCAGGAGGTGGCTCAGGCGAAATTTTGGCGTCGATATTCACAGGCCTTCTTTCGACCGTGTTGCAGGATGCGAGGTGCCCTTAAACGAAACCAAGGGTTTAGCGCAAAAGCAAGCACCGAAATCGAGGGGAACATGCTCAAATTGAGAACAGGCCTGCAGTGGTTATCCTTGTCCTTGTTGACCTCACTATCCGTGAGCACGTCCGCACTTGCAGATCCTGCCAACCTTACTGTGGCCGAAATCAACGAAATGATGTCCGGCAACTCCATCCACGGGTTCTTTCCAGACGGCGTGACGGAGTACAGGCAGAACAACCACGCCGACGGAATTGCCGTTGTTGTCGTCAAGGGAGACAAGATCCGGAATATTCCGTGGGAAGCTGTAGAGATAGAAGGGACAGCACACTATTGCGAAGACTGGAGCGGCGATGGCTGGGGCAAGCTCTGCTTCACCGTAACGCGTGAGGACCCGGCCAAGCCGGTGTTCACAAATGCAAAGGGAAAAGCAAACAGCCAGAACTGGTCCGAGGGTTTTGTCGACCTGAATTTTGCAGACTGACTTTTCTTTCGATCGAGAATGACGCCCGCAATCCGGACAGATTGCGGGCGTTGATTTTTCAAGCCCTGGGAACCATCAAATAGACCTTGCGCGGAAGGCTGATCGTTGTTCAATTCAACGCTCTTCAGTTCAAGGAGTTCAAGATGACCACGCCATTGTTTCGCGACGACGCCTACCTCAGAACGTGTGAAGCTGAGGTCATCGGTGTGAACGAGCGAGGCGGTATCGTGCTGGACAGAACGGTGTTTTATGCCACTGGCGGGGGGCAACCTGGCGACAGCGGCGCTCTGGAACTTGATGACGGAACGAAACTCGAGATTGCTACGGCTGTCTATGACGAGGACAAGAAGACCATTGTCCATGTTCCCTCTCAAGGACAGAGCCTGCCCGACGTTGGTTCCCGTGTGACGGCCCATATCGACTGGACAAGGCGCTACCGGTTGATGCGTATGCACACCGCCTTGCATCTTCTGTCCGTGGCCCTGCCCTATCCCGTTACCGGAGGTCAGATTGGAGATCCGGAAGGCCGTCTCGATTTCGACATGGGTGACGAGACGATCGACCGGGAAGCTCTTGCCGAGAAACTCAACGCGCTCGCGTCCGGAGACCATGAGGTCACTACCCAATGGATTACCGACGCAGAACTCGACGCCAATCCGGGTCTGGTCAAAACCATGTCGGTCAAACCACCGCGCGGATCAGGCAAGGTCAGACTGGTCAGAGTCGGTCGTGATGTTGACTTGCAGCCTTGCGGCGGCACCCATGTAACCAGAACATCCGAAATCGGAGCGCTTGACCTCGGAAAGATCGAAAAAAAGGGCAAACAGAACAGGCGTGTTCGAATTCGCCTGACAGATTGACCGAGGGACGGATCGAGGAGGTAACAATGAAATTGACCGGTAGTTGCAGATGCGGTGCCGTTTCCTTCGAAGTGGAAAGCAGGACACCCTACCCTTACATGCGTTGTTACTGCTCGATTTGCCGGAAGACGGCGGGCAGCGGCGGCTATGCCATCAACCTTATGGGAGATGCGGACAGTCTGAAGGTGATGGGCGCGGAATCGAAGGCGGTCTACAACGCCGAGATAGACGGCGAAATCAGCCCGGGGGAACGTCATTTCTGCAAGGCATGCGGATCTCATCTTTGGGCCTGGGATCCCCGTTGGCCGGAGCTAGTGCATCCGCACGCCGGCGCCATCGATAGCCCCTTGCCAACACCGCCTGAGATTGTCCATATCATGCTGGCGTTCAAGCCTGACTGGATAGAAGTGCCGAACGGTCCCGGACATGTTCATTTTCAACACTATCCGGACCTTTCCATCGAGGACTGGCACAAGTCCAAAGGCTTGCTGGAGACCTAAGGAGCCCAAATGACCGACCATCCTCTCGTATCGACCCAATGGCTGGACGATCATCTCTCCTCGCCCGATCTGATCGTGATCAATGCCTGGATGCCGCCTGTTACACATCCGGACGCTCCGCCCGTCTATCCGAACGCCCATATTCCCGGCGCGGTCTTTTTCGACGTCAATGAAGTTTGTGACAAGTCGTCGGACCTGCCGCACATGCTGCCTGCTCCACACGTGTTTTCGTCAACCATGCGAAAAATGGGTATCGGCGATGGTCAGACGTTGGTCGTCTATGACGATTTCGGTTTCTATTCCGCACCACGTGTCTGGTGGACCCTGCGCAGCATGGGCGCCGAGCGTGTATATGTTCTTGACGGTGGATTTCCGAAGTGGCGCGCGGAAGGCCGGGCGTTCAACGATGACACACCCCGCCGTGTTCAAAGCCATTTTTCATCCCGGCTGAACCACGGTGCGGTGGCGGACCTCGATCATATCTGCTCAACAATCGCAAACGGAACCCGCCAGATCCTGGATGCCAGATCCGCGGAGCGCTTTGCCGGAGAGGCTCCCGAGCCCCGCCCGGGGCTTAAGTCGGGACATATGCCAACGGCCCTCAATCTGCCGTTCACCAAGCTCATCGCGGAAGACGGAACCTTCTTGCCGAAAGAAGACCTGGCAAAAGCATTTCAGGAAGCTGGGGTGGATCTTGAAAAGCCTGTTACAACGTCTTGCGGTTCGGGTGTCACCGCAGCGATCCTGACACTTGCGCTGACCGTTCTGGGTGTCCGCGATCTCGCGCTGTACGACGGCTCCTGGGCGGAATGGGGAAGCCGGGACGACACGGATGTCGTCACCGGCACAGAGTAACAGCCGGGGAAAACCGGTTCAGGTTCCGGTCTTCAAAGTTTCGAAGAAGTCGCGGATCTCATCTGAAATCGAATTGGTGCTCGACGACATTCTGCTGGACGCCGTCAGCAGACTGTCGGCGGCCTGATCTGTCGCATTGATGGCTTGTTCAACCCCGCTGATGTTCTCATCCAGAGTTTGTGTGCCAGACGCTACTGTCTGGATACTGTGCGAAATTTCCTGTGTCGCGGCTCCCTGCTCTTCAATGGCTGCAGCAATGGAAGAGGTCATTTCGTCAAGCTGTTTCACCACCTCGGAAATTGACTGGATGGACGCAACGGCGTTGTCGGTCGAGCTTTGAATCTCGGTGACCTGCTGGCTGATCTCTTCGGTTGCCTTCGCGGTCTGCTCCGCCAGGGTTTTCACTTCGCTCGCAACCACTGCAAAGCCCTTGCCGGCATCCCCGGCGCGGGCTGCCTCAATCGTGGCGTTGAGGGCCAGCAGATTGGTCTGCTCGGCAATCGCCTGGATAAGTCCGATCACATCGCCAATCTTCTGTGCGGCACCTGCCAGGCTCGCGACCTGAAGGCTCGACTGTTCGGTCCCGCCAGCTGCCTGGCTTGCGATGCGGGACGCGCCGGAAATCTGTTTGGAAATTTCCTGAATGGAGCTGGAGAGTTCCTCGGTGGCCGAAGCCACGGTTTGCACGCTCACGCTGGAATCTTTCGAGACATGGCCGGCATTTTCAACCTGGCTTCTGGCGGTCTGCGACACGCTCGTCAGATGTTCTGCCTCACCTGCGACACTGCGTGCGCCGTCTTCAACATCAGCGAGTGGCCTCTGGACACTTTTCTGGAATTTTTCGATGGCCTTGTTCAAACGTTCCGTTTGTGCCGCACGTTCGAGAAGGAGCTCCTCTTCATAGGTCGAAATCGCGAGATCCATGTCAAGAAAGACAGCGGCTGTAACGTCGTTCAACAAGACAGTGAGGTTCTGAAAGGACCGTCTGTACTTGCGTATCAAATGCGCGTGGAGATGACGCAGGACATACAGGTATCCCGCGATGTACCAGCGCGGCTCAAGGCCGATGCGGCAATGCACATGTCCGATCTGATTGATGCTCTGCTGATAGCCCTGATCGAAGCCCGATGTGAACAGTTTCTTCCAGTGACCCTTTTGCGCCGAAACCAGCCGAGGCTGATGCGATCCGACCAGAGCTGCAAGGTTCGGCTGTTTCTTGATGTGTTCATAGAACCCTGCCAGCACATCATCCAGCACCGGTTCGATCACGGGCCAGAGCTTTCCGAGAGTTTCGATTGTCGCCTGGTCAATCTGGGCAAATTTTAAACGGGTATCGAAATCGTATTCCTGGTCGCTCATCACACATCACCTTGACAGAAACTGACCAAGGGTCACCCGATAATTCTAAATAAACCATAAATTGTAGGTTTACGTACGATATAGTGACAATGTCACATCGGGCGACACTGAAAAAGTGGATCGGAATAATTACCTAATTCCCCACTTTCAGCTGTTTTTAGGGCAGTAAATAGCAATCCACGAATCTTCCCCGAGGCGGAAAGGCAGTACAACCTGTCAAAGAAAAATACTCGCCATTTGCTGTTCCCGGGTTGCATCTATCAAAAATCGCGCCCCTGGTAGACGCTGTCTTGATACCCTTGCCGGCTACTTGCGAGAGGCCTCGAACCTAATCAGAAAGTCCGCGCGTGTTCCAGGTAGGTGATGGCGGGGCCAGATCTCCAGAGCGTCGGCAAGATTTCCTTTCGGATGTCGTGTGGTGATGTCCTTGCGAACCTCCGGCGCAACCCGTCTCCGCCCCATTCCGAACACGTCACACATTGCCCCGCGAGAAAGAAGATGGGCTTCAGCACCGTAAGTCCTTTCGGACACGTATCCATTGAGGTGAAGTCCGATGGCATCGGCAATCCGGTGCACCTTGGCCCGGTCATGTCCCTTGCCAATCAGATGGTGCTGGCATCGCTCGGCGCCATGAACCACGAAGCAACAGTCCCTCGGTTCACTGCTTCGGCCGAAGGCCAAGCCAACGTCATGCAGTATTGCGGCACAAAAGAGAATTTCCCGGTCGACGGTGAGCTTCTGAAAACCACCGAGCAACATACCGAAGTAATACGTCCGCCAACTATGTCGCATGAGGTCCAGGTTTTGCACTTCATCCGCAAAATCAATGGCATCCCGGACCAATGCCGTTTCTGGTGGCTGTAATCCCTCCAGGTCTGTGCCGTAGGCGTTGATAAGCCCGAGCCTTCCTTTCAGAACATCCAACGCTTCCAGCATGCCCATCCGGCCCAGGTTGGAGAGAACTTTCAGTTTTTCGGCCTTGGTCAGCCGGCCCTTGCTAAATTCACCCTGCCGTCTTCCCCAGGCCAATGTCCCCATGTCTGCTTTGTTTCCTTGCATTTTCAAGCACGTCTCCATTACAAACTCATTTTATGTACCGTATCGCATAAAAATAGACGCGACGACAATTATGTGCGAATTGGTAAAAAATGAAGACTGAAAACAAACGCGGACGTCCGCGTAAATTCGATGAAGACGTGACACTGGACCGCATCATGCTGGTGTTCTGGCAGCACGGTTATGCCGCGACCAGTCTGGATCAGATCGCCGAGGCTACCGGCCTCAACAGGCCGAGCCTTTACGCTGCTTTTGGCAGCAAGAAGGACATGTATCTCAAGGTGATTTCGCGCTTCGCTAACCAGATGCACGCACATTTGCAGGAGGCGGGACAGTCAGCGAGCGGACTTCAACCCAGACTGAAAGCCGTCATGGCGGCGGCGGTCGACCTTTATTGCGGCAAGTCTTCACTCTGCAACGCTGCCTATGGATGCCTGGCGATTTCCACGCTGACGACAGAAGTGGCTGACGATCCCGATTTCAAGACCATGCTGGAAAAGGTGGTTCAGCGGATGGATCAGGGGTTTGCCGATCTGATACGCGAAGAGACAAGGGGAACCGTTCCGGAGGCAGGTGTGCGCTTTGCCGCCCAGCATTTGTCCCTGATCCTGCATGGTCTTTCAGTGCGCGCCCGTGCGGGCGAACCGCCATCGACACTTCAGGCCTTGGCGGAACTTGCTGTGGACCGGCTTGCACCGAAACCAGCGTCAGAATCCGTTGTGTAAATCCAGCGACAAGTCGAGCATTACGGGAAGCGGAGTCCAGAGGCCTGTCTTCAACCCTGCTCGCCTCAACATGTTGGCCGTCCAGGTGTTGCAGCCCATCAACGCATTAAAACCACCCACCGCGGGAAAGAAGATATCGTGGGCGTCGTAAGCACCGTCAGGAATGGCCCGCGGCGCCCCGGTGTCATTCGCCTGGAAACTGGCCTTGATATCGGCGACCAGTTCGTTGAATTGTCGCTCGCTGAGGTAAAGTTCCCTGACGCTGTCCAGATCAAGGGGAATATCCCCGGTGCGACGGACGTGCATGACTGAGGCATCCCAGGTCAATGCGTCGATCACCGGCCCTGGCTTCAGATCTCCCCAGGTAGGCGTTTCGATATAGAACGACCGCCCTCCCCAACCGAATGCGACCCAAAAGACACCCGGATAATCGAGGTCCAGACCCGCATCGGAAATGAAGCCGAACGCCTCCAGAACATCAGGATCGGCAGGAAGAGCGATATCGGTATGAATGGGGTTGCTCAGGACAAGAATGCGCCGACCATCTGACGGCACGAATGAGGCATCTTCACCTGGCTCAATATCGAATAAAGGCCTCGGAACAAGTGTTCCGAGGCCCAAAGCCAGGATGATGGCGCAAACGGCAAGACATATTCCAGTCAGGGTTCTGCGCAGCAGTTTCAGCATCTTTTGCCGATTGCAGATCAGTGGTGCAGGATCTGACTCAGGAAGAGCTTTGTGCGCTCATGCTGCGGATTGGTGAAGAACTCTTCCGGTTCGTTCTGTTCCACGATCTGTCCTGCATCCATGAAGATGACGCGGTTGGCAACCTTGCGCGCAAAACCCATTTCGTGGGTCACGCACAACATTGTCATGCCTTCTTCGGCAAGGCCGACCATGACGTCCAGAACTTCCTTGATCATTTCCGGATCGAGTGCCGACGTCGGCTCATCGAACAGCATGATCTTCGGGCTCATGCAGAGGGAGCGTGCAATGGCGACGCGCTGCTGCTGGCCGCCAGACAACTGCCCAGGATACTTGTTGGCCTGCTCGGGGATCTTGACGCGCTCCAGATAGTGCATCGCGATTTCTTCGGCTTCCCTCTTGGGCATCTTCCGAACCCAGATTGGCGCCAGCGTGCAGTTTTCCAGAATCGTCAGATGCGGGAACAGATTGAAGTGCTGGAAGCACATGCCGACTTCCCGGCGAATTTCGTCGATCTTCTTGAGATCGTCCGTCAGTTCGATGCCGTCGACAAGGATCTGCCCGGCCTGATGTTCTTCCAGGCGGTTGATGCAACGGATCATGGTGGATTTGCCGGACCCTGACGGTCCGCAGATAACGATACGTTCGCCGCGCATGACCTTCAGGTTGATGTCGCGCAGCACGTGGAAATCCCCGTACCACTTGTTCATGTTCTTGATTTCGACAGCCACATCCGTGTCGGAAATGGTCATTCTGGTGCGATCGGCTGCGAGTTCCTCGTCGCGTACAGCGTGTTCAGACATATTTTTAAACTCCAAGAAGGTCCTCTGGCCGGGGCGCCGCGGTTTATCGCGCGCCCCGGATGCGGTTTGCTAACGTTTGTGCCCTGTATGCAGCTTGTTCTCCATGAATATGGAGTAGCGCGACATGCCGAAGCAGAAGGTCCAAAACACCACTGCAGCGAACAGGTAGCCCGTGTGACCGGTGCTGGGGGTGGACCAGGTCGGGTCCGTGAAGGACGACTGGATCTGGCCAAGAAGGTCGAACATGCCAACGATCAGAACCAGGGTCGTATCCTTGAACAGGCCGATGAAGGTGTTGACGATGCCGGGGATCACGAGCTTCAGAGCCTGCGGCAGAACGATGAGATACATCATCGGCCAGAACCTGAGCCCGAGCGCCATAGCGCCTTCGTATTGCCCTTTCGGAATTGCCTGCAAGCCCCCGCGAACTACCTCGGCCATGTAGGCCGCGGAGAAAAGGGTCACGCCAATCAGCACGCGCAGCAGTTTGTCGAATGTCACACCATCCGGCAGGAACAATGGCAGCACCACCGAAGACATGAACAGAACGGTGATCAGCGGAACTCCACGCCAGAACTCGATAAAGATGATCGAGACCAGCTTGATAATCGGCATTTTCGATCGCCGCCCAAGGGCCAGGGCGATGCCAAGTGGCAGCGAGGCAACGATGCCGGTTACCGCAATGACAAGCGTGACGAGCAAGCCCCCCCAGACGGCTGTTTCCACAATCGGGAGGATAACCACATCTCCGAAGACCAGACCGGTTAGCAGGTAATAAGCAACGATCGGGAAGACGACCAGGAAAAGGATCGCGTTCATTTTCTTGAACGGCGCGTTGGGGATCGCCAACGGTATAAGCAACGCCGCGAACAGGAAATAAACGATGTTCACACGCCAGATTTCCTCGGTGGGATACCGGCCATAAATGAACTGCGGGAAGTAGGCTTCCACGTAAGCCCAGCAGGCACCGCTATGGCCGCCGTCCTGAGGAAGGCAGGCTTCGCGGTTCTCACCGGTCCAGACAGCATCGATGAACGCAAACTGGATCAAGGGTGCGATGAGCGAATAGGCAATCAGGATGCCGATTACCGTCAGAACCGTGTTTCCTATTGAAGAAAACAGGTTCTGGCGCATCCAGCCGATGATACCGGTGGTCGAGATCGGCGCCGGCAAACGCGGCGCTTCCTCGGTTCTGATATGAAACAGATCAGTATTAGCCATTGTGCGCGCTCCTTACCGTTCCACGAGCGCCATGCGCTGGTTGTACCAGTTCATGAAGGCCGATGTGATGAGGCTGAGCGACAGATAGACAACCATCCAGATGCCGATGATTTCAATCGCCTGGCCAGTCTGGTTGAGCACCGTTCCCCCCATCGAGACAAGGTCCGGATAGGCGATGGCGACAGCCAGAGACGAGTTTTTGGTCAGGTTGAGATACTGGCTCGTCAGTGGCGGAATGATCACCCGCATAGCCTGCGGAATGACAACCAGTCTCAAGGTCGGTCCATTGCGCAAGCCAAGAGCATGCGCGGCTTCCGTCTGCCCGTGACTGACTGCTTGGATCCCTGCACGCACAATCTCTGCAATGAACGACGCAGTGTAGATCGACAAGGCCGCAGTGAGAGCCAGAAACTCGGGAATGACGTTCAAGCCGACATTCAACTCGAAGCCCTGACGCAGGATCGGTCCGGTTTCTACGAAATTCGGATGTTCCAGGCTGATCGGCATGCCCATGACAAAGTAGGTCAGAATGGGCAGCATGAAAATCAGTCCGAGACCGGTCAGGAAAGACGGAAACGGCTGACCGGTGGCTTCCTGGCGCTTGCGTGCCCAACGTGCCACGAGGAACGCAGCGGCGATCCCGATTAGCAACGCGTAACCAACCCATTCAGACCCGGTTCCCATGATAGGTTTGGGAAGTCTAAGCCCGCCGATGTTCAGATGAAACGTGTCGAAAAGCGACCATTTTTCACGCTTGCTCGGGATCGACCGCAGCACCGCGAAGTACCAGAAGAAGATCTGCAGCAGCAGAGGGATGTTGCGCACCAGTTCGACGTAACAATACGCCAGACGGTTGATGACCCAGTTGTTCGACAAGCGGGCGATACCGATGATGAAACCGATCACCGTGGCGAATAAGATGCCGACGCCCGCCACAAGAAGCGTGTTCAGGAAGCCAACGAATAGCGCCCGTCCGTAACTCGATGTCTCCGAGTACTCAACCAGCGACTGGTTGGTTCCAAATCCGGCTGTATTTCCAAGAAAGCCCCAACCGGAGGCGATATTCTGCCTTTCCAGGTTGGCAATCGTGTTCGTAACGATGACATATCCCAAAGTCACCAGCGCGACGACCAGAACAAGCTGGTAAAAAATGCCGCGCGCTTTGGGATCGTTCAACAGCGAAGCACGCGCCGGCGCCCCCGCCGAGTCCTGCTCCATTACTGACATAAAACCTCGCCCAAGTTTTCACGAAAGAGCCCGGCCCGAAGCCTCTCCTCAATCGCGTCCGACCTGCTTCCTGGCCGCACATTGGCGGCACTCCCCTATCGACGGAAGCGGTCTGTTCCCCCACGCGGTTGCCGGGTATGTAGTCCGGTTTTTATTGCGTGGAATTTATTGAGGGTTCCGGCAGAATACGCCGCCGGAACCCCTTCAATCCTCAAAAAGGTAGAGGATTAGCGGACCGGCGGAGCGTACATGAAGCCGCCGTCGTTCCACAGAGCGTTTACGCCGCGGGAGATGCCGAGCGGAGTGTCCGGACCAACGTTAGCGTTGAAGGACTCTTCGTAGTTACCGACATTCTTGATGATGGCGTAGGCCCAGTCGTTCGGCAGGCCGATTGCTTCACCAAATGCGCCTTCAACGCCCAGAAGGCGCTTGATGGACGGGTTGTCGGAAGACTTCATCTCGTCAACGTTTTCAGAGGTCACGCCGAGCTCTTCAGCGTTGAGCATCGCGTTCAGCGTCCACTTGGCAATGTTGAACCATTCATCGTCGCCCTGACGGACAACCGGGCCAAGCGGCTCCTTGGAGATGATTTCCGGAAGCACCATGTGGTCGCCCGGGTTGGTCAGCTTCAGACGCTGTGCGTACAGGCCGGAGGCGTCAGTGGTGTAAACGTCGCAGCGACCGGCGTCATATGCAGCCACAACTTCGTCTGCCTTTTCAAAGGCGACGATTTCGTACGGCATGTTGTTTGCGCGGAAGTAGTCGGCAACGTTCAGCTCAGTGGTGGTACCGGTGTTGGTGCAGACCGAAGCCCCGGACAATTCCAGTGCGGAGGTCACGCCCAGGTCCTTGCGAACCATGAAGCCCTGACCGTCATAGTAGTTCACACCGGCAAAATTCAGGCCCAGCTGAGTGTCGCGGGACATGGTCCAGGTGGTGTTACGGGACAGAACGTCAACTTCGCCGGACTGAAGCGCGGTGAAGCGCTCTTTCGCAGACAGCGGAGTGTATTTAACAGCGGAAGCATCGCCGAACACCGCTGCAGCCATAGCGCGGCAGTAGTCAACGTCGATACCGGTCCAGTTCCCCTGAGCATCCGGGTTAGAGAAGCCCGGCAGGCCCTGGCTCACACCACATTGGATGAAGCCTTTTGCCTTGACGTCTTCCAGCGTCGTTGCACCAGCAGCCGTCGTCGCGGCGACTCCCATAGCAGCGCCGATTACGAGCGGAAGGAATTTGTTGGACATGGATATGCAGCCTTTATTTGTTACCCATAGTTTTATTATGTCGGGTTTGTTTGAAAGACATCTTCTCCGTCTCTTGAATTCGGACGGATACCAGCCTTAACGGCTGCTTCCTCCAGACATCTTTCGTTCCACCCAACACTTCCATACGATGGCATTTAGCTGTTCGGGTCAAGTACTTGCTTCAGATATCTCGTCAAATTTCTCCAGCAGTCCGCCATTTGCCATCGGCGCGGATGCACAAACAGCGAACATGTCTAATTCGAAATCATTGAATGCCTAAAAAGGGTTCAATCCATTTGGATGAGACCTTCAGCGGGATAATGTCGATAGAAATTTCTTCGATTATGGAAGCCGGCAACCACGTTCGAAATGCCGGTTGCGACCATGACGCGAATGACTAAAGTGTGCCCTCGGCGAACGGTCACTCATGGCCGCGCTGTCCTACCACGCACATACCCAAGAGCATTCATGTCTTCCACCAGTTCAAAGCAGCCGCTGAAGCAAGATACCAAGCTTGCACATGCTGGGCGCGACCCGCTTGCATTTCACGGTTTCGTCAATCCGCCTGTCGTGCACGCTTCGACTGTTCTCTATCCCGATACCAAAACCATGGTCACGGGAGGTCAGACTTACTCCTATGCCCGCAGAGGCAACCCGACGACCGATTCCCTCGAGGGGGCGATGAAGGAGATCGAGGGAGCTGCCGGGGTCAAAATCGCAAATTCCGGGCTGAACGCCATTGCGCTGGCCATTCTGTCCTGCGTGAAAACCGGGGACCACATCCTGATCGCCGATACCGCTTACGGACCAACCCGCCATTTCGCCGACACCGTTCTGCCTGGTCTCGGCGTTGCAGTGACCTACTACGAACCTAAGGTCAGCGGCGGAATAAAAAGCCTGTTTCAGGACAACACGACCGCCGTTTTCACGGAAGCCCCCGGCTCGCTTACCTTCGAGATGCAGGATATCCCGGCGATTGCCGCTGAAGCGCGCACCATTGGTGCCACCGTCCTGATGGACAACACGTGGGCCAGCCCGCTTTACTGCCAGCCACTGTCCTTCGGCGTGGACCTGTCTATCCAGGCCGGCACCAAATATATTGTCGGTCATTCCGACGCCATGCTGGGTACGATTGCTGCCAGCGAACGCGCCTGGGAAAAGCTGGATACGCTCTGCGGCGCGATGGGTTGTCATGTTGCACCGGATGACATTTACCTTGGCCTGCGCGGCCTCAGAACGCTTTCCGTGCGCCTTGAAAGGCACCAGCGCAATACACAGGCCGTGCTTGGATGGCTGAAGGACCAGCCGCATATCGGCCGCATCCGGTACCCTGGACTTGAGACCGATCCCGGACACGAACTTTGGAAACGCGATTTTTCCGGAGGTTCGGGACTATGCGCCTTCGACTTCAGCGACGGGACGACCCAGGAACAGGCTTATGCCTTTCTGGATGCATTGACGCTCTTCGGGCTCGGTTATTCGTGGGGCGGCTTCGAAAGTCTTGCAATTCCGGTTCGCTTGAAGGGCTCCCGGACGGCCACGCCGGTGGATCCGGATCTGCGATCCGTTCGCCTGCATATCGGCCTGGAAGACCCGCAAGACCTGATTGACGACCTCGATCAGGCCCTGACGAAAGCATTCGGCTGAACAAATACGATATGAATTGCGGAACGGCTCAGATCGTCGGGTCGTCCCGCTTCTCCTTGAAGATCAGCCACAGGTTCCGGAAATAGATCAGTAACCCCAGTCCCTGCCCCGCAATGAACACAGGGTCCTGACGTTGAACGGAGTAGATAAACAGCAGCGATCCGCCGGCAATGGAGAAGAACCAGAAGGCAACGGGTACTATCGAGCGGCCGACCCGCTCGGATGCGATCCATTGAATTAGGAAGCGCATCATGAACATGCCCTGGGCAAAGAAACCGAGGATGATCCAGAAATCGAATTGCGCGATGAAAACCGTGTGGATCCAATCGTAAAGAGCGCTCATGTCTCACGTCCAGTCAGTGGTTAGGCAGGTCGGCGGGCTTCTCCACCCGGATTGGGGCAATAATCAGGTCAACGGCCGGACATCGGGAACTTTTTTGCGGCGTCGGCGCAGCCACCAAACTCCGAAGAGATCGAGCACGCCAACAAGGGCTCTGTCGAAAATCCCGTATTTCGACGTTCCGTGACGCCGTTGCCGGTCTTGAACGTCGATGTGTGTAACACCATAGCCTTCGCGGATCACCAAAGCGGGCAGGAAGCGATGCCAGCTATCGAAATACGGAAGTTGCAGAAACACCTCCCGCCGCAAGGCTTTTAGGCCGCAGCCGCTGTCGCGGGTGTTATCCCGCAGGATCGCACCACGCAGCTTGTTGGCGAATTTAGACGCGTACCGCTTGGCAAGGCTTGCCTTGCGGCCAAGTCTCTGTCCGGCAGCCAGGGCGACCGCAGGTCCTGCAGCCTCAAGAGCGTCCAGGAGTGCCGGGATATAGGCAGGATTGTTTTCACCATCGCCGTCAATGGTCGCAACGACATCTCCCCGCGCGTTCAAAAGGCCGGTGCGCACCGCGCAGCTCTGGCCGCAGGATTTTTCGTGTCTGATGGGTCGCAGCCAGTCATGGGTAGCCGCGTAGTCCTGCAACACGATATCCGTGCCGTCGGAGGACCCGTCATCGATCACGATAACCTCGAAACGCCTGGTCTTGAGGGCGGCCTCGATTTCATCCAGCAAGATTGGCAGATTCTCCGCTTCGTCCTTGGCTGGAACCACGACCGTGACAGCGAGCGTGCCTTTGCTGGCCGCCAATGACTCCAGATAGCTTTGTGTCATGCACTTGTCCGTTCTGTCGTGTCTGCAGCGTGGGCGTTGACCTCCACACGGCCAGCACCGCGCTGGCCGCGCAACACCTGCCACACAGCCCGCACACAGGCCTTCGCAGACAGGGCATTCATGTTGGGCTCGATCTTTCCTGCGGAAGACAGGTGAAAGCCGATCCGGCGCCGGGCCATGGCACGAACCGTAAAAAAGGTGAAGGTCATTCCCAAAAGCGTGCCGGCGATGACGTCACTTGGATAATGCGCACCAACCATCACGCGGCTGAAGGCAAGCCAGAAGCCCGCCACGATGATCAACCAGCGATAGGCCGGAAAAATGAACGCCAGCGCAGTCGCGAGCGCCGCAACGGTAGTGGAATGGCCGGATGGAAAGCTGGTGAACGTTCCGTCGAAGGCCAGAAAGTCGAACCGGACTGGGCCAACTTCCTCATATAGCTTTGGGCGCGCACGACCAAGCGACCACTTGAAAACGATGGCCAAGAGGCCCGTCGCGGCGACGGAATAGAAAATGAAGGCTGCGTAGGTGAACACGGCTCCGATCGCCATGCGCAAGCGAAACGCGTAACGCCCCGCATCCAGCGCCAGTAGAAACAGACAGGCGAAACCGGTGGACACCAGGATCCAGTCGGCCTTTCCGATATCGGTGAAGGTCCGGAAGGCGGCTCTGTACTCGCCCGGCAAGGAGCGCAGCCAAGGATAGGTCGGCACGTCGAAGGCAACGACTGCAATACCGACCGTCAGCAAGAGGACTGCAAGAATATCCTGTGGCCTTTGCCCGGGAGGCAAAGGATCCCTGTTGTGGTGCACACGTTCCCTGCGACCGGAAAACAGTATTGCAGCCCGCCGGGTATTCCCACGCATGCGCGCCAGAACATGCCAGACAAATTTACTGCTGTTGCTCATTGCCGTCTTCTGAAACCGCCGTCGGCACAGACTTCAGATAAAGCCCGATATCGACATCGTCCCCGCCGTTGATATTGAGGCCGTCTACCCTTTTTACAGCCTCCGGCACAAGACCAATCTCTTTTGCTGCAGCCAAAAACGCCGGTTCTTCCCGGCTTTCGACAGCTGCAATGCGGCAGGTGTCGGAATTACCGGCTTCATCACCTGACAGAAAGGCAGCGGCGTCCTGCGCAGAAACGATCTTTGTCGTCGTCCCTTCCAGGAAAATGAAACTGGGTTCGTGAAAGCCGGTGGTCACGACCAGACGGTTTGATTTGTCCGCGCAGCCGGGGATTTCGTCCATGGCTGCGACAAGCCGCGGACTGACCCAAATGGGCGTGAGAGCCGGCCCGACGAAGCCCCAGAAACCGATGCTGACACAGACAGCCGTCAAACAGATGGCAGGATAAGCGTAGAGAGCCGGGCCGCGCAGGAGGCGGGATGCTGCAGCAATGGCAAAAACAGCGCCCAGAGTGAGAAGAACCGCTCCGGGAGGCGATGGCCAGACCCCTAGCGCGATCGGACCGGCAAAGGTGGCAGCCGCCAGCCCCAGGGCTGGAATTACCAACAGCGCAGCAGCCAACCAACGCAGCCAGGTTTTAGCGTTGGCACCAGCGCCTTCCATCAAGGCAGCGGCAACCGGCAACGCCAGGGCGGGCAACAGCGGCATCGTATAGTGCGGCAACTTCGTTGCGACCAGTTCGAAGACAATCCAGCTTGGAACGAACCAGGCCACGGCAAACGTCACCAGCGGGCTTTTCCGCTCTTGCCAGATCAGTGGCAGGGCAAGCAGGAAGAACGCAGGCAACGGCCAGAAGATGCCGAACATCGCGCCGAGATGGGTCAGCGGTGGCGCACCATGGCCCTCCTGCCCCTGCCCGACCTTTCCGAGAAGATCCTTGCCTATCGCTTCGGTGAAGAACGTGCCGTCGGTCGCAAGCCAGATCGCCACGAACCAGGGGGAAACAAGCAGAATAAACCATAACACTCCGAAGAGAGGAGCTGTTCCCCTGAACCAGGCAGCCTTCCGCTTCAGCACCATGAGACCGACCACCGTAAGGCCGATCACCATGGGCCCGACAGGACCTTTGATGAGCACACTGCCTGCGAGGGCGGTCCAGAACAGGAACCCAAGTCCCCATAACCTTTTGTCCGGGTCTTTCAGCCAGATCCGCGCAAGCGCGCCTTGGGCGATAATGATGGTTGCAAACAGCGCCGCATCCGTCTTCGCAAGTCGCGCCTCGACCCCGACGATAATTGCCAGCGCCACGAAACCGGCAGCAAGCAGTGCGCCGGCGGGTCCCATGAATGCCCGGGCAAGCCAGAAGGTCGCCAGGACACTTATCGTGGCGGCTATGATCGAGGGCAGTCGATAGGCCCAAAGCGGTGCTTCCGGTCCCTGCCCGGTCAGCTTAACCGCCGCTGCCTGAAGCCAATAGATGCCGACCGGCTTCTTGTGCCTGGCCTGATCCTGAAAACGTATATCGATGTAATCGTTCGTTTCCAGCATCTGCTTGGTCGCCTGGGTGAAGCGAGGTTCATCCCTGTCAAGCGGAGGTACTGTCCATTGCCCCGGAGCGAACAAAACAAGCGACAGGAGCAGCAAAAGGAACGGAGCCGTGATGTCATGCCCGAAAATGTGCAGCCAGACCGGCTTTCGCAGCGGTGCAGCCGGTGGGCCATCAGCCATAGCCTTGCGATCGGTATTTGCGGCAGCCCCGCTTGCTGCCTCAGGCTTGTGATCGTCGCGCGTGTCCGACATCAACTTTCTTGTCCAGTTCCTGCGTCCGGTGTCCTGCATTTGGGCAGTCCGCCCCAGTCCGCCCGTTTCTGAACGCTTCTCCTACATGAGCTTTTCAAAAAGGGAAACTAGTGCTTGCCCTCTTCGACCGCCCGGTTATCGTCCGGGGAGAACATCCACCTGACGAGTCACAAGGTTTTCCATGACATTGATTGCTCATATGACGGACCTGCATCTGCGTCCAAGGGGGCTTGCCTGTTATCGCGTCTCCGACACCAATATGCTTGCAGAGCGCGCGATCCGGTCGTTGCAGAGCCTCACACCGAAACCCGACGCTCTTGTCATTACCGGCGACGTTACCGACGGAAACGACCCTCGGGAATACGCGCTGGCGCGCTCAATCCTGTCACGGGTCGACATGCCGGTTTTTCTTGTGCCGGGGAATCACGACGGCACACAAGTCATGCGCCGTGAACTCGCAGGCTTTCCAGGTCTCGCCGGCAGCCTTGACGACAAGATCTGCTACACGGCAGAGATAGGCGATATCCGCCTGATAGCCCTTGATACGCACATTCCCGGCGATCCGCGCGGTCGGCTCGGGCAAGCGCAACTTGACTGGCTTGACGGTCAATTGAAGGAAAGCAGCAAAACGACGCTGATCGCTCTCCATCATCCCCCTGCACTCTCCGGCATCCGTCATATGGATGATATCGGCCTTGTGGATGCCGATGCTCTTGCGGAAGTCGTTTCCCCACACAGGCACGTTGCCCGTCTCCTGTGCGGCCATCTTCATCGCCCCATCATCGCAAGCTTTGCCGGTAAGGTCATGACACTGGCCCCCAGCACCGGGCACCAGGTTGTCCTAGACCTGACGGAGGACGGTCCGGCCATGTTCAACTTCGAGCCGGCGGCATACTTTCTGCATTATCATTCACCGAAGACCGGTGTTGTATCTCACATGGCCTATGTCGAAGCGTATTCAGGTCCTTTTCATTTCTACGCCGATGAAGGCGTCGTCTGGCCGGGAGATGAAGCCTGATGTCAGGAGCACCCCTGCGCAATCGCATTTTTTCAACCTTGCTGTTGGTCGCTTTCTCAGCAGCCCTCAGTGCTTGTGGCGCGCTGCCCGGGAAAAGCGACCTGGAAGACAAGACAGTGCTGACGGATCAACCGGTCGACAAGGCCCAAATGCTGTCGATGATAAACAGCTATCGCCAGCAAAAAGGCTTGCCCGCGCTACGCCACGACCCGGAACTGGATGCGGTTTCCCAAAAAATGGCCAGGCATATTGCCGAACGCGACAGCATGGACACCTGGGCACACAGTGCATTCGGGCTTTCTCAAAGGCTCGACAAGGCAGGATACGCCAATTACGCGGGTGCGGAGAACCTTGGGGCCGGTTATGCGGATCTTTCAGCAGCGTTTCGGGGCTGGCAGGGATCCGAAGGCCACAACAAGAACCTTCTCAACCCCTACGTGACGCGCGTGGGCATCGCCAGAACCAATCGCAACAATGGAAAGTGGCGATATTTCTGGGTGATGACTCTGTCCCGGCCCTATGCGGATGGACGGCCGACAGTCCAATAAACAATTTCCGGAAAAAGGGCGGAGCGAGGCTCCGCCGAAAAGGTTTCTTCCAGAGTTCGGATGAACCAGTTGCCATCCGGGCGCCCCGCGTCAACAAATATGAATTCAGAGCTCATATTTTATTAGTGCCGGCTGTGCACCCTGTCAAACGTTCAGAACGGAAACGGCCTTGCGGCAAATTCTGGCTCCGTCGCAGGCGTTTGGCGCAATCCACGTTCGACGACCCCGTGAAACAACCTTCTCTTGCCGAACCGCGGTTCCCAGGTGCAAAGCGCGGCAGACATCAATTTCATACAGGGAATGCCAAGATCTTGCCGTGTTGCATCAAACTCCCAAAGATCGATCCCATGATCGAAGCAGCTTTGCAGCAATGCCTCGAATGAGAATGCTCTCAGCGCAGCACTTTCGCTTAAGGCAGTTGCCTTTTTCAGGGGAAGGTCGTCAAAAATCACGCGCTCCCTGGCATATGCCAGTTGCCTCGGTGGCTGCTTGGGAGCTTCTTCTGCTGTGCCCGTGACAGGATAGGCCTTGTTCATCAAAGTCAGTGCGTTTTCAGATTGCAGCATCTCCTGAAGTGCGCTGACAGATGCCTGCGCGATGTCCCAGCCGGCAGAGGATCCAAATGCACAGCCTCCGCCATGTCCGTCATGAGAGACAGCCATGACCACCTGAACTGCCAGGTCTGTATCGACGTGATACAGGCCCCACGCCCGCGGCTGATCATTCAGATAGTGCGTCAGTTCAGGCGGGAGGATTTCGTGCAAAAGACCTTTCGGTAGAAAAGTTATCCCCAGGCGGTTGTACCACGCTTGCGCCACTGCATCACGCTCTACAAGTTCAAGAAGCGCACGCCTTCGTGCTCCCTCGCGGTCATGCCAGACGGCACAACCGACACTCGATGCAAAGGGCAACCGCCTGCCTGTAGGTCCGTCGATTTCCTGGAACAAAACTCCCAAACTCAGGCACTGCGCCGTCTCACCTGTTTGCAGGTTTCGAAGCTGAATTCGCCTGTCAGACAGGCTGCTCCAGTCAGAGGTCCGTTTATTTGTGCCTTGAACCCGAATTCCCAGATCCCGAGAGGCAATGTTCGCCTGATTTTCACTCAAGCCGAGCAGAGGAGCGAAATCTACCTGTGGTTGTTTTTGATCGACCTCAACCACCCGACTGTCTGCCCCTCCAAAACTGTAAAGACTTAATCTTTCCGAAAGCTCGCCAAGACAACCCAAAGCTGCACCCGCCAAGGTGCCGCCCTGCCCGCCTGCAGGAATTGCGGGATGTTCGCGCCCGACCTTCAAATTCGCCGCATCCTGCGATTTCAGGAGACCGGTACAAAAATACACAGGACATCCCGGGCGCGACACGGGAACAAGCCTCGGCGCGTATTCCGAAAGCAGCCTGGAAAACAGTAGCAGGTCAGGTTCAAGCACCGAGGTCTCAATCTTCCCGGTTTCACCCTTTCGCGAAACGAGACCAAGCTGCGACAGGTCAGCAAGAACAGCATTGGAAAATTCGCTCTCAATTATCATCGCGACGACACGTGCGGCATCGGCTGGACCGGCCTCCAACGAACGATGTCTTGCCAGCCACTTTTACTATGCCTCACCCTGCAATTGCAGCTTGAGTATATTAACATAACCGCCATTGAGTGAGTTGATCCCCTCGTTCTACATTCTTCTAGAAAGCAGTCAATCAGTAGTAAATACACCTAATACATAATCATTTACTAAAGTTTGACCTAATTTCAAAGCTGCCCGGTGACCATCCCACCACCAGGCAAGTTTCATTGCAACTTAACCTACCGGAGGCTCATAATGCACGCTGATACAACTTCCCGGAATGAACTGGAAATTGGCGCGAAACTTGGTGCAATCATTCAGAATTCTGAAGCCCGTGAGCGCCTGGTTACCAACCCGATCGAAGTTCTGGCCGAAGTCGGCATCAAGTCAGATGCCCAAATCTTTGCAGATACTGCTGATCTGGTTCACCTGGTCATTCCGGCACAAATCGATGCCGCTCGTCTTTCTGCTGGTGATGAAAGCTATTTCGAAGAACTCGGCAAAGCTGCTCTTGGCAATTGCTTCTACGAAGACGTGCCGGAGTAACCCGCAGGACCGTCACAACATTTGTCCGGTCTTCCTGTTTCGCGCAGGAAGACCGCCTTCTTTCGAGTGGACGCTACGATGGCCAGATTTCCCTACTATCAGCGCAACGTCAAAGAGCTCGGCAAATTGATCGCCAGAGCTGCAACCGACGAACAGTTTCGAAGCGAACTCGAAAGAGACCCTGCCGGCGTGATGTCCGAACTCGGACTGCCTAAAGAAACCGTTGCGCTGATGCGCTTCAAGATCGTCGATCAGAAAAGCAACCCAAATGCAGTGGCGTTGCCTTTTCGCCTCAACAACAAAAAACTGGAAAGCTCCGATAAGGAGTATCTGAAGGGCCTATCGACAACGTTCGCGCTAAACTGAGCCCGAGCCGTCAAAAAGGAACCGCTGCACCAAAGCAGCGCCTTTATCGAAATCGTTCCGGATTTTTTCGTTTTGAAAAAAATTGATCTTCTTTCTCCAGCTCTGTGGATCTTGAGCAAGCTCAGGCGAATTTCTTAATAAGGCAGCCCGGTTTTCTCCAAATCGTTGAAGCGTTTGAATGGCCTCTTCCTCTCTGCCGGAGCAAATCAGTGCTGCCACGCGCGTCGTCAACCCGCTGATACCGACACCGGCTCCCCGCTCGATCTGTTTGATCGCGCTGTCGTAGTCTTCTGATGCGAAAAAGATGTTGGCTAGGTATTCGTAAAACACGCGCGGGACGAAAGCGAAAAGCGAGAATGCTCTTTCTGCTGTGACGCGCGCTTCGTTGATATCACCGGAAAAAGCCAAACCTTCTGCCACCGACATCAGATTGGCCGGATCTGCAGAGCTCAACCGGCCTGCATTGTGGAATGCTCGCCGAGCTTCTTCGGGCATATTGGACAAGATGAGCGCCCAACCATAGACACGCTGATTGACCGCCTGCCACGGATCAAGCCTGATCGATTTTTCCGCCAGGTTCAGAAGATTGTTTTCTTCGCCTGCAAACGGCTTGTCCAAGAGCGGGAAATGCAGCTCCTGCTTCATGATTATGGAAGCCTTGCCCGCATAGGTCATGGAAAATGATCTGTTTGTGCGTTCCAGATCATCCAGCAATCGCATCGCCTTTTCATCGGATTGCGGTGTGAAATCCCAAAGCAGGGCTTCTGCCTGACACCAGCGGGCAAAAACAGAAGTCTTGGCGGGATTTCGCAACCGGCTGGTCGCGTGATTGTGGATCCGGCTTACGATCTGGCTTGCCGCAGGCACCAGCCCATCCCAAAACTTCAGATCGATGATCTCGTTAAAGACAATCTGACCGTTGCCCCTGTCTTCAAATTGAACAACGACTTTGCCTGAACGTTCGTCATGGCGGAACCGCAACATGTAGCTGCCGAGTTCATGACCTTCCATCAAAGTTGGTCGCGGCATGTTTTCGTCGCCGAAATATTCCGATTCAAACAGTTCGAAAGACCGGAACGACGAAAGACCGGAGACGATTTCCTCTCTCAGATGAACCGCGTCACTCAAGCCCTTCCTCAACAAAGAGGAAGAGACAATGGAGATCTCAGGCAAAGGCACCTGGTCATCGTAGTTCGGCAGGAAACCTCTGTTGGTGTTGCCGTTTCCCTCATTTGGCGAAGACCGTGGCGCTGGAGCCCCGACATCGGGATCAGTCAGCAGTTTCCGCGTTTCTTCATCGGGCTCTGCATCCAGATGAAGCCGCATCTCACGTTCACAGGTCCGAAACTGCTGTTCCGCGCGCTCAAGCTGACCAAGCTTCATATAGAGACGGATAAGCACGCGATGGGCCGCTTCAAACGCGGGGTCGAGCTTCAGAACAAAACGCGCCCCGGCTTCTGTCTGTACGCCGCCATCCTCAGTGGTGATCCTGTTCAGATGCTTGAACGCAGCACTGATGAGTTCGGAACGTACCCGCTCGCGCTCGACCGTCAGCCACTCTGAAAATTCAGAATCAATATCGTCGTAACCGGTCAGGAACTCTCCGCGCCACAGCGTCTCCGCCTCGCGAAAGTCGGCTGCTGTTCCGTGCTCAAGAAGCACGTTCATGCGCATGAGGTCGGACGCGAACGCCGAAGGCTCGAGCTGAATGTGGCCAGCCGCAGACCTCACAACATCAACGCCGGCTGTCTCCTCGGCCGTCTTTAACTGACGCAACGCCTGACGCAGGGATTGCATTGCCTTGTGGCGGTCAGTGCCGCTCCAAAGCAGGTCCGCCAAGGTTTCCCGTGGTGACGCCATGCCGCTCATGCGGCTCAGATACCCCATAATCGCCAGAGCCTTGCGGGTCTTAACCGCAACAGGCTCCTGGTCACTATCAAGGAGCAAAGGCCGCCCAAGGCACGCAAAGCAGGACGCGTTTGCCATTAATTCCCCGTAATTGAAATGCAAACTTTATCAGTTGCCGTTACGCAACCGCGAATATCATGCAACCTGAAACACAACAGCACCTTATCACGCTCATTTCACGCTGCAACAGCATGCTTTTATCGGATGGTCACAGCAGCGTTGCTGCAATCGGCAAATCTAATACTGGTGGGTAGTAAAATGTCTAAGACCGTTAACAAACCGGACCGTGCTGGGCTCGAGCAGGAACCTGCAATCGAGGCCATCAAGCGCATGATCCGTTATACGAAGAAAGAATCGGACAAGGACGGCCGGACGTTCTGTTCTTATTTCCTGGATATGGCTCTTCAGTCCCTCGAAGATGGGTCTGAAGATGTGGACATGATCCTCAAAACAAAGATCACGCCGCTCATGGTTGGACAGAAGGCGGAAACGACCAAGTCCGAGACCCTCTGATCTTCAAGCGACTCGTGTTCTGACATGCCGCCACGCCCCTATATTGCAGGGGCTGGCGGTTTTTTTATTTTTGTCGGGACGTTGTAGAGCTTCCACGAAAGGCCGATGCCGCATTCCTGAACGCCCTCGTTCAACGAAGCGCGCGCAGACCCTGCAAGTGTCTTGTCGGTTTTTCGAGTTTTTCAGGAAGATGGCGACTCCGGCAGGATTCGAACCTGCGACCATTCGCTTAGAAGGCGAGTGCTCTATCCAGCTGAGCTACGGAGCCATTTTCAGGATCGGCAATCGTTCCAGATCGGACCGCCTGCCTTAGCAACCTGCGCCGCATGACAACAGGCAAAACTGTATCTACCGTTCATTCCAGAGGCAAAATCGATCCCGCAATTACCTCAGCCGACCTAATGCGACAAAACTCCGGGCCGTGTCGATCCGAATTTGCCACTTTCAACAGGCAATCCGACCTCTCAGGAAAGATTTCCGAGAACGGAAAGACCAAATTCAGTGGGTCCAGGGTGCTGACCGGTTGAACTTGAAATTATCCGCATAGGCGGAACCGCGCACCTTGCGCTCCCGTGCCTTTTCGACCCTGTGTGGGATGCCGTGACGCTTCGCATACGCAACAGCTTCTTCCGAGGTTTCGAAGAAGAGCCGGATTTGCTGCTTCATGTCGGACGAAGACGTGTAGCCCATCAGCGGTTCGACGGATTTGGCGACTTCCGGCTCGTAATCCAGAACCCATCTCTGGGTCTTCGCCTTGCCTGACTGCATGGCGGTTTTCGCCGGACGGTAGATGCGCGCAACCATGTGACAGTGCCCTCAAGTCTGAAAGTGTGAGATGCATTTCCTCACAGCAGCTTTTTCCCGCCTTTGCCGCCGGTGTCAACACCGATATTGGCCGTGCCCCGTAATCTTCACGCGGGAAGCGTCTCAATTCACCTTACAACCATGCGTTAACGGTGTCGGCGGAGAAGCAGTTAATGACAATCACGTAACATGACAGGGAGGCGCAATTCGTGCTATTAACTACCCTTACGTGAACTTGTCTTGATGTCGCCGACTTTCCGGAAGCAGCGCACGTTCCGTAACAAAAGTATCCAAGGGCTGGACGGCTTGAACCGTCCGAACCCCGGAAGAATACGATAAGGCTTTGACATGCATTACGAATTTCTTAAAAGACTGGATAGCTATGTTCCAGAACATGTGCAGCCGGTTCCGGCTGCACCAGCCAATCTGAAAGAAGCGATTGACGCAGCCAATCTCACTGAAATGTGGGACATGATCCTGACGCTGGATTATTCTGTTTCAGATGCTGAAGATCTGTCGCCGGAAAAGCGCGATGAATTTCTTAACGTCATGTCGCTACTGCTCAAGGCCTTTGACAGGTAGGTTGATTGAATTCAACCGCTGGCAAGCGGATAAAACAATGCGCTGAGCGGCGGGAAGTCATCCCGGCTTCAGCAAAGCAGAACCCGAGCGAGGAACGTGCTGACGCGCCCCGATACTCATTTTTCAGAACTTGGTATCAAGGCCATTGAAAAAGGTCTTGCCGATCCTGCTGTGTCTGCTTTCTACGACAGTATCATGTCCACTGATGCAGATCAGATCCAGCAAAGCATGAAACCGTTTCTGCCGCGGCTGAGCCTCTGCTCCGACAAGATGCCCGGCAACGCGCCGCCTCCAATCTTCTATGTGGGCAAGGAAAGTGGTCAAAGGCACCTGTTCGGTGAAGACTGGGCAAACCCGGCAACCCCCACGTTTGGGTTGCGCACCCCAGATCCGGACCTGGAACATGCTTCGGCGGATGGATATCGCAAGGCGCTTGAAGGAACTCCCTACTACGGCTATGCCCACACGAAAATTCAGGTGAACGGCGAACTGTTCGAGGTCGCATTCGAAAGGCTTATCGTCGCCGTGCGGCCATCGCTGAAGTCAGATCTTCGATTCTGTGCCTATCTTGGGGTTATTCAGGATCTTCAGCGCACGTTCTGAGGATCAGTTTCACCAGACCGTGAAGATCGCTTCGGGTCGCATAGACCAGCCAGTCATCCGGCCTGATATGGCCGGGCGCAATTTCCCAATGGGTGCCGCGCGGCACGAACCTGCGATAACCCACCCGGATACCGAAGCCTTTCTCGGCGCTTTTGGCAGCCATCAGTCCATACAGGTAGTCCGGCGACCATTTCAGCAGAGACAAAAGAAAGCCCAACTGGGTCAAAGGTTCGGCAAGGCCCTGCCCCCGGATGTCCCGCCTCAGCCAGAGATTACCGTGATAGACGATCCGTCCACGCATGAAATAAGCGTCATGTGCATGGTCGGTACCGAACCGCACCTGAGGATCGGGATCGACAAAGATCCGGCGCTGCTGCTGCTGCCAGTGTTCGGCAAGGTTTCGGTCTTTAAGATCCTCCACCTTTGCGGCCTGCACGGAAACAACGTTGCCATTACTGTTGACGGCAGCGACCCAGAATGCAGTCGCCCCGTGCAGGTCGAAAAACCGTGGCGAGAAGTCTTCCATCAGGTATTTGTCTTCGGTGCCGCGGACGGTTTTTTCGAAAAGCGAAAAATCCGCGCTTTCTTTAAGGGAAAGCCCGGCTTTTTCAATTCTGGACTGCAGCAGAGCGATCGCCGCCGATACATCCAGCGTCGCCTGGTCGTCAGGATCCGGTATCATAAACCCCATCCGGCGCAGCCTGCGCGACACCGCAGACTGAGTCAGTTCCCAAGGCGTGGAAACACCTATTCAAACAGTCTGTTATGCTGCGAGAAGTTGCACAAGACACGAGCGCAGTTCGGCCTTAGTTATCCCGGCCTTTAGGCATGGCAGGGCCGAAATCGCGAAACTGCTCGCTTTCGAATACCCATTCGCATGCGTTCAAGAAAATTGATTTTCAGGAAGAGTAAGTGGTCGGGGCAGCAAGATTCGAACTTGCGACCCTCTGGTCCCAAACCAGATGCGCTACCAGGCTGCGCTATACCCCGATCCGTTGATTTGCTTGGGTTTATAGCTCTGACAGAGGCCAGTCAAGCTAGAACAAACCATGAAAATTGCGCCTTTGTGAACAAGAACTGACAAACCAGTCCCGAAATAGTACCGAAATCCGTTCATGGCCTGTTCTCGGTATTCCGATTCGTCATTCGCTTCAGGCGCATGAATCCGGTTGGGCGACCGCGACCGCGCCGATCATGTAGGGCAAACCTGACGTAGATTGGTTTTCTCTGTTATGCCTTCGCAGACGAATTTATCCAAAGGCCATAGAGATGACCTCACCACTCGGGCGAATAGTGATCTACACCAAAAAGATCGAGCAAATGTCGGAGTTTTACTCAAGGCATTTTGGTTTTTCAGTTTCATGTGACGAAGGCGACCGTATTCTCGAACTGAAGCCTCAAGCTATTGGCGCCTCGATCCTTTTGCATCCAGCGTCAGCCAAGCAAAAGGAAGGACAGGCACTTGTGAAGCTCGTGTTTGATGTCGACGACGTCACGGCCTTTTGTGAAGCAGCGAGCGTGGCCGGGCTGAAGTTCGGAAAAATTCATCAGGCCGATGGCTACGTCTTTGCCAATGCCAAAGACCCTTCGGGAAACTCAGTTCAGGTGTCTAGCAGAGCGTTTGCGCGGGGTTAATTTGGGTTCGTTTCACTCATTCGCCGCACTCGATACCAAAGGAGCTGCGGGCCGCTTGCCTCGACCTGGCGCCAGCCAAGGTCCAGGATCGGCACGCGCACCGTCATAAGGCCGCTTGAGATCTAGTCCACACCTAGCCGCAGCGTACGGCAATCGAACGAAGGGTGGGACGTGTGAATTTTCTACGCACTGAATGAATGACCGCTATGCGGACGAAGCTGCCATTCGATTCATTATCCCGACGGTCAGCTTTCAGGCGCTTTGCTTCGTCAGCCGTCTCTGGAGATAGTCGGAAAATTTCCCAGAATAACGTCGCTGGAGTTCAGGAATCTTCCAATCCCTTCCGGTTACCTGGCCCCGGCAGCGCGGTGTGCCGCAGGCGCATTCCATTTCCCAGTCATCGTCATCGCCAGTCGCGTAGTCAAAGGTTAGCTCTTCGCCGGGATCAATATCGCGCAAAGCACGAAAGGTAATTTGCCCGACGATCTGCACGTTGGGGTCGCATGAGTGATTGAGACACATCATCGACGCTTCCCGCTCCTCCTGCGTCACAGGCCCGATGAACAAATGATCGTCGATCTGGATTTCAGCAGGACCAAGCGTCTTGGCGAGCTCGTCCCTCTTCTTCCGGTCAAAGACGTGACCGCCTTTTACGACTACGGTTTCGCCCACCTGTATAGGTGCGACGCAGAATAAGCCGCGTCCCTCAATTTCACTTCCGCGTTTTTCGACCTTATCCGAAAACCAAGTTGTCAAAGCCGACCTCCTTTCACATCATGCAGCCGCCCCTATCGTTGTTTTGCTACAGCCGCGTGACAGGGAATTCCTGGCCCGGCCGTGCAACAAGTATTTTCACAATCAGACATCTACGTTGCGTGCAGCATCCGTCTCTCTGGGCTCCAAACGGACCTTCGCTGCACAGAGCACCGATGTCGCCTATGGGTCGGAACGTTCCCTCCATCCGATAAGTCATAACGCCTGCTTCGCTGGGTTTTGGTCCGAAATTTGCTCGGCAGCACTGCATTGATTGCAGGTGCTCGCTCTTGCCAAAACAACCAGCCGGTCGATATTGGAACAAATAGAGAACAACTTTCAGGTTTGGATATGTCACGTCGCAGCGGACGCGGTTTCATCAACACTCAAGAAGTGCTGGAAAAGCTCAGCTTTGGCAGAGCTGGAGCTGTCCAGGTCATGCGATCGGCAAAGATCGGATCGCCGCAATATCGGACGGCGATGCACTTGAGCGAGGCGATCGACGACATGGTCGAGAAACTGACCGGTGACCGGACCCATTTTCACGACAAGCCCGCATCAACTGCGCCACGGTACAATCCGCTAAAAAGATGATCATATAGAGCGGAGCAATTGCGAGCGCGGCCGGGACCTCTTTCGAGGCATCTGTTACCGCGATCCGGGCCCCATTACCCCTGCCATTTTACCTGAGCCAGGAGCTCAGACCATATCAACATCAAACCGCCCACCACCAACACGCCAAGCGCGAAATATATGATTAGCTTTTGCCCAAAGTCCGACCCATCCATATACCCACCTTTCACCGCACAAAAAAATATTTAAAGTAGTCTTTACATCCAAATGCAACCGTGCATTTATCGCCGGGTTGCAAATACAAGGTTCCCGCCCTTATTTGCAGAAGCCCCACGGAATACCACCTACCATTCCGTGGGGCACTCTACATGCACTTGCCTTCAAATGCACTAACGGCTCCGCGTCCCTCTCCAAACCTCCATTATATCCTTGGCAAATGCCTTTGGGTCCCGGCTGGCGCGAATAATGAAGACTGCTATGTTCCGACCGGTCATCGCGAGTACGCCCGCCATGCCATAGGCGGCAGACTCCGGTAGGGACAGGATTTCGCGAACTGGCTCCCCGAAAACCAGCGCCGAAATGAAGCCGATGAAAAATGTCATCCACCTGTCCCGAATGGCGAGATCCTTTGGAAGCGCTGCGCCAATAATCGCGAAAGCACCAATGACCGCGATTTTCGTGAACGGAAGTTGCCAGAACCAATCCTGCACCTGTTTCATCCGCACCCGTGCTCCCGTTCCATTTCCAGCACTTCATCGAGCGACACCGCCAGCGTGCCGGAAACATGGTCAGCGTCTTCCTCCGTCCATTTGATGCGCCCCAGGGCGGCGCAGATGTCTCCAACTTCAGGTGCCGGTTTACCGAGATCCGGCGCGCTCATGCAGCCGGTCGCGAATAGCGTCAAGAGAACGCTGGGAAGAAGTCTTCTGCGCACGATCGATGGCCTTTCGGGAATTCAGTTGAGCTTTCAGAATGACGTTCTGCTTGACCTGGTGTTCGTGACGCCATTGGCGAACCAGCTCGCCGGCAGTGCCGACGAGCCAATCCACGAGAACGGCCTTCAGGGCCGCCATCAGCGCACTCATGCGGGCGTACCGCCAATATCGCCGTCAAGATCGAGATCGACACCAAGCCGGGCCTCGAGAAGATCGGTCAACCGATCTTCACTGATGTCGAAATAGTCCAGGGCTTCGGGGATCGAAGCCTGTACATACTCAAATGCATGCTTCAGCACCGCACTGCGGACATTGACTTCGAACCGATGCCCCTGCGCCGCTGTCAGCACTTTCGATTTGCCGAACTGAACGGCGTTGAAAAGCGCGTCATCAACGCGGTCCTTTAACTGATCGTCAAGCTCAAGGCCCGTGCGCTCCTGGAACGCATCGATGGCCTTTCGGCCAAGCCAGAGCGCGGCTGCACCAATAACCGCAACCACGATCTGAGTGACTGGCTCAAGAGCTGCGGAAAGATCAACCGTGGTATCGGCCGCCATGGCGTTGACCGGAAAAAGAACGAGCGCCATCAGCGCCGCGATTGCATTGCGGAACATGTCAGTTTCTCCAATTTTCGGGAAGGAAGATGCGGCTTTCGAAACGTCCGGGCCGCCGGCCGGAACTGGAAGGCCTATGCGGCCCGCGCCGCCTCGGCAGCGATCAGCGTGCGCCAGACGTGGGCAACCACGACCGGCGACGGATAGAGGTCGTATTCCTGCTTCAGCTCTTTCACGGCTTCCGCCGTCTGCCCGCCGAAAATGCCGTCAACCTTGAGATCGATCCCCATGAAGGCTCCGGCACGATTCAAGAGTTCTTGCAGACGCGCGACAGCCTCGCCCCGGTCTCCGACGTCGAGTTCCGGATAGTTCGCCGTGTCATGGTTGACAGTGTCGGGAATGGCGGTCAGCGGTACCGGCTCACGGGTGGCCACGGGCTCGATGATGTAGCCTTTGTCATCGAGCCCCAGAACCTTGCGATAGTCAAAGACCGGGCACGCTTTGGCAGCCACCTCACAATGGCCACGGAACCGCATCTGAAGCCCGTAGGCCGCGTTGATCTGGCCGCAGAGCGTGCGAAGGCTATCGAACTGCGCTTCGGTAAAACGGTCCTCTTTCAGGCCATGCAGGCAGATCCCGATGGATCCGGTGTTGTGGCCAGCGACATGCGCACCGATTTTCTCAATCGGCCGTCCTGTCTGCACCGTGCCATCCTTCTTGATGAAGAAATGATAGCCGACGCCGGACCAGCCCCGCGCCTTGTGCCAGGCATCGATTACCGAAACATCGTCATGCTTCGGATTGTCGGAGGCGGAACAATGCAGCCAGGTGGTGTGCACAGCCCGGGGGGGTTTTGCAAAATGGAACATCTCAGGCTCCCTTGGTTTGGGCATGAAAAAACCC